>CAZPHB010000008.1:0-115921 GCA_964586595.1 uncultured Flavobacteriaceae bacterium | reverse complement strand
TGCCGAAGGACGACATACCCATGAACGATTTACAATAAACGCCCTTCGACGGGGCTCAGGGTGACAGGCTTCATACCAGCCCTTCGGGTGCCTCAGCCACCGATCAGCATGCGTAAATCGTCCAGTGTATTGATTTCTGCAAGGGTTTTATCGCGGCGCCAGCGCAGTATTCGTGGAAAACGAACCGCCACGCCCGATTTATGGCGTTTGCTCGCGCCAATGCCTTCAAAGGCAATTTCAAAAACCAGTTGTGCTTCCACAGAACACACCGGGCCAAAGCGTTCAATGGTATGCTCTTTAATCCAACGGTTAATGGTAGCAAATTCATCATCGCTCAGGCCGGAATATGCCTTGGTGAACGGAACCAGGTTCCTTTGTGCATCATAAACGGCAAAGGTGAAATCGGTGTATAATCCCGCTCGCCGGCCATGTCCGCGCTGGGCATAAATCATCACCGCATCCACGGTATAAGGATCGGTTTTCCATTTCCACCAGGAACCCTTCCTCCGTCCGGTTTGGTAGGGTGCATGGCGTTGTTTGAGCATGAATCCTTCGGCCTGTTGTTCCCGGGATTGGGCATGCAGGGATTTGAGTTCCTGCCAGCTTTCAAAAGAAACCAAAGGCGAAAGCCTCAACACCGGATGATTGACACGTTGCACCAATGCTTCCAACAAGGCACGGCGTTCATGATGCGGCCGGTGCCTGATGTCTGTACCTTCCCATTCCAACAGATCATAGGCCAGCAGCACCACCGGCGTTTTTTTCATGGCGGAAGCAGAAACCTGTTTCCTGCCCAGCCTGGTTTGTAAAGCCTGAAAGGGCAAGGGTTTGCCGTCGCTCCACGCCAGAATTTCTCCGTCTATAACCGCTTCCAGTCCTGCAAGCGCTGATTCTTGCGACAATTCAGGAAACTGCGCGCTGATCAGCTCTTCTCCGCGCGACCAAAGGTGCACCTGCGCTCCGCGCGATACCAGCTGTCCGCGGATGCCATCCCATTTCCACTCAGCAAACCATGCCTGGGGTGTACCCAGTTGCGACAACTCCTGTTCCAGTGGATAGGCCAGATAGAACGGATACAGTCGGGCATCGTCGCTGCGTTCGTCGTGCAGCAGTTCCTGCCAGCTGGTGCTTTGCGGACTCCAGTTGCCTGCGAGGCGCAAGGACACCACAGCATCTTCCAGGTTCAGCAGCCTGGCCAGCGACTGTACCAGCAATTGCTGGGAAACGCCCACGCGAAATCCGCCGGTAATCAACTTGTTGAACACAAAGCGTTCATGCCTGTCCAGTCCGCGCCAGATGCCCAACACCGCTTCCCTTACTTCTTCCGTGTCGCGGGATTTCCAGGATCCGATTTCATCCATGCATGCTGCCAGACTCATCGAACAGGTATTCGTTCCTGCGGGAAGCAGGGCCGCCAGACATTCACTCATGTCGCCGGCAATGTGCCAACATTCATCCACCAGCCACGCAGGAATGCCCGCCTCTGCTCCGGCCCAGGCCCGCAGCAGCGTGGTATTCACACTGCGCCGCGGACGACGGTGCGTAAACAGGGCGATGGTCCAAACCCGGTCTGCTTCCGGTGCTTCGCGGAAATACTGAACCAGCGCATCCTTTTTCTTCGTGGTGGACGTGGTTTGGTCCAGTGCTGCAATCAGTTTTGCAAACTGCTTCATGAGGCTTCCTCCTCCCGCATATCGGCCGATTCGCCGGTGAATTGGGCACGCACCACTTGCGCATTCAGGCCGTGTTCTTCCTGCAGGTAGCGCGAAAAGAGCGCTGCATAGCCGTGCGTAACATAAACGTTGGTGGCACCGGTAGCCAATACCGCTGCACGCAATCCATCCCAGTCGGCATGGTCGCTCAGGGCAAATCCGCGTTCGGCATTCATCCAGCGACGGGTTCCCCGCAAAGCCATCCAACCACTCGCGGCAGCTTCACCAAAAGGTTCAAAGCGCTTGGTCCAGCTGCTTTCAGCAGCGGAAGCCGGGGCAATGATGACGGTTCCCGGAGCGATGTGCTGTTGTGCCGTAACCATGGGCGGATCGGGGATATTCAGTCCGGCTTCAAGCAGTGCTTTGTTGGTATTGCGCACCGAACCATGCACCAAAATGGGAACGCCCGCCTGATGCAAGGCACGGATGAGGCGTTGTGCCTTCCCCAGGGAATACGCATGGATGAAGGCGTTGCGGCCCGCGTCCGCCAGACTGCCAATCCAATGCAGCATTTCTGAAAAAACCTCTGCTTGCGGACGCCAGCGAAATAAAGGCAATCCAAAGGTGCTTTCCGTAACAAAATGCGTGCAGCGTATGGGCTCAAATGGTGTACACAGGCCGTCGTCTTCGGTTTTATAATCGCCGGAAATCACCCAAACTTCATCTTTGTAAGCCAGGCGCACCTGCGCTGAACCCGGAATATGCCCTGCTGGATGCAGGCTCAGTTCCACCCCGTTGATGTATCGTTTTTCACCGTATTCTATGGTTTCCAGATTGATGTCGGCACCCAGGCGCAAACGCATCACCGGCCCTGAAATGTGGTGCGCGAGGTAATGGCCATGACCACGATAGGCATGATCGGCATGGGCATGCGTAATCACAGCACGAGATACCGGCTTCCATGGGTCGATGTAGAAATCTCCCTGCGCGCAATAAAATCCCCGTTCCGTGAAGCTGATCAGCACAGCCACAAACTTCGCCATTTCTGCGGATGTGATGCAGATATTCGGGCCGGATGATAGATTTGTCGGCAAGGCCCGGCATGCGTTTCTTCCCTCACATCACAAGCACCGTTTGGATCCTGAGTTTGGTGAGCCTGTTTACCGACATGGCCAGCGAAATGTTGTATCCGGTGATGCCGCTGTACCTGAAGCAAATCGGATTTTCGGTACTGCTGATTGGCATCCTCGAAGGCCTGGCAGAAGCTACGGCAGGATTGAGCAAAGGCTACTTCGGCAGGCAATCAGACCTTTCCGGAAAACGTGTTCCATTTGTGCAATGGGGTTATGCGCTGAGCGCAATGGCAAAACCGCTGCTCGCCCTGGGAACCCATGTGCTGTGGGTTTTTGGCGTTCGCACCCTCGACAGGTTGGGGAAGGGAATCCGCAGCGGCGCCCGCGATGCCTTGCTGGCTGATGAAGCAGCTGCCGGGAAAAAGGGAACGGTATTCGGTTTTCACCGCGCCCTGGACACTTTTGGGGCCGCACTCGGTCCGGCATTGGCGCTGTTATTCCTCAGCTTCTACCCGAACCAGTACAAAACACTCTTCCTGCTGGCCTTTGTTCCGGGCATATTTGCTTTGCTGAGTGCCCTTCTGCTGCGCAGCAGCCGTCAACAAACCAAAATCCTCAATGCCAAACCATCCTTTTTCAGTTCCATCGGGTTCTGGAAAGAAAGCCCGGTGGCATACCGCAAACTCTGCATAGGCCTCCTGGGCTTCGCCCTGTTCAACAGCTCTGACGTGTTTTTGCTGCTGCGCGCGAAGGAAAGCGGCATCGACGACCTCACGCTGATTGGCTGGTACATTGCCTACAACCTGATGTATGCCCTGGCATCGTATCCGCTGGGCATCCTTGCCGACCGCATCGGACTGAAACGCATCATGCTGTTGGGCCTGTTCGTGTTTGCCGCTGTATATTCAGGTATGGCGGCTACCGAAGATGCCTACATTCTGGCTGCATTGTTCCTCCTTTACGGCGTTTATGCAGCAGCCACCGATGGTATTTCCAAAGCCTGGATCAGCAACCTGGTGGCAAGTTCCGACAAGGCTACGGCTTTGGGCAGTTTCGCCGGATTTCAAAGCATTGCCTCACTGCTGGCCAGTTCCGTAGCGGGTTTGCTTTGGTTGCTGTTTGGACCCGAGGTGAGCCTGATGAGCTCGGCTTGTTGCGCCTTGTTGGCAGCGGCCTATCTGTGGTTTCAGGTGCCCAATGCCATAGAAACTGAAGGCTAATGCCGCGCATCACCGGAAATG
This sequence comes from uncultured Flavobacteriaceae bacterium, assembly GCA_964586595.1. Lineage (GTDB taxonomy): Bacteria > Bacteroidota > Bacteroidia > NS11-12g > UBA955 > REEB481. The sequence goes on along the minus strand of CAZPHB010000008.1, from coordinate 111,955 downwards.
AAGCCGGAAAAATGGATATTTGCCCGTTGTTTCCCCAAGCAATCATGAAAAAACTCATACTTTCCCTGATCCTGGGCGCCTTTGCAGGCATGCAGCTGCGCGCCGACGAAGGCATGTGGCCGCTGACCATGCTGGCCAAACTGCAGGACGCCATGCAGGCCAAAGGCCTGAAATTAACGGCTGAAGACATTTACAGCATCAACAAAAGCTGCCTGAAAGACGCGGTGGTAAGGCTCACCACCAAACAAGGCAGGATGTTCTGTTCCGGTGAAATCATCAGCGAACAAGGCCTGTTCCTCACCAACCACCACTGTGGCTTCGGCGCCATTCAGGAGCTGAGCACCACCGCCGACAACATCCTCGAAAATGGTTTCTGGGCCAAAGACCAAAGCCAGGAACGCCCCGCCAACTTCCATATTGCCTTGCTGGCGAAGGTGGAAGATGTGAGCGATATGGTGCTGGACGGCATCGCCATCAATGGACCTGAAGCGGAACGCAACAAGGCTGTGAAAGAAGCGGTGGACAAAATCACCAAGAAACTCAGTGAAAGCGCGAAAGAACAAGGAAATGAATACAAGGTGGAACTGGTTCCCTTCTACAATGGAAACCGCTACCTGGCCATGTATTACATGGTGTATAAAGACATCCGTCTGGTTGGAACCCCTCCGCAGAACATCGGAAAATTTGGTGGTGAAACCGACAACTGGATGTGGCCACGCCATACCGCTGATTTCAGCATGTTCCGTATTTATGTGGGTGCCGACAACAAGCCTGCTGAATACAATGCCGCCAACAAGCCTTACGCGCCCAAGCACTTCTTCCCTATTTCGCTGAAAGGAATCAAGCAGGGCGATTTCTCCATGATCATGGGCTATCCGGGCAGAACTTCACGTTATACCTACAGCGAAGGCATCCGCTACTTCAGCGAGAAAGACCGTCCTGCTCGTGTAGATGTGCGCAGAAGCATCCTGGACCTGTACGAAGAATACATGTTTAAAGATCCGGCCATCAAGTTGATGTATGCCGATAAATACGCCGGACTGAGCAACTATTGGAAGAAGTTCATGGGCGAACGCGATGGACTGAAAAAGCTGAACATTTACGACCGTCGAAAGAGTGAAGAGCGTGCTTTTGAAGCCTGGATGAATGGCGAAGAAGTGCGCAAAGGCACCTATGGCGAAGTGATGGGCTTGTATGATGAAGCTTATCAGGGCATGAACCAGTACGGCATGTTCGGTTTGTATCTGGGTGAAGCCGTATTCAACTGCCAGCCTTTTGCTGTAGCGGCTTCTTATACCGAATTGGCCGACATGCTGAACGACAAAGCCAAACAGGCCGACGCCAAATCCATGGCCGAGAAAATGCTTGGCACCGTGGATGAAACCTACAGGGAGTTTTATGCGCCCATAGAACAAAATGTGCTCGCAGCGATGATGAAGATGGTTTACGAAGGCCTTGATCCTACCTTACAACCATTGGAGTTCCGCAACTGGATTGCGAAATACAAAAACGACTATAAAGCACTGGCCGCAGATGTGTTCAAGCGTTCCATCTTTACCGATGCAGGCAGACTCAAAGCATTCCTTGCCAAACCATCGGCTTCCATCAGCAAAGATCCGGTGATGCTCATCTGGAAGGCCTTTATGAAGAAGAATGCCGAGCTGCAGCCCATGATGATGGACATCAATACCAAGCTGGCACGCGCCAACCGCTTGTTCCAAAGCGCCATGCTGGAAATGAACCGCGACGGCAAACTGATTACGCCCGATGCCAATGCTTCGATGCGCCTCACCTACGGTTCTGTGCTGAGCTACGATGCGCGCGATGCCGTTCATTACAACGAAATCACCACGCAGAAAGGGGTACTGGAGAAATACACTCCGGGTGATGTCGAATTCGATGCACCTAAGAAGCTGATTGACATGCTGCGCAACAAAGATTTTGGTACTTATGCCAACGAAGAAGGAAACCTGCCTGTTTGCTTCCTGACCAACCACGACATCACCGGTGGCAACAGCGGCAGCCCCGTGCTGAACGCTGAAGGCCACCTGATTGGTACCGCCTTCGACGGCAACTGGGAGGCCATCTCTTCCGACTTCGCCTTTGAACCCGACCTGCAGCGTACCATCTCTTTGGATGTGCGCTACACGCTGTTCATCATGGACAAGTTTGGCGGTGCCTCACACCTGCTCAATGAAATGAAAATTGTGCGCTGAGGTTCAGCCGCGAAATGATAAAAACCCGGGGGATTTCAATCCCTCGGGTTTTTTTATGCTTCAATGCACCCGGGATGTGCTTGGGGAAGTATCAAGGGCAATCTTGCCTGGTTTTCTTCAGGCGGCCCACATCAAAGCCAAGTGCAGTGGCTTTCTGCAGCAGCTGCTGATAGGTGGCTTCATCCATGGTGCGCTCCCTGCACAAAATCCATAAGGTGCTGCGGTTGGGGGAACCTACCATGGCGTGCCTGTAGTTGCTGTCCAGGTCAATGATGTAGTAGTCGCCGCGAAAAGGCCAGAAAAACTGCACGCGCAGTTTGCCGTTTCCGCTGTTTTTGACCGGAAAAGCCTTCCCACGTATGCTGTCGATGCTGTTTGATTTGGTATTCAGGCATTGATTGTACACACGTACATATCCATGTTCATCGGCCGCGTATTCGGCGAAGGTGCAGGCACAGTTTCTGGAAAAGCGCAAGGGAATGCTCGAAATCTCATACCACCTGCCTTGATACTTTTTCAAATCTACTTTTACCACCGGGAGGTTTTTGGCCGGGCGACAGGCAACCCACAACACCACCAGCAGCGCGGCAAACCCAAAGGCCAACAATATTTTCATACCTGCAAGGTAGCTGCAGCCCCGGAAGTCCGAGGGCTTAGACCTCAGGATCTTTGTCAATTAAGGAAATAATCGTCGTCACCATCGAGTCGTAAATTCACATAGGAAGTGCCTAAGGAATCGTATTTCTCGCGGTTCAACCGGTAAAATTGGGCGGGTTTATTTGCCACACCCTGCTGCTTTTCCTCAAGGGCCTTCAAAAATCCACTGCGCAGCAGCTTCCTTCTGAAATTGCGCTTGTCCAGCTCCCTGCCCAATATTGCCTCATAAAGATTTTGGAGTTCGCTTAAGGTAAACTTCTCGGGAAGGAGCTCGAAACCGATGGGCCGCAGCTGTATTTTCCGCTTGAGTTCATCAAGGGCATGTTCGAAAATCTCGTTGTGGTCGAAGGCCAGTTCAGGAACTTCACTGATGGGAATCCAAACGGCTTGTGCACTGAATGATCCAGGCTGTAACCTGCAAGCCGCAGCATCAATCAGGCTGAAATACGCTACGGTGATTACCCGTGCCTCCGGATTTTCGCGTACCGAACGCAGCCATTGCTTGTCTTTTTCTTTCTTCACCCGCTCCGGTGCGCCGAAAGCTTCGAACTGCTCCAAGAAAACATTGTCAAGACCGGTGAGCTCCTTCAACACCCGCTTGGCTGCCTGGTCTAAATCTTCATCTTCCAATACCAAATCACCGGGCAATGCGAGGAAACGATCGGCATCTTGTTCCGCCGCTGGCAGGGAACGGCGGATGAGCAGCAGTTTTAACTGCTGCTCCGCGTACCCGAAGATCACACAATCCACAGAAACATGTGGATTAAGATTCTTATTTCCAGACATCTTCAATGCGCAAAATAAACCTCCGACGCACATCTGCATTTCAACGATTTTTCCCCGCACACTGAAATAATAAATTTCAACTTAGTGTCATTTGTACACTAAGAAAATGTATTATCTTGCCCACCAATTATTCCTCATGTTACTGATAGCAGACAGCGGAAGCACCAAGTGCGATTGGGTTTTGGTAAACCCCACAGGCGAAGAGCAACAGTTCCATACCATGGGTTTTAACCCATTTTTTCACAGTACCGAACTTATTGCCTCTGAAATAAGGAATAACAGTGAACTGTTCGCACACGCCGGACAGGTTCGCGAGGTGTATTTCTACGGCGCAGGATGCAGCAGTCCGGAACGAAACGAGGTGCTTGTTGCCGCGCTTCGGGAAGTATTCCCTTCCGCAACCATAACTGTTGACCACGACCTAACCGGTGCTGTTTATGCCACTTGTGGAACAGAACCGGGTATTGCCTGTATTCTTGGCACAGGCTCCAACAGCTGCTATTTCGACGGAACATCAATTCATGAAAAAGTGCCTGCGCTCGGATACGTTTTGGGTGATGAGGCCGGAGGAACCTGGTACGGCAAAGAACTCCTGCGCCTGTTCCTCTATAAAGAACTACCCGAGGATATCCATCGTGGCTTGATTGAAGAATATGGTCTTACGAAAGAAGGAATCTTTGAACATGTGTACAATTTACCCAATGCCAATGTTTATCTGGCTTCGTTCATGCGCTTTCTCAGCAGCAGAAGCCAAAGCACATGGGTTCGGGATTTTATGTACAATGGCTTTAGTAAATTCATCAACATCCACATCTGGAAATATGAGAACCACCAGGATGTACCGGTGCATTTTGTAGGTTCTGTGGCCTATCACTTCTCAGATCTGCTCCGCGAAGCGTGCAAAATCCATCGCCTCCAGGTAGGTGTGATCACCCGTGAACCGGTGAAAAACCTGGTACAATACCACCTGAAACATTCAGGAAGCCTGAGCATTTAAACTCCATTTATGAGCGTTAAGGGATACATCCTGGATTTAGACGGGGTGATTTGTGATACCGCAGTGTTTCATTTCAAAGCCTGGAGCAGGTTGGCTGAAGAATACGGCATCAGCCTCGACCAACATGACCATGATCAACTGAAAGGCGTGGACCGCGAGGCGTCGTTGCGTTACATCCTCAACAAGGCAGGAATTGCCCCGGACCAGGCTACCCTAGAGCGCGACATGGAGCGAAAAAATCAATGGTATCTGGAAATGGTTGCCAAAATGAGCCCTGCGCACCTATTCCCCGGAACCCTTGATTTTCTTAACAACGCCAAAGCACACAATATTCAATTGGCCCTCGGCTCAGCCAGTAAAAACGCCAGGCTGGTATTGGAAAAATTGGATATTGCGCACATGTTTGACGTTATTGTGGACGGCAGCATCGTAACCAACGGAAAGCCACATCCGGAAACCTTCCTGAAAGCCGCCGCAATGCTGCATCTTCAGCCGGAAGAATGCATTGTATTTGAAGACGCTCCCTCTGGAGTGAAGGCCGCCATTGCTGCCGGCTGCAGAGCCATTGGCATCGGGAACCCCACATCGCTTAAAGAAGCTTCAGTGGTGATTCCGTCGCTGGCTTCTTTCGTACCGCATCATTAATTCTTAAGCATTCCCCGCGTCATGATTCAATACTTTAAGCACGATCCATGGAGCATTGTTGAAGTGGGTTTCGACCCGGCCATGCATGAAGTTGCCGAAAGCGTATGCAGCATAGGTAATGGCTTCATGGGACAAAGAGCCAACTTCGAAGAAAACTATACAGGCAAAACCCTGCAGGGTAGCTACATCGGCGGTGTTTACTACCCCGATAAAACACGCGTAGGATGGTGGAAAAACGGCTACCCTGAATACTTTGCCAAGGTGCTCAACAGCACCAACTGGATTGGTCTTTCTATTGAAATAGATGGTGAAGTGCTGGACCTGAACGTTTGGAAAACTGAAAAGTTCCGACGGGAACTGGATATGAAACGCGGATTGCTGCTGCGCAGCTTCACAGCCACTTCTCCGCAAGGGAAAAGTATTGAGGTACAAACGACCCGCTTCTACAGCATGAAGCATCCGGATTTTGCCGCAATGGAATACTCAGTGAAAGCGCTGAACTTCAATGCCGGTATCAGGGTGCAACTGTATAATGACGGCGCCGTGCGCAACAAAGACAGCAATTACGATGAGCTGTTCTGGGAACCCCTGCCCAACGGCGCTCAGATATTCAACGAACACAGCATCCTGAGCATGCGCACCCGCAAACTGGGTTGGGTGCTCAGTACCGCAACGCGCAACCGATGCTCGCTCAACGGACATGCTTTAGTGGGCGTGGGCAGTTGCAGTGATGCCTTTGTCGAACATACGTTTACCGCTCAGGTTCAGGCCGGCGATACACTGCATCTGGAAAAATTCACTGTCCTGTGCAGCAACTTCCGATACCCCGAAGCCGATACCGCGCAAACTGCAATGAACATGCTGCAGTCGCTCGGGTCCTCTTCTTTCGAACAACATAAAAAAGACCAGGAACAGGCTTGGGCCGGCATTTGGGAACGCAGCGACGTAATGATTGAAGGCGATGTTCCGGCACAGCAGGCAGTGCGGTTTAATATTTTCCAACTCAATCAAACATATACCGGTGCAGATGCCCGTCTGAACATTGGGCCGAAAGGGTTTACGGGCGAAAAATATGGCGGAAGCACCTATTGGGATACAGAAGCATATTGCATTCCGTTCTTCCTGCTCTCGGCGCCTGCGTCCATCAGTCGGCAGCTGCTGGAATACCGTTACCGCCAACTGCCAAAGGCCATCGAAAATGCCGCTAAACTAGGTTTCGAACATGGAGCAGCACTTTTCCCCATGGTTACGATGAACGGCGAAGAATGCCACAACGAATGGGAAATCACCTTCGAGGAAATCCACCGCAACGGTGCCATGGCCTGGGCCATCCATACCTATATGGAACATACCGACGACCGCTCTTTTTTGGAAGAAGGCGGATTGGAGGTACTCATTGGCATCTCCCGCTTTTGGGCACAAAGGGTGCATTGGAGCAGCCAGAAGCAACATTATGTGATGCATGGTGTAACCGGGCCCAACGAATACGAAAACAACGTAAACAACAATTGGTACACCAATTACCTGGCCGTTTGGTGCCTGAATTTCACCATGCGTTGTCTGGCTATTTTAGACGCTTCCAACCCGGAAGCCCGAAAATCCATCATCAGTAAAACAGGCCTTGACCCCGAAAAAGAATTGACTTTTTGGAAAGAGGTAACCGCTTCTATGTTCCTTCCGGAAGATGCAAAACTTGGCGTTTTTGTGCAGCATGAAGGGTTCCTCGACAAAGAACTGATGCCGGTTGCTGCCCTCGACAAGAAACACCTGCCGCTGAACCAAAGATGGAGCTGGGACCGCATTCTTCGCTCTTGCTTCATCAAACAAGCAGATGTATTGCAAGGAATGTACTTTTTTGAAGATCATTTCAGCACCGAACAACTGGAGCGCAACTTTAACTTTTATGAGCCCATGACGGTGCATGAAAGTTCACTTTCGCCCTGCATCCACAGCATCCAGGCTTCCAAACTGGGCTTCCGGGAAAAGGCCTATGAACTGTACCTCCGCACCGCACGCCTTGACCTGGACAACTACAACAACGACACGGAAGATGGTTTACACATCACCAGCATGGCGGGAAGCTACCTCAGCATTGTGCAGGGTTTTGCAGGCGTGCGTATTCGTCAGGGTGTGTTGCACCTCAGCCCCGCTCTGCCCAAAGAATGGAACAATTGCACTTTCTCCCTCCTGGTCTTAGGTCAGGCAGTGAAAGTAATTTTCGATAAAAGGGAAACGCGCGTCCAACACCTTGGTTCTCAAGAAGTTAACCTCTCCTTTAAACAACAAGGCCCTACGGTACTTGCACCTGGCAGCGAACTGGTTTTCCTGAACGAGTGAGCCAACACAACATGCTTTTATATATTGCATGTAAATAACCTTTACTATATGAAGTACTTCTGCTACATTTTATTGGTCCTGGGCAGCCTTATGCCCGCATCGGCACAGGTTCAAACCCAAAACAAAGAAATAGGGATCAACGGACTCAATATGCTGTTCAGCCGGCAGGTTGAATTACTCATCCGCAAACCGCTCAAACAGGAAGGTCACATGCGCAGGATTGAGTTGAACGGCATGCCTTCGTACAGCAATACCCCGGTGTACAGCCAGCAACAGGGTTTTGAAAGTGCGCCCGCCGCTTACCAAAAAGAATTTGACGCCTATGCCCGTTTAGGTGTTCAGGTGGCCAAAGAACGCTACAGTCAAATGGGTGGGAACTTTGCTTTTTACCGCGGCACACTCTGGAGTCTGAATCTGAACTACAGCGCAAACCGGGATGTGGTGGTTTCCATGAGCTCCGCAAACAACAGCGCCTACGGAAGTCTGACCATCACGCCCGGAATTGGATACCTGGCCGGCTTTAAATACCAAGCCGGAAAACATGTTGCACTCTCCCTCGACAACAACATCACCCTGAATGCTTCGGTAGTCCGTACGAACTTCGAAAACAGCAGCTATAACTTCCAGACAAAGAAAGAATCTCAAACGTTTTCCAGCACGTACCTGAATCAGTCTTTTTCCCTTACTCCGGCCATCATCAGCCGCCTCTGGATTACCTACTGCTTCTAATCCTGCTCATTCCTGATTTTGGGCAGTTTATGGATTCACGCTGACAATATGGCAGCGTGTTGGTGTATTTTTGCAAGCCATGGAATTACAGGCCGTAAAACAGCGATTTGGAATTGTAGGGAACGCACCGCGCCTGAACAATGCCCTTGAAACCGCCATCAAGGTAGCGCCAACAGACATGAACGTGCTTATTGTAGGTGAAAGCGGTGTAGGTAAGGAAAGCTTTTCTAAAATCATCCACCACCTCAGCCACCGTAAACATGGTCCATTCATTGCCGTGAACTGTGGAGCCATCCCTGAAGGAACCATCGATAGTGAACTCTTTGGACATGAAAAAGGCGCCTTTACAGGGGCAACAGATAAACGCAAAGGCTATTTTGAAACGGTTAACGGCGGTACCATTTTTTTGGATGAAGTAGGAGAACTTCCCCTCGGAACCCAAGCACGGCTGCTCCGTATTCTGGAAACAGGTGAATTCATAAAGGTTGGATCTTCTGCTGTGCAGAAAACCGATGTTCGGGTGGTAGCAGCCACAAACAGAGACCTGCTGGAACGTGCTGATCAGGGTAAGTTCCGGGAAGATCTTTACTACCGTCTTGCTACAGTACCCATCCGTGTACCTCGCCTCAGCGAGCGCAAAGAAGATATTTACCTCTTGTTTCGCCGCTTTGCCCATGCCTTCGCTGAAAGTCACCATACCAGCCTCATCACCATGAGCCCGGAAGCACAGCGCAGTCTGGAAAATTATGCCTGGCCAGGAAATGTGCGACAACTAAAAAACATCACGGAACAAATCTGCGTTCTGGAACAAGGGCCGCTGATCAGCGATGAAATCTTAAACCGTTACCTCCCTGCAGCAGAAACGAAACTCCCAATGTTGCTGGGCAAACAGGAAGAATTTAGCAGCGGCATGAGTGAACGTGATATTTTTTATAAGGTTCTGGTAGAACTGCGCAAAGACGTGAATGATTTAAAACGCGTGGTGTTTGGGCTGTTGGAAGGAAGCCGTCCGGAACCGGGCATGAACATTCCTGCACAGCCTCAAGTGAGCGTTGCACCTGTACCTGTGCGTCAGGAACCCGCCATCCTCAGGCCCGCCGAACCTTTGGAAGAAGCGCACCTATACGTCGAAGCTGAAGAAACGGATGCTTCCGAAAGCTTGTCGCTGGAAGACAAAGAACTTGAAATGATCCGCAAAGCCTTGAATAAAAATAAGGGCCGACGTAAAAAAGCAGCATTAGACTTGGGCATCAGCGAACGCACCCTGTACCGTAAAATCAAACAGTATGGCCTCGAATAAATATTGGATGGTCGCAACGCTGGCCTTAATGTTCAGCCTGCCGTCCTGTTTTCTGAAAAACTATTCCCTATCCGGAGTGAATATCCCGGATGATGTGCGCAATATTTCTGTTGATTTTTTTCCCAATGAAGCTACCCTCGTAAACCCCCAACTCAGCCAACTGTTCACAGAAAAACTGCGCAGTAAATTTGTTGGTGAAACACGCCTGGACCTGGTTTCCGCACAAGGCGACTTTCGCTGCTCAGGCTCCATCAAGGATTACAGAATTGACCCCGTTGCCGTACAGAATAACGCGGCGGCCACACAGAACCGATTGCAAGTAGCCATAAAGGTTACATTCGAATGCCCTTTACATCCTGAATTGAATTTTGAAGATGTATTTTCCTTTTTTGCCGATTATGATGCCACTGCCAATTTCCAATCGCTGGAACTTGGTCTTGCTGAGCAGGTATGCGACCAGATTGTGCAGCAAATTTTCAATAAAGTAGCCCTCAATTGGTAGCAGCACATGAATAGAGCCTACTTAAATCAATTACTCCTCAATCCGAATCAGATAAGCAATACGGATGTGTACGAACTGGAACAGTTGTGTAAAGAGTTTCCTTTTTTCAGCGTACCGCATCTTTTGCTGGCACAAACACATAAGCAACACAGCGATTACAGGGCTTCCGATGCCTTGCACGCCGCCGCCCTGCGCCTATCCTCCCGTCCCTGGCTTCGTCAATTTGTAGAACAATCTTGGGAAGACATCAGCGCTGTTGCAACTCCGCAGGTGCCGGAAACTGCAAATGCAGTCATACCTGAAACAACAACCGTAACCAATTCGCTTCCGCAGCAGCCTGAACCAACCGAAATTACCACAGAGCTTAGCACGCTTCCACCCGAGGCAGAAGCACTTCAACCCGAAGAACAAGCCCCGGATTCCGTGCGCAATGCTTTGTTGGATCATCCTCCTGCATATTCCATAGAGTTGTATTTCCCGGAAACAACACAGCCGCAAACACCCAACGCACCAAAGGATTTCTACACCTGGCTGAAAGACCCGAAAAACAAAGAAGCACCAGCACCACCGAAGCAAACCGAGCACAAACAAACAGACGACTTGATCCAGCGCTTCCTGAAAACCAATCCCAGCATCAGCAGGCCAAAAAAAGAGTTTTTTAACCCGCTGAATGTGGCAAAAAAGAGCGAAGAAAAGGATGAAACCCTGGTCACAGAAACATTGGCGCAGATTTACTGGAAACAAGGAAACTTAAAAGCAGCGTTGCAGGCATTCGAACGTCTGATGTTGAAATTTCCGGAGAAAAGACCGTATTTTGCCGGGCTGATTCAGAAAATCCGCAACGAATTAAATCAAAACTGAATATGAAAATCCTGCTTATACTCGGAATCGTCGTCGCCATCTTATTGATGTTGATTGTATTGATTCAAAATCCTAAAGGTGGCGGCATTGCCAGCAATTTTTCCGCGGGCAACTCCATTCTTGGTGTAGCTAAAACCAGCGACATTGTGGAGAAACTTACCTGGGGAGGTGCCATCCTGATTCTTGTAATCAGCCTTGTAGCCGCTACCTGGAATGGAGCTCCTGATGAAACAACCCCAAAAAATCAAAATGCTGATCCAGTAATTGAACGGGTATTGGAAAATGCACCGGCTGCACCGGCAACTCCTGCTACACCGGCTGCTCCTGCTAAATAAAGACCAACCATTCATTCGCTTCATCCGAAAAGCCGTTGTTACTGAAGTAGCAACGGCTTTTCCTTTGGCACCCCATTCCAGCATGTGCTACTTGCCTCCCGGTCAACTGGAGTTAAGCATCTGATGTTTTCCCGTAGGCTCATCCTGCTTCGCCACAAAAGCATCCTCCTGTATTGGACCGGTTTGCGAAAGCGCAGTCGCCAGATCCAATCACCGCAAAGCTGTCATGTAAACCAGGTTATTACCCGCACAGCTGAAGCTGTGCTCACACCTGCGCATCATTAATTTCCAGGTTGCCACAAAACAAAAGGGCACCCGCCTTGCGACGGATGCCCTTCTAAATAGATTAAGTAACTTTTAGCGCTGAACCATCACCTTGCGGCTGCTCATTTTGGCGCCATCCTGAACCTGGATCATGTACAGGCCAGGAGTCCAACCCTGAGTATTGATTCGGGCGCTTTGCTGCACACCCTGCTGCATCATCAGCTTGCCGTTCATGTCGAACACGCTGAGCTGCGCATTTCCAGCCGCTGGCAAAGAAATATTCACCTCGTCACGGGCAGGGTTTGGATAAACCATCAAACCGCTCAGTTCATCATCATTGAGTCCGGTATTGAAGGCAATATCCTTGGATTCAGACTGAACCACTTCTTTGGTGGTATTGTTCTGAAGGAACACCACTACTTCAAGATCCCAGAAGTCCTCAACGGTTGTTTCGGTAGCCAGGTTGATGCGATCAGTTGCATTGTTGGGAAGACGATATACATCGGGGAAGGTATAGCTCAGGTTAAACTTCTGGGGCGTGCCTTTAACCAGATTGCTCAGCACGGTGCCATTGGTTCCGGGAACCATTTTCTTGGCCACGTGGGTGAACTCAGTTTCTCCGTTGGTTTCTACATTCTTGTAGGTGGTTTTCTCGGCAATCACAGCCATGAGGCGCCAGTTGCTGCCGGTCATGTAGTCTTCCAAAGGAAGCAGTTCAACTTCAAAATCCACTTTGCCTTTCCAGCTCAGCTGGGCAGAGTTGATTTTAATGCGTGCAAAACTGGGTTTAGCCTGCAGCGCGTCATAATCATCAATGGTATAACCACCGTTGGGATTCACGCCGGGCAAACCGTCGCGAACGGTAGATGGGATAGAATTGATGCCGTAAGAGCCGCGGCGCGTGCCGATTTCAGTGGTGAAGTACGGATCACCTGAACCTGGGAATTCACACTGGTATTTCAGGATGGAATGTGTTCCCGGGCGTGCGTCCCAAATGGCCTGCAGGGCAGCATTGCCAGGATTACATGGAGGGCAGGTGCTGCTGGTGAAAACCTCGTGCATCAGCTTGCGGGTAGCTGCTGAATCGTATGCATAGGTGCGCGTGCTGGCGGTATCGTTGGCCGGAGCATCGTCGCCAGTATTGTTCAGGTTGCTGGCCCATGCCTTGATGGTGTACCAACCCGCTGCCGGAGGATTCCACTTGATGGAATTGGTGAGCACAGGAACAGCATTGGGCGCGATGTTGGCACTGCTTACATTGGCTGACACGGGTGCCCCTCCGTTTACGCTGTAGTTCAGGGTGTATGAGGTAATAGCCGCAGTGCCCTGGTTGCGCACTGTTAATTTAATGTCGATGGGCGCCTTTCTGGAAACATAAGCAGGAAGATCAACCTTCATGCCCGCCAAATCGAGCGCTGGCTGCACCCCATAAATGAACTCGTAGTAATCATTGTCTTCTACAATCAAATCACTGCTCTGGTTGGTGATGTTTGGTGAACCTGCGACCATTACTGCCGTAGTACCATCTACCTGGATGCCAAAAGTGTGTTTGGGGCTTACATAAGCATTGTTTCCCTGAAGACAGTTCTGCATGACAATGTAAATCTTATTGCTTCCTTCTTCCAGAACTACGCTGGCGTATGTCCAGGAATTACTGGCATCACCCGGTGTACTCATGGAATAGAACTTAATCCAGAACTGACGCTTGCCGGCTGCGCCAAAAGTTTTGGTGAAAATACCATCGTTAGAGCCTGAAGCACTCATCCCCCAGATAGACACTGCCTTCTCGGGAAGCGTGGCTGTTGGCAATGCTGCAGGACCGGTTACCGGTGCCACCTTGGTGCCGGTGTCGAAGGTGATGAACCCGCTGGTTGCCGCCTTCAGGTGCGTAACCGTATTGCCGGCAAATTTGAAACTGAAAGGGATGGCGATGTTTCCGGTGTACACTACATTGGCCTGTGTACCCGTAACCTTGGTCCATCCACCGCCATTCTGATCATTGGCCTGATCACTTTCCGCGTTCAGTCCGCCGGGATTTCCCTCGCGCACATGAGCAATGTAATAGTAGGATTGGCCCTGCAATCCCATGCCCAGCATCAAAGCCGAGCCAAACAGTACCTTTTTTATCATAGCTTTTTGAATTTAGAAATTTGACCGCAATGTAGTAGAATTCGCCTGAAGTTCCCCTGATGAATTTCATGAGTCATCCAAGTAATAAAAACTGCTGACATTCTGGCCTTTCAATTTGGTGCTGCTGACACAAACCCGGTCCTGTTGTGCAATAATGACAGCCTTTAAGCTACTGGCACAGAAATCGTTCTTTGGCGCCTGAACCAAAAACAAATCTATTGACTATGTCAGTGAACATTCAACCTTTATCAGACCGGGTAGTAGTAGCACCCGCAGCGGCGGAACAAAAAACTGCCGGTGGCATTATCATCCCCGATACTGCCAAGGAAAAACCCCAGAAAGGTACTGTTGTGGCGGTAGGCGGCGGCAAAAAAGATGAGCCGATGACCGTTAAAGTAGGCGACTCCGTGCTTTACGGCAAATACGCCGGAACAGAAATCACCATTGATGGTAAAGACTACCTCATCATGCGTGAGTCAGACATCTTCGCTGTTATTTAACCCAACAAAACACGTAAAACGTAAATCATTATGGCAAAATCCATTCATTTCAATATTCAGGCCCGCGAAGGTTTGAAAAAAGGTGTTGACGCATTAGCGAACGCCGTAAAAGTTACCCTCGGCCCCAAAGGGCGAAATGTGGTTATCGATAAGAAGTTCGGTGCGCCACAAGTGACCAAAGATGGTGTAACTGTAGCCAAAGAAATCGAGCTGAAAGACCCCATCGAAAACATGGGCGCACAAATGCTCAAAGAGGTAGCAAGCAAAACTGCTGATGTGGCCGGCGACGGTACCACAACCGCAACCGTTCTGGCCCAAGCCATTGTGACCGCAGGTTTGAAAAACGTTGCCGCCGGCGCCAATCCAATGGATTTGAAACGCGGCATTGACAAAGCAGTGATCAAAGCTGTTGAAGCCCTGAAAGGCATGAGCCGCGAAGTGGGCGACGACCATCAGAAAATCGAACAGGTGGCTACCATTTCTGCCAACAACGACCATACCATCGGCAAACTGATTGCCCAGGCCATGGAGAAAGTAGGCAAAGACGGCGTGATCACTGTGGAAGAAGCCAAAGGTACCGACACCACCGTGGAAGTGGTTGAAGGCATGCAGTTTGACCGCGGTTACCTGAGCCCTTACTTCGTAACCAATCCCGAAAAAATGGAAGCTGAGTTGGAAAATGCCTACATCCTCATCTACGACAAAAAGGTGAGCAGCATGAAAGACCTGCTTCCCGTGCTGGAAAAGGTGGTACAAACCGGAAAGCCTCTGGTCATCATCGCTGAAGATGTTGAAGGCGAAGCACTGGCTACCCTCGTGGTAAACCGCATCCGCGGCGCCCTCAAAATCGCCGCTGTGAAAGCCCCCGGCTTCGGCGACCGCCGCAAAGAAATGCTGCAGGACATCGCCATCCTTACCGGAGGCTCTGTAATCAGCGAAGAACAAGGCCGTCGTTTGGAAGACGCTACCCTTCAGGATCTGGGCCGCGCCGAGAAAATCACCATCGACAAAGACAATACCACCATTGTAAATGGTGCCGGCAGCAAGGACGATATCCAGGGCCGCATCAACCAAATCAAAGCCCAGATTGAAAGCACCACCAGCGACTACGATCGTGAAAAGCTGCAAGAACGTCTGGCCAAACTGAGCGGTGGTGTTGCCGTGCTGTACATTGGTGCAGCAACCGAAGTAGAAATGAAGGAAAAGAAAGATCGTGTTGACGACGCCCTTCATGCTACCCGCGCTGCTGTGGAAGAAGGCATCGTGCCCGGTGGCGGCGTGAGCCTGATCCGTGCCATCGCTGCACTCGAAGGACTTACCGGCGATAATGAAGACGAAACCACCGGTATGCTCATCGTGAAGCGCGCCCTGGAAGAACCCCTGCGCCAAATTGTAGCCAACGCCGGTGGCGAAGGCAGCATCATCGTGCAGAAGGTTCGGGAAGGTCAGAATGACTTCGGATACAATGCCCGCACCGAAGTGTTTGAACACCTCATCACTGCCGGTGTGATTGATCCTACCAAAGTGAGCCGCGTAGCACTGGAAAACGCTGCCTCCATTGGCGGTATGATCCTCACTACCGACTGTGTTCTGGCTGAAATCAAGGAAGAAGAAAAAGGCCACAGCCATGGACCCGATATGGGCGGCATGGGTGGCATGATGTAAGCCATTGTTGCTTTATCACAAATAGAAAAACCCCGGGTTTCCGGGGTTTTTCTATTTATATGCCACAGGAATGATTACGACATACGGTAAGCCCTTCATGTATATGGCTGCTGCCAATCAGGGCCTGATTTCTATATCATTTACGTATATACTTTGGGTATAAGCTACCAAAGCTTCTATAGAAACCTCATAACTTCCTGAAAGCGGAATGCTGATCTTCGGGTTAGCCTTTCCATAACCGGAGGCATTCCAGATTTCAACGCCATTCAAACGCACCCTTAAGTATCCTCCGGGACTATAAATCTGGTAGTAAAAACTCAAAGTAGCGCCAGAAGGCATGTTGCTGAAATCGCGGCTCAGGCTAAACAATTGAGGTGCACTGCTGCTGTTCTGCCAGGCCAAGACACAACCATTACAAACCTGTCCGGATGTGAACATCCAGCCATCACTGAACCAATCCTCCCAGTCTTTATCCGCAAACGATTTAAAGTAAAAAGCCTCGATATAGGATTTTCGGAGCGTGCTGTCGCTGCCAAATGAGTTGCGCACCGACAGTTGAACATCGTAGTAGCCTAATCGGTTGAAGGTGGCTTCTGCACTGCTTCCCGCAGCTCGAACAGGAGATGCTCCCGGAAAGTACCAGGAAAACACGGTTGGATTTTGTGTGGAAGTACTGATGAATTTCACCTTCCCACCAAGCGGAACCCGAGTGGTCGAAGCATTGAACCGCGCAATGGGTGCATTGGGGTGATTGGGATTGACATTTTGGGCAGTATCGCCGGCATTGTTACGCGGCAGGTTCCAGGTTATGGGTTCCTTCAAACACCCTGTACAAAAGGGAATAAAAACGACAAACGCAGTTCTTAAGATGTTCATGGTAAAGTGATTGCCTGGCTGTGTATGTTGATGGGTTCATTGTTCAGACGCGCGCGCAAGGCCCTGCTGTCTTTCACATTGCGGCTGCCCCTGTGAAAGGCGGCAAAGATGTTGTGTACATAAATAGTGGCCGCCAAACCGCCCGAAACCAGGGCTGTTTTGTACCCGAGATTGGCCCGCTCGTAGTAATAATCCATATCTGCCTGATTTGTGGCATTCTGGTAATTGTTGTACTGTGCCTTCGCATAAAGACCGCTGAGCACTGCCGTGCCGGCACAGTATAAAAACCATTTAGCGGAACCTTTACCCTGCGCACCATAGCTGGCACGATATGTTCCCAAACCCGGCCACAGCAGTGAATATAAAGCTGAACCCGGACCTGCCTTGGATTTATAATCCACCAGCTGCAGATCTGTTGTGGTTCGATCATTCAGGATTTTATGCTTTACCTGAAACTCAAAATCTCCGTATTTGGGCGTATTCCGGTTCAGGTAGCGCTCTACGTCAACCTTCAGCGCAGCCGGGAAGTCTTTGTCGAAGCGCAAACCGCCCACATCCGACCATACAGCATAACTTTCTGAATTCCATCGCAGGTTGATGGGCACATCTTCCTTAGCCGCTATAAAATAGCCACGCTTTTTTGGTGGAGAGAGCACGCTTGCCTGAACGAGGCGCTGAAACTCCGCATGTAAATCAGGCGTTCCTCCTTCCTGAATGCGGAAGCTGCTTTTGTTCCTGCCCATCGTATCAAAGCGCAGCGATATATCAGCCCTGATGCTGCCACTTGATGAAGCGGCAACGGTGCGGTTCAGCGATTCAGCCACCGATCGCTTCCACAGCAACAAGCCCGAACCATTCTCTTCCTGATAAGCAAAAACGGTCCTGCCACGGTCATACAAAAACTGCGTGATGGTTTTGATGGTTTCAATCCTGCTTTTGGCGTGGTTGTTTCCCGGGTCAATACGCAACAACTCTTCGTAGGCATTGCGGGCAGCGCCATAGCTTTTGGCTTCATAAAGTCTGTCGGCATATTCTTTAGCCTTGCGCACCTGTTGCTCCTTGATTTTTGATTCCATCAGGCGGATTTTGACATCAATGTTTCCCTTGTTTGCATTGCAGGGGCGGGCCTCGTAGTAGAGGGTTCGCGCCAGTTCGTAATTTCCGGCTCGATATGCAGAGTCTGCACGCACTTCGCGTTTCTTGCATTCAGCCTGCCCACAGGACTCAATGCGTTCCTGCACGTCTTCAGTATCTTCAATCAACCGTGCATCTTCGTATGCCTTGCGCGCCTCGCCATATCGACCCGCTTCATACGCTTCATCGCCGCGTTGTAACGCCTCCCGATAACGTCTGTTGCGCTCCTGAACGGCGCGCTTTGCCGCTTCCTCTGCAGCAATTTGCGCGCGCGCTTCCCTGGTTAAAGCCAGCGTTGGAAGCAACTGAATCGTGAAGTTGCTGCTGTAGCTGCTTTCAATAAACTCCACCTGGAGGTTTTGCACCTTGAACACCGTGGTAAGGGTGTTGTCGCCAACGCTGTTTTTCCCATCGGCCTGCCTGAAAGCGGCAAGCAGGTAACGGAAACACTGTTCATCCGGCTCCAGGCGCACTATTTGTTCCTTCCCCGGATAATAAAAGAGGGTAAGGCGGGCGTAGCTGCTGCGGTGTTGCCAGTTGATGTAATGATAAGGCAAATCCCTGTCCATGTGCCTGTAGGATACATCCTGTGAAGAACCGCTGAAATTCCAGCCCAGTGCGTCCAGAAACAGGCGCGTGGCATCCAAATCACTTTGCTGCATGCGGACTATCTGCTGCATGGAGAGGCAACCATCGGGTTGTGGCAACGGCTGCACTTTCTGTGCAACCTGTGCCCATGAACTTGCCGTGCAGATGCATAAGTACAACATGTTCAAAATCCCCCTTTGGAACATAATGGTTCAAATTTAGGGCGGGATCAAGAGAATAAATAACCAACAGCAATTGCCGGCTTGGCGCTACCTCTTTCCAAAAGATGGTTTGCCGACCAACCTACCTGACTACCAGGGTTTTGGTAACCCTTTGGTTGCCCTGAGCAAGTTGCAGGAAGTAGTTGCCGGGGCGAAGTCCATTCAGGTCCAAAAGAAGTTCATGACTTCCGGAACGGTGTTTACCCTGACTGACGATGCGGATCAAACTGCCCATGGTGTCGAACAGGCGCAATTCCACCTGTCCGCCATCGGTGTAAAAGCGAACCTGGGCCGATCCGGATGCGGGATTCGGGTATGGATCGTCGAGGCTGATGCGCGACAAAAGGTCGGCGAAGTCTTCGAGTTTGGTGGAACCGGCTTTGAAGATGGGCAGTGTTTGAAACGTACCGCCGAGCATGGCAGATTTCACCTCGCTGTCGCTCAGGCCAAACCAATCCTTCAGCACTGTGGCGTACACTTGCCTGAAATCATAACTCATCGGCACATTGTCGTTTACCGAAACGGTGGACGGAATAACGGGGTTGTTTCCGATGATGCCCGGATTCACACTGCTGCCAAACACAAACAAGGGTGCAGCGGCACCGTGGTCAGTTCCATTCGAGAAATTACTCATCACGCGGCGGCCAAATTCACTAAAAGTCATTCCTGCCACGCGATCCTGAATTCCCAATAGCTTAAGGTCGTCCTGAAATACCTTGATGGCATCTGAAAGGCGCTGCAACAAAGTTGCATGTGCACCTTTTGTCGTATCGGCCGTATCTACCTGGGCGCTGTGCGTATCATAGCCACCCTGACTTACCATATAAACCGGAGTTTTCAAGCCTCCATGAATGAGTTTGGCTACAATTTTCAACTGATCTGCCAACGGATTGTTAGACGGGTAGGTGGCTAAGTTCTTGCCCGCATTGGCTGCGGCTTTGATTACCGTTCCATATTCCTGCGTTTGTTGGGCAATGGTGCGGATATAGGTTAACTCCTTCCCTGCCGGTGTAGCAGGCGCTGAGTCGGTATTTCCGGTAACCAGGTTATAAAAACTGCTCGGATCGGTAATGGCCATGGCCATGTTCATATCCGGGCCCATAAACGTAAGCGAAACACCTGCGCCAATTTGAATGGCCAGCGGGTCGGTCATCGCAGCATTGGGATAACCGGTCGGGAATCCGGGAAACACCTGATCGAGGTAGCGTCCCATCCAACCGGAGGGTTCCAGCACATTGCTGTCTGAACCACTCATCCAGATATCGGTGCTTCGGAAATGCGAAAAATTGGGGTTGGGATAACCCACGTTTTGCACCGCTGAAATCAGGCCTTCATTGTACATGGTTTGCATCCCGGACATGGCCGGATGCAGGCCTGTACCGGTTTTCCCGTTTAATTTCAGCACCTTGGTGTCGCCAATCAGCACATTCTGGCGCACCTTGGAAAGGTTGCTGTACTGATCCACCGGAATCAGGGTATTCAGTCCGTCGTTGCCTCCATTCAGTTGGATGATTACCAGCACGCGGTCTGTTTGTGCAGCAGCTTTTGCCAAAGCACCCAGCATGGAATTGGGGCCAAAGGCCTGAAGCTTATGGCTACCCAGCGTAATGGGTAAAATGGTTCCTGCGGCGGCAGTGTTTTGTAGAAATTTTCTCCTTTTCATGGATGCTGACATTAGGCGAGTTGATACTCGGCAAGGTTCATGATTGCTTTATAGAAGGCCATCAGCTTGGCGTAGATGATGGTTTTGTAGGTAGTGTTGCCCGGATTGTTCTTGTAGTTGTTCCATTCATCCGTCCAGTTGAAGTCAGGGATGCCGCCGGGTAACAGGATGCTCTTTAAGGTGGCGCGGGTATTGGTTCCAATGGGAAGGGCCAACAGGAATGCCACAGAATCATCAATCAGATCGTCGGCCTTTGAAGGGTTGGCAAACTGATTGGCCATGGCATATACATCACCAAGCAGGGTGGTGGTTCTGATTCTATACCCTGTGGTGATCAGTAAATCCTGAAATTGGTTGCGCTTGGGATAGCTGTCGCTGTTGATCCACAACTCGTAAAACTGTGGCGACTGATGATACGCAGGCCAGCCGGCCACACTTGGCGGATCTCCCAAATCCTGCCCCAGCAACTGACCAAAGCCACGCAGCGTATTCCACATGCCGTATTGTACATCGAGGTTGGCGGCACTTGGATAAACCAAATTCCATTCGCGGCTGAATCCAACCAAATGATCCATGGGAGATTTGATGTAGCAGGCGCGGTTCAGGGGATCGAAAAAGTGCTCGCTGTTGAAGAGTGCGGAAAGCACCGGCCGGATGTCGTAATTATTATTTCTGAAGATGTCGGCCAGCGGCGCAATTACGTTTGTTTCTACCTCCGGTGTCAGTTCGTAATACACGAAGAACTTATAGAGCCGGCGGCATACATATTTGGCTACTTCCTGCTGGGCGAAAATCATATCGAGCAGGTCGTTGAGCTCATCGTCACCGGCGGTGGACGTGTTTCTGCCGGTAATGACTTTATTCCCGTAGAACGAAGAGAACTGCTTGTTGGCCGTATCGTGACGGGTTACATCGAAATAAACCGGCGGCGGGTTTCCAACGCGGTTGATCCTCCAACCGGTGAGCACACGGGCCGCAGCTTTTACATCATCCTCGGTGTATTTACTGTCCGGACCTTTGCCCAAGGTGAACAGTTCCTGGAGTTCACGCGCGTAGTTTTCATCAGGCGCGGCCTTGCTGTTCAGGTAGCCGTTCAGGTAAATCAACATGGCGGCATCTTTGGTGATGTCGCGGGTTAATGTTTTGAAATTTCCCAGGGCGTGTTTGCGCAGCAAGGCATTGCTGTGGTAGGAAAGCCTGGCATCTTGCACCGTATTGATTTCTGTAGCGAAGTGGTTATGCCAGAACAGCACCATTTTTTCGGTGATGTTGGGCTGCTGATCCAACATCTGGCTGATCCACCAGCTTTTAAACGATAGGGTTCGGTGGAAATTCAGCGTGCCGTCGGTATATGGCGCATTCACCCAAGCGGAACCCAACGCAACATTCGGATCTGCATAAGTAGCGTTGTAGTTGTTCACCGGCGGAGCAGGCGGTGTTGCCATTGGCGTGATGAGTAAATCCACCACCTGCGATAATGACAATGACGACAATGCATCCAGTTCCGATTTTTTTACCCCGAACAAGGTGCGGCGCAACAGATGCTGCAACTCAGCTTTGCCAAACGTTCCCTGATAGGCAGCCAAGCCTGTATTGAGCAGGCGGCGGCTGCGGGCCGTTGACTGTGGTGCCGCAGCTTTTTTACTGAAACCGGATTTAAGGAATTCTTTCCTGTCCATAAGGTGCAAGATATTGGGTTTTCAACTTATAGAGTACTCAAACCATGTAGGGTTTAAAAATTTAAAGTTTTTTTTACACGGAGGATGCCCAATTTCCCTTGAAGCACCAATTTGCACCTGATGAAACATATAGAACGGCATATTTCTTTGTTTTACTTTGAAGCATGCACCTGAAACAGTGTTTACTTCTTCTGGGTATTCAAATGACTGTTTTGGCCACCCATACGGAGCTAAAGGCCCAACACACTGAAATCCCCAATGCCGGCTTCGAAGACTGGGTGTTTACGGGCACCTATTACGAGCCCTATTACTGGAACACCTTCAACCTGGCATCCGAGTTTGGCTGCTACCCGTTTGTTGCGCCCGACTCGTCGCCCGTTTCCGGGAAGGTGGCCGCACGGATCAGCACTTTGGCCTGTACCTCCACAGATCTTCAATTCAGCGATACCATTGCGGGCATCATCAGTTTGGGCGAACGCGATGTTTCACCGGGTTTACCTGCGAATCAAAAACCCACCAAATTCAGTTTTTACCTGAAATACCAACCTACACCCGGAGATTCCGCGGCCATCATTCTGCTGTTCACCCGAAACAAAAGTATCGGCGTAAAAGAACAGGTGGGCGTAGCTTTTCATGCAGAAGGCAGAACCATCAGCAACTGGACAAGGCTGGAACTTCCCGTGTATTGGCTGCTTCCCGGTTTGCCCGATTCGGTACAAGTTGTTTGTACCAGCAGTAAAGCCATACTTGATGGAAAGAAACCACGGCAGCCGGGCAGCGTATTGTGGCTGGACAATCTGGCTACCGACCAACCCATTTGGGCACCTTCTTCCGTGGCCACCATTGTACTGAATCCACTGGTGCTTTATCCGAATCCAGCGGGCGCAGGTGAAGTTTTGCAACTGCGGTTGCCGGATGATGCTCCATTTCAATACCGCATTTTCGACAGCAAGGGTTGCCTGAAGGCAACGGGCACAGCGGCACAAAAACAAATCCGGCTTCAAACCCTCCGCCTGCCGGATGGGTTATATTCTTTGGAAGTAACGCAAAGGAGTTTCACGCAAACAGCGCGATTTACCTTGCTTCAGGAACCCTGATCGGGCATCAGCCCAAACTGCGTGAAGTGGTGCGTGATGTGGCGCTGTTGAAACAGCTGCCACTGCCTGTGATTCATCGGACCCAGCGTAGGATGCATCAGCACCGAATCCGGCTGGTCTTCCCAATATTGAATAAATGCCCCGATTTCCAGTGCAAACCAGTCTTTGGCTTCCTGAAGGTTTGCTTTCCTGGTTTCAAAAGGCTTGTCCTTCATCATCGGATTCATGATGTTTTTGGCGAAAGGTGTATCAGCATTCGTAAATGCTGCTGCCCTTGCTTTGCGTTCCTCATCGTATGCTTCCCAGGGAACAGGATTCCGCGGGCGCAGCGTCCCATTCCCTATTTTGATGCCAAGGGTGAGGTGTTCCACCATGGCTTGCGCACCAAGTGTGCCCCATAAAGGAGCCTGATCCTCGCGCAGTGCGTCCAGCAATTGGATGAAGTGTTTCATAAAACTCGTGGTATTCCGTGTTGTAAATGTTGATGCAACTGTCCGGTGCATCGCTGCAGCAGGTGAAAAACTTCTTCAAAAAGTGCTTCATCGCCGTACCACGGATCGGGAACATCTGCGCCGGGCGCATGTTCATCCAGGTCGCGCAATAGCATGAGCCGGGCAGCGGCATCAGAAGGTTTCATTTGTTCCAGATGCCTGAGGTTGTGCTGATCCATCGCCACCAAAAGGTCAAAGTTGTAGAAGTCGTCCAGGCTCACCTGTCGGGCGCGGTGGTTTATTTCCAGCCCGTGTTGTGCGGCACTCTTCAGGGTGCGCCGGTCGGGCTCCTCGCCACTGTGGTTGTTGCTGGTTCCGGCGCTGTCGCAGCGGAACAAGTGTGCCGTGCCCAGGTTTTGGGTATGTGCCAGAAAATGAGCTTCCGCCAGCGGCGAACGACAAATATTCCCAAGGCATACAAAAAGGACGCGTGTTACATCCATCCCATTTCGGTTCTGTTTTTCCCCCGGGTATTACAACTCTTTCTGGAACCGCATGATTGCAGAAACAATAAGCCGGCAACGAGCAGCACAACGATTATAATATGACGCTTATTCATGATTAACCTAACGTGTAAAACCTCAACCGCATTGTTCAATCGAGGTCCAGCTTTTCCGCCAGCTTTTTGCCAAGCACATCCTTATGCACCATGATGGAAATGGTTTTGCCTTTAAAATACGCTTCAGAAACCATCTGATAACCGTTGAGGTAATTTCCGGTTCCCCAGCTGTTGCGCATTTTGAACCAGCGTTTGCCGTCGGGTGTGGTGTACCAACCCGTCATCTGCATCCCGTGGTCATCGGTGGTGAATTTGTAATCGTAATAATGCTGACGCAAAGAGGCATCCACATTCAGTTCCGGACAGGCCTGATCGAAGCCGCTGATGCTTAATCCCTGCTGGAACTTTACGGGTTCACCTTTAGCCTTTACCAAGCTGTCATGCACGGGCAGAATGGCTATTCCATCTTTGAAGGAGAAACCTTTTTCGCTCACATCGGCAGCCCAGGCAAAGCTGTAGCCCATATCCAGTGAACGGAACGCCAGCTCGGTAAATTCATTCAGGGGCAGGTTCCAGGCGCTTTGCAAACTCCAGTTATCCGGAATTTCGAGCACGAATGGCTTGTAAAAAGACTGATGGGTAAACGACGTGAGGAACACATAATCGTCCATCTTCAAGCCCAGGCCATCGGCAAAGGTGCGCGCAGTATAGGTTTTCCCGCCATAGTTAAAGGTTTCCGGCAACTTGCCGAGGTAGGCATCGAGCAAGCCATTCAGCGCCTGCAACCAGGCGGGACTGAGCTTGCCGGCGGCGGCGAAAGGCTTGTAGGCCTCCACGAGTGCTTTGATGGCTGCGCGCAATTCCGCGTGATTATGGGTACTGTCTGAAGCGTTCGCCTTGTACGCCAAACCGCGGTACGCTTCCTCCGGAACGATGCCGTATTTTTTGATGATCATGGGCACATCATGGGCTTCGCCACCTTCATCCAGACGGTGGTCGCCGTCCATGCGCAGGTACATGATGGCTTTTTCGTAATAGGCGTGGCGCACTACAAACATTTCGCTGAGGTTGTGAACGCCTTTTCCTTGGCGCAACAATTCACTTTCCAGGAAGCTGATGGTACTGAAACTCCAACAGGTACTGGTTTGACATTGGTTGCGCACCGTTGTGGCCTGAAGATCGGCTTTGCGGGTGAACAGGTAGCGGCTTCCGGCCTTGTTGCGGAGCGTATCTTGGGCCTGCAATGCAGTAAACAAACTGGTAACGGCAAGCAGCATCAGGCGTTGTGTCATGATGCAAAAATGGATTTTTTTATCGGAATGCCTTGCGGATGGGTTCTTCATCGGGCCTTGCCCAGCGGGCCAGGATGCGCAGGATGAAGCGCGTCAGCACACCGCGGGCATATACGCTGTAATGACCCTCCACGGGTTCTGCGCCAATCGAAGATTTGATTCCCGCAGCCGTGCGGCCCATATGCAAAAGGTTGCATTTCTGGCTGATGGCGAGCGCAACTGCATCGTACAGCATACGCTGATAAATATGAAGACGTTTGTTTTCGGCGGGTAATGTGCAGGCGTGCAATGCATACAAGGTTCCTGCTTCTTCCAACAGCGTCATGAACCCGACAGGCTTCCCCTCCAATTCGTACAGCCGCAAATGCAGTCGATCACCGTAATGGTCTTTCTGTTCTTCGAAGAATCGGGTGTTGATGGCACCCAGCATAAAGGGTACACGCTGTTTGAGTAAGGCGAACATTGCATCGAGCGTGGGTCGTTCCTGGTTTAAATCAGCGACCTCAAGCAGGCGCATGGTTAAAGGTGCCGATAGTGCCATGATTCGTTTGGCCTTCACACGGTACTTGCTGTTCAGCGTGGACAAATAGTCATCCATGTACCGCCATTGCGATGGAATGTTCAGCTGCATGATGGGTTCGGTGCGGAAATGAATCCAGCCTGGCACACGCACCTTTCCGGGAGCCAAAGTAAAGCGCAAACCTTTTTCACACATGAAATTGGTGATCAGCCGCATGGAATCCTGAGCAGGCGGGCGACTCATCACATCCGGGTAATGCAGTCGGCCCACATAAAGCAAGCTGTGCTGCCGGCGCAGCAGCGGGGGAAGCAGCAGGCGCAAGGGGCCGCGAAGCAATTGGCGCAGCCCGGAATGCTCCAACGGAACCACACTGTATTCCGGAATATATGCTCCCAGGCTGCTTCGGGAAGAAGCACCAATGGCAGCCGCGCTGTGGATTTGCCTGCCCACCAGCATTTGTGGGAATGGCAAATTTCCGACACTGATGCCGTATGCTGCCCGATTTACTGCAACTGCTTTACAACAAAACAACGGCTAAGAAACCGCAGGAAGGCCCAGATTGTTTTGCAGCTTACCGTATTCGGACGAACTTTCCACCGTTGAACACAAAAAAACAAGAATTAACCAACACATTCCCTGAACTTTGGCGTTTTAACCCTGCATGAATTTACTAAACCTCCTCAAGTTTGTTTTGTGCGCCGGTTTTGCCTTGATGCCGGCCGTTGATGTCTTGTCGCAGTGTGACCCGGTGCCCGGATTTGATGCCGCAAAAGCATTGGGGCGCTACAGCAAGGTGAGCTTGCAAACGAACCTCAGCACGTACAGCGAGGCCGAACGTGAAGCACTGAACATGCTCATCGGCGCAGCCAAACAGGCCGACGATATTTTCTGGAAACAAGCTTTTGGCGACCGCAACAGCCTGCTCGCAGCGTGTAAAGATTCGTTCATGCAGGGATACATTCGGTTAAACTATGGCCCCTGGGATCGACTCAACGACGACCAGCCTTTCGTTTCCGGCTTTGGCATTAAACCTGCCGGTTCGGGTTTATATCCGGCTACCCTGAGCAAAGAAGAATTCAACAGGCTGGAACATCCACTGAAAAACAGTCCGTATTCCATCCTGCAGCGCGATGCATTCGGCCGAGTTCAGGTCATTCCTTACACCGAAGCCTACGTGACCGAGTTGCGCTACATGACCGAACAGATGTTTCATGCAGCAAACGCCTTGCAGGGAAGTGATCCTGAATTCAGTGTGTACCTGCGTCTGCGCGCCAATGATTTGCTGAGCGGCAACTTCGACAACAGCGACCGCTATTGGCTCACCATGAAAGAAAACAAGTTCGACCTGATCATTGGGCCCATCGAAAATTATGAAGACAAGCTCTTAGGCATTAAAACAGCCTTTGAAGCCTATGTGATGGTTCGTGACCAGGAGTGGAGCCGCCGCCTGGAGAAATATATCGCGCTGTTGCCCTGGCTGCAGGAACAACTTCCCGCTGATGCCAAATACAAACAGGAAAAAGTAGGAAACAGCAACAGCCAGCTCGCGGTATTTGACGCGTTATACTATGCCGGCGATTGCAATGCAGGAAGCAAAACCATCGCGGTAAACCTGCCCAACGACGAAGTCATCCAGCAGGAACTTGGCACCCGCCGCACCCAAATCCGCAATGTGATGCAGGCAAAATTCGACCGCATGGTATTGCCCATCAGCACGGTGCTCATCCACAAAAAACAACGCAGCCATGTTACCTTCAACGCCTTCTTTTCCAACGTGATGTTCCATGAAGTGGCTCATGGGTTGGGCCTAAAAAACACCATCGACGGAACCAAAACCGTTCGTGAAGCTTTGGGCGCTACCTATTCCGCCATCGAAGAATGTAAAGCCGATGTGCTCGGTTTGTATATGGTAACACAATTGCTGGAACAGGGCAGCCTGAGCGAAGGGACCCTGGAAGATTATTACGTGACCTTTGTATCCAGCATCTTCCGCTCGGTGCGTTTTGGTGCGTCCAGCGCGCACGGAAAAGCAAACATGATCACCTTCAACCACCTGCTTGAACGCGGCGGCATCAGCCGTGATGCTTCAGGCACCTATAAGGTTCATGTGAAACAAATGCGGCAGGCTGTTTTTGAACTGGCAGGGCTTTTGCTACAAATACAGGGCGATGGCGCACAATCAGCTTCCAACAATTTACTGCAAAGCAAAGGTGTTATAGGAACAACATTGAAGGACGACCTGAACAGATTAGAACAAAACAACATCCCCGTTGATATTTATTTCGAACAAGGAAACAACCGCACCGGTAACTAAATCATGAAATCCAGAAACCTCATCACACCCCTTTTCCCTATTGCCCTGTTCAGCTTTCTTGTATTCTGCTCCAGCAAAAGACAAGGGGGTGAGTCGGAACTGCTGGAAGGTGTTATAGAACAACTGAACATCCACCACTACCAGCCCGCAAAACTCAACGATGAGCTGTCGGCAAAAATCTTCGACAACTTCCTGGAGAAGCTGGACAATGAACGACGGTTTTTCACCCAGCAAGACATGAAACTGTTGGAGCCCTTTCGCAACCAACTGGATGATCAGATCAAACGCGGCAGCTATGCCTTCATGGACAGCGCATGGAACTTGTTCCAAAAGCGGATGAACCAGGCTGAAGCCCTATATACCAGATTGCTGAAATCACCCTTCCGCTTCGACCTGCAGGAAACCTGGAACTACGACAGCGAGCATCCTGTGTATGCCAAAGACGATAAAGAGTTCGAAGAAAACTGGCGCAAAGCGCTGAAGTTCAACATCCTGGAACGCAGTTACCGCAAAGCTGAACAACAAAAAGAAGCCCTGCTGCGCAAGGATACTACCGTTAAAGAGGTTCCGGCCGACAGCCTCGAGGCGCGCGCACGTGCCGAAGTGCTTAAAACCAACAACGACTGGTTCAAACGTTTACGGCGCATGAACCGCAAAGACAAGATCTCCTTCTACATCAACTCCATCACCGAGTTGTTTGATCCACATACCAACTTTTTCCCCCCTGCCGATAAGCAGAACTTCGATATTGGCATGAGCGGAAAACTGGAAGGCATTGGCGCCACACTGGTAGAACGCGACGGATACATCAAAGTGGAACGCATTGTTCCCGGAAGTGCCAGCTACCGTCAGGGTGACCTGAAAGCCGGCGACCTGATTGTCAAAGTGGCGCAAGGAAGCGGTGAACCTGTTGATGTGGTAGGCATGGATATCGACGACGCCATCCAGCTCATCCGCGGCAAGAAAGGCACCGAAGTGCGCCTCACCGTGAAGAAGCCCGATGGAAGCATCAAGGTGATTCCGATTGTACGCGATGTGGTGGTTATTGAAGAGGGATTTGCAAAAAGTGCATTGACTCTTTTCGGCGGCAAAACCTTTGGTGTGATCAACCTGCCCAGCTTTTATGCCGATTTCAACGAACGTGGCGGCAGAAGTTCTGCCCAGGATGTGCGCCGTGAACTGTTTAAGCTGCGCGATGCCGGCGCGCAGGGCATCGTGCTCGACCTGAGGAACAACGGCGGCGGCAGCCTGCGCGATGCCGTGGAAATGGCCGGCCTGTTTTTCAAATCCGGACCTGTGGTACAGGTACGCAACCGTCAAGGCGATGTGGAAGTGCTGAGCGATTACGACGAACAGGTTGTTTGGGATGGCCCATTGGTCATCCTCACCAACGCGTTCAGTGCCTCGGCTTCCGAAATTCTGGCCGCTGCCATGCAAGACTACCGCCGTGCCATCATCATCGGAAGCAAGTCGTCCTTCGGAAAAGGAACCGTGCAAACCTTCTTCAACCTTGGCCCCGGAAATGTGTTCGATACCCGACAGAATGCCGGCATGGGTTCGGTGAAGGTGACCATCCAGAAATTTTACCGCATCAACGGAGGAACCACGCAACTGGTTGGTGTTACTCCGGATGTGGTGATTCCCGATGCCTACGATTTCATGGAAATGGGTGAAAAAGAACAGAAATATGCGCTGCAGTTTGACAAAATCAAATCCGCCGCATATCAGCCGTTCAATTACAGCAACCGAAACGCCTTAATCACGGCCTCCAAAAACCGGATATCAGCCAGCGCGCATTACAAACTGGTTCAGGAATATGCGAACGTGCTCGAACAGCGCCGTAAAGTCACCGAATACCCACTGAGCCTTACGGCTTATGCTGCGCAGGAAAGCAAGCGCATCATCGAGAACAAGCGCTACAGTGATACGGCGTACAAGTCATCGCTGACAGAAATTCTGCCCCTGCAAACCGACTTGGATGCCGTGAAACAAGATGCAGCCAAGACAGCCCAACGCCGCGACTGGATGAAGCCATATAAACGGGATGCCATGATGGAACAGGCCATTCTGCTGCTGAACGACTGGAAGTAATCCCGGCAGCGGCTCAGCAGTCGTTTTACACGGTTAAATGAACTTCAGAATCACTGCCTGCCGGAGGCCTTCACCGTAAGGTGCTGCCTTCTGCTATCGTTTCACCACGGCACAACATATTCTGAATTAAATTTGAAGCCTCTTCCCTCCCACCTGTTCATGCCTATGAAAAACATTTTCTCCATTGACGTAGAAGACTGGTTCCACATCCTCGACCTGCCCAACGCCCCTGATGTATCGGAATGGAGCACTAAGGAATCAAGGGTGGAAGACAACCTGAATCAAATTCTGGATGTACTTGATGAGAAGAACATCAAAGCCACCCTGTTTGTACTGGGCTGGGTAGGTGAACATTATCCGGAACTGATTCGCGAGGCGCACCGGCGCGGACACGAAATAGCAAGCCACGGTTACGCCCATCAGTTGGTTTATGGCATGAGTGCCGAAGCTTTTTATGAAGATGTGGTGAAGGCAAAGCATATTCTGGAATCCATCACCGGTGAACCTGTATTGGGTTATCGCGCACCCGGGTTTTCCATCACCCCGGAAACACCCTGGGCCTTTGAAATGCTGGTAAAGGCCGGGTACAAATACGATTCATCCATCTTTCCTACCGAACGCGCCCATGGCGGATATGCCGGTGCCGATGTCAATCCACATAAAATACAGACGGCAGCGGGCGAATTACTCGAGTTCCCCATCAGCGTAGCGCCATTGGGACCATCCACTTTTTGCTTCTTCGGCGGCGGTTACTTCCGGCTGTTTCCCTGGTTTATGATTAAAAACCGTTCACGGCTGCTCAACAAAGCCGGCCGCCCGGTGATTTACTACCTCCACCCCAGAGAGATAGACCCTACACATCCCCGGATGCCCATGAGCGCCGTCCGCAGGTTTAAATCGTACGTAAACCTGCGTGGTACAAAAGTTAAGCTGCAAAAGCTGGTGCATGATCAGGAACTGGTTTCGTTCCGGACATGGATGAACCAAGCGCCGGAGTTTTCAGCCATGCTGGCTTCCTAACCACAAGCCATGAGCAGCGAAGAGATTAGTTACAGACCATACCGCAAGGGCGACGAGACCCGAATTCTTCAGTTATTTCATGATGTATTCGGGCCCGGCTATACCGCCGAACTCTGGAACTGGCAATTCGCGTTGAACCCGTTTGGCGGACCGCTGGTTTGGCTGGCCGAAGATGCTCAAGGAAGGCTGGCCGGTCATTATTGCCTCATTCCGGTTCCTTTTTATGAAGATGGAACCGAAAAAACGGCCGCTTTTTCCATCCTGAGTATGGTGCATCCCGATTTCCAGCGCCGGGGAATTCTCAAGAAACTTGCCCAGCACTGCGATGCGCAACTGAAGGAAGAACATATCTATTCCAACCTGACATTCCTGAACGACAATTCTTTGCCGGTGTACACCAAAACATTCGGGTGGAAACGCCTGTTCGACACACTGCCGGCCTATTTTACCGTGTTGAACGCGGCCGAACTGTTCAAGAAATACACGCAGCATAAAACCTTGTGCCGGGTTTTGGGTGCAGGTGCAGGAATGGGGTTCGCTTTGTTCACCACTTTTTCCAGGCGTCGCGTACCTGCAAACTCCTATACCATTGCTGAAGTTTCGGAGTTTGATGCACGTTTTGACACGCTTTGGGATCGATTCAAAAGCCAGATACACTCGGGAACCGTGCGCAACCGCGCATATTTAACCTGGCGTTACACCCAAAATCCGCGTCAGTACCGCATCTTCACTGCCGTGAAGAATGATGAATTGCATGGCTTTGTGGTTGTTCGGGAAGAAGTCAAATTCGGCATACGCATGGGCTATATTGCCGACGTGCTGTTCACCGAAGAAGTGGCCGGACGTGTGCTGCTCGAAAAAGCAATGAATGTTTTGCGCAAGGCCGGCTGTGGCATGGTCAGCGCCTTGGCTTCGGCCCCTGAATCACTTCCATTGACGCTCAAACACAGCGGATTTATTCCTTTGCCCAAATTCCTCATGCCACACGGCATCCACTTCTGCGTGCGCAGTCTGGATACTGCTCAGCCCTTTCATATCGAAAAAGAAGGGTTACACCTCAGCTGGTCAGACCACGATGTGGTATAACCTGAAGTGCTTGATCAGGTGTTGAGCCACCATTGAAGCTTCACGACCAGTGTTCTGTCCTTAACTCCACGCAGTCCGAAGCCGGAGCTGGATGTCTGATCATTCTCGCTGAACACCACGAACAGGTCGCTCATGGGACGGAATCGCCATTGCAGTCTGCTGTTGATGTTAAAGTTTCGCGCCTGCGTATTGTATTGCAGGAACGTGGTAAGGTACAGGTTGTTGGTAAAGCTGAGTTCGGCCTTGGTACCAACCAGGGTGAGGAAGGTCCTTTTGTAAGGTGCGGCCAGGTAAATATGGTCATTGCGGGCGGTGAGGCTGAAAATGCCCCAGGGCTGAACCCTGAAGTTCAGTTCTCCGCGCACACTTTGGTTGCTTCCCGTATAAAAACCGCCAGCGGAAAACTCCATGCTGCCGCTCAGGCGTTTGCGGATGTCTGAATTCATCCTGATGAACGCCCTGTTGAAGTGGTAGCTTCCGGCCGGAAGGAAGGTATCAGAAACTCCGGTAGGATCATTGGGATGATACAACCTGATAAACTGCCTGATGAAACCAGAACTCAGGCTCATGGTATTTCGGAAGGTGAATTGCGGACCGATTTCCGAATACACATCATTTCCCTGAAAGCTGCTGTCCAGATAGCTGCTGTTGTAAAAATTCAGCTTGATGTTGTTGAACGGCCCCTTGCCGGGATACCAGGTTTTGGAGGCAATGGGTTCGAAGCGCAGGTAACTCATGCGCAGCAGGCGTCTGGCTTGGGCATCATACACGGAAGTCCGTGGAACAAAGCCCACATCAGCACGGTAACCGGAGTGCACATATTCATGGTTCCATTCCACGAAAAACCGAGGCTCGGCATATTGCAGCCACAGCGCATTGGCACTATTCCGTATGGTACTTCCTTTATAGAAACTATGGTGGTAAAAAGCTTTGCCACGCCAGCGGCTGTTCTTGCTGATGAGGTTGTAATCCAACCCGATGATGCGGTTGTAATTTCCCTCAGCGCTGCGCCCGCCTGCAAAACCCTGACGGTTCACCACAATGGCGGAAATATTGCTGGAACTAAACATCTTGCGTTGAACCGTTGCCACCGAATAATTGGTGGTATTCGTTCCTCCGGCATAAGGCGCAGTTTGCACACTCATGGCTCCGATGCGCCAGTCTGTTCCGATTTTACCACTCAGCCTCAGGCCTGCACGTATGGGGATCACGCGGCCCTGATCAAGGCCAATGTTTCTGGAGAAGAAGGGCCTGATCTGACGAAAGCCAAAACTTCCAAAGAGGTCGCTGTTTTCAATGAAGAACTGCCGTCGTTCCGGAAAGAACAGCGAGAAGCGCGACAGGTTGATTTGCTGCACATCAACATCCACCTGTGCGAAATCGGGATTGATGGTAAGGTCCAGGTTCAAGCTGCTGCTGATGGCGATTTTGGCGTCGGCTCCGCCATTCCATTGCACTTCGGATGGCTTGTTCCTCAGGAAATCTCTGTTGATCCGGCTGATGGTATAAGGAATGAGCACGGCATTCAAGGTTTTTCTTGACTGTGGCGGCCGCTGAAACTCCATGATGCCCGTGAAGGTCAGGTTGGCCACGTTGAAATTGC
Organism: uncultured Flavobacteriaceae bacterium; assembly: GCA_964586595.1. Lineage (GTDB taxonomy): Bacteria > Bacteroidota > Bacteroidia > NS11-12g > UBA955 > REEB481. The sequence continues at coordinate 77,857 of CAZPHB010000008.1, read as the reverse complement.
GTGGAACAAGCACCCAGGTACTTGTTTCGTTCATCTTCAGGTTGTTGCGTGCAAAGTTCACCTTCCATTGTTTCGCTCCGGCAGGATAGCGCAATGAACGAAACGGGATTTTCCATTCGCTCACCCAATGATCCTGATAGCGTTTTACCTCGCTGTACCACACCTGATCCCAGGCAGTAGTAACGCCAAAATTCCCGCCATTTTCAACAGAACCTTCCCGTTGCGCGCCCATGGGATTCACCCCAAAGGAAAACCCATTTTGCCCGTCGTTCCAGGGATCCAGTACCATATTCACGGCATCGCTCACCGGAAAGGAAAAATCACGCTTCAGGCTTTGGATTACGTACGACTTTTCGGGTTGGGCATCCCGACAAATCACGGCCACGTACAGGTGGTGTTCGTCGTTGGCCAGCATCACTTCCGTTTGGGTGCTGCTGCGGCTGGTATCGTAGGGAAAATGCTGGATAAAATGGGCAGCAGCGTTGCGGTGTCCGGTCCAAACAGCTTCGTCGAGGATGCCATCCAGTCGTATGGGCTCCTGGGTAAACACCACCCGCAGACTGCGGGCTTTGCTTAGTGTATCCAAAGGCGAAGCGGTAGCCAGAAAAGGGCTGCAGCCAAGCAACATCAGCAGGAACAGACGGAAGAAGTTCGGGTTGGGCATCAATCGCGGGCGGCCGTGCTGCGTTTTTGGGCCAAAGTCATCGTGTTTATTTTACGGTAATAGGTTGCCTTAGATGCAGGAACGTAAAACTTCAGTTTTTGTCCGCTGGATATGCTGTTGCTGCGCAGGGCATTCCAGGTTTTAACATTGGCAACCGTGCAATCAAATACATCGGCAAGGGTGTAAAGCGCATCACCGGATTTCACGGTGTAGTACACCCAAACCTTGGTGGCGGTTGTTGCAGCCGCTTTTGGCGCTGCATGCGGACGCACTTCAATGTACGTAACGGAATCTACCACACGCACGATGGTATCGTACAAAGGCGGACGGGTGCTGGGCAGGGGCGCTTCGGCCACAGGAACTTGTTTGAACACGGTATCCGGACTGCTGCTGCTGCTGAATATTGCCGGCGGCGGCGGTGGTGGAAGCGTAGCGCAAAGAGAGTCACGCATGAGTTTATATCGCTTTCCCAAACCCGCGGGTAAATAGAACGGAATGGGTTCTGCTACATGAGGAATATACGCCCCCCTGAGCACCGGGTTAAAAAACCTTAAATCTTCTGATTTTACAGGCAACTTCTCTTCCAGCAACTTAAAAGACATGGCACACGACGACCAAACCGTGTCGGCTTGCTCCGGTACGTAGGTTTTTAGTTTAATGCCGTGCAGGGCATGGAAATTAAAGATGTATAAGATGCCCATGTAGCGAACCATAGGCGCCTGATAGACCTCGGGCAGAAAGAAATGCACACTGTCGTAATTCAGTGTATTCCCAGCCAAACGAATGGCTTTATTCAGCTCTACCGGACCAATGCGAAAAGCAGCTATGACCATTTTCCAATCGCGGTAAATACGGTACAATTCTGCGAGGTACGCGGTGGCAGCTTTGGCAGCTTTTTCGCGGCTGCGCCGCTCGTCAATGTAGGAATTCATTTTGAGGCCGTAGCGCTTGGCAATGGCAAAGCTCAGTGGCCAGGAACCGGAAGCTCCGTCGTATCCGGAATAATCGAAGGCAAGATTGGTATTGGCAATAGGTATGTAGCGCAGAAAGCCCGGCAGGCCCCGTTCTGCAAGTGCTTTGTCCACCACGTCAAGCAGCGCTTCACTGCGGCCCAGCATAAACGAGGTATAGGCTTCTTCATTTTGCAACCAATACACGATTTCTGCATCTACCTGTTCATTGTAAAAACATGGCAAACCCTGATTACACAATGCGGCAATACGCTTGATGTACACATCGGTTTGGGCATGGGAAGCCTGTACCGTCAAGAAAAGGAGCAGGCAGAGAACGCGCATCAGTGAATCAAACGAGACAGGTAATCGGAGAAGTGCAACATGTCGGCTTCCTTGAAATTGGCGGCCATCACCTGCATGCCAAAGGGCAAACCGGAAGCATTGGTTCCCGCAGGAATGGATATTGCCGGATTACCTGCAATATTGGCCTGAACGGTGAACAAATCCGCGAGGTACATGGCGATGGGGTCATTCGACTTTTCTCCCAGTTTAAATGGCGGAGTGCTGGTGGTAGGTAAGAGGAGGAAGTCGTAGCTGTCGAGCAATGCGTTGGTTTTATCACGAATCACGCGGCGTACCTTTTGCGCTTTTGAATAATATGCATCGTAGTAATCGCTGCTCAACACAAACGTACCGAGCATGATCCGTCGTTTTACTTCGGGACCAAAGCCTTCACTGCGGGATCGTTTGAAGGTGGAATCCAGGTCGTGTGCAGCAGGACTTCTGTAGCCATAAGTCAGCCCGGAATAGCGGGAAAGGTTGCTGGAAGCCTCGGCGGTGGTAAGCACATAATAACAAGGAACCATGTAGTCGAGGTATGGAAAAGAAACCGCTTCTACCCGGTGTCCTTCTTCGCGCAAGCGCGCAAAAACAGACATACAGCGTTCCCGGATTTCCGGATCAAGTCCGGGGTGGTCCAGGGCATCGCCCAGGTAAGCAATACGCAGTGATTCGGGCGCTGCCGTTTCCAATGCACGGATATAGGCATCTACCGGATGCGTGGAGCAGGTTGCATCGTGTTCATCGGGACCGGCCAGAACTTCAAGCAGCAGCGCGGCATCTGCCACCGTTCGGGTCATAGGACCAATCTGGTCGAAGCTCGAAGCATAAGCCAGCAAACCCCAGCGGCTGATGCGGCCATAGGTTGGCTTGAGACCCACCGTTCCGGTGAAGGCAGCCGGCTGCCTGATGGAACCGCCGGTATCAGAACCCAAAGCCGCATGACACATTCCGGCCTGCACAGCTACAGCGCTGCCTCCGGAAGAACCTCCCGGGACACGCGTTGGATCAACGGCATTGCGCACGAGGCCAAAGGCACTGTTTTCATTGCTGGCGCCCATGGCAAATTCATCGCAGTTGGTGCGGCCAATGATGATGGCGCCTTCCTGCAGCAAGCGCTCGGTAACGGTGGCGCTGTATAAACTTTTAAACCCTTTCAGGATTTTACTCGAAGCACTCACTTCATGGTCCTTGTGGCAGATCACATCTTTCAATGCCACGACCATTCCCGCCAGCCTGCCAGGATTACGTCCTTGCTGAAACTGGGCATCCAGTTCATCGGCACGGCTGCGGGCTTCATCGGCATAAACTTCCAGAAACGCGTTGAGGTCCTTGTGCGTTTCCGCAGCGCTGAGGCATGCTTCTACCAGTGATCTGCAGGTGCAAACACCCGCTTCCAAATCGGCACGAAGCCTGGAGTACTGTGTGTAGGAGTACAAAAAGCAGTATTTAAACCCTTACTTCTTGTCGGCAGACTGATCCTTCGCCGATTCTTCGATTTCGCGCTTCACGTTGTTTTTGGCGTCGTTGAATTCGCGGATGCCTTTACCCAGACCGCGCATCAGCTCGGGGATTTTCCTGCCTCCGAACATCAGCACCACAATGAGTAAGATCAGGATGATTTCGGTGGTGCCCAGAGAACCGAGCAACAGTAAAACATGGTGATTCATGGTGAAAATTTCCTCAAAAATAGCAAAACCGCAGCCAATAGCACCCTAAAACCTTTACAGACATTATTTTCGCGTCGCAACTAAGGCCATGAGTGTAAGTCAAATCATCAGCGAGCTCAGGGAAAACCTGGAAAAAAACCTGCAACACACGGTAAGTGAATTCAACCGCTTAAGGGCCGGCAAAGCCAGTCCGGATATGCTGGGCAGTGTGATGGTTGAATATTACGGTGCCATGACTCCCCTTTCCCAGCTGGCCAATGTATCCACGCCCGACGCACGAACCCTGATGATTCAGCCCTGGGATAAAGGCCTGATACGCCCGGTTGAAACGGCCATCATCAATGCCAATTTGGGATTTGCGCCCAGCAACGATGGTGATACCATTCGCATCAATATTCCCCCGGTTACGGAAGAACGCCGCAAAGAACTGGTGAAGCTTTCCAAGCAGGAAGCCGAACACGGCAAAGTGGGCATCCGCAATTTGCGCAAGGAAGCCAACGAAAAGATTAAGAAGTTGCAGAAAGACGGGCTCAGCGAAGACGATGCCAAGGCTGGTGAAGAAGAGGTTCAGAAGCTGATTGATGCCTTCATCAAAAAAACCGATGAAGCCATGATTCAAAAGGAAAAAGAGATTATGACCGTTTGAGGTTTGCCCTCAGGCCGGTACAAATTGAAGCAACGCGCGCACCTTTAAGGTTTTTGATTTCAGGGCCTCCATATTTTCGGCCATCACCGTAACATGACCCATTTTTCGCATCGCCCTGATGCTGTTCTTGTTGTACAGGTGAATGTACACTCCGGGTATGGAAAGCGCTTCGGCTGTTCCCTGCAGTTTATACGCACCTTCAAGTCCTTCCGGTCCCAACAGATTGATCATGGCGGCCGGTTGTATCAGTGACGGATCGCCCAGTGGAAGTCCGCACAGGATCCTGTTCAACTGTTCATACTGGCTGGTATAGCAGGCCTCAATGGTATGATGACCACTGTTGTGCGGGCGCGGTGCTATTTCATTGATCCATACATCCTGATTCTTGTCGCAGAGCAATTCCACGGCAAAAACACCAACGCCATCCAAAGCCTGAACTGCATCTACCGCGAGGTTTCGTGCGCGTTGTTCCAAAGCTGCATCGATTTCCGCCGGCATGAACAGAAACTCCACCAGGTTGGCCACCGGGTGAAATTCCATTTGAATGCAGGGCCAGGTGCAGCAGTTCCCTTGTTCGTCGCGGGCTACGATGACAGCCAGTTCCAGCGCATCTTCAACAAACTCCTCCAGGAGTGAAGCCGTTTCGAAGGCGGGCTGATAGCTTCCGTTCATCAGATCTTCGCGGTTGAAGATGTCCACGCCCCGGCCATCGTAACCACCTGTGCGTGATTTGGCCACGAGCCGGTCGCCCTTCAGTTCCGCGCAAGCTGCCTTCCATGCGTCCGGATGATCTGCCAGCCTGAAATTGGTTGTTGGCAAACCGTGATTGTAGTAACACTGCTTTTGAAGGCCTTTGTCGCTGATGATGTGCAACACCCTTGGCGATGGAATGATGCGCTTACCTGCTGCTTCCAGCTCCAGCAAAGTGCTTACGCCCACATGTTCAATTTCAAAGGTGAGCACATCGCAGGCTGCTGCGAGGGTGCGCAAGGCTTCCGGATCGTTCAGGCTGCCGCACAACACCTCGTCGGCAACCAGCGAAGCCGGACAATGGGCATCCTGTTCCAAAACCACATAACGCACATTCCAGGGTCGGGAGGCTTCTATCAGCATTTTGCCCAACTGTCCGCCGCCAATAACGCCAATGGTTCCCTGAACCGGGAACATTAGTCTTTTGCTTTCTTCACCCATTGAAATCCTTTAATGAAATACTTGAGGTAAATGAGGGGCAGCCAACTGAAGAAGCCGTGGCTTCTGAGCGACTGATGGTCTTCTGCATTTGCCTTCATCCGTGCCGAGAATCCGGCATTGCTGGTTCCGCCTTCACGCATCCTGACGGTAATAAAATCACTGTATCTGGTATTCAGTCGCTGAATTTTGATGAAGCGAAGCATCAGGTCAAAATCGGCGGAGATGCGGTATTTCAGGTTAAACAATCCGTATTTGTTGTACACTTCGCGCTTCACAAAGAATCCCGGGTGCGGAGGCTGATAGCCAATCCTGAACATCCAGGGTTTCCACACGGTGGCTGCACAGTACCGTGTAATTTTATCCAAATCGTCCCAGCTGCACACTTCCACAGCGGTGCACAGCAAATCCATCTTGTAAGATTGAAACTCCTGCACTACCCGGCTGATAACGCCCGAATGGTGAAACACATCATCGCTGTGCAACAGGGCCACAATGTCGCCACTGGCCATAAGGATTCCTTTGTTCAGCGCATCGTAAATACCCTGATCGCGTTCTGATACAAAGCGTGTCACTGAATCGCCATAAGACGTTACAATTTCCTGCGTTCCATCGTTGCTGTTCCCGTCCACGATGATGTATTCCATGTCCGGATGGTCCTGGGCAACTACCGAATCGATGGTATCTTTCAGGGTTTTTGCCGAGTTGTAGGTTACGGTGATGACTGATACCTTCATTCCTGAATAGTTCTTTCACGCAGCATTTGTGCGGGAATGCCCGCATATACATTGTATGCATTAAGGTTTTTGGTAGCCACGGCTCCAACGCTGAGCACACTGTGGCTATGGCAGGTAACACCCGGACAAACCACCGCTTTGGCACCAATCCAAACGCCGTCTTCCAGCGTGATGGTTCCGGTAATCAGGTCGAAGGTGCTGCGGCGATAGTTGTGGTTGCCACACAGCAACATCGCACCCTGCGAAATGCATACATGATTTCCTACAACCACCCGATCAAGGTTGTCTATCCACACTTGCTCACCCAGCCAGCAGTGGTTGCCAATTTCCAGCTTCCAGGGGTATTTGATGTTGATGTATGGTTTGAATACCACGCCGTTGCCAATTTTTGCGCCAAACAAACGCAACAGCGAGGCCCTCATGCCGCTGAAGGGAATCCAGCTGTTGATCAGGAAGGCGTTGACCAGGTACCAAAGGATCAATTTTACCGTTCCTGCACCAGGTTGATAATCGTCATTGCGAAACGCCTCTAGGTTCGTTTTCATGCCTTAAAAAGAAGTTCATATTGCCCGAATGCCGTATCGGAAGCCGCCTGAGCTTGGGCAAGTTTCATGGCGTCGGCACTCATGGTTTGGTAGTGGTCGCGTTCCATATAGTATGCTGTTTCAAGCATCCTGAGCCAGGGTTCAGGATTTTGGGGCGACAGGTCCCAGCCGGCATTTTGATCCTGTAGGTTCTTCCAGGGTGTATTATCCCCAATCATTACCGGAAGGCCTGCTGCCAAGGCTTCAAAGATAGCATGTCCAAAGTTCTCTCCCAGCGTGGGCATGATGAACCAATGGGCCTGCCGCAACTCGGGCTGCAATCTTTCCGGGTCCAGAAATCCATGCCATTGAACAGCGATGTGTGGCGGCAGTTGTTCCATATCGCGCCTAAAGGCGGAAACGTAAGCCTCATCGTTGCCTGCCGCACCGTAAAACACCATATGAACCGGGTGTGGAAACTTATGGAGCAATTGCAGGATGAAGCGGTTGTTCTTTTCCGGAGAAATACGCGCCACGCTGACCAGTTGCAGCGGTGTTTCGGGATTGCGTTTCAAAGGGCTGAGTGCATTGGGTAAAGCAGCCATGTTGGTGGCCCTGAATACCCGGGCGCGGGGAAATACCTTTTGGATGTATGCAGCTTCATAATTGTCCACCGCCTGAAAACGCACCTTGCGGAATAAGCCCAGGGCATGCGCTGCGCGAAGGAAGATGCGTTTTTGTGTTCCTTTGAAATTCAGCGCCGTGGGATGCAGCATGCCCCGGGGCGCCAACACAACGGTTTTTCGGCAAAGCTGCGCTGCCAGCAGCGGAAGTAATGAATACCGCAATGAAAATATCCCCTGCAGGTAAACCAGGTCCGGTTGTTCGTTTTTGATGTGTCTCAGGGCACTGAACAACCCGCTTTTCTTTTGATAGCAGACGCGCTCTTGGTTTTTGCCACTGGTCCAGGTATTCAATGGAACTCCAGGCATGGGCTCGACGCTGCCGTAATCGAATGCCGAAGTAACGATGCTGAAGCTGTAATGTTCTCTGAGGCGCGCCACCAGGTTTACCATGCTGCGCACCGGCCCGCCGGCACGGAATGCAGGTTCATACCAGTCTATGAACACCAGAATACGCTTCAAAGGCTGAGTTTATTTCTTTGGATGTAGTGGCCCATAACGATATACACCCAAACCCTTGCCCACGACAGTGTTTTATCGCCTGCGCGGAATCGATGCCACAGTTGTTCCACCTCATTACCCTGAACCACATGAAGTTCTTTCAGCGCCATGATGCCTTCTTCGGCAAGTGCTGCCATGGGCCCGCGCAGCCAGGCTTCCCAAGGGAAGGTAAAGCCCATTTTCGGGCGATTGTACACTTCTTCCGGCAACAGATGCCCGAAGGTGTCCAACAGCAGTTTCTTGCCCGGATTCAGGGGTTTAAATGCATCGGGCAGCGACAGAACATACTCCAGTAATGAGAGGTCCAGAAATGGGCAACGTATTTCAAAAGCATGCGCCATGGCCATCTGGTCGCTGTCGCGGAGCAGGATGTTCGGCAAATAGGTTTGCAGTTCGGCCAGTGAAACTTCTGTAACGATGCGACCTTCTGATCGAATCTGCCCAACGGCATCGGCGGCGGTATGGTAAGGCTTACTGCTGATCAGACCCGCCAGGCGTTCTTCATCGGTGATGCGTCGAAGCTCAGGATACCAGGACTGGAACGAAAATTCCGGTTGGCTCATGATGCTGTACAGTTTATCGGCCCTGGTTCCGGGTTTAAATCGGCGGTAGCCTTCGGCAAGCATTTTCCGCAGCGGCAAAGGCAATTTGCCCAGCAGGCGCAGCTCTTGCATGCGCTGGGAAAAGGGAAACATCCAATAGCCCCCGAACAATTCATCGCCACCCAAACCCGACAGCGCGACGGTGATGCCGGCCCGTTTGGCAGCGCCCGAAACCACAAACGTGTTCACTCCGTCGGTGGTTGGAAAATCCATTGCATCCAAAGCCAGCATCACATCCTGAACAACCTCTTCGGGTGTGAGGATGATTTCTGTATGACGGGTATTGAATTTCCGTGCTACCTGCGCAGCAATGGCCGATTCGTTAAAAGCTTCTTCCTGGAAGCCGATGTTAAACGTTTGTAAGGCTCCGGGACGGAAGCCTGAAGCCAGCGCCACGATGATGCTGCTGTCCACACCTCCCGACAGGAAGGCGCCAAGCGGCACATCGCTGATCATGCGTTTTTCAACGGCATCCGACAGCAATCGGTGCACGTCTTTCTTCACGCGTTCGTACGGCCCGGTTACCTTGAACTTATCGCGGCATTCCTGCAGTTCAAAGAAGCGCTGACGGGTGATTGTTCCCTGATGCCAGGAAAGCATGGTTCCCGGCATGAGTTGCTTCACCCCTTTCAGGATGGTATTGGGTGCGTGCACGGTTTGCCAGGAGAAAAATTCCGCAAGTGCCTGCGGGTCCATTTCCCGGGAAACATAACCTGAAGCGAGCAGGCCGCGGAGTTCTGAGCTGAACAACAACTTGCCGTCGGCATGTGCGTAATACACCGGCTTTTTGCCGAGGTGGTCACGCGCTACGGTAAGCGTTTGCTGCTGATGGTCCCAAACGGCAATGGCAAACATGCCTTCCAGTTTTCCGAATACATCCAATCCCCAGCGACACAAGCCTGCAAGGATGACTTCCGTATCGGTTTGGCTCTTGTAGGGATAATCAGACAGCTGTTTCTTCAGCAGCTTGTAGTTGTAAATTTCACCATTGAACACCAGCGTATAGCGCCCGTCGTGGCTGTGCATGGGCTGATGCCCTTCTGCAGAAAGGTCGATGATGCTGAGCCGCACGTGGGCCAAACCACAACCCGGCGCTGTAAAAATCCCCCGATCGTCGGGACCGCGATGCCTGATGGCATTGTTCATGTGCACCAACCGGTCGTTCAGTCGGAAGGTATCGTCAAGACCAGCTATTCCGTTGATGCCACACATCCCTGCGAAGATGCTTTATTCTAGTGTTTTCCGGAAACCGATTTTCCCATATTCAGGAAGCGCAGTGCCCAAATTTCAGGACTATTGGTGGCGGCCTGTGCGCGGCTTGCTGCTGCCATGCGCACCAGTTCGGCATCATCCATCCTCATGATGCGCAGCAAACAGGCTTTCAGCGCTGCTTTATTTCCTGCTTCGAACAACAAACCGTTCTGTTCAGGAAGCAGAAATGCCGAGGCTGCGCCAACTGCATCCGACAACAACAAAGGATATCCGGCAGCCGCATATTCATGCACCACAACGCCCCAGGGTTCAAAGTTGCTGGGCAGCACAAAAACACCGGTTTCGGCAACAACAGCGCCCATTTCTGCCGGCTGAACAAAACCCAGGTGGCGTATATCGGGATGTGCCACACGGCTGTCCCACAGCGTGCCGGTTCCGGCACACCACAATTCCCAGTCGCAGGGATGTTCTGCTTTGGCTTCGGCAAACGCTTCCCAGAGCAGGTCAAGGCCTTTGGCCGGGATGTACCGCGCCACGCACAAAAATCGGTGCGGAAACTGCGCCTCTTTGGCCTGCATGTGTGCTGCAGCAAACGATTCAAACAAAGCCGTATCGGCTGTATAAGCGCCTTCCGTAATCTGATGATTGCCGAAGCCCAGCTTCTTTGCAAAGGAACGCTGCGGCGATCCGGGAATAAACAAGTGTCGGAACAGGCGCGGAAACACCATCGAAGCACCGAGCGCAAGCAAACGCTGCTTGAACGACCCTGTCCAATGGTTGTCGAAGCCGGTGGCCAGAAAAAAATCTTTGCGCAGCTTCCAGGCCGCACGGAGCACCGATTTGTTGGTCCAGTCGGCAATAAATACCAGGTCTGGTTTGGCCTGTCGGATGTGTTGTTCCAGTTCGCGGGCGCTGAATTTGCTCCTGTCCACGATGCGGAGCCCGGGCTGTTGCCCGAAATCGAAGGGTGCTTCTGGATTTACGGGAAGGCATAAAACCAGCAGTTCATGGCCGGATTGGGCTGCCGTGGCGCGCAAACAGGCCAGCATGTAAGGCGCCAACTCTCTGAACACCACCACTACCTTTGCAGATCCTCCTGTATTGTCTGTGTTCGCGTTACCTTTGCCAGACAGGTTTTTCTGTACATCCATGCGTGTTCAATTATACGACCCATCCTGGAAAGAACGGGTGATTGCCCTTACTTTACAGGAATATCCATTCATGGAACCCTGGTTTGTCCAGCGCTTCGAAGCCTTGTATGAGCATCCTTACCAGCAGGGCCGGAACCGCATCATCCTGGCTACCGAAGGTGAAGCACTTGCCGGAATTGTTTCATACATCCATTGGCCGCTGCAGGGTGTTGCCAGCAACACGCGCAGTTTCCAGATTCTGGGCGTTTTGGTTTCCCCCGATTTTCGCGGTCGCGGCGTTTTTGCGCAGTTGCTCGATGCCATGAAAGCGCAGGCCGCGGAAGATGCTGCCGACTATCTGATTGGTTTTCCGGTGCCCGCATCCAAGCCTGCTTTTGTTAAAAAAGGATGGAATCACGTATTCGACATGTTGTGGTTCATCAAACCGGTAAGCCTGTTTGCCGCCTTGCGGCGTAAACCATTCAGCGCCAAAGGTTTCAGCGGCGATGTTCCCGAAAACCTGCAGGCCGACACCATGCTGCAAACCGCTGCCGACACCACATTCTGGAACTACCGTAAAGCCTTCATGCCTGAATGGCCGGCCTGGTGGTTTTCATGCACGGTTCAGGGACATCCCATCCACATTCAGTTCCGCATAGGTCAGAGAAAAGGTCTGAATGAAGCCAGCATTGGGAAAATTTACGCCGGCACAGCCCCGGAAAGCGCCATCAGCCAAGGCATCAAACAATGGATGCGCGCCCTGCGAAAAGAGGGAAGCACCGTATTTGCAAGTGTGGCCATCAACCCGGAATGCCCTTCTGAAACGGGCAAAGCAGTGCAGTCGCTGTTCTACAAAACACAAAAAAAGGTACACTTCATCCACATGAGTTTCAGCGGAAAAACCGATGGCGACATGCCCGAACGCTGGAACATGATGCGTGGCGACATTGATACCTGGTAATTCAACTTCATGCGGTATTCCAAACAACTTCATTCCCGCAACCACCTGATTAAATCAGTGTTGGGCAACCTGCTGTTTCCGGTGTTCGGTTTCCCACATCAAAATGGCGATTTGCTGGTGCTGAACCTGCACAGTGTGCCCCATCGTTTCGCTGATGAGCTGCGGCATTTGATTGAATTTCTGGGAAGGCACTTCGAATTGCAAAGCCCCGCCTATCTGGAACAGTTTTACCACGGTGCGGCTCCTGTGCAAGGCTTGCGGCCTTCGGTGGTATTCACCTTTGACGACGGACTGCGGAACAACTTCCGCGCAGCGCAGGTGTTGGAAGCGTTTGGCATCAGGGGCTTGTTTTTTGTGGTTCCCGACTTCTTTCAGGCTGCCGAAGACGCCCAAGAAACATATTACCGCACGCACATCCGCAACATCATCAATCCGCATTACGACCGGGAACCCGAGGATTTTCGCGCCATGAACATCGAACAACTCCTTCAGCTCAAAGCACAGGGTCACGTGTTGGGCTCGCACAGCATGAGCCATACCATGAACAAGGAGCAGGATCATGACGTGTTGGTGCATGAAGTGGTTCAATCCAAAGAGGTTCTGGACCGTGTATTGCAGCAAAAAACCACCCATTTCTGCGCACCGTTCAACTCGTTGGAGCGTGTTTCTGCAACAGCCATGCAACTCATCCGTGCACATTACAGCTATTTCCACAGCACCTTTCCGGGAAGCAACCTGGAGGACCGGAACCCCATGTTCATCCGCCGGGTTAACGTGGAAGCTTTTTGGCTCACAGGCGCAGTGAAATACGCTTGCAGTGGCCGTGAATGGCAGCGCTGGCGCGAAGATTCCGCGCAATTCCAAACCCTCAGCGAACAACAGCAATAAACTCCCAAACGGATGTTCAGGATATTTTCAGTATTGATGGTCTGCTCCGTATTTATGGACGACTTTTTCTTTTTCCGGACTCCGTTCGACTTTTATTATTACTACCTGATTTATCTGATCTTTATCATCATGGTGGTGGTGAAGAATCAATCCCTGCATCTGCTTCCGAAATGGTTTACACGGGTAATGGTTTTGATGTATGTGATCAGTTTGGGTGTGAGCAATGTTTATGGTACGCTGGGGTTTCACCTTGTGAAGCAGTTTTTGGGCATCACCTATTCGGCGGTGGCCTATTACCTGTTGCTGAAGTCTAACAGCTTCAACATCATGAAGATTTTCAACATATACCTGAGCGCAGCCTTTTGGGTGGCACTTTGGGGACTTATTGTTGAGGCCCTGTTGATTTACGGGATACCGATTACCAACAAAGTAAAAGCCACCTCTGCCGGTTTATACCGCGTATATTCCATCATGGGCGAACCTTATTTTCTTGCAGTTGCCCTGATGCCTGCCCTTTATTATTGCATTTACAGGATGGTCAGTGAACCTGCGTATCGGTACAACCTGAAAAACCTGATACGTTCCGGCGTAATTTTCGTGTGCTTCGTACTGACCTTTTCCTCTGCGGGATATATGGGCCTGGTGCTGATGGTGCTCATGTATATGTACAGCGCCAACTATTTCTCCATCATAGAGGGGCGTTTGAAATTCTTGCTGATGCCTGTAATCATCATCCTCTTTGTAGGTTTCTACAACAACCTGAAAGATGCGTTTTACGAGTTTCAGGTTCGCGTGGACGATACCCTGACGATGTTTCAGTCCACCGACGGCGGTATCGATGTGAAGAAGATCTCTACCGTAAACTCCAGCACCTTTGCGCTTTATACCAATTACATCATAGCCAAAGAGAGTTTCCAGCGAAATCCGCTCTTTGGTTCCGGACTCGGTTCCCACCCCATCAACTACGACATCACCTTTGCCAAATATTTCCCTGCAGATTTTACAGAGCGTTTTGGCACATTCAACAAGTTCGACGCGAACAGTTTGTTTCTGCGCCTGATGTCGGAAACCGGTTTATTCGGGCTGTTCCTGATTTTCTTCTTCCTGTTCCGCTTTTTTATGGGCAAGAAACACATGAAACATCCCAGATTTCGGGAGCTGAACATTGTAAATCAGGGCATTTTTATCCTGATTGTGGTTCGTTTGGTGCGCACGGGAAGTTACTTCGGCAACGGATTTTTTCTGTTCATTTTCCTGTACTACTATACCAAAAGGATTGCGGATGGCAAGGTGCGGGTTCCCTGGCTTCAATACAAGCCCAGACCTACGGCTGCAACTCCTGCAGCGCCTGAAGGGTCAGGCGGCCAATCTGTTTCCAGTTAAAGGCTGCTGCCTTTGTTTTGGAAGCGGCGCCGAACGCCGCGGCTTCAGGTTCCGTGAGTTTGAGTATTGCTTCAAGCGCTGATTCCAATACTGCTGCGTTTCCGGGTTCAATAAGCCGTCCGTTTTCAGCAGAAACCAACAGCGCCACAGCTCCCACATCACTGGCCACCACCGGAAGTCCGGAGGCCATCGCTTCCAGAATCACCGTGGGCATGCCTTCGCTGTATGAAGGACAAACCAGGGCATAAGCACTGCGGTACATGCTTCTGATTCGCTGTTCGTCGCGCAGTGCTCCTTCATAAAATACACGGTCGTGAACCAGGCGTTTGTCTTCAGGAATATCACCAATGAAGCGGAACGAAACCTGGAACCGAGTGTCTTTAAGCAGTTTAGGCATCACTTGATTCAACAGATCCAGACCTTTCCTCCATTCATAGCGGCCCACAAACAGCAAGGTTTTTTCCTTTGTGGAAGCCTGGCTGGGCTGTTCAAACCAGGAGTCATCGATGCCCACGGGAAGCGTAAGGATCCTTTGTGCGGGTGCGATGCGGGCAATGATGTTGCTGAGTTTCCCGCCCAGCGAAACGACCGCATCGGCCTTTCTGATCAGTCTTAACGCAGGAAAGCGCAGCATGAATCCCTGAACTTTATTGCGCCAGCCCTGCATGGCCTGAAACATTTCCATACCGTGCAGGTTGAGCACCACCGGTATGCCTTTCAGTCCGCTGCTGATGGTTCTCCAACCTGCAAAACCTTGCACATACACCGCATGGATGCGTTGTTGTTCGCGCAGCAACACCTCGTGAATTGCTTTGCTGTAGCGGTAATTGCGCAACAGGTAATGGCCTGGAACAGGCGCTGCCGCAGGCCAGGGGATGTAAATCGCTTCAATGTTTGCCCTTTGTTTTTCGCTGAATAAAGCAGCGACATCCAATTGCTCATGCGGGTGAAAAAGCAAAACCCTTGCACCGGCGTCGGCCAGGCTTGCCGCCAGTCGTGCCGAATGTTTCTGCATGCCGCCAATGCTCAGCGGAAACAAACCATCGGTGAGCAGCGCTACGCAAAATGGCTCAGGATGTAGCTTGCCTGACGGTTCCATGTGTATTCGTTTAGGATTTTATTCTTGAACTGAAGGCCCATGTTGCGGGCTTCATCGGGATGCGACAGCAAGTGAGACAGGGCTGCCGACAACGCCGGGATTCCGGGTTGTACCAACCAACCGTCCTTGCCGTGCTCCATCACGTCATTCACCGGACCGTTGTCTGGCGCCAATACGACCTTTCCCATGATTCCGTATTCAAAAATCTTCATGGGGCTGCCATACCAGTTGCTTTTGGGCATGACCGTAATGTCCATCAGCGAGATGTATGGATACACCTGATGGTGGGGCACTTTACCGGCAAAAATTACGCGTCCTTCGCCCAGGGTTGCCAGAGCCTGTTTTTTCAAGGCATCTTCATTCATGCCACCGCCTACAATCAAAAGCACGGCCTGTGGATGCTTTTGTTCAATTTGGGCAAACGCATGGATCAGGTCATCGAGGCCGTGATGCGGGAAAAATGAACCCACAAACCCGATGATGTTTTTACCCTGCAGCTGAAATTTCTGCCGCAGTGCTTCCACTTCTTCAGCTACCACGTGTACGTTTGATGGATCAATACAATTGGGAATCACGCTGATGCTTCCTGCGGGAAAACGATAACGTGCTGCCAGAAAATCGCGCAGTACCGAGGAGACGGCGAACACTTTTGTTGCCGCGAGCAGTTTTCTCTTTTCAATGGCATGGCCCAAGGGGTGCATGAGCGAAGAACCTTCCCAGTGGCGCATTTCTTCAATGAACGGCGCATTTACTTCCAAAAAATGTGGAATCCCCGCCTTCCGGCATACGCGGATGCCTGAATCCTGCATGTATTCGCTGCGTTCATACACCAGATCGGGTTTGAAGCTGCCAATAGCCGATTCCAGCTGTGCCGCCGCCAAATTGTCGAATCGCCTGATGCCCAAATCTTTCAACGCATTGTATAAGATTTTCGGGAGCAGGCTTTTCACCAACTCCTTGATGCGATGGCTTTGGGATTGTGTGTCGAACTGCTTCTTTTCTGATGGTGTGGTTCCGCCAAGTATCACCGGCAATACTTCATGACCCAAGGCCCTGAATGCCTTAATGGTTTCCCTTTGGTGGGTGCTGTAACCCACTTCACTAACGATGTCGTGGGTAGGATGCGGGGAAAAGTAAATGATGCGCACGTGTTGCAAAGGTACGCGATGCGGGAATGCAGGTTGTTTCTCAACCGTTAATGGTCAGCGGTTCCATTTGGGCCGCCTGATAGATATCTTCAGCACGGTAGGTTTTACGCGGGATGTTGATGCTGTCTCTGTGCCAGGTATCGGGAATTTCAGTGCCGTTCAGCACCATATCCAACCAGGGCAGATATGCGGGGGGCGTGTCGTGACGGGCCCGCACCTCACGCAGGTAATCTGCATCTGCAATGCCCATGCGCTGGATGAAGATGAACACGTTTTGCATGCTCCACAAATCCACTTCCGGGCCTTTGGCGTTTCTGGTGGGACCAAAATACTCATCTTCAAGGATGGCTTTGAAGTGGTCGCCATCAGGATACCATTGATATGTTTTTTGGGCGGAAATACCCACCGCACGTTCCAGTCCGCACCAGTAAATCACCTTGCGCAAAGGAAGCTTCAGGGCTTTCAGGATGGGGTTGCTGCGCAGGCTGTCGGTATTTCGTTTTTTGTCGGGTGTCCAAAGTTGCAGGGTCGTGCTGAAAGCCGACGGCATAAACACCACGTGTGGTTCCCAGGCGTCGATGGTATGTACCGGATGTTGTTCTTGGGTAAAATGCTTGGCCACACGCATTTTGGTTTCCAGGGTTTTCTCATCCACATCCACTTTTTTATCGAACAACATGGATTCGTAGCCGCTGCCGTAAATCGCGGCAGTGGTCAAGATGTAGTTGTTGTGGTGGTGAATGCAATGTGCTGCCTGGCCGCTTTGATATGCTTTCATGGCCGGGAAAAAGTGGATTTTCAGGTGAAAATCGGTGCATTCATACACATAAAAGAACGGGATGTTGTATTGGCTCCAAACCTGTGCCCTGTATCCTTCATCGTCGAAGTTGCGCTTTACTACTTCTTTCAGAAACTCCTTGTCTGCGCCCATTTCCAGGAGGATGGCGCCTGCGTGTTTATGAAACTCCGAACGTTGCTCGTATTGCTGATTGAGGTTTTTCAGCCGCTCGATGTAAGGATGGTGTTCAAAAACCTGTGTGCTCATGATGTTAAAGTATGCAAAAATAAAGCCTGTAACGGCCAGAAACTGATTATTCACCTTTTATCTGCCTGATTTTAGGCAGATTACCTCCTCAATGCAGCCTCTTTCTTGCCTATTCCGGCAGCTGGAGCAATTTCTGTACCTGTGCGTTTGAAGATTAAGATGCATCATTAAATCAATGTCGATGGACCTGCTTCTGCAGAGCCTTCGGAAGTATTTCTTGTGCTGTCCAGTGGAAACAATTGCAGGAATTGATGGTTTTCTACAACATAACCTGAAATTTATTTTAGCCTTTTTTCGGGCAGGTTATCTTTGCAACACATTAAGAATCAGGAACATGATTTCAGAAAAAGCAGTCATTGGAAGGAACGTATCAATTGGTGCGTATTGCGTTATTGAAGAAGGCGTGGTTATAGGGGACAATACCACCATCAAAAATTACGTAGAACTCCGCAAAAACACCATCATTGGTGAGAATTGCTACATTGATTCGCGGGTATCTACTTCCGGAGAATGCAAGGTGGGCAACAACGTAACGGTTCGTTACGCTTCTATTTTGGCGCGTGGGGTTGAAGTTGGGGACGGCACGTACATCTGCCCAAAGGTGATGACCAACAACCTGAACACCGGTCAAACGCAGATTGGCGGTGCGAAAATTGGCCGCAACTGTTTCATCGGCACCAATACCGTATTGCAGCATGGAATCACCATTGGCGACAATGCCATTACGGGCAGTTTATCCTTTGTAAACAAGGATATTCCGGAGGGAGAAATCTGGTTTGGGAATCCGGCGAAGCCTTACAAAAAGGCTTAAGGTGGGCCGGTAGCCGCTTCAATGAAGCCGGCTGAGCAAGGGGGAAAGTGCTTCTTTGAGGAGCTTGGCTTGTTGTGCCGAAGAAAACTCGGCATAGGTAGCATCCAAATTGAACTGACTGGTTCCGCTTGATAAGTTTTCCAGTACAGCTGCAGTTTGTTCGGGTGCGTGTGCGGTACTGAGCAGGATGCCCAAACGTCGTTCAGAAATCAACTGCGCCAATCTGCCTTTGATGTCGTAGGCAATGATGGGCTTTTTAAAGACTATATAATCGAAGAATTTGGTGGGAATGCTCTTTGCAAGTGCCTCTCTGTTGAAGATCAGGAAGGCATCTGCGGTATTCATGTATGCGCCGAGTTCCTGTTGTGGCATGCGCTGAATCAGCTGCAAACCGGAAATCCCGGCCTTGTTGAATTGCTGCACCACTTCCGGATTAGGGAGGCCCACCAGCGACAGCTTCACGCGACCCGGCTGTTGCGCTTCGAGCAATTTCAAAGCCTGGATCAGGTGTGTTGTCTGGTCTTCACAACCTTCGGAAATATTGCCTACATGCATTAAGTGAAACCCCGCGTTGGCAGAAGTTTTGACATTCCTGGCTGCTGCTTCCAGTATAGGGGAAACGGCATTGTACAATACCATATAATCACGTGGATGCCGTCTGTTCAGGTAATCGCCAACGTCTTCACTGGCCACGGTAACCAAGTCTGATTCCTGAATCACGGCCAGTTCGCAAGCTCTTTCGTAATCCATCCTGCGCGCATCGAGTTGCCTCATGCCGTAGTTGAAACCTTCCGTCCATTTGTCGCGGAAATCACTCACCAGAACCAGGCCCGGGAATTCCTTTTTCAATAGAGTCCCATAGTATAGGTAGCTGAATGGTGCACCACTAACAATGCAAACATCGATGCCGTGTTGCTGAATGAGCCGGCGGCAATGCGATAAAAACCTTTGTTTGTCGCGCTTACCCAAATCATAAATGGTTCCCTGAACACCCCGAAGCAATCGCCAGCGCCAGATGCGGTACTGAATCTTCCCAAAAATATTGTTGGGTGTATTGCGGATGCATGCCGGGTAGTTGGTTTTGAATGTATGCACCTGTGCGCTCCTGTCCTGAAGCTCTTCGGGCACAGCCTGTCGGGTGGTGAGAAAATGAACCTCTTCACCTGCTTCCATCAAGGCGCGCCCCAACAAAGCCCAACGCCTGCCTCCCACTCCGTACTTCGTGCCCAAATCGTAGTTTACAATGAGCACTGCCCTTTTTTGCTGCTGCATTTATACTTCTTGAGATGCTTTCCCCGGCGCAGAATCTGAAACCTTCACGGCCGGCTGACCGAAATAGGTTCCCGGCTCCTCCAGATTTCGGGTAACTATGCTGCCCTGACCAATCAAAATATGGTTTCCTATCTTTACTTTATTGCGGATGGTAGCGCCAATACTGATAAACGCGAAGTCGCCAACATGTACCGAACCTGCGATACACACATGGCTGGTGAGGATGCAGTGTTTTCCGATGATGCAATTGTGGCCGATGTTCACAAACGAACCGATTTTGCTGCCGTAGCCAATAAGCGTGGTGTCCATGGCTGCCCGGCGCAACGTGCTGTGCGGACCAATATCCACATAATCTTCAAGTACCACTTTCCCTACCTGAGGAAAGGGAATATACCGGCCCAGTTCCTCATCAAATTCCAGTCCCAAACCTTCGGTACCCAGGCTTGTATTGTTGCGGATGATGCAGTGTTCGCCGATGATTGTACCAGATAAAATGGTGCTTCCCGAATGAATCACGGTTCCATTGCCAATCTGCACGTCGCTGCCAATGAACACATAATCGCCAATGTGGATGTTGGGATTGGCCCGGTGCATGTCTGCATGATTTTCAGCGATGGCTTCCTGCTGAAAACACTTGTGAAATGCACGCGCGTAAACAAGCCTTGGCTTGTTTGATGTGCTCAACAAACACAGTTGCGTCAATGACGGCTGAAGCGCAGCAAGGGATTCATGCACAATGACATAACCACAGGTAAACTGCTTCAAAACCTCTTCTGTGCCGGCCCAACACAAACTATTTTTGTTGTGGTTGCCGGGAAAACCAAGATGTGTAATGGGTTCCTGCGCTTTGCCAAGGATATTCAGGGACAAGGCTGCAGCCAATTCTTCTGGATGCAAAGAGGTCATGCTGGAAGCGGACGTGGTGGCGTTAATTGTCTTTCAGTTCAATTCCGTAAACGGTCTTCACGCCGCGCTGTTCGCGCTCTGCCCTGCGCCTGATTCCTTCCTGATAATAGGCATCCAGTGATGGGGCCGGGTTGTTGTAAAAACCGAAACGCTTTTTGCTTTCTTCAGAAAGATGATTGGCAAAACCGTTTCCACCCAGGATTTGATCCCATTGAAACTGTGGTTTCATGAACGACTTGCGCAATACGTTTGCGATGCAGCGCCTTTGTCCGCCATTGTGGTTGATGCCGCTGGCATGAAAAGTCAGGGAATTAAACAACAATACGGAGCCGGCCTTCATGGTCACCTGCTTTTTATGGGTTTCAATATAATCGTCGGAAGGTCTGTTGCGCAATAAATGGGAACCCGGTACAAACCAAGTTGCGCCGTTTTCCACAGTGGTATCATCCAAGCAATACAACAGGTTCAGGCTGAGCATTACTTCCGGAGTGAATAGGGGAACATCACGGTGAAACAGGGTGGTTGGATGTGTGAATCTGCTGGACGTGTAGAATCCGTTGAACGAATAATACAAATAGTCACCCAAAAGCTCCTGTGCTACGTCCATGACGGGTTGCACCGCAGCTAAAGGAAGAAATGCTTCATCCAGGCTGATGATGCAGCGCAGGGTTCCCAGTTCATTTTCATTGATTTTAGAAGTATCAAAATGGGCCTCGTATTGTGCAATCTGTTGGTCGAAGGCAGCCTGCATGGATTTGAGGTCATCGCTGCCGATTACCTGTTCCATAACCGCGTAACCGTCGCGTTGAACGGCTTCAATGATGTTGGCGTAGTTCATGTGTAGGGTTTATTGGGTGTTGTTGTTCCAAAAATTCTAGTCAAAGTGCTGGGCTGTTTGATGCAAAATATTGCATTCGAAATTACGAAACGCAGTGTTTACTGAATCCTTGGATGGAGTTTTCCTCAGAATTTCATGCGCACCATTTCAAAACACTCGGCATAGCGCTCATGGATTTGCACGCCGCGCATGTGCGCCCAGCCGCGAATATATTCATCGGTCATGTAGGCTCGATGCGCCTGTGACTTATACGCTTTGATGGCTGCCACCTTGCGTTCCAGATGTTTTTCTTCCAGAATGGAAAAACTGGTGGATTGAAACGTAAGGTTGTTCCATGGGAGCTCGTAACTGAACAGGTTGCACAGTTTAAATGCGCGCAAACCTTCCTGTGCAATGGTGTAGTGGTCCTGGTGCACATCGTTCACTGAAGGAATGAATACCACCTGAGGGTCAATCTGCTTTTTCAGCTTCAGGATGGTATCCAGGATATCCTGACGGCGGAAGTTGAAGGTACGCACTTCAAAGTCGAACAGGTGCAGATTCTGCGCTGGAATTCCCAATGCTGCCGAGGCTTCTTTCACTTCGCGAATCAGGATATCGGAAGGAAACTCGGGGCGCACGGATTGCTGACAGGCAGAAAATGCCGCACAATGAACCTCATTGCCCTGGTCGAGGAGCTTGGCAATGGTTCCACCACAGCCCAATTCTGCATCATCGGTATGCGGTGCAAGTACCAATACGCGTGTGTTTTTTATTTCAATCATGTGTTATGGAAGGACGGATTTCGAATATGCTGGACTAAACAGTTTGGTGTGACGTGCGTCTGAGTTTCATCGCTTTCAGGATGCAGTCACGGATGTAAAGTACCGGCAAGCCTCCTAATTTAAAAGTTGGTTGTTGAAGGTATTGATGGTTTGCATGTAACCCCTGCAAAAAGCACAAACGCCTGCTTCGGTAAAGCTGAAGTCAAACGGATTGCTGTTGCCCGGCAAACATTAAACAGCGTTTTGTGGATGCTGATATTCAACCTTACTCGAGGATTCATTTTTATGATCGGGTATTCCTGCGTGTGGTTCAGCTCAGGTAATGCATGAGGGCTTTGTAATTCTGTGTTTCAGAAAAATGCTCCTCCCAGAACCGGCGTACACCGGCCCGAAATTTTGGCGTATTCATTTCAGAAGTTAAAAATCCGTCCAGCATGGCGGCCACTTCCACAGGGTCAATGTTTACGGGAAGCAACACGCCGGTTTCGGGTTGTACGATTTCCCGGCAGCCGCCGGCATTGGTGGCAATTACAGGAATACCGAAACTGATGGCTTCCATGATGCTCACAGGAATTCCTTCATTTTCCGAAAGACTGATGAACACACTGGCCGCCTGTTCCTGATACAGCGAAAAAATGGCGTTGTTCTCAAGCACACCTGTTGATTGAACTTCAATGTTGGGATGTTGCGCCAGTTCTTGTTTCAGCGCCATGTATTCGCGCATGCCCGGAATATCCTGACCCAGCCGCTCGTCGCCAATATGGATCCAGGTGACCGGAACTTTAGTGTGCAGCAACGCTTGGGCAATTTTATCCAGTCGTTTGTGGTTGTTGAAGCGCGCACAGCTAAACACCAGCAGTTTGTCGGGCTGATGCGGGTTTAGTCCGCCATCTCTGGTGCCCAGATATACTGTATGGATACGATCCCCAAAGCCGGGATAGGTTTTGGCCATATAATCCGATCCTTGCTGCGAAACAGGCAGGAGGTGGCTGAGTGTTCCGAGTTGGAAAAGCCTCAAATCGGAACGCTTAACCCGTGAGGGATGGTCTTCGTATAAATCGCCACTGTGGGCGCGGGCAATGGTTTTACGCACCCCGTATTTCCGGCGCAGCACGCCCAAGTAGGAAGTATCGTAAAACCAGAAGGCATAAAACGGCGTGTTGCTGATTTCATTCGCCGGCATCCCGTTGGCCCGGAGTTGGGCGTACACGGCATCGGCTTTAAAGATGTTCAGCAGCAGTGAGGCCAGGTTTTTGCGCAGGGGAATCCACTTTTTTGCCCACCACATTTCTGTAAAAATCACCCCGAAAACCAACAGGAAATTCGCCAGTAAAACTTTAAAGAAGCGGTATGATTTCAAATCCATGTATGCTTCATAAACCTGCACATTGGAAGGAACTTTACTCTTGTCGGGTATTTTAATCCCTGAGAACAGATACACCCGTTCGAAGCGCCGTGCCAGGTTGATCAGGTCATGAATCACAAACGAGGATTCTATTTTCTCAACAAAATAGATCAGGGTATGCGGTTTGGATTGTGGCTCTTTCATGAGGAATGCTGCCGGAATGGCGATTACTTACTTGTTCTTGGTATAAAACAGGTTGTATTTCAGGATGCAGTAAATGGCTCTGAATCCGTCTTTCCAGCCAATTTTCTTTCCTTCTGCATAAGTGCGTCCGTAATAGCTGATGCCTACTTCATAGATGCGTATGTTTGGAATTCTGCTGATACGGGCGGTTACTTCCGGTTCAAACCCGAATCGTTGTTCACGCAGCTTCAGGCCCTGAATGATGTCGCGGCGAAACAACTTGTAGCAGGTTTCCATGTCTGTAAGGTTCAGGTTGGTAAACATATTGCTCAGGAAGGTGAGGAATTTGTTTCCGATGGAATGCCAGAAAAAGAGGATTCGGTGTGGGTGGTGTCCCATAAACCTACTCCCGTAAACCACGTCGGCATCAGCCTTGAAGACCGGTTTCAGCAATTCGTTGTATTCTTCCGGATCGTATTCTAAATCGGCATCCTGGATGACCACGAAATCGCCGGTTGCCTTCGCAATTCCGGTATGAATGGCTGCACCTTTGCCCTTGTTTACCTCATGCCTGAAATAGGAAATCGGCATTTCGGGATGCGCCTGAGCGTAGCGCTGAATGGCTTCTTCAGTATCGTCGCCGGAGCAGTCATTTACAATAATGACTTCTTTCTGCATTTGATGGATTAAAGATACGGCGCGCACCCGATCCAGAATCAGGTGGATGGTTTTGCCTTCGTTGTATGTAGGTATAACGATGCTCAGGGTTAAGCTTTCGGGTTTTATCATGGTAGACTTGACATTAATCAACTTACTTTTTCAAGGCAGCTTCTAAAATACCTGCCAATTTTTTCATGTGTGCATCATATCCCAAATATTCTTCAGCATATTGCCTGATCACTTGTTCGTGGTTCGGCTTAAGTGCCGTTGCCGCGAATTCAAGTATCGTTTCCATTTGGATCAAGCTGTTGTCATTTGGATATTCCTTACTCCATGCTGCCACTTCCGGTTTATCCTTCAGGTCCATATCCCGGTAGGCGTAAATGAATGGTATTCCGCGAGCAGCATACATGCGAAGTTTTAATACTGCATTTTCATGTTCACCTTGGCGGAAAAGCGCCATCGTACCGGCGGCTATGTGACAGGTGTCAAATATCTCATCAAGGCCTTTACCTGTTAAATAACCACTAATATGCACATTGTCTTTCAAAGTTTCTGGTATAGTAAATTCCCCGTCGCTGTTTGTTCCTGCAACATACAGGTGAATGGACGCGGCCCCCTTGTAATGCAACATGGACGTAATGATTCGATCTATTCCGTTTCTGGGAGCTGCACCGCTTGTTCCTTTGAGAAATAATATATTCAACCTGCTTCCATCAAATGGAGGTGCTTTTCGAACAGGGTTTTTCTCAATGTCAATACCATTGCTTATGGGAACAACATGATATGAACCGAGTGCATGTTGCTTTTGGAAAGCTGCCATTTCATTAGAAACACAAGTGCCGAGCAATGCTTTTCTTCTGATTCGCACGCCGTAAAAAATCTCTTGAAACAGCGGTATGAATATATAGGAAATAAATGAAAGTAAATTTGATGGTTTCCAGATTTTTCTGTATTTGCCAGCCTGTTTTGCTTTATCCAGAAACTCCTTGGCATTATGTTCAATACATATTTTTTTGCCAAACTTGCGTATGATGCGGTGCATAACACTATTTGCACCGGCATATCTGAAGTAAATTAAATCAAACTTTGCATGGTTTTCTTCTAAGAATGATTCCACCGACAACATTGTTAATTTTTGTTGGTGGATTCTTTGAAACCACTTTTTTGTTGAAACTAAACTGGGTTGATATTTAATAAACTCATTGAATATTTGAGTTGATTTTATTTCTTTAGAGAAAAAAGCACCCTCGCAAGCAACACCGGCTTTGTTCAGGTAGTGTATCTGGCTTACTATTTTTGTTTTTATTGAACCCTCATTGATGGGTGCATTTAAATAAATATACAGAATTCTCATCCCTTTGTTTTTTACGATGCTATAAGATGTGCATTGATTAACTTCCAAACCTGTTCAGCTCCCCTTTTGCTCCAGCCATCTTTACGTTGGGCTTCTGCAAATTCAATGACCTTTGCGGCTTGCCACCAGTTGCGGTTTCTGAACGACTGACTTTGGATGGTATCCATCACCCATTCGCTCAGCTCTTCGTTGAACCATTGCTGCACAGGACTCATAAAGCCCACTTTCCAGGTTCGCGTGCGCACGGATTCGGCAAGCACACCGCGCATGGCTTCCCGTAAAACCAGCTTGGTATAACCCTGTCCTATTTTGTGTTCCACAGGCAAACCAAGTGTGTACATCACCAAACGCCAGTCCATAAAAGGCATGCGTATTTCTACACTGTTCAGCATGCTGGCTTTGTCGTAATTGCGCAGCAGCGCGGGCAATGTAGTTTTGAAAAACTCCAGCCAGGCAATTTGTTCAGTCATGGGTTTCCAGGGGAATCCGTGTTGTTCTGAGATGGGCCATTGGTATTTCAGTTGAGGGTTTACCATCGGATGTCCGGCAAAAGGCTGCAGGCTGTTGCCTGGTTTCTTGATCAGTTTTGCCAAACGATATTTGAGGGTATTTCTTCGGCTGCTGGCCCAGGCAAGGTCTTTGTTGAACTTGGCTTCAAGATCTTGTCTCAATTCCGGGGCGTATAAACCCGACAATACACCAAAGGTGCTGCGCGCTTCCTGATTAGAGGCGTTCCATTTTTGCCATTCAAGCGCAGCTGCTACCATGTTGCGGTATCCAAACATCATTTCATCCACGCCATGCCCATCCAGGCTGATTCTGAATCCGGCCTGCGCCATGCCTTCATACACAGAATGGATGGCTGTAAGTGGATTGGCGGAAATGCAATCAAACGCGCGGGTAAGTTGTTCTGTTTTTGCTGCAAGGGAATGCGGGTCTATGGTAACCACGGTTCCTTCTGCGCCGGTATGTTGCAGCACCTGCCGTGCATATTCAAGTTCGTCCAGTTCAGTTCCGGGGAAAGATGCTATAAACGCCCTGCGGAAATCGGACGGTGTACGTTCCAGCCCGCCCTGCTTGGACAAATGTACCACTGCCGAAAACACCGAGCTGCTGTCGAGCCCGCCACTCAAGGCAGTAGCAATGGGTACATCGGCGCGCAGGCGCAGGGAAACGGCATCCAAGAACAAGGATTTAAATGTTTCGGCATGCGCGTTTAGGTCGCCACGTTCGATTTTTAGCCATTCATCCGGACGGAACCAGGGCTCGGGCGCATCGCTGCCACCAAATCCAAAGCGCAGGAAGTGTCCCGGAGGCAGCGCAATGATGTCATTGAATGGCGTGAGTGAAGCACCTTCCAGGGCATAAGGCTCGGCCAAATTCATGAGGAAGAGCGCGTCGTTGATGCTGCGCTGATGTCCTTTAAGGTACCTGAAGGCATTGGTTTCGCTGGCAAAGGCCAGGTATGCATCACCCAGGTAGCAATACAAGGGCTTGATTCCGAAGCGGTCGCGACACAGCAGGAGTTCCTGCTGTACGTTGTCCCAAATGGCGGCGGCCCACATGCCGTTAAAGCGGTTGAAGCAATCTGTTCCCCAGTGGTGGTATGCGAGGGCAAAAACTTCAGTGTCGGTATCGCTCACAAAAGAGTAACCCAGGCTTTGCAGTTCGCGACGCAACTCCAGGAAGTTAAAAACTTCCCCATTGTACACGATGGTATATCGGCCTTCCAGCAGATGCATGGGCTGACTGCCGGCATCGCTCAGGTCAAGGATGGAAAGCCTGCGATGCCCCAGGCCTAGGTGGTTGCTCGCCAGCAACGTATAGCCGGATCCGTCGGGACCGCGGTGTTTCATGCTGTCGGTGAACACCATCAGGTCTTCCTTCAGCACCTTTTTGCGCAAATCAAATATTCCGGCAATGCCACACATGTTTTCAGGATTTAAAAAAACGGAAGATGGCCGCTTTACGGCGCAAGCGATCGTAATACTTTCGCTTCCTTTGGTATTCGGCAGGGTCGTTTGCGTCAATAAATTTCAGCGCATGATGCAGGTAGCGATAATGTTGATGTGTATCGCTGAAAAAGATGTATCGTGCCAAAAAACGAGCAGTCATGTGTTTGAGCTGCGCTTCTGAAAACTGCACCTGCGGCGCTTCATAACCGTGAAGATCGAATTTTGGCGCACCACAGGCGGTAAGTACTTCCACACCTTGCCGGTATTGAAACGCTTCGAGAAACTTGCGAAATACGCCCATGTTTTCCCGAATCATGGTGGATTCGAGGTTGTTTGTTTTGCTGGCTTCATGGTCCCTAAATCCGCCCACCAGGAAATCTGTCTTTATTGTTTTGGCATGCAGGTGCAGGCGCACAAACAGGTCAAAGTCCATGCTGAAGTGCAGCATCTCATTCAAAAATCCAACCCGCTCCAGGATGCTTCGCTTGTAGAAACAGCCTTGTTGACCATAGGGAAAATGATAGTAGTACATCAATGGAAGATCCGGCACGTCGTGTTGCATCATTTCCATCGGACCTGCTGCATTGAAGCGCTGTGTTTTCCCATATACAAACCCTGCATCGGGATGAGCCATATAGGTTTGCGCGATATGGAACAGGGCATCGGGATATAAAATATCATCGCTGTTGATCCAGTTTACGATGTCGCCGGTGGCCTTTTTGAATCCTTTGTTGATGGCATCGGTTTGCCCTTTGTCGCGTTCGCTCACCCACCAGTCAATCTGGTCTTCGTATTTCCTGATCACCGAAACAGTTTCGTCGGTGCTGCCGCCATCTACAATGAAGTACTCCAGATTTGGGTATTGCTGTCCGATGATGGACAGGATGGTTTCTTCTATAAAGCTTCCCTGATTGTAAGAAGGTGTCACTACCGTGATTCTGGGCCATTGACTATGGCCTTCCGGCAGTTGATGCAATGCTGCGTTCCTCATGATTTTTGTACTTGATTCAAGTGCTTTTGGTAGCGCTTCAGGGAATCCCATTTCCCCAATTGGTACCAGGTCCAGAAGATGCTGAGTGCGAGGCCGGTAAAGCCATCAAGGAACCCTTTGCGGTTGATAAAACACTCTTTAAATGCGTGCAGGCCCGCCTTCCATTTGGCCAAAGTGCTGTAGCTTTTCCCTTCGCGATGCATATTCAGGCCTTCACCTTCAAGGTATCGCCGGTGTTTTTCGATCAGTTGTTTCCAGCCGCTCATCCAGTAATGATGATCCACGTTGTTGCCGGCGTGGCGGATTTTATGGGTGCGGAATCCTTCTTTCAGCGTGATGGCGGTATGCACGGTATCGGCAATGTGCACACGTTCACGGTTGATGAGCAGTCGACCGATGCGTTTCCCACCCCAAACGGTGCCTTTCAGGGCGCAGTTTTTAAAGTAGTAGCGGATGGGCGTATTGATCCGGCCCGCATCTTCCGGCGCCAGCGGGATGAATTCCATCAATTGCTTTTGCAGTTCGGGATCCAGCACTTCATCGGGGTCAATCAGCAGCACCCATTGATGTTTCAGCTGCGGAATAAACACCGGGAAAATATCTTCAATACGGGCCACGCGGTGGTAGCGTTCCAGCCGTTCGTGTTCGTGCAAAACCGCTTCAGGTTTATCGTTTGAAGCCAGGTCAACCACCACTATTTCATCACACCATTGCAGGCTGTCGAGGCATTTCCTGAGCAGATGGGCTTCATTACAAGTACCCACCAATGCTGAAACGGGGATGCGTTTATTTTCTGCCATGCCAATCTACCCAGAAACCGGTCATGCCGAGTTTCACTGCTTCTGCCAAATGAAAGCGCAGGGTTTCTGCGGCGGTGCGTGCATCAAGCCAGCGACCGTCAAGTTCTTCAGGCAATGGGCCAGCCGATCCGTATTCAAACTGATGTCCACAGCGGGCGTTGATCCAGTCTCTGTTGTTGTAGCGCTTGAGCTTGTATCCCTTCTTGAGCAGGAACTTGCGGAGCAGACCTGCCCACAGCGGCTCCTTTGCAAAACGATTCACCCCATAAAATGGCGTTCCTGGTTCCATCGCTTCAAAAGCAGTTTGATCCACAAGTCGGAACTGTTTATATCCGAGCCTTTGGAGTTCTTTCAGCGTAGCCATGGCTTCGTCATCGTTGGGCGTATGATCGGCCGTGAGGCTGAGCGCTTCTACTGAAATATATTGGGGTGCAAGTTCCGGAGACAGGGTTTTCAGTGCATGCACATCATAACCTTCAATGTCAATTTTAAGGAAATAGGGTTTACCGTAGGTGCGCACCAGCGTATCCAACCGCACGGTAGCCACCTTCTCGATTCTGGTTCCCAGGGCGTTGCGGCCTGCAAAATCTTTGTTCAGGCTGTTCCATTCGGAATTGTCGGAAATGAAGAATTCAACTTCCCGGTCGTCGAATTCGTAAATGGCTTTGTCCACCAGCGTGAGTTGCCCCCGGGCGATGGCCGCTGCATGTTGTTTATTTCCTTGGGCAATCAGGGCCTGATCGGCATCAACGGCAACAACGCGGTAACCCTTTTTGAGGTAATAGGCGGTATCTTGACCTTCGTGAAAACCAATGTCGTACACCAGTTTTCCTGTGTTTTGTGAGGCGGCCATAAGTTTATTGGGTTTAAATGTGTGGGTTTGCAGTGAAAGGTTGATATACTTCAGTTCATCTCAGAATCATCAATGATTCCATGGTGTAAAAAAACAGGATGGGATCATCATTTATTAGATCAAGATGAGGCAAAAGAGCACTTGATTTATTTTACATCCTGTTTTAAAGGCAGTTAAAAACAAACAAAAGCTGGCATGAGCGTTAAAAATGGTTGGGTTTGAACCCTTTGATGCGGTTGAGGAACATGCGGTTCATGAGGCGCGTACTGAGGCGGCTGGGATCGGCGTCCATCAGGGTTTTACGCAGGGTGTAGCCGCGGGTGGGTTGCAGCAGGTCAACACCTTTAAAGGTACCGCCTGAGAACTGTTCCGGCTGGAAGTAACGGAATGGCTTTCCAAAGGAATTGAAGAAATATCCGTACATCAGCGCCCCGTGTTTGCCTTTTGGCGCAAGGTTGGGCTGCAGCAGCAGCGACATCACTTCTTCGTGGCTGGTGGGAATATAGTTGCTGCCTAACTGGTCATACAAACTGGGACCGGCCAGGATAGACGGCTTATCCCAAAAGGTTGCTTCAATGCCCACTGTAGAATTGAAGGTAAGTACCACTGAAGCATTGTCGAGCAGCGCATAAGTGGAAATGGATGATTCAGGGGCAATAAAAACCAGGCGCTCCTGCTTCATAGATTCCAGCTCCTTTTTCTCTGCTTCAGAAGCACCTTTCAGGTTGGGATGACAGCGCAGGTACACACGCACCTGGGGATGCTGTTCCAGTTCCCTGCAAATTTTACGGATGGCATTGTACTGACTCATGTAGAGTTTGTTCTTCCAGTCGTCGGTACAGCTGATAAATTCATCTTCACTGGAATTGAAGATCACGATATTGTGCTTCTCCGGATCCCATTCTTCAGGCATATTGCCTTCTTTCTGGTCTTTCACAAAAGAAATCCAGCCCTGCTCTTGTCCTTTGCGGCGTTCTGTATAAAAACGCGTTCCTATTTCCGAGCGGCGCGGTTCATCGGCCTGTTCCCAGGTTTCCCTGATCAGCTCCTGGATGAATAAATGATCCTGAGGAAGCCTGTTTTTGAACACTTCAAAATGTTGCGAATTGTAGCCACGTTCGTGGATATGGCAAGGAATTCCTGCTTCCGTACAGGCGCTGAGCATGGCTCTGGGGTTGGGAAGTCTGCCATTGAAGATGTACACCAGGTCGGGTTGTTCCTGTTCCAGGAACTTTTTACAGGCAGTGTAAGATAGCGCGGCATGTGCCAGGAGGTTGCGCAGCGTGGTGGTGTTGCTGCTCACGTCCAGCGTGGAATCGCGCAGAATGGAAACCAGTGTTGAACCTACGGCATAACCAATAGGGTACTGTCCGATGTGGTATTCCTGCAGGTGATCCAATGAATCAAAGTTGTGGCGCACGGATTCGGCGGCCTTGCGGTCTGCATCATCCACATAATCAAGCACTTCCTGAACACGCACCTTACCATCCAACAATGAAATCCCCTTCTTTCTTCTGCCGGTGCACAACATACATTTCAGCATTTTATGATCGAGATTGGAATCACAGATGCCAAAGCTGGCATTGCAAACGAGCTGAACCACTTCATGGCCCTCGTTCAGGTGGTTTTGCATGATTTCCAGCTCCGTTTCATAATGTTGGGGCCAGATGATGTGGGTACTAAAAACGACTACTTTCATTCAGGTTGATACAGATATAATGCACTTGGAATGCCGGATATCTCGGCGGCATGGTCAAATTGAAAACCTGCGGCGGCAAAGGCGCGCTGCGAGGCGGTATTTTGATCCATAATCCAGGCGCGAACAATTATGGTTTTGGGGTTGTGCTGGTAGAAAAAAACAAGGGCGGCGCGCAGCATGGGTGTTGCATAACCTTTTCCGCGGTGTTCGGGCGCCAGGTTGATGCCAATCACCGGACCTTCAGGTTTCAGGTCAATGCGCACCTGGCCTATCAGCTCATCAGGATGTTCTGCGGTGCTGAACATCAGGTAAGGCGCTTCCGTTTGCCCGATTCTTTGTTCAAACCAGCGGGTATGGTCTTCCAGTGAAACAGGGTTGCTGCTGTATGAATTGGAACGGGTACGCGGATCAAGGAACCATCCGTACACCATGGCACAATCCTGCGGCTGGGCTCTTCGAAATTGAAGCTCTTGCATGGTCAATTACCTGCGGCCATAAAACGGGCCGGAAATCCATGGTCGCCCAGTTTTTTCTTGATGTCGTATGAAGTAAACTGGGTGAAATAGAATATGGCAGAGGCGCCGGCAGCTTTGATGCTGGTTTTTTGAAACAGTTCGAGGAAGTGTTCCGGACTGCCGCCACCGCCAACAGCAACTACAGGCGTATTCACGGTGTTGAGCACCTGCGCTACCAGTTCCGTATCGAAGCCCTGCATCATGCCATCGCGATCTACCGAAGTAAGGATGATTTCACCGGCTCCTTCCTGCTCTACCATTTTCACAAATTCGAGGGCATCGAGGCCTGTAGGCGTTTTGCTGTACAGTTCCCAGCGACCATCGCCGGTTCGGCGCGCATCAACAGCCACACTGATGCATTGCGCCCCAAACAAGCGGGCTGCTTCGCCAATGAAGCTGCGGTTGTTGACGGCCATGCTTTTGATGAGCACTTTATCGGCGCCAATTTTCAACAGGTCGTTGATGTCTTCTGTGGAACGGATGCCGCCACCGATGGTCACCGGCATGAAACACTCGTCAATTACTTCCTTTACAAAAGGCAGGTTGATTTTTCTGCCGCTGTAGGTAGCCGTTATATCTGTAAATACCAGTTCATCTACGTTGCGGCTGTTGAACACACGGGCGGCCTGAATAGGATTGCCCACCATTCTGGGATTTCCGAACTGCTTGGTTTTCACCAGAGCAAAGCCGTTGAAGGTCAAAACCGGGATGATGCGAACTTTAAGCATTTTGGGCGAAGAAATGTTCCAGCACCATCAGGCCGGAGCGTTGACTTTTTTCGGGATGAAACTGGCAACCAAACACCGGGCCGCGCTGCACGGCAGCAACTACGGGTTTTCCGTAATCCGTGGTCGCGGCGATGTCTGCTTCATGTTGGGGCACAAAATGGTAACTGTGCACGAAATAAAAATCCAGGTCTTCAAGTTCCCCGAAATATGTGGGGTTTTTGATGTCGAGGTTGTTCCAGCCCATATGCGGGATGGGCAAGTCGCATTCCAGGGCGCGTACTTCACCGGGAATCAGTCCCAGGCCGCTGCAGCGTTCGGGTTCAAAACCTGTATCGGCCAGCAATTGCATGCCCAGACAAATGCCCAGCAGTTTGGCATCGCCACTGCCTATACGCAACTTAATGGCCTCTGCCAAACCGCTGCTGTTCAGGTTTTCCATGGCAGCCTGAAACGAACCCACGCCGGGAAGAACCAGCGTGTGTGCAGCCATCACCTCTTCCGGACGGGCAGAAATGCTGTGCGCCACGCCTATTTTGCGCAAGGCCTTCGAAACCGAAGCCAGATTGCCCATCCCGTAATTGATGATGACGCAGCTCATCGAACCTCGTAGTTGCGGATCAAATTGCCCGCTTCGTCTTTCAGGAATGCACCATGTTCATCCCTTTGAAACAACAGCGGATTGGTAAAGGAATCGATGATGGCATCAATGTTTGCCTTGCTCATACCCGAATATTTGATGAACTCGTTGATGCTGAGGTGCGGGTATTTCCCGTCGTATTGCTTCACCAGTTTCAACCCTTCTTCACGGGTAAGCCTGTTGTTGCGGATGTCGATGCAGGCATGATCTGTGGCGCGGCCAAAACCGTATTTCACAAACTTGAGGTAGTCATGCAGGCCGTGCATCTTTTCATCCAGGTTTTCGTAGTTGGTATAAGTTCCTTCCACAGGGCCGTCTTCTTTTACGGAGAAGCCATGCTGCTTCACTATTTCGAGCTGCTTTCGCGCATCCCAAAAGAAGTAATGACCCAGGAACACACTCACGATTCCCACTTTTTTCAATTCTTCTTCTGAAGGATAGAAGTAGGGCGTCAGCTCACGTTCGGTAAGTCCGTCCACGCCCACCATATCCTGGATGCGGTTGCCCAGCAAGCCACCAAACTCTTCCAGCCAGGCCCTGTCAAGCACGTTGTTCTTAATGCTTTCCAGCGGACCGCCGTATTCCTTCTGTGGATTTTCGCCCCAAACAATCAGCGGGATGCCAAATTTTACGGCAACCATCACCGGAATGGTGAAGATGCCCAGGTGGTTGGGCCACATTTCATCACCCACCCTTTTGAATCCTTCCACCACCATCTTTTTATAGGCAGGATGGTTCTTCTTGAAATACACCACGTCCATGCCCATTTCTGAGAGGTTGTCGAGGTTGCGTTGTCCCAGTTCGGTGATGTTGGTGGTTTCAAAACATACACACAAGGGGTTCATGCCGCATTCGTTTTTCAAAAACCAGGCCTGATAGGTGCTGTCTTTGCCACCGCTCACAGGTACCAGGCAATCCCAGCCGGGCTGCCCTTCCGGTTTCCGGTAGTGCTCCACGATGCTGAAAAAATCTTTACGCCGCTGTTCCCAGTCTATTTCGCCGGCTTTTTTGGCGGCACCAATACAGGCGCTGCACACGCCTTGTTCGTCAAAGAACAGATCCGGTTTTGATTCCGGAAATACGCATTTACTGCAGTATCTGAGGTCTATCATGATGGCTGATATTTATTGTTTCTATGGTTGAAGTTATTGAATCAGATCTTCCTGAAGCGGTGTTCCTTTGGGAATGAATCGGGAAGCTGTTTTGCCCAGAATGTCGAAGTATTGTCTTGCCGGAATTCCTTTTGCCGGGCGAATCACCCGGAGGTTCTGCTCGCTGAATGCGGTGCCTGCTTCAATGTCGCAGGCTGCATAAATGGAACGTTTGAAGATGGAAGAACCAAGCTGTCCGGGATGCGTAATCAGCTCAGGAACGCCCATGGCTTTCCAGGCATCGTTGCATTCCTTCACCATGTTGGCAAATTCCGCGGGTTCCAGCGAAAAGGCAGCATCTACACCGCCTTCGCTGCGGTCCAGGGTAATGTGCTTTTCGATGATGCAGCCGCCCATGGCAACCGAAGCAATGGCTACACCGATGCCCAGCGTGTGGTCTGACAGGCCAACCAGGGTCTGATAGCGGGAAGCCAGCAGCGGCATGGCCCGCAGGTTTGAATCTTTGGGGTCAGAAGGATAGTTGCTGGTACATTTCAGCAACGCTACCTCGTGCGTGCCTTCCCCGCGGATGAAGTTCATGGTATCATCCAGCTCGGGCCAGTCAATCACACCGGTGGACAAGATCATTGGCTTTCCTGTGGCCAGCACCTTTCTGATGAGTGGCGTATGGGTGTTTTCAAAGGAAGCTACTTTGTAAAGCTTGCTGCCCAGCGATTCCAGGAAATCAACCGCTGTTTCATCGAAGGGTGAGCTGAAACAAATCAGGCCTCTGGACGCAGCATGTGCGTACAAAGCCTGATGCCAGTCCCAAGGCGTAAACGCCTCTTCGTAGAGTTCATAAAGATCTCTGCCATACCAAAGCGATTTAGGGTCTTCAATACGATAAACGCCGGGCATGGTGATGGTATCTGCGGTATAGGTTTGCAGTTTCACGGCTTGCACGCTGGCATCTGCGGCGGCATCAATCAGGCGAAGCGCCCGTTCGAGCTCACCATTGTGGTTTCCGCTTAATTCGGCAATGATAAAGGGCCTGTATTCAGGACCAATTTGTAGTTCTTTAAAACCAGTGGTACTCATGCGCTTGTTAGTTGTAGAAAAGTTTTCCGGATGGCCAGCGGCGGATTCCAGGAATCCCTGTGTTGTGGTGTTGCTAATTGATTCAGATAACGTTCAAAGCCGTATGACAGCCGATTCCATTCCAGCGGGAAAGCAATTCCTTCGCTGCGCACGCCTTCGAACAAAATACGCTGGTTTTCAGTGTAACACAGTGCAGCCGGATACAAGCCGGAAGCCCAGGCTTCCAAAACCACGGTACTTGCCGCGGTCAAAGCCCTGCTGCATTCCAACATCAACCGGTGCATTTGTTGTTGCGTCAGGTTGTACTCCAAATCCACTTGCAGATGCTGTTGGGAAAACCGCTGCAATCCGCTTCTGTGCGCTTCGGAAAAGTTATCGGTACATACTATTGTCCAGTGAAGTTCAGGATGTGCCGGCACCAGTTGCTCCAGCAATTGCAGGGTCAAATCTTGAGGATCTGCGCCGCCAAGGGTAATCAGCACCTTACCGTTCCGTTTTGCCGCTGCCGGTGGGGTTTTGTAAAAATCCGGACGGAGCAACGCATATTCCAGTCCACAGCAATACGTAATTCCTTCCTGTGTATAAAGCGGGCGGCTGTTTGGTGCGTGGTTGATGATGACATCAGCGGCAAAAGGTCCTTGAGCAAAATCGTCCACAAGCACCACCGCAAAGCCAAGTTTTTGGGCCTCTTGCTGATAAGTATGGTCGAAATGATAACCGTCAAGCACCAGAATTGACTGTCCGGCCTGCACGTCCTGCCATTCTGCGCTGCAGCGTCCACAGGTATTTGCATCCAGCACTTTGACGCGCACACCGTCGGGCAAATTTTGCTTGAACACGCGTGCGCCGGTTTCACCACTTACGGCCACAAGTTCCAGGGATTCAGGAAGCATCGCGGCCAGCGCACTCAATCGGTTCACATGACCCCATCCAATTTCGGGGCCACCATCTGCGCGCAGGTACACTGTGCTTCTCATCCGTGCCTAAAAGCTTGAGCCAGTTGTTCTGCCCTTACCCAATCTGATTCTTCATCAATATCAACAGCAGCATGCCATGGAATTTCCACGCCTTTTACCCTTCCGGCGATGATGCGTCCGTTTTGGGTAAAGCTGCGCGTGTTGAGCAGGTAATACTGTCCGCTGTCGTAGAAACCCGCTTCTAAATCCTGGCTGCGGGTAAGCGCATGTTCCGGATTCATGAATTCCACGAATCCATCCCTGTTCACTTTCAGCGCGCGCTGCACCGGATACGGAAAACGCAGTACGGGCATCACCACATCTGCCTCGCCGGATTCGAGATCGGCACAGCCTTTTTGAATCAACTCCGGATCGGCAAAAAAAGACGTGGCCAGGAAGAGGCCAACCATGTCAAAGGTTTGACCAAGTTTTGCATATTCCTGAAGCACCTCTTGAAGCACATCGGCAAGTGTGGCATGGTCACCGGCGGTATTGCTTCCCCGCAAGAAGGGAACATCGGCACCACAGGCCTGTGCAGTTTCCGCAATGTATGCATCGTCGGTGCTCACCATTACTGTGTCAAAGCAAGCGGCAGCTTTTGCAGCCTGAACAGGCCAACACAGTGCGGGTTTGCCCAAAAAGGGGCGGATGTTTTTCCCGGGAATACGCTTACTCCCGCCACGGGCCGCTATGATGGCTAATCGCTTCAAGCGAAGAATGCGCTGACGGTTTGAATCACATATTCCTGTTCCTCGTCGCTCATCGACGGAAACATGGGCAAACTCAGACAATGACTGTAGTAGGCTTCGCTGCGCGGAAAATCTCCCGGAGCATAACCCAGGCTGCGGTAATAAGGATGTGTATGACAGGGAATGTAATGCACCTGGCTGTAGATGCCATGCTCTTTCAGGTAATCATACAGTTCCTTTCGGCGCTCAGTGAGCACTACGTACAGGTGATATGCATGATTTCCGCCCGCGGTGGTCTGTAAGGTTTTTAACGGCATTCCGCGAAAGGCCTCGTCGTAACGTGCCGCAATTTGCCGGCGGCGCTGCAAGCCTTGTTCGGCGCGTTTCAGCTGCGAACTGCCCAGGGCACATTGAAAATCGGTGATGCGGTAGTTGTAACCAAGTTCCTGCATTTCGTGGTACCAGCCTCCGTGGTTTTCGTGCATCTTGGCCGGATCACGCGTGATGCCATGCGTGCGCAGCAGCATGATGCGGTCGTACAGTTCTTTATTGTTTGTGGTAATCATCCCGCCTTCGCCCGTGGCAATATGTTTCACCGGATGGAAGGAAAAGATGGCTAAATCTGCATAGGCTCCATTGCCACAGCGTTGCACAACCCCTTTGGAGTCGGTGAACGAAGCACCGGGTGCATGGCAGGAATCTTCAAGAATCCAAAGCCCATGCGCATTGGCAAGCATCCTGAATTCTTCAAGGTTTACCGGGTTTCCGGCAAAATCCACCGGAATGATGCCGCTGTAGGTGCCTTTCGGCGCAGCTTCCAGCATTTGCCGAACCGCGTTGATGTCGAGCAGACCTGTTTCAGGGTCGATGTCGGCAAACACCACTTCGCCGCCACAATAACGCACACAGTTGGCACTGGCTGCAAAGGTGATGGGCGTGGTAATGACCTTGCTTCCCGGCTTCACACCCAAAGCAAGCGCCGACAAATGCAATGCGGCAGTGCCGTTGCTCAGGGCGATGGCATAAGTGCTGCCTGTATATTGGGCAAACGCTGCTTCAAAGGCCGCGATGGCCGGACCTTGGGTCAGGAAATCACTTTGCAGGGCTGAGCGTACGGCATCGAGGTCTTCCTCGGTGATGTGCTGCCTGCCATAGGGAATGCTGTATTGATGTGTCTTAGAATCCACAACAATGGTTTTACATGGGTTGGAATGAAGCATCTACATGAGCGGTGATTTGCTCACGGATTTCCTGAACCGTCAGGAAGTGGGGGTTGGTGCCGGAGTTGTATTTAAATCCGTATTCGGCCATTTTACCTCCAAACGCAGCCGCCAGATCTTCGGGTTTCCAGATGGGCATGCTCGGACAAATCACGAAATAATCCTTGAACTCAATGGTGTTGAGGGCATCGGTTTCGGTAATCATCTCTTCGTGCAGTTTTTCACCGGGACGAATGCCGACCACTTCGTGACGCACACCGGGCGCAATGGCTTCGGCAACATCCATGATGCGGTAGGAAGGAATGCGCGGAACGAAAATTTCGCCACCCCAGGCGTTGCCGAGGGCGTAGAATACCAGCTTCACCCCATCTTCCAACGAGATGTTGAAGCGGGTCATGTCCTGGTGGGTAATGGGCAGAACGCCGTCTTTTCTGCGTGAGAGGAAGAATGGGATCACAGAACCACGAGAGCCGATTACGTTGCCGTAGCGGACCACGGAAAAGCTTACCTCGCGGTGTCCTTTGAAGTTGTTGGCAGCCACAAACAGTTTATCGGAACACAGTTTTGTTGCACCGTACAGGTTGATGGGTGCTGCCGCCTTATCGGTACTCAGCGCCACAACCTTTTTCACGCCCATGTCGAGGGCCGCGTCAATCACATTTTCGGCACCGAAGATGTTGGTTTTAATGCACTCCATCGGGTTGTACTCGGCAGCGGGCACTTGTTTCAGGGCGGCGGCGTGGATGATGATGTCGATGCCTTCACAAGCCCTGCGGAAGCGGTCGCCATCGCGCACATCACCAATAAAAAAACGGATGAAGGGATAATCTTTCTCCGGATACAGCTGGCTCATTTCAAACTGCTTGAGTTCATCGCGTGAGTAGATTACCAAACGCTTCACACCCGGGAAATGGGTGCTCACCATTTCTACGAATTTTTTGCCGAAGGAACCGGTTCCGCCGGTTACCAGTATGCTTTTCCCATTTAAGTCAGGTAGCTGATTCATAGTTCTGTTTTGTAGTTAAGTTGGAAGTATCCTGTTTGTAAGGCGCTTTCGTTTTCGGGTACGCGAACTACGAGGGGCGCGGTCATATTGTCAATAACGTCGTAAGGCATTTCCTGACGGGAGCTGCCCAGCCAGTAATAGGTTTCATATACACCCGGGCTGAGGTTAAGCTGCGGCAGGGTAAGACGAAACGGGATGTTACCGGTTTTGCCCTCAATAGGGATGCGGATGCGTTCGGTTGCCGTTACCATTTCACGGCTCAGCGAAGAGCGGAGTGCCAGCAGGAAGAAGAGTTCTGGAACCGGTTCGTTGACCTGAATATTGAAGGTAAACGAAACATCCGAACGGTAGTTAAATTCATGCTGGTCCTGTTCGGAACCATGGGCATGCATGCGCAGCGCGCTGATACGCACCTGTCCACTGCCCCTGCGGAACTGCGCATCTTTCAGGCTGTCGTGGCTGGTCAGGTCGGCGCGCATGGTGCTGTTCACGTATTCACGAATTACCGTGTCGGCATTGCCTTCATGACTGATGCTTCCTTTATCGATCATAATGGCACGGTCACAGATGTCGCTCACAGCGCCCATGTTGTGGCTTACAAACAATACCGTTCTGCCACCGCCTGCTACCTCTTTGATTTTGCCGAGGCACTTCTTCTGAAATTCGGTGTCGCCTACGGCAAGCACCTCGTCAATGACCAGAATTTCCGGTTCCAGATGTGCGGCAACGGCAAAAGCCAAACGCACATACATACCAGAAGAATAACGCTTTACCGGTGTGTCGATGTATCGCGCAACACCCGAGAACTGAACAATTTCATCAAACTTATTCTTGATTTCAGATTTGCTCATGCCCAGAATGGCGCCGTTCAGAAACACATTTTCACGCCCGGTGAGTTCCGGATGGAAACCGGTGCCCACTTCTAAAAGGCTCGCTATTTTCCCCTGGATGCGTATTTCTCCGGTGGTAGGTGCCGTTACACGCGACAGGATTTTAAGCAAGGTGGATTTTCCGGCGCCGTTGCGACCAATAATGCCCATAACCTCGCCTTTCCTCACTTCAAAATTGATGTTTTTGAGTGCCCAAACATAACGTTCTGCCGATGCTACGGTACGATCGTTCTCAACGCCAACAAATTCCAGTGGATCGGGTTTTCCCGAAAGGCGATACAAAAAGCGTTTGAGGTCGTCGCTTAGTGTTTTACCCGACACAACACCTAATCGGTATTGCTTGCTGATGTTTTCTGCTTCAATTACAACTGGTTGCAACATATCAAACGGTATCCATAAATGATTTTTCCACCCGGTTGAACAACAGGGCTGCAAGGAAGAACACAATAACCATGAAGCCGGCGCTGTAGCTCAGGGCGTATAGGTTTATTTCAGCGCCTTTTCCCATCAGTGCAAAGCGGAAGGTTTCAATCACGGAAGTCATGGGGTTGGCCCAGATCACCATGCGGTAGGTTTCATTCTTGATGAGGAACAAGGGAAATACCAAGGTGCTGGCAAACTTAAGCAGTTCAACGCCAAAGGCCACCAGGAAGGATAAATCGCGGTACTTGGTGGTCAGACTGGAAATCAGGATTCCCATAGAAAGGCCCAAACCTGCCATGATGATAATGACCACCGGCAGCAACAGGATGTATCCGGTGATGTTGAATTCGTAATTTCCCTGGAAATAGTAATAGAGCCAAACGGCCACCACCAGCAACATTTGCACGCCGAATTTGGCCAGGTTGGAAATAACTACGCTGAAAGGAATAACCAAACGCGGGAAATATACCTTACCATAAATGGAAGCATTTCCGGTAAAGGTGTAAGATGTTTTCATGAGGCATTCGTTGAAATAGTTCCAGGGAATGATACCCGCCATGTAAAACAGAACGGTCGGAACATTCTTGGGGCCTAAGCCCGCCAGAGAACCGAAAACGAAGGTAAACACCACTGTGGTGAGGATGGGCTGAACCACAAACCACACCGGACCCAAGAGGGTTTGCTTGTACACGGCCACAATGTCGCGGCGCACAAACTGCGCAACCAAATCGCGGTAACGCCAAACCTCTTTGAGGTTTAAATCAAGCCAGCGCGTATGGGGCTTGATGATTAAATCCCACTTTTTATTTTTCATGTATCGATAATTTTTTCAAGATAAGCGGCAGGCAAACGCACGCGGATGCCTTGCCTGATTCCCTCCAGGGCAATCTGAAAACCGGAGTCCTTCTCATGATCCAGAATGGTTCCCAAACAACCTTTCAACGGACCCTGAATCACACGTACCGCAGTTCCTTTGGGTGTTCCAGGCTCCAGTCCGGCCACTTCCAGGTCGTAACCATGTGCGATGAGCTGCCGCATGAGGGTGATTTCTTCATCGCGCACCACCGCCGCTTTCCCGCCGAAGCGCACATACCCCACCACGCCGGGAATCTGCAGCACCCGATCCTGCTGATGTGCCAAAGGACGAACCATGACGTAACCAGTAAACAAAGGGAAATCTACCCATTTGTTGCGGTCGCTCCATCGCTGCAATCGGCGCATCAACGGTACATAAGATTCAATCCGTTGCTGCTCCAGCCGCGCAGAAACAGCCTTCTCCTGCCGGGAAGACACATACACAACGTTCCAAGGTGTATTGCCTGCTGTATTCATGGCTTCGCCTCCTCAGTCCCATAAAGACCAAGCAGGCTTTTTATTCATTGCTGCAAAAACTCAGCGGCTCCAGAGCAATAATGGCTCCGCCTGTTTGTTGCGTATTTGCGCTATATCAAAGGCCTCAGGTTCAAAAATGATGTACCTGATGCGCCTTTCTATTTTTTGTTCCACCTTTGTCACCAGATCTTGTAAAAACGGCTGATTGATGCGTCCCACCATCACCAAATCGATGATGCCAGCATCCAGTCCGCGTGCGTAATCGCCCACTACAAAAACCCGCTCCACCTCGCCAAGGTGTTTGATGACATATTCCACAATTTGGTCTATGCCCACATACTTCAATACAATACTTCTGATGTCGCCAAACAGCGGATGTGCCGTATTTGCGCTGAACACCTTTTTGTTGCCTTCGCTGGAACTTTTCAACATCCCGGCCTTCTCAAACCGATTCAGTTCCAAACGAATGGCGTTGGTGCTTTCCCCAAATTCAGCCTCCAAATTCCGCAAATAGGCTTTGTTCGCGCTGTTCAGGAAGAACTTCAACAGCAACTTTACCCGCGTTTTGGAAGAGATGAGGGTATCAATCATGAATGAGTAGCAAAATTACTCATTTTGTAAACATGTGGCATTTTTTTTATGGGTTGAAGAAGGCTTCCGACCAATACCTTACAAAACCCACACCCCACTGAATCAGTTCCTGCCGGCCTGCCACCGGTTCATCCAGCGCCAGTCGCAGTGCATCCAGCGGAACATT
Source organism: uncultured Flavobacteriaceae bacterium (assembly GCA_964586595.1). Lineage (GTDB taxonomy): Bacteria > Bacteroidota > Bacteroidia > NS11-12g > UBA955 > REEB481. The sequence continues at coordinate 34,708 of CAZPHB010000008.1, read as the reverse complement.
GATGCCGGCACCCAGGCAGCTGCTCACGGTTCCCTGCAGGCGCGGATTGATTTCCAGAATGGTCATTTCACCGCGTTCATTTTCACGGAACTGCAGGCCCAAGGGGCCGTGTAAACCAAGCGAATGAACAAGCTTGTGCACCATTTCGAGGATGTCGTCGCGGCGAATAAACGTTCCTTTTACGCTGATGCCATTCACCATTTTATCGCGGCTGCGGGTGATGGCATAAAGCACTTTTCCATGTTGGGCCAAAACATCTACGGAATACTCCGCACCCGGGAGGTATTCACAAACCAGCAATTCCATGCCCAAATCGTCAGGCAGCAGGTTTGGCAATTCTTCCCTGCGGTAATAATACCCCGAACCGGGTTTTTCATGCAGCAAATTTCTGCGCAGGGCCTCATGTGTTCCCAGGATGATGCCAAATCCCACGCTTCCGTTGCCACAGGCCGGTTTGAAAATCAGCCGCTCCCCGTTCGGAGCCAGTTCATGAATGGCCTGCATCACGGCTTCCTGTGTGCGCACCACACGAAACACCGGCGGTTTTTGCCCGCTTTCGAGCATGTATTCATACAAGCGGGCTTTGTTGTTGGCAATCCGCAACCCTGAAGATGGAGAAACCAGCAGCTGGATGTGCTTTTTGGCGAAATCCTCCACGTGCATCGACAGTGGATCCAGTTCGCGGGTGGTGATGGGTAAAACCACATCAGCACCTAGCTCTGCGGCTTTTTCAAGGATGAATTCGGGGTATTCCGGATGATCTCCGGGAGGGGTTTGGAAAAATCCGTCTGCAAGCTGTCGTCCGTAGGCCTGGTTGTTGATGTCACCGGCAATTACACGGATGCCCGGAGCCTGTTTTATACAATGCAGGATGCCGGCAAATCCGGGAGCGCCGGCTCCGGAAGGTATCAACAGGGTTGCTTTCAAACGCCACAAAGTTATGTTCCTTTGGCAAATACACACCGTTTGCTTGCTGTTGCTTCTGACTAACTTTGTACCGATGAGCATCAGACAGGAAAAATTCGCCAAGCAAATTCAACGCGACCTTGGAAGTATCTTCCAGGAATACAACCACAGTTGGTTTGGTGGGAATATGCTTACCATTTCCGGTGTTCAGGTGAGCCCGGACCTGGGCCATGCGCGGGTGTACCTGAGTCTATATACCGTAAAAAACCGTCAGGCAGCCATGGAACTGGTGGAATTACACGCCAAAGAAATCCGCCATGAGCTGGCGAGAAAAATCAGGCATGAGGTGAAAAAAGTACCTGAATTGGTGTTTATGCTTGATGATTCGCTGGATTACCTGAATAAATTGGATGCGCTTTTTGCACAACTGAACAAAGACCAGCAAAAGGAAGAGGAATAGCCCCTATGCGCCTTTCCGGACTCATTGCCCGCCGATATCTGGTGAGCCGCAGCAACCGCAATGCCGTGAACATCATCACCGGCATTTCGCTCTTGGGCTTCGCCGTGGGATCCTTCGCACTCATTGTTATCCTTTCGGCACTCAATGGCTTCGAAGGTTTGTTGTTTCGCGTGTACAACGACTTCCACCCCGACCTGAAAGTGACGCCCGTTGCCGGGAAAATGTTCACCCCCGATTCAGCCACCATAGCCCACATACGCAAGCTGCCCGGCATCACCTATGTTGGGCTCATACTGGAAGACAACGCCGTGCTTCAATCCGGAAACCAGCAGGTGATTTGCACCCTTAAAGGAACCGACAGCGGCTTTCTATACCATTCAGGGATAGGCAAACATTTATTGGCAGGCGGAACCCTGAACCCTTATCCGGGCATCAGTGGCGTGATATTGGGAGAAGGCCTGGAATACAGACTTGGACTGATGCCGGGTGCGCGTGATGTTCAGGTTTCGGCTGTGGTTCCGCGCCGGGAAAGTGTTAGCCTGGTGAACCCCGAAGTGAACAAGTTGCCGCTGCTGCATACGGGCACCATGCGCATGGATGATGAGATCAACAACCGTTACGCCATCGTGCCCGTGGCCTACGCCGAACACCTGTTTGAACGCTACGATGAGCGCAGCGGCCTGGAACTCTTCCTCAAACCCGGGGCTTCGCTGGAAACCATCAGAACGGAGGTGCAAAACCTGTTGGGTTCCAACTTCCTCATTCAAGACCGCAGGGAACAAAACAAGGCGCTGCTGCATATGTTCCGCACCGAAAAATGGGCCACATTTGCCATCCTCTGCTTCGTACTTGCCGTCATTTCGTTTAACCTCACCGGCGCATTATCCATGCTGGTCATAGAAAAAAAGAACGACATACGCACCCTGCACATCATGGGTGCCCAACCAACAACCTTGTCGGCTGTTTTTCTGAAAGAAGGCTTGCTTATTTCAGGGATTGGCGCCCTCAGCGGAATGCTGCTGGGTGTGCTGTTGGTTGTGTTGCAACAGCAGATTGGCTTCATCCGTATGGACAGCGCCATCGTACCGTATTATCCGGTGGCTTTAAGGTTTTCTGACATGGTGCTGGTAGCCGCAGTTGCCTTGGTAATGGGTTTGTTGAGTGCGCTTTATCCTTCACTGCAGGTTAAAAAACACCTCTGATGTAAATTCGCCGCCGCCATGAACCGCATCTTCATACTGGCCTTCCTGTGTTTTACCTCCGGAACGGTCATTGCACAAGACTTCCTCAGCAGCCAACTTAACTACGAACGGGTACGTTTGGCCCGCGACCGCACCGACCGTAAAATCCGTAAAATGTTCCGCGATTCCGGCTTGAGTGAAACGCCGAAATACATTTACTGGCGCGCCTTCAAACTGGAAGATCAGCTGGAATTGTGGGCCAGCGACACTTCTACCAATGCCTACAAACGCATTAAGGTGTACAACATTTGCAGGGGCAGCGGAGACCTCGGACCGAAACGCAAATTCGGCGACATGCAGGTTCCTGAAGGCATGTATTATATCGAAAGATTCAATCCGAACAGCAACTATCACCTCTCCATGAAGGTTTCATACCCCAATGAAGTGGATCTGAAGTTTGCCAGTAAGGAAAATCCGGGGAATGAAATTTACGTGCACGGCGACTGTGTTTCGGTGGGTTGCATCCCCATGACCGATTCGGTGATGCAGGAAATTTACTGGATTACCGCGCGCGCCCAGGCTTATCAGGGAATCAATGCGAAAATTCCCATAGATATTTTCCCTTGCAGGTTTACCCAGAAAAACTGGTCTTACCTGCAAACCCATTATGCGCACAAACCGCTGGTGCTTAAATTCTGGAAAAACATCGAAGAGGGTTTTAAATTCTTCAACACCTACAAAATCCCACCGGGATATTGGGTTGACGATGCGGGATTGTACAAAATTGTATTTCCGCAGAACTACCATTTATACAACGAAAACCACTGATTTTACATGGCCTGGCTGATATGCGGATTGGGCAATCCCGGTGAGGAATATGCCGCTACCAGGCACAACATCGGATTTGCAGTGCTGGATTTTCTGGCTGAGAAACATCAGGGCACCTGGTCACTGGAGCGACATGGCTGGACCTGCAGGATTCGCTTTCGCGGGAAAGAGCTGGTGCTGCTCAAACCCAATACCTACATGAACCTGAGCGGTAAGGCCATGGCCTATTGGATGCAGCAGGCCAAACCGGCTTCAGGTCAGCTGTTGGTTGTTTGCGACGACCTGGCGTTGCCACAGTTTAAGCTTCGCCTCAGGGCAAAGGGAAGCCACGGCGGTCAGAATGGTTTGAGGAACATCATCGAAGTGCTGGGAACCGAAGAATTCCCCAGACTGCGTGTGGGTATCGGCAATGATTTCCCCAAAGGCCGCCAGGTGGAATATGTTCTTGGATCCTGGACTACCGGCGAACAGGAAGAACTCCCTGCATGCCTGTCACGGGCCGCTTCATGCATTGAAACCATGATACATGCGGGTTTGGGTACTGCGATGACCCAATTCAACAACTGAAACGGATTTCAATCATCTAAATCACGCGTGGCGGCGCGCACCACATCGAAGCGCGTGAAGAATTCTCTGGCAATGATGCGCAACACCGTATAGACTGGCGCACCCAAAACCATGCCTGGAATACCGGCCAACGTACCGGCCATGAGCACCACCAGAAACAACTCCATAGGATGTGCCTTGAGTGTGTTTGAAAAAATGAGCGGATAGGTAAGAAAGTTGTCGATGAGTACCGCCACTACAAATACCAACGACATATACAGCATATCGGGAACCACTGATTGGTAAAAATCCAATCCAAGGTGGGTGGACACACCGAGAATCAGTCCAAACCCCAAACCGATCCAGGGCCCGAGGTAGGGAATCAGGTTGACAATTCCGGCAAATACTGCGATGGTAAAGGCGTATTGCTCTCCAATAATGGTTAAACCTAAGAAGATGATGATGGCGAAGCTGATCACCTGCAGCAGCAAGGCCTGTACATAGCGGGATAGCATGCTGTTTACCGCACGTAAGATGCGCTGCATGGCCGGCTCATGACGCGCCGGAGTCACCAAATGCACCAGGCGGTAAAACAAAAATCGGTCGCGCAGAAAAAAGAAGGTGATGAAGGAAATGGAAAACAGCGCGCCTGCCAGGGCTCCGAAAAAACCGAATACACCCTGCAAGGTTTTTCCAATGGCACTGAGGCTGAACAGGGAAACCAACTTTTCTTTAATCTGCTCGGGATTGAGCACCGAAGGATCCAAACCCAATTGCACAGCCAGTTCACGCAATTCTGCCAAGGGTTTGGCAAAGGTGCGTTCCAACTGAGCTGTTTCCATCTTGCTGATGGCACTTACCTGCTCACCAACCACCGGAACCACCAAAAACAAAATACCGGAGGCCAACAACAGAAAAACACATAAAACCACTATTGCAGCCACCGTTCGCGGGATGTTCATCTTGCCCAATCGAACCTGCTCCAGCCTGTTTACCGCGGGCGCACCCAAAAGGGTAAGCACCAGAGAAACCAATACATACATCAGGGTAACACGAAAAACCCAGGCCAACAAGAACAACACTAATGTTGCTGCGTACACCAGCCATTTTTTTCCGCTGAAGCTCATCAGGCAAAGATACACTGCGTTGCTCCCCACAAAGAAGGTTCATACATCCATAACAATGGCATTAAAGATGAACCGGATTATTGTATGCATGAAGGACGCTTCCAACCTTAAAGAAATACTGCGCACCCGCGTTTATACAAGGGTTCTACACTATTTGTTCAGTCAGTTAAGGTTTCATTAATGGCACTGCGAAAACCGGAAATTGTAGTAATTTCTGACGTGCACCTGGGAACCTATGGTTGCAGGGCCAAGGAGCTCAATCGCTATTTAAAAAGCATTGACCCGGAGGTGTTGATATTAAATGGAGACATTATTGACATCTGGCAGTTCAGCAAAAACTATTGGCCATCGTCACACATGAAGGTGGTCAGACAAATTCTGCGCTTTGTACAGAAGGGCAAGAAGGTTGTTTATATCACCGGAAACCACGACGAAATGCTGCGCAAGTTCGAAGGGTTTTCATTGGGAAATTTCAGCATCACCAACAAGTTGGTGCTGGAATTGGAAGGCGGTAAAAAAGCGTGGTTCTTCCATGGAGATGTGTTTGATGTATGCATGCAGCACTCCAAATGGCTGGCCAGGCTGGGAGCTATTGGCTACGACACACTTATCCTCATCAACAGTGCTGTAAACTGGGTGTCTAAGCGCTTTGGCGGCGGAAGAATTTCCCTGTCAAAAAAGATCAAACACAGCGTGAAAAGTGCAGTGAGTTTTATCGGTGATTTCGAACAAACTTCCGCGGAGATAGCCATCAGAAACGGTTATGACTTTGTGGTTTGCGGACATATCCATCATCCTGAGCAAAAGATGATCGAAAACGAGGACGGTAAAGTTTGCTACCTAAACAGCGGCGATTGGGTGGAACACCTCAGCGTATTGGAATACAGCAACGAAACCTGGCATCTTGTTTATTACGACCAACTGTTTACCTCCGATAAGTCTGAACCTGTGGAAGAAGAACCTATGCCAAAAGCCGAGGTATTGTATGCTCAGATGCTGCAGGAGTTCGGACTAAAAACCGCATCCTGATGCGCTTGTTGTTTGGGATTCAATGCACAGGCAATGGGCATATTGGCCGTTCCGAACAGCTGGTGCGCATGCTTCGGAACCATGCCCAAGTAGATGTGTTGCTTAGTGGTAACGAATGTGAACTGCTGCTGCAGGAACAAGCGACCTACCAATTTCGGGGAATGGGTTTTCACTTCGGCAACCGGGGTGGCGTGAACCTCTTCAAAACCGCACGAATGCTGCGGCCTTTGCGATTTTTGCGCGATTTACGACAGGTTCGCATTGCAGATTACGATGCCGTGGTAAGTGATTTTGAACCCATGAGTTTGTTGCTGGCAAAAAAAGCCGGCATACCGAACATCGGCATCAGCAACCAATACGCTTATCAGCATCTGAAGAACCCCGGAAGTGTTGACTTTATTGGCAAAATGGTTTTGCGTCATTACGCACCGGCCGCGCACCAATGGTCTTACTTTTACGAGCAATTGGGACCGCACACCTATCATGCACACATCCCGGAAGCACTTGCCAACGGAACTGTTAGTGATGAGGGTCATGTTGTGGTATATCTGCCTGCTTACCATCATCAATACCTTGGCCGCATGTTGTCCCTTTTTCCCTTTCAACAATGGAAGGTTTTTGGAAAACGGATCACGCAACCCTACTCCGAAGGGAATGTGACATACCATCCCATCGACAGAAACGCCTTCAACAAAGCCATGCTCAGCGCATCGGGCATTGTATGTGCGGCGGGTTTTGGCACAACAGCGGAGGCCTTACACCTTGGCAAGAAAATGCTCATTGTACCCATGAAGGCACAACTGGAACAAAAATATAATGCTCATTACCTGGCATCGAAAGGTGTTGAAGTACTCCCCTCCTTCGATTTGAACCAATCACGCGCACTTGGTCATTGGCTGAAAACAGGCCGCACCGTGCACCTGCCGCAACCCGATGAAAGCAAACGCATCGCCTCTGACATTATGGACCTGCTGAATAGCCGCAGCGGACAATGGAGTTCTTCAATGATTCTTGTCAATGAAACCAAATGAATTCGGTCCGGGCTTCGCCTGGGGTGCTGCAGTTTCCGCATTTCAAACAGAAGGGTTCCGGATGGAACACGGAGCCGGAGAAGGAATCTGGGATCGATTTCTTCTGAACCAAGCACAAAACGAAACACAAAAACGCATCATTCAGTGCGCCTCCGGTTCTTTACTGCATTATCCAAAAGATGTTGCATTGCTGAAAGACGCCGGTTTTAAACATTACCGCTTTTCACTTTCCTGGCCCAGAATCATGCCCAGTGGTCGGTTTCACCTAAATAAAAAAGGAATTGCCTGGTATAATGTATTTATTGATCATTTGCTGAAAAATGGCATCACGCCATGGGCAACCTTATACCATTGGGATCTTCCACAGGCACTTCAGGATCGAGGTGGCTGGGCTCAGCGCGACATCGTGCACCGCATGGAGGAATATGCATACGTGGCCGCGCGCTTTTTCGGCGACCGGGTGAAACACTGGATGGTGTTGAACGAAGCTGCTGTATTTACCGGTGCCGGACACTTACTTGGCGTTCACGCACCCGGAGCACGCAATCTGAATAACTACCTGAAATCAGCCCATCATTCCCTGCTGGCGCAAAGCGCCGCTGCTTCCGTACTGCGCACACATGTACCCCAGGCATTGATTGGCAATACATACTCATTTACCGATTTTGAACCTGCCACACAAAGCCGTGCGGATTACCTGGCCGCAAAACGCCTCGACGCACTGATCAACAGGTTCTTTTTTGAACCAACACTCGGCATGGGTATTCCCGCCGAAGCTAAACCCATCATGGATCGAATCAGCGCACATATTGGTCCCAGGGATGAAGCACGCATGCAATTCGATTTTGATTTTGTAGGGGTGCAGGTGTACACCCGGCAAGTGGTGGCCGCTGCGCCCTGGATTCCACTGGTTCGTGCACGCATCATCCCACCGGAAAAGAGGAATGTGCCTTTAACAGCCATGAACTGGGAAGATTTCCCGGAAGCGCTTTATCGCGTGGTCACCCGTTTGCAACGCAACTATTACAAGATCCCTCCATTGGTCATTACCGAACACGGCATTGCCCTTAACGACGCACCCAACGAACAGGGTGTTGTTGATGATCCTCAGCGGATTGCTTTCTTTCAAGAGGCGCTGCGCGGATTGAAAAGGGCCATAAATGAAGGTGCAGATGTTCGGGGGTATTTCGTGTGGAGTTTGCTTGACAACCTGGAATGGGCAGAAGGAATCAAACCGCGCTTTGGCTTGATTCACACCAACTTCGAAACCTTAACACGCACACCCAAGGCATCCTGGCACTGGTGGAAGAACTTCTTGCACTAAACGCGTTCGTCAAACCAAATTCCTTACCTTAAACAACAGGCGGCATCACCGTTGTTCTCTTGTACGTTGATGATTGATGTTTGCCCTTGCCTGCGGCATGGAACAAAAAAAGGCAGGCAGCCTTACGGCTGCCTGCCTTCCAATTATTAACAACACTTGGTACGTTCCTGTTATGGCATCAACACGAAGCGAACAGGTGCAAAACCTTCTGCTTCAAGCACATACGTGCCGGGTGAAAAAGTATTCGTATTGATGCTGTGCACGCGTGTTGCATGTAACACACAAACACCTTTCTGGTCCAGAACCCGAACCTGTTTCACCGTTGTTCCCAAATGCAATACAGCACTTGCCGGGTTTGGGTAAACCTTTAAGGTGGGTAATGTTTCTGCCACAATTCCCTGGCTTGCGTCATCATCCAATATCACCAACCGGCGTGTGGCCACCGCGCCATTTCCGGCGAGAAATCCTTTCAAGGTACCGCGATAGAAAATGGTGTCGTTGGGTTGAGCCAACTGGTCGTCAACGGAGGTAATGGTGATGGTGCCCGAACTTGCACCCGGTGCCAGTGAAATACTCAGGCTGTCTCCGGCAAATACCGGGGTTGTGGTGAATTCTGAAAGTGCGGTATGCGGTGCGCGTTGCTGGTGAATCACCAGTGTTGCAGGATAGGCCAGCGGTGGCTGAATGTTCCAGCGCAACTCGCTGAATTCATTGCGTTCATTCAACACTTCTGCAGTTAGACTCAGGCTGAGGCGAGCCACGGGATAGGCGCTATTGAATTCATAAACACTCAGCGTGGCACTGATTTCATTGCTTAACACCAGTAAATGTTTCCCATTCGGACTTTGGTTGGCCGGAATGAATATAATTCCTTCTGGTCCAAAGTCACCTTTACCATCAAGGGTTCTGTTGTTTACATACGTCACGAATACCGGTGCATTGGGCTTGCTGATGTCATAAACCATGACGCCACCCACGCGCTCCAAACTCACAAATGCATACGTAGTATCGTTGATGACCGCCGTAACAATGCCTTCTGGTTCCGGCCCTTTGTTGTCGGAACGGTTTTTTATGGAAGGTGCGCCCACACTGTTATTCGCATTAAAAAATGCCTTCCACGCAGGATCTGTGGCAATGAAATGTTCAAAATCGTTGCCAGAATGATACACAAGTGTTCCACTTCCGGCATCCCAAATGCTGAAGCCACGGCTGCCATTCATGTACAGTTCATCTATATCACCATCGTTGTCGGTATCTCCCTGTTTGGCGCTCACCGTCAAACGCCCCATCACGTTTCCGGATTTGAGCAGCCTTTGCTCGGGGAATTTCGCCGAATCGAGTTTCAATGCCGAAACACGTGACTCTTCGGTAAGCCCATCGTATTCACGGTAATCTCCTTCATCGGCGGTGAGCAGGAACGATGTGCCGCCGATACGCTGATGCACGATGGCGTCGGGGGAATGGTTGGCTTTTACCGGGTAATTGGCCAGATGGATGTTGCCGCCCTGGTCGCCTACATCGGCAGCATTGCGCGGGTTGCGGAAGTCAATAGCTCCTAGCGGAAGCACCTGTTCAATACTTTTTGAAGCAAGGTTTACCACTGCAACAGCATTGTTTTCCTGCAGGGTAATCCATGCCGTTTTACTGTCGTCGGAAACAGCTACGTATTCAGGTTCAAAATCCTGAGCAGCACTGGGGTTGTTGTTGCCGAAGATGCGCACGCCGGCTGCACGGAGGTTCGATTCTTTGCCATTCCATGCCGTAAAACGGAGCGTGTTTACATCGCTTTGTGTCAGTTTAGATACATCTGCGCCCAAGGTCACTATGCTGATGCTGCCTTCGGGATCGATGCTGTAGTCGTCAGATGGTTCACCTTCGTTGGCCGTAATGACCATGTTCCCGTCGGGTGTAAAGCAAATCATGTCCGGCAAAGCACCGGCCTTCAGTTTATTCAACAAAGTTCCTGCAGTGTCTATGAACAGGATGTAGCCATCATTGGTCTTCACCGCATCTTCCACAGCCAGCGCAATCAGGCCATTGTACACAGCCACACTGTTGATTCCTCCGTGAGGAGCCACGTCAAACTGCTTGATTTCTCTGATGGCTGAAGGGTTGCTGAAATCCAGGATGTGCACCTTTGATTGCAGCGAATTGGCCACAAATAGTCTCTTTGACTGAGGTTCGTATGCTGATATTTCCGCGGAATTTCCTGTTCCCGCAATAGGATAAGATGCCAATAAGTTCAAGCCCAGATTTCCTCTGGGTGCAGGTGTTTTTCTGTCGTCGTCCTTGAGGTAAATGATTTGTTCTTTGGTGCTGCCTGTTACACCATTCGTTACGGAGGTAATGCGCAGTGCGAAGTATTCATCTGCTTCAGGAAGTGCGTCCTTGACAACCGCGAAGCGAATGCTCCGGCTTCCGTTTACCCCACCTGAAAACGTGATGGTGCTGTCTTTCCAAACGAAGTCGGAATCGTTCCTGGCCGTTCCGAATTGGGTTACCAGTTCCACCCGAACATTGGTGGCATTGCTGTTGGCATTGCTTAAAGAAACGGTAAGCGTGATGCTGTCGCTGGCCTCCGAAATGGATTGCAGGGTTCCGCTGATGACTGCAACAGGTATGGTTGGAAGTGTTGCTGCACCCGGACTGGCAAAAATATCGGTGGTGCCATTCCAGGTTCCGACCTTTCCGGCAGCGGTACGCCAGTTGGAGGCCACATTGTTGTCGTTGCGGTAATCAATGATTTCCAGGGATGTGCCGCCTCCGTCAGGACTTGGAGGTCCTAACGGCCAGGGTGCAGCGTCATCGTAGTTCACGCTGTCGATCAGTATTCCTTCGGTATTGCGGATAAACAAAGCTTCCCCACCGTTGCTCAGCGCGTCTTTGTATTGCAGGAAGTTTTTGCCGTAAAAGCGTTTGCACGCCGCAGAATCATGCCCGATGAGGGCAAATCCGCCGGGTGCAAGTGTGAACTCAGGAAGCACCGTGGACAAACCGCTATTGAAGGTGAAACCACCCAGTTGTGCAGCCGTAGTTCCGGTATTCATCACCTCAACAAAATCAAGAGTATCAGGATCATTGCTGGGGGAGTTGTACATAATTTCGGTAATCACCAATGCCGGACGGCTGTTGTTGAACACAAAAGCGAAGTCAACAGGGGCGGCAAGTGCATTGCCTGTGGTATCTTTCAATGCCGTACCAATAGTCAGGGTGTAAAACCTCCCCAAAACCATAGCCGGGTTGAATTTCAAAATAACCGTATCTGGACCTTGAGAACCGGTTCTCGAGGCCGAAGCCAAACCGGAGATGCCCGAATAGGTGCTGGTACTGTCGGCATCTGCACCCAGTGGTTCATTGAAAAACAATGCCAATGTGTTCAGGTCGCGAACTTTGCCACCCAGCAAACGGGGCGCCGTGTTGTCAACGTTGGAGCTTTGAAGTGAAACGTCATCCCAGGCGGCCCAGTCGTCGTTGCCGTTTTGTTTGGCCATCAGGCGAAGCCGTACATGCGTACTTCCGGTTGGAACAGTAACACTGACCTTTGTCCAGGCATTGCTGCTTTTGTTCAGGTTCACATAGTTCTTTCTGTCCCATTGGGTATTGTTGTCGTATTCCACGATATAACCCAAAGAATCAGTCGCATCAAAACCAAAACTAAGGTAGTAAAAGCTTACTTCATTGTTGTTGAAGGAAGAGATGTTTACTGCATCAAAATCCATGTAATGCCAGGGCGACTGGCTGGACGAAGAGGGGTTGGTAACAGGATTGTCCAAATCACGCATGCCCCACAACATTTTTCCTGTGCGGGCTGTTGCTTTCACTGCTCCGGCGGGGCTTGTAGCCGAACCCACTTCGGTAGTGTCCGCCCATTGGTCATTCAGGCTGATGAAATTATAACGGGAGAAGTTGGTGGTAAATTTCCAGTTGTCGGAACTTGAACCTTCGAACCCCTGAAACTGCTGTCCTTGCAATGCCTGAGCACACAACACAAGGAACAGAAGCGCATAATATTGGAATCGTCGCATAATGGGGCAAAAAACAAACGGTTGTATCAACACAAGTTCAAGGCCCCATTTTGCCTGATTCACCAATTGTTTACCTAATCATTAAAAATACGTATGAACGTTATTCCAGGATGACGCCATCTTTACGGATAAGCCTGAATCGGACCAAAGCACCGGGCAAACCCGCTTTGAGCAAAGCAGTATCACCATTGCCTTCGTGTCCGGTACGCATTTGCTCCGGGCGCAGGAATGCGCTGAGGTATCGGTACAAAACATGGGCCCGTTGTAAACCCCGGTTCACACCTTCAGCGGCGGGTGATTCGGCGTTGTGGTTCAGGCCGATGATTTGAATGATTCCGCCTGAATCCTGGAAACGCCTGAAGGAGTCCAACAATGGCGCAGCCTCAGTTCCTACTGCCAATAGGGTATCTTCCGGAAGGAAGCCAAACGTTCCCTCGTAACCCTTTCCGCTCAGGTGAAGCAAGCCATCTTCTTTGGGACGGCGCAACAGCCAGGCTGAAGCCAACGCCAGCAACAGCAGCAGCAAACCTGCCCACAGATGGTTTCTGTAGTTTTTCATCCTGAAAAGCACGCGCAAATATCCTATGGAATTGTGGTTCCTTCAGACCTAAACGACAGGAACTCCTGCACATTGCCCTGAAAATGCGCTATGTGTATAAAATCAGATGCCCAATTCCACCTGAAAGCGCCAAATAAAGGACCCTTTATTCTTGACACCGTTCGCTGGATTAAATTGTTCATTCCAGGTAAAATCACTTTGGCATTTCACCCGGTGCTTGTTCAAATATTTAGAAACACCTACAGCATATTGGCGCTGTTGAAATCCGTCTTTGGTGCTCCATATTTGCCGGTCAGGGTTCAATACCGAATAACGGCCGGCAAGTTCCCAATGGTTTTTGAAGCAATAACTTAGTTGATGGTTGGTGCCCCATCCGGTATATACCCAACTCTGTTCTGTTCCCTTTCTGGTCATGGCGGAATCATTACCGGCCATCATCCGGTTCAGGTATTCGGCAGCATAGGCAAAACCACGGAATTTGAATAACATATCCGCATGGAATGCCCGGAAACTGCGCGGTTCAAAAAGCAATACCCCCAATTGGCCGTTGCGTCTGATGGCACGCTCATTATGATGTATGGTGGCAGCCAAACTTAGTTTCGGTTTTGCCTCGCGCAGCAAATCCCCTTCAAAATAATCGCCTCTGCCGGTGAACGCACCAAAGGGCAAAAATTCCAACCTGCCCGTATAGGCCAATCCCTGATCGCTCACCGCAGCGTTGGTAAACTCTTTGCTGTTGGTCACGCCGCGCCCTTCTCCGGAAGATACAACCGCCTTTGCAATGATTAAAGCCCTGCCCAAAAACGATTGGTAAGTTCCGGTAATGCCGTAATCCCGATCTAAAGTAAGTGCTGCATTTACAATACTTCTATCCACAAACTGCTGCTCACCTGAAGAAATGACCCTTTGTCTGTTTCCGGGAAGTTTACCTAATCCCATGCTTAATGCAAAGTGCTTGTTGAATCTGTAATGAATCATGGCATCACGCAGCACATTGGGTACCAAGCTGTTATCCCAATCCTGATCGGCACGGGTGAAAGAGAGTTGAAGATTCCACGTAAGCCTTGGGTCAAGCATAAACCCATCCATGCGCAAGCGCAGTCTGCGTACGCGCATTTCAAATTCTTGTGGTGACAATGGACGGTCTTCAGGGCTGCTGATGCCAAAACGATTTTGCATCCTAAACCGAACATTGATGCTGAATGAACTATCGGCCATGACCAAACCTATTCCGTTTGAACTTTGGAATTTGGGCGGCGGCATTGTCTGCTGCGCTTCAACAATAACTATTGATGTAAGCAGCAGAACCAAGGTGGACAGTGGGTGTTTCATCCGCTTTTATTACTAAATTGTTTTGTTAGTATTTCTTTGATTTTTACTTAATGCAAAATTATTATTACCCCTATGTTTCCTATATAAAGCCTATGTTGTCTTTTGAATGTGTTCGTTTACAATTTCTTAACATTTGATCCAAAAAAAACCCGGAATACTCCGGGTTTTCACTGTTTGAATATAATTTCCTGGGTCAGGACAGGTAACCCCTGGCGATGTAATAAACGATTCCGGCAACCAAGGCGCTCACAGGAATGGTTAAAATCCATGCCCAAAGGAGGCTTCGGGTTACACCCCAGCGTACTGCACTGAGTCGTTTGGTAGCGCCTACCCCAATAATAGAACCTGTGATGGTATGTGTTGTGCTTACCGGAATGCCCATTTGTTCGGTCATGAACAAAGTCATCGCACCGGAAGTTTCGGCACTTACACCCTCTAATGGTGTAACCTTGGTAATTTTCGTACCCATGGTTTTTACAATCTTCCATCCACCACTCAGCGTACCAAGCCCGATGGCTGTATAACAAGCCAGGGGAACCCAGTTTTTCATTTCACTGAAATCGCTGATGTCGCCATTTGCAATGAGTGCTGCACCGATAATTCCCATTACTTTTTGTGCGTCATTGCCACCATGTCCTACACTGAACGCAGCAGACGAAACCAGCTGCAGTTTCTTAAACATGGAGGCCATTCTATAGGTACTGGGTGTACTTAATTTTTCTACAACCAGATAGTAGATCCAGAACACCAATACAATGATGGCTACTCCGATTTGTAAATAGCTATTATCCGCTTTATTTAACTCTTTGATGAGGTCATTTTTCGGATCTGCCTTTAGGAATTTGGCAAGCCTTACTTCTTCTGCAGCGCTCAGGTTCAAAATGGCTGCCACCCGATGCACCGTAGTATCGGCACCTGCAGTATGAAACTGGCTGAGTAGGGGCTTCAGGCCTTCAATCACACCTTTCAGGCTGTCGTAACGAGGCTCAAGAGCTTTGTTGTAAAAGGCTTCTTTTTTCAGCAGATCCAGTTTTATGGTTTTACCCACGCCGTCCTTTAGTTTGCTTACTTCAAGATCATTCAAAGGAATATTGGCCACAATCAGGTCGGCCACACCTTCGGCGCCAGCCGTTGGATATTGATCAAGATAGGCGGTAGATTTCTTGTGGTTCTTTTTGGCGATTTCAAGCTTTGCCAGGATGCTGCTATCGCCTGGATTTTTGACCAGATCTTTTTTGTATTTGTCAACCCGGAAAAATTTCGCCAGGTTTTCTTCCATTTTCTGGTATTTGAAATGCTCGAACATGAACCAGGTACTGATACCTGCAACAGCGATTACCGCGGTTTTAATCAGAAACTTCTTCTGAATGGTAACTATGGTGATGAACATGGAAATCACCATGCCAATCAGCGGTGCCAGAAAAATGAACAATACCGTTTTGACGATTTTCTCCATTTCTACCACGGAACTGAATGCTACCCAACCTTTGGTAAGGAAGGCATGGGCAAGAGCGGCACCGGCAAAGCCACCTATGAGGGTATGCGAAGAGGAAGACGGAATTCCATACCACCAAGTGAGCAGGTTCCAAAAAATGGCAGCCACCAAACCTGAGAAAATAACGGGTAAGGTGATGTAGCTATCGGCTACGGTTTTGCTGATGGTGTTGGCTACACCATGATCCTTGAACAGGAAAAAGGCCACGAAGTTGAAGGCTGCAGCCCAAATTACCGCCTGGAGCGGCGTCAATACTTTGGTACTTACTACAGTGGCTATGGAGTTCGCGGCGTCGTGGAATCCATTGATGTAATCGAATACCAGCGCCAGAATAATGATGACAACAAGAAGTGACATGTTGTGATGCTTTCGCCCGGTTAAGCGTATTTCACAATGATGGTTTCAATCACGTTGGCAGCATCCTCGCACATGTCGGTTGCGGTTTCCAGATTGCTCAACACCTCCTTCATCTTGATGACCTTAATGGCATCTTTTTCTTCTTCAAAGAGGCGGGCAATGGCGGTATCGAAAATGTCATCGGCGTGGTTCTCAATGCTGTTGATGCGCACACAGGCCTCCTTGATTTTTCCCGGCTTTTTCATGTTGCGCAATTCCCGAACAGCCACGTTCAATTCAATACTTGCCTGAAGAATGAGTTCTGACAGTTTCTTGATTGAGGGAGTAAGTTCACTTATCTGATACAAATCAATGCGCTTTGCGCTGCCGTGCACATAATCGATGATGTCATCCAGTGCCGTGTTCAGCGCATGGATGTCTTCACGGTCAAAAGGTGTGATAAAGGTGCTGTTGAGTTCGTTGAAAATCTCGTGACAAACGGTGTCGCCGTGATGTTCCATACGTTCGATTTCACGAATCATTGCCTTTCGTTGCTCCGGGTCATTGGTGTTCACCATTTTCTCCAACAAGGTGGAAATGGCAACCAGATTTTCGGCGGCCTTGTCAAAAAGGGGAAAGAATTTTTTCTCTCTGGGAATCAAAAACGACAGAATGTTTGCCATGTTGTTTAAAGGTATTCGAAAGAACTACTGCTTTTTTATGGTTTGGTTAACTCCATGTTACCTTAATATTACCTAATGAGAGGTGTGTCAAAAAAAAAGGCCCCTGTTCGGAGCCTTGGATGGTCACTGTGATAAAGAATTTTATCCTTCGATCAAACGAACCTGAACTGCGTTCGGTCCTTTGCGGCCCTGTTCAATTTCAAACGATACCCTGTCGCCTTCATTGAGCTTTCCACCGGAAAGTCCGGTGATGTGAACGAAGACTTCTGTACCGGTTTCGTCTTCTTTAATGAAGCCGTACCCTTTGGTAGCGTTGAAGAATTTAACTACTCCTGTTTTCATTGTGATAATTTGGTATTGGATGATTGTATTTGGTTTGCTGTAGGTCCCTGATTCGGGAGTTTCCGGATGGTTATTTGCCGGTTGGTGAGTTTCTCAATGCTGCGAAGATAGGTTAAATCTTCTTCTGTACAGAAAGAAATTGCACGGCCTTCTGAACCCGCTCTGCCGGTTCTGCCGATTCGATGCACATAAGTCTCTGCAACTTCTGGGATGTCGAAGTTAAATACATAAGCCAGGCCATCCACATCGATGCCCCGAGCGGCAATATCTGTAGCTACCAACACCCTTAATTTTCGGTTCTTGAAGCCATTCAATGCCTTTTCGCGGGCTCCTTGTGATTTATCGCCGTGGATGGAATCGGCTGGAATTCCACTCTTGACCAAATCCTTGGCAACCCGATCGGCACCTCGTTTGGTTCTGGTGAATACCAGCGCGTGTGCTACATCAAGGTCGAGCAACAGTTGCTTCAACAGGTTCCGCTTGTCTTCCTTGGCTACCTTATATACCTCCTGGGTAATCAGCTGTGCCGTGCTGTTTTCACGGGTAACACTTACGCGCACCGGACGAAACAACAGTTCTTCAGACAACTTTTTTACCTCAGCAGGAACGGTAGCCGAAAAGAATCCGGTTTGCTTTTGTCTGGGCAATTTGGCCAGCACCTTTTTGATGTCGTGGATGAATCCCATGTCTAACATCCGGTCGGCTTCATCCAACACAAAGTAGCGAACCTGCTCCAGGTTCAACAAGCCCTGGTTCATCAAATCGAGCAATCGGCCCGGTGTAGCTACCAGTATGTCCACACCACGACGCAAGGATTCTTCCTGTGGACGCTGTGATACACCGCCAAAAACTACGGCACTCCGCAATCCGAGGTGCTTGCCATAATCACGGAAGCTGTCCAGAATTTGCTGGGCAAGTTCTCTGGTAGGCGCAAGGATTAAGGCCGGAGGTTGTCCGGGTTTGCCCTTCACACGGGCCTCACTCATCAGATGCAACATGGGCAATGCAAAGGCTGCTGTTTTTCCGGTGCCTGTTTGCGCACAGCCGAATAGGTCTTTTCCTTCCAGCAATGCAGGAATAGCCTGTTGCTGTATCGGTGTCGGATGTGTATATCCGAGTTCATTGAGTGCACGCAACAATGGTTCACTCAGGTTTAGGTCTTGAAATTGGGTCATAAATAGATTGTCGGTTCCGTGGTCCGGCCGAAAAAAGAAATCAAATGAAACGGTTTTGGGGATTCAGAGACTAATTGTTGAACGGCAAGACTTTTCGTCCGCAGGCTCAAAGTTACAGGTAATGTTTGGCTTTGCCTAATTATTGCAGAAAAACACGCCCTGAACCTGCGCCTTTCCTCGGTTTCGTTTTTTCCTGATCATCAAAACCCACCCAATTCCCAAAGAAAAACCTATCTTTACAAAGACCGGAAACATCAACACCTCCCTTCCACCGGCCAAAACAAGCGCTTATGGGCTACTTCTTCCAAAACCTCCTTTCAGAACACACGCAAAAAAAAACAGAACGGGTCATGTTGCACATTGCCATCGGGAGTTTCGTGCTGCACCTGATGCTGATTCTCGCTGTCGATTTGGGCTGGATTACACTCAAAGAACCATCTAACCTGCTGCAAAACCCAATTGCAGCCATCTATACCCCCTTCTCATTCATCCTTATTTATGAAGTTTACCTGCTGGTTTACTACCTGCCCCGGTCGTACACTACTTACGTTGGAAAACAATATGAGATCATTGTGCTCATCATCATCCGACGTCTTTTTAAAGATTTTGCAAACCTCTCCTTCAGCACAGACTGGTTCAAAAGCCCGAATGACCTGCAGTTCACTTACGACCTACTCACCTCACTCATCCTGTTTTTTCTGATTTATCTGTTCAACAAACAGAATTCACCGGCATTGGCTTCAGGAACTTACAATGTTGCCGGAATTGAACGATACAACAAAATCAAAAGGACCATCGCTACGGCGCTGGTTCCGGTACTGTTACTTACCGCCATTTACTCCTTTACCAGTTGGTTGAACGTAACCTTTAACAACACCGTATCGGTTGATCAATTCAAAAACATCAACAACATCTTCTTCGAACAATTTTTCATGCTTCTGATTATTGTTGATGTGCTTTTGTTGCTCTTTTCCTTTTACCAAACAGATGAGTTCCACAAGGTTATCCGCAATTCGGGATTTGTGATTTCCACCATTTTGCTGCGGCTCTCATTTGCTGCCCACGGCTTGATGAACAACCTCCTCATTCTTGCAGCCATTGCCTTCGGATTGTTGATTTTAACCATCTACAACAAGTTCCAAAAAGAACAACACGCCCAACATTCCGCCGGATGAACAATTGCTGAACATGACCCAAACCTTTTCTCAAAGGCCGTTGTTCTGCCTACCATCAGGTAATGCCACAAATATTCCTTTCTGCACAATGGGAACATCTGGTGATGGCCAACTACGCCGTAGCACCCGAAACCCTGCAACCTTACCTGCCGTACGGCCTCGAACTTGATGATTTTCAAGGTACTTATTACCTGAGTCTGGTTGGTTTTATGTTTCGAAACACCAGGTTGTTTGGTTTGCCTGTTCCTTTTTTTGGGAGTTTTGAAGAAATAAACCTGCGTTTTTATGTGAAGCGCAACACCGAACAAGGAATCAGACGCGGAGTGGTGTTTGTCAATGAAACTGTTCCGTACCGTGTGGTGGCATGGCTCGCCAATGCCTTATATAAGGAACATTATACCTGCATTCCCACGCAACACCTCATACAACAAAACGACCAACTTACCCGGGTTCGCTACATGTGGCAGCACCGCAATCAACAAAACTTCATCAATGTAGCTGCCGAAAACACGGCTGCACCCATGATGCCGGGCAGCGTCGAAGCGTTCATCTTTGAACACTATTACGGATACACCAAAATCGGCGATGCACAAACCGAAGAATACGGCGTGTTGCACCCCAGCTGGAACACACATCGGGTGCTTCATCATGAAATCAACTGCGACTTCGGCACAATGTATGACGCCCACTTTGGATTCCTGAACGAGCAACAACCCAAATCGGTATTGCTTGCTGCCGGATCAGATGTACAGGTAGCCTGGAAACGCCACCGCATTCAACAGCCATGATTCAAGACCACGAATTAGACAGAGTGATTGAAATGGCCTGGGAAGACCGTACCCCTTTCGAGGCCATTCATGCCCAATTCGGCCTCCCGGAAGCCGCCGTCATTGCCCTGATGCGCAAACAGCTGAAACGCAGCAGCTTCAACCTTTGGCGTAAACGGGTAAACAGCGGCGTGAGCCAGAAACACGCCAAAATCCGAAACCCCGAAATCAACCGACATCGCTGCAGCCGACAAAGGGCTATTTCCGGAAACAAAATCAGCAAGCGCCACTGAATTCCTGCCTTGACCCAAGTTCGGCAGCTGTGTGCAAACCCTTACAGCAAGGGAATATTGCCGCATTCTTTCATCAAAACAAAAATCCCGTTTCTCCCTAAATTCGCGCCATGTACGGAGCCTTCAAAGAATTCCTGACTGCCGAGCTGAATGCCATCGAAGCCGCAGGTTTGTATAAACATGAACGCATCATCGTGGGTCCTCAGGATGCGGTGATTCGCCTCGACAACGGTGCGGAAGTCATCAATTTCTGCGCGAACAACTACCTCGGGCTGAGCAGCCATCCACGCGTTGTGGAAGCCGCCAAACGAGCCATCGACAGCCACGGCTTCGGCATGAGCAGTGTGCGCTTTATCTGCGGAACTCAGGACATCCACAAGGAGCTGGAAGCAAAGATTGCTTCCTTTTACGAAACTGAAGATACGATCCTGTATGCCGCAGCATTCGACGCCAACGGCGGTGTATTCGAACCGCTGCTCGGTGAGGAAGATGCCATCATCAGCGATGCGCTGAACCACGCGAGCATCATTGACGGGGTGCGCCTCTGCAAAGCCCGTCGCTACCGCTACGCCAACAACAACATGGCCGAGCTGGAAGAACAACTGCAAAAAGCCAATGCCGAAGGCGCGCGCTTCAAGCTGATTGTGACCGACGGCGTGTTCAGCATGGACGGCTATGTGGCGCAACTGGATAAAATCTGCGACCTCGCTGAAAAATACAATGCCCTGGTGATGACCGACGAATGTCACGCTGCCGGCTTCATCGGAAAAACCGGACGCGGCACGCCGGAATACTGCAATGTGATGGGCCGCGTGGACATCATCACCGGCACGTTGGGCAAAGCACTGGGTGGCGCGATGGGCGGTTACACCACCGGCAAGAAAGAAATTATTGCCATGTTGCGTCAGCGCAGCCGTCCCTACCTGTTCTCCAATTCACTGGCACCAAGCATCGTAGGCGCAAGCATTGAAGTGTTCAACATGCTGACCGAAACCACGGCCCTGCGCGACAAGCTGGAAGCCAATGTGAAACGCTTCAAAGAAGGTGTAAAAGCAGCCGGTTTCGACTTTAAAGACGGCGACAGTGCCATCGTGCCTATCATGCTGTACGACGCCAAACTGAGTCAGGTGATGGCCGACAAGCTGTTGGATGAAGGCATTTATGTGATAGGCTTCTTCTATCCCGTGGTGCCCAAAGATCAGGCGCGCATCCGTGTGCAGCTGAGCGCCGCACATGAGTTTGAGCATATTGACCGCGCCGTGGCTGCCTTCACCAAAGTGGGCCGTGAACTCGGCGTGCTGCAGTCTTGATGAAGTGCTGCGTTCGCGTGATTTGCTCAGTTACGCATGAGCATTTGTAGTGCTTCTTCCGCAAATAGCAGCACTCCCATACAGCAAAAACGCTGTACGTAAATATCTGCTTCCTTTGCCACACGATTGCCTTCCAGCAGGATGATGGTTCCCGGTTTGCTGTATTGGTTTTGAATCGCGGTTAAATCCATGTGCAGCAAAGAAACAAGCAGGGTATCTGCATGATGACCTATAATCTTTATTCAATATCTGATTAAACTTCCCAGCAGGAATATGGTCTAACCAAGCATGAAACACTTATTGTTCTTTTTACAATATGTGCGGTATCTGTTTGTCATGGCACTGGCCACGGTTTCAGCAAATAATGGCTTGGCACAGGCGCCAAACATCCTGCTTGGGCGGCCTACGGATACCTCGGTCACAGCCAGCATCATCTTCCCCGCCAACCGATTTTTCTATCTTGAATACGGTGAGGTATCGGGTAGTTATTCCCAAACCACGCCAGTGATGCAGGCCACTGCAGGTGTTCCTGATGAGGTGCTTATGAATAAACTCAGACCGGATGCGCAGCATTGGTATCGAGTGCGCCACAACTCCGCGAACAGCGGTGTATTTGCGGCTACGCCGGAATACACGTTTCATACGCAACGCAAGCCGGGCTCAACCTTTACCTTCACCATAGAGGCCGATGAACACTTATATGATAAAAAGGGCGTGGATAATATGTTTCGCGTTACACTGGCCAATCAGGCGGCAGATAAACCCGACTTCATGCTTTCGCTGGGCGATATTTTTGGTGATGACCACAATTGGCGAACCATAACCTCACCTGAAGTAAACCAGCTTCACCAGCAATACCGGCCTTTTCTGGGTGAAGTTTGTCACTCCATTCCTTTCTATGTTTGTCTGGGTAACCACGAAGGCGAAAACGATTACTACGCGCTGCAAAACCCCGGATCCAACCTTTCGGTTTGGGGTACGCAATGGCGGAAATACTATTACCCGAATCCTTATCCGAACGGCTTTTATACCGGAAACGA
Source organism: uncultured Flavobacteriaceae bacterium (assembly GCA_964586595.1). Classification (GTDB taxonomy): domain Bacteria; phylum Bacteroidota; class Bacteroidia; order NS11-12g; family UBA955; genus REEB481. Next base: position 11,744 of record CAZPHB010000008.1, on the reverse strand, counting down.
AGACCTTGAACCTTACGGCATTGACCACCCGGAGAATTACTATTCCTGGGTATGGGGCGATGCCTTGTTCGTTGTGCTGGATGTGTATCGCGACCAGTGCGATACCTCCGATAAACCCATTAAATGGGCCTGGTCGCTGGGGAAAAAGCAATACGACTGGCTCAAGAACACCTTAGAGGGGAACAACTCCAAGTACAAGTTTGTGTTTGCCCACCACATCCGCGGGCAGGGTCGCGGTGGAATCACCAATGCCACGCAGTTTGAATGGGGTGGATTAGACAACCAAAAAGACAGATTTACGCAGTTCCGTCCGGGTTGGTACAAGCCCATCCACCGCCTGTTCGTGGACAATAAAGTCAACATCTTTTTCCAGGGTCATGACCATGTATTTGCTCATGAGGAACTCGATGGAGTGGTTTACCAATCCTGCCCGATGGCGGCAGATTCTACCTATAATATCGGGATGAGGGACAATGGCGATGCCTACACCGCCGACACCTTTGCAGGAACCGGTCATGTGCGCGTTCAGGTAGGCCCTCTGGGCGTTAAGGTTGATTTTGTACGCGCCTATCTTCCAGCCGATACCCTGGGTGTACATAAAAACCGCGAAGTGCCTTTCTCTTACACCGTAGGTTCAGGAATGAACATGGTTTCGGCAGGAGCCCCACCATTGCAGGTTTGGCCGAATCCTGCCAATGATAAATTGTATATCAGCCTTCCTGAAATGTTGCAGAACGCCACGTTACGCGTGTATAATCTTCAGGGACAATTGTTGGATGAAGGCAGAAACAGCACCCTGGATATTTCATCACTCGCCCCCGGCTGGTATTATCTGTTCGCCGCCAACAAGCAGCACGTTACTCAAACCAAATTCCTCATTGTTCGCTAAAGAAATGAACTCTATCCGCCTCTACTTCCTACTGCTGATGAGCTTTCCGCTCATGCAGGCACAAACACCCGTTCACACCGAGTTTCTGGGAAAGCCCACCGACCGCAGCATCAGCGTTCAGATGTTTTTCGATCAGGATGTGGAACTGCAATTGCGCTGCGGAACCCAAAGCGGCAACTACAATCTGCAAAGTACTTGGCAGAACTTCAAAGCCGGCGAACCGGCTGCCATCACCCTGAACGGTCTGCAGGCCAACCAACAGTATTATTACCGCTTGGCCTATCGCAAAACGGGAGCCAGCAACGAAACCCTGCGCCCCGAGTACCGTTTCCGCACAGCACCGCCTGCCGGAAAAAGTTTCACCTTTGTGGTACAAGCCGACCCGCACCTGGATGAGCAAAGCGATACCGGTGTTTACAGCCTTTGTCTGAATAATCAGTTGGCCGACAACCCCGATTTTATGGTTGATCTTGGTGACATCCTGATGTCCGACAAGTTGCGGAATGCAGCCAAACAAATACCACGGGATACGGTCACCTACCGCGCCCATCAGATGCGCTCATATTATGAAAAACTGAGTCATTCCGTGCCGGTTTTTATTGCCATTGGAAATCATGAAGGTGAATGTGGCTGGCTGAACTCCGCCAATGGAAATAACGTTGCTGTTTGGGGCACCATCGATCGCAAGAAGTATTTCATGAACCCGGAACCGGATGGATTCTATTCAGGTGATACAACCCAGTACAATTATGTGGGACGTCGCGCCAGCTATTATGCCTGGGAATGGGGTGATGCCCTGTTCGTGGTGCTGGACCCTTATTGGCACACCAACCCCAAACCCGATTCACTCAACGGCTGGCGCTGGACCTTGGGAAAAAACCAATACGACTGGCTCAAAAACACGCTGGAACGCAGCGACAAAAAATTCAAGTTTGTGTTTGCGCATCAATTGGTTGGAGGAGATCCCGAAGGCCGCGGCGGCGTGGAGTTCGCCTCGCGCTATGAATGGGGCGGCTATAACCTGGACGGCACTTATGGCTTCGACACCAAAAGACCCGGTTGGTACAAACCCATCCGCGACCTGCTGCAAGAGCATCGTGTAAACATATTCTTTCACGGGCATGACCATTTCTTCGGAAAACAACAACAGTCCTGCCTCATCTATCAGGAAGTGCCACAGCCCAGCCACCCGAACTTCGCCAATGCCGGACAGGCCGATGATTATGGTTATTTTGAAGGACAAATCCTTCCCAACTCAGGCCATATGCGGGTAAATGTTTCTCCCGATGGCGTAAAAGTGGAATATGTACGGGTCTATCTGCCGCGCAACGAAACAGCCTCCCGTAAAAACCGGGATGTTTCCGCAAGCTACTACATCGCCGCCCGCAATTGCTATGATTCGCTAAGCACCAATATACCGGTGCTTTGGAACGATGCTTACCGCGACGAACTGGTGTATCCCAATCCTTTCAACCGGCAAACAGAGATCCGATTTTCTTTGGCTCATGATGTGCCTTATAACCTCAGCATCAGCAACCAACAGGGACAAACCGTCAGAACCCTCTGGAACGGCCAGGTCATCCGCAAGGGTCAGTACCTGATGGTGTGGGACGGCCGTAATGATGCCGGCAGCACACTTAGTCCCGGAATATATTACGTACAGTTCCGGGAAGCCGGCGGCGCCGTCAAAACCCAAAAAGTCATCCTGCAACCCTAATCGCTATGAAAAGAATACGTTTCCTCCTCCTGACACTGTTCGCTGTTACCACGCTGCAGGCACACGACATCAGAAACGGCCACAACAAAGTGGGCCTCCGCGCCTGGCACCTGAAAAACGGCAAACACCTGCATGCCTACTTCCTGCTTAGCAGAGAAGATCAGGTGGTGCTGGAACGCCCCAACGGCCACACAGTGAACCTGAAACTGACCGAACTCTCGGAGGGCGACCGCAAGTTTGTCCAACAAAAAGCGGCGGCCATCAGGCACATTAACAAACACAAACTGGCGCCGGTTAAGGCCCCAACCATTTCCCAAACCACAGCGAAACAGCCGAATTCCGATTCTGCCGGTTTCTGGCTATGGATTTGCCTTGCAGGCTCGCTAACGGGCCTCATACTGGGTCTGGTTTTGAACCGTTTGCGCAGCCAAATTGCATATACCACCACTTCAAGTTTAAAGCTGCTGCCCACAGGCCGCGCCGCCATGCTTACCCTTTTAGGCGTGTTCTTGGTTTCGGGACTGATGCTGTTTGCGGGGAATGTCAAAACCCGGAAAGCGACTTCAGCAGGAACCAACCCGGCGTTCCTCGATTCTGCTTTTGCACCCTTTAAGCCCTCTGTGGCCACACGCTGGGATACAAAGTATTTCTACGTTGAAAGCAATGGAATTCCTGCACACAATATGATGGTAGGCATCACCTCCTGGCAACAGCAGGTGCCTCTTCCACAATGCTATAACGGGTCCAATGCCTGGAGTATTCCACTGAACCCTGTGATGGCAACAATACCGGTTCCGGTAAACAACAAGCACTTCCTCCGCGGTGCCATTGCCCTGGCTGCGAACGGAATTCCCATCTTCAATCCATATACCAATACCGGTATAGATGCCTTCTTGGATGGACAACTTGACCAATGGGGCGGTCATTCAGGTCGGGCCGATGACTATCACTACCACACGGCTCCGATGTTCCTTGAAAACCAAAGTGGTCCGATTACACCCATCGCCTTTGCGCTGGACGGATTTGCCATTTATGGAGCGAAGGAACCCGATGGCAGCGCCATGAAAGCCCTCGACGCCAACCACGGCCACTGGGGCCCCGACGGTCGATACCATTACCACGGCAGCGCCGCAGCACCCTACATGATAGGCCAGATGGCCGGTGTGGTTACGGAAGATACCACCCTGCAGATTATTCCTCAACCGGCTGCTAAAGGTGTTCGTCCTGCGCTCACACCGCTGAAAGGTGCAACCATTACTGGTTTCCACCCGAATGGCAGCACCGGCTATACCCTCATTTATACGCTCAATGGCGCCACCGATTCGGTGGTATATCAATGGACTTCCGCCGGAGCTTATACCTACGATTTCTATACATCTTCCGGAAAAACCACTTCAAACTATCAGGGCAAGCCCCCGTGTATGATGCCAACGGGAATCAAATACCTCCATGCGGGCAGCGTATTTGAGGCATATCCCAATCCGACGGCACAAACGCTAACCTTATCCCTCCGAGCAGGCATCCGCCAAGCCGACATCAAGAACATAGTCATTGCCGACCTCAATGGTCGCGTGGTGTGGCAGCAAAACGCTTTTGTTGGAACTATAAATCTTCATGGATTTCGCAGCGGATTATACCTGTTGTGTTTGGAAACCCAATCGGGCCGCGCCGTGAAAAGGGTAGTAATACAACCATGAACAGTAAACACCTGGCATGCGCGCTGCTGCTGGCTTTTGGCGGCCCCTGCCTGCAGGCACAGCAATGGCTAAAAACGATGAAACGTCTGCCCGACACGGGCCAGGAAACGAGTTATACCACCTCACCCGGTGAAGATGCAGATTACAAAATCAATGCGCCATTTTTTATCATCAACCCCGATGGAACAGCTACCGATACCGTTACCGGGTTGATGTGGCAGCGGGTGGATGGTCCGGAAATGACGGTGGAACGAGCCCGCGTGTACTGCGATACCCTGACCCTTGGCGGATATACCGACTGGCGCATGCCGAGCCTCCTCGAAGCGTACAGCATCCTGAACCACCAAAAAACAAACCCTGCCCTTGATGTTGCCATTTTCCCAAAATCGGCCGCTGAATACTGGTGGACTTCCAACCGTCAGGCCAACGACAGCAATCGGATTTGGGTCACCAATGCAGGAGGCGGGGCAGGCAATCATCAAAAAACTGAAACCATCAGCGCCGGCGGAAGTAAACGATTCCAGATTCGGGCTGTGAGGTCGGACTTTACGCCACAGGTTGTTGCCAATCGGATTCAGGATAACGCCGATGGTACTGCAACAGACTTGCTCACAGGTTTAACCTGGTTCAAACAACTCCACCGCGACAGCATCACTTGGGAACAGGCATTGGGTTGTGCTGATACATCCAACGCAGCCGGTTACAGCGACTGGCGGTTGCCGAACATCAAGGAGTTGCAGTCGCTCAGCGACCAGGGTTTGGTGCTTCCCTGCATCAGCAATAAGTTGCTGAACTTCACCGGTAACCGGAAATTCTGGTCTTCCACTACGCTGCCGAACCAAACCGGCAATGCCTGGTACCTTGATAGTCGCTACGGCATCACCTCTTATAGTGCCAAAACGCGCCGCAATGATGTGCTCCTGGTGCGCAGCGGCATGTTTCCACTTGAAACTTCACAAATCAACATTCCGGAAGCGTTACGCGTTTGGCCAAACCCCTTCCAGGACGTGCTGCACCTGAGTCAACCGGAACGCTACCATCGCTTCCTGATCATGGATGACTCCGGAAGAATTATCATGGAAGGAAGCTGTATTGAATCCATGGATTTAGCATCCCTGAAATCGGGTTGTTACCGACTGTTTATGGAGGGGATAGGTTTGTCAACCGTCTTGCCCATTTGCAAGAAGTGATGAATAACACCATTAAAAAGGCAACCAATTGACAAATTCGGCGTCTAAGACCAACACAACACGAACTCATGACCGCAACCAAATACTTCATCGCAGGAGCTTGCCTGCTTTCTATACTTTCCAGTACGCTTCAGGCCCAACAGGTCATCAACGTTCAAAATTTCGAAGCAACAACGTTTCCACCTACCGGCTGGTCGGCCGTAAGCACCAGCATCAACCGTTGGGGGCGCGCCACCAACAGTACATTCCCCACAGTAACTGCCGCCAAATTTGGGAACGCCTTCGCGCGTTACAGCGCCCGCGGAGTTGCCGCCAATACCATGCAAACACTGGCCCTGCCCGCCGCCGATTACCGCCTGCGCGGCAGCAATACGCCCAGCGTGCGTTTCTACATGTACCGCGACAGCATCAGCAAAACCGGCGACAGCATCAGCGTGTATGTGAATACCGCTGCCAGTCTCAGCGGTGCGCAATGCCTTGGAACCGTTGCACGCTACTCGCGTTATGCCGTTCCCGACACGCAAATTGCAAACGGCTGGTATCGTTACAGTTTTAACATCCCCGCAGCCTATAATGGAAATGCCAATTACATCATGATCAAAGCCATAGGTCAAGCGGGTTACAACATCTACCTCGACAGTTTCTGGTGGGATACTTATCCCATGGAGTGCAGCGGCAAGCCAAGCGGAGCAAGCATCAGTTCAACAACACAAAATATTTGCGGAGGAAGCGGAACAGCTACGCTCAACCTGAATGGGCTGGTCACCACATACACCGGGTTGATTTACCAATGGCAGAACGCAAGTTCAGCCACCGGCCCGTGGACCAACTTCGGAACCGGAACCACTTCGGTTTCCACAGGACTGATTACCGCCACGCGCTACTACCGCTGCGTGTTGACCTGCATGGGTTCATTGCTCACAGATACCACTTCGGTGTTTGCCATGAATGTTCTTTCAACTTCAAGGCCCAATGTAGCGGTATTGCCCGGAAACGCGAACTTTTGCCAAGGCGGAGCTCCCGTTAAACTGGTTGCCATTGGTGCAAAAACCTATGCCTGGTCGCCAGCAGCCGGTTTAAATACCAGCACCGGTGATACCGTGTTTGCTTCCCCAACACAAAACACCACATACCTGGTCATTGGTACCGATACCGTGGGTTGTTCCAATGCTGCCCAGGTGCAGGTGTTCTTCCGAACCGCGCCTGTGTTGGGCATCAGTGCTCCCGATACCCTTTTGTGTGCCGGAGATTCCATCCGTTTGCAGTCCACCGGCAACGGATTGAGCACCTTTTCCTGGACTCCGGGCAATGCCACCACCTCGTTCTTCAACGCTAAACCAAATGTAGATACCCGATACACCCTTACCGCTGCCAACACTTTTGGATGCAGCGCTCAAGCCTCCATCAACCTGTATGTACGCCGGCAACCTGTTGCCAAGTTTGGCTATTCACAAAATGGCAACACCTTCCGATTTAAAGACAGCGCCCAAAATGCCAAAACATGGTTCTGGGATTTTGGTGACGGAAACAACAGCAACAGGCAAAATCCCACTTATACTTTTTCCTCTGATTCCCTGCGCAACGTAACCCTGGTGGTGTGCAACCCGCCTTGTGCCTGCGATACCACAAGCATGGAAATCAATCCCAAAGCCACCGGTGTGAACTCTTTGGAACAAGCAGCGTTCCGCGTATTCCCCAACCCCGCTGGAAATCACTTGTTTGTGGAAGGAAGCGCTTCGCTGAACCTCATTCTGGTCACAGACCTGACTGGTCGCGAGTTCCTTCGCCTCAAGCCGGAACAGCAACAAAAACAGCATGTGCTGAACCTGAGTGCACTTGCCCCAGGTCAATATCTGCTGCGCCTGCAGGGCAACGACCATGAGCAATATACGCGCATCATCAGGCGCTGAACCGTGATTTGCTGAAGAAACGCCTCCGCTCAACCCGGGGGCGTTTCCATTTGTGGTGAACCTGAAGCGCCGCTGCGTGTATCTTCGCCCTGTGATCATCGATCTTTCCGGAAAAACAGCTGTGGTATGCGGCAGCACACAGGGCATCGGACGCGCCATCGCCAGGCAAATGGCCAATGCCGGTGCCAACATCATCCTGCTGGCGCGCAACCGCGAAGCCTTGCAACAAACCTGCGACGAACTGCCCCGCCCGGCAGGCCAGCACCACCGATTTTTCACCGCAGATTTTTCACAACCGCACAGTGTTGCTGAAGCCGCTGCGGCCATTGCGGAAGAAACCCAGGTGCATATTCTGGTGAACAATACCGGCGGACCTCCGGCCGGTCCCATCACACAGGCAACCCATCAGGCCTTCCACGATGCGTTCAGCCAACATTTGCTGAACAACCACACCCTCGCGCAGCAGTTTCTCCCGGGAATGACGGCAGCCGGCTACGGCCGCATCATCAACGTCATCAGTACCTCGGTAAAAGTGCCGCTGCACAACCTCGGCGTGAGCAATACCATCCGCGCGGCCGTGGGCAACTGGAGTAAAACGCTGGCCAACGAAACCGCCAAATTCGGCATCACCGTAAACAACGTACTGCCCGGCGCCACCACTACAGAACGCCTGAGCAGCATCATCAGCAATAAAGCCCTGAAAACCGGACACGAAGAAGAAGCGGTGCGCCGTGAGATGCTGGCAGAAATCCCTGCCGGCCGCTTCGGAAGCCCTGATGAAGTGGCTTATGCCGCTGTTTTCCTGGCTTCACCTCAGGCCGCCTACATCACAGGCACCAACGTGGTGGTGGATGGCGGAAGAACCCCAAACCTATAAACGCACAAAAAAGAACCTACGTGCAGGCACGCAAAACAGCCATCATCATCGGTGCAGGACCCGCAGGGCTTACTGCTGCCTATGAGCTGCTCGTGCGCACCGACATCGTGCCCATTGTTTTGGAAGCGTCCGACAACATCGGGGGCATTTCACAAACAGTCAATTACAAAGGCAACCGCATGGACATCGGCGGTCACCGCTTCTTCAGCAAGAGCGACCGCGTGATGCAATGGTGGCTGCAACAACTTCCGGTGGAAGAAACGGCTTCCGGCGAAGCCGATATTTTCTACCACGGTCAACAAACGCACATCCAAACAGGGACCGCAAATCCGGAGCATGAAGACCAGGTGATGCTGGTGCGCAAACGTGTTTCCCGTATTTATTTTCTGCGGAAGTTCTTCCGATATCCCATCAGCCTGAGTGCGGAAACCATGCGTCACCTGGGCCTGCGCCGGATGCTGCGCATCGGATTCAGCTACCTGCGTGCCCGCTTCGCTCCAATCAGGCCGGAAATAAGCCTGGAAGACTTCTTCATTAACCGCTTCGGAAAAGAATTGTACCTCACCTTCTTTAAAGATTATACCGAGAAGGTTTGGGGCTTCCAGTGTCATGAGATTTCCAAGGAATGGGGCGCCCAACGCATCAAGGGTCTGAGCATTGGAAAAGCCATCGCACACGCCCTGAAACCGCCGCGCAAAGACCTGCGCCAGAAACAAACAGAAACCTCGCTGATTGAACGCTTTCTGTACCCAAAATTCGGACCGGGTCAACTGTGGGAACTGGTGGCCGAAGAAATTACCAGGCGGGGCGGAAGCATCCTGAAGCAACATGAGGTTTGCGGTCTGGAACGCAGCAGCGCTGATACCCTCAGCAAGGTTTTTGCGCGCAATGCAGTCGGCGAGGAACATGCCTTTGAAGCCGATTATGTATTTTCCACCATGCCGGTGAAAGACCTGATTGCAGGCATGCGCTTCGACATACCTGAAACGGTGCGGCAAACCTCCGCGCAGCTTCCATACCGCGACTTCATCACCGTGGGTTTGCTACTGAAGAAGCTGCGTACCGGAACCATTCCCGACAACTGGGTGTATATCCAGGAACGCGATGTACGCCTGGGTCGTTTGCAGGTGTTCAACAACTGGAGTCCCTGGCTGGTGAAAGATCCCGATACCGTTTGGCTGGGTCTGGAATACTTCTGTCAGGAAGGCGATGAACTCTGGAACATGAACGACCACGAGATGAAGCAGTTCGCTGCAGCAGAACTCGAACAAATCGGCATCATTGACCGTAAAGATGTATTGGATGGAACTGTGGTGCGCATGAAAAAAACCTACCCCGCCTATACCGGTGCCTATGAACAATTTGAAACGGTTCGCGCCTTTCTGGATGGATTTAAGAACCTCTTTCCCATAGGCCGCAACGGCATGCACAAATACAACAACAGCGACCACAGCATGCTCACCGCCATGACCGCTGTAGATAATATTATTGCCGGAGTTCACGATAAATCGAACCTCTGGGCCATCAATACCGAAATGGAATACCACGAAAGCAAATGAGCTACACACCCTGGATCAAAGCCGCGCGCCTGCGCACCCTTCCACTCGCTGTTTCTGGTGTTTTGCTGGGCAGCTTCCTCGCGCTTCCGCACATGAACCCGGTGCTTGCCGTAATGGCCCTGCTTACCGCTGTGTTGCTTCAGGTGCTGAGCAACTACGCCAACGACTACGGCGACTTCAAGAAAGGTACCGACCGTAGCGCCGGCCGCGCCGACCGCATGCTCACCACGGGCGACATCAGGCCTGAAACCATGAAAACAGCCCTGTTGCTGTTGTCCCTGATCAGCTTCACTTCCGGTTGCATTACACTTTCACTCGCAGACACACTCAGCTTGCAGGAATTATTCGGCCTGCTGCTTGCGGGGATCGCCTCCATCTGGGCAGCAGTGCGCTACACTACAGGAAAACACGCTTATGGTTATTACGGCCTCGGCGATATAGCCGTGGTGTTGTTTTTTGGTTTGTTCGCCGTAAACGGAACCTATTTCCTGCACACACACCAACTGAATGCCGGCGTGGCTGTTTGTGCCCTGGCCATGGGACTGCTGTCGGCGGCTGTGCTGCACGTAAACAATACCCGCGACCTGGTTGGTGATACCCTCAGCAACAAACAAACCATGGCTGTGCGCCTTGGATTCGCCGCTGCCCGCCGCTACCAGTTGCTCTTGGTTTTAGGCGGCTGCAGTGCACTCTGTATTCCGATACTGCTCAGCTTCGGTTCATCCTTCCTGATTCCCTCCATCCTGATTTTCCTGCTCGGCGGGCTTCATCTTTGGCGTTACTTCCGCATCAGCCAGGATGCACGTATGGACTACAACAAAGAACTGAAAATGCTCAGCCTGAGCATCTTCGCCATGATCCTCATCATCGGTGTTTGGCGCCACCTGGTTTAAACGTACATGCTATTAAAGGTTCAACAGCACAGCCTTCGGTTCCTGAAGCCGGCTGCCACCAGCAAAGGCGCATACCAAACCCGTGAACTGTGGCTGCTGGAACTCATTGCCGAGGATGGCACTTCTTACCGTGCAGAATGCGCACCACTGCCGCACCTGAGTATAGACCATGTTGCGCTGCTGGAAGCCACCCTGCAGGATACAGAAATGCTGCAGTCTCAATTATTGACAGGTGACTATAACTACCGCGAAACACTACCCGCCCTGCAGTTTGCTTTGGAATGCCTGAGCCGGCAAATACACACGGGCGTTTCGGATCTTCTGTTTGAAAACAACTTCAGCCGGGGCACCGCCGGAATCAACATCAATGGTTTGGTTTGGATGGCCGACCGCGACACGATGTTCCAGGCTGCCTGCGCCAAGGCGGAAGCAGGATTTCGCTGCGTGAAACTCAAAGTGGGTGCGCTCGATTTCGATGAAGAATGTCGCCTGCTGGAAGACCTGCGCCGCCGCTACAACCCGCACAAACTGGAACTGCGCGTAGATGCCAACGGCGCCTGGAACGCCGATGATGCCTTCGAAAAACTCCGCGACCTGAATCGCTTTTCCCTACACAGCATCGAGCAGCCGGTTCCCGCAGGTGCCGATGAACTGATGGCTGAAGTATGTGCGAAGTCGCCGGTTCCGGTAGCACTCGACGAAGCACTCATCGGCCTGAATCCGGAACGCGACGCGCTGCGCATCTTCAAGCACATCCGACCAGCATATCTGGTGTTTAAACCCACGCTCATCGGTGGCTTTTCGGTGGCGGATGCCTGGATTCAACAGGCGCGTAAATACAACACAGGCTGGTGGGCCACGTCAGCCCTCGAAAGCAATATTGGCCTCAGCGCCATCGCCCAATGGTGCGGCGAATACCAGAATCCTTTGCATCAGGGCCTGGGCACCGGCGCCTTGTTTGAAGAGAATTTTCCTTCCGCATTAAATCTGAAAGGGGAGGAAATGTGGATGG
>CAZPHB010000007.1:115941-117959 GCA_964586595.1 uncultured Flavobacteriaceae bacterium | reverse complement strand
AACTCAGGATGACAATTGCGTTTAATACGCCCGCTTATTCACCCCTTCCAGGTAATACAACAAACTGCGGTTGGCCACTTTATTGCCGCCGGGTGTCGGGTAATCGCCGGTGAAATACCAGTCGCCGCGGTGTTCCGGGCTGGCCTGGTGCAGGTTCTCTACCGTCTGATACACAATTTCTACTTCGGCATTGATTTCTTCAGCAACCACAATTTCCGCCACCTTTTTTGATATGTCTTCATTGCTCAGGCCGGCGTAGATGTCCTTCACCACGTTGCGCTGCTCCGTTGCCGGCTTCTGCAGTTCGGCCAAAACATGTTCGTGGGCTTGTTCCAGAATGACGTCTTCCCCTCGTTCCCTGCGCAGCGCAATCGCCGCCTGAAACGCCACGAAATCTGCCAGCTTGCTCATGTCAATACCGTAACAATCCGGGTAACGGATCTGCGGCGCCGAAGAAACCATCACGATCTTCTTCGGCTGCAGGCGGTCCAGGATGCGGAGGATGCTGTTGCGCAGCGTGGTGCCCCGCACAATGCTGTCGTCCACAATCACCAGCGTATCCGTATGTGGCCGCACCACCCCGTAAGTCACGTCGTACACATGCCCCACCAGGTCGGCGCGGTCGTTGTCGTTGGTGATGAAGGTGCGCATCTTGCCGTCCTTGATCAGGATTTTCTCGCGGCGCAGCACCCAGTGCATCACCTCATCCAGGCGCTGCTTCAGGCCGGGGTCGTTGTTCAGTCCTTCGCCTTCCATCACCTTCTGCAACACTTCCTGCTGCGTGCGGTGCACGTATGCATTCACGCCGTCCACCAGACCGTAGAAGGCCGTGGCAGCCGTATTCGGCACATAGCTGAACACGGTATTGTTTACGTCGTAGCCGATTTTTTCCAGGATGGGTTCAGCCAGTAGCTCGCCCAGTTTCTTGCGTTCACTATAGATTTCAGGATCATTGCCGCGGCTGAAATAAATACGTTCAAAGGAGCAGGATTTACGCTCCCCCGGCGGGAGGATGTTCACCTCTCGGAAATCGCCGGTATGTTTGATGATGAGTGCATTGCCCGGGCCCAGTTCCTGCACCTGTTCGGTGCTCAGGTTGAAGCAGGTCATGATGGCCGCGCGTTCGCTGGCAGCCACCAGGATTTCTTCGTCGGCGTACCAGTAACTCGGACGGATGCCGTTCGGGTCGCGGATGATGTACGCATCGCCGTGGCCAATCATGCCGGCCATGTTGTAGCCGCCGTCCAGGTCGCGGAACGAGCGCTTCAGGATGCGTTCCAGATCCATTTCCTGCTTGATGCGCTCGGTGATTTCGAGGTTGCTCAGCCCTTGTTCCTTGTAGTGGTCGAAGATGCGCTGGTTCTCTTCATCAATAAAATGCCCGATTTTTTCGAGCATGGTCACGTTGTCGCTTTGTTCCTTCGGCTGCTGTCCCAGTTCCACCAGTTTCTGAAACAGTTCATCCACGTTGGTGAGGTTGTAGTTGCCGGCGGCCACCAGGTTGCGGCACATCCAGTTGTTCTGGCGCAGGAAGGGATGAATATTCTCCAGGCTGTTACCGCCGTGGGTTCCGTAGCGCAGGTGGCCCAGCAGCAGTTCCCCGCCGAAGGCAAACTCGCGGCGCAGCAGGTCGGTATTTTCTTGCGCTTCCGGACTCAGCTGATCCCAGGCTTTGCGCACATCATTAAAAATATCGGCTACGGCATTGGATGCATTGCTGCGCTTGCGCGCGATGTAGCGGTTGCCGTAATCCGGATTCAGTTTGATGACCCCAATCCCGGCACCGTCCTGCCCCCGGTTGAGTTGCTTAGCCATGAGAAACTGCAGCTTCTTGAGGCCGTACAAGGGCGTTCCGTATTTTTCGCGGTAGAAGTCCAGAGGCTTGCGGAGGCGGATAAACGCCACGCCGCATTCGTGTTTGATGGAATCGCTCATTGGGATGCCGGAGCGGTGGCAAATTTACAATCGGGGAGAGGGACTTGTGCAGGAAAGTTTGGTTGGATGTAGTTCGTGGTTCG
>CAZPHB010000007.1:108335-115841 GCA_964586595.1 uncultured Flavobacteriaceae bacterium | reverse complement strand
TGTCATCCCGGGGAGCTTGCCATGAGCGAAGTCGAATGGAGGGACAGGCACCATGGCAGACATTGTCATCCCGGGGAGCTTGCCATGAGCGAAGTCGAATGGAGGGACAGGCACCATGACAGGCTTCGCTCAGCCACCGTTCAACGAACGCTCATATTAAACTATTTTTGACCTCAAATGCGACGTTTCTGTTACCTGGCGCTCATCGGACTGCTGGCCGGCTGCTCCGGAAAGAAATCCGAAGAAAATGGGCCCGTGCTGTTCACGGCCATGAGTGCCGAACAAACCGGTATTACCTTCAGCAACCAACTGAACTTCAGCGATTCGGTGCACATCTTCCTCGACCAATATTTGTTTAATGGTGGCGGCGTGGCCGCCGGTGATGTGAACAACGACGGCCGCTGCGACCTCTTCTTCACCGGAAACCAGGGCGGCTGCAAACTGTACCTCAACCAGGGCGATTTCAAGTTCAAAGATGTGACCGCCACTTCGGGCATCAGCACTCCCGGATGGTGCACAGGCACGAGCATGACCGATGTGAACAACGACGGATTTCTGGACATCTATGTATGCCGCAGCGCCAACCAGATGCCCGTGAACATTAAAGCTTCGGAACTCCGCAACCTGCTGTTCATCAACAAGGGCGACGGAACCTTCACCGAACAGTCGGAAGCCCTCGGGCTGAACGGCCTGGAATACTCCAGCCACGGCACCTTCTTCGACATGGAAAACGACGGCGACCTTGACCTCTACGTGGCCAACCACCCGTTTAACTGGGCCATCAACATGGACAAGCCTTACCGCCGCGAAGACAATTACAACGATACCTTCACCAACAGCCTTTGGGAAAATACCGGCAAGGGGTTTAAAAACATCACCAAAAAAGCCGGCGTGTCCAGTTACAGCTTCGGTCTGGCTGTTTCTGCCGCCGATTTGGATCAGGATGGCTTGCAGGATTTATACGTGAGCAACGACTACGAATACCCCGATTTTGTATGGAAGAACAAGGGCAATGGCAGCTTTGAAGACGTGTGCCGCAGCTGGTTTAGGCATACGTCGTTCTACAGCATGGGCAACGACCTCGGCGATGTGAACAACGATGCCCTGCCCGATGTGGTCACCGTGGACATGCTTCCGCCCGACAATTACCGCAAGAAAACCCAGGTGGGCCCGCTCAACTGGGACCGCTACAGCATGCGCGTGGCCAACGGCTACGGCGAGCAGTTCATGCGCAATACCCTGCAGATCAACAACGGCAACGGCAGCTTCAGCGATGTGGCTTGTCTGGCAGGTGTTGCCGAAACCGATTGGAGCTGGAGTCCGCTGTTGGCCGATTACGACAACGACGGCAAGAACGACCTGTTCATCAGCAATGGCTACTACCGCGACTACAACGACCTGGATTACATCAACTACAAGGTGGAACAGTTTCGTAAGCTGAACATGGACAACTACAAAGGCTTCAAGGAAGGCTATTACCTGAAGTTCGCCAATGAGATGCCTTACAAGAAGCTGAAGAACTTTGCCTTCCGCAACAAGAACGGTGTGCAGTTTGAAGATGTGTCATCCGCTTGGGGACTGGATTTTGAAGGCTTCAGCAATGGTGCAGCCTACGCCGACCTCGACAACGATGGCGACCTGGATCTGGTGGTGAACAACCTCGCCGATCCGCCTTCGGTGTACCGAAACAATGCCGATGCGAAGAAAGACCACTTTCTGCGTATTCAATTCCGGGGCAGGCAGAGCAATCGCCTGGGTCTGGGTTGTAAGGTTTTGGCTGAAACCGACAGCGGAAAGATGTACCGTGAGCTTACCTTGAGCCACGGGTTTCAGAGCAGCAGCGAGCCGGTGCTTCATTTTGGACTCGGCGCGCTGAACAAGGTGAACAAACTCACCGTCATCTGGCCCAGCGGTCAGATGCAGGAACTCAGTGCCGTGAACGCCAATCAGCTGCTCACCCTCGACGAACAACAGGCCACCCAAAAGGCCACAGGAAACCTGTTTGCCCTGAGTAAAACCCTAAATATTGAGGAAATAGGCGCAGCATCCGGATTGAACTTCCGCCACAGCGAAAAAACCGACTTTATTGATTTCAAATTTGAACCGCTGATTCCAAGAAGGCAGAGTACGCGCGGACCGGCACTGGCTGCCGCTGATGTCAATGGAGATGGTTTTGAAGATGTGTTCCTCGGCAATGGCGCAGGAAGCAGCGGCGCTCAGTTGTTTCTGGGAACAGCTGCCGGAGGCTTCACGGCCAAATCCGGACCCTGGAAAAGCCATGCCACTTCCGAACAGACCGGAGCTGTGTTCTTCGATGCTGATGGCGACCGCGATATGGATTTGTACGTGTGCTCGGGTTCCAATGAGTTCCCTGACGGCAGCGACAACTATCAGGATCATCTGTATCTGAACGACGGGAAAGGGAACTTCAGCGATGGCAGCAGTCGGATTCCTGTGCTGAAAACGCCGAAAAACTGCGTGAAAGCCGCCGACGTAGATGGCGATGGCGACTTGGATTTGTTCCTCGGCGGCGCCGTGATGCCCGACCGTTATCCCATGCCCGCGCGCAGCTACCTGTTGCGCAACAATGGCGGCACTTTTTCCGAGGCTACCTCCCTGTTGGCACCCGGACTGGAACAAGCGGGCATCATTGCCGATGCCGTGTTTGCCGATGTAACGAAAGATCAAAAGGCCGACCTGGTTATATGTGGTGAATGGATGCCTGTTCAGATCTGGCAGAACATGGGCGGCAGCTTGAAAAATCGCAGCGCTGAACAGGGACTGAATTCCGGAGGTGGCTGGTGGAATACGGTGCACGCCGCCGACCTGGACGGCGATGGCGATCTGGAGCTGCTGCTGGGCAATCAGGGCATGAACAGCATTGTGCGCCCGGAAGCCAATCAGCCGGCGAGTATTGTGGCCGGCGATTTCGACAACAACGGCAGGCTGGATGCGGTATGCAGCTATTACGTGCAGGGACAAAGCACGCCCTGGCATGCCTACGACGAAATGGCCGCGCAGATGGTAGGCTTCATGCGAAAAAATTACCTGCGCTACGGCGATTACGCAAACCAAACCGTGAACAGCATGTTCGGCACTCAGGTTGGAACCGCCTATCAGCGGCAGGCCGGGAATTTCCGTTCCTGCATTTTTTGGAATGAAGGCGGCAGCTTCACCATGCAGGCCATGCCCTTGCTGGCACAAGCCGGTTGCGTGAACGGCATTGCCACGGCGGATGTCAATGGCGACGGCAAGCCGGATGTGTTGCTGAACGGAAACAATACCGGCAACAAGGCGGAATGGGGCAACGATGATGCCTTGAATGGTTTGGTATTGCTGAATCTGGGACAAAGGCAATGGAAGCCGTTGCGCGATGCCGAATCCGGATTCCGCGCAGCGGGAAATACGCGGAAAAGCGTCTTGCTGAACAGCAGCCGAGGCCCCTTGATTCTCGTTACACGCAGCAACGATGTAGCCGGTTTATGGCGTTTGGGTAAAACACCCTGATGGGAAGCATCATCGTATTTTTTGACGGGTATTGTCATCTGTGCAGCGGCGTGGTACGCTGGCTGTTGGCACGCGACAAAAAACGGCGTTTCCTGTTTGCCCCCTTGCAGGGAAGAACGGCTTCCGAAAAGCTGGGTTTGCATCCGGCGCAACAGGCAGCACCGGAATCACTTCTTGTTTTGGATCAGGAACAACTTCGGAAAGAATCGGATGCGGTTTTGCACATCGCACGCAACTTGCCCGGACTGTGGCGGATATTGATAATTTTGCGCGTGATTCCGGCTCCGCTCAGAAATTGGGTTTATCGTTTCATCGCTTCCCGGCGCTACCGCTGGTTCGGTAAACACCAAACTTGCAAGTTGCATGAACCGGGACATGAAAACCGTTTTTTACCATGAACTACGTGAAAAAAATTTCCATGCTGTCAGGGCTCCTTATTGCACCCTTCCTGTTGCAGCAGTGCTGCCGTGAGGAGCACCGCAATTACACCTTGGCGAACCTGTTTCCAAGGCTGGTTGATTCTTTCAGCTTCGCCAGTGAGCCGCAGGGCAGCAGCATGGATTTTGGAAGCCACGCTTTCAGGGTGCAGCATCACTTTCGCTACGCAAGCCTGCATCATTACGGAGGTGCTTCGCTCATGGCCATGACCCAGTCTTGTCCTGTTTACTACCGAAGCCTGGCGGCCATCAATGGTTTGAACGTCAGGGCAGGGTCATCCCTGTTTTCCGGCGTTCAGCCCGGCGACAGCCTGCAGCAATTCTGTGAGTTTCGTTTGCTGGAAGACCATATTACCAAAGGGCCTGCCGATGAACATTGGGGTTCTTTGGAGCAGCTCTTGCGAAACCTCAACGCACGAATGCGTTCAGGCGCCACTACCGCCAGTTCTATGGGTCAACCCAGGCTCGATTTTGTTTTTCGCTTCAAACAAAAACCCTTACAAGGCGCACAGTCTATTTATCTGGAGTTGAACCTGAGCAATGGGGAAACGGTGACAGGCGATGCCTATGAATTTCAATTGCATTAAAGCGCTTTGCAAAATGAATAAACCGGGCAACGCGGAATGAATCGTTTGCCTGGGTCTTCCTTTTTTGTTTTCTGGTGAACCTGGATTGCTGTTATCCCGCATAACGCCGGAGGCGTTGAAGCACTGTTTCAAAAGCTTCGGGCAGGGGTGCTTCGAAATAAAGTTCTTTTCCGCTTTGCGGGTGGATGAAACCCAGTCCTGCAGCGTGCAGCGCCTGTCCGCACAAGAGCGAAAGGTTGTGTTCCATAAACTGTTTGAATTTGGGCAGATGGCTGTGCCGCAATACCTGATCACCACCATATAAAGGATCGTTGAACAAGGGGTGTTTCAGCCAGGTCATGTGCACACGGATTTGATGCGTACGGCCCGTTTCCAGCTGCAGTTTGAGCAAAGTCGCGTGGCCGAAACGCTCGAGCACTTCGTAATGCGTGACCGCCCATTTGCCGTTTTCTTCGTTGCCTGTATTTACGTATCGGCGACGGTCTTTGGTGTCGCGGGTGAGGAAGCCCGTAACCGTGCCTTTGTCTGCTTCCACATCGCCCCACACCAATCCGATATAATGGCGGTGGATGCTGTGGCGGTAGAACTGCACAGCCAGTGCGCTGAGCGCTTCTTCTGTTTTGGCGACCACCAGCAGGCCGCTGGTGTCTTTATCGATGCGGTGTACCAGTCCGGGGCGGTGGCCCGCCAGTTGCGGCAGGTTTTGGAAGTAATTCACGAGGCCATTCACCAGGGTTCCGTGGTAGTTGTTGTAGCCGGGATGCACCACCATGCCGTCGGGTTTATTCAGCACCAACAGTTGTTCGTCTTCAAATACGATGTTGAGCGGAATGGGTTCGGGCAGTACTTCCGTATCGCGCGGCGGGTCGGGAAGTACGATGCTGATGACGTCGTGTGGCTTGATGCGGTAATTGCTTTTTACCGCTTTCCCATTCACCAGGATGGAACCTGCTTCGGCGGCAGCCTGGATGCGGGTGCGGCTGGCATTGGCAATTTTGTGCATCAGCCATTTGTCGATGCGCATCAGCTCCTGTCCGGGGTCGGCGGTGAAGCGGTAGTGTTCGTAGAACTCCTGTTCGTCGCTGTCAGTATTCGGTTCGCTCAAGGTTTGCAAAGCTACATCAGCACTCATTCAAAGCTGATGCTTTCCAGAAATTGCAAGGTATCCGGATTCAGCGGAGCGGGAATAAACGCTGTACATGGCCCCGGGGCGGGAGTGCTGCTTCCGTCATTCAGGTTCCAGCGAAAACAGGAATCGTTGGCGTCTGTGCTGAACAAAATACCCTGTTGATTGGCAGGCCGGAATAAATATTGCTGCCGCCACCAGCCGCTGAAATTCTTATGCGGTTTCCAGCCTGAACCGGGATGCCTGAGCCGGTTCATCAGCCGGGTGAATTGTTCCTGAGCACCGAACACGCGGATGCATGCCGTTGCGCTGTCACACAGGATGAGCTGCACGCTGTGCGGATGCTGCGTTTTGAATGCTGCGGCACTGGCTTCACATTGTCGGCGCAGCGTTTCAACATCCGGATGTACAAGCAGGATCAATCCCTGAGCCTGAACCGGTTGGGAACGTGCCTGCTTTTGTTCAGGAACACAGGAGGTGGCGGCGAATAACCAAACGAATAGTCCTACAAACCACCACCTGCCACGCGCATTTCCCGAGGCCGCATCAACAAAACAGGCACCGAATGCGTGCGGATGAGTTGTTCCGCGTCTGGCGTGGACAACAGACCGGTATTTTCGGTTTCTGTCATCATGGCTACCATGTTTGCCCCTGCCTTTGTGGCGTGTTCTTGTAGAAAAGCCGCTGGTTTTACCCTGATGTTGCTGCTGCATGAGGCTTTGATGCCGTGTTCCGTGAAATACCGTAGTGCGTGGTTGCAAAATACGTCCAGGTGGTGCTCGGATTCATGATCTTTTTCGCTGCTTGCACCTACCACCGAAACCTGGGCCATACAGGCAGCGGCCAGTGAGGCCGAGATGCCGAGCTTTTGCCGTGTTTCCGGACTGGTATCCAAATGCACCAACATGCGATGCAGGGCAGGGGTTTCCTGAGTTTCGGGCACTGCGAGCACCGGCGTGTCCTGCATGGATGCCAGGCGAAAGGCGCAGCTTTTTTGCAGGAACCCTATTTGTCCTTCCGGCTCCGTTCCGGTAATAAGTAAATCTGCGTTGATGTCCTTCTGACAGTGTAGCAGATCTTTCAGGCCTTTGCCCCCGCATTGGTGAAATACCGGATTAACTGCACCTTGCTTGCGCACTTCTTCCATCAACACCTCCTGATCCGGACTGTTGTCGTTGCGCAGCAGATGCAGTTCGGCTTTGCAGCGGCGCGAAAGATACGCCCCCACCGCGACGGCGCTTCGGTTTGATGGATGTTGGTTGCAGGCAATGAGGATCTTGGTAAGGGTTTTTTCCATAGGCGTTTTCTTTTGGCTTAATCAAAAATAGGAATCAAGCAATAATTTACAATAAAATGACAAATAGATTTACATTCCTCAGACATTGGCTTTTATTACGAAGGTTTTCAGTTTGGATGTGGTGCAGTGTGCTGCGGTCAAAGCAAACCCTTTGATGTATGTTTGCGGGAAAGTTCAAATCATGGTCATCAACCACGAAAACGCACTCGAACATTTTTCAGCACAGATTGAATATGCTCTTCAGCATTATTCCGGGCACGGATACACGGCTACTTCTTTCCAGAATATAGTGATTGGAGGACTTGGCGGATCGGGTATTGGTGGCCGCCTCAGCAGGTTGTTTTTTCAATCGGAAGCAAGCATTCCGGTGGAAGTATTCAGCGAATATGCTCTGCCCGCCTATGCCAACGGCAAAACGCTGGTGATTCTGTGTTCGTACAGCGGAAATACGGAAGAAACGCTGTCTATGTATGACGATGCACTAAGACGTGGCTGTACGGTCATTTGTGTTGCAGCAGGCGGTACGCTTATGGAAATCGCACACCGCGACGG
>CAZPHB010000007.1:94891-108235 GCA_964586595.1 uncultured Flavobacteriaceae bacterium | reverse complement strand
TCTGATGCTAAGGGTGTAAACAACATGGAAGTGGGCATCATCATGCGTTTAAAAAAACACTTGGAACAGGCATAACATGAAACTGGTCAGCTTCAACAGCCACAACGGTGAGGAAACCGGATTGTTCCTGAACAACCGGATTTATCCTTTAACCCGCATTGACAAAACCCTTCCGGAGTCGATGGCTTTATTCCTGAAGAACTGGGAACGCAACGCCGAACATGCCCGCATGATTCAGGATGCCATCCTTGCCGGGAAATATGAAGAGTTTGCCCTTGAATACCGGGAGGAAGACTTACTCGCGCCTGTGCCGCATCCTACCAGCTGTCGCGATGGTTATGCTTTTCGCCAGCATGTGGAAGCTGCCCGACGCAACCGCGGCGTGCCGATGATTCCCGAGTTTGACCAGTACCCCATCTTCTATTTCACCAACCACAATGCCGTACAAGGTCCGGGTGATATTTGGTGCATGCCCGATCATTTCGAAAAATTGGATTTTGAGCTGGAAGCTGCGGTGGTGATTGGCAAAAAAGGCCGAAACATCCGAGCCGATGAAGCCGATCAGTATATTGCCGGATACATGGTGATGAACGACATGAGCGCCCGTCGCCTGCAAATGGAAGAGATGTTGCTTAACCTCGGTCCGGCGAAAGGTAAAGATTTTACCACCGTGATTGGTCCCTGGCTGGTTACGCCCGACGAACTGGAACCTTATAAAGTGGCCCCAAAGGCGGGTCATGTTGGAAACAGCTATCAGCTGGCCATGCGTGGTTTCGTAAATGGGATTCAGGTAAGTGAAGGTTCAGTGGCACAAATGGATTGGACTTTTGCCGAGATTATTGAACGCTGTGCTTATGGTGCAGATGTATTTCCAGGTGATGTGATTGGAAGCGGAACGGTTGGAACCGGTTGCTTCCTCGAACTGAACGGCACCGGTAAGCTGAACAACCCTGATTACCGCGAACAGTGGCTTCAGGAAGGCGATGAGGTGGTGATGGAAATTGAAGGACTGGGCCGACTGGTGAATACCATACGCCGCGTAGATACAGATTTCTCTTTATTGAACCTGAAGAAGCAATCCTGATTCAGCGCAGGAGAAAAACCACCGGTACGTCTTCTTTTTTTACGACTTCTGCGTCGCATAATTTCCGCATGAAATCCAGTGTGGTTTCCTGACTTTTTTGATAGCTGATCCCCCGCGCCACACTGAAACCGAGCAGTATCATCATGATGGGTGCCAAAACCCAGAATTCCATCATGGTGAATGCTTCCATGTTCCAAATGGCAAACAACCGGTACAAGAGGTAGGTGGCGGCCCCACTAAACAGAATCAGCAACAAAGGGAAGGCGGCATTGGTGTACATCCGGGGAACCATCATCAGGTACATTTCCTGTTCGATGCCCCTAAAGCGCACATGCAGGTATGGGCTGAGTTGATACTCCGGTCTGATGCTGCACAGCCATGCTTCTTCCTCCGATACGGTGCCGCTGAAGTATTTCTCCGTTTGTGGGTTGTTGTTGGGATGTTTGATTTCGAGCAGGGTGTGTTGCCGAAACTTTTCGGCGAGTGCTGCGCGCGTCAGGCTTGTTTTCAGATAATAAGTGGACATAGGCGTGCCAGGTTGATCAAGAGTTATTTTTAGCAGTGCAGATGCGATCCAGCAATGTAGCGTCGGCAGCAAGGCCATTTCCAACCACAACAATGTTTGCACCGGCATCCCAGGCAGCGATTGCTGCAGCTTCATTGCGGATGCCGCCACCTACAAAAATCGGACATGAAACAGTTGTACGCACCGCCCGGATCATTTCGGCAGGTACCGGTGTGGCGGCGCCACTGCCGGCATCCAGATACAGATACTTCAGCCCCAGTTGCTGTCCGGCCAATGCTGTTGTGGCGGCAATTTCCGCTTTGTCTGCAGGTATGGGCATGGTTTGACTCATGTAATGAGCCGCGGTGGTTCGTCCTCCGTCGATGAGCAGATAACCGGTTGGAAGGCAGGTGAGCCCGGCGTGTTGAATAAAGGGTGCGGCTGCAACGTGTTTGCCAATCAAGTAATCCGCGTTTCTTCCGGAAATTAGGGACAACAACAAGATGCCATCGGCTCCTGAGGCTACCTGGATTTCATCACCGGGAAACAACACCACCGGACCACTGTATGATTTTCTAATCACCAGCAGACAAGCATCCGTATTTCCACGCGTCAACAGGCTGCCTCCAACCAGAACCAGATCCACACCGAATGCTTCACAACGGGCTGCAAGTTCAGCGACATGGGCTTCATCATCGTCGGGGTCAAAAAGCACCGCCAGCAGCCTTCGCTGTTGGTATTGTGCCGCTTCCAGAAGAGCTAAAGGCTTGATGCTCATGTATATGGCAAAGTAAGGATAAAACCATGCCTGCACCTGTTTTTTTCCTCTTTTTTTGTCACTAAATTGTTATCAACAAAGCCGTGACGCACCGCCATAAAGGGGTTTGGGTTTTGTGTGGAAAAGTGCCGAATGGGGTAAATCGGAACCCATTTAGTTTTGAAGAACCCATTCAGCAAAAATTACATTTTTCTACCCGAACTTAAAAAATTAAAGGAAGTATGAACGACTATACAGTGAACACCGGCGGACTCGTTTTTGAGCGCAAAAACACCAATGGAACGGTTTCTCCGTTCAACATGTTTGAATACGAATTGCGGAGTTCGGTCATTAAAAAGCCGGACGGAACCGTGGTATTTGAATTGAACAACGTAGAAATTCCAAAGGGTTGGAGCCAGGTGGCCACCGACATCATGGCACAGAAGTACTTCCGCAAGGCAGGTGTACCACAGCCGGATGGTTCCTTGGGTCGTGAAACCAGCGCAAAGCAGGTGGTGCATCGTTTGGCCAACTGCTGGCGTGAATGGGGCTTGAAATATGGATATTTCGCCGCCGAGAAAGATGCAGATGTGTTTTATGATGAGCTGGTTTATTCCATGCTCAATCAGGAATGCGCGCCCAATTCTCCTCAGTGGTTCAATACCGGTTTGTACAGCAGCTACGGCATCACCGGAAAGGCCCAGGGTCATTATTACGTGGATCCCGAAACCGAAAAGCTCAGCAAATCAACTTCCGCCTATGAGCGCCCGCAACCGCATGCCTGCTTCATCCTTTCTGTGGATGACGACTTGGTGAACGACGGTGGAATCATGGATCTGTGGGTGCGCGAAGCGCGCATTTTCAAATACGGTTCCGGTGTGGGAACCAACTTCAGCCGCATCCGCGGAGCCGGTGAAAAACTCAGCGGCGGCGGAACTTCTTCCGGCCTCATGAGCTTCCTTAAAATCGGGGATCGCGCCGCAGGTGCCATCAAATCAGGAGGAACCACCCGCCGTGCAGCCAAAATGGTATGTCTGGATCTGGACCACCCTGAAGCCATGGAGTTTATCAAGTGGAAACAGGAGGAAGAACGCAAAGTAGCCGCCCTGATTGCCGCCGGTTACAGCAATGACTACGAAGGCGAGGCTTATGCCACCGTTTCCGGTCAAAACTCCAACAACTCCCTGCGCATCCCCAACCGCTTCTTCGAAAAATTGCAAAAAGGTGAAGACTGGGAATTTACAGCGCGTGGCGACGGCAGCGTGATGAAAACAAAACCGGCGTCTGAAGTTTGGGATGCGGTGAATGAAGCTGCCTGGTCCTGTGCCGATCCCGGCGTGCAGTACGACGATACCATCAACGAATGGCATACCTGCCCTGAAGGTGGTCGCATCAATGCTTCCAACCCTTGCAGCGAATACATGTTCCTGGACAATACTGCCTGCAACCTGGCGTCGCTGAACCTGAGGAAATTTTTCGATACCAACGACAATACCTTTAAGGTAAACGATTTTGAATACGCAGCACGCCTCTGGACT
The DNA here is from genome assembly GCA_964586595.1 of uncultured Flavobacteriaceae bacterium. Lineage (GTDB taxonomy): Bacteria > Bacteroidota > Bacteroidia > NS11-12g > UBA955 > REEB481. The sequence goes on along the minus strand of CAZPHB010000007.1, from coordinate 104,351 downwards.
GTGGTGCTTGAAATCAGTGTGCTGATGGCGCAGTTCCCAAGTAAGGAAGTGGCGCAGCTCAGCTACGATTACCGCACCCTGGGTCTCGGCTATGCCAACCTTGGCAGCATGTTGATGGTGGCTGGCATTCCTTACGACAGCAACGAAGCGCTGGCGCTCTGCGGAAGCATTACCGCCATCCTCACCGGCACTTCCTACGCTACTTCAGCAGAAATGGCAGCCGTGAAAGGCCCATTCCGCATGTATGAGAAGAACAAAAAGCACATGTTGCGCGTGATCCGCAACCACCGTTACGCGGCCTACAACTCACCATTGAATTTCGAGGGTTTGGGCGTGGCACCGATGTGTATCGACGAAAAATATTGTCCGGATTACCTCCTGAAATCAGCTTGCAACGCCTGGGATAAAGCTTTGCAGCTTGGCGAGAAATACGGATACCGCAACGCTCAGGCAACAGTAATCGCGCCTACCGGAACCATCGGCTTGCTGATGGATTGCGATACCACCGGTATCGAGCCTGACTTTGCACTGGTGAAGTACAAAAAACTCAGCGGAGGCGGCTATTTTAAAATCATCAACCAATCTATTCCTCAGTCGCTGGTAAATCTGGAATACACTCCGGAGCAGGTGCATGACATTGTGAATTATGCCAAAGGACACGCCACCTTCCAAGGCGCGCCCCACATCAACCATGAAAGTCTGCGCCTCAAAGGATTCAACGATGAAGACCTGGAACGTCTGGAAGCCGCAGCGCCTTCTGCCTTTGAAATCAGCTTCTGCTTCAACCAGTTTACCCTGGGCGAAGATTGCATGAAGCGCTGTGGATTTACGCCTGAACAATACAACAACCCCATGTTCAACATGCTCGGAGCCATGGGCTTCAGCAGGGAACAGATTGAAGCTTGTAACGTGTTTGTTGGCGGAACCATGACCATTGAAGGAGCGCCACACCTGAAGCCCGAGCATTATCCTGTATTTGACTGCGCAAACAAGTGTGGTGAAATCGGAACACGCTACATCCACGCGCATGCCCACATCCGCATGATGGCCGCTGCGCAGCCGTTCATCAGCGGAGCCATCAGCAAAACCATCAACCTGCCCAACGAAGCCAGCGTTGATGACATCAAGAACTGCTACGAAATGAGCTGGAAACTTGGGTTGAAGGCCAACGCCCTCTACCGCGACGGATGTAAGCTGAGCCAGCCACTGAGCAATAAGAGCGAAACCAAAACCGAAGAGAAAACAGAGGAAACAGCAACACAGCCAGAGGCAGAAACACGCCCGCTGCGCAACCTGATTCCCGAAGAACTCACACCTGAAATTGTACTTGAAGCTGCCAAGCGCATCCTGAACGAAAGTCCGGATACCAAATTCAAGCGTCAGCTTTCCAACATCGTGGAGCGCAAGAAGCTGCCCAACAAACGCAAAGGCTTCACACAAAAAGGTAAAGTAGGCGGACAAACCATCTTTGTGCGCACCGGCGAATACGGCGACGGAACGCTGGGTGAAATCTTTGTGGACATGCACAAGGAAGGCGCCAGCTTCCGTTCACTGATGAACTGTTTCGCAATTGCTATTTCCATTGGCCTGCAATACGGTGTGCCGCTGGAAGAGTTCGTAAACAAATTTGCCTTCACACGCTTTGAGCCTTCCGGAATGGTCGAAGGGCATCCAAACGTGAAGAATGCAACGTCCATCGTGGATTACATCTTCCGCCTGCTCGGTTTTGAATACCTGCAAAGGGAAGATTTGGTGCAGGTGAAGCCTCAGGACATGATCGAAAGCGGCCACGAAACCCTCAACGCCATTGCCGAAAACAGCGGCAACTCAGAGCCGGAATCGGTGATTCAATACGAACCACAGCCGATGGCCGAAACCAGCGCCTACCAGCCAAGGGTGAAGGACATGCAGGACCACATGCGCGAAATGCAAAGCGATGCACCGGCCTGTAATGTCTGCGGACACATCACCGTGCGCAGCGGCACCTGCTACAAGTGCCTGAACTGCGGAAACAGCCTGGGTTGTTCGTAAGAAAATTAAGCATCATAACACTTGGAGGGGGCGTATAGCCCCTTCTTTGTTTATGGCCGCTTATCATGCGACTTGCCGCGTTACCTTTGCCGGCCTGTGCAACACCGTTTACTTCCCCTGATCATCGTCTTGGTACTCGGACTGGTGTGGGGATCTTCGTTCATACTCATCTTCCTCGGACTAAAAGCGTTTACTCCCATACAGGTGGCTTCCCTGCGGCTCATGTTTGCAGGTTTCTTTATGCTTCCCGTGGTTTGGTTTTTTCGCAAAGAAGTAGATCGCAATGGTTTGAAGTTTCTGTTCCTTTCCGGGCTCATAGGTAACGGCATTCCTGCATTTCTGTTCGCCACCGCCGGAACCATGATTCCTTCGGGCATCAGCGGGGTTTTGAACAGCCTCACGCCGCTGTTTACGCTGTTGTTCGGGTTCTGGTTTTTTAGTGTGGGCATTTTGAAGCGGCACATCTGGGGTGTGTTCTTTGGTTTGTCGGGGGCTGCTGTATTGTTGTTGCCCGGGTATTTCATGAAAGGTGAACAAATCATGAATCCGCTGGGAGGTGTATTGGCCATCGTGGCAACCATGCTTTACGGCATCAATGTCAACATCATCAAACAGCGGCTTAGCCATTTGAATCCGTTTGTGGTGAGCGCCTATCCGCTGGCATTTATGGCTCTATGCGCATTGCCGGTATTTTTTATGAGCAACCCCGGGGCGCGTTTTGAACAGTTCGGCACCCAGGCCTGGACCTCTTTGGGGTATATGGCCATTCTGGGTATTGTTGGTTCTGCCTTGTCACTCATCATCTTCAACATTCTTGTGCAGCGCACCACCGCACTTTTTGCCAGCGCCAACACCTTCGTGATACCCATTGTTTCCGTAGGCTGGGGTTTGGTGTATCATGAACCATTTGGTTGGAACATAATTATTGGTTTACTGATGTGCTTTGTCGCCATTTTTTTGGTGATGCGCCGTTGATGTTGCGATAAACAGCCAAGCTGAAATCCATGTTTTAATGTCATGGTATGGTCATTTGCCTCGAGCGCGAATTGGCGGTTTAAGCGCTGATTAAATTTGTGTAAAAACAGTATAAATGGCTTAGAACCCTCGCTGTAGCTGGAATAGTTTATTTGTGAATTCTTGTGGATAAGTCTTAGCTTTGCCTTGAAAATCAACAAATCGCACAACATGAAAAAATTACTTTTACTCCTTTCGGGCATCGCCGGACTTGCTGCTGGCAGTTACGCCCAATGCGGGGACGGGGTGAATACCCTGAAGGTTTTTACGCCCAGTGGCACTACGTACGCCAACCGGGTATGGAATAACGCCAACCACTGGACTCCAAGTGGTGTTCCGGATTGTGACGACAACGTAAAGGTTCAGAATGGGATTGTTTATGTTGACGTGGATATTACTGTCAACGACATCAATATTCATGCTGCAAGCGGACAGGTAGGCAAGATCAGGTTCGATGCAAATCATACCTTAACCTGTCGTAATTTGGTGCTTACCGGTGGAAGTGTAGAAACCAGAGATATAAATAATTCAACGGTCATAGCTGACTCCATTTCGCTGGCATTCAATTCACAAATGACGGTGCGATACCTCACGGTGAATCGGAGGATTGGTCAGGGAAACAGTAAAGTCAACATCATGCCTAACGGTATTGCCGATTTGAAACATGTTGTAATGAGAAACTATGCGCGCCTTGAAGGTCCTACAGGATGGTCCACCAACAACAACTGCCGCATCGACATCCGTGGCGACTTTTTCATGGCTGAACTGGCTTCATATACCCACAACAAGGGCTTGATTCGTTTCATTGATACCGGCAGAAACATGATCAATACTGCTGGCACTTCCGGAAAGATTCGCGAATTCTGGAATGTTGAATTCAACAAAAAACTCGACAACGCCGGTGATGTTACCGTGCCCGGTAAATTGATAACACCCTGGACAACCAATGAGCGTTGGATCATCCACAATAAACTGCACATCAAAGAGGTAAGCCTTGAAAACTGGAATACCAGCGAATACCTGGAGGTTAGAGATTCTTTGGTGGTGGATTCCACCATGTCAAACAACCTGAGCACCAATGGGTTTGGCATTAATGGCATCCCCGGAGAACAGGGAGGAGTGTACATCCTGATGACCGGTGATTTGAACAGCACCTATGTATCTAACGGTTCCATGCATGGCATGTACAACCTCAAGATCAACAAATCCAGCAGCTCAAAGACCGTAACCGTAACCGGGAAGGTACAACACATTGGAACTGTAAAGAATTATGTGGACATCACCCGGGGTATTTTGGCTTTCGACGGCACAAGAAACTGCCGCATCACAGCCAATCCTTTGCCAACCGGGTTGATTGTGCGCAGCGGAGGAACGCTGATTGCACCTGACGACGATACACTCTATTTCAATGGATGCTGGAATTTCAACAATACCGGTTCGTTCAATGCCCAGAATAGCACTGTAGTGCTTGATGGCAAAGGAAACAAAGCCAGCTTCTCCCACAACCAGGATACCATTTACCTGAACAACCTGGTTCTGCGTACAAGTGGCGCTACCAGCGGTACTCCGGCCGCCTTAACCTGGAACGCAACTCAGGATCGCCTGTATGTTCGCGGCAACATGACTACCGATGATACTTCTGGTGCCTACATGAGCAACGTTCAGTTGTTCCTAGCAGGTAACCTCCATGTAAAGCAAACCCAGGCAAATACAGGCAGCAAATTCCCCGACCGTGTATGGTTTGTGGGTGGCAGTAACCAAACAATTACCCTGAGCAACGCTGCAAAAGGTGCTTATGGCAATACCATCACGTTCAAGAAGGACAGCGGTACGGTAACACTGAATGCTCCAATGGAGGTGCGCGATGTAACGTTCACTTATGGTATCCTGAATACCACTTCAACCAATAAACTGACCATCACGCGCCCCGATTTCATCCGTGGTGGTAATGCCAATTCATACGTCAACGGCCCCGTGCGTATTCTGAATGGCGGCACCTGGAATACCGGTGCAAATACTACAGGTATAGTTCCGGTTGGTGCCGGCGGCAATTATCGCCCCATTGGTTTCAGCAGTGCCAGCAACAATGAATTTGAAATTACTTATACCGCATCAAACGCCAAATCAGGTGATGCCGCCGACGCACCTATCGATGAAGTGAGCAGCACAGATTTGTGGCGTATCGACCACGTGAGTGGCAGCACTAACTACAAAGTGAAGTTGTACCTCGCCGGCAAACCTGCATCCTGGGACAATACAGAAGTGCGCATTGCAGCGCAGGCCGAAGGAAGCGCCCCTTGGTACAATCAGGGTGGATCTTACTCCAGTTCCCAAAATATGATCCTGAGCAGCGACGTGGACATCACCAAATCTTTCATGTTGTTCAGTCACGGCCGTGATGTGCCTGCACCAATGGCTGTTGGTAGCGAAGGCATCAGCGGTATGGAAGTATCAACGGTAAAAGCCGGTGTTGAAACTGCAATGCCTGAAGTGAAACAGGCGGTTCGCTTCAACGTGTACCCCAATCCGGTGCAGGGAGTGTTGAACCTCCATGTGCAAAATGCCGATAAAGGTGTAGTCACCCTGAGCGATATGAGCGGCAAAATGCTGGGAATGTTCAACGCTGCGGAAGTAAAAACCGTAGATATGAGCAACCTCAGCCCCGGCATGTACATGGTAAGCTTCACCGACGGTTTGAACAACATCAGACACCGCGTGATCAAGCACTGATAACATCTTCGCGAATTGTTGAAAAAGCCCCGGAATTTCCGGGGCTTTTTTTGTTTGTGGTGGTAGCGTAAGGCTGTAAGTTAAAAACTGATTTATGCGCCCTTTTTCGGAACTTTGCACAGCATGTCAAGTAAAATCAAATCTGAACAAATCCTGAAGAGCCTGCATGTGCCGGCCCGGGCGGAAAGTGCCTGCACCGGTACCAACTGGATTACGGCTGTAGGTTCTATAGAACGCGACATCATGAGTCCGGTGGATGGCAAGAAGATAGGCAGCGTGGTCTTCGCCACAGAAACGGAATACGAAGCAGTGTTGAAGCGCGCCGTTGAAGCTGCCGAAGCCTGGAAACAGTTTCCGGCACCCCGAAGGGGAGAGGTCATCCGCCTCATCGGCAACGAGTTTAGAGAACACAAGCAATCCCTCGGTGCGCTGGTGAGTCTGGAAATGGGCAAAAGCCTTCAGGAAGGTTTGGGAGAAGTTCAGGAAATGATTGACATCTGCGACTTTGCCGTAGGTTTGAGCCGCCAGTTGTATGGATTGACCATGCACAGCGAACGTCCCGGCCACAGGATGTATGAACAGTGGCATCCATTGGGCGTTACCGCGGTTATTTCTGCCTTCAATTTCCCGGTGGCGGTGTGGAGCTGGAACGCCATGATTGCGGCCATTTGTGGAAATGCAACCATCTGGAAACCCAGCGAAAAAACGCCACTGAGCGCTGTTGCCGTGATGAACCTGGTTTCCAGGGTGATTCGTGAACAGGAGCTGCCTGAAGGAATATTTACCCTGGTGAACGGCGATGCCCGCATCGGGCAAATGCTTGCAGCTGATTCGCGGGTTGCCCTGGTATCTGCCACCGGAAGCACCCGCATGGGAAAAGCCGTAGGCGAAACCGTGGCGAAACGCATGGGCAAATCGCTGCTGGAACTTGGCGGCAATAACGCCATCATCATTACGGCCAATGCAGACCTTGATCTGGCGCTGCGTGCCGTTGTGTTCGGGGCCGTGGGAACCGCAGGCCAGCGCTGCACCACCACACGCCGGGTCATCATCCATGAGTCTGTATATGAAGCCTTCAAGGCACGCTTGCAAAAGGCCTACGGACAGTTGAACATTGGAAGTCCGTTGGATGAACTGAACCACATCGGTCCGCTCATCGACAAACAGGCAGTGGAAGCTTATGTGCGCGCACTCATCCACCTGAAGCAAGAAGGCGGTACCGTAATCTATGGCGGTAAAGTGTTGCAAGGCGAAGGTTTTGAAAGTGGCTGCTACGTGGAACCTGCCATCTGCGAAGCGAAAAATCATTATCAGATTGTGCAGGAAGAAACTTTTGCACCCATTTTGTATCTGATGCAATACCGTGAACTGCACGAGGCCATAGCCATGCAGAACGATGTGAAACAGGGCCTCAGCAGCGCCATCTTCACCCGCGACATATCAGAAGCAGAACTGTTCCTTTCGGCGCAGGGCAGCGATTGCGGTATTGCCAACGTGAACATTGGAACCAGTGGCGCTGAAATTGGCGGAGCATTCGGCGGGGAGAAAGAAACCGGCGGAGGCAGGGAAAGTGGAAGCGACAGCTGGAAAGCCTACATGCGCAGGCAAACCAATACCATCAACTACAGCAAAAACCTGCCGCTCGCTCAGGGCATCAGGTTTGACATCGACTAAACCATGAGGCCATTCTTGCTCCTGGCCTGTTGCTGCTGCGCAGGATTGGTTTCTGCCCAGAATGAACGGGGATTGCAATTGCAGAGTTACGGCGGTTTCGTGTTCCCGCACCACGAGGAAATGAAGCGCCAGGAGCAACATGTTTTTGGTTTTGAAGCGGCCTGGTATGCCAAGGGAACAGGTTATGCCGGCATGGATCGGCATTTTTGGAGTCCCAGGTTGGGCGCAGGTATGCTCTACCTGAATATGGGCGATACACTCAACGGTTCGGTATTCAGTCCCATGGCCTTTATTGAATTTAACCTCAAAGAACGAAGCCACAGTACCACCACCCTGCGCTGTGGCAGCGGAATCGGGTATTTTACCCGCCCGTTCAGTCTGGAAAACAACCTGCGCAACCGTGCCAACGGTACGCACCTGAACGGCCTCATGCAACTGTTGGTCAACCGCAGGCAGGCGATTGGTGCAAACACCGAAGCCAATATTGGTCTGGGCATTACGCATTTTTCCAATGGAAACTGGAAGTTCCCCAACTGGGGCGTGAACATGTTGCTGGGACATGTGGGTTTTTCCTGGTTCCTCAGCGAAGGTCCGCGGCATAAAACATCATGGCCCCTGTACAATGCAGATACGCCCCGGCTGCGCGGATTCTGGAATGTTTCCGTGCGCACGGGCAGAAGGCAAATTGCTGTTGACGACAGCCGCAACTTTACCATGTTCATGGGCGAGGTGGTGTACCATCATCCGCAAAGCAAAAGCAGGCTCTGGAGGCTGGGACTGAACTATTATTTCGACCCCATTTATCCCTACATCAAATTCGGTCCCTGGCCGGTAAAAAACCGTTCCTTCGGTTCTGTTTCGGAACTGTCGTTCCTGTTTGGTCATGAATACCGGGTGGGCCGCGTGGGCATCATCGCCGACGCCGGTTTGTACCTGTACCGCCCAACAGAAAGTAAGCGGATGTATTATGAAGCCGTTGGATTTAAATATTACGTAAATCCACACGTAGTTCTGATGAATCGCCTGCGCGTGCACCTGTTTACGGCCGATTATATCGAATGGGGCGTTGGATTCAATATTCCCGACAAAACCATCAAAAAGCCGCTGTTTAAAAAGGAATTTGTTTTATTCTAAATCATGATCGTTACAAACAAAACAGCACTGATTGCCGGTGCAAGTGGTGTTACCGGACAGGCTTTGCTGGAACTACTGCTTGCGCATCCCGACTATAAAAAGATCATTCTGGTGCTGCGGAAAAAGCTGAACCTGGAGCACGAAAAGCTGGAACAGCTGCTGGTAGATTTCGAACAGCCTGAGCAGCTGCGCATTCCCTGCGATGAAGTATTTTGCTGTTTGGGAACAACCATGGCCAAGGCCGGAAGCAAGGAACAGTTTTCCAAAGTAGATAAGGATTATGTGCTGAACCTTGCGCGGGAAACGAAGGCTGCCGGTGCCAATGCCATGTTTGTGGTTTCAGCTGTGGGTGCAGATGAACATTCTTTAATTTTCTACAACCGTGTAAAAGGAATGATGGAGCGCGACCTCAAGGCATTGGGCTTTGCTCGGCTGGGCATCTTTCGTCCGGGTTTGCTGCTGGGAGCGCGGATCGAACGCCGCCCCGGAGAGGCATTTGCCAAGACAGTGTATCGCTTCCTCAACCCGCTGTTGCCCAAACCCTGGAAAGGTATTTACCCGCAACAGGTGGCAAAAGCCATGGTGCATTTGGCGGCGCTTGAAACCTCAGAGCCGCTGAGGGTGGTGTCCAATAAGGACATGTTAGGCTGAGTTTGGATAAGACGTGGAAGCTGCGCACTTTTTACCCTTTCATAAAAGGCTCTTTTTTTATTGAAAAGAAATTATAAGATTGCATTTCACTAATTATAAAAACCATGAACAAAACTTCACTAAAAATCGGAATGATGTTGCTCGCAGCAGCTTCGTTGGCATCCTGCACCATGCAAAAGCGCTACCACAGCGGCGGCTGGAATGTAGAACTTGGCCTGTTCAACAA
>CAZPHB010000007.1:50070-94791 GCA_964586595.1 uncultured Flavobacteriaceae bacterium | reverse complement strand
CAGTTGAAAAGTGTACAAATCCAGAAGGATTCACAGTCTGAAGCAGCCAGTGGCAAAAGCTGGCTGGTGGCTGTGCTGTTGTGCTTCTTTTTGGGCGCTTTGGGCATCCATCGCTTTTACCTTGGCTATACCTGGCAGGGCGTAGTGCAGCTGCTTACTTTTGGAGGTTTTGGTATTTGGGTGTTGATTGACTTTATCCGCATCCTCATCCGCGACCTCAAACCCAAAGACGGAGATTACACCGACTAATTCAAGTCATTCAATCTTGAAAATACAGGGAGCCGGCGAACAGCCGGCTTTCTTTTTTATTGCGGCTACCTTTGCCCCGTGTCGCAATCGCTTAAAACAGCCCTGCTGCGCCTGCACCTGGCTGTATTGCTTTGGGGTTTTACCGCAGTACTGGGTAAGCTGATTTCTTATGGGAGTTTCAATCTGGTATGGCACCGCATGTTGCTCACCAGTTTCTTTTACCTGATGATGCCGGCAGTTTGGCGCGGTTTCCGGGGATTGAATACACGCGACGTGGCTGTATTCGCAGGCATTGGCTGTCTGATTGCACTGCACTGGGTTACCTTCTACGGCAGCATTAAAATTGGCAACAGTGTTTCGCTGGCGCTGGGTTGCTTTGGTGCGGTGAGCTTCTTTGCGGCCTTGCTGGAACCTTTAATCATTCGCACACCGTTTCGCAAACAGGAGTTGATGCTGGGCTTGTTGGTATTGGTAGGATTGGCGTTCATTTACCAGGCGCGTCCGCGCGAAGCCGTTGCTGCCGGACAGTTCATGGCTGCGGCGGGTGTAGGCATTATTTCCGCCTTTCTCGCAGCGTTGTTCAGTGTGCTGAATAAGAAGTACCTGCGCGACAAAAGCACCCTGAGTGTTTCTACGCTGGAGCTGGGCACTGGTTTTATCTTCCTCAGTCTGATGTTGCCCTGGCTGGTGAATCCCGACTTCGTTTGGATTCCCGCAGGTTGGGATATTTTGTGGGATTTGCTGTTGGCCTTGGTATGCACCAACCTGGCATTTTTCCTGGGAACCGATGCGTTGAAGCATGTTTCTGCGTTCACGGCCAACCTGGCGGTGAATCTGGAACCGGTGTATGGAATCCTCTTTGCCGCTTTTTTGTTTAAGGAATATGAGGTGCTGAATCTTTGGTTTTACGCCGGTGCAGCCGTGATTTTAGTGTCGGTTGTGCTTCAGCCTCTTCTTCAGAAATATGGAAAACATTGACCACATCATCCACGCGCGCAGAAGTCATTTTCTGGCCGACTTCAGCGGAGCAAAACTCCCCGATGCATTGATTCGTCGCCTTTTGGAACACGCGCATCAGGCGCCTTCGCATAAGGCAACGTTTCCGTGGCGGTTCACGGTGTTTCAGGGAGCAGCGCTGGAACGATTGGCCCAGGAAATGGTATTATGGCATGAACGGGAAGGATCCGGAAGTTTCAACGAGGACAAAAAAGCGAAACTGCTCAGCTATCCTCACAAATTAAGTCACGTGCTGGGCATTGGCGTGGAGCTCAGTGGCAAGGTTCCTGCCTGGGAAGAAGATGCGGCCACGGCGATGGCGGTTCAGAACATCTACCTCACCCTTGCCGCTGAACCGCATGCCGCTGGCTATTGGAGTACCGGCAACGGCACGGGATCGGAACAGATGCGCACCTTGTGTGGTTTTGATGCACAAACATTGCATCGCGGCTGGTTTCTGCTGGGGCATGTAGAAACAAAACGCACCAAAGCCGGAAGGCCGCCGCTGGAGCAGGTGGTGACATTCAAGAGTTACTGATTGCGGTGCTCAATGCAGCAGGTTGCGGAGCAGCACAAATGGAATTTTGTTGTTGGCCCAGTTGGTGGCAAGAGGTGTTGCCGGACTTGTTTCCATGGTCATGGAGCCGAGCAGTATGTCTATGTCGCCATCGTCGTCGGCATCCGTTGTTTCCATGGTAATCCATCGCCCCGCCTGATGAAGGTTGGGAATGAATGCATACCGGTTCGTTGATTCGTTTCCTGGTTTGATGATTACAAAACCCAGTTCTGCCTGTTTGAGCCAATCTGGGAAAAATGAGATGCAGGCAAGTTCTTGCTTTCCATCACCATCATAATCCCCAGGATGCACGGCATAAGCCCCCGGAAGCGGGTAAAAGGCTGATTCTTTAAGTTTGAATCCATCCAGAATGGAATACACATAAATGCCGTGATATGGTTTGGTGATGGCGGGGAAATCTGCATTATCTCCGGCGGTAAATAAGAGTTCTTCTACACCATCGTCGTCCAGGTCGTGCAATTTCATGCTGCTGGAGCCGTAAGATGCAGGAAACCGCATCAAGGTTTGGGTATTAAAGGCACCTTTTCCATCGCTCAGCATCAGGTCTATGCGTTCGTTTGCCTGTGCGAACAACGCAATGATGTCCATATGGCCATCTTTATTGACGTCGCGGAGTTCGGCGCTGATGGCGCCAGGTGATGATTGAATTACGGTGCGTTTCAGGCTTCCGTCTTTTTGTGAAGTCAAGAGGGAGAGGCTGCCCGAAAATTTACCGAATTCACAAACCACAAAATCGGGCGCACCGTCTTTGTTCCAGTCGTGTGCGCGCATGCATACCGGCCGTTGCAGGCTGTCATGCAGTACAAATGCGCGTTCAATGGCTCCTGAAGGATGTTTCAACAACAAACCTGTTGGGGCATCTGTTGGGGAAAAACTCCCCATGAATAATGAATAGCGGTCTTGCTTCCATGTGAGCACATCAACGCCACCTTCCGTAATTTCTCCTTCTTTTGCAATGCTGAAATCGCGTCTTAATTCGATCCAGCTTTTGGAGTTGGCATCAGACAAAAAGTAACCTTTTGATTCATTGTTCCTGAGGAGGGTGAGTGACGGAATGCCAAGGCGGTTTGGTGGAAGTTCAACCCTGAACTGTTTCAGGGTATCCAATTTTGGAATGTTGGGTTTAGGCAATATCTCTGGTGCTTGGCTCAGGTAGTATTCGACAATGGCGGACCATTCGCGCCTCCCAATCTGGTTTTTGCTCGGGGAATCCCGGTTGGTATCTACCTGCATGAATGCAGCCATTTGCGGCAATACATGGTCGCGCCATTGACGCTTTGACAACAGGTTCGGGTCAGGAAATTCATGACAGCCAATGCAGTGCTTATGCGCCAGTTCTGAGCCTTGGTTGGTGTTGTTCATGCCGCATGAAGCAAGTCCAATGGCAAGAATGATCAGGAGGTTGAATTTCACGCAGGTAATTGACGTGCCATATTTTGTGCTTCCATGAAGTCTGTATTAAGGAATTGTGGCTGCGTAAATAACCCAATCTTATGGGTTTAAGAGTCTCTTAATAGACGCGGTATCTTTTTAAATCAAGGGTAATAAACGCATATATCCGCCCTAACAATGGCCGAAGAGTTTTGCGCTACCAAAATGCCAAAACACATGAAAAAACAACTTCTTTTATTCCAAGCCATGATTGCTTCTGCAGGATTGGCTGTAGCACAGATTCCATTTCCGGTGAATATCGACACCGCATGGTCTGTGAAAACAGTTTGGATGCCCAAGAGCCCTCTAAAACAACAGGTCATCTTTACTGGTGGCGTGGATGTGGTAAAAACAACTGCCACCTATGGCAATCCCGCCGGCCAGACCTACGCCAAGCAGTGGCATGACTTTATTGGTTTTACTCCTGATAAATCCGCAAGCGGTGACTTGGGTTGGGTTGTGGTGAACCACGAGATGACCCAGCGCAACGACTTTGTGGGCGATGGTGGCGGCATGACCATGTTCAAGCTGAAGCGCACTTCAGGCGATCAGTTGGAAGTTGTAGAACAGTCACTGACCGACGGTCGCAAGGGTAAGTTCTTCAACGTAGATTTTGCGAACACCGTAGGTGAAACAGGGATGAATTGTGGTGGCATCACGGATCGTGCCAACGGACGCATCTGGACTGCCGAAGAATGGCTCCAATCCAGCAACCGCGGCATCTTCAACAATGGTGCTAACTTCCGTGACACAAGCGACTTCACCATTGGTGTAACTACTCCTGCCGGTTTCCCCGGTTTCAATGGAAAAACCATCAAGCGTTATCAGAATCTGAACTGGATGGTGGAAATAGATCCGGTAAACGCAAAGGCCATTCGCAAACAGTACAACTGGGGCCGTGCCGGTTGGGAAGGTGGTGTAGTGCTGCCAGACAACAAAACTGTGTTCCTTTTTGAAGACGGTTCTCCAGGCATCCTTGCCAAATTCGTTGCCACCAATGCAGGTGACTTCACCAACGGCCAGTTGTACGTGTACAAGCACGACGCGCCCGGTAAATGGATCACCATCGAAAACAACCTCGATACCCTGTTGGTGCTGAATGCCGTTGCTGTTCGCCGTGGTGCCACCATGTTCAACCGTTTGGAATGGGGTGCTTACCACAATGGCAAACTGTACATTACCGAAACCGGACGTGATCAGTTTACCTTCACCAGCGGAAATGCCCGCTACGGTGTGATCAACCAAGGGTTGATCGATGGTTACAAGACGCGCTATAAGGTGCTTACAGGTAATAACTTCCCCGGAACTGATGCCCAGGCAGCTGATTCTGTGCGCAATGGTCGCTTCAACGACTATTACGGCCGTGTGCTGGAATTCGACCTTGCCACCAACAATGTACGCTCTTTCCTGGAAGGAGGCCCTTACTTTGCTACATCTGCATCTCAGGGACGCACTGCCGGTTATCCAATGGTACACCTGAGCAACCCCGACGGACTTGATTTCATGACAGTAAAAGGCAAAACATACATGATGATTCAGGAAGACCTGAACGGTACATCATACAACCGCATGCCGGCAGGTTTGCCCACTACCTGCGAATTGTATTTGTTGGATATGAATGTGAGCAATCCAACATTGGCTGATTTGGTTCGCGTTACTGCCTGTGCACCTGGTGCAGAAATTACCGGTGCCATTGCCATTGACAGCAAAACCATGTTGGTAAACAGCCAGCATCCAAGCGTTACGAATGATGGGCCGTACGCCAATTCACTGACCTATGCCATTTCCGGTTTTGACGGAACACCCGCTTTGTCAAACGAAGAAATCTTTGGAGGTACTGCCACATTTACGGTTTATCCGAATCCTACTGCGCGTGAGTTGCACCTCAGCCGCCGTATGGATGTGGCCATCTATGACGCCATGGGCAAGCGCATGCGTGTGGAGCGCGATGTGGTTACCGTGAATGTAAGTGACCTTGCTCCCGGCGCCTACTTCATCCGCAACACTGAAGGCGAAACCCTGCGTTTCGTGGTTCAGTAAATTGACAGAACTTCTTCCAAACAACCGGGGATTCCTTGTGGAGTCACCGGTTGTTTTTTTGAATTGGGTTTTCCACGGAAATAAACATAGAAATCAGGAAACATGAAGAAAATCGCGACAATCATGCTTGTGCTCTGTGCCTTTGCTGCGGTGTATTCTTTCCGCAAGGCCGGTGTTGAGTTGAGCACAGCCGACGAATTTACCAGGAGGTATCAACATCGTTTAGACAGTTTTAAGGTGGGTTTGGATGACTACATTCAATATTTGCGCGGGATTGCACAGCAGATAAAGCCCGATTTAAAATCACATGATGCGTTTTATCGTCGGATGAGAACTTCATACAAGCGTTGGGAATATTTGGCTGAGTATAAGGATGTTCAATTCATTAAAGACCATGTAAACGGCGTACCCTTGCCAAAACCGGAGCGCAACAGCTTTGGAATCAATACTTTGGAACCCCATGGCTTGCAGGTAATGGATGAAGCGGCCGCAGCTTTGGATGAACCCGGACAATTGAATCTTTTGTTGCAACAGGCTTTGATCCTGCAAGAGCAGTTAAGATCATACATTCCTGATTTCCGCATTTATCCTTCCGATGTTTTTGAAGCCTCCCGACAGGCCATTTTGCGTGCCTTGAGCATGGGCTTGAGCGGGTTTGATGTTCCGGGAACCGGAAACTCGTTGCCTGAAACCAGAATCATGTTGGCTGCGGTTTGGGACGATCTGCAATATCTGGCCACTGTAACGCCTGCGGATCAGTTTAACGATCTTCAACTGCGTTTTCGGGCAGCCTTAAAATATCTGGACATACACCAGGATTTTGACCGTTTCAACCGGGCTGAATTTACACGTAATCACCTGTTGCCGCTGTATCGACTGATTGGTGCATGGCATCGATCTTCAGGATTTGAATTGCCGGATGAACGGCGCGCGCTTCCTGTGCCTGTGAACTACAATAACGATGCAGTGTTTTCTGATGATTTCCTGCATGCGTTCTGGTACAGTAATGTGCCGGCAGCATCTGAATCAAGAGCCTTGGAACATCTGGGGCGTTTGCTGTTTTATGACCCCATTCTTTCGCACGACAATAAACGTTCTTGTGCCAGTTGCCACCATCCTGATAAGGCGTTTACTGATGGCTTGCCGAAAAGCATTTCGGCTGATGGCAAATCGGTGGTGCAAAGAAATGCCCCGGGTTTATTGAACTGTGTGTACAGTGAACGGTTCTTTCACGATCTGCGCGCTGAATCGCTTGTGGATCAACAGGAGCACGTGGTGGGCGATGCAAAGGAGTTCAATACGGATTATTTTAAGATCCTCGAAAAGTTGTCGGGAAGCCAGCAATATGTCAACATGTTTCGGGAAGCTTTCCCCGATGAGGAAGTGGCCATGAAACCACAAAACCTGCAAGTGGCAATTGCCTATTATGTCGCAGGCCTCAGAAGTTTTAATTCGCCCTTCGATCGCTGGATGCGCGGGGAACTTCCCACCTTAAATCAGGATGTGATGGATGGCTACAACCTGTTCATGGGAAAAGCTGCCTGCGGCACCTGTCATTTCGCACCCGTGTTTAACGGCACCGTACCGCCCCTGTACCAAGAAACAGAAAGTGAGGTTTTGGGTGTGCCGGAAAATCCCAATGCCAAGAGTTTAGTATTGGATGCCGACCCCGGTCGTGGCGCAGCACGTCTCAAAGAGGCTGCACCTTATTACCTGGGTTCGTTTAAAACGCCAACTGTACGCAACGTGGTGGCAACGGCACCATACATGCACAACGGTGCCTTCCCAACTTTGGAAAAGGTGATGGATTTTTACAATCGAGGAGGTGGCATCGGACACGGACTCGATGTTCCTTATCAGACATTGCCTTCAGATAAGCTGAATTTGAGCAGGAAAGAAATCAGCGCCATCATTGCATTCATGAAAGCATTGGAAGACAATCCGTTTGCAGATGCAATGCCTAAATCTTTGCCATTGGTAGAAGCTTATCCTGAACTGAACAAACGAGAACCCGGAGGCGCACATTAAGCCTCAACAACGCTCCGCTTGACGCGAATAAGCTCGAAAAGGCCGATCACAAGGAAAAGAAATCCAAAGACCAAGGGCAAAATCCAGGGTCCGGGTTCGCTGTTTTCCCATTCCCGAATCCTTGCGGAATCGAGGTAAACACGGTTTTTGTATTCGATGCCAATCACCCTGATGGAGCCATAACCTGCAGCGCGCTGCCAGAAGCCGGGTGGCTGACTGCGGGTGATGAATGCGTTGTAATCTGCAGGGTCCAAGCACAAAGTAACGGAATCGCCGGCGTGCACATCCCGGCGCAGGGCATTTACAGCAGTAGCCTGATAGCTTCCGTCGTTGTTCTCAATGCTGAATTGCAGTTCAGGGAATTCTTTCACAGGGAAATGCACCCAGGCGGCATCTCTGGAACCCGTTTCATGCACTGGCGCTGCGCTCAATAAGGCTTTGAAGCATTTCTGCGGCAGCGGACCCGAACCGCGCTGTGATACATCCAAATAAGTCCAAATGCTTCCTGAAACGAATAAACACAAACCCAAAACAAGATAGGTGCCCGGGGCACTGTGCTGGCGCATCCGGGCTTCATTTCGGGTTTTTTCCGGAAGTGTTGAAAGCAGTGCAGCTTTTAGTTCATCATAGTTTTTTACACCCGAGGAAAACAGCCGATAACGTGAGCTTTTGGTCTTGAGCACCAGCTCTTTCCATTGGTTGTATTTGGTCGCTTTGTCGCGTTCTTCCCACGATACAACTTCGCTTTTATGGAATCGCCGGATGCGCAGCCCGGCCCAATCGCGCACGCGTACTTCATCTGTGTAGATGGTCCAGTGGTTTATTTCAAATAAAACGGAATACCAACCATACAGCGCGAACAGGCCAAAACCGGTGCCGAGAATGGCTTCGTCCAGAAAATCTGTGGGTGCAAAGGATGCATTGATGAGCCAGATGCTCAGGGTGCTGATGGCAAGCACCAGGAACCACAGGAGTATGGTTAAACCGATTTTCCTAACAGATTGGATAAACACGTTGGCTGGCTTCAAGGTGCATGGTGAACATGGCGAATTGTCATAAGCTGATGCGCCCGAAACTTACTACATATTGATGTTTAATCCCATTTCAGCAATGAGCGAAAGGCCTTTTTGCCTGAGCGAACAACACCTACCGCCGAAGAATTATAGCCAAATGGGTTCCCGCCGGTAGTATTCATCAATATTGTGGCGGATGACCGCATTCAGGTCACCGGTTTCCTTCCAGATTTGGCGCTGTCTGTCGCTGCTGTTTCCTTGAAGGAGGATGCGCTCAATAGTTTCAGCAGCGGCCTCGTAATGATAAGCCTCGATGTAGGGTTTCAGTTCTTTCAGCCAATTGCGTATGTGTGTGCGCAGGGGAATATTGGTAATGCTTTTTTCTTCCACGAACAGGGCCTCCAGGCCATGGCGAACGCTGCGCCATTTGTTCTCGCGAAGAATCCAGCGTTCAGGTATTTGTGGGTGCGTGGCATCGAAGGTTGTGCGGTGGTCGTTGTACCAGAGTGCCAGCATGTGCAGAAAAGCAACCAAGGCTTCCATTTCGGCCATGGTAGCCGGGCCGTCACAAATCCTGATTTCAAGAGTTCCGTATCCGGGGCTTGGCCGAAGATCCCACCAAAGATCTTTCATGCTTTCGATTGATTTTACCCTGATGAGCTGGTTGTAACGCAGGGTAAACTCCTCCCAGTTTCGAACGAGGTACGGAATGCCGCCTGTTGGAATGGCTTCATAAACCGTTGGTCTTGATGTAGCCAAACCGGTATCATGGCTCCTCCAGAAAGGAGAACTCGCCGAAAGTGCAATCAGCATGGGCAATTGCCTCACCATGAAATTGGAGAAGGCAATGCAATCGTCACCATTGCGCATGGCAATATGAACATGCAGGCCAAAAACTGCGGTACGCAGCGTTATCCATTTATTTCGATCGATTAAGTAATGATATCTTGGCGAATCAGTGACAATGCGGTCGTTGTAATCTGCCATTGGATGATTCCCTGTGGAACTGATGTACAAATTGTTCTTGCTGGTATATGCTTCGATGACATGAAGGCTGCGTTCAATGTCTTTCCGCGCTTCGGTTGCATCATGGCAAATTCCGCTAACCACTTCGAGCATGCTTTGAAACAGTTCTCGGGTGAGTTGAGGATGTTCCAGGGCCTCAAGCAGCGCCGGAGCTGCCGGTGTAAGCTGCAGGGTCTTGCGCTCAATTAATTGCAGCTCCAGTTCGGTGCCGATGGTAAATAACTGATGGTGTTCCTTAAATATAAATTCGTTCTGATCAGACATAAGTCGTTGGTTGAAGGCAAAATCACCGCTTTACAGCGATGAGCTGCATGAGAATCTACGGCAATTTAAGGATAAATTCAGAATTCTGCCGGAAAGAGTTCCGGCGCAGTTGGGACTTGATTGACCTCTTTGAATCAATAGGCCCGGGCAAAAACCACCCTTCCTTTGCTTGTTTTTCCGCTCAGGATACAGGTTCCGTTTTCTTCCTGCTGATCCAGCGGGATGCAACGGATGGTGGCTTTGGTCAATTCTTTGATTTTTGCTTCTGTATCGCTGCTTCCGTCCCAATGAGCCAGGGCAAAGCCTTCTTTTACGTCGATGGCTGCAATAAATTCTTCCCAGGTGTTCACGGTGTAGGTTTTCGCTGCGCGGAAATCAAAGGCGCGTTGGAACAGGTTCTTTTGGATGTCGTCGAGCAGTGATTTGATGTGTGCCTCAATGCCGTCCAACGGAAGATTTTCTTTGGTTTTCAGGTCGCGGCGGGCTACTTCGGCGGTGCCGTTGGCCAGGTCGCGTGGGCCGATGGCCAGGCGCACGGGAACACCTTTCAGTTCCCATTCGGCAAATTTAAAACCGGGTTTTTGCGTATCGCGGTCGTCGAACTTAACGCTCAGGCCTGCAGCTTCAAGAGATTTTTTCAGGGGAAGCACGGCATCGGCAATTTGGTTCAGCTCCTCTTCGCTTTTATACACGGGAACAATCACCACATGGATGGGGGCGAGCTTTGGCGGAAGCACCAAACCCTCGTCATCTGAATGTGCCATGATCAAAGCACCCATAAGTCGGGTAGAAACGCCCCAGCTGGTGGCCCAAACATGTTCGAGTCCGCCTTCACGGGTTTGATAACGCACATCGAACGCCTTGGCGAAGTTCTGACCCAAAAAGTGGCTGGTACCCATTTGCAGGGCCTTCCCGTCCTGCATCATCCCTTCAATACAAAAGGTTTCATCAGCGCCGGCGAAGCGTTCATTTTCCGTTTTTACACCGCGGATCACCGGCACGCTCATCCATTCTTCCGCAAATTGGGCATACACGTCAAGCATTTTCCGGGTTTCTTCGAGTGCTTCTTCTTTGGTGGCGTGGGCAGTATGGCCTTCCTGCCATAAGAACTCTGCCGTGCGCAGGAACAGGCGTGTGCGCATTTCCCAGCGCACTACGTTGGCCCACTGGTTGATCAGGATGGGCAGGTCGCGGTAACTGCGGATCCAGTTTCGATAGGTGTTCCAAATGATGGCTTCGCTGGTGGGACGCACCACCAGTTCTTCCTCCAGTTTGGAATCAGGATCGGGAATCAACCGCCCGGGTTTTTCCGGATCGGCCTTCAGGCGGTAATGCGTAACTATGGCACATTCCTTGGCGAAGCCTTCGGCATTCTTCTCTTCTTTTTCGAAAAGACTCTTTGGTACAAAAAGCGGGAAATAAGCGTTGCTGTGGCCCGTTTCCTTGAACATTCGATCCAGTTGGCGCTGTATGTTTTCCCAAATGGCATAGCCATAGGGTTTGATGACCATGCACCCTTTTACCGCACTGTGTTCAGCGAGGTCAGCGTTCTTCACCAAGTTGTTGTACCACTCGCTGTAGTTCTCGTTGCGCTTTATTTTCTCAAAGGCCATAGTTGTGGAATGCTTTTTGTAATTTTAAGGCTGCAAAGGTAGCTCAATTGCCTGTGCAGGAGGTATTTGATATGAGAACCATTTTCACCGTTGTTATTGCAGGCGTACTGCTGGCTTCATGCCAGTCTTCACGCATCGCACAAGTTAATGTTTATGATGATGCGTATTATGTTCCCGGACAGGAACTGGCCGGAGTAAAACAACATCAAGAGCACGAGCAATCAGAGGTAAAATCCTACAACCAGAATGGCTATGGAAGTTCCTATTCCGACCGGTTCAGGAACTTTGGTTCGGGTCCCTACCTGAGCCCCAATATGGGTTACTATCCCGGATTTGGCATGTCGCCTTATATGGGTTGGGGTGGAATGGGTTATTCACCTTATGGCCCGTACGGATATGGTTCATGGAACCAACCTTGGGGATGGAATCAGCCGTGGATGAATCCATGGCACATGCATGATCCGTGGTGGAACAACCGTTATCGGCCCGGACAATTGCCGCCGCAGCATTTCAAGCCGCAACAGGAACCGACCAACCGTCTGCGCATGCGCGCACCCAATCAAACCTTGCCTGCCGGTCCCGGTGGCGACAATCGAGTAAACCAGCCTCAGCGTCAGGCACCTTCCCAGGCACCTTCAACCAGTCCTTCCAGACCTGCGCCCAATCCGCGCAATCAAACACCTACGCCAGATAAGCCCACGCCGCAACAAAGGGCGCCGCAACGTCCTGCACCCGGTGGCACCAATAACCCGCCACCTGCGCCAACAGCACAGCCGCGCAATATTCGACCTGCAACGCCCGCCACAGCACCTTCAAACAACCGCAGCACAGCACCCTCACCGCGCATGAGTACACCCTCTTCGCCACGACCTTCCGGTGGTCAGGGTGGTTCAGGAGGAGGGCGCAGGCAATGATGCGTTTATCCATTGCTTCAGGGGCAATCCTCGCGATATTATTCGGAGCATCCATAATTTCGGTTCAGGCCCAGAATGAAAGCGATGCCATACGGTACAGTTCAGGTTATTTCTTTGGAACAGCGCGCAGTATGGGCGTTGGTGGAGCCGTGAGCACCCTCGGTGCAGATGCAAGCTCCATCACCTTAAACCCTGCATCACTGGCCCAATACCGCCGATCTGAATTCAGCGGCACCTTGTCCTTCCAAAACATGAGCAACAGGGCTGAGTATATAAACCAGACCACACGCGACGCCCGTTTCAACATGAACATCCCGAATCTAACGCTGGTGGTCGCCAACCAACGCTATAAAAACGGGAAACCGCTTACGGAAGGCTGGACGAATTTTGCGGTGGCCTTTGGCGTGAACCGCAGCCATGATTTTCAAACGAGAACCTTTTTCCGCGATACCAATCGCTCTTCCAGCGTTAGCGATTACTTTGCCGAACTGGCCAATGGTTCCATCGTCAGTGCTTTTCCTGAGGGCAGCCTGCAATCCATTGCATGGAACGGTTATGCCATAGATCAGGTTTCGGGTACTACAGACCAATACGAGAGCGGTTTTAAAGGACCCACGCGTTTGCTGAAACAGGAAGGTATCAAAGATGTTCGCGGTGCCATCGTCGACTGGCACGGATCCTTTGGTGCAAACTTTAATGACAGGCTTTATCTGGGACTGGGATTGGTGTACAGCAACCTTCGGTACATCGAAGATTTTTCCCTTACAGAAACAGATTTAAGGCAGGATCCTGCCATCAGAGACCTCAAGCAGTTGGAAGTGGTGAACAACAATACCGATCGGGGTGGTGCCGTGGGTGCGCGTATTGGAATGATTGTGCGCCCTACCGATCACCTCAGGCTGGGAATAGGCATTCAAACCCCGCGAAGCTTTCAGATCAATAAAATATATACCTATCAGGTGCAATCCTACTTTGATCCGGGATCACCGAACGGGACCATAACTGAACCTGCATTTACAGATCCGGCCAACAGCTATGATTACAAGGTGATCACACCATTCAAGGCCAATGCCGGGGCAACTTTGCTTTTTGGAAAATCAGGATTTATTGCAGGTGATGTTGAATTCGTGGATTACACCACTGCCAAGCTGAAAGCCCGCGATTACGGATTTTTAAGTGAGAATGCCAGCATCCGATTGTATTACAGACAGGTATTAAACGTTCGTGTTGGTGGTGAATTTGTGGTCGACATGTACCGATTCCGCCTTGGCTACATGAATAATCCCAACCCATTTTCCAATAATGCGAACATACCCTTCACAAGGAATCTGGGCTACTCAGCCATTACCGGAGGATTTGGCATCAGAGAAGCGAAGTATTTCCTGGATATGGCTTTTTTGATGGGCAGCCGGGCGGATTATTACACACCTTATTTCGTGTCTGAAGGCAGTGGCAAACAGGCTTATACGGTGACCAACAATTACCGCAACTGGAATTTTTTAATTACCCTCGGGTTCCGTCTTGAGTGAACAAGAACGGGTAGTAAACAAAAAACCCCGCCACAGGCGGGGTTTTTTGTTGAAAGTCTGTTTGAATTACTGGAGCTTTCCAATCATGGAGTTGCACACAGTGAATTTGTTGTTGGTAGGATCTTGTTTCCAAAGTACCAGAACAACGTGCATCTTTTCCTTTACCCAGTTGTTGTTCAGGGCGCCGAAGAAGGTGAAGTTTTTCACTTCCCACTGAGCAGCGTTGTCTGAAACCAATTCACCGGTTGGGCTGGTGCCCAGGGTGAGGCGCAGTACATGGTCGTGGATGTTCTTGTTGGCGCTCATGTCGCTGGACTGAGTGGCAGAAATTCCGTCTTCGGTGAGGTATGCGGCCAGGAAGTATTTACCGGTAGTAGGAGTGATGGCTTTGAAGAACTGAGTCTGTGCCTTCAAAGTCAGGTCGTTGCCGCTCAGCTCAGTAGTGAACTTCATGTTCGCTTCAGGAGTGATGGCAATTTTCTTGTCGATGTTGGTTGCACAGATGCTATTGGTAATGCCGTTACCAACAGCTGATGCGAAGATTTCTCCGCCACCGCCAAAGAACATGGTAGGCACGGAAGATACTCCGAAAGTACCGGCCAGTGCATTGGCAGAAGCGTTGTTCATAGGATCAGCAGTGCTGCCGTTTACCTGGCAGGAAATGATTTGGGCTTTGTCGCCGTAAGCCTTGGTGATGTACTCTTTGCCTGGTTTGCCATACGCTCCGCAGGGTGGGCACCAGGTTCCTCCGAAATAGAAAACAGTAGCCTGCTGGGTTTGAGAAACTACGGCAGGACTTGGTTCTGGTTCTGGATCTTTTTTGCAGGATGCAAAAGTTACCAAAACGGCAGCTGATGCAAGAAGAAGTGTGTTTTTCATTTGATGAAATTTGTTTGGTTGTTTCAGTGTGCCAAAATACTAAAAAAAACCTCGCACGGAAGTATTGGTCTGAATATTATGACCATCGCCGAATCTTTGCACTTCAGTCATTTTCTTTGCATGATGAAGCAAGGCATCGGTTTACTGCTCACCTTAGGCATGCATTGCAGCTGCTTGTTGGCACAGGAATATCACGCAGTTGATTACGGTCGCACGGGTCAGATTCCGGCATTGTTGCAAGGTTTTTCTGCCCATGAAGATGACATCAGCGCTGAAGCAGAGGCCGGATGGATTCGCTGGATGGGTGCTTCTACCGCGCCCGAACGGTCGTCGCCTTTGCCTCTGGGTTTTACCATTTCAATAGGCGGAACGAACCACACCCATGTACGTGCTGCATCCAATGGCTATATTACCTTCGATACATCCGCACCTGTAGCCCCTGTTTTGGGTGCGTCAACCTTACCGCTGGCTGCATTGCCTTCGCCAAGTTTGTATTTCGGCGGACTGTATTTGTCTGGCAGCAACGACCGTCTGCTCTACCGCACCGTGGGAACCGCACCCAATCGGGCACTTTGGATCAAATGGTATTCAGCGTCCGGTCCCATCCCGGGAAATACCTATACGTATGCAGCGGCTGTAATCATGGAAAATGGAACGCTGTGGACGGGTTTGCTGCATACCGGCAGCGCGGGCCCTGCATACCAGGCTCCCGAGCTTTCGTTTGGCTTCCAGCTTTCTGCTTCCAAAGCCTTTCAAATGGAAGGTTCTCCCGCCATCACCGCCGATTCAGGCATGTATGGCCCGGGTGCTGCTGACAACAGATACACTGCATATATCCCCGGTGGGCAATCTTCCTGGGATGCTCAGTGGATTGAGGTACCGAAACGTATTTATGCCACACGCGGAAGGGTGGCTGTGTTTGAAGCGCGTATGGCCAATGTGGGCAGCCGCAGTTTTTCAAATGTTGAACTGGAATATCGGTTGAAAGGCCAGGCAGGAATCGTGAAACAAAGTGTTATTGTATCGCTTGATTCCATCAATCGCGTAGGTGTTTTGCGCGATACACTTCCTCAGTTTGCCGATACGGGTATTTATGAATTGGAAGTTCGCTTCAGCAGCCTGGATGGGAACATCGCGGCAGCATCCAGGCCGGTCACGCTTGATTTGATGCTCGATCAGGGCAAACGTGTGCCACGTCGCGGTTTGGTAGAAATGCAAACAGCTTCCTGGTGTGCTACATGTCCGGCATATTTCCAGCAAGTAAGGGAGCTGGAATCAAAATACCAGGCGGTGAGCCTATTCCACCATGTGGGCGATGGCATGGCGCACGATAGTTTCAAGAATCTGGGTGCTGAAACGGTTCCGGCCTTCGCGGTAAACGGAACTTTTAGCTTGCAGGCAGATACGGCTGCATGGATACAGTCCCTGAAACAACAGATGATGGATGGAGCTCCGTGCAGCCTCAAAGTGCTGAAAACAGAACTCAGTGCGCTGAACGAGTTGCGCTTTGAGGTGGAAACCAGATTTGAAGATTTATATCTGGGCGACCTCCGTTTGTTCGTTGCGCTCAGGGAGCGCACGGTTCGTGGAGGCGGCTTGCCCTTTGATCAGTTCATCGCGCAGGAAATCACCACAAACCCCAATGCGCCTTATTACCAATTTCCCAATCAGACAGGGGGCTTCAAACATCCCGATGTAGCCTGGGTGTTCCTGACACCGTATGGCGGCATGAGGAATTACATCCCGACCGGGGCAAATCGGAGTGGAGCACTGTTCACCAAGAGTTTCAGTTTCAACCTTCCTTCAATAACAAGTGTATTTATTCCGGCCGGAGCACCGTACAGCGATGCCAATGCGAATGCCTTCGGTCGTTATAAGCCGGCAGAAACAGATATTGTTGCGGTTTTATGGGACCACAGCAATCCTTTAAAGCCAGAGGTGCTTCAGGCAACCGTGCAACCGCTTTGGGATGCAGCCAATGGATGGGCAGATAATCAGGAGGCACAGGGCTTTGACATTTGGCCAAACCCGGCAAGTGCTCGGCTTCATGTGTATTTTCCGCCTGGTTTTGCTGCCCGTGAATTTACCTTGCTCGATGTTTCCGGACGTGTGTGTATGCAAGGCACAGCGGTGCAGCGTGAACATGTGCTGGATGTGTCTGCACTGAAGCCTGGCGTTTATTGGCTGCGTGTAGGTTCAGCGGCCCGTAAGCTGGTTGTGGCTCCTTAAACCATTAAGGCAAAAGCGTTTTCATGCTGATGTCCAGACTCTTTACAGAATGAGTCAGGAATCCGAGTGATATAAAATCTACTCCTGTGGGCGCATAGTCTTTAATGTTGCTCATGTTGATGCCACCGGAAGCCTCGGTTTCCATCCGACCACCTACAAGCGCAACGCCCATTTTTACTTCATCAGGGCTGAAGTTATCGAACATGATTCGCTGAACTTGCGGGTAGCGAAGTACTTCGCGAACGTCGTCCAGGTTGCGGGTTTCCACCTCTATGGCCAGGTTTTTACCGGTTTGTTCAAGGTAGTTTAACGTTCGTTCCACCGCAGCAGGAATGCCTCCGGCATGGTCAATATGGTTGTCTTTCAGCATGATCATGTCGAACAGTCCGAAGCGGTGGTTGAAACCTCCACCCAGCGTAACAGCCCACTTTTCCAAAGGCCTGAGTCCCGGGGTGGTTTTTCTGGTATCGAGCAGCTTTACCGGATAAGGTTGTACGGCTGCTACGGCACGCGCGGTAATGCTGGCAATGCCACTAAGTCTTTGCATGCAATTGAGTACCAGCCGTTCAGCGCCGAGCAATGCCTGAACTTTGCCGTAAGCGATGGCCACCCTGCTTCCTGCTGAAACTTTGCTGCCGTCTGCGATGTGAATCTCGAGGTGTGCCGACGGATCTAAGGACCTCAGTATTTCACCAGCCAAAGTCAGGCCGGCCACGATACCATCTTCCTTGTACATGATGTAGGCGGCCCCTTGTGCATCAGGAGGAATACAGGCCAGCGCGCTGTGGTCACCGTCGCCTACATCTTCTGCAAGTGAACGCTGGATGAAGTCGTGGATGTACGACACGTCTAAGTCAAATAGATGCATGGGGTATTTCAGGGTTCTATTTTGAGCTCCTGAATCTCCAGTCCGGTATCACCTTTCTTCATAAAAAGACTAACCCGATAAACCTGAGATGCGCATTCCAGCTTCAGGATGGCATAATACGCACCGTTGTCGCTGCTGCCCTGGCTGTTGATCGTACAAGCTTTGGCCGGATTGCTTTGGAAGAAACGGGTAAGGATCATGGTGGCCTGTGCTTTACTGTAATATCCGTCGCCCTGCGGTGTGGATAGTTGAATGCTGCTGTGCATCTTGCTTCCGATGGAGGCAGCATCACCCTGAGCAAACCACTGACGCAGGTTGTCTATGTCGCCCTGCGGCGTTCCATAGCTCAGGAAGGAGAGCATTCCGGCCCACAATAGACTGTTCAAAAACTGGAACATGGTAGTTTCCGCATTTATAAACCAATTTTGTGCCAAATATATGTCGGGCCTGAAACCATTTGCACATATCCGGAATATCCTTTTCGATTTGGACGATACCCTTTGGGATTTTGAGCGCAATGCAGAAGAAGCGCTCACTGATTTATTCCACCGCCATCATCTGGAGCGAAAGACAGGTCAGGGACATCAGGTATTCTTGCAACATTATCAGCGGATCAACCGCGAATACTGGAGCATGTATGAGCAAGGTTTGGTGGACAAACACCGTTTGCGTACCGAACGCTTTACGGAAGCTTTCCGTGCAGTTGGCTTGCCCGACGAGGAACATCCTGAACGGGCCTGGGAGGAATATCTGGAGATTTGTCCGCTGAAAACAAACCTGGTTGAAGGCGCTCGTGAGCTGCTGGAACTGTTGCAGGGGCGCTATCGGATGGCCCTGGTGACGAATGGGTTTGAACAGGTGCAGCGCACCAAAATCCAGGTGTCGGATTTGGACCGCTATTTCAGTGTCATGATCAGCAGTGAATCCTGCGGGCATCCCAAACCCGCACCAAATATCTTTCATGCAGCCATGGAAGCTTTAGGTGCAGATCCTTCGGAAACACTGGTCATTGGCGATAAGTTGGAAACAGATATTCAGGGAGCCTGGGCTGCAGGATTATCCGCAATATGGTATTGTCCGGGCACGCCCATTGATGCCACCGAGCATATTGCAGCACATCAGGTGCAACATTTGCTGGATATTCCTCCGCTGCTCTTCTGATTTGCGGTGCTTGCCCATTTTTTTTCTCGGATGTAACTTGCAGCCTTCATGAGAAAAGCCATACTATGTTCCGTTTTTGTTGCTGCAAGCGGTTACCTGTTCGCAGCCAATAATCCGTTTAAGACCAGAGAAGCAAGGAACTCCACGTTTTATGTGCCGCATTCTGATGTAACGGATTGCGCCATCCACATCGAGTCGCTCACCAGCGACACCCTGTTTCTTGGTTACGAGCGTTTGTCAATGAGCCTGCCCACCGGTTGGGTTGCCAATCTTTGCGACAATGCAAATTGCTACGGTGATGTGCGCGAAGCCGGAAATATGGCTCCATTCAAAGCGCCGGAAGAAGCGTTTATCAAGATTACTGTTGCGCCTCAGGGTCTGGCAGGAACCGCTGTGATTCAGTATGCGGTTTGGAACTTGAAAGCGCCCACACAAAGAGATACCCTCACCCTCAATATTGTGGTAAATTGGGGTGCATCTGTTCAGGAACAGCTTGCCGGCAGCGCCCGCGTTTATCCAAATCCTGCTGCAGGGTTTGTGCACGTATTCAACCCGGCACAAGAGCCGGTTCAGGCTGTATTGCGCACCATCGACGGAAAACAATTGGGCAGTGCCGTTACCGTAGCCCCGTCACAGGAAGTTCAGCTCCCAATGAAGCATCTGCCTTCCGGTGTTTACCTGGTTGCGCTTCATTCTGAAACATACAACACCGTCATCAGGGTGGTTCATCCCTAAGTTCACTGAACAGCAATTTCCAGGATGCAGTGGTCTGTTGAAGCCGGCGCCTGGCTTCTGATTCCAATCGCCCTACTTGCGGCAGCTTCCACCTGGCTGTTGTATCGAAGGCATCCTTTCAGAAGGGAAAATGGCAGCACCCCGCCTGTGGTTTGGGTGATGGCTGTATGTCGGTTTTTGGCGTTGTTCCTGGTCCTTTTGTTGCTGCTGTTCCCTGTTTTTCGGCTGCGAAAGAATGAGGTAGTCCAACCTTTACTTCTGGTTTTCACCGACCACAGTCGTTCGCTGGGTGTATTGCCAGACAGCGCACGCATCATGCAATGGTATCAGGGAACGCTGAAAGACCAGGCAGGCCGGGTGTTCGGACCAAAGTCGCTGCGCATGATTCCATTCGGCTGTGGTATGGAACAGCCGGCAAATGGGTTGGTTCAACCCTGTACAGATTTGGAACGCACGCTGCGAGAAGCCGCCGATCGATATGCCGGACAGCACATAGGGGCTGTAGTGGTATTGAGCGATGGCATCGCAAGCTCAGGAATCAATCCATCGTACCTCAACAACCCTTTTAAAGCACCACTTTATACCGTAGGACTTGGGGATACGGTTCAAAAGAAAGACCTGGCCATGAAAAAGGCTGAAGCACCACGCGTGGTGTTCATGGGCAATGAATTTACCGTAGAAGCAGACATCGCAGCCCAAGGATTTTCAGGTGCGACGCTGGAGGTCCAACTGCTGGAAGAAGGACGTGTATTGTCGCAACAAAAGGTTCGGGTCACGGGAAATCCGCCTTATGCACAAGTGCGTTTCCAGGTTCCTGCCCGTGAACCGGGCATGAAGCGATTTCAGGTGCAGGTAATGCCGCAGGCTGGAGAATGGTCCTTGCGCAACAACCGCATTTCGGTGCTTACCGAAGTGGTGGACGAGCGCCAAAAAATAGCCCTTGTTTATGGCAGTCCGCACCCCGATGTTGGTGCGTTGAAAGAAGTGCTCGAATCGGCACCGGCCTTCGAAGTTCAGGCCTTTGATCCGGCCGCATTCAACTCGAAAACAGCAGCAGAATATGATTTAATCATCTGGCATCAGTTGCCGGGAATTCGCGCCGATGCTGCTGTTTCGCATGAGCGTGCAGCAAAGGCCGGGGTGAACATGTTGTACATCCTCGGGCCGGGAACAAAGCTGGATGCATTTGCACGGCTTGAACCCGGTTTGCGCATCACCGCGCCGGGCAACAAAACCACAGAGGCTCAGGGAGCCTGGAATGCTTCATTCAGCGGCTTTGCGCCGGAACCATCCTGGGAGGAAGCAATATCCAGTTTGCCTCCCATGCAGGTTCCATTCGGCAGCTATCCAAGTGGTCCTGGTCTGGAAGTGTTGGTATGGCAAAAAATAGGATCAGTACTTACTTCCAATCCGTTGATTGCGTTTCGCAGCGACCCCGCGCGTAAAACCGGGTTTATCAGTGGAGATGGTTTATGGCGCTGGCGCATGCATTTTTTTGCGCAGAAAAAACAACATGATGATTTTGATCGATTCCTGCTGCGCATCATTCGCTATGCCGCCGTTCGCGGCAACCGCAGTCGCTTTCGCGTGGAACCGGCAAAGCCGTTGTTTCGCACCGATGAGTATGCGGTATTTGAAGGCGTGGTACTTGACCAGACCATGACTGCCGTGCCGGGTAAACGAATTGAGGTGGATTTTGAAGGTCCGGCAGGCTTCCGCAAAAAAATGACGATGAGTCCTTCAGGTGCAGCCTACAGATTGGAGGCCGGCGGCTTCCCACCCGGGGCATATCGCTATGCGGCACGCCTTGAAGGACAACAGGCGACAGGTACATTTCTCATTCAGGAAGAAGAAGGGGAAGTACAACAGCTGCAGGCCGACTGGAAAGCACTGCGCGCTCTTGCTGCGAACAATGGCGGCGCATTTGCCCCGGACAAGGAGGCAGAAGGCCTGTTCCGGCTCATCTCAGACCAAAATAAAATACAACCCTTGCTTCGCTCGGAAATAAGCAATACAGATGCACTAGATGCCTGGTGGTACATGACGGCAATACTGCTCTTTTTGTCGGCAGAATGGTTCCTGCGCCGAATCTTTGGATCCTATTAATCCGGAAAAATGATGGTAATGGTTTTCATTTCCCGATTATGTTTCTTAAGTTTGCAACCCGAAAAAAATGCAACTGACTAAAGAAGCAAAGAAAGAAATCTTCACCAAATTTGGTGGCAGCCCTGTAAACACCGGGAGCACTGAAGCTCAGATTGCCCTGTTCACGGAGCGCATTAATCATATCAGCAAGCACCTCCAGGAGAAGCGCAAAGACCATTCTGCAGAGCTGAGCCTGGTGAAGTTGGTAGGAAAGCGTCGCGCACTGCTGAATTATCTTGCCAAGCAGGATGTATTCAAATACCGTGCGTTGATCAAGCAACTTGGAATACGTAAGTAAGCTAAACCCTTACTTTTTTAACTTATTGGTAAGAAAAGCCCCTTTTCAAGGGGCTTTTTTTGTACAAAAAAAACAGAACTACTAATATGAATAATCAAATACATACCCTGAGTTTTGATACAGGTGACGGTAAAGTCATCCAGCTCGAAACAGGCCGTTTGGCCAGACAAGCCCACGGCAGCGTGGTGCTTAAGGTGGGCAACACCATGCTGTTGGCAACGGCAGTGAGCAACTACGAAGCAAAAGAGGGCATCGATTTCATGCCCCTGACCGTTGATTACCAGGAGAAATTCGCGGCGGTAGGCCGCATCCCGGGAAGTTTTCACCGCAGGGAAGCCAGACCCAGTGATTACGAAGTGTTGATCAGCCGCTTGATTGACCGTGCACTGCGTCCGCTGTTCCCTGAAGATTACCACGCCGATACACAGGTACTGGTGTACCTGATCAGCTCTGACGAAAACATCCTTCCCGATCAATACGCGGGTTTGGCGGCTTCCACAGCCATCATGCTCAGCGATATTCCGTTTAACGGTCCCATCAGTGAAGTGCGCGTGGCACGCATCAACGGTGAATTTATCCTCAATCCTTATAAAGACGCGTTGGAACAGAGCGATATCGACATGATCGTTTCCGGAACCATGCACGACATCAACATGGTGGAAGGTGAAATGAGCGAAGTGAGTGAAGACGATATGCTGAAGGCCATGCAGTTTGCTCATGAACACATCAAGTTGCAATGCGCCAAGCAAATGGAACTGGTGGCTATGGCCGGAGGCAGAACCGTTCGCGAGTATTCCCACGAGGTGAACGATGCTGATCTGCGTGCCCGGGTTTTGGCCGATTGCACGCCCCTGATTCGTGAGGTTGCAGAAAGCGGAAAACCCAAAACCGAACGTCGTGAGGCCACCAAAGCCATCCTGGAAAACTACCTCAAGGGTTTTGAAGGTGCGGAAGATGAGGACCTGAAGAAATCACTGGTGAAGAAGTATTTCCACGAAGCTGAATATTACGGGATGCGGAAGATGATTCTGGAATCAGGCAAACGTCTGGATGGCCGGAACGCCACCCAAATTCGTCAGATTGACTGCATCACCGATTACCTGCCTGCTGCGCATGGATCTTCTGTGTTTACTCGGGGCGAAACTCAGGCACTGGCAACAGTTACCCTGGGCGGAAAGCTTGATGAGCAACTGCTGGACAGCCCCATGCTGCACGGTTACAGCCGCTTCATGCTGCACTATAATTTCCCGCCGTTCAGCACCGGAGAAGCCAGGCCTATGCGTGGCACCGGACGCCGGGAAATTGGCCACGGTAACCTCGCCCTGCGCGGTCTGAAGAAAATGATGCCCAAAGATTATCCCTATGTGGTGCGCATTGTGAGCGATGTGCTGGAATCAAATGGTTCCAGTTCCATGGCCACAGTTTGTTCCGGCAGTATGGCCATGATGGATGCTGGTGTGGGCCTGCGCAAGCCTGTAGGTGGAATCGCCATGGGACTTATCACCGATGAAGACAGCGGTAATTACGCCATCCTCAGCGACATCCTGGGTGACGAAGACCACCTCGGCGATATGGATTTCAAAGTTGTGGGTACCGAAGATGGAATTACCGCCTGCCAGATGGACATCAAAATCCACGGGTTGAAGTGGGAAATGGTATCACAGGCATTGAAGCAAGCCCGTGAAGGCAGGCTGCACATTCTTGGCGAAATGGCCAAAGAAATCCAGGCACCCCGCGCCGATTACAAGCCATTCGTTCCGCGTATTGAAGTGGTGATCATTGAGAAGGAATTCATCGGCGCCGTGATTGGTCCGGGTGGCAAAAACATCCAGGAATTGCAGCGCGAAACCAATACCACCATTTCCATCGAGGAAAAAGATGGCAAGGGTGTGGTGGAAATCATGAGCAAAGACGGCGATGGGATGCGCAAGGCGCTAGAGAAAATCCGCGGTATCTCTACGGTTCCCGTGGAAGGTGAAGTGTATCAGGGCACGGTGCGTACCATTACCGATTTCGGTGCCTTCGTGGAAATTCTGCCCGGCCGCGACGGCCTGCTGCACATCAGCGAGCTTGCCTGGGAACGTATTCCGAGCATGGAAGGTGTGCTGAAAGAAGGCGATAAGATTGAAGTGAAGCTGATTGAGGTGGACAAGAAAACAGGAAAATATCGCCTCAGCCGCAAAGCACTTTTACCCAAACCTGAAGGCTATGTGGAGCGCGAACGCACACCACGTCCGGAAGGTCCAAGAAGGGACGGGCCTCGTGGTGGTCGTGACGGACGTGATCGCGGCGACCGCGGTCCCCGCCCGCCAAGGGAAGACTGAACCTGAATAAGTATTAATGGAAAGCCCCCGCAACGCAAGTTGCGGGGGCTTTTTGTTGGTTGTGATGCAGGAACTTTTTCAATGTTGAAATCCTGCCTCAGACCTATGCTTATTCTTCTGTTTTGAATTCTGCCAGAAAGTGGTAATACCGACCTTGTTCATTCCAGGTTCCTGTGAGCACCGATGTGCCTAAGGCGCTGAAATACAATTTTGCCTGCACCGCTGCCTGGATTTCCTGTTCTTCCAGATAGCTGCCTTGTCCGGAGAAGTTTTTGCCGTCTTCACTGAACAGCTTTACCAAGCCGCCTTCCATGCCAACGTTTCGCTGCCAGTCAAAAGCCAGCTGCATGGTTCCGCTCAGATGGCCCTGAATGGCTGCCGAATAAACCGTTTCGTGTTCATGGGTGCCGAAGTTGTCTAAAATGTGCTGGTCAAACCATACAATATGACCCTGGAATTGCTTGATGCTGCTCATGTGTAAATAAGTACCACAAAGTTCCCGACAGAAACGCCGAAGAACACTGACCCTTGTCACAGGAACAAGGGAACCGCGTCAGGATTTGCAGGGCAAGCGGTAATTTCGAGCCATGAAGAAGATTCTGGTTACCGGGAGCAACGGATTACTCGGCCAAAAACTCACCGATTTATACCTGAAGCAGCCAAACCGAACGCTCGTTGCCACTGGAAAAGGACCGGACCGCTATCCCAAACCCGGAGGATATGTTTATGAATCTTTGGACATCTGTGACGATGCACAAGTACGGCGCGTATTGCAAAACCACCGTCCGGATGTGGTCATCCACACGGCTGCCATGACCAATGTCGATGCCTGCGAACTGGACCATCATGCCTGCGACGCATTGAATGTGCATGCTGTTGAATACCTTGCCCGGGCTGCCGAAGCCGTGGGTTCACACTTCATTCACCTGAGCACGGATTTTATCTTCAATGGGAATGAAGGCCCCTATGATGAAGAAGCAATGCCCGACCCGTTGAGTTATTACGGTCATTCCAAATGGAAAGGGGAACAGATAGTACAAAGGGAATGCAGTCGCTGGGCCATCCTGCGCACCGTGCTCGTGTACGGCATTGTGCACGACATGAGCCGGAGCAATATTGTGTTGTGGGCGAAACAGGCGCTGGAACAGGGCAAGCCCATGCAGGTAGTTGACGATCAGTGGCGCACGCCAACCTGGGCCGAAGATTTGGCCATGGGCTGTTACCTCGCAGAAGTGCATGACGCCCAGGGGATTTACAACATCAGTGGTTCGGATTTTATGAGCATTTACGACTTGGTTTCCCGCGTAGCGGATTACTACGGACTGAGCATGGAACACGTGTCGCGCGTAGGTAGTAGCACGTTGAATCAACCGGCCAAACGTCCGCCCAGAACCGGATTCATCCTGGATAAAGCACGGCGTGCGCTGGGTTATGAACCGCACCGTTTCGAGGAAGGTATTGCGGGAATGGAAGCCATGATGCAAGCGATGCAGCA
The DNA here is from genome assembly GCA_964586595.1 of uncultured Flavobacteriaceae bacterium. Lineage (GTDB taxonomy): Bacteria > Bacteroidota > Bacteroidia > NS11-12g > UBA955 > REEB481. The sequence continues at coordinate 68,977 of CAZPHB010000007.1, read as the reverse complement.
ACCATGATGGAGTTCCCCTTCCATCAGGATTTGAGGTTTGATGGGCCAGGCATTTCACTGCATTCGCTGCATCGCACGGATGCCATTTCGTTTTTCCGCCTCGTGCAGGCCAACCATCAGGATTTGCGGCATTCATTTCCCATCATGTGTGAGGAAGTGAGTTCTTTGTACAGAACGCGCGGCTGGCTTTCAGAGCGCAGGCGCAGGCAGGCCCGCGGACAATCCCTTGTTCTTGGAATCCGCAGGCGGGAAGAGGGTGCACTCATTGGATATCTGGCGGCCATGCACATGGACCATCGGGTTCCGAAATGCGAGTTGGCTTATTTTATGGATGCGGCTCATCGCGGGAAAGGTTATATGTTGGAAGCCCTGCAATTGTTGCTGGATTATTTGTTTTACCAGTTGGGTTTCAATAAGGTATTGTGCAGGGTGGCAACGGAAAACAAAGCGAGCCTGCGTTTGCTTGATGCGTTGGGATTTGTACAAGAAGGATTGATCCGCAATGATTTCCGCAGCGGACAAGGTGTGCTGGGTGATTGCGTGTACATGGGCAGGGTTCATCCCCGCACGGTCAATACAGATAACGTTTCAGGGTAGCCTGATTCAAACCGGCTCCGGAAATGCCGAACAGACTTTCCCGGATGTAGCGCAGGGCAATGGTCATTTGGTTTTCTACTGTTTTCGGAGAAATATCCATAAGTTCCGCAATCTCTTTGTAGCTCAATTGTTCCAGCCTGCTGAGCAGGAAAATCTGTTTGCAGCGGGGAGGAAGTTTTGCCACGATGGAAAAGATGATTTGTTCCGTTTCGGCTGCGTTCAGTTGTTCGCTGAAGTTGTAAGGTTCCGCCAACGGCGGAAGTTCATCACCGGTTTCGGCCCAGGGAACTGTTGGTTTTTTCAGGTGGTTGAGGCAGCGGTTTTTTACCGCACGGTACAGGTAGTTTTTCAGTCCGGAATCAAGGCTAAGGTATTGTCTTTTATCCCATACAGCGAGAAATACATCCTGCACAATCTCTGCTGCATCGGGTTCGCTCCGCACTATTCCCGTGGCATAATGAATCAAACCGGGCTGAAACCTGCGGTACAGGTTTTCAAGGTCGGCTTGTTCCTTCAGGCTGTGCACTTTGGGTGAAGGGTGGTACTTAGTCCTGAATTAGTTGGCGTCGCTCAGGAATTGAATCCGCATCAGTTGGAGTTCTTCCATGGTGTATTCACCGTCGAAATGTTTCAGGGCGATTTCGAGGTTGTCTTCTTCGGTGCTGCGCAGGAAGTTGAAAATTTCTTCCTGTAATTCCTCGTCCAGGAATTGGTTGATGAAATAACGAATATCCAGGCGGGTTCCCGAACCAACGATCAGTTCCAGTTCTGCAACCAAATCGTGGAATTCCATGCCCAGGCTCTTGGCAATGTCCAGCAGGTCGTTCTTTTTGTCAATGTTCTGGATGATGGCCACCTTTTTCCCTGATTTTTCACCGGTGGTTTTCAATACGATGTCCTGGGGCCGTTCAATGCTATGTTCTTTCACATAGCTGCTGATGTAAGCAACGAATGGCTCACCAAATTTCTGCGCCTTGTTGCGGCTTACCCCGTTGATGTTGCAGAGTTCTTCCAGCGTTACCGGGTATTTGGTGGCCATATCTTCCAGGCTCGGATCCTGGAATACCACATAGGGTGGCTGGCCTTTGTCTCTGGCAACCGTGCGCCTGATGTCTTTCAGGTGGGTGAACAATACCTCGTCGCAGATGCTCTCCAGTTTGAAGTTCTCGTAATCTTCTTCAGTAACACTGTCAAACTCGGTATCTACCGCCATTTCCAGGGGCTGGGGCTTTTTGAGGTAGGCTTCGCCTTCGGGCGCCATGCTCATCAAACCGTATTTTTCGATGTTTTTGTTCAGGAAGCGGTTCACCAGGGCCAGCCTGACTATGCTTTTCCAGAACACTTTTTCTCTTTCCCTGCCAATGCCAAACTCGGGCAACAGGTCGTGGCCATAGTCCTTGATGGAATCTATCTTCTTTCCGCAGAGGAAGTTCACGATGTGGTTGAGGTGAAACTCTCCGTTGAGCTGTTTCACCGCATTCAGGGCCACACGCATCTCTTCCTGAACATCCTGTTTGGGTTTGGGGTGGCGGCAGTTGTCACACATGCCCATGCAGTCCTGTTCTTTAAAGGATTCGCCGAAATAATGAAGCAGGAGTTTCCTGCGACATTGCGCTGATTCAGCAAAGGCAGCGGTTTCGGCGATGAGCAATCCGCCAATTTCCTGTTCGGCCACCGGTTTGTCCTTCATGAACTTCTCCAGCTTTTCGATGTCGTTGGGATTGTAGAACAGGATACAATCGCCGTCCATGCCGTCGCGTCCGCCCCGCCCCGTTTCCTGATAATAACCTTCCAGGCTTTTGGGAACATCGTAATGGATGACAAAGCGCACGTCGGGTTTATCGATGCCCATGCCAAAGGCGATGGTAGCCACAATCACATCTGCTTCTTCCATCAGGAATTTATCCTGGTGTGCAGCGCGGGTTTTGGCATCCAGACCGGCGTGGTAGGGCAGGGCGCGGATGTCATTCACCTGAAGCATTTCTGCTATTTCTTCAACCTTCTTGCGGCTCAGACAGTAGATGATGCCCGACCTGCGGGGCTTGCTCTTGATGTAAGAAATGATTTCTTTATGAACGATGTCTTTTCGGCCTTTGGGTCGAACCTCGTAATACAGGTTGGAGCGGTTGAAGGACGATTTGAAGAGCGCGGCGTCCATCATTCCCAGGTTTTTCTGGATGTCAAGCTGGACTTTCGGTGTTGCCGTCGCGGTAAGTGCCATCACCGGAACATCGTCGATGGCTTTGACCATTTGTTTGATGCGCCGGTATTCCGGTCTGAAATCATGGCCCCATTCGCTGATGCAATGCGCTTCATCGACCGCCACAAATGAAATGTTGGCCTGCTTCAGGAGTTCGATGGTTTCGTCTTTTTTCAGCGTTTCAGGAGCTACATACAGCAGTTTGGTATTGCCGGAAAGCAGGTCTTCCACAACGGTATTCAGTTCTCCTTTGGAAAGTGTGCTGTTTAGGAAGTGGGCCAATGAGCTGCTGTTGGCAAATCCGCGGATGTTGTCCACCTGATTCTTCATCAGCGCGATGAGGGGCGAAATGACAATGGCAGTGCCGGGCAGCATCACTGCGGGCAGCTGATAGCAGAGTGATTTTCCGGCACCTGTGGGCATGATGACAAAACAGTCTTCACCCCTCAGGATGCTGTTGATAACGGCTTCCTGATTGCCTTTAAATCCATCAAAACCGAAGAATTCTTTTAAAGCTTTTTTTGCGTCTAAAGTTTCTGCACGAGACGAGGTCACCATATTTCCTAAAGATGGTTTAAAATTAACACTAAATGGCCCAAATATGCTTTAACAGAAATAAAATAATTTCGCAACCTGATTGAGATGTTGACACCCGAAAACAGAAACAGGATTCTGGACTATGCACGCGAAGCGCTCGCCATCGAGCTCGATTCGTTGTCGGCATTGCCACGCATGGTTGATGACTCCTTTGCTACCGCCGTGGCGTGGATGCTGGCTGCATCTGGCAGGGTAGTGTTTACGGGTATTGGCAAGAGTGCCATCATTGCCCAAAAAATTGTGGCAACCATGAACAGCACGGGCACTCCTGCCATGTTCATGCATGCCGCCGATGCCATCCACGGCGATTTGGGCATGATACAGCCCAACGATGTACTGGTGGCCATTTCCAAAAGTGGCAATACCCCGGAAATAAAGGTGCTGGTTCCGTTATTGAAGCGCAGCGGCAACAAGCTGATTGCCATGGTGGGCAACAAACAGAGTGAATTGGCACTTGCCGCTGATTTGGTTATTGACACCACGGTACAGCGTGAAGCCTGTCCGCATAACCTGGCGCCAACCACCAGCACCACAGCGCAGCTGATGATGGGTGACGCGCTGGCTGTTGCCTTGCTTCGCATGAAGTCCTTCAGCAGTGCCGATTTTTCCAAATTCCATCCCGGTGGCGCACTGGGCAAGCAATTATACCTTACGGCAGGCGGTATTGCCCGGCATCATGCGGCTCCGCAAGTGCGCCAAACAGCACCGCTGAAAGAGGTCATTGCAGAAATTTCCGGGCAGCGCCTCGGTGCTACCGCCGTTTTGGATGAATCGGGGAACTTGGCAGGCATCATTACCGATGGCGACATCAGAAGGATGTTGGAACAACGCACAGAAATTTCAGGCATTCGGGCATCGGACATCATGACGGTTCAGCCGCGAACTGTTGAAGCCGATTTATTGGCTGTTCGTCTGGTTTCGCACATGCAGGAATGGAAAATTTCGCAGATCATTGTTACAGATGCAGGGAAATACATAGGCATGGTGCATATTCACGACCTGAATAGGGAGGGATTGCTGTAAGGATTCCATGATGGATATAAAAAACGCATACGTAGTAATCATGGCCGGTGGCATTGGCAGCAGGTTCTGGCCACTGAGTAAACGAAGCCAGCCGAAACAGTTTATTGACTTCATGGGTACGGGTAAATCCCTCATCAGGCATACTTATGAGCGTTTTGCGCGACAGTTCGACCCGGCCAACATCTATGTGGTGACCAACAGAGAATATGCAGCGCAAGTGCGTGACCATATTCCGGAATTGGGCCACGATCAGGTATTGGAAGAACCTGCGTCAAAAAATACTGCTCCCTGTGTAGCTTTTGCGAGCTACCATATCTATGCGAAAAATCCTGAAGCAGTTTGTGTGGTTGCGCCCAGTGATCATCTGATTTTGGACGAAACTCGTTTTTTGGAACATATTGGCGAAGCCGTTTCTTTTGCCGCGGAAAATCATGTATTGTGCACCCTGGGCATCACGCCAACCAGGCCTGATACGGGTTATGGGTACATTCAGTACAACACGGTTCCGGCTGCGGGTAAGTTTCATAAGGTTCGATTGTTTACGGAGAAGCCATCTGCGGAAATCGCCCAAACTTTTGTGGACAGCGGAGAATTTTTGTGGAATTCCGGAATTTTCATCTGGAAAGCCTCCACGGTCATTCAGGAGTTTGAACAACATCTGGAAGACGTAGCAGAGCATTTCAGGCCATTGAGTCTTCCCGGTGCATCGTTCCCCACTTCCGAAGAGATGGATCGTATTTACAGCCTTACCCGAAGCATCAGCATAGACTATGGCATTCTGGAGCAGTCGGAACATGTATATGTCACTCCTGCCGCTTTTGGATGGAGCGATCTGGGTACCTGGAAATCACTGCACGACATCAGTCCGAAAAACGAATACAACACATCCGTAATCGGCAAAAAGGTGATGACCTATGAATCCGGTAATTCGCTGGTATTTAACGGTTCCGGAAGGTTGATCGTGCTGAAAGGCGTGGACAACCTGGTGGTGGTGGACAGCGGCGATGTGTTGCTGATCCTGGACAAAGACCACGAGCAGGAAATCAGACAGGTGGTTTCTGATGTACGGGATGCGTTTAAGGAGAAATACTCCTAAACCCGATTTATCAATGCTTTAAATGGAATTTACTCTTTACTTGCCTCCAGGTAGTAAAGCACTTTCCCGTTCTTGTTGAACAAATACATCTTATCCTTTTTCACACCATAAGCCGTGACTTTGCGCAGGTCGCCGGCAATCAGGCTGTCGTCAGGTCCACAGGCATTCAGGCTGTATTTTACTTTGGGGATGTATAATTTACGTACTCCGGGTACAGAATATTTGGCAAAAAGGACGTTGCAGCCTGTGTTTCCGCGCAAGGTTGAATCAACAGGGTTAAAAACAAGGTAAGGCTTACCGGCACTCAACACGGGCATTTTGATGGGTTTGCCGTTGTATTCTTCAATAAACCAGGTTGTGGGCACCGGAGTAGCATTGATGATTTCTGAATACGTATGACAGGAACCCACAAGTAACATTAGGGCGCTGAGGTAAATAAGTCTGTTCAAGGCTGAGGGTTTTGGGTTGATGGTTGTGTTGGTAGGGCGAAGGAACATCAGTCGAGCTTGCGCTTTACCTGTTCCAGTTTATATACTTCCAGGTAGTCGCCAACTTCAATATCGTTGAAATGGTTCACCTGAAGACCGCATTCATAACCTTTAAGCACTTCTTTGACATCGTCTTTGAAGCGTTTCAGGGATGACAGTTCACCTTCATGGAGGATGACCCCATCGCGAAGCACGCGCACCTTGGCATTGCGTTCAATCTTGCCATCGGTAACATAGGCCCCGGCAACAGTTCCCACTTTGGAAATCTTGAACACATCGCGTACTTCCACGTTGCCAATGACCTTTTCGATGGTTTCCGGACTCAGCATGCCTTCCATCGCCAATTTAACCTCTTCAATGGCCTTGTAGATGATGGTGTAGTTCCGGATGTCAATCTCTTCCTGTTCTGCAATTTTCCGCGCTGCAAGCCCGGGGCGAACGTTAAAGCCGATGATGATGGCATCTGATGCCGAGGCGAGCAATACATCTGTTTCGGTGATTTGACCTACGCCTTTATGAATTACGTTCACCTTGATTTCTTCGGTGCTCAGTTTCAGGAAGGAGTCGCTGAGGGCTTCTACAGATCCATCCACGTCACCTTTAACAATCAGGTTCAGTTCTTTAAAGTTTCCTATAGACAAGCGACGGCCAATTTCATCCAGGGTGATGTGCTTGCGTGTACGCATGCCTTGTTCCCGCACCAGCTGGAAGCGTTTGTTGGCCAAATCTTTTGCTTCAGCTTCTTCGGCAAGCACAATAAATTGATCTCCGGCCGTTGGCGTTTCACTGAAGCCCAGCATTTTCACCGGTGTTGAAGGTGGCGCAGCTTCCACGCGTTGTCCGCGTTCGTTGAACAGTGCCTTCACACGGCCGTAATACGGGCCTGCCACAACATTATCTCCAACGCGGAGCGTGCCGGTTTGGATCAGGATGCTGCATACCACACCACGACCTTTTTCAAGCGTAGCTTCCACCACGGTGCCTTTGGCAAGCCTGTCCGGGTTGGCTTTCAATTCAAGCATTTCTGCTTCGAGCAATACTTTCTCGAGCAGCTTGTCCATGTTGATGCCTTTTTTGGCTGAAACTTCCTGACACTGGTATTTGCCACCCCATTCTTCAACCAGGATGTTCATGGCCGAAAGTTGTTCGCGGATTCGGTCGGAGTTCGCGCCTTCTTTATCCATCTTGTTGATGGCAAAAACCATGGGCACACCGGCTGCCTGAGCATGGCTGATGGCTTCTCGGGTTTGCGGCATCACGCTGTCGTCGGCGGCGATGACGATGATGGCAATATCAGTTACCTTGGCACCACGTGCACGCATGGCCGTAAAGGCTTCGTGACCGGGCGTATCGAGGAAGGTGATTTTTCTTTGATCGGGAAGCGTTACTTCGTAAGCACCGATATGTTGGGTGATGCCACCTGCTTCACCGGCTATCACATTGGTTTTGCGCACATGGTCCAGCAACGAAGTTTTACCGTGGTCAACGTGACCCATCACGGTAACAATAGGCGGACGTGGCTTCAGGTCTTCAGGGCTGTCGGTTTCCTCTTCCGCTTCAATTTGCGTATCGGCGTCCACAAACTCTACTTCAAAGCCGAAATTGTTGGCCAACAGCTGAATGATTTCTGCATCCAGGCGCTGGTTGATGGAAACCATCAGGCCAAGGGAAAAACAGGCGGTGATGACCTGCTGCACGCTGATGTTCATCATGGAAGCCAATTCGTTGGCAGAGATGAACTCGGTTACCTTCAGGATTTTTGATTCCAGCTGGCGACGTGCATCTTCCGATTCCTGTTCGTTGCGTATGCGTTCGCGTTTGTCGCGCTTGTATTTGTCTTTTACGCCTTTCCCTTTGCCGGCATTGGAAATGCCGCGCATGGTGCTGCCGATGTTCTTGCGCACCGTGTCCTGGGAAATAACTTTCTGTTCTTTGTTGTCACGGGGCTGCTGGGCGGGTGCGTTGGGGTCGCGTACTTTGTCGAGACGCACTTTTTCGGCACCGAGTTTTTTCCGTGGTCTTTTGCCTTTTCCGTCAGCGTCAGAGGCTGGCTTCTTTACGGGTTCTGCAGGAAGTACAATTTTACCTTTGATGCTGAGTCCGCTGATTTTTTCGAAGCGTGTTTCAATCTTCTCGGGTTCCGGTTCTGGTTCTGGTGCCGGCTTCACTTTGGGTGTTGGAACTTCTTCCTGGGGAACGGGGGCTTTTACTTCTGGCCCGGGTGTTGGAGCAGGCGTTTTATGTTCCGGTTCAACAACCGGTTCTTGCGGTTTTGGCTGTGGTTTTGGGGTTTGTTTGGCCGCCTCTTCCTGTGCGCGTTTTTTCTTCTTGAAATCGTCTGATTTCCCTTTGTTGGTTGCGGGCAGATCAATGTGTCCGAGCACTTTCAGTTCGCGCACATCTTCGCGGGGTTTCTGTGTTTCAGGAACTTCCTGGACGGGTTCCAGAGGTTCTGGCTCGGGAGCTGTGGTTTCAACCACAGGCGTTACAGGCTCGGGAGCGGCTGGTGTCAGCGGTTCGGATTCTTGTACCGGTTCCGGCGTTGGAATGGGTTCAGGAGCCACAACCACCAGTTCTTCCTTGGGTTCTTTTTCTTTCTTCGGAAGCGTCTTGCTTAATGTTTTGAGGGATGGCGGAACGGCTTTGTCCTCTGTTTTGGTTTTTAGCCTGTTTTCAATCAGCTTGGATTCTTCCCGAACGGCCTTGTCCTGACGGAATTCTGCAAGTAGTACCTGATACATTTCTTCAGAAATTTTAGCCGTGGGCTTGTTTTCAATCTGAAAGCCCTTTTTCTGAAGATGTTGAACCAGCACAGCAAAGCTGTTGTTCAGTTCTGCTGCGACTTTGCTCAACCTGTATTCCTTATCCGTCATTATTCGATACTATCTTGCAAAATAAAAGGTTTAGAGCGGCTTAACCAAGGAGTCATCAAGCAAAAGGGAAGCCACGGCTTCCCTTTTACACAAATGGGTATATGTTTTACACCTGCTTATTCAAATTCAGATTGTAAAATCTTTTTGATTTCAACGATGGTTTCTTCTTCCAGGGATGTGCGTTTTACCAAATCTTCATTGCTGGTTCGGAGCACGTCTTTTGCTGTATCGCAGCCAATGGCTTTCAGGTCGTCAATCATCCACTGTTCAATTTCGTCGCTGAATTCGTCGAGTTCCACATCGCCCTCGTCTTCTTCATTGGTTACGCGGTAAACGTCCAGTTCATAGCCGGCGAGTTTACCCGCCAAACGAATGTTGAACCCACCTTTCCCGATGGCAAGGGAAACCTGATCGCTGTCCAGATAAACTTCGGCGCGTTTGGTGGCTTCATTGATTTTGATGCTGCTGATTTTGGCGGGTGACAAAGCGCGCTGAATGAGCAGGGAATTGTTGGTGGTGAAGTTGATAACGTCGATGTTTTCGTTGCGGAGTTCCCGCACGATGCCATGAATCCTGGAACCTTTCACGCCAACGCAGGCGCCAACCGGGTCAATGCGGTCATCGTAGCTTTCCACGGCAACCTTGGCGCGTTCACCGGGTTGACGCACAATTTTCTTGATGGTGATGAGGCCGTCGAGGATTTCCGGAACTTCCAGTTCAAACAGGCGTTCCAGAAATTCGGGGGCTGTGCGCGAAAGTACAATGCGCGGCAGGCTCTTGTCCATTTCCACACGCAAAACCACGGCACGCAGGGTGTCGCCTTTTTTGTAGAAATCTGAGGGAATCATCTCGTTTCGGGGCAATACCAGTTCATTGCCGTCGTCATCCAGAATCATCAATTCTTTTTTCCAGATTTGATATACTTCGCCGCTGATGATTTCACCAACCTTGTCGTTGTATTTGCGGAATACTTCGTCTTTTTCCAGTTCCAGAATCCTGTTCATCAATGCTTGCCGTGCATTCAGGATGCTGCGGCGACCAAAGTCGTCCAGGAACACCTGTTCCACGGCGTCTTCGCCAACTTCGTAATCCGGCTCCAGTTTCCGCGCATCGCTCAGGCTGATTTGCAGGTATGGATCTTCTACCTCACCCTCTTCTACAATGAGGCGGTTGTGGTACATTTCAATATCACCGGTTTCGGTATTGATGATGATGTCAAATTGCGCATCTGCACCGTATTTTTTCCGAAGCATGCTTTTGAATACATCTTCCAAAACACGGATCATGGTGGCGCGGTCAATGCTCTTGAATTCCTTGAATTCAGAGAATGAATCAACCAGATTGATGCCGATCATTTCGGCGTTCATTTTCTTGGCCATGGTTTGATTATTTATATTATTTAGTATTTTAAATCGATGGTAATTTTTGCCATTTCATCCCATTGCAGGGCCAGTGAAGTAGCAGGATCTTTCTTTTTCAACCCGGGAATTTCCAGCTGCAACAGGCTTCCTTCCACTTGTATTAATTTCCCTTGACATTCGCGACCGTCTTTCAGTACTGCATGTACATTTCGGCCGATATGCTTGGGCAATTGACGCAGATCCTGCAGGGGCTGATCTGCGCCCGGAGAGCCTATTTCCAAGGTGAACTTGTGGTCGCCGGGATCGCGCTCATCCACAGCTTTAGACACGGCCCTGGAAAATTGGGTGATTTTTTCCATGCTCAGCGCTGTGTCCGCATCAATGGCAATGTTGATCACGGTTTCGTTCCTGTTGGCGGTAACGGATATGATAAACACATCGCTGCCTGAGGTGGCCGCTTCGGCAATGTCGCGTATGATGGCGGTTAGTGTTCCCATGTTTGTAATGCAACAAAAAAGGGGACTTTTCGGGTCCCCTCCCTGCTGGAAAGTGAGGCAAAGGTAAGCCATATTTCCAAATATTCTGCAAATACCATTTCGTGTTCTAACTTCGGCGCTGTGTTGCGCATTCCCCTGCTTGGATTTTTTGCTCTGTATTTGCTTCCTGCCTGCATGGCGCAGAAGAAAGCGCTGCATCCGCTCCCTGTTCAGGGGCTTCCAACAGCCCATATAGCCCGGCAGTTTGGCTATGAAATGCGCCAGGGTGCTGAGGCGTCAGTTGTGGTTGTACAGGTAACGAATCCCAGTGCCGAAACCTTTGCCTTGTCATTGAACCATGAAGGTGTGTTGTACCGCGCTCAATGGCATCCTGCACAAGTTTCGCGCAGCCGGGCATTGGCATTGGCGTTTCCGGATGATACTGCGGCACTGTTTCCCGCTGCACTCATGTTTCGCCTCAGCGATACGCTGTTGAATGAACTGTTGCACCAGGGGCACACGCACCTGGACTTGGTGAAGCCTTACCGCGCTTATGAAGCGGACGGCCGCGCACAGATCGCCGCAGAAGTATTGGCCTCCCTGAGCATTCATGCATGCGGTGATACCCTGCTCCCGGTTTCCCTGAATGGTTCGGCAGTGCTGATCAAATGCCGGATGGCAGAAGGTACAAGTTCAGCGGGCCATTTCCGCCTTTTTTTCTCCGGAACAACCGATCAACCTTTGCTGTTGGGTTGGGATTTTCGGCACAGCGTGCGTTTAAGCTGGATCGACATGCCCGACCGGGTGATGAATCCATTGAATCTACAAACGGGGAGTTCCCTGTTGTTTCTGTATAACCATCCGGTGATGTATCAGGGTTTGTGGGATTATATTGACGACAGCCTGTGGCTGTATGTTGAACGCGCAGATTCCTTGCTTCAGGGACGATATCAAATTTCGGGGAAGGGCAGTTATCCACGCAGCGGTCGCTTCTCTTTCGAATCGGGAAGGGGCGATGATCCGGTGATGCGCCTGGTGCCGGAATACAGCATGGAAGATTGCACGCGTTTCGGGCTGGTTTGTGGAAATTGGTTGCTGCACGGCGCCCAATGGAAGAGGCTGATGTACCAGGCTGCTGTGCCGCTGGAAGTGAATGAACACAAAGACGCTCAATGGTTTTCGCCCGTGTTCAACGACGATGGGAATTTTGCCTTCAGCCGAAGGGTGCGTTTGCGAGGGATAGAACAGGAAATCCGTGTGCTTCGGTTGAAAGACCGTCATTCCGAGACAGTGATGGATGTGCTGCCAAACGGCGATTATCCCATGCTCGTATATTGGCAGGAAGGCACCGAAAGCGTAGAATTAAAGGAGGTTCTTCCACCTTCTGGAAAAAGAAAACGATGAAGCATCTAAACCCTTTTTGCCGCCCAATCAAATCAATCCACAGGTTCTGGCTCTTCGCTGCGGCATTGTGTTTCCATTCTTGCGCAGCATATAAGCCCGTGACTCCCAACGAGGGGGCGCAGTTGCCCTGTTTCGATGCTGCCACCGAACTGCGTTACCTGAGGCAGCATCCCGATGGCGTGGATACTGTGCTGATTTCCATGTGCGGTATGGATTCTTGTGTGGGTTCTTACGGAAGGACCATAGGCCTGATGGATTTCCTGCAGCAAACCTTCGGACTGTCCGCAGTTTCGGAAGCTGCCCTGAAGCCCGAATCACGCGCAAAACATTGGTTGTTGCTGAACGGAAGCATGCGCACAGTTGCTGTGTTGGGTTCATCAAGCCGTGGCCGTGGACATTGGTTGCGTACCTGTTCCGGACAGTTGTTTCCGGCTGAAATTTATGAGCCTTCCGGTGTTTTATGGACGCTGCACGAGGTAAAACACCCTGTGACTGCAGCCGATCCTTTGAAACTGTCACGGGGCGCGGTGCTTACCTATAAATTCCGCTATCTGGATACTGCGAAGTTGTGGCAAACAGACACGCTGAAGCTGAAGCTCAGCCGGTTCGACGACCGCGTGCAGGGACGTTTTGTGCGTTACCACGGGCAGATTCAGGAACCCGGCGTTCGTTACGGGATGGTAGATGCAGCGTTCAGCGACGAAAAAACACCTTCGGTATTGTGGCTTTTCCCCGACGAAGTGTGCCGTCCCGTGCCCGAAAATTTCGAGGGCAGCTGCCGGTTTTTGTGGTTGAGCCAATCGACCGTACAACAGTGGTTGCAGTCGCGTAGGGTGGCGCCTTTTTTCTTTGGAACATTCAGCCATCCGCTTGAAGGAACCCTGTTTGCTTCATTGGAAGACCAGCGTTTGGTGCATGCTTATCCGCTGCGTCTGAGAGGTGTTTCGACAACAGTGGAAGCCTGTTTCCTTCAATTTCAGGGTGGTACTTTGCAGTTTTTGCCCTGTGCCGGCAATCCGCTGGTGCTTTCGGCAGCCACCGATGTGGCCCGCCTGGAGTTGATGGCTGTGGAGTGAATATTGAAATTTACTCCTGGGTTTTCTGGTCAGATTCAGACTGCAGTAGTTCCAGGATTTTCGCCGGATCCTGCCGCTGATCCCAAAAAGCAGTAATGATGATTTCTTGTTCTGTTGTTTTGAAAAAGAGGCTGAAATTCCCAAAAGTTGCCACTCTGGTTTCGGGAAAATTGGTTGCTTTAAACGCCAAAGGATGTGCGCAAATCACATCAATGATGTTTTTGGTTTGAAGGATGAGTTTTTCTGCGTATTCCTTTGATCCATTTATAATCGTCCAATATTTCAAAATACCCCTCCTTTGTTTCGCTGCGGTCCATGTCCAGACTACAGATCTTTGAGCCATAGCATGTCATGCTTATCGAGGTCGTTTTGCGTGATTGTGTTTCCGTTTTTTATGTCTTGCTCACTCATTTTGAGTAATGCAATCTGCTGTTCATTCAAGTGAACATGATTAAGCCCCCCTGAACTGTTTTCTATGAGCTGATGCAATGTTTCAAGATAAGTTCTATCAGAAATAGACAAGATTTTCTGAATGATGCTGTTTCTGAGCCGGTCGGTAGTGTCTTTCATTCTGTAAGTCAAAGTTCGGTTAAGATTACCGCATTACCAATGAAATAAATGTACGGAATGTGCATGTAAAAGATAAGCCGGGGCAGAATTCCAAACCATGGGCATGTGATCGGTTTTGGAACAGGATTTATGTGCTTCCGAGAAGTAGGTAAAGTGCTTCATGTCTAATCTCCTTCCGGCAATACCTTTGCAGCATGAAAGCCCTCATCCGCCAACAGCAGCGCTCGGCACAGGAAGCCATGACGCTGGAAGACCAATACGGTGCGCACAATTACCACCCGCTTCCCGTAGTGTTGAGCAGGGGCGAGGGCGCATACCTCTGGGATGTTTCCGGCAAGCGTTACCTTGATTTTCTGGCCGCATACAGCGCCGTGAATCAGGGTCATTGTCATCCGCGACTGGTGGCGGTGATGCAAGAGCAGGCCGCGAGATTAACACTTACTTCGCGGGCGTTTCACCACGATTTGCTGGGTGCATTCGAGGAATACATCTGCGCCTATTTCGGTTACGACCGGGTGCTGCCCATGAACACCGGTGTGGAAGCCGGCGAAACGGCCATCAAGCTGGCACGCAAATGGGCCTACGAGGTGAAAGGCGTCACGCCGAACAAGGCGAAGGTGGTTTTTGCGGAAGGAAATTTCTGGGGAAGGACCATTGCCGCGGTGAGTTCCAGCACGGATCCCGACAGCTACACGAATTTCGGCCCTTTTGTGCCTGGTTTTGAGGTGATTCCCTACAACGACCTGGAACGTTTGGAGGCAGCCATCAGCGATGGCGATACCGCAGCGTTTATGGTGGAACCCATACAGGGAGAAGCCGGCGTTATTATCCCCGACGAAGGTTATCTGGCCGGTGTTCGGGCTCTGTGTTCCAAATATCAGGTATTGTTCATCGCAGATGAAATCCAGACCGGGTTGGGAAGAACCGGCGCCCTGCTGGCCTGCGACCACGAGGCTGTAAAGCCCGATATGCTGCTCTTGGGTAAGGCGTTGTCTGGCGGCATGATGCCTGTTTCCGCAGTGCTCAGCAGTCATGAGGTGATGAACACCTTAAAACCCGGGCAACACGGCAGCACTTTTGGCGGCAATCCTCTGGCCTGTGCCCTTGCTGTTGAAGCGCTCCAGATCATCAAAGATGAGCAACTTCCGGAACAGGCAGCCGCCATGGGTACACTGTTCCGTGAGGGCTTGCAATCGCTGAACATCCCGGGCCTGAGCGGACTCAGGGGCAAAGGGCTGATGAGTGCCGTGGATGTAGAAGCAGCCGTCCTTGGCATGAATGCCAGAACCTGGTGCGAGCGGATGCTTGACGCCGGATTGCTCTGCAAACAAACACATGACCATACCGTGCGCATGTCGCCGCCTTTGGTGCTGCAGGCCGCGCAGGTGGATGAAGCCCTGAATGCCATCAAGGTTTCCCTGGATTGAAAAACAGCAACATTTTTATGAATCTGCATAAGTTGAATTTCCGCAAGTATTTGAGCATCATGGGCATTGGATGCTTGTTGTGCTCGTTTACCGCTTGTGGGTTGCTGAAGCAAGGAGATACAGAATCCCAAACGCAACAATACGACCATGCCCATGACCATGACGGCAGTGTGCACCTGCGCAGCGAATCCGGGGATACTTCGGAGCAGTGGAGCACGCAACAGTTTCCTTCTTCAAATAACCTGTACCGAATGATGGGACTGATTGTGGGTGCTGCAGATACTTCCGACCATTTCATACCAAGCCACGCGGATATGTTCATTGCCAATTTTTCAGAAGCATACCTTCCGCAGCAGGCCTCCGGCCAAATCTTGCAGCTGCTGTCTCAAAAATCGGCAGGTTGTAAGGTGTACGTTTCGGCAAGTGCACAGCAGCAGGAAAGCAATGTTTTTGTTCCAAGAATAACACGCTTGTTGGATCAGATGCAGTTTGATTCTGCAGCCTTGTATTACCGGGGCAGAGGCGTTGCTGGTCAATGGCTCTCGTCAGGTTTCCCCCAAACTGCATCATCGGATTCAGAGATACCTTATGCCTGTGTGCTGCGTCAGGGAATCTTGTTGGGTACCATTCGTTGGGAAGACCGCAATCAGCTTGCTGCCAAGTTGCTGGAACTGCTGCAGAAAGAAGAAAACTGAACAGTTGACCGCGCTCGTTTGTCATGGTGAGCGGTGTTGAACCATGTTTGAAGAAGGGTTATGGGAAAGCAATAAAATTCTGTCATGGTGAGCCTGCCGAACCATGTTTGAAGAAAGGTTATAGGAAAGCTATAAAATTTTGTCATGGTGAGCCTGCCGAACCACACGCACATGGTTCGGCAGGCACCATTACAGAGGAGTCATGGCTCAGCATGTTCCATTTCATTACCCGGGGATTTCATAGTATTTTATTTCACCAGCAGAACGCCTGGGAACTTCAATGGTCTGTTTGCGCTCATAAACGGTTTAAAAACCGTTGCCATGGTGCGCAACTGCTTGATAATCAGGCGATATGTGAGGCTTAATTCTAATTTCATGAATCAGCAATGTGTGTATTGCATGCTGAAACCGTCATCTATGAACTGAACTGCTTGCGGAGGTATTGAGGTGAATAGGTTTGTGGGCAGAAAAGAAATACCCCCTTCCTGCTATGTACAGAAAATTATTGATTCTGTGCGCATTTTACGCGTGCAGCAGTACCCCTTTTGTGACTGCCCAAACCGTTTATGAAACCATACCGGCCGGTTCGTATGTGGTTCAATTGGGTGGTACACAAAATGTAAAGACCCTGAAGGCTTATGGCCTGTTGTACAACCTGCTGAGCGGGCAATATGTGCCTTTGAAATGGTGCATCAGGTCCGATAAAAGCCGCGACGGTGTTGATTTTACCATTGGCGGCACGGCCTTTCAGTCGGGTGCTTTTGTTGTTACCAAACCATACAGAACCGCGGTGGTCAACAGCATCATCAGCACCTGGGAGGCGAAAGGTGTTCAGGGCATCACCACCACGAAAGATGAAAGTTTACCGGTATATGCTACCCTGAATGGCATTCCGCGGTGGTTTTTCGTATTGGACTTACAAAATGGAAGTATTGCACGGGGCTACTTACGCAATGCTGAAATTCCGGATTCTGCCTCGGGGTTCATTGAGCCCAAATACCTGAACTGTTGCCACGATTTGTTTGTGATGCCTCACGCCGATCCTGTTTGGAGTACCCACTCCAGGTTGTTTACATGGACGCAAAAGGTGGCAGACGGAGGTTGTCGCGGAGGCTTATGGGCCGCTTGTCATGCCGTGAGTGCGCTGGAAAACATGGTCAATCCGTCGAATCTGAGCCAGCAAACGAATTTCCTGAGTACATCAACGGGCACCGCGGCGAAGGCCACCAACGGCTATGCCGACCCGGAGAATTCGCTGATGCTGTGGACCAACCACAGCGATGGCACACCGCCCTACAGTTATCGCTTCCCCACGGCCCCGGAAATGCAGTTTTTGGGGAGTTTGGATGGCGCAACTACCAATGGATCAGAACAAATATTCATACCTGTGTCCGGAGGCGGCTGGCGCAGCAGCACAAAAGTGGGTGTGTGGGATCCCGACCACAGTCAGGCAGGTTCCGCACCTCGCGAAGCAGCAGTTCTGGCCTGGGGACCGGCCAAGGGCGACCCCGATGCAGGATTGGTGATGTACGAAGCCGGCCACAGCCACAATAAAGCTGCTGCAGCACCCAACATCACTGCCCAGCGGGCATTTTTCAACATGAGCCTGAATGCAACCATCGGCGTGGATGGCACCAGGAGCAATGCGGTGCGCGTGGTTTCCCACTGGGCTTCCGGAGCGAATGTGTTGCAGGGCGACAGCCTGAATTTTGGCATGCGTGTAGCCGGTGGCGGTGGCAACTATGAATTTCGCCTCAGCAATACCTGCGGGGGCAGTTTGAGTTTTGTGCAGGCAGGCAGTGATTCTGTCTATGTAAGTTTTACGGCCCCTTCCGTAAGCAGCCTCACCGATTGTTTTGTAACCGCCATCGCCAAAGATGGCTGCGGCCGGGAAACCTTTTTCTCTTGGCCGGTGCGTATTTCTCCGGCAGCTGCCAACCGTCCGCCAACGGTGCGCAACGACAGTGGAACCATCGCAGCGTCTTGCTACGGACAAACATCCCTGAGCCTGAACGTACTGGCCAACGACAATGATTCCGACGGGCAAACCCTTACGGCCCGTTTGCTGAGCGTAACCAACGGCACGGCAACGCTGAGCAGCAATGGCAATCTGTTGTTCAGACCCAACAGCGGCAATGGATTGTTTTCCGGGCTTGCTTATGTGCAATACGAAGCTTGCGACAACAACAGTCCAACACCCGCATGTTCCAATGGTAATGTGGTGATTCAGGTCGGCTCGCAGAACAGCTATGGCTGCTGGAGTAACGAACTCTGGGGCCTGGGAAATGTATATACCAATGACACCTTCCTAGCAGGACTTGTTGTTGGCTTAGATACCACAGCAAGCGGAAATGCCGACGATGTGGAACATGCCTATTACGATCCGGACGGCGTGGGCTGTGAACTCGACAATGCCGCAGACCGTCTGCCCGTGGGTTTCACCAACAATACCACTGAAACCATGAAGCAAAACCTGGATACCATTTTGATTCACTGGAAACCGGTGAGCAACAGCGGCGCAGGCAATCCAACCCTCAGTGTGGAACTGAGCACCGATGGGAGCAGCTGGGTAAATGCAGCATCTTATACCCGAAGTGATGTTTCTTTTATCACCGATACACTGAAAAATCCACTTTCAGGTGCGCGATACATCCGTTTTTCCATTACGGCCAACGCGGCAAGAAAGCCACAGATTGATGCGGTGGAATTCCGGCAGTACCGCTGCAATGGCATACAGTCTGTTGCAGAAAACGGTCGCGTGAACATCCTGGAAGATCAATCCGCCCGGATTCCGGTATTGCAATGGGTGAAAGGCGCTGCCGGCCTGCCTGATTCAGTGCTGCGCATCAGCAATGGTCCGTATCATGGCTATGCCAGCATCAACCCCGACCAAACGGTAAGCTATACGCCATTCAATGATTTCGATGGCATGGATTCCTTTACCTATAACGTAGTGAATGCGCGGAACATGCAGAGCAGTGCCCGCGTGGTGATTCATGTACAGCCCGATTTATGCAGCAGCGG
>CAZPHB010000007.1:0-49970 GCA_964586595.1 uncultured Flavobacteriaceae bacterium | reverse complement strand
TGCAGAGCAGTGCCCGCGTGGTGATTCATGTACAGCCCGATTTATGCAGCAGCGGACAGCGTGGTGGTTCGTACACCGATACCAACATTACAGTGCTTGTAAACCGGGATGCATACTTACGACAGGAGCGTGCCACCACCAATTACGGCAATGAAAACCGTTTAAAAATGGGTTGGGGCGACCGCAACAATAAAGAATTCCGTTCCGTGCTGTATTTCAACCTGAACACCGGCGGTGCGGCCATTCCCACCACAGCCAATGTGTTGGATTCACGCCTGGAACTGTTCCGAAATGGCGGCAAAGACAACGTAACGGTAGATCTTTTTCAGGTGAATGGCAGCGGCCTTTTCGTAGAAAATCAGGTGACCTGGAACCGCCGCGCCAACGCAAACAATTGGTCCACGGCAGGGGGCGATTACGGCACCACCTTGTATGGGCAAATCAATACCGGTTCGGGTGGATCTGCCAACAATGCCTGGCATTACAGCAGCCAGTTGAATACGCTCGTGCAGGATTGGGTGAGCACACCCGCCAACAACCTGGGGCTGCTTGCCAAACGCAACGGCGTGTACAAGAAGAGCAGTCTGGCGCAATTTGAATCGGATGATGCAGCCCGCGATCCCGTGTTGCGCATCCGTTATTCCACTGTGGCGGGCTGTCAAACGATACCCAACCAAAAACCGCTGATTGTTGCCGATTACGATACCGTGACCTTCCCATCGTCGGTGTCTCGAAATGTGGTTTCCAACGATCAGGATCCACAGGGAAGCACCCTCAGTCTGGCTGCCACCACTCCGCTGTACAAGGTTTTTGGCGGCTCGGCTTCGGTAAGCGGGAATACCATCACCTTCACGCCATCGGCCGGCTTCAACGGAACCGGATATGTGTTGTACCGCATCAGCGATGGAAGCCTCCTGGATACCGGCTGGTATTTCATCACCTGTCTGAATGCGCCTCCTGTGGCCGTGAAGGATTCTGCAACGCTGCCCACCTCCGGAAGCTCACTGAACGTCAATGTTCTGGCCAATGATTACGACCCGGAAGGTACAAGCCTCACTCCGGAGTTGTTGCTGCCGCCGAAGAAGGGCGTTGCCGAAGTGTTTGGCACGCAAATCAAATACACCGGATTGCTGACGCTTACCGGGCTGGATACATTCTGGTACCGCATCAGCGAGCCGGCGGCCGGGCAATGCAGCGAACAACAATGGGATACCGCTTTTGTGGTGGTGCGCATCCTGAACCGACCGCCGCTGGCGCGGGAAGATTCCGCCTGGGCGGAACCCTGCGAAACCATCGCCATTGCAGTGTTGAATAACGACAACGACTCCGATGGGAACCAGGTGCGCATCGGTGGTATTTCCATCTTGCCGCAAAACGGCAGCGCAGTGGTTGTGGCCGGTAAAATTACATATACCGGAAACAGCGGCGCCACGCCCTTCACGGGTTTGGACAGCTTCCAATATTTCATTTCAGACGACGGCAATCCGCCGGCCTACGACAGTGCCTGGGTGTATGTGCAGGTGCAAACCGGCATCAACCAGAAGCCATTGGCCCTGAACGATACGTTCGAAACCACCACGCAGATACCTTACTTCCTGCGTCCGCTGGACAACGATGCCGATCCCGACGGCCGACCGCTGCTGCTGCGTTACGACAGTGCATTCTCCAAGCCAAAACATGGTAGCCTGCGCTGGTTTCCCAAAAGCAATTTGCTGGCCTATACGTCTGATGCCGGTTTTACAGGTCTGGACTCATTCCGATACATCATCCGCGACAGCACGCAGATTACCGGAATTGGCTGTCCGCCGCAGACTCCGCTGTATGATACCGCCACCGTTTATGCGCTGGTGTTGTACGCGCCTGCTGCCGACGCAGCCAACCTTACCTACGCCATCAACGACAACAACAATACCTGGAAAGGTATGCCTGTGGGCGGACAGGTGCTCACCAATGATTTCGACCTGGAGTTTCACGCCGTGCACTTCAACAGCTTCTTCCGGCAGGATGGCAGTGGTGCGCTGCTGAACAGTGGCGATACGGTGCAGGGCATGATGCAAAATGGGCAACCCACAGCATTCGCAGGAACACTTTTTTTCGGAAGCAACGGAAGCTATGTGTTCCGCCCCGCACCCGGATTTGCCGGCTTGGTGCGTGTTCCCTACGGAATTTGCGACGCAGACTTGCTTTCGCCCGCCTGCGATACCGCCTACCTGAACATCAGCGTAGATCCCATCCGCAGCTTTACGGCCAATGGTCTCATCGCGGAACCGGATGTGCTGTTAACCTGCAAAGAACCCATCCAGGTGCAGCTGTTGTACAACGACGATGATGCCGAAGGTGATTCGAGTTACCTCTCAGGATGGATGATGGATGCCAATGGCGACGCCATCCCGGACACCTACGTTGCGCCCGGCGATACCGTATTTGTGGGCGGCATTGACTACCTCGGCCAACCACTATACCGGGCCGGCCGCATGAGCATTGATGCCAAAGGGAACAGCTACTTCCAAGCCGATACTTTTGCCGGCACACGCTTCATCGGTGCAGTGTTTGCCTCCTATTTCCTGTACGACAATGGCTCCGGTATTGCCCGCGATACGACGTTGCTGAAGATTGAAGTACTGGAACACCACAACCCGGATAATGAACGTCCTTTTGCTGCCGATGATTTCGTATTTACAGAATCAGGGGTGCCTGTTTCCGCCTCCTGGGCGGCCAATGATGTGGAACTCAACAACGACAGTGTAAGGCTGAACGGCAGTGCTTTACGCATCCAACTTGCCGGATTGCCCACAAGTGCTTTGCCATTGGATACCATGACTACAGACAGTGGCGGAACCATTACATTCTTCGCCAACGGGCAGTTTCGGTACATGCCGGCCGAGGGATATATCGGTCCTGACCAGGTTCGATACACCTTGTGCGACGAACCTTTGGTGTTCAGTCCGCCGCGCTGCGCCACAGCCACCATTTATTTCCTGGTTGGATACAACGACTCCACCATTGCCGTAAACGACGTGAACCACACCTGGATGAATACGCCGGTGGAAGGGGCAGTCTGCACCAATGATATAGAACCCGGTTTGCACACGTTTGATGCTTTTTATGTCAACGACAGCGGATTCCGTCGTTTGGGCGATACAGCCATCATATCCGGTTTTGACATGGAAGGAAACCCACTGGATACCGCAGGATTGTTCATCACGCGTCCCTGCGGTTATCGCTTCTTGCCTGCGGAAGGATTCACGGGCCATGCCGACCTTTGGTATGTTGCCTGCGATAATTTCTTCCCCTTCCGCTGCGATACCGCGATGTTGCGCATCAGCGTGGATTCACTGGCCAGCACCAATGGCAACAACCTGCTGGCCACCAACGATTACCTGATCACGTATGCCTTGCCCGTGCAAGGTGGAATGCTCAGCAATGATGCAGATCCGGAAGGTGATGCCTTTGCCCTGTATGCCTTCCGATACGACAGCGACGGAGATGGCGTTCCCGATGCGGCAGGGAATATGGGTGATACCATCAATGTGGGTGGTTTGGATGCCGATGGAACGCATTGGCCGAATGCCGGAAGTTTTGTAGCATTCATGGATGGAACATTTGGTTTCACTCCGTCCATCGGATATTATGGAACTGCAGTTCTTTCTTATACCATCCGCGACAGCGGAAATCTTCCGGCCACCGATGAAGCACTCCTGTTCATCACCGTGCTTCCATCAAACGGATTGCTGAACGATCGGCCTTTTGCCGGCGACGACCTGGCGCTTACGCAGGTGGGCCGGCCTGTCACAGGGAACTGGGCAGCCAACGACCTGGAACCCAATGGTGATTCCATTCGTGTGAACGGCACGGCGTTGCCGCTGTTGCTTGGCGCTTTACCTTCCGCCGGAACGGCGCTGGATACACTCACCACGGTTCAGGGCGGCACGGTGTTTCTGTTCAGCAACGGCAGCTTTACCTACCAGCCTGCCCCCGATTTTATTGGCCCCGACCGTGTGGTGTATTCCCTCTGCGACCAAACAAGCGTTGAACCACAACCTTTGTGCGCGTCGGGAACCATTTATCTGCTTGTTTCTCCGAAAGATCCAACCATTGCCGTCAATGATTTCAACAATACCTGGCAGGATATTCCGGTATCAGGAAATGTATGCACCAACGACTTCGACCCGGAGCAACATGCCCAGTTCTTTGGGAATATGCTCAGCACCGATGGCAGCTTTCAGGGATTCAACAGTCCGGCGCTGATTTCCGGTTTCGACATGTCGGGCAATCCGGTCGATACTGCAGGCCTGCTTTATTACACCGGCTGTTCCTATACGTTCTACCCTGCATCCGGGTTTACCGGAACGGCAGAGGTATTCTATTCCATTTGTGATGACGGCGTGCCTTCCGCCTGCGATACCGCGTTGTTGCGCATCAGCGTGGATTCTTTGCCGCGCAGGTTTTACAACAATGTAATTGCAAACAACGACGACGCCGTTTGTTACGATTCAGCCCTTACTTCCAATGTTTTGGTGAACGACGGAGATCCCGAAGGCGACGGATTTGCCCTTGTTCAATGGCAATATGACGCCGATGGCGATGGCATACCAGAAACCACAGCCATACCGGGAAATACCTACACCGTTGGCGGTCGCGACCTTTATGGCAGTCTCGATTCCAATGCCGGTACGTTGATCCTCTATGCGGATGGGGATTTTACATACACACCTGCACCGGGTTTCTACGGTAAGGTCTTTATTGCTTACACCATTCAGGATTCTGCCACCGTTCCTGCTGCCGATGATGCCCTGTTGGTCATTCAACGCATGCAACCCAACGGGGTGCTCAACGATCCGCCGTTTGCCGGTGATGATTTCGCCGTGACGCGCAGCGACAGCAGTGTTTGGGGACGCTGGGCCGTGAATGACCTGGAACCGAACGGTGATTCAATCTTGTTCAACGACGGAATAAATCCGGTATTGTTGGGCAGTCTTTCCGGTTTGGCGCTGCCGCTGGATACCGTGGCCACAGATTCCGGAGGAGTGATCATTTTCTACGCCAATGGCAGTTTCCTGTACACTCCGGATGCTGCGTATTACGGTCCGGACAGAGCCACATACACCATTTGCGACGTAACGTCCGTTTCGCCTACACCGCTGTGTGCATCGGGAACTGTGTATCTGTTGGTTGGACAGGCGGCGGTGTCGATTTCAGGCACGGTGCGCCATGATGGTAATGGCGGCACGCCGAGCGGTCCCGGATTCAACAATCCATCCGGTGTACCCTTGTATGCCTACCTGCTGTATCAGGGTATTGTGGCCGACAGCGTTCAGGTGCGCAGCGACGGAACCTATGCCTTTGAAGGAGGCTGGGCGCACGACAGCTTCAACATTGTGTTGAGCACCGTTGTGGCTGCACCGGGAAGTACCGCGCCTGCGCGCACCCTGCCTGTTCAGTGGACTTACAGTGCTGAAGCGCTGGGCAGCAACAACAGCGCCGGCACCGGAAACGATACACCGGTGAATGGTTTGCTTCCCTTGATTACGGGCAGTAATGATGCCACCGGACTGGATTTCGGACTGAACTATCTGCCATTTGCCCACGACAAAACCTATACGGTACATCCGGATTCCATTACCTGGAGAACCGGCGCGCCCAAAGGTGGTTTTGAACGCATGCTGCGTTTGAATGCGCTGAGCGGAACCAACGATACCACCTTCAATTCAGGAAGCAGCACCGATATGCCGGGCAAACTATCGGGTTTTGATCTGGAAGACGGGCGCATCAACGGCCTGACCGGAGGCTCGCGCTATACCTTGGTGCTGGAAACCCTTCCCGATACCAATGAAGCCGTGCTGGCCTATCCTGTGAACGGAACGGTGCAAAGCTTCTTCGATGTGTTTGTGGTGTTGGATTACTGGGATTCCACACGCAGCAAGTACGTCATCCCCAATTTCAATCCTGACAGCCTGTTTATCAAGTTCAAGCTGGCCGGGCAGAGCAGCACTTCCTTCCAATATTCCTATATGGATTCTACGGGAGAAACGGGAAGAATTGCCACCTATCTGTTCGACTTTGCTTCGCCGCTCCCGATTACCTTAACGCATTTCCGCTGCGCTGAAGCGGCCTCGGGCGTACTTGTCCAATGGGCGGCGGTGCCCACGGACGGCAAGGAACAATTTGCGGTTTTGCACAGCACCGACGGACGGAACTGGAAGCTGCTCACCACGGTTGACGCAGCCGGAGTTCCGGGGGAGTTGAAACATTATTGGTGGAAACACGAACGTCCGGCACCGGGCTTCAACGCCTACCGCTTGCGCATATCAGGTACCGACGGATCGGTGTTGATGGGGCCGGTATGCAGCACAAATGCTCAGGGCGACGCGGCCACGCAGGCCGTGCTGTATCCAAATCCGGCGCGCAGCTCGAGCAGGCTGGCATTCATGCTGGGTGAGGCCCAGCCCGTGGACATCCGCATTTTGAGTTCCAGCGGAAGTGAGGCACGTTGCCTGCAATACGCAGGAACGGCAGGCCGCAACGATGTGGAACTGATGTTGGATGAGCTCGAGCCCGGCTTGTACTACGTTTGCGCCGATGGACAGCACATCTGCGCCAGGTTCAGGCTGGTATTGCAGGATTAACGCACAGGAAAAACAGGACAGGCCGGTTTCAGGGGATCAGCGTCCTTTGAAATCGGCCTTTCTTTTTTCTACGAAGGCATTCATGCCTTCCTTCTGGTCTTCGGTGGCGAAGAGCATGTAGAAGTTTTTCCGTTCGAAGAACAAACCTTCCTGCAGGCTGCTTTCAAAAGCCTTGAGCACGCTTTCCTTGGCCAGCTGCACCGCGATGGGCGATTTGGCGGCGATGGAAGCGGCCATCTTCACGGCTTCCTCCAGGTATAATTCCACAGGCACAATTTTGTTGATCAGGCCGGCTGCTTTGGCTTCTTCGGCGCTGATGAACCTTCCGCTGAGCACCATTTCCATGGCCAGGGCTTTACCCACAGCGCGGGTAAGGCGTTGTGTTCCGCCTGCGCCCGGCATCACACCAATATTGATTTCCGGTTGGCCGAACTGGGCTGTTTCGCTGGCAATGATGATGTCGCAGAGCATGGCCAGTTCACAACCTCCGCCCAGGGCGAAGCCGGAAACGGCGGCGATGATGGGTTTTTTCGTTTTTCGGATGGAATCCCAAGTGCTGAACTGATCGATCAGCAGCATGTCCACGGCGGTTTTTCCGGCCATCTGCTTGATGTCGGCACCGGCAGCAAAGGCCCGTTCATTGCCGGTAATCACGATGGCGCGCACGGAATCATCGTCATCGAGCACCTTCAGGGCATCGCGGATTTCGCCCATCAGCTGCAGGTTCAGGGCGTTCAGTTCCTTGGGGCGGTTGAGTTGGATCAGGGCCACATGTGGCGCATAGGCAGGATTGACCAGGATAAAGCTGAATTCCATGCAGCGAAATAACAGCTCAAAAAGGGAATCTGTAGTTAAGGACAATAAATCGCATGAAAGTCAATAAAGTTTATTAAAAAGCTATAATCTTTATCGAATAGGAAATATCTTTAAGGTAAGTATTGTAATTGTGTGTGTGGTTTTCGAAACCTGCCCGCCATCAAATGGAGCAAAAGGCGGCGAACCTGAAACATGGATGCTTGATTTTCAAATGGTCAAAAATTCATGAAAGCCAAAAAGAACCTATGAATAGGCATTAAGTTATATTTGTGGGCAGAATCTTTATTAAGCGTTTGCGGAAAATTGCCGATGTCCCATCCAAATCAGCGCAAGGAAAAAAACCTGCATCAGCATTTTTTGCTTTTGGATGATCACGAAATTGTGCGTTTTGGCATCAAGCAGATGATCCGTCAGGAGTGGACTTCCAGCAAGGTGTACGAGGCGGAGTCA
The DNA here is from genome assembly GCA_964586595.1 of uncultured Flavobacteriaceae bacterium. GTDB lineage: Bacteria > Bacteroidota > Bacteroidia > NS11-12g > UBA955 > REEB481. The sequence continues at coordinate 42,078 of CAZPHB010000007.1, read as the reverse complement.
TTCATGGAGGCTGAACGGCTGTTGAACAACCACGAGGTACACATGCTGATTTCGGATGTGAAAATACCGGGTGTAAGTCCTGGTGAATCGGTAGCGCAAATTCAACGTTTGTCTGCGCGGGTTCCGTTGGTTGTTTTTACGATGTATCCTCGGGAGTTGCTGGAGAAGCAACTTGACCAACAGCATATCATAGCGTATATCTGCAAGAATGATGGTGTGGAACAACTGCGCGATGCACTGAAGCATGTTTTGGGCACATTACCCAATTGGACACCACCAAAGCAAGGGCAGACGGACAACCCATTTTCTTCCTTGTCGCTGCAGGAATTGAACATTGCCACAGCTTTGGTACACGGTAAGTCAAATTCTGAGATTTGCAATGCGTTTAACATCAAGCCTTCCACGGCTTCAACGTATAAGGCACGCATTTATGAGAAGCTGCAGGTGAGCAGCTACACAGAAATCCTGAAGCTGGCCTACACTTATGGCATCGACTTCAATGATTCATCTTCGGAGGATTCCTGACGTTGCAGTTCGGTCAGGATGAGCCGGAATTTGCTGGTTTCATCAGACTGGCGCTCGTAGGTAATCACGCCTTGGATCATTTCGGTGAACTGCAGAATCATATTCATGCCAATTTCCTCTGATTGCATTGCCTTTAAGGTCCACAAATTTGGTTTGTCTTTACTGCGGCGGGCATAAGTGGTAAGGATCCGCGCAGGAAGTCCATCGCCGTTATCGTGCACGGTGACTATGGCACAACCGGGTTCGTGGTTCAGTTCCACGCGGATGCTTCCGTTTTTGGTGAATTTGTTGCTGTTGTCGATGAGGTTCCGGAGCACGCAGCGCAGCAGCTGACCGTCGGTGCAGAACATTCTTCGCTGATCTTCCGGTGCGCAGTGATAGTTAATGTTGTTGTTGGCCGTGCTGATGATGGGACGGTAGAAGCTGAGGGTTTCTTCTATCAGGTGGTTCAGGCTCAGTATTTCGGGTTCGGGCCCAAGGCCTGATTTTCGGTTTTTTAACCAGGTGATGTAATCGCTGGACAGGATGTACAGGTCTTTAACCGTGCCGGCCAGCACATTGGCCGCATCGAACAATTCCGGATAGCGAAGTTTGAGTTTGTTGTTCAGGTTGTAGCTTGACTGAGTAAGAAACAGGAGCGGGCTGCGTATGTCGTGCAGTAATACCGAGTTCATGTTTTCCCTGATGGCGGTTTCATCTGCAACCTGTTTTTGTGAAGCTTCGAGTTGTTTCAGGTTGATGTTTAGGGCTTCGGTTTTTTGGGCCACAGCCCTTTCCAGTGCTGCGCTTCTGTTGCGCAGGGTGCGGGTGCGTAAGGAAATCAACAGCACTATTACACCCACCAAAAGCAAAACAACCGAGAGGTGAAACAGCGGTTCCTGGAACCAGAAGCGTGCTACATGTATGGTGGTGATGCGGCGTTCACCATTGGCATTTCTGATCCATAAGGTGTAAGATCCATGAGGGAGTTGTGAAAACAACAGTTGCCGGTTTTCCGGAATGGGCCGCCAATTTTGGAATAATGGTAAAAGGCGGTATTCCTGTTCTTCATTTTCTTCGTGAAAAGAAAAGGGAAGCAGGAGTTTGAAAATAATGTTTCTATGTGCGGCAGGGAGGTAGATTTGGTCGGAAATATGGATGTTCTTACCATTGGAAACTACTCCTTTGAGCAGATATTCCTGACTGGTTTTCCCCGTGTTCCAATTGATGGGAACCTTCATCAGTCCGTTGTTCGAAGGAAAATAATAATAAAGATCTTCGGGTCTTACCTCATAATCTCCGCCGTTTAATTCTGTGCAGGGCAATTCTGAACCACAGGCCAACAGGTGCTGTGCGGGTCCGGGCAATCCATTTTTATTCAATCCAAGAATGAATATTCCTTTATTGCATACCAGCCACAAACGCTTTCGCAGGCTGTCGTAGCGCATGCTCAAGGCGGCACTGCTCCAGCCGAAGCGATCCTGAAAAATCCGCTTTCCCGTTCCATCCGCTTTGAGCAGATGCAAACCGTCGCCATAAGTAGCCACATACATCCCTTGGGGCGTTTCCACAACATCGCGGATGATGTAACCTTGGTATTTTTGGGCCACTGCATTCAGGTTGTGGTCCAGCTGAATCAATCCATGATCGCTGAGCAGAAAGGTTTTGTTACCCATGTGACGGATCCCATAGAAGCGTCGGGTTTCGTTGTATTGTTTCAAGTAAACTAGCTGCTTTGATTCAGGTTCTATTCGATACAGATGTTCGTAAACCGTAAAGTACAACGCACCCTGGTGTTTGAAAAATACATGCGGTGTGTATGGCACCTGACCAAACGAAATGAACTTGTTGGTGCGCATGTTGAAATAGCCCACATCCCGATTCATGCTGGTCCACACCCGCTGTTCATCATCTACCAGCAGGCTGCTGCTGCTTACCGGTGAACTCCAAAGCTTTGCGCTGTTTTTTATGCTATGCGACAACCTGATTAAACCTTCGTATGTGGTAAGAAAAACAGAATCTAAGGTTCGTGCATACGAATAGATGTAGAGGTTTTTATGAATGGAGGGAATGGGACCATTGAGTACCTCCACGGGCATGAGGTTTAGCTCCGCGATTCCATAATTGTATGTACCTAAATAATAGGTGGTGTGATCTACAGGAAAAATAACGATGGCTTCTCCAATACGCAAGGGTTCCAGGCTGCCGGTAATTTGGAGCATACCGCTGTTCAAATTGAAAAAATACAGACCGCTTTTTTGACGCACCACAATTAAACTGTCTTCAAGGCAAATCACATCTTCATACCCTTGCAGCATGGTATTGTGGTATTTTAATACACCATGAACATAGAAGAAAAGTTCATTATCGTCGCGCACAAAGGTATTATCACCTTTGGTTTGCTTGATGTAGTACTTGTTCTTTCTGCCACCTGCAGCTGGAACGCCGTACCATGTATCCAGCACATAAAAACCGCAAAGCTTGCGGTCGTAATGGTAAAGGTCAACAGGTATGATGGGCTGGAGTGAGGCGGGTAGGTTCCATTCATGCTGATTGATCAGGAATGCGCGGTTGCTATGCGTAATTAGCCGTTCGTCATTCCTGATTTTATATGGATACATCCGACCTGATTTTCCCAGGCGGAACATCTGCATGGCGGTGTTTACGGCAATATGAAAACCTGCTTCCGGCAGGTAATAAATTCCATTAAATCTATTTGATTTTATTGAAGTATCGTTTCCTGTATGGATCAAACGGGTATCTGTTCCGTCAGAGTGCAGGATGCCAAATTGGGTCGCTGCCCAAATGCCGCCGAGCGAGTCGCTGCAGATACCGGCAATGGTGTTCTGCAACAAGTATTTGTTCAGATCGGTTTGCAGTTGCACCACCGCAGTACGTTGCTGTGCATGAATGGAATGGATGAACAGCAATATCCCGATCATTCCGGAGCACAGAAAAGGGAACCTGATTTTATGATGTGGGTTCAAGTGCGTTGGTTCAATCGGGCAAAAGTAATCATCCACAAATCATTCACAATCCAACGCTGACTGCAACAAAAGTTTACGAACTTATGTGTATCGGAAAATGGCGTTGAAATGGCTTAAGAAGTTCAGTAATCAGCAATTTCAACCATGAAGCCGAGCTCCATATTTGGCACGGGTTTGTGTAAGAAAAATTCCACAGAAAGTAAATCAAGCAAAATTTAGGTAAAACCGCATTTTGTAGAATTACTTCTACAAATGAAAAACGGCGCTGAGGTTCTTTTTGTGGGAAGAACAAAAAGTGGAAACATACCCGATTTTGAAGATGAAAGAAGTTTTTCCCCTCAAGCCCCGTAATCCTTTTAAAATGTCCTTAAAAACGGCCCTTCGGCGCACGCTGACGGTGTCTGTTCTGAGTGGTATTTCATGGCTGATGCACGGCCCGTTGAAGGCGCAGTCGCTCAGCTACGAAACGATTCCTACCGGATCGTTTGTGGTGGACATGGGCGGTACCCAGAGCGTAAGTACCTTAAAGGCTTATGGCATGCTGTACAACCTGATGAAAGGTGCGCAGGTTCCGGTGAAGTGGTGCATCAATCCATCCAAAGACAAGGATGGTGTTGATTTTACCATTGGCGCGACAGCTTTTAAAACAGGTGCCTTTGTGATTACCACGCCGTACCGCACGGCAGCCGTAAATTCCATCATCTCCACTTGGGTTACCAAAGGGGTTTCCGGAATTACCACCACCGCTGATGTTCAATTGCCGGTGTACCGTACGTTGCTGAACATTCCGCGCTGGAGTTTCCTGCTCGACCTTCAAAACGGCAGCGTGGCCAAGCCTTACCTGACCAATGCTGAAATTCCTGACAGCTCGGTAACCTTCATCGATCCGAAGCTGCTGAACTGCTGTCATGACCTGTACATTATGCCTCATGCCGATCCGGTGTGGAGCACACACTCAAAATTGTTCACCTGGACCAAAAGTACCGCTTCCGGCGGCTGTCGCGGTTCCATCTGGGCGGCCTGCCACGCGGTGAGCGCCCTGGAAAACATGGTGAATCCTTCCAACCTGAGCGAACAAACCAACTTCCTGGCCAACAAAACAGGAACAGCAGCAGGTTCTTCCAGTGGTTACGCCAATCCGAAGAATACCTTAATATTCTATACAAGCCATACCCAGGGTACGGTTCCATATTCATACCGTCATCCTACCGATCCGGTGATGCAGTTTTTGGGCAGCCTTGATGCCGCCATGCAAAACGGCTCCGAACAGATTTACATTCCTGTGTCGGGTGGTGGATGGCGCAGTACCACGAAGGTGGGCGTTTGGGATCCCGATCATATTTCCGGTGGCAGTGCGCCCCGCGAAGCTGCGGTGGTAGCCTGGGGTTATGCCATGGGCGATACCGCTGCCGGTATGATCATGTACGAAGGCGGACACCGCCACAACCCAAGCAAAGGCACGCCAACCACCGCGAATATTGCGGCACAGCGCGCCTTCTTCAACTTCAGTTTGTCTTCTGCCTTTGGTGGAACTGCCACCTCTAACAATACGAATGCCATCCGCGTGGCAAGCCAAAGCGCTTCTTCCAGTCGCGTATTGAAGAACGGCACCCTGAACTTTGGGGTGAAGATTGCCGGCGGTTCCGGTTCTTATACCTTCCGCTGGATTTCCGCCTGCGGCGGAACCCTTACTCCTTCAACCGTGGGCAGCGACTCGGCCCGTTTGGTGTTCACCGCGCCCAACGTGTCTTCCACCACCGATTGCTACGTGAGCGTAATTGCCAAAGACGGTTGCGGCCGCGAAGCATTCTATTCCTGGTCGTTCCAGATTTCCGCATCCGGTTCCAACAGCGCTCCGGTAGTGGCGAATGAAACCATCAGCATTGCCACCAGCTGTTCAGGTGTGGCATCAGCCGGATTAAACGTGCTGAGCAATGATTCTGATCCTGAAAGTCAAGTGTTAAGCGCATCTTTAATCAGTGCCAAATTTGGCAAGGCTACCTTGAGTTCCAGCGGTGAACTTTATTATGAAGCGCCTTTAGGTTTTGGTGGCAGCGACACCATAAGATATAAGGTATGCGACAACAATGGCACACCCGCCTGTACGAATGGCTTTGTGGTGATTACGGTAGGTGCACGTGATGCTTTTGGCTGTTGGGGCAGCGAAAAATGGGACATGTTGGAGGATGAGTTTGGTGATACCTTACTCAGTGGTGCGCAGGATGGATTGGGCACGCTTGGAGGAGCAGCCGTTAATGATCCTGAAAACGCGCTCGGCTTTCCTGATGGAACCGGTTGCCAGTTTGACGCTACCGGTGATACCATGGTTTTAGGCTTGCTAAACATGGCCTTGAAATCGTCGGGGGATACCTTTTATATAACCTGGAAACCCATAGGGAAAACCTCAGGAGGTGGTACAGATGCCACATTGAACGTGGACCTCAGTTCCGATGGCCGCACATGGACCATTGGCAGCGGTGTATTTACAAGGGTTCAAGCTTCGCATACCGTTGGTACATTTTACACCGACGCGGTTGTTTCAAACGTAAATAATGCCCGGTGGATGCGCATTCGCTTTACAGGAAGCGTATCGAATAGAACACCGGAAATAGATGCTGTTCTTGCAGAACGCCACGGGTGTCGTGAAAAGAAACCGTCTCCGGTGAATGACGTATTCTCCATCATCGAAGACCGCCTGGCATACTTAAACGTAGCTCAAAACGATATTGAACAATTTGGTTTAAAGGACAGCTTGTTCAGCATCAGTACCTATCCCAAGCGAGGCATAGTTTCTTGCGGACGAAATGGGGTTGTGGGTTATCAGCCAAATTTCGACAACAGAACTTCGGACACATTTTGGTACACAACCATAAACAACTTGGGCGTGGTTAGTGATCCGGCGCGCGTTATCGTGCATATAATTCCTGATGGTTGTCCGGCAAATCAATATGCAGGAACAGCCACCAATACCAGCGTAAGTTTTGCTCCAAGCAGAGATGCGTACTTATATCAAAAGAATGCTACCACCAACTTTGGTGCAAACACTGCGTTAAATGTAGGGTCTGGTGCGAACGCGAGCAGTGAATACCGTTCGGTGCTGCAATGGGATTTGTCGTCCATTTCTTCAACTGCCAAAGTGTTGTCTTCAAACATCCAGCTCTACAGAAATGGAGGTTCGTCGAACATGAGCAACGACATCCAGGCGATTGCCAATGCATCAGCAACCAGCCGCGACTCGTTCAGAACCGCCAGTGTAACCTGGAATAACCGTCGTACCGGCGTGGCTTGGGGAACATCAGGTGGTGACGTTACGTCAACGGTCATTGGAACCATCAATACGGGTTTAGCGACGACCGGCTATGTAACCAGTACAAGCCTGAACGACACCGTTCAGAAGTGGATTGAAACACCGAGTACCAACCTTGGTGTGCGGCTTCGCAGAACCGGCAATTATTCAAGGAACGTTCTGGCGGTATATAATTCGAATGAAGCTGCCGCTGCAACTCGGCCAAGGTTGAACATTACGTACTCCGTAATTTCAGGTTGTAAGGCTTTTGACAATACCGCACCCAAAGCAAGAACGGATTTTGATACCATCGCCTGGCCAAATGTGTCGCGTCGGAATGTGATCCTGAACGACAGAGATCTTGAAAATGACTCCTTATATATCACGGGCATCGTTACCGTGCTCAATGGTACGGCCACTTATAGTGGAAATGTGATTACGTTTACGCCAAACCAAGGATTCAGTGGCTGGGGTAGGGTTCGATATTTGTTCACTGACGGCGTACATGTAGATTCAGGCTGTTTCAGAGTTCTTTGCCGTATTGGCAATCCAAATGCTGTTAAGGACTCAGCAACCATTTCTGTTGGAGGTGGAAATGTCACCGTCAATGTACAGGCCAACGACATTGATCCGGGAGGGGCTACACTGACAACCAAAATTGTTCGTCAGGGATCCAAAGGTGTGGCTTCATTGAGCGGAAGCAACATCCGCTACGACAGCTATGCCGGGCAAACAGGCGTAGATACCGTTTATTACAGCGTGACTCAGCCAACGGTAGGACAGTGTTCTGCTCCCGGTAAGGACACGGCCATGCTGATCGTCAGAATTTTAAACCGTCAGCCGATTGCCGTGCGTGACGTGGCCATTACCGGTCCTTGTCAGGAACGAGCCGTTGATGTTATACTCAACGATACCGATCCTGATGGCAACAAAATTGTCAATGTTTCGATACTTACAAATCCTCTGTTTGGCACGGCAACAGTGTCGCAAGGAAAAATTTTATATACTCCGAACAGAACCCCTACACCATTTAATGGGTCAGATAGTTTCCTTTATGTGATTACCGATGATGGTTTTCCCGCAGCAAAGGATACCGGGCGCATTCTGATAACTGTACCATCCGTTGGAGCTAATGCGAAACCTATCGCTGAAAATGACTCCATCGTTGCAGGTCAGAACAACCAATGGTTTGATTATCTGCTGAACAATGACTTGGATCCAGATGGCGATGACCTGATTCCTTTTGTGAATTCAGGCGTTTTACAGGCCAAAAAGGGAACCGTTCAATTCCTTCCTAATGGATTGCTGAAATACGTCCCCAATCCCGGATTTGTGGGTGCGGATTCTTTTGAATACATAGTCAAGGATACTTTTGACGTAGGTGGATGCGCAGGTCCGTCGGTACTGTATGATACGGCCAAGGTGGTGGTATTCTTCACCTTTACCCCACAGGCTGTTACCTATAACTCGGTAATTGCAGTAAACGACTTCAACAAAACCCTGATCAATACCAGCGTTGTCGGCAATGTGGTGCGAAACGACTTCGACCCTGAGCGCGACGTGCTGAGCTTCGGGGCCTTCCTGAACCAGTCGGGAACCGGCGCACACCTGAGCAGCGGTGGCATTGTGAAAGGAAAAGATAAAGACGGAAACCATGTGGATACCGCCGGTACACTCACCTTTACCGGTGCAGCATACACCTTCGCTCCGGCGCAGAACTTCACGGGTAACGTGGTCATTCCTTATTACATCTACGACAATGACGACAATGTGGCCTACGATACCGCATTGCTCGACATCTATGTCAAGCCGCTCGACAACAACAACAACGTACTGGCTTCTATTGACTTTAACGTGAGCTATGGCGATACTGTGGGCTCTTCCTTGTTCTCCAACGATTATGATCCTGAGCGTAATAACTATTCCATAGTAGGCATTAAGCGCGATACCGACGGTGATTTGGTTTCCGACGATACCGCCACGATTGGTGTGGCCTTCCAGGTTGCTGGACAAGACTTCACAGGCAGGCCAATTCAAGATGCTGGCCGTGTACTGATTGAAGCCAATGGTAGCTACCAGTTCTGGCCAACCTATTTCAATGGCGATTACTTCAAGGGAACCATCAACGTGGATTATGTGATCCTTGACGATCCAACCACCACGGCCTTCAGCGGTCCGATGATGATGCGCTCCGGAATGACTACCAACGCCGGTACTCCTGCAAAAGACAGTACCGCACTGATTATTGTGGTATTGGGAACTACGCCGGGTGTGAATACCGCACCTTATGCCGGCGATGATTTCTCCTATACCATTGTGGACGTTCCTGTAACCGGAAACTGGGCTTCCAACGACCAGGAACCGGACAAAGACGATATCCGCATCAATGCCATTGCCACCAACATCGACCTGGATACCCTTGCCGGAACGCCAACCCTGTTGAATACCAAGACTACGCTGCAGGGCGGTTCGGTGAAGTTCTACGACGATGGTACGTACATTTATACGCCGCCAACCGCTTATGTTGGTCCGGATGAAGTGACGTATGAAATCTGCGACGTAACCGTTGTTGCGCCACAGCCTTTGTGCGCCACGGCAACCATCAACCTGTTGGTGGGAACCATCAACAGCACCGTTGCGGCGAATGACATCAACAATACATGGATGAACACCAGCATCACAGGCAACGTATGTCTGAATGACCTGGATGTAGAAGCCCATACCCAAACCTTTGGTTCTTTCCTGAACCAGGATGGAAGCGGAACTCAGCTGGTAAGTCCGGCGAGCGTGGATGGCCTTAGCCACAGCGGCGGCACGGTTAGCCCGGCCGGTACGCTGACCTTCAGCGGATGTACTTATACCTTTACGCCTGCTGCCGGCTTCACCGGAACCGTAACCATTCCGTATAATGTATGTGACGACGGAACGCCAATATCCTGCGATACGGCCTTCCTGACCATCAGCGTGGATTCCATGTATTCCTGGAGCCCGAACAATGTAATTGCCAACAACGACTTCAACCTGAGCTTCGGCGGTCCGGTTACCTCAACGGTAGCATCCAACGATCAGGATCCTGAAGGAAATTCATTCACCGTGACTTCTTATCAGCGAGATACCGACGGCGACGGAGTGAACGATGCTGCCGGTTCAGTAGGTGTTGGAACAGTGGTAGGCGGTATGTCGTACAACGGAGTACCTTTTGCCAATGCCGGAACGCTTACGCTCAACGCCAACGGTACTTATACCTTCACGCCGGTGGCAGGTTTCTACGGAACTGTTTCTGTAGAATACACCATCACCGACAATGGCAGCACGCCTGCAACAGACAAGGCGACCCTGGAAATCATGGTGGAACAACCCAATGGTTCATTGAATGATCCACCATTTGCCGGAGACGACTTTGTATTCACCACAGTAGATGTTTCGGTGTTCGGAAACTGGGCCTCCAACGACATTGAACTGAACGGCGACAGCATCAACGTAAACCCCGGAACTGCGGTGGTTGACTCTGTGCTGCTGCTTACCGGTTTGCCCGGTTCACCCATGCCTATTGATACGTTGGTGACTTTACAGGGCGGCCGTGTAATCATGTACACCGACGGAACCTTCCACTACACGCCGGATACCGGATATTTTGGTCCTGACCGCGTGGCGTATTCTATCTGTGATGTGACCACCGTTGCACCGCAGCCCTTGTGTGCTACCGGAGTTTTATACATGCTGGTAGGAACTGAAAACGCAACCGTGGCGGCGAACGACGTAAACAATACCTGGATAGATTCTGCGGTGAGCGGCAACGTTTCCACCAACGATTTCGATCCTGAACAGCATACGCAAACTTTTGGTTCCTTCCTGGATCAAAGTGGCAGCGGCGCCACCATCAGTTCCGGTGCTACCCTGAGTGGAACGAGCATGACCGGAGGCGCTGTGGCCAACGCAGGCACGCTCACCTTCACCGGAAGCAGCTATACCTTTACACCGGCGGCCGGCTTTACCGGAACCGTGCGCGTACCGTATAATGTGTGCGATGATGGTTCCATCTCTGCCTGCGATACCGCCTGGCTGACCATTTCTGTGGATTCAATTCCTACCGCAGGGTACAACAACGTGATTGCTACCAATGATTACGCCGTTACCTATGGCGATACCATCAGCTCCACGGTGTTGTCCAATGATGCCGATCCGGAAGGAAATACCATGACGGTAAGTGCCTATCAGTACGATTCTGACGGCGACGGCACGCCTGATGCCGCCGGAAGCATCGGCAGTTTCGTGAATATAGGCGGCGTAGCCAACGATGGCAGCAGCTGGGCCAATGCAGGTCAGTTGCGCCTGAATGCGGACGGAACCTATACCTTCATCCCAACGCCCGGCTTCTATGGAACCGTGGAAGTTGAATACACCAATTCCGATAATGGAGTTCCCGTGGCAACAGATCAGGCTTTGCTTAGCATTTCGGTGCTCCAAACAACAGGTCCGAACAATGCCGGGCCGTTTGCCGGTGATGATTTTGCCATCACGAAGGTTGGCGTGCCTGTTACAGGCAATTGGGCTGCCAACGATCTGGAGCCGGATGCAGACAGCATTCGCCTGAACGGTGGATTGGTGAACCTGAAACTTTCCGCCCTGCCCGGAACGGCAACCCCGATTGATACGGTGGCTACTGCCGAAGGCGGATCTGTGATCTTCTTCAGCAACGGTACTTACAGCTATACACCTCCTGCGGCTTATACAGGCCCGGATCAGGTAACCTATACCATTTGCGACGTAACCGCGGTTGGTCCGCAGCCCTTGTGTGCCGATGCCACCATTTACCTGTTGGTAAGCTCTGAGAACTCGACCCTGGCGGTAAACGACATCAACAATACCTGGAAGGATTCCTCGGTGAGCGGCAATGTTTCTACCAACGATTTCGATCCTGAACAGAATACCCAAACCTTTGGTTCCTTCCTGAACCAGGATGGAAGCGGAAATGCCATCAGCACAGGCGCAACGCTGAGCGGAACCGACGAAACAGGTGCACCTGTGGTCAATGCCGGTACGCTTACCTTCACCGGAGGAAGTTATACGTTTACACCGAGTGCAGGGTTTACCGGCACGGTGCAGGTTCCGTACAGCACCTGCGACAACGGTTCACCCTCCGCATGCGATACAGCCCTGCTGACCATCAGTGTTGATTCATTGCCCTCAGGATTGCGCAACAACCTGATTGCCAACAATGACTACATCTTGAGCGATGGTTCAGCGGTGAGCAGCACGGTAGCATCCAACGACGTCGATCCGGAAGCCAACAGCTTCAGTGTTATTTCTTACCTACGTGATACCGATGGCGATGGAATTGTGGACGCTCCGGGCACAGTAGGAACGCCAACTGTAGTTGGCGGAACAGACAACAACGGTGTCGCCTGGCCAAATGCCGGCACATTGACGCTGAACGCAGATGGTTCCTATACATTTACACCGGCTTCCGGTTTTGAAGGAACCATTTCCATAGACTATACCATTCAGGATGGCGCTGCCAGTCCGGCGGATGATCAGGCTTCTTTGTTCATTGCAGTGATTGGAAGCAACGGACCGCTGAATGACGCGCCATTTGCCGGCGACGACTTTGCGGTGGCCAGAACCAATACGCCCATTACCGGCAATTGGGCTGCCAACGACATAGAACTTAACGGCGACTCTGTAAACCTGAACGGTACCGGTAACCATGTGTTGCTGAGTGGCTTGTTCCCCACACCAACTCCGATTGATACCGTTACCACCACACAAGGTGGAACTGTAATCTTCTTCAACGACGGAACGTACCTGTACAATCCACCGCTGAATTATATGGGTGCAGATCAGGCAACCTATGTAATTTGCGACAAAACGGTAGTTGCGCCTCAGCCATTGTGTGCTTCTGCAAGCATCAATCTGTTGGTGGCGCCCGATACGGTGCTTATTTCCGGAACCGTGTTCAACGACAAAAATGGCGGCACTGTTAATGGAACCGGCATTGGTTCGCTCGGTGGACAGCAACTCATTGCGTACTTGATTGAAAACGGACTCGTTTTGGATTCAGCAAGGGTGAACAATGACGGTACATACACCTTCAATCAGGGCCTGATGGAATCCACATACACCGTGCGTATTTCCACTGTCGCTGCTGCAACAGGCATTGCTGCACCCGCTGCTACTTTACCCAGCAACTGGAACTTCACCGGCGAAACATACGGAAGCAACAATGCCGCAGGAACCGGTGCCGATGCTACCGTAAACGGTTCGGTAGCGGTGACCACTGCGTTGACCAGTATCACCGGTGTGGACTATGGAGTGAACTACGCACCCATTGCACACAGCAAAACCTATCTGGTGAATGTAGATTCTCTGTTGGTTACAGGTGCCATTCAGGGCATGTTCAACCGCAGGATTTCCCTGAACAGCGCAAGCGGAACTTCCGATACGACCTTCAATACCGGAAGCAGCACCAATCTGCCCGGACCATTGTCTGGTTTCGATGCGGAAGAAGGCCGCCTTGGAGGATCAACGGGCATTGATACCCTGACCTTGGTGCTTGAAACCTTGCCGGATACCACCATCGCGCTGTTGGAATACACGTATAACGGAGTGGTGTACAACCTGTGGCCCAATCCAACCGTTTCCATGGTCAGCAATGCCCTGTTCTTGTGGGATGCAGCTACAAGCAAATACGTAATTCCGAATGCCGACCTGGACAGCTTCCGCATTTTGCTCAAAACGCCGCTGAGCTCAACATCCTTCAGCTATGCGTTCATCGATGAATCAGGAACCAAGGGTTCGGTTGGTCTTTACACCCTTGATTTCACTGCTCCGTTGCCGGTACACCTGATTTCGTTCGGTTGCCGCAAGGAATCAACGGCGGTGCGTGTTCAATGGATCACCGCCGGCGAGTTGAATACCGATCGATTCGAGATTCACCGCAGCACCGATGGTGTTAAATGGGAAATGCTCGGAACGGTGAAGGCGGCAGGAAACACTGCTCAGTCGCTGCGCTACAGCTTCTTGGATCAGAAGCCACAGCTGGGAACCAATGCTTACCGATTGCTTGCCATCGATATGGACGGGCATGAAGAATGGAGTCCGGTATGTGCCACCCAGTTTACCGGTGCAGGCAATGATGCAGTTCAATTATATCCAAATCCGGCGCTTGACCTTACCACGCTGCGCTTTGAACTGCAGGAAGCAGGAACGGTGCATGTGAAACTGATGTCCCTTTCCGGTGTCCAGCTACAGGATGTAAGACTCGAAGGAAAAGCTGGTGTGAATTTCCGTGACCTGGACATACATGCCTTGTTGCCCGGAGCATACATCGTCAGTCTGGAAGGCGCATCTTTGAATGAACGCTTCCGCCTGATCAAACAATAAATCTTCTTGACATTCCCTTGAACAAAGGCGCTCCGTGTGGGCGCCTTTGTTGTTTTGAAACAGGCAAATTGCGCTTATTAAGGATGGATGATATTGAAATTTAGATTGCTAAATCCTCATTATTAGGTGTTTCTTTAAACCGATGCCGAGGTTTGATTGCAAAGGGAAGCGTGCGCTGTGCGCGAAAGATCGCTCAGCATGTCCGAGGGGCATGGCGTGGTTTGGATGCTGTAAGCACATAGGAAGGGCGTTTGTTTCTGTCTTTATGAATGTCTATGTGCGGGAAATGTTTATTGTAACTGAAGGGCTGATTCGGGAGTAAGGCACAAAAAAAACGCGGGGAGCATCCACGCGCTTTTTCGATTTGAACCGTTTCAACGGTTTAAATCGTTTAGGGAAGTATGGTGCAGCGAATGATTTTAACGTCCTCCTGTGGTCGGTCGTTGTTAGGATTGGTTGGTGTTGCGGCGATTTTGTCGAGCACGTCAAAACCGGAAATAAGTTGTCCGAACACGGTGTATTCACCATCCAGCATGGGTGCGCCACCGCTGGTTTCGTAGAGGCGTTGCACCCATTCAGGGTAGTTGAGGTTTTTGCTCGCGCGGAACTTTATGATTTCCGGCTGGATGTCGTTCATCATGCGGGCCCAACCGGCCTGATCACCGGATAGCTTGTACATGTCGCGGCGCGCGCGGTAGGCATCGTTAGCGGGGTCTTCGAAGAAGCGCTGCTGAGCGATGTTGTTGCGCATGGCTTCCAGTTCCTCGCGGTTGGAAGCTTTGCCGGATACGATGTAGAATTGGCTGCCGGAACTTTGCTTCAGCGGGTTCACCTGGTCGCTTTGACGCGCAGCGGCCAAGGCGCCTTTCAGGTGGTACAACGTATCAATGAATTCGGCGTCAATGCGCACCTCGTTGCCAGCCGCATCTACCTGACCGCCATTGCCAAGTGGAAGGTTCATGGGTGCATTTTTGGAATTGGGGTCGCCACCCTGAATCATGAATCCCTGGATCACCCGGTGAAAGAGTAAGTCTTTATAGAAGTCGTTCTTCACCAGTTTGAGGAAATTCTCGCGGTGTTTGGGTGTTTCGTTGTAAAGCACCAGCACCATGTTGCCCATGGTTGTTTCCATTTGCACGCGGGTATAGCCCTTAAAGCGTGTGGAATCGGGCCAGGCCGGTGCAGGTGCAGCCGTAGCCTGATCGGCTACTACATCCTCTTCGTAGTGTTTTTTCTTCTTACCGCAGGAACTCAGCGGCAGGGTTGCCATCCAGGCGATGCCAAGCATGGCGGTTCCAAGTATGATGTTGCGTTTCATGTGATGATGTATTCAGCGTTCAGATAATTTGTTCGTTGATAAAGTATTCCACGACATGCCTGCGCAGCATGGTTTCTTGTTCAAATATGGAAACAAAGGGCAGCGGAATACGGTTTTCCCAGATGGGCCAACCGTCCTGATCCATGCCGTTCAGTTCATAATATCCGCTGTAGCTCAATACCTTGCATACGGCAATGTGCATGAGGCTGACCTTTTCTTCTTTGGTGAATTTTTTTTCGGGCAGCATGCCTAATTCCCTGATTCCAATGATGAACAATACGCCATTTAAATCGGGTTTTTGGCCGAACTGGTGTTCCAGTCGTTCCAAGATGCGTTTCCAATATTCCTGAATCTCTTGTTGTTCCAATGATGCGAATTTAGGAATTAAGCCGGTGTACAATGGTTGTAAGTGCAGGTAGCATTTTAAGTCAGTTGATGGCCCATTTTGCCCTGACAGGCACCTGACTTACATTGCCTAACTTTGTACCAATGGCGTTTAACATTCTTTCGCAATATGTGCAACCCGGACTAAAGGATTTGGTTAGTTTTAGTCACCGCAAAGCGTTTAGGTTTCAGGAAGCTCAGTTGAAGAAACTGTTGTTTAAAGCGAAGCATACCGCTTTTGGAAAGGAGCATGGTTTCGAGGAAATGTTGATTGCACCAGATGTATATGAAGCCTTCATCCGCAGGGTTCGGCCCGGCGATTACAGCAGCATGTATCCTTGGTGGCAACGCGCCTATGCCGGAGAAGCAGATGTGGTTTGGCCCGGTAAGACCGAGTTTTTCGCCATGAGTTCAGGAACCACCGAAGCGGCCAGTAAGTACATTCCGGTGAGCAAGGACATGCTTCGTTCCATCAAGAAAACAAGTGTGCGGCAGCTGATGAGCATTGTTCGCAGTGATCTGCCCAAGGATTATTTAGCCAAGCACCATTTGATGATTTCCGGAAGTACGGATTTGAATTTCAATGGTACATCCTATGCGGGTGATTTGAGCGGCATCACCACGTCGCAAATACCATCTTGGTTTCAGCGCTTTTCCCGTCCGGGCATGGAGATCCGGAAGCAACGCGACTGGTATGATAAGCTCAAAGCGATGGTAGAAGAAGCACCGAAATGGGATGTAGCCACCATTTCCGGCGTGCCGGCATGGATTAAGTTGCTTTTAGAATTGATCATTGAGCGCTACCAGGTGAAACATATTCATGAAATATGGCCCAATTTCTCGGTGTACATCTACGGAGGTGTGTCCATTGAACCATACCGGAAAAGTTTGGATGCGCTGATGGGAAAGCCAATCATGTATTTTGAAACTTATCTGGCCAGTGAAGGTTTTCTGGCATATCAGCACCGCTTCGGTGCCCATGGAATGCGCCTCAATTTCAGAAATGGGGTGTATTATGAATTTATACCGTTTACTAAAGAGCATTTCAACGAACAAGGCGAACTGAGGCCGGATGCCCGTGTGCTGAATCTTGCAGATGTACAGGAAGATCAGGAATACGCTATTTTAATCAGTACCTGTTCCGGAGCCTGGCGTTACCTGATTGGCGATACCATTAAGTTTACCGATTTGGAGCAGTGTGAGGTGAAAATCACCGGGCGCACGAAACACTTCCTGTCTATTTGTGGCGAACACTTGTCTGTGGACAACATGAATCAGGCTATTGTACGGTATGCCGAAAGGTATGGGGTTTCGCTTCCGGAGTTCACCGTGAAGGGGGTTCCTTTTGAGGGTTTTTTCGCCCATCAATGGTATGTGGCCTGCGATGATGCATCGATCAATGCAGAGGCTATGGCCCTGGAGCTTGATGAGATTCTATGCGACCTCAATGATGACTATGCGATTGAACGCAAGCATGCTTTGAAAGGCATCGCTGTTGAATTGTTGCCATCGTCTTGGTTCATAAGCTGGATGGAAGGCCGTGGCAAGTTGGGTGCGCAGCAGAAATTTCCGAGGGTAATGACGGATGCCGTGTACGCTGATTGGATTTCATTTTTGTCTGCAAAAAAGAGCCAAAATTCGGCGCACTGATGACAGCTGGCAGGGATACGGAATCAGGAAGGGGCGATGTGCGTCTGGAGCACTACAGTGCTGCAGAAATTGCCACGGGTATGTGGGAAATGGATTCATCCATTTCCGAAGCAGTTCGTCCGGCGTTGCCCCACATTTCGGCCCTCATGGAGTTGGCGGCCCAACGGATTATGGAGGGCGGGCGGTTGTTTTACCTGGGCGCCGGCACCAGCGGGCGATTAGGTGTGCTTGATGCCAGTGAGTGTCCGCCAACATTTGGTGTGCCTCATGGAATGGTTGTGGGCATCATTGCCGGTGGCGATACGGCCATCCGCAAGGCTGTTGAATTTGCCGAGGATGACCTTGCACAGGGTTTCAAAGATCTGCAGGAATACGGGGTTCATGCGGGTGATTTGGTGGTGGGCATCAGCGCCAGCGGCAGAACACCCTATGTACTTGGCGCATTGCAGGCTTGTCGTGCGCATGGAATCAGTACAGGAAGCATTTGTTGCAACCTTGGCGGGCCCATTGCGGAGGTTTCAGACATTGCCGTTGCCGTAGAAACCGGACCTGAATTTGTAACCGGCAGCACACGTTTGAAGGCCGGCACGGCCACCAAGCTCATCCTGAATATGGTGAGCACGGGTGCCATGATTTTAATGGGAAGGGTGCAGGGAACCAAAATGGTGGACATGCAACTGAGCAACAACAAATTGCTGGCTCGAGGCACCCAGATGCTCCAGGAGCTGACCGGGATGACAACAGAAGCTGCGCGGGAATTGCTGTTGGCACATGGATCCGTTCGTGCCGCCTTAAATGCCTGGAAGAATCAGGACTGAAAGTGATACACATCGGTATGTTGCCCGGATTGGTGATCCAGTGTTCCGATGTAATGGCATACCTGACAATTGAGCAGTTTTGCTTTGATGTTTTCTGAGATGTAGATGCCACCAACCTCGCCCATCTTTTTAATTTGTGCCGCTACATATACGGTTTCCCCCCAAATTTCATAAGAAAACCTTTTGTTGCCCACTACGCCTGCACCAACCGGACCACAGTGTATGCCTATTTTTCCCGAAAATGGGAAATGGCCGTTGCCTTCTTTTTGCGCTTCCTGATCCATGAAACGCATGATTTCAACAGCTGCGTGCAGCGCCGGCATGGTTGATCCATCTTTATACTCGGGTATTCCTGCGGTAAAGACATAATTCATGGTTTGCGCGCGCATCCGTTCCAATCCATATTCTTCCACAATACGGTCAAAGGTTTCGTAATAGCGGTTTAGTTCGCGCACCAGACGCACAGCGCTTAATCGGTTGCTGAGTTCTTTGAAATTGCTGAATTCCACAATGCAAACGGTTGCACGCTCATAGGTTTTCGCTTGGATGTAGCCGTTTTTCTTGAGTTCAAGCACTGCACTTTTAGGCAACAGGTTGAGCAGGAGTTCTTCGTGGTTGCGCCTGCCCAGTGCAATTTCTTCCATATAAACCTGGTACTCCAATTCCTGACTGAAGTTTCTGATGCTGCGCTGGTATTGCAACTGACCAATAAAAAAACCGGCAAGTACACAACCTCCACACTCTAAGATTTGCGGAGCCAGCTGCAGGTCAAAGGGGCCATTGTAGTAAAGGATGCTTGCACTAAAACCTGCCAAAAGCGATAGGTTTAGGAAGATTCTTCCCGCCAGGTGTATGGTGAACAGGATGTTCAGCAAGATGGTGATGAGTCCGTAAAGAAGCAGGGAATCCCGGTCGATATAGCTCAGCATGCCCATCATGAACAATGGTCCGAAGAACAGCACGAGATAAATAAGCTGGATGATGCGAAGCGGCGTGTTCGCCAATTCTCGGATGATTACATTGTTCCGAAACAGGATTACCGCTGCAGTGGCTCCGAAGAATGTCGCCAGGTGTGAAATGAACAGCCAGAAATAATGTGCTTCGGCACGCATCAAACCGGCTTGCATGCGGTAATAATCCAGCAGCAGTAAGGGTATGGAAAAGGCAGCTGCAAGCGCACCCAACTTCCACAAGCGATTGCCATTATCGAGCAATATCAGGCGCTCAAGTTTTTCTTTTGGGGCCTTGATCTTTGCGCCTTGCTGCGCATGGTTTGGGATTCTTTTCCACGCGTTTTTCATGGCGGTACGCATTAATGCCGGAGGCTCCGGCTAATTCGGCTATGATTCCAAAACCTCCCAGGTTTTATCCGGGAGCAGCCGCACACAGCCTTCGCAAGATTGATAAGGCATAGACATTCCCCATTCCTGAGGCGACACCATGCTCAGCGCATAGCTTCCATTCTTTTTCAGGTAGAAGAAATAAGTGCCGCCAATCACAGGTTCAAAACCCATATCGGCCTGATAAATTTTATGGCTCAGTTCGAGGCGCTGTTCAATGTTGCGCACCTGTTCCATGATCAATGCGGCCTGTTTCTTCAGCAAATCCATCTGTTGCTGCGCCTGATGCATCATGCTTTCATGCGCTGTTGCCTTCAGCAATCGCTTGTCGATGGCTTCAATTTTCGGACTGCTTACGCTCAGCGCATACGGGGCATGAGCTGCTTCTCCGCGGTACACGGGCATCTTATGATCTGGTTGGGCTTCCTGTTCCGACACTCATAAAGAAACAACTGCCGGGTGAAAAGGTTGGCTTGCTCAGGAAATCCAGCCATATTGGTGCAGCAATGCGGCAATCTGCACGGCATTGGTAGCTGCACCTTTGCGCAGGTTATCGGCTACGATCCAAAGATTTAAGGTATTGCTCCGAGAAGCATCGAGGCGCAACCTGCCAACAAAAACTTCGTCTTTTCCCTGCGCTTCAAGCGGTGTTGGGTAACTGTTTTGTGCCGGTTCATCGCGCAGCACCACACCCGGTGCAGTTTGCAGTAGGTTGCGCACGGCATCCAGACTTACGGGTTGATGAAACTCAGCGTTTACACTTTCACTGTGACCGCCAATCACCGGAATCCTCACGGTGGTTGCGGTGATGGCCAATGCGGGAAGTTCCATGATTTTGCGGGTTTCCTGCATCATCTTTTGTTCTTCTTTGGTGTAGCCATCTTCCAGAAAAACATCAATATGTGGCAACACGTTGAGGTCAATGGGATGCGGATACACGCGGTGCACCGCTTGTGGCGCTTCCGGGTGCATGCGGTTCCAGGTTTCGGTTTGCAGTTGATCCAAAGCCTTGTAACCGGTTCCTGATACGGATTGATAGGTGCTCACCACCACCCTGCGCAGCGAGAATCGGGCGTGCAGTGGCTGCAACACCACCACCATCTGGATGGTGCTGCAGTTCGGGTTTGCGATGATTCGATGTTCCCGCCGCAGCGCGTGGGCATTAACTTCCGGAACAATCAGTGGAACTTCGGGATCCATGCGGAATGCCGAAGAATTATCGATGACGGTGATGCCCGCTGCAGCGAATTTGGGTGCCCATTCACGGCTCACATCACCGCCGGCGGAAAACAAGGCCACATCGGGACGGGCATCCAGGGTTTCCTGCATGGTACGCACCTTGTATGGCGCGCCCCGAAACAATACTTCTTTACCTGCCGAACGTGCAGATGCTGCGGGAATCAAAGTGCTTACCGGAAAATCATGTTCTTCCAGCACGCGCAGCATGGTGCTTCCTACCAGGCCGGTGGCTCCGGCAATGGCCACATTCATCGTCTGCCTTCTTTCGGAGGTTGGATTGGGCCCGGATGGTTGTTTTGTTGGCTCGGAACTTCCTGCAGGGGAATTGGCGACAATTCTACCGCTTTTGCACCCGGCGCCGACTGACCTGAATCGCGGGCTTTCTGTTCCTCTGCTTCAATCATCTGAAACAAATCCTGCGCTGTATCGCTGTCCACTTTGTTCAGTGAGTCTCGTTCTTTGTCTGAATAGCTGGTATCGTTGGGATTGCATGCCACGGTCAGCAGCAACAGGATACTGAAAATGCCTAAGTATTTCTTCATGTGTTTGTGCATGCAAATTTAAACGGAATCATCCCTGTGTTTATGATGCAGGAACTTTTGAACTTCCTGCCGGTTGATTTTATCGTTGCCGGTTCGGGGCAGTTTGGGGATGAATCGGATGCTTTTGGGAGCGCCGTAGTGGATGCATTCGTTGACGGCATTTTTCAGCTGTTCCTGATCAAGGGTAAATGGCTCGCCTTCAACCAGCAAAACAACAGCTTCGCCCCAGTTGGCATCCGGTGCTCCTGCCACCACAAAGGCGCGGTCGCGCATGATGTGCAGCCTATCGATGACCTGTTCCACGGCTTCTGCCTGAATTTTTATGCCACCGCTGTTGATGACCGTATCGAGCCTGCCCAGAATCCGGAAGCTGCCGTCGGATTCCACCACGGCGCGGTCGCGGGTATGCAGCGGCGCTTCAAGGATTCCCGGAATGGAAATGATCAGGTGCCCGTCGCGGGCGTCGCACTTCAACGCTACCCCGGGGAAAGGGATGAATCCCTTCGTCCCCGCCTTCCGCAAGGCGATATGCGACGCCGTTTCCGTCATTCCATACGTATGCCACAGGTGAATACCCGCATCTAAAGATTTTTGTTCTGTAGCTGCGGAAAGTGCTTCCCCGCCGGCCAGAACCACCCGAAATCGGCGCAGTCTTGCGGTTTCTGCCTCATTGCTTAAGCTGGAGTTTAGCTGACTTCCCGTAAGAGAGGTGATGCTGTACGGATGTTCGTCTTCCAGGAATTGCATGGGATGCATGGCCGGCTGGATTGCCAGCAGCGGGATGTTCCATGATTCACTTCTGATGACCTGCATCAGGCCGCCGACCTTGTCTAATGGCAAACAGCAAAAAATGCGGTCGGAGGCCTGAACCTTCAGGGCTGCGCCCGTTTGCGCCGCGCTCCATTCCAACAGCTTGCGGCTCAGCGTATGTGCGGCGGGCCTTCCGGTGCTTCCGGAACTGAACAGCATAAAAGATTGCCTGCCCGAACGCCATTGCACGCGGATGTCGGCTTCCTGTTCAGAGGGAAGCATCAGCCGATGTAGCGTTTCACTTCCTCAGCCAATAAATTGGCTTCGTCCCTGAAGTTATAAACATGCGTTGACACCCGCAGGCAGTCGAGGCCGTTTTCCGGAACATGGCGGATGACGATATTCTTTTTAGCCAACTGCTCGTAAAACTGCCTGTTGTCCTTTCCGCGGAAGCGAAAAGCGATTTGCGCGCCCCGCGAAGCCGCTTCCACCGGCGTGAGCATTTCGATGCCATTGCCCAGCGCCAGCAATTGCTCTTGCAGGTAAGCAGCGAGGCTGCGCACCCTTTGTTCGATGTTGGCCCTGCCGATGTTGTTTTGAAAAGCGATGGCCGCCACAATGCCGTGGTACAGCGCCGCACTTTGCGTTCCGTAGTAATAACGGTGTGCCGACGCGGCGTATCCTTTCATGGAAGGCGGTTGGGAAAGCATATCCCATCCGGTATCGCTGCCGCCGCCCACGCCGTGGGTTTGGAGCAGATCCAGCTTATCTTTTTTCACATACAGAAATCCCGTGCCTTGCGGTCCGAGCATCCATTTATGACAGCAGGAAGCGTAGAAGTCGCAGCCGATGTCGTGCAGGTTCAGCTCCAGCATGCCCGGAGGATGTGCGCCGTCGATGAAGCTCCACAAACCTTTAGCGGCGGCCAGCGCGCAGATGTCCTTCACCGGCAGCACCTGACCGATGGTACATGGAATATGCGGCAGCGCCAGCGCTTTGGTCTTGCGCGTGATGGCAGCGTTCACATTGTTCAGGGTTTCGGCAGCGGTTGTTCCCAGGGGAACCACCTTCAGCACGATGCCATCCAGGCGGGCGCGGTTCAGCCAGGGCAGGGCATTCCCCACGTGTTCGTGACCTGTAATCAGCACTTCATCGCCTTTGTTGAAGGGAAGCCCGTGGGCTACGATATTGATGGCTTCAGAAACATTATGCACCAGTGCCAGTTCCTCCTTTCCTGTGCCAAGGAACCCCGCGAGGGCTTCCAGCGCCTCTGCTTCACCGCCGCCGTAATGCGCTTCGCGCGAAGTTTTGTCGAGGCCGGCTTTCACGGCTTCCAGCACCGGATAGGGTGAAGGGCCCATGGTGCCGTTGTTGAGGAATGTTTTTTTGCTGTCCAGCGGAAATTGCGCACGTACCATCCGCCAGTAAGATTCATCGGACGGATCGCCGGAAAGCAGGTTGGGCGCGTGTTCCAGCGCGTCCAGGTGTTGACCCGTTGCCAGTGCTGTGAACAGCAGGGCATTGTTTCTGATGAAGCTTCTGCGGTTGCTCATGCCCCAAAAATACACCGTGGACGTATTTTTGCCCACTTTAAAGGCTTATGGAACGAACCTTTCGCGTTGTAGGCATCATGAGTGGAACCTCTATGGACGGTGTGGACCTCGCATTATGCCAGCTTACAGGAACTGCTGACGGATGGACGTATCGAATAGAAGCGGCCGAAACCATCCCCTATGAAGAAAAGTGGCGCGTGCGCCTGTCGCAGCTGCAATACCAGAGTTCGCTGCTTTATGCCAAAACCGACATTTTTTACGGTCGTTATCTGGGCGAGCTGGTGAAGGCGTTTCTGCTGAAGCACGGTGCCCAGGCCGATCTGGTGGCCAGCCATGGCCATACGCTGTTTCACGATCCCGATGGCTGGCTTACCGCGCAGATTGGCTGCGGTCAGACGTTGTCGGCGTTTTGCGGTCTTCCCGTGGTCAACGATTTCCGCCGTATGGACGTAGCTTCCGGCGGACAAGGGGCGCCGCTGGCAGGCATCGGAGATGCCTTGCTGTTCAGCGACTACGATTTCTGCCTGAACCTGGGCGGCATCAGCAACATCTCCGGCAGCGACGGGAACAGCCGCTTTGCTTACGACATCGCTCCGTGTAACATCGTGCTGAATCGGCTGGCGCGCGAAGCCGGACAGAAATACGACGATGGCGGAGCCATTGCCGCAGGAGGTTCCATCCATTACGAGTTGCAAAACCGCCTGGAAGACATCGAATACTACCACCGGCCATACCCGAAAAGCCTGAGCCGCGAGTGGATCAATAAAGAATTCTGGCATGTTGTGCGCGATTACGACGGGCTGCCTTTGGCCGACCGCATGAAAACACTGGTCAACCATATAGCCGGACAAATCGGCCGGAACATCGACGCCCTTTGTGGCGGCGCTTCCGAGGGCAAGCGCGTGCTGGTGACCGGTGGCGGAGCCTTCAACCAAACCCTGATTGAATTCATCCAAAGCGAAACCGACGCCGGCATAGTGGTTCCGGACAGCCATCTGGTGAATTTCAAGGAAGCACTCATCTTCGCCTTGCTCGGCGCCCTGCGCGTATGCAACCTGAGCACCACCCGCGGCGAATACACCGGCGCAAGCCACGACAATTGCACTGGTGCCCTGCACGGTGACTTTTCCAGCATCATTTAAAAAAGCATACCCATACAACATGAACCGACTGCAGCAACTGGTGGAGCGTTTTGAACACAAGAGGCCCGAGATTGTATTTGAATGGAAAGACACAGAAACCGAAGCCGAAGGCTGGGTGGTCATCAACAGCCTGCGCAACGGCGCTGCCGGCGGTGGAACCCGCATGCGCAAAGGTTTGGATCGCCGTGAGGTGGAAAGCCTGGCGAAAACCATGGAGGTGAAATTCACCATCAGCGGACCGGCCATTGGCGGCGCAAAATCAGGCATCAACTTCGACCCGGCAGATCCGCGCAAAAAAGGCGTGCTGGAGCGCTGGTACAAAGCCGTTTATCCGCTGCTGAAAAACTACTACGGCACCGGTGGCGACCTGAACGTGGATGAAATCCACGAAGTGATTCCCATGACTGCCAATCTGGGATTGCTGCATCCGCAGGAAGGCGTGGTGAATGGCCATCATAAGTCGTACAACAACGAAGAAAAGCTGCGCGCCATCAGCCAGCTGCAGCAGGGCGTTTCCAAAGTGCTGGAAGACGCACGTTTTTCTCCCGATTTGGCGCGTAAATACACCGTTGCCGATATGATTACCGGCTGGGGCGTGGCCGAGGCCGTGCGACATTACTACAACGTGTACGGCGGATTCATGAACGGCAAATACGCCATCATCCAGGGTTGGGGCAATGTGGCTGCGGCTGCGGCCTGGTTCCTCACCCGCGAAGGCGTGCGCATCGTGGGCATCATCGACCGCGACGGCGGACTCATCAACGAAAAAGGCTACGACCAGGACGACATCACCCGCCTGTTCAACGACCGCGACGGCAACAAGTTGCGCGCCGAAGGCATGCTTTCTTTTGAAGAAGTGAACGCCCGCATCTGGGATCTGCCGCATGAGATTTTCATCCCTGCCGCGGCCAGCCGCCTGATCACCCAGGAACAGGCCGAGCGTTTGGTGGCTGCCGGCGTGGAAGTGGTGAGCTGCGGCGCCAACGTACCCTTCGCCGACCAAGAAATCTTCATGGGCCCGATTTCAACCTATATGGATCAGCATACCAGCGTGATTCCCGATTTCATTGCCAACTGCGGCATGGCGCGGGTATTCGGCTACCTAATGGGCAAGGAGGTGAAGATCGACGACTACGAAATCTTCAAAGACGTTTCTCTGACCATCGAACAAGCCCTGGTGCGCATCCAGCAGTTCAACCAGAAGCCCGTGGGCATTTCCGGCAAAGGACTGGAGATGAGCCTGGCGGAGCTGCTGCGCTAAGCATCCGGTCGCTGAAGCACTTGAAGCATCCGGTCGCTGAGGCCCGCGATTGTCCCGGGCGAGCAAAAGCGAATCACAAGCAACTTGCCCCGCAAGCTTAGCGATGCGGGGGAGTCTCGGGAGAAGCCCAGACACTGAATCTCCCGCAGCAAGCCTGCATAAATTCAGTTACGATGGTGACACAAGTCGCATCATCACCTGCGCATCTTTCCTAATTTTGTTTCACGGATGAAACGGTATTGCAGCTTGAACATCAGGTCAAAGGTTTTTGCCTGGCTGCTGCTTTTGGCGGTGCAGCTGCCTGCCTTCATGCGTTTGGGCGTGCTTGTGGATTATTACATCCACCGCGATCAAATCAGTGCGGCGTTTTGTGTCAATACCGACAAGGCCAACCTGGATTGCAAAGGCCGTTGTCATTTGGCCAAGGTGCTGGAAGCGGGTGAACCGGAAGCACAGATTCCGGGCATTCCGGTAGAAACATTCATGGCTGAAGCCATTCCCGAGTCTGCAGTTGAGCTGGCCGGGGTTCAGACATTGCCCATCGTGCATCGTGCCTATCCGTGCAACGCTGTTCCGCTGCAGCCGGTACATGCAACCGTATTCAATCCGCCGCGGGCCTGACCTGTTCAAAACAAGGCAATTTTTCATGCATGGCCGGCACAGTACGACCAGACCTGTGTTGCCGTGCGAATTCCACTGTCAGGTCAACAACAACATCATCATGAACACCCTAAAAAACATCCGCAGCATAGCCGCTGCCCTGCTCGCCATGAGCATCATATTTCTTGCTTCCTGCAAAAAAGAAGAACCCGAACCCGGTCCGCAAACAGGCACGGTAAACATCGAACTGGAACATGCCTGGGGTCCGGATTACAAGCCCTTTGCATTCAATACACAGCTGATCCATCCGCTCACCAAAGACAGCATCACCTTTACCCATTTGCGCTACTACATCAGCAACATCAAACTGCAGCGCACCGACGGTTCCTGGTGGGCACAAAGCGAGAGCTATTACCTGGCCGACGCTTCTTCCGCCAGCGGAAGCTTGCTTGCGCTGAAGGATGTGCCCTTGGGCGAGTATAAAGCCCTCAACTTCACCATAGGTGTGGACAGCGCACGGAATGTGTCAGGCGCCCAAACAGGAGCTTTAAGCCCTACGAACGGCATGTACTGGCCTTGGTCCGGATACATCCACATCCGTGCAGAAGGACAAAGTCCTACCTCGCCCACCAAAGCATTTACGTATCATATCGGTGGCTACAGCGGGGCAGACAATGCCGTGAGAACCGTCAGTTTCAACTTCCCCAATGAAAACCTCATGTGTACCGCCAACGGCACACCGCAAATCCACATGAAGGTAAATACTGCCCGTTTCTGGCATGGAGGCATCCGCACAGCCGATTTAAACACCATCCACGCGCCCGGTCCGGATGCGGTAACCCTGGCAAACAACTTCGCCGGAGCCTTTATCGTGGATCATGTACATAATTAAACATCCATTTCGGGTTGTTGCTTCCCTGCTCGGATTGTTCGCGATGAACGCCTGCAGCAGGGAGGCAGCATTGCCGGAACCCTTTGCACCTCAGCGACCCGCGCATTTCCCGGTTCCCGTTTATCAGGCAACAGCCAATCCATACACCCGGGAAGGAATTGCGTTGGGGAAGGCGCTCTTTTACGAGCCCCTGCTCAGCAAAGACGGAAGCATTTCCTGCGGAAGCTGCCACGCGCAGGTACATGCCTTCGCCGACCACAATGTGCCGCTGAGCAAAGGCGTGGGCGGACGGCTGGGCACGCGCAATACTCCGCCCCTGCAAAACCTAATCTGGTCGCGCAGCTTCATGTGGGACGGCAGCATCAGGAACATAGAAGTGATGCCCATCGCGCCGATTACCGACCACAGGGAAATGGACGCAAACTGGGATACCCTGTTCCACCGCTTGTCGCAAACCGCGAAATATCCACCCATGTTTCGCGCGGCCTTTGGTTCGGAACATATTGATGACCAGCGCATCCTGAAGGCACTGGCCCAGTTCATGGCAACCCTCGTTTCGGCAGGCGCGCGTTACGATGCCCGGGTTCAGGGTAAAGCCGTATTCAACGAATCGGAATTGGCCGGTGAGCGATTGTTTCAGGCACATTGCAATAGCTGCCATACCGCGCCCTTGTTCACCAATCAGGAATTCCTGAATAACGGACTGGATGCCATTTCTGCGGATGTCGGCCGCATGCTGATCACCAGAAAGGAAAGCGACCGCGGCAGCTTCCGCGTGCCTTCCCTGCGCAACGTGGCCCTGACCTATCCCTACATGCACGACGGCCGCTTCCAAACCCTGGAACAGGTGCTGGCACATTACACTTCCGACAAAAGCGGGAAACCTCTTGCCGACCACAGGGTACGCAACCTCAGTTTCACGGAACAGGAACGCAGCGATTTAATCGCGTTTCTGAAAACCCTCAGCGACCACGGCTTCACCAGCAATCCGAAACACGCACCCGCACCATGAACCTGCGTATGATTACAATCCTGGCCCTGCTTGCAGGAAGCTTCAGGGTGCAGCAGGTATATGGCTGCGATGTGTGTGGCGGAGGCGCATCAGGCTATGGCAGCATCCTGCCGATGTTTCAATCCAACCTTGCAGGGCTGCGGTATCAGCAGTTTTCCTACCTGCATCCTGCCGGAGTGAATCAAAACGGAAGCAGTACGGTATTGGAAGATCGCTACCAGCAATGGGAATGCTGGCTGCGTTTTCGGGTGCAGCCCAAACTGTTCTTCAGCGCTTCCCTGCCCTGGAAACAACAAACGCGAATCGAAACCGAGTACAGGAGCCAGATTCAGGGATTGGGCGATATGCGCTGGGAAGCAGCCTGGGTGGTGTTCAATACCGCCGACAGCATGAGTCGTTTGGGCAAGCACATGTTGCAGGCCGTGGGCGGCATCAAACTCAACAACGGAAAATACATGCAGCGCCTGCAGGATGGCGTGATGGCACCGCTGCCGCTGCAAACAGGTACCGGCGCACCTGCGGCTTGGCTGCGTGCAGCATACGTTCGCCGTCGCGGGCGCATCGGCATGCACGGCGATGTGCAATACATGCATTACGGAACCAACGAGCTGACCTATCGGCTGGGAAACCAGCTTACAGCCTCCCTGCGTGGCTTCTGGTGGCTGTACCGCGGAAATACGCAATGGATGTTGCAGGGTGCCGTGCAGGCAGACCATTTTGCGGCAGACCGGCATTATGGAGCACGCAAACCCGACAGCGGTGGAAAAAGGATCCAGGGAAGCTTTCTGGCCACGCTAATGTTCAAAACCCTCGTGGTGCAAGCCGAATGGATGCATCCGCTGTGGCAGGATTATGGTGTCAGGCAGCCGCGGAGCAGTCCGACAAACCGACTGGCCATTGCCATGTTCTTCTGAACAATAAAAACTCCCCTTGTTCAGGGCTGGGCCCAGATGTGGCCATCGGCAGAAACCGTCGCTGAAACACCGTGCATGCGCCGCGTGATTCCTGCGCTGTCTTCCAGGTATTTCCGCCAGCGGATCTGATGGAAATATACCAATACCGCTTTCCGCTGTTGCACTTCAGCCAGCATGGCTTTGCTTTCCCGTTCGAATCCCGGATTGGGAATGCCTGAGGTGGGGTAATACTTCATGGGCAGCTGATACACACGATGGCGGCCTTCGGGGTTCCAGTAGTAGTTCAGCACGTCGGCACCATTGGAATACACCGCTTTCCCGGATTGTACCGCAGCAGCGGCGGCGCGCAGCGTGGGCGATGTTCGCCAGGTTCGGGCACCCAGTCCTTCGCCGTTTTTGCGGAAGTTGTTCCACCGCGTGGCGGAAGGAATCAGATTCCACAGCAACAGAAACAGCGGCAGGCCCAGACGCAGCAGGGAAGGTACCTGGTGCAGCATCAGGAACAGCAAGAGCAGGAGCAGCGGCGCTGCCGGCGACCAGATCCGGGCATCCAGCGGCGTATGCGCATCCAGGAAAAAACAGGTGATCAACAGCAAGGCCAGGAACGCGCACAAGCACAGCCAGATGAAGCCAAACTGTTGGGCTGCTGTCCTTTGCCGGAACCGAATCATCCACCAGCCGCCGAACAGCAGAAACAGCCCCAGCATCAGCAAACCCGAAAACGGCCAAATCCATTGCAGCGGCGGAAACAGCTGTGTGTTTACCTGTTCCGACAGCGACATCCATTGATGCGGCGGAATGGCATGGAAAATGGGCCTGCGGTTAAAATGACCTGCGTGCATCCATTGTTCCAGCAGCATCCAGCCGCCCATGGCCGTGGCCGGGCCTATTCCGAAGAGGAACAAGTGCCGCAGCATGCGCTTCCAGTCAGGAACAGCCACCAATACCAGAAAAGCAGCACTTCCTGCCATAAAAGCCATGCCGGCGTAGCGCGTAAGGAACAGCAAACCGGCCAGAACGCCCAGCAGCAGCGGCCTGGGTTTCTTGGCTGCATCCAGTCCTACGCTCACCAGCGCCAGCAGCAAGGTGTTGAACAGGCCTTCACTCATCTGCCGTGAAAAGTTGAACATGCCCGGAAGCAGACAGCAAACCAGCACCAGAAGCACGCTGAGCAGGGGTGAAAAGCTGCACTGCCGACCGATGTGGAACAGCAGCCATACATACCCAAAAAACAGCAGTCCTTGCAGCAGCATGGCCGATGATGAAATGTCGAGGCCGCTGAGCAAAGCACAGAGTGCGAGCATGGCCGGATACAGCGGAGGCCAGTGGTTCACGAAATGACCCTGATGGTTCACCGGGCCGCGGCCCTGCATGATGTTCAGCGCCACTTCCTGATAGCCTACACTGTCGGGCGTGATGCCCGGTCCCATCGGCAGCAGGAAGACCAAGAACAAACCCGTGAGCAGCAAAGAAAGGGCCAGATGCAGCCGCTGCGGGGCTGAAAGACTGAAGGCGAAAACACGCTGCACAGGCGCAATTTAAACAGGCATTCCGGGAAACGTCACCACATCATTCAATTCTGCCCGGCGCTTTACCTTTGGAAACCGGGCCACTATATGAAGACAAACCCACACAGGCAGGAGGTGCAGATTCGGGAAGTACAGCCCCATGAAGTCGCGCAGCTGTCGGCGCTGAGTGCGGCCACATTTTACGAAACCTTTGCAGCGCAGAACAACGAACACGACATGCGCGCCTACCTGCAGGAAGCCTTCAGCGAAGCGCGCCTCACGCAAGAACTGCAGCAGGCAGGCAGCACTTTTTATTTCGCGTGGCGGCCGGACGAACCCGAGCCATTGGGCTACCTGAAGCTCAATACCGGCGCGGCGCAGTCGGAAGACATGGGCAACGACAGCCTGGAAATTGAGCGGTTGTACGTGCGTGGAGTGTATCAGGGAACCGGCACCGGCGCGGCGTTGATGGAACGGGCTTTGGAGGAAGCGGCAAAGAAGGAAAAAAGCATGGTTTGGCTGGGCGTTTGGGAACAGAACCACCGGGCCGTGGCCTTTTACCGTCGCAGTGGGTTTGAGGTGACAGGCACGCATATTTTCCAATTCGGCGAGGAGGCGCAAACGGATTGGATCATGAAACGTTCGGTATAAATCCTGGTATTTTCTTCAATCTGTCAACCTTGATATTTCAAAGGCTTGGGCGCTTTTCTGGTGGAATTTTGCACCGGGATTCAACTTAAAACAAGAACAGAAACTATGTGCGAACTACTCGGATTTCACTTCAACAAGCCGGTACGACCCAATTTGTCGTTTGGCAACTTCAGGCAGCACGCCGACCACCACAAGCACGGCTGGGGCATGGCCTGGTACCCGGATGCTGCCCGGCGGGATTTTACGGCGCAGGTCATTAAAACTTCGGCATCGGCCATGCGCGATGCACTGGCGGCATTTTTGGCGCAGGAACAGGTGGTACAGGGCGCCAACATCATCGCCCACATCCGCTACATGACCCATGGCGATGTTACCCATGCCAATACCCATCCTTTTGCACGGAATTACCGCAAGCGGGAACTGGTTTTTGCCCACAACGGCGTGCTGGAAAACGAGCACCTGAGCTTCACCGGAAAAGCGTATGCGCCGATGGGGAAAACCGATTCGGAGCGCGCGTTTTGTCACCTGCTGAACTCCATGAAGGCCGAGGGCCTCAGAACCGACAAGCCGGAACATTATGCGGCTCTGGAAGCATTGCTCAAGGCCTTGAACAATGACGGCAAAATGAACCTCCTGTTCAGCGACGGTACGCGCCTGTTTGCCTGGCATACCCAAACCCGAACGCAGTCCCTGTATTTCACCCGCCGCATCGCGCCCTTCGGGCAGATTTATTATAAAGACGACGGCATCACGGTGAACCTCGAGGAACAGAAAGACCCGGATTTAAAGGGTTATATCATCGCCACACAAGCGCTTACCGAAGCAGAACACTGGCAGCCTCTGGAAAAAGGAAGACTGCATGTGTTTGAAGGTGGCGACTGCATCTTTGGTATGTAATCGCGACCGTTCCGCCGGCTTGCTGTTGCGCGGCAGATGCGTGGCAGCAAGCCTTCTTTTTTAATGCAGCGGCGTATAAAAAATAATCAGATGACCTGCGTGCGTCATCCCTTCGATATTGTATTTTATTTGTGGATCACCTGAGTCATTAAATTTATCATTACAACATGTTCCAACGCATCACCAACAGACTGTCTTTTTTCTTCCCCAGAAATGCATTTGTGTACCTGGATTCACGGTTGCGCATGCATGAGTTGTTGCATGCAGATTTTCATAAAGAGTTAGGTGCTGCACTGAAAGCGAAGGACATGCAATTGGCGTTTCCGCCGAATCTGCGGGTGAATCCCGACGTAGCAGCAGATGCGGTCACCTATTGGGAATATCATTTTCCGGGCCTGCGCAGCCTGCATCCGCGGAAACAGCGCCTCCTGTTCCATCAAATTGTGCTGGGTTTCGACCTGGGCATGGCGGCCATGCTGATGGCGCGCAAGCTTGGACTGGACCCGGAGCAAAATCACCTGTTGTTCTTTGACCAACAGGGCCGCACCTGGCACCACGGGAGCCTGCGCGACCTCGAAGCGGCAATCACCCTGATGCAGCACATCAGCCAGGGACTGGTGCCGATGCCCTGGTTGGACGAGGCGACGGAAGATGTTCCTTTTCAGGTTCAGGAACCCGACGGCGTATTTCGTCAGGTTTTGCATTCTATGCCTCCGCCCGATTTGGCGCAGGCCGCTGTCGATGATTCGGATGAGTTCGTGTACAACGACCGCCTGCTGGAAACCCTGGAAGGCGGCATGCGCCGTTTCCTGCAGGAGCAGGAACAAATTGAGCAACAGGAACTGAGGAGCGACCCGGACGTGCTGCGCACCCTGGAAGCCATCAGAAATACCGAAACAGAACTGGGCTTCTTCAAAATCATGGCCCGGATGCTCACCAAGGGCGGACTGACCCGCATTCAGCAGGAAGATGTCAACTCGACGTTGGCGCATTACGCCGCGCCGGAATTCGGTCCCTATTGGAACATAGAGTTGCAGCAGTACAGGTTGAGCGTGCATTTCCCCGAATTGTGGATTAGTGTGAAGCTGCAGCCGCTGCAATACGCCACGTATCAGCTGTTTCTGTCGCATCCCGAGGGCATACGCCTGAAAGAACGGCACCGGTACAAAGACGAACTGTATGCACATTACCGGGCGGTAAAAGGCACCGACCAGCCGGGCTTGCTGCGCGACCAGGTGGACAAGCTGATGGATCCGCGCAACGACGACGCCATGAATCAATGCCTGTCGAACATCAAGAAGCGTTTTCTTGCGCTGATGGGCGAGGATGTGGCTGCGCCGTACATCATCCGCAGGGAACACCGCAACGCACCGCACCGCATCGCCTGCGCGGAAGTGTACCGTCCCTGAACCGGTTCCGTCATGCGACCGAATTTACAGGGCGGGGACGCAATTTCCGTGAATGAGCACATCCCCGACCCCGTAGGGGTCAAATCTTCCACAAATTCCTACACATGCCTCTCCAACGACCCCGGAGGGGTCGCATCCGCCACACCAAACCTCGGCAGCGCCCGCCACAACGGCACGCGCCCGACCCCTTTCCGCCATGCGCCGGAATCTGACGCGAGGGAACGCTTCATTCACATAATAGAACGTCTTCATCTCCCTTGACCCCTTGGGGTCGTATCTTTCACTAAACACGTCCAATAAAACACCGGCCCGCTTTGTCATGCGACGCAACGAGCCGATGTTCAGGGGATGAAGGCGCATCTGGTTGGTGGACGCCTCAGGCGCAGGATTTAAATCCTGCGCCTGAGGCCAACCCTGCGTGTATTGTATTATTCCGAAGGATATTGTTTCTTGATTAAATCCAGCTTGCGCTTCAGCTCCTTGCTCTGGTAGTCGGCGGCAAAATGGGCCATGCCCTGCGCGCTCTTGTCGATGTGCATGTGTTCGTTGAAATGCAGCTCCATGGCGATGCGCTCTACGTCGTGGTCGGCGCCGTAATAGCTGAATTCCCAGCCGGAGTTCCGCAGACGGTCCACCAGACGTTGAATTTCGTCGCGGGTGAACGAACGGCTTGAATTTTCATATCCGTCCGTCAGCACCGCCACGCTCACACGCAGGGGTCCTTCCGGTTTGTTGTTGCGCAGGTATTCTTCCAGGTTGCCGGCGGACTTGCCAATGGCATCGTAGAGCGGCGTATTTCCCAGGGGTTGATATGCAAGCTCCCGCATTCCGGCGTGGGCCTCCTGCAAGGAAATACGCTCCTGGATTCTGTTGCCTTCAAAGGTCCATACAGAAACCAGTTGCTGCAGCTCGGGGTGTTGTTCCTGCTCCTGCAGGATGCCGCCGATGATGCGTTGGTGTGTGCTCACTACCGTTTCGGCAATCGACGACATCGAGCCGCTCATGTCCAAAATCAATAAAGTAATGCTGGTGGCGCGCCCGGCGCCGTGGTTGTTTGTTTCTTGCATGCTCATGTTTTGTTCGTTTTACGGCAGCAAAATTCAGGTCGGTTTGCGCCGGCGCTGAGAATTGTCAAGGTTGACAAGCTTCCTGAATGGTATGCCGTTTGCAAGGTGCACTGCGTGCTTCCGGAATGGATATCCGGAGCAGGTAACTTTAGTTAAACTTGGTTAATTGAATATAAAACGATGGAGCTACTCTGCCTTATATTATTCTTTCTCTGGTTGTATGCCTTTGGGAAAAAAACGGAACAGGAATTTAAACTCGATGCGAAATTGTCGGACCTGCATACCATGAGCAATTTGATGCAGCAGGCCGCGGGTATTTCTGACCCGGCCAAGCAGCAGGAATTCCTGAGTGCACTGGGTTCCCTGATGCGCTACGGATTTGATGTTCAGAAAGACGGTTTTAGTACGCTGGAGCGCGAACTGGTGCACTGCAGGGAACTGATCCTTGCCTACAGCCTGAGCAGCCGTCATGGTTGTGCTTTAGATGTGGAGTGTCCGGAGGAATTCTACCACAAAAAACTTCCGGGTTTGTCGCTCATCTGCCTGCTGGAGAACGCCTTGCAACACGGCGTGAAGCAGGGCCAGTCGGCGGGAATCAGGCTGCGCATCCACGAAACGCGCAACCGGAAACTGACGTTTGCCTTCTCCGGGTATCAGCTGCCGGAGGCCAAAGCACTGGAACGCGCACCGAAAGGGCATGGCTTATTTTTTCTGAAGAAAAGACTGGAATATTGCTATTGTATGCACCACCGACATCAGGATCAGGAGCGTTTATTTCTGAAGCAGGAACAACTCATCATGCAAATCCCGGTATGAAATTACTGATTGTAGAAGATGAGCCGCAACTGGCGCTGGGACTTAAAACTAACATTCGGTCCTGGTTCCCGGAATTGGAAATTGCGGTAGCCGTGGAAGCGGCTGCCATCGCCGGAAGCTGCGCCGCCGCGCAGTTTGATGTGGCTGTTCTGGACATCATGATTGACGGTGTGCCGGTTTTTGATTTCCTGCCGGAAGATTTGCCTGTGCAGCAATTGGTTTTTGTGACCGGAACCGACCGTTTCATGCAGCATGCGTTTCAATGTTACGCGGTGGATTACATCCTGAAACCCTACGATCCGCAGCGACTCAGAAACAGCTTGGAACTGGCCATGGAACGTGTGCAGTCGAGGCAGCGATTTGTCGGCGGGCACTGGACAAGTCTGCGTAAGGACATGCGCAGCGGCAAGGTGCAATATTTGGCTTTGCCATTTTCAGAGGGCACTGAATTTGTGCGCCTTGAGGACATCATTGCCATAGAAGCGCAGCGGAGTTATTGCAGGGTGTATTTGCTGGATGGTGCGCAGAAGCTGGTGTCCCGCAGTTTGGCATGGGCTGAGGAATTGCTGCATCCGGAAGGCTTTTTTCGTACACACCGGTCCTGGCTGGTGAACCCGAGGCATGTGCGCGCCTTCTTAAAACATCAGGGCTACAGCCTGCGCATGGTCAATGGTTTGCTGGTGCAGGTGGCAGAACAGGCCAAAGAGCGGGTGGCTGAATGGCTGCGCGGGTTGAGCACCGGTGCTTAGGAAATAAAACACCGGCTTTCGGAAGTTTAGATAGCCTGTAGGGAATACGGCCTAAGGGTTCTGTGTATGGGCGGATAGGTTTGTATTTTATTTTCAGGGTTTTATGAATGAATTGAATCGTTCAGCTCCGCTCCATTTAATGCATGTATGACGTCCGTACAGGTGCAGTTTGTAGCCATTCCGCATCAGCACGGATTACAGTTTCTGGTATTACATGAAATTGTAGCCATTGAGGCAGGGCGGAGCTATTGTGTATTCCACATGCACGACGGGCAGAAGCATACGGTTTCCCGCAGTCTTTCCTGGGCTGAGGCGCGTTTGGCTAACCTCGGATATTGCCGTCCGCACCGATCCTGGCTGGTGAATCCCACGCATGTACGCGCCCTCACGCGCCTTCAGGGGTATCAGTTGCATTTATCGAACGGCATGCAGGTTCCGGTATCCGAGCAGGCGAAGGCGCGCGTGATGGAATGGATTAAAACCATTGCCCTGGGCGCTTAGGAAATTCAGAAGTCGGCTTGGGAAATCAGGAGGCAGGGAAGGGAAGGTGGTAAGAGATTCAGGATTGCATGAAATGTAAGATTGCGCTACATCTACAAACATGAAAACCATAAAAACAAAAATCTATTCGTTCCTATTGATGCTCGTTTTCGCACTTGTTGGCTTCAGCGGATGCAAGAAAGATGACCGTGCTGGAAGTGTTGTCTTTTGGCAAACCAAATCCAATGCGCAGTTGCTTCAGAGCATTGGAATTACATCACTGAAAATGTATTTAGGTGGCAAATTGGTCGGCAGTCAGGCCGCTTCTATTTATTTCAACGCATCACCCGATTGTGGTGCACAGGGCGCCGTAACCGCTAAATATCAACTGGGTACCCTAACCAGCCAGGTAGTTGCATATCAGGTGCTCGATCAGGACAATGATGTTGTTTATGACGGGACTATGGAAATAAAGGACGGCGTTTGTCTTGGTTTCCAGCTCGATTAAGTTAAAATTCATTTCTTCGTAATCCATCAATATTTATGAAAAGAATACTATACGGCCTTCTAACATACTTACTGTGTTTCATCATAGGAAAGGATGTAACCGCTAAGCCAATTGACAGCAGGACCGCCATGCTGGTTGCAGAGCATTTTTTGAAGACAAGAACCACCTCCCAAATTTTCCGCCAGCCCTTTCAGTTGGAACTTACCTACACCTATGCGGACAAAGCAAGTAGTGCAAAAGATGCACCAGGTGAAGGCGCATATTTTTATGTTTTCAATATGGGTAAGCAAGGGTTTATAGCGGTGTCAGCAGATGATGTAGTATTGCCTGTGCTTGCTTATTCAGATGAAAGTGCATTTGATCCGAATGGCAAAAACACATCGGTTTTAAAGTGGTTTCAAGGGTATGCAGATCAAATACGTTATGCCGTAGTAAACGGTTTGGAGGCCAGCGATGAAATAAAGAATGAATGGGAAATGCTCTTACAGGGGCAAAATTCAGCCGGGCTTCGACGAGGTGCAGTTTCACCTTTAATTAGTACAAAATGGGATCAGAGTCCATACTTCAATGATTTATGTCCATTTGATAGAACATACAACGAACGTGCAGTTACTGGTTGTGTAGCCACAGCTATGGCTCAGGTTATTAAATATTGGAATTATCCGGTAGCAGGAACGGGATTCAATTCCTACAATCATACGAAGTATGGAACTATTTCTTCCAACTTTGCTGATCACGTATATAACTATTCCAATATGTCTAATTATGTCACATCTGCCAATTCGGACGTGGCTCAGCTTATGTTTGATTGTGGGGTAAGTGTTAATATGAATTATGGCGTTGATGCAAGTTCTGCTACTACAATTGGAAGTGGAATAACAGCGGAGTCTGCATTGAAAAAATATTTTGGATATTCGTCTTCCCTGTCTGGTAAATTCAGGAGTGCATATACGGATGCTGCTTGGCTGAATATGGTAAAGAGTGAATTAGATGCTGGGGTTCCGCTGCTTTACCGGGGTGTAGGTGGAGGTGGGGGTCATTGTTTCGTTGCTGATGGGTATGATAATAATAATTACGTTCATTTCAATTGGGGTTGGGGCGGAAGTTCTGATGGGTACTTTCAATTGAATGCATTGAATCCAGGTTCAACAGGAACTGGTGGAGGAACTGGTGGTTTTAATAGTTCGCAGGGGGCCATATTTGGTATTAAAGGTGCTACGGGGAATCTCAATTATAAACTAACCCTCAATACAAGCATTACCGTTTCACCAACCACCATTTCCTACGGCGGAGCCTTTACGGTTTCAGCCAACTTTACAAACAACAGCACCTACGCTTTTAAAGGGGACTACTGCGCTGCAGTGTTTGATGAACGAAGCAATTTCGTGGATTATGTGGAAATTAAAACCGGCTATACTTTACAGGGAGGATATAAATACACCAACGACCTTGTTTTCAGTACCACAGGGAATTTGAAGATGCTTCCCGGGAAATACACAATTTCCATTTACTACAGACCGGATGGCGGTGATTGGCAAGTTGTGAACGGCACCTTGTTTTACCTCAAGAGCAAACCAATAACCGTCACGAATAATAAGAATATTGCCCTGTATTCAGATATGCTACCGTCCGATTTGGCATTTACCAAAGGTGAGCCTGCATCTGTGAGTTTAAACATTGTTAACAATAGCGGTTCAACTTTTGTTGGTCGTTATGCTGTTAGTTTATTTAATCTGGATGGCTCCTGGGCTCAGACACTTAAAATAATCACAGAGTCTAATGGTTTGCCGAATGGCTATGTGTATTCCTCAAACCTGGAATTTTCATCTGATTCTATCACGGTAAGTCCGGGTACGTACCTATTGGCAATGCAGCATATTCCAGACGGAGCTTCAACCTGGATACTAACCGGCTCAAATAATTATCAAAATCCCATTATGATTGACGTGATGGCTCCACCACTGAAGGCGGATATTTATGAGGCAAATGACAATGCTTCGCTCGCGTACAATCTTAATCTCAATTTTTCTGGGAATCAGGCAAAGCCTGCAACCCCCGGATCTAATATTCATGTGGAAACAGACTATGACTATTACAAAATTGCTTTACCTACCGGTTACAATTACTCGTTAACGCCCCGTTTACATGATGAATATAATTCTGGGAAC
This sequence comes from uncultured Flavobacteriaceae bacterium, assembly GCA_964586595.1. GTDB lineage: Bacteria > Bacteroidota > Bacteroidia > NS11-12g > UBA955 > REEB481. The sequence continues at coordinate 2,250 of CAZPHB010000007.1, read as the reverse complement.
AGCTTTACCTATACCTTAGATGCGGTCTTCTCCTATTCGCTTGATGGCGGAATCACGTGGTCGGATGCCTTTGATGACCTAGTTCCTGCTGCAATCGATATTACCGGCGGTAAGACAATCCTGTTTAAAGTAGCGCCTTATTTCGTGGGTATGACCGGTACTTATTTGCTGGAAATACCAATTTCACGCACATCCACAGCGAATGTAGCCACTCCTGGAATTTCCCCGATTCGGGCGTTTCCAAATCCAACCAAAGATCTGCTTAAACTTGATGCCGGAACTTTGATTATTGACCGCATAGAACTCTTGGATGTCAATGGTAAAGTAATGCTGCAACAGGAATCCAATTTGCCAGGACAGCCAATTTCATTGAAGCATCTGAGTTCCGGGATTTATTGGATGCGGATACAATCAGGTGAACAAGTGTTTGTTCAAAAAGTAATAAAAGATTGAGGCGTTTATTCACCGTTTTTCTGAGTATTGCACTCCTGCTTTCTGGGGCAGGGTGCATTACTCGGAATAAAGGAATGATTGAAGGACCTGCAAAGCCTGGTCTTGTTGAGGCAATGCCCCACCTGATGGTGTATAGGCAAATGTCCGACTACAGCAATCTGCTCCCAGTTGTACTTTCTGAAGATAAAAGCCAAATCTTGTCCTATCCGCATCCTAAGGATGTGCAAATGGCGGATTCGGTATTGCTTTACCCTGTGGTTTTGGATTCTGGTTACTTCTTGGATCGAATAGGCATCACTGTTCATACAGCCTATCTAAACATCAATCTGGCGGAATACAACAAAAGGGAATATCCGTTCTCGATGGATGAAATGCTATCCATGGTGCAAGTAAAGGCTCCTTTTTCTGAACTTTGGGATTGTGGTGTGCGCGGTAACATAAGCCTGGAAGCTTTAAATGAAATGATTCGTAGTAATTCATTGTGTTCAAGGTGCAAGAAGCTGATTCCATAGGATTTGCACTGATTTTCTCTTGGTCCTGAAAGTCACGGACGACCTCAGGGAGTCCCGGGCTGCCATTTCTGAAAGCGCAGCGCATCGGGAGAACCACGAACCATTAGCACTCTTTCCATTAGATGAACTTCACATGCCGTTCTGCTGCACGGTTTTCCACTTTGTTACGTAGTACGTCCTTCCTTTCGGCTGCGCTCAAGGCAAGTTGGCTCAGGATGACAAGGGGGCTTTCGGGAATCTGAATCCGGGAGATTTACCCAGACTTCTTTATACCGAAATGTTAGCGCACCTCAGTCAAAGTTACGTTCAGCGTCTTCGAACCGCCGGGATTGTTCCAGGTGCCCTTCAGTTTCGCATATCCTTCCCCTTCCGGCAGCAGGGAAAAAGAACCTGTTACCTTGCCGTTGCTGGTTTCTGTTAGTTGTATGCTGGGCATGCTTCGGGCGCCCCAATACCAATCGCCGCTCAGGTTGATTTTAATGCCCTTGGAAACGTAAAAATAAGTTCCCGAAAAGTTCACCTTGTTCCCGGGTGTTTCGTCAATGTAAAGGTTAGCTCCTATTGGGTATTTCCCTATAAAGCCTGTATAAGTGTACCAGCGTTTCACCGGCGGATTAGCGCTTTGAAAGGCCATAAGAGTCAGAACCGTCATGAACAGTCCTTTCAATTTGAATCTGTGCATTCGACGAAATTAGGGCGGAGACAGGTATATCTGTTCAGGGATTTTCAATTCGTTCATCTTATTTTGGCTTCACGATCCCCCTTGAAGCCGTGTTCAACAATTCCCTGACCGATACCGAAGTCAAAAAGGCCCTTATTGCCCAAGAACTCACCCTTGTGGAAGAGGAAGGACAGGTGCTGGTACACATCACCTGTCTGAACAACTTCGATATGTATGCGCGTATCTGGCCATCCACTTTTCTCGTGGACCAGCAGCAGAACATCCGTGCGCGGCTCCTGCAGCAGCACAATATTGCCCTGGCGCCTCAATGGTCCTTCATTCCCGGAAACAGCCGTTACCGTTTCACCCTGGTATTTGAGCGCCTGCCGAAAGATTGTATCATGTTCGACCTGCTGGAAATCATCCCAGAGCCAGGTGGCTTCGCCTGGCATAACATCCTGCGCAACCAACAGGATGTGTACTGGCTGAATATGGAGGAATAAACGGTCGCTGAGCCAAAACAGGCGAAACGCAAAGCCCTATTAACCGCGAGTTTTTATGGCATTAACGCGAACCAAACCGTTCCGTCATTCGACGGAATCTAAGGAAAGGGTCGCATCTTCC
>CAZPHB010000006.1:0-118910 GCA_964586595.1 uncultured Flavobacteriaceae bacterium | reverse complement strand
GCGTAGGTCATAGAAATCGAAGGGCTATCGGTGATCTCCTCCCCGCATCGCAAGCTTGCGGGGCAGGCGCTTTATGGCAGAGGAATTCAATGCGATTTGAGTTGTCTTTTCATCCACGCCCGCTTGCGGCGTTTACCGCCTCCCATCATTTGAGGCCGATCATTTTGCGGCGTAGCTGAGTTGAGGTTGGTTGAATGTATAAAAATGGTTCTGGACAACCACCCGGTTGTTGGTCATAGCTTGCGACATTGAGGCGCCATGAATTTAGTTCAGCCCCGCATTCAGCGGGGCGTTATATTAAGCTGTTGAAGAGTTGCCACTGTTTTGGAATGATTCTTCCATTCAAAGGAAGGCCTCTATAACAAATAGTGGCTAAAAATTATTTTGGACAGATGTGCGTAGAGTTCATTAACTGAATTTAAATCGTACAATAAATTCGACAGAATAAGTGGTTGGCTCGGCATAAAGTTGTTTTTTTGGGATGAAAGGCATAAGATTGTCGCCCAATAACTATCAAACAACACGCCTATGAAGAATTTCAAACCACTTCTCAAAGCGGTGATGTTGATCGGAGCTTTCAGTGCGGTAAACGCCTGGGCCCAGACCCGACTCATCGTGGGAACTGTGAAATCCGCTAAGGATCAGAGTTCTCTGGCAAACGTTTCCGTGACCGTGAAAGGTACGAACATCTCTACCTTCACCGACAACGAGGGGCGTTACGCCATCAATGCACCACAATCCGCGAAGCAGATTGTGTTCTTGCTGAACAACTACAAGGGAATTACTTCTGACATTCCATCAGGCTCGGATCCTTTGGATGTAATTATGGAGGAAGATCCCGTGGGGATGAGCACCATAACCATCACCGCTCTGGGCATCAGCCGTCAGCAGCGCGCTTTGGGCTATGCTACTCAGAACGTTTCCGGTAAGGAAATCGCCGGTTCCGGTGAACAGAACGTAGTACAGGCCATCAGCTCTAAGGTAGCAGGTGCCTTCGTTCAGGGTTCAGGTGGAACTCCTGGTGCTTCTGCGAAAATCATCCTTCGCGGTAATGCTACCTTCAACGGTAACAACCAGCCGCTGATGGTTGTTGATGGTGTGCCTATCGACAACAGCACCTCACAAACTACCGCCGGCGACTATCCCTTCAACATGAACCTGCAGGGGGTAAACCAGTCAAACCGCGGTGTGGACATCAACCCCGATGACGTAGAAAGCATCAACGTGCTGAAAGGCCCTGCTGCAGCGGCACTGTATGGTGTTCGCGGTGCGAACGGTGCCATCATCATCACCACCAAGCGCGGCAAAGCCGGTCGCGGTGGTAAGAACTTCAGCGCTACCTTCTCCAGCTCGGTAGAATGGAGCAAGGTGAACAAACTGCCTGAAATCCAGATGACCTACGGCCAGGGTGGAACCGGTGGCGGTCGCCAGATTGACTCCGCAGGTGTGCGCAGGAATTATGCCGGTGTAGTTCCTCCCGGTTGGACCATTGTTGACGCAGGTGCTGCCAGCTCAGGAACCCCCGCCAGCTGGGGTCCTAAAGTGGCCAATCCCATCGACAACATGAAGGATTTCTTCCAGACCGGAGTAGCGTACAACAACAACTTCTCCATCAACGCCGGTGGTGAACGCACTACCGTGCGCGCATCTATTGGAAACCTTCGCCAAAGCGGTATTGTTCCAAACACCGAGTTCAAGCGCACCAGCGTTCGTGTGAACACCGATACACGTTTGACCAATAAAATCAGCTTCGGAAGCTCCATCAACTTCATCAACAGCGGTGGCATCAGGGCACAAAACGGAAGTAACCTTTCCGGCATTATGTTGTCTGTCCTGCGCAGCCCGGTTGATTTCAACCTGCGCGGTGGCCAGGGTGAAGACTATTGGAAAAACCCCGATGGAAGCAACTACACCTACCTTCCTTTCTATGACAACCCCTATTGGTCAGCCTACGAAAATCCATTCACTGACGATGTGAACCGTATTTTGGGCAATACCTACATCACCTATCGTCCTCTGGACTGGATTGATGTAACTTACCGTGTTGGTATTGACCAATACACCGACACCCGCAAGCAGATTTTTGCGGTGGGTTCTAACCAGCCTGACAATGCTCCCGGTGGAGAAATCAACGAAAACATCCAGCGCTACAAGGAATTCTACAGCGACCTGCTGATTACCGCCCGTCGTGAACTGAATGAAGACCTGAACCTGAACGTGATTTTGGGTAACAACCTGAACAACCGTTTCAGCTCTGACCAGTTCCTCCGTGGCCGCGACCTGGCCATTCCGAATTTCTACAACCTGAGCAATGCCTCTAACCTGTATGCAAGCTCCGGCACCGGCCGCGTGAAAACCGCAGCGATGTACCTGAACGCTGAACTGGCGTACAAGAGCATGTTGTACCTGAACGTAACCGGCCGTAACGAATGGGCTTCTACCTTCGGTACCGCCAAGAGCAGCTTCTTCTATCCTTCTGCCAACGCTTCATTCGTATTTACCGAAGCCATCGGCACCAACAACATCCTGAGCTACGGTAAAATGCGTATTGCTTATGCACAGGCAGGTATCAACCCACCTGCATACGCTACCCGTACCTATTACACCCAGCCCACCTTCACCGATGGATTCACTTCAGGTTTGAACTTCCCTTACCTGGGCATGAACGGTTTCGGTCAGAGCAACGGTTTGGGTAACAGCGCCCTGGAGCCTGAGCGCAACACCGGTATGGAAATCGGATTTGACCTCCGCTTCCTGAAGGGCCGTGCCACCCTGGACGTAACCCTGTACAACCAGAAATCTACCAACATCATCCTCGGCATGCCGCTGGCGCCTTCTACCGGTTACAGCAGCGTAGTGCAGAACGCCGGCGAAATGCAGAACAAGGGTATCGAACTGGTGATTGGAGCTACTCCTGTTAAAACAGACAAATTCACCTGGGACATCAACCTGAACTGGGCCAGCAACAGAAACGAAGTGTTGAAACTTGCTCCCGGTGTGGATGAAATCAGCACCGAAGCTGCATTTGCATCAAACGGTTCTTATGCCATCGTGGGTGAACCTTACGGGGTAATCTACGGAACCAAGTGGCGCCGCAACGAAGCAGGTGAACTGCTGATTGGAGCCAACGGTCTTCCACTGGTTGATCCCAAGCGCGGACGTATTGGAAGCCCTTATCCAAAATGGTATGGTGGCCTGCGCAATACCCTGAGCTACAAAGGTGTAAACCTTACCTTCCTGTGGGACGTGCGTGAAGGCGGCGAAATCTGGAACGGAACCTGGGGCCGCATGATGCAGCTGGGCCGTACCAAAGAATCTGAAGCACGCGACCGCGAATACCTGATCGAAGGTGTACGCGCCAGCGATGGACAGCCCAATGAGCGCAAAGTGAGCGCTTACGACTACTTCCGTACCTTCAAAGGCGATGCCGGATCTTATGCATCTGAAAACGCCATTCAGGATGGAAGCTGGGTGCGTCTGCGTGAACTGGGTGTAAGCTACAATGTGAAGGTGGGAAGCAAATTCCTGCAGAGCGTTGACCTGGGAATCACCGGCAAAAACGTACTGCTCTTCACCGATTATACCGGTGTTGACCCAGAAACATCACTTACCGGCGCAGGTTCCAACATCGGCGGTTTCGATTACTTCAACAACCCCGGCATGAAATCCTGGATTGCCAACGTTAAATTCAACTTCTAATCCATCCTGAAGCAAGAACAAAAATTATGAAAAAGACAAGCCTTTTTATCGCAATGGGCGTTCTGCTGTTCTCAGCAGGATGTAAGAAATATGTAGAAGGTGAGGACATTTCTCCAAATGCTCCAGCCTCCGCTACTCCTCCGCTGATTCTTTCAGCATCCGAACTGTCGGTGTTTGCCACCTACGGTGGAAACCTGGGCCGCATCACTTCCATGTGGGCACAACAAAATGCCGGTTGCCAGTTTCAGTCTGAAGCACACGACCAGTATTTTGTGGATGAAGGAGATATAGGCAACGAGTGGGATGTAATCTACACCCGTGGCCTGAAAAACCTCCGCATCCTGAAAAATCAGGCCGGTGCCGCAAACCCAACCTATCAGGGTATTTCTAATGTACTTACCGCATTGATGCTCGGAACCGCTACAGATTTATGGGGTGATGTTCCTTACAGCGACGCGCTGAAAGGTGAAGACCTCCAGCTTTCTGCGGCTTACGACAAACAGGAAGATGTACTCAAAACCATTCAAAACCTGCTGACTGAAGGTGTAAGCCTGCTGAGCAAAGGAGATGATGTGATTATTCCCGGTGCCGATGATTTCATCTACGGTGGCGACAACGAAAAATGGATTGGCTTTGCCTACATGCTGAAAGCGCGTTACCACATGCGTACCAGCAAGCGCAACAGCACCTGGCATACAGACGCCCTGAAAGCCATTGACAGCGCCAGAGCCTATGGTGTAACTTCTGAAGCTGCCGATGCCAACTGTATTTTCGGTACCAACTCCAACGAATACAACCAATGGTATGCATTCGTGAAGGTTTCACGCCGCAACTACATCAAGGCAGGCAAAACCTTTACCGACCTGATGAACAGCATCAACGACCCACGTCGTGCTGCCTACTTCACCAAAAACGACAGTGGTCGCTATGAAGGTTCTGCATTGGGTTCCAGCAACCTGAGAAACGTTTCTGAAATCGGCAGCTACTTTGCAAGCCCTTCAAGCGTAACTCCGCTGGCTACTTATGTAGAAAGCATGTTCATCGAAGCAGAAGCAGCACTGGCCGCCGGCGACAAAGGCCGCGCAGCTATGGCACACAACGATGCCATCAAGGCTCACCTGTCACAGGTTACCGGATCTGCCGACCCTGCGTATGTAGCCGCTCAGGCCAGCGAAACCGCTGCCAGCATCACCCTGGAAAAAATCATGACACATAAATATGTGGCTGGTTATACCATGATGGAGCCCTACCACGACTGGCGCCGTACCGGCATCCCTGCCCTGGTGAAAAACCCGAACTCCAACCTGAGCGGTATTGCCCGCCGTTTGCCAACCTCTATCGACGAGCGTTTGTACAACACCAAGGCAACCGTTGTTCAGAATCTGATGGAGCCCGTTTGGTGGGATCAATAATCCCACCTCCTCAGCTATGAAAGAAAAAGGCCGGTTGCACCGGCCTTTTTCTTTTTAACATTTTGAAAAACTACTTCCCGACAGGCGTCTCCCTGAACCCATTAATGGGCCATGGAACATGATTCATTGAACAAATCTTTATTCCCGCAACGAAACGACAAGCACGGTTTTACTGCATTCCGTAACCTTCAACACGCCAGACCGAATCAATCCGGGTATGCACAATAGTTCCGACCCTGAATATACTAAGGGCATTAAGCGCCTTTGAAACATTGGAACATGCATGTTCGTGAACACATCGCTGACTTTGGTGTGCCCCCCTGAAAACCGCAACATACGGTCGCCCGGCAGCACACTGCGCACAACCAATGGCCACTTCAGCCCTTCCGCATCGAAATGCAACCATGTTGCGTTTCGTGGTAAATCATTGGCCAAAGCCACAGGCAACAACTGGATGCTGATTTCTTGTCCCAGCCAGTCCACGGTGGTTTGTTCCTGGCTGAGGTATTTTGTGGGTAGCACATCCTTGCTCCCTGGAACCAGAAACCATCCGTCGCGATGGCTGTATAATTCCCAGTCAGACTTTCCGCGAAAGCGGAGTCCGTTTTTTTCACCTGAAGCAAAAATACGCGCCGACAGGTCGGCATGAAATCCATAAGAAGCCAGATATTGCTTCAGCCATAACAAACCGAAAGGCGCTCTAAGGATCGCTTCCCGCTTCAACTGCTGGTGATTGGTCCCCGGAACTACAAACCGGACATCAAGTTGTTTGATGGCTGTGCGAACGTCCGCAAATACCTCACGGTGCAGGGCTAAGGCAGCGGCAAAGCGCGCATAGGCAGCAGGATTTTCCTTTTTGAGCTCCGGAATGACCTGTAAACGAAACTTGTTGCGCGTATAATCCGGCTGCGTATTGCTGCGGTCTTCGCGCCAGCTGATGCCTTCCGATTGGGCATAAGCCAATAGTTCGGCCCTGGTTGCAAACAACAAGGGTCTTACAATTGCAGTATGACTTTCTTGCCCGTGAGCCGGTCTTTTTGCCGACATTCCGGCCAGGGCGCTCAGCATATTTCCGCGTTTGCGGTACATCCAAAAATGCTCTTCCTGGTCATCGCGATGATGCGCCAGGGCGACTACCGCGTAACCGTGTTCGCGACAAAATTCCCCGAAAACGCGATAGCGCCAGGCGCGTGCAGACTGCTGAATTTCCGCTTTGGGAACACCGTGCATATACGCCGAAGCATCGGAAAGATGACAAGTCATGTTCAGCCGAGCTGCCAGCTCCTGCACAAATTGCATGTCGCCCACACTTTCTGCACCGCGCAATCCATAGTACACATGTGCCACGGCACAAGGAATTCCCGCACGGTGAAACAAATATGCCATGACCGTAGAATCCAGTCCGCCGCTGAGCGCCAACAACACAGGTGTTTTCTGTTCGGCACGAATGCCCAGCATGGATATGTATTGCCTGAACCTGTTTAGCACGTTATTTGCGCTTTGAACGTGTTGCGCTTTCTTCCTTCAAAGATAATCATGCTTGCAGCCCTACTGGGTGGCTGTTTCTCGCTGTCGGCTCAGCCTGTGGGCTTGCAGGGCGACCAGTTAACTTTTGAGTCTTCCGGCGGGAAGCGTTTGCAGATTCTGGAAGGAAATGTTCATTTCGAGCAGGATGGCAATGATGTGTACTGCGACCGCGCCGAATACGAGCTGACCACCAACCAGCTATACGGAACCGGAAATGTGCGCGTGCTGAGTAAAGATGGCGTCACCGTGAACGGCGGCATCATCCGCTACGATGCCAACACGAAGGTGGCACGAATTGAACAAGATGTTGTTTTAACCGATGGCGAGATGGTATTGAAAGCACCTTGGATCAGCTACAACACAACCACGCGCATCGGTTTCTACAACCAGGGTGGCCATATCGTTAACGGCGATATTGACCTGAACAGCGGCTCCGGCTCGTACAATCCTGCGAACAAAACCCTTTATTTCAGAAGGAACGTGGTGCTCCTGCATCCGGAATACAGCATGTACGGCGACACCCTTCAATACAATACCGCCACGCGCACGGCCTGGTTCTTTGGCCCTACGGAAATCCGAAGCGAAGACAATACCATTTTCTGCAATTACGGCTGGTACAACACCCGCAGCGGCAAGTCTCAGTTCACCAAAGATGTGGTGATCTATTCCAAAGAAAACATCCTTCGCGCCGACAGCATGAGCTATAACCGCGAGGCGGGAACCGGAAATGCCGTGGGCAACCTGGTGTTGCGCGATACCGCCCAAGGGTTGATCATTTACGGCAGCAGCGGCCGCTACAACCGTTTGCAGCGCTATTCAGGCGTGTACGGAAACCCCGTGGCACGACGGCTGGAACCGGGTGGCGATACCATGTACCTGAAAGCCGACACCTTTGTGTATTTGCAGGACAGCATCCGCCAGGGCGGTTTGCTCAAGGCATACAAAAAAGCACGGGTTTTACAGTTGGCCTATGCTGCCTCCTGTGATTCTTTGGTTTATTCTGTTCACGACAGTTTGTTTACGCTGTACGGCAACCCGATGATGTGGAATGAACAAACCCAAATCAACAGCGACACCATCAGGCTTTTGATGAAAAACCGAAGCATCGACAGGGTACTTCTGCGCCGAAACAGTTTTGTGGCGATGAAGGAAGACAGCCTGCACTTCAGCCAGATTTCGGGTACTGACATGGAACACCTGTTCGGTGCTGATCGAAAAATCAGGAAAACGAAGGTTTTGGGTGATGGGAAAAGCGTGTATTTCATCAAAAACGACGACGGCAGTCTGGGCAGTGCCAATGTCATCTCTTGTGATGATATGACTTTCTATTTCGACACTTCACGCATCAGCGAAGTGCGTTTTTATGGAAGCCCCGCAGGGAATGTCTATCCACTGAACCAACTTCCGGAAGGCAAGGCCGTGTTGCCCGGATTGAATTGGCTGGAAACCGCCAAACCCAGACTTGAGGAATTTGCCATCACTGGTGGTTGGCCGGTTTTGCCTTCGGCAGAAGCGAAACGCGCCATCCAAAAACAAAACAGGCAGCCTCAGCCGCTGAAAACAGAAAGACCGAGGAAGGTTCGCCGCTAATACCTCAGGCTTTCTTTACAAATTCACACCGCAGCACAATAACAGTTTTTTGAATGCGGCAATCTATTTCCGCCGGGTCGTCGGTGAGGCGAATATTGCCCACTTTAGTGCCCCGTTTCAGGGTCGTGTTCATGCCTTTCACCTTCAGGTCTTTGATCAGAATCACACTGTCGCCGTCCTGCAATACATTGCCGTTGCTGTCTTTTACTTCCATAAATGCCGACCAAAGTTAGCGTCGGATAACGCTTTAGAATCAGGCCATGACAAGCATCATCGGCCGCCGCGCACATGAATGAAAACGGATTTGTTCCTACCTAAACTCCTGGCCACCATGTATGTTTCCAAACAGGCTGGTTTTGAAGCAAAGCAGGCTTTCGCAGATTGTGCGGTCTTCATCCTTCAACAAACATTCCGAACAAACGCGCGCCAAATGCACACCCACCTGATGAAGCTTACTTCGCTTTTTTTCTATTGCTTCGCAGCATGAATATTGGATTGCTTCGCGAGCGCAAATCACCACCGGATGAACGGGTAGCCCTCACCCCGGTTCAGTGTGTAAGTATTCAAAAACGCTACCCGGAGGTGAAAATATGGGTGGAAAGCAGTTCTTCACGGACATTCAGCGACGAGGAATACCGCTTCGCGGGAATTCCGGTGGTGGAAAAGCTCGACCATTGTGATGTGTTGCTTGGCATCAAAGAAGTGCCTCCGGAGCATTTACTGGAAGGAAAAACCTACTTCTTCTTCTCCCATACCATCAAAAAACAACCGTATAACCAGAAGTTGCTGCGCACCGCCCTGGATAGAAACGTGGAACTGTATGACTATGAAACCCTGAAATGGGAGAACGGACAACGGGTTCTGGGTTTTGGTCGCTGGGCCGGAATTGTGGGCGCCTACAATGCCTTCCTGACCTGGGGACGGAAACGCGGCACATTTACCTTAAAACCGGCCTGGCAATGTCACGATTACGCGGAATTGCTGCGTGAATGTGCCAAAATCAATACCGGGCCCATCAAGATTGCACTTACCGGAGCCGGCCGTGTGGCCAATGGAACCCTGGAACTGCTGCGGCAACTGAATATTTTAGAAGTTACTCCGGAAGATTTCCTGCTCCGGAATTACGAACAGCCTGTTTTTGTGCATTTGAACAGCCACGAACTGTACCGGCACAAATCGGGAAAGCTTTGGAATACCGCTCATTTCTACAACAACCACGGCGAATACGAAAGCAGTTTCCGCTCCTTCCTTCCCGTTTGTGACATGCTGATCAATGGCATCTTTTGGACCGAAGACCTGCCCCGTTTGTTTGAAAAATCCGATACCAACTGGCCCGGTTTCAAAATCAGTGTGATTGCAGACATTTCATGCGATGTGGATGGCTCTGTGCCCATTACCGTAGACGCCACAAGCATCAAGGATCCGGTATTCGGCTGGGACCGTGTCACACAGGCACGCTGCGCACCCTTTCTGCCCGATACCATTGACGTGATGGCCGTGGGAAACCTACCCAACGAATTGCCACGCGATGCAAGCAGTGAATTCGGTGAACGTCTGTTTCACGATGTCATCCCGGAGCTGTTTGCGCCACAAAGTGTCATGCTGGATGCGGCCAGAATCACCCGCGGCGGAACACTCACGGAGCGCTTCGCCTACCTCAGCGACTACGCATATCCCGAAAAAGCATAAAGCTTTAGCGCAACACTACTTTTTCCGTGGCAGTAAGGCCTGCGGCATTGCTCAAGTGAAGCAGGTAGGTGCCGGATTTTAATCCTTTTGTATGGACAAGTTGCTGTGTACCTGTGCAACTTCCACCGGTGAGCAAACGTCCACTCAGATCGTACAAACCCCAGGTATAAGTTCCTGAAGTTGGAACCGAAAATCCAAAGGAGCCTTCTGAAGGATTGGGAAAAACCGTCAGATCCAAGGCCCTTTGCGTTTTGTTCAAACCACTGGTAAATCCACCGGGAACCGGACCACAAGGACTGGGTGCCTGAGGCAGATATCCCAGGTAATCAAGCTTAAAGGCAATCATGGGATACCTGCGGTGATCGTAAATACGCGCCTTGATCTGTGATGTATCCGAAGTGCCCCAATAGTTTCCGGCCCAACTCCAGTTCTGAACCACCGGAGTGCTTGTGTTGTTCAGGAAGTATGCCGCGTAGGTACAGCGCAGAAAGGCGTTTCCCGAAATGGTAAAACTGTCTTTCGCAATTCCTTTGGAAGGCAAATAAAGGCCGTAATAAGTACTGTCCACAAAATTATCCCGAATGACAAAACGCCCATGCCCGGAGGCAAGTGCAGACAAGTTGATGCCGTAATAAATGCTCTTGAAAAAATTGCATTCAATTACAGCCTCCTTGGTGTGCGCCTGTCCGTAAAGTCCATAATACGTATTGGTTCCCCCGAGAAACAAACATTTGCGCACCACATTGCTGCTGCCCATGTACAGATATCCCCCGTTGACGATGGTATCTTCGGTGAGTTCCAAATGCCAGTTCTTATATGAATTGAATACTGAATAACCATTGGTTCTTCCCAGAACTTTACTGTTGCTTAGGTAAACATCCACGGAATCCGTACTGGCCGAAACGGCATAAAATACGTCCTCGAATACACAGTGATGGGCGAACACATCTGCCTTACTGCTGCGCACCGCCGTACCCGCCTGCCCGGGCGCAAAATGAGTGTACTCGAATTTGGAACCCGCGCCACTTCCTTTTTGATACCCAACCGAACCATTATTGAATACCACCACCATGTTTTCCAGCCGAATCAAACTGTCTTTTTTACCCAAACATTTAAGTTCACCGTTCACGAAGAGTGAAAAAGAACCCGTAGCCTGAATGTGCACTCCGGGCATCACGAGCAGGCTGCCGCCCTTGGCAATGGTCACCGAAGCATTCATGATATACGGACTGTTTGCTGCATCCAGAATGGTGGTTCCTGTGATGCTGGCCGGGAGGGTTGCTGCCTGTGCACCCAAGTTGATACACAAGGAAAGAAGCGCGGTAGCTAAAATTCGTTTCATGGAAAAAGATTATCGAAGGTACAACATGATGCACCGGAATAAGATTTATGTTTATGCTCATGACACAATCCAGACAAAGGAACCCTGTTTCCTGACGGGATAAGCACCCAAATACGATGGGCAAAAACATTTGCATGATTTTTGAGGTTAGGGAAAGAACGATTGATATTCATGCACACCAACCGCACTTTTACCATGATTAAACCGGATGCCGTTGCCAACGGACATGCCGGAAAGATCCTTGACCACATCATTCAGGCCGGTTTCAGGGTAGTGGCCCTGAAGTACACACAGCTGAGTACAGCTCAGGCAGAAGCATTCTACGGCATCCACCGCGAGCGTCCGTTTTTCAAAGACTTGGTTTCTTTTATGACCAGCGGTCCGATTTATGCAGCCATTCTGGAAAAAGAGAACGCCGTAGAAGATTTCCGTAAACTGATCGGCGCCACCGACCCACAGAAAGCAGAGGCCGGAACCATCCGCAACCTGTTTGCAAAAAGCATTGATGCCAACGCCATCCATGGCAGCGACAGCGATGAAAACGCTGCCATTGAAGGCAATTATTTCTTTTCCGAGTTTGAGCGGTTCTGAGTAACGAACCAAGAATGAACATTTAGAAACCCCGGAACCCCCGGGGTTTCTGTTTTTTAGAAGCCGACCATGTTCGAAATCCAACCGTTGATTGACACCCTGCGCAGCGCCGCAAATCCGGAGCTCGCACCAGCCATGGAAGCATACATGAAGCACCTGTTTCCTTTCTTGGGGATCAAGAAACCGGAGCGAGCCGTTTTGCTGAAACCCTGGCTGCAGCAGGCACGGATTGCCCCGTTGGAACAGATGCACCATGCCGTGCAAATCCTTTGGGAACAGCCGGAACGCGAGTTTCAATATGCAGCCATGGGCCTCTTGGACACGAAAAAGAAGCAGTGGAATGCGGAAAGTTTCGCCCTGATGGAGGCGCTCATCCTGCATAAATCGTGGTGGGATACGGTGGATCACATCGCAGCCAACCAGATTGGCACCTACCTGTTCCGGCAAACGCCTGAATTCAGGCGGAAAAATGCGCTGCGCTGGAGCAAACACCAAAGCATGTGGCTCAACCGCACCGCGCTCATCTTTCAGTTGAAATACAAGCAACACACCGACCCTGATTTACTTTTTCAGCTGGTGGAACTCCACAGTGCCTCCAAAGAGTTTTTCATCAGAAAAGCTATTGGCTGGGCGCTGCGGCAATACGCGTATACCGCTCCCGGTGAGGTTCGTGCATTGCTTCAATGCACCCCACTGCATTCGCTCAGCGTGCGCGAAGCCTCCAAGCACCTCTGAACATAAATTGTGTTCATTGGTAGCCGCTGAACTACCCGCGCACAGCTTTGTTACCTTTGCCCGAACATGGCCCGCGAACTCCACCAAGTACACACCTTTGCCAATGGACTGCGATTGGTTCATCAGCGCGTTAGCGGCACCCGTTTGGCCCACATCGGATACGTTATTGGTGCCGGCAGCCGCAACGACGGCGCATGGCCGGGTATGGCTCATTGCTTTGAACACATGATGTTTAAAGGCACCGAAAAACGAAAAGCCATTCATGTACTCAACCGCCTTGAAACCGTGGGCGGAGAACTTAATGCATTCACTACCAAGGAGTTAACCAGCGTTTATGCAAGTGTTACTACAGAGCATTTCAGCCGTGCCGCAGAACTGCTCACAGACGTAAGTTTTCACAGCGTTTTTCCAGAACATGAGCTGCGCAAAGAACAACAGGTAATCTGTGAAGAAATCAACCTGTACCGCGACACCCCGGAAGAAAACATCTATGACGAATTTCAGGAACAGGTATTTAAAGGCCATCCATTGGCAGGGAATATCCTGGGCACGCCTGAATCCGTTCGTGGCATGAAACGCAACGACCTGGTTGATTTCAGAAATCGGTACTACGGACCCGAGAATGTGGTCCTTGCAGTAGTAGGCAACATCAGCCTTCAACGGGCAATACGAACGTTTGAACCCCTGTTGGATCAGATTCCTTTATATCAAAACGGGAAGCGCAACACGGCTGCAGTGCGCAAATACAAGGCTGAAAAAAACACCAAAACCACCGACCATGTGCAGAGTTACGGAATCCTTGGCAACCTCGCCTATCCGTACGCGCACTCCAAACGCTGGCCACTCATCCTCTTGAACAACGTACTTGGCGGGCCGGGCCTCAACTCCAGGCTCAACCTGGCCATCCGCGAGAAATACGGGTTCACCTACAGCGTGGAAAGTGGTTACGCCTCTTTCGAAGATTCAGGTCTGTTCCACTGCTACGTGAGCAGCGATAAAAAGAATCTGCACAGAGCCATACAACTCATGGAAAAAGAGTTGAAAAAGCTCTGTGACACGAAGCTGGGCATCATCCAGATGCACAACGCCATCAATCAGCTGAAAGGTCAGATTGTGATGTCCGATGAACACCGCAACGGCCTGATGTTGCACCAGGGGAAAAACGTGCTGCAAAACGGCCGCGTGGACAGCCTGGAGCAGGTTCTTGCCAAGATTGATGCCATCAGGTCGGAAGATCTTTTGGAAGTTGCCAATGAAATCTTCAATTTCGAACAACTAAGTTATTTGCTGTACCTACCTGAATGATTCCGGCACATATCAGGAAATACATCATCGCAGGGGAAAGCGAAACGCTTGATTTCAAGCAAACCATCAGCAGCGCAGCCAAAATTGCCAAAACGATGGTGAGTTTCGCCAACCACAAGGGTGGAACCATCCTGGTAGGCGTGCGCGACAACAAAACCATCGGCGGCATCAAGAGTGAAGACGAAAAATACATGCTGGACCTGGCCGCGCATTTCTTTTGCAAACCCGAAATCAACTTGGTGCTGGTGGAGCATGAAGCCGAAGGCAAAACCATCATAGAAGCCATCGTACCTAAAGGCACAGCCCGACCCTATTACGCTAAGGATGAACAAGGAAAATGGTGGGTTTACGTTCGGGTGAACGACCAATGTATTTTGGCGAGTAAGGTAACTGTTGATGTGATGAAACGCCAGCAGAGTCCGCATGATAAAACCTTCAGTTTCACACCTTTAGAGCGAAACATCCTACGCATGATTGAAACCCAGGTAAAGGTTACCATGCCTCAGGTTTGTCAGGCATTCAACATCAGCCGGCGTCGCGCCACCCGCATCCTTGTGAACCTACTGAGCGTGGGCGTATTGCGCAGCCATACCACTGAAAAAACAGAGTTTTATTCGCTCGGCGAACCGTAATGTCGTTTACCGGATCAGGTGGAACGTGGCCTGATGCCAGTGCCGCACACCCTGGTAATCCTCCAAATTCAGCAGCACAACATAAACACCGGAAGGCACAGGACTTCCGCGGAAGGTACCATCCCAGGGTTCGCTGTTTTGGGTTTGATAAATCAATTCGCCCCAACGACTGTAAATCTTCATGTCATACGCCGTGATTCCCTGTCCAAGAGGACCGAAAACTTCGTTTTTTCCATCGCGATTGGGGGTAAAGGCATCCGGTAAATACATCGTGTAGATGAAGCTGATATATACCGGCTTGCTGAACGTGTCTGCGCAGCCTTCCTTATTCGCTGCATATTGAACAGCCCGATACCAGCCGCTGTCGGCATAACGATGCACAAAATCACGCTTCACATAACCGTTTCCGTCGCCGGTGGTGTACCAAAGTGTATCTGCACCGCTGCTGATGTCGAAGAAGCTGATTGCGGGGTTCAACACCGTGGCACCCTCATCGGGTAAGGTGGTGAAACCGGCAATTGGCATCGGGTGAACAACAACCCGTTTTACGGTATCATACTGACAATTGTAACTGGTGGAAATGGAATGCTTCACCAGATAAACCCCTTCGCGCTTGTAGGTATAAGTTGGGTCCTTGGCTGCAGAAGTCCTTCCGTCGTTAAAATCCCAATAATACCTGGAGATGGCCGCACCGGGTGAAATGCTGGCATCCTTAAAACCGGTAGCGTTTCCAAAACAAACCGTATCTGCGTTAAAGTCAACAACAACCTTATCATACGTTGCCACCGTTTTCACCGCCGAATCTGCACAACCACGATCACTGTATGCCAACAACGAGACGCGCCAGGTTCCTGCAGAAGGATAGGCGTGCGTGGGATAGCCAACGGCAGCTGTGTCTCCGTCGCCAAAATTCCAACGGATGGAACGCACGATTCCGCCTGCCTGACTGATGGTGTCGCTGAAACTCAGTTTGTTGTCGTAACACTTATTGGTAAAACCAAAGGCAACCCTGGGAAGTGCATGCACCCGAACCGTGGTGAACGTGTCGTACACGCATTGGCGGTCCGTTCGGATGCGTAAATCAACCCGATAATTTCCCGGGGTCCGGTATCTGTACAATTGATTCTGCGAAAGCGAGGAATCACCGTCTCCGAAGTGCCAGATCCAATTTGACGGCATTCCGTTTCCTGCATAGGTTCCTTCAAAACGACCATATTCCTTGTGGCAATGGTTGGAAGTGGAGATCTGAGGCCTTGCGGCGCCATGCACCACCACATCCTTCAGGATTGAATCGCGGCAACCCTGTTCACTTTCTTCCATCAGCTTCACCAGATAAATTCCACCTGTAGCATAACGATGCAGCGGGTGAATCAACGTTGAAGCTGAACCATCGGCAAGATCCCAAAGGCGTTTGGCAATTCTTCCGGCGGGAATTACAGAACTGTCTCTAAACCTGCTGTAGTTGCCTTCACATACGCTGTCCACGTAAAAATCAGGACGTGGCAAAGGATAAACCCAAACTGAATCCGTCAGGCTGTCGGCACAGCCAAAGCTGCTGCGCACATGCAGGTACATGCGGTTGAATTGTTCCGTGCTGCTGCGGTGGGCAATTTTTGCATTTTGGTAGCCGGAGGTTCCATCAATCACCCAGCGATGGCTTTGCAACACATCGCCTTGCAACACGGAACGATCTTCGAAATACAACGTATCGCCAAGACAAACAGACTGCACGCTGAATGCGGCCACTGGTCTGGGATAAACCACAACCTCCTGTGCTGCAGTATCTGAGCATCCCAACACACTGCTGCTGATCAAACGTGCAAGGAAGGTATCTGTAGTGGCATATCTGTGTTTCACGGAACCCCCTGACAGGGTAAATCCGTCACCCGGAAGCCAAACAGGAGGCGACAATGTACCGCTGCTCAGGGTGCTTTGATCCACAAACAACATACTGTCGCCGAAACAAACCGGATTTGCCGTGAATTGTGCGCGGGGTCGGGGTTTCACATCCACCGCTGTTTCGAACGTATCAAGGCAGCCAGCATCACTTTGGCTGATCAGCCGAACAGCTTGCGTGAACATGCCTTTCATGTCCACTGCATGCTCCGTGCCGTTCAGGGTATCTTTGGTACCCAGCTTCCAATACCGCGTCACAATACTGCCTTCCTCGAGTGTGCTTGAATCTGTGACGCGCAGCTGCTGGCCTTCACACGCAAAATTCCAAACAAATCTGGAAACCGGGAAAGGCATCATGTTCACCCGGCTGGTATCACTGCGCATACATCCGTTCTTGTCCACCGCAAAAACCTTGTATGTGGTTGAAGATGCGGGCCTTGCCAACACGGCAGCACCGCTGGTATCCGACAAACCCGCGGCAGGAAACCAACGATAGCGGATGGGCGGCGCACTGCCGAAACCAACTGCTGCAAGCGACACCGGCCGGCCCCGGCAAACGGAAGTATCGGCCAAACGCGCGGTAACAAAAGGCAGTGGATGCACTTCTACGTTTACCGTATCGCGGCTGATGCACAGCCCGCGAATTGTGGTTAGATACAATGGATAGGATTCGGAAACTCCTGATTGATTTACCAACAGACAGCGCGGCCGGGCCAAGGTTTCATCATCAACGGCGGCGGCAGGTTCCCATAAATATTTAAAACCTGCATTGGCAAACGTGCCCAGGCGCAAACTGTCGCCTTCGCAAATTCGCTGATCAGGACCGGCATTGGCTAAAGCAGGGGTGGGGAAGCGCAGCTGGCGGAAGGTACATGCACAACTGGCTGAATCGAGTACCGCAATGAGCGCACACGAATATCCGGCGCGCACACGAAGCGTTCTTTTTACGGTTCGAACGGCATTTGCAGGGAACGAACCCTTCAGCGTATCACGCCCGAGCAAGGGGTCACCCGCGTTAACGGTTCCACTTCCATCGGCATCGTAATGATACCGCAAAACTGCCGGTTTGTTTGCGCTTGACCAAACCCCTAAATTCTGAATATCGTAATGCAGCTGTACCTGTTCACTGTCGTTGTGGAACTGTTGGGTGCTGATGCTCCTCATCACAAAACCGGGTTGTGATTTGGCCAATGGAGGTGTAATGTTCGTACTTCCGGTGATTACATTGATTTTACACTTGGAATTGTCCTTCACACAAACAACTTCCTGCCGCACCACGGACTGACCGTACAAATCCTGTGGACCGCAGCCAAAGTAGCTTCCATCGGTTTGGTATCGGAACGAAAACTCAATGGAATCGCCGGGTTTGATGCTTGTTGGCAATGACCATTCCACCTCCTGTGCCCCGTTGATGTTTCTCAGGTTTACCTTTTGCGGACCGTTTCTGATGCGGTTCAGCGATGAGGTATCGTAAACCATTCCTTTCGGGAAGAGGATTTGAAACTTGTCTTCTGTAGCAGTTGTATCGGGACCTAAAACCAACACGCGCACCCGCATGTTGCCGGGTTTCTCGCAGGGAAGGATGGAATCTGACCACATCCGCACCTGGGTGAAGTACGGCCGAACGGCGTTCTTGATATCCAAAGGATAGCTGACCACAGGAATCACAGGCACCGGATCTCCGCAGCGCAAACTCGCCGATGCGTGCACTTTCAGGTAGCTGCCCGAAGCATAATCGCATGTGGTACGCACCCTGAAGCTGACCAGCATCTTGTTTTTAGAAGTATCGGTGGTTCCGCTGAATCCTGAAGCAAACAGGCTGCTCAGCGCTGCCAAATCCCACTGATACGTAATGCCACTCAGCAGTTTTGGCGTAGGAATGCCCGTCCAGGAAGATTTCATTGGGTATTTCAATGAAACACTGCCCGGAACAACTTCAAGTCCGGGAGGAAGGTTGATTTGAATTTTGGGTTGATAGGCTGTGGTGGCTTGTATATTCTCAAGCAAAATGCGGTAAGGCGTTTCTGCACATAAATCGGCAATGGTGATGGAATCGCTTAAGGCAAGTTGCAGTCTTGTATTCTGGGGTTCCAGAAACAGCGTGGTTTCATTGGGTGAACATTTATAATCTGTGAATGACTGCGGGTAACCGGTACAGTTCCAGCCGGCAAAAATGCGGATGGAATCACGGGCACAACTGGTATAAACAGCACGTACTTTGAAGCGTCTGCTCTGGTTTAATCCCAGCGCCCCGGCCCTGTAAATTCCATTAACCGGCTTGATGACCGTATCGCGAACCGCATCCCTGATTTCAACAACCCTGATGCTCCCGCCGGTTTGTGGACTGAGCCATACATTTAATGCTGTAAAACTGGTAGAAGGATTGGTGTAGCGCAACTCCCACTCTGCCGTGTCTTCATATGCATACACCGTAGGAATGGTTGCCTGCAGCGACAAAGCCGGTTTGTTGAATTGCAGAAAGTCGTTATACGCAGGAACTTTTGAGTTTACGGTATCAAAACCCTTGCCCAAATTTCCCTGCCGCTCCATGATGAAATCATAATGAACCGGCTGCGCACCGGCCGTAGAAAGGTCGCATCCGGGTTGGATCAGCGCCTGGAAATACCCATAAAATCCATCATCGCTGGGAAACAAACGCCCACCAGAATCGCTGTACAATTTTCCAATGTCAAACACGATCGGATTGATGGCTCCTTTGGAAGCTTGCAGGGTGTCGTACCGCTCCAGCACACTGGCGTTTGTGCCCGCCGTTCGGTATTGGCCAATTTGACCGCGTACCAAAGTCGCACCGGTAGGAAGATACAGGCGCACAGCCTTCAGTTTGCTCCATGAACGGTATTCGAACGGGAAGTGATTTCCTCCGGCATAATTCGAACAGCAAGGTCCGATACTCAGGTAAAAGTTCTGGCTGATGTACAACTGATTGCAATTGTTCACATTATAGGTTCCGGGGGCCCAGTTCACGTAAAAGGAACCGGTAACCATCACAATTCCGGAGAAACTGTCGCACTGAAACGACTGGCTGTTGTTTGGGTTGGGAACAGAACCGAAATAGAACCTGTTGTCAAACCGCGTAGGATAAATGGTATTGCCAATATTCTTTGCCACGCGGTAACGCACCACCAACTTCACGCTGTCGTTGTGACTGTACAGGTAGGTAGGGGCGAAACACCCTCCCGTTGCAATGCTGTCAATGGTAAAATCAAACCTAAAGGTTGCATTCAGCCCGGAAACCGTTTTGCGCCAGCGCACCCGATTACAATTTCCTGAAATCTTGCTCCGGCCTTTGTACACTTCCAGGTGAACGCCAACCACATCCAGAACACTGCCATAGGAAACTACCGATTCTGCATAGCCAAAGCGCCACAGGAAGCTGGAACTGCTGCGCTGCACTTTACCATAAAAAACCGACGTAATGGTATCGCCAAACATGGCCCGTTCGGCGCGGATTTTTGTTTTATCAATGGTACCTGAGGTATCAGGTTTTCCATTGTTGTCGTTATCGGGAAGGCCATAGCTGGTGCGCGCTACGGAGAAATTACGGAACAACATCCCACCATTGCACGCGCTGCCACAATGCAAACGCACCTGCGTTGTGGTGCAGAAATTCCTCAACCACAATCCGGGATGACAAGAAAAGTTGGGATTGTATAAAAAAGACACGCTCAGGCTCTTGTTGCTGTTTCCGCTGGCTTTGGCACAATCGGCCTTCAGGTAAATCAGCAATTCCCCATTGTTGAGTGAAAATGGAGCGGGATGCCTGAAAAAAGCCCGGACGGTATCGCCTATTTGCCGCACAGAATCAGGTTTCCAGGTTGCCGTGAGGTTGGCATTCTCAAAATAAATGTCGTTGGTACTTAGGCTGTGTGACAACCCTACCGGAAGCACCAAATCCACCCTGTATCGGGCGGAACTGTGCGATACCAGAAAGCTGTTGCTGGCAATTTGATAACGGAACAACTTGGTTTCCGTTTTTACAATATCGGTGGGCGTGAACGCCGACATCGAACTGCCCGACCAGGTAGGCGCATATCCGTAAGTCCAGCTGCTGGTGATGTTTCGCTTGCACTGGTCTGTATAACTGCTTCGGTATTGCCAGCCCAGACTCCAAAACGCAACATTGCAATTGGTAGGCACGCAGGTGTACATGTCCCACTCTAAATACAGCGTATCTCCGGGTTTCAACGTACCTGCATTGAAGCGGAACATCCCGGGCTGCGGCGGACCAAAACAATTGGTGGATGCCGGCAAACTATTCATTCTGATCGAATCTACCCGGGGTTTAAATGGGGTTCCATTGTATCGCATCCTGACACGAATGCTTCCGGTATCTACCCTCGAATACAAGCCATTCACAAAACCGGTTCCATTGCTCTGGGCGATTTCGATGAACACATCTGTTGCGGCCATCTGCCCCCGGTTGAACACACGCAGCATTTGTTTGCTGACACTTTTGCCATCGTAGCAGGTATTCAGCGATGGTGTTGCCAGAAATGCTATGTTGGGAGCCCGGCCATTAATGGTTACTGCGCCATTGCTTTTTACCGTCTGACAAATAAGCCCGTCGCAACCCCAACTCATTTCTACTGCCGTGGACAGCCTGCTGCAGGCCAGAACCTCCATACTGTCGCTGAGCACAAATCCTTCATTCTGTTCCAATAGGGTATCCTTGTCGCCAATGGTTTTGATGAACGATGCATCGATCAGTGTAATGACCGTATCACCTTTGATGGTGGTAGTTCCGCCCATAGAACCATAGCAACGAACATCACTTCCGTGAATACGCACAATCCGCAATGAGCTCAATGGGCCTTTGCCAAAATTGCGCACGGTAAATCCACGCACAAAACGGTCGCCCACATTGCCACTGAAGCTTTGGTTGCTGATGGACGCAAAACCGGGCGAGGGTAAGTTCACCGAAAAGGAAACCGATGTTGCGGCATCAAAACTACCCAAATAATCCACCCGCGCCTGAATCACAGGAACACCACTGGCATTCAGAAAACTCAGCAAATCACAGTTGGAACGGAGCCGGTAACTGAACGTGAAGCGCTGACCCACACCCATGGTGGGTGCCGAAAAAACGGGGTTGTTCAGGTCGCTGATGTTCGACTCGGACACGCCTGTTCCACTGGCCGTTCCCGGAACATAAAACACACCCGACGGAAGGCTCAGTGTTACCTTCACATTGCTGATGGTGCTGGAACTGATGTTATACACCGTAACACGGGTTGTATCGCTCCCCGAACAAATATTCAGATTCCTTGGGATGCCGGTATTGATGCTCAGTTTGTTTCCCTGCGCAAGCATGCCGGCGGGCAGGATAAAGAGCCACGAGCTTAGTAAAAACCAATAAAAACGGTTTCCTCCCACATGTTCAAATGTAGGTTTTTCTTGAATAAAGACCCATGTGAAGAAGTCAAGCTACCTTTGCTGTTCACTTATGAATAGAATTGTTGCCATTGTAGGCCGGCCTAATGTTGGCAAAAGCACTTTGTTTAACCGGCTTACAGGCGAGCGAAAAGCCATCGTTGACGACTTCAGCGGAGTAACCCGCGACCGTCATTACGGCGAAAGCGACTGGAACGGAACTACGTTTATGGTGGTTGATACCGGCGGTTTTGTTCCTGAGAGCAATGACGTTTTTGAAAAAGCCATCCGCGAACAGGTGCATATTGCCATTGAAGAATCTGCCGCTTTGTTGTTTGTGGTAGATGTAAGTTCCGACATTCATCCCCTGGATGAAGCCTTCGCCGATGTGTTGCGACGCTCGGGAAAACCTGTGCTTTTGGTGGTGAACAAAGTGGACAGTCCGAAAGATGCGCCGCAGGCGGCGCAGTTTTTTGCCCTGGGTTTTAAAGACGTATTCGACATCTCTGCCATTACCGGAAGCGGCACCGGTGAACTTCTCGACCAACTGGTTTCCATCATCAAAGCCGACGAAGAAGCACAACTGCCAGAACCCGAAGCCATAGCCAACATTCCAAGAATAGCCGTGGTGGGAAGACCCAATGTGGGAAAATCATCTTTTGTGAATGCATTGATTGGGAAGGACAGGAATATTGTTACCGATATAGCCGGAACCACCCGCGACAGCATCCATACCCATTACAAAGCGTATGGGAAGGATCTATTGTTGGTCGATACGGCCGGTATCCGTAAAAAGAGCAAGGTTCAGGAGAATATTGAATTTTATTCTGTGATGCGCTCTTTGCGTGCGCTGGAAGACGCAGATGTTGTGGTGTTGATGATTGATGCCACTTTGGGTCCTGAAGCTCAGGATTTGAATTTATTTTGGCTGGCGCACCGCAACGGAAAAGGTATTGTCATCCTGGTAAACAAATGGGACCTGATCGAAAAGGAAACCAATACCATGAAGGCCTATGAGGAGGACATCCGCGAAAAACTTGAGCCCTTCACCGATGTGCCCATTGTATTCGTTTCCGCACAAAACAAACAACGCATCTATCAGGCTTTGGAAGAAGTGATGCATGTGTACGACAACATGCAGCGCCGCATTTCCACCCGTGTATTAAACGACTTTCTGCTTCCCGTAATTGAACACTATCCGCCGCCCAGCCGCAAGGGTAAGTTCGTCAAAATAAAGTACGTTACCCAACTGCGCAGCAAGCGCGTAGCCTTTGCGCTCTTCTGCAACCTGCCGCAGTATGTAGCAGATTCTTACAGCCGTTATCTGGAAAACAAACTCCGCGAAGAATTCGATTTCAAGGGCGTTCCCATCAGCCTGTTCTTCAGAGAGAAATAAGCCCCTGATTCAAGCTTTAGGTCAGGCTGTGCTCCATTGAGGAAGCCTTGGATTGCCGGGGTGGTGTTCGAGGAACAGCTCCATCAGCAAGACATCGTGCCATGTTCCGTGTTTGTACCCGGATTTTCTGAGGATGCCCACGGTTTCAAAACCTATATGCTCGTGCAGCGCCACGCTTTGTGGATTGGGCAGCGTGATTACTGCATACACGTTGATCATGCCACGACGCCGCAACTCCTGAAACAAACGCTGATACAGCTGCGTTGCCAACCCTTGACGGCGCGCTTCCGGATGAATGTACACCGAACATTCGCAACACCACTGATAGGCCGCCCGTTCCCTGAAACGCATGGCATAGGCATAACCCAAAACCTGTGATTCCGTGGCCGCCACCATCCAGGGATATTGCGTGCACACAGATTGAAAACGCTCCCGGAAAACAGGCAATGAAGGAATTTCGTACTCAAACGTGATGGCCGTATCCCGAACAAAGGGTGCATATATGTCCAGGATGGCAGGCACATCGGCTTCAACAGCCGGTCTGATGTGTACCCTTGATTTCAGCTCCATGCGCGCAGAAGGAAATCGTTCATGGGTTTGCCGGCCCGGTAAGCTTCCATCAACAGGGAAACCGCATCCGCGCCAATCAGCGCCTCGGGTTCAAACTCGTAAGCGTAATACCATTGCTTGTTTGCCACGAGTGGTTCCTGCTGCGCTGCCTGGGACAAATCGGCGGGCAAACGTTTCTGAACCTCACCCTGCACAGCACCAAAAAATTTGCGGAACATCGGTGCCTGAAGTTCCCTTTTCAACTGCCCGGAATTGGCTGCCAGATGGCGGCGTATGCGGTCAACAGTAGCAGGATCAGGATTATAAACGCCCATGTACACCGCGCATTGCTCCACCCCGATTTGGAAATAAAAACCGGGATGTTGCATGTCTTTTTTGCCTTCCGGTGCAAAAGTTGCCGCCATGTGCAACTTGTAAGGTTCCTTGTTTTTGGAGAAACGTATGTCGCGGTTGATCCGAAAAATCAGCTCCGATGTTCTTTGTTCAGCATAAGGCGTTCCCAGTTGCTCCTGAATGGACGCTACCAGATGGTGAAAGGGTTGTTTCACGTGTTGTTCATAGTCTGTTCGGTGTTCGTCGAACCAGGATTTACGGTTGTTTTGAGCCAATCCTATGAAAAACTCGAAGAAGTCGGCGCTGATGGTTGGTTTCATCTGTTCCAAAATTAATTACTTCCGGCTTTGACGTTTCAGTTGCGCCACCAAACCACTTTGCGCCACCTCGGCATTCTGTACATGCAGGTAATCACCGCCGCCGGCTGCTGCTACCTGTTCCAGGAACTCGAGTGGCTTGAGGGCATTGCCAAATCCAATGGTGCTCAGCATGATGCCCTGATTGCGGTAGGATGCGACCAGTTTCAGCAGCTCATCGTTGCTCATGGTTCCGGCCGTAAACACGCCGTCGGTAGCCACGATAACCTGGTTGTTTCCGCCTTTGATCTGCTCTTTAAGGGCTGTAGCATAAGCCAGCCGAATGGCTGCCGCGCCATTGGTTCCTCCTGCAGGCACAAGCTGGTCTATCAAACGCAATAAACTATCGGGCTGATGAATCCAGGCAGGCGCAAAAATGACGGAAGCAGTACCGGCCATGGTGATTAGGGTAACTTTATCCATTGGACGAAGTGCCACTGCCATTCCGCTCATGGCCTGTTTCAGGAACAAGAGCTTGTCTTCTTTCTTCATGGAATAACTCACATCAAGCACCATCACAATATTGTTGGCATTGTACAGGCGTGGGTCCAGCTGAGTCTGTGTAACTGGAGCGGTATCCCGCACTGGCACTGGCTCTGGCTCCGGTTCGGGTTCGGGTTCAGGCGTTGTTTTGGGTAAAGGTTTCGGTGGCATGGCAATAACGGGTTCGTCTTCAGGAATGAACACCGGATCAGGATTGCGCACCGGTGGCGGCGGCGTTACCACCGCCACCGGTGGTTTCACGGGATCCAGATAAACCACCATGAGTTTGCGGTATGCTTCAAGCAGCACAGCGGCATAATAATCCGCAAAGCCCTCTTTGCGCACTTCAACCATGTATTGTCCCGGAGGAATCAACATTTCATAAGCAAAACCGCTGCGCTCCAGGGGAACACGTTTTCCGTTTTTGTATTGAACCTGAATATGTTGAGGTTGCAGTATCTGATCTGTTTCACTGTTCCGAACCTCGATGGTAAACACTTTACTTTGCTCGTCGTGACTTGCCGGTCCGCTGTTAACGGTTGGGCAACGCAGTTGCGCTTCAGGATTGAAACCCTTAATCCACCCCTTCAGTTGGAAATTTATGGGCTCGTTTCTCAGGTTCACATAAACCGGAACTTCATGTTGAAACGGCCCTTTTACCCGGGCGTAATACACAATGGAAATGGTACCGGTTTCCCCGGGTTCCAAACTCTTGGAAGAATAAGTAACCTTATAGTCTTCATTGTAAAATACCGGCAAAAAAACCAGTGGTTTGACCCCGGCATTTCGGATTTGAAACCTTGCGGTATCATTTTTCCAGAAATTGACCGATCCAAAATCCCATACATTTCGATCTACCGAAATTTGTTGCGCCTGCGCGGGAAGCACACGCAGTAAAACAGACAAAATGAGGAATGTGTAAAGGCGCTTCGACATTACTTCTTTTTTTTATTCAAAAACCAGACCGATACATGCTCAACGGAAGATTTATGGTTCCAATTGCATGGCCAAATGGGCGAAATCCTTCCAATGCAACTGCTCGGCACGTTGCTTACCAAGTAATTCCGGAACCTTCACCGGAACACCCTTAAGCGCATTGGAAAGCGTTTTCCTTCGCTGGTTAAATGCTGCTTTTACCACCGTTCTAAGCGCATTCCAGCCACATTCAGGCAAATCTTCTTCTTTTCTGACACAACTGATCACCCCGGATTTCACTTTTGGTGGTGGCGTGAACGACCCTTCCTGAACGGTAAAATTGTATTGTGTATGATAATAGGCCTGGAGCAAAACCGACAGTATTCCGTACTCTTTAGAGCCGGGCTCTGAACAGAGTCTTCGGGCCACTTCCCTTTGGAACATCCCTCCAAACCATTGAACATGTGTTCGGTGTTCCAACACTTTGAACACAATCTGGCTGCTGATGTTGTAGGGATAATTTCCAACCACCGCGGCCTTACCCGATGGACCAAGTACGGCGCTCAGATCGGCCTGAAGCAAATCAGCTTCGAGCAATTCAAAGGCGTCTTTGTACGGAACAGTGTTCAACCAAGCCACAGATTCACTGTCCAGCTCGATACAGCACAAACTGCCATGAAAGCGCGGAGCAAGGTGTTTTGTGAGCATCCCCGTTCCAGGGCCAACTTCAACAACCGGATTGCAGGAAGCGGGCACCAGCGCAGCAATGGAGGCCGCAATGGCTTCCGAATTAAGAAAATGCTGACCCAGATGTTTCTTGGGTTTGACGCTGTTCACCATGACTACAGGGGCAAAGGTGTTGTTTTGGTATGGAAATTGTATTTCTTTGAGCCAAAAATACGCTTAGACCTATGAAAAAAATCCTGACCATCGTGGCCGCGGGCATCATTGCTACCGGTGCAGCATTTGCTCAATCACCAGGAAAACCGGCGCCTAAGGCGAATCCGAAACCCGCCGCCAAACAAAACACCAATGCAACTCCGGCAGCAAACAAGCCAAAACCGGCCCTCGTTAATGGTGCAAGCATTGCTTTTGAAAAAATGGAACACGATTTTGGAACACTGACCATGGGACCTCAGGCCGCTGTATCTTTCAAATTCAGCAACAACGGTACCGAAGCAGTTGTACTTACCGATGTGCATGCGTCTTGTGGATGTACCACTCCGGAGTGGCCACGCGAACCCATTGCTCCCGGTCAGAATTCTGAAATCAAGGCCATTTACAATACTGCCGGAAGACCCGGATATTTCGAGAAAACAATTTTTGTCACCTACAACGGCAAAACTGTGGAACTCAAAATCAAAGGTACTGTTCAAAACAACGGCAGCGATACGCCCAATACCAACGGACAACTTCGTTAATTTCCCAAAGCATCAACAACCGACCAATGAAAAATATCCTTTTCGCCATTGCCCTTGTGGGTTTCGGATCTTGCACCTATGCGCAGCAAACCGAAACCACACCTGCCAATCAGGTTCTTAAGTTCGAAACCATTTCACATGATTTTGGTACCGTTTATGAAGGAACCATGGCTACTTACGACTTCAAATTCACCAATACCGGTCAGGCGCCCATCGTGCTTTCCAACGTGCAGGCATCTTGCGGCTGCACTACACCCAAATGGCCCCGCGAACCTATTGGACCAGGCCAGAATGCGGTGATCACCGCACAATACAACAGCGCCGGCCGTCCGGGATCGTTCCACAAAACCATCAGCGTTTATTCTGATGCCGGGAACTATACCCTCACCATCACAGGCAACGTGGTACAGAAACCCGAAAAGCCAAAATCACCGGTAATTGTAAACTAAAAAAGACAAGCTCAACCAAAACAGGCCTTCCCTTCGGAAGGCCTGTTTTATTTTGCACGCGTGATGCGTTTCATTACCTGCACCCTGTTGTACTTTTCCGCCCATTTACTGAGCGCACAGGATACCACAACCGCACGTTTCCTGTGCTTTGAAGCGCGCGTTTTCCACATGGACACTTTGAAAGAAGGTGATGTATCTGAGGCTGTTTTTCATTTTGAAGTATGCGATTCCAACCCCGTACTCATCCATCAGGTATGGCCTGGTTGCGGTTGCACGGTTGCCGATTATCCCAAAGATACCCTGTTTCCGGGGAAATCATATACCCTGAGCCTGCGCTATTTCAGCGAAGGGAGACCCGGGTTTTTTCTGCGCACGGCGCATGTGTTGTTCCACAGCATCAACCCACTTGACGATAACCCCAATGCGGAAACACAGCTCAGTATTACAGGGTTCGTACAACCCAGAATAGAAACACCGGTAATTGTTCCGGAACAGGCAAAGGAAACGTTACCGCGCCGGCGTCAGCGGAAAAAATCCAGATAACGATCGCTGAACAAGCCTAAGCTTCCTCCGGTATGCAGAAAAACAATCTTCGCACCCGGCGCAATGCTACCACGCTCCAGCAAACAGTGCAGGCCCAACCAGGCCTTTCCGGTGTACACCGGGTCAAATAAGATGTTGGTGCGCTGAATTTGCGCTTCGATGAACTTCATCAGCTGCACATCAACCCTGGCAAAGCCTCCACATTCAAAACCACTTTCTAATGTATAGTTCTGATACCCTTTGGCTACAAGCGCAGCCTTTTGTTCCGCCACATTGAACAAAACCGGAATGCCAATAATGTGGGTGTGAAGGTTGCGTTCATCTCTGCCGGCAAGCAAGCCCTGCATGGTTGTTCCCGTTGCTGTGGCCAAAACCAGTACATCGGGTTGTACAGGAAACTCATCCCATATTTCTGCGCATCCGGCAGCTCCTGGATCGCCTGCGCCGCCAACTTCAATATACATTACCTCTTTACCGGGATGCTGCGTTTTTACCCAATGCTGGCGGTCGGCAAACTCTTGATGATTCAGATACACTGTTTGCAAACCCCAACGCGCAGCCAGCATACGGTAATGATTGTTGGGTTGCTGTCTGCCGCGAATCAGGGCAGTACAGCGCAAGCCCATCAATGCGCAGGCGTAAGAAACAGCCAGAATATGATTGCTGAAAGGCCCGCCCGCAGTGATGATGTGCTGCACCCCGCGTGCCTGAGCCAGTTCCAGATAAAGCCGCAGTTTTCGCCACTTATTCCCCGAGATAAACGGATGAATCAAATCATCGCGTTTGATCCACACACGGTGGTCTGAGTGAAGCACAACTTCCTGCAAAACAGACCGATCCGTATGAGGCAGCATCATGGCTGCACACGAAGGATTTCGGCAATGCTTGCCGCAGAAACGGAATGATAACCGGGTTTTGCGCGTTTGAAGATGGAGCGGCCCAGTTCCAAACCTTCAGGCGTTGTGCTCAAGGCTTCATAAATTGGTTTGAGGAACTTCCGGCGGCCCACACGTGCCAGAAATGATTCCATGGGAACAAATGCCGGTCGATACCATGCTTTAACCGAAAGCGTAAACCAATCACACAAAACCTCTGCATTTCCACTTTTGCTGAAGCCGATGGCCTGATCCAGTAATTCAAGTTCCTGTGCGGAAACATCTTTGGGCATATTTCTCAAAAAGTGCTGGTATTGCTGCGTTACCCAACCTTTTGCCATGGAAGGATCTACTTTTCTGGCAACACTGAACTTAGCGGCCGCCTCAGCTGCAATGTTCAATTTCACGGATGAAGGTTTTGGCGCATCTTCAGGAAGACCCTGACCATACAGCCATTCATTGAGGTTTGCCTTCACGGCCTCTTCCGCATTTGCGAACAGGTGGTCATTGAGGTATGTTTTGAATGCTTCTGTGTTGATGGTTTTGAAAGAGAAGGATTGAAAATAATCTTTCAGGAACGCATCCCAGCGTGAACGACCCACCAAACGTTCCATGTGCTTCAGAAACAAAAAACCTTTGATGTAGGCAATGTCGGTAAGTCCATCATCGGGATTGCGCCCCTTCAGGTTTAAAGCAAGTTTGGTATCGTCGGGAGTTTCGCGCATCATCCGCTGCAGGGTGCGTTCCAGCTCGCCCACTTCCAATTCGGCGCACATTTCGGCAAAGTCCTTACCATAAACAGACTCCACTATTCTGTTTTCAAAGTAAACAGTAAAGCCTTCATTGAGCCAGAAATCATTCCAGGTAGCATTTGTGACCAGGTTTCCACTCCAGCTGTGCGCCAGCTCGTGTGCCACCAGGCTGGTTAGGGAACGGTCACCGGCAATGATGGTAGGTGTTGCGAACGTAAGGCGTGGATTTTCCATACCACCAAAGGGAAAACTGGGTGGAAGCACCAACACATCGTAACGGCCCCAAGGATATGCACCATACAGCGCAGAAGCTTTTTGAATCATCGCCGGCATATCGGCCAACTCCCAGGCTACCGAATCCAAATAGTTGGGTTCCGCATAGACTCCACTCAGGCTGTCAAGCGCCCTGAAGGAAAGATCACCAACCGCCAGGGCCATGAGGTAGGAGGACACGGGTTGTGGCATGTGAAAATGATAAATTCCGCTGTCGTTGCGTTGTTGCGGATTCTCGGCACTCATCAGCGCCATCAGTTCTTTGGGACAAGAAATGCGCGCGCTGTATGTAAAGCGCACATCGGGGCGATCCATCAATGGAATCCAGGTGCGCGCAAGAATGGCCTGTGATTGGGTAAAAAGAAACGGATGACTCTGGTCGTGTGTTTGCGCGGGTGTGAGCCATTGCAATGCCTCGGCCGCGGAATCGGTATGGTATTGAACCGTCACAGCGCGCGTGTCATGCTTTAACGAAATAAGGAGCGGGGTGCCAAACAGCGAATCCGGGGCACCAAGCCTGTAATCAGTCTTTATGTTATTATCCAGCCAGACTGCATCAATAAACAAGCCTTTGGTGTCAAACACCACCACACTGTCCTTGCCAGTTCTTTCCAACTGATGCGTAGCTGTTCCACTCAGTTTTTTACTTCCAAAATCCACCTTAAGGTCCAATTGTAAATGCGTTGTATGCATTTGCTCCGCGTTCCCGAAAGAGTGGTCTGTTTGCAACAACACCACCGGCAAATTCGGTTTCAAAGATTTGGAAGCGCAGGAGTGCAGGATCAAACCCGCAATAAACACTACGGTGTATGGGAATCTAGACATGTGCGGCGCAAATTACGCAAGGATGTTCATTAGATGTAATCTGCG
This sequence comes from uncultured Flavobacteriaceae bacterium, assembly GCA_964586595.1. Classification (GTDB taxonomy): domain Bacteria; phylum Bacteroidota; class Bacteroidia; order NS11-12g; family UBA955; genus REEB481. Next base: position 87,865 of record CAZPHB010000006.1, on the reverse strand, counting down.
TATATCTTCGCGGATTCGAATACCAAACATAAATTGGCAACGTTTTTGAAACGAGCACGTTTGCGACTTAAAACGAACATTGGCATGAGGCAAATCTTAATGATCTCCTTTACATGCATCCTCGGAATGAATTCCTTGTGTGCGCAGGATGATGGAGGCGAATACTCTGACTTTTACAGTGACACGGCTGCAGTTGACTCTATGGACTACGGTTATGACGACGGCAGTGGCAATTCGGATGTTGCAGGACCCATGCGTTTTGAAAAACACGAACGATTTCAGGCGCCCTACGACAGCCTGAGGGAACTCATCTATTACAGCGGTGTGGTTGAAGATCCGGACTGTAACGAATGTTCCGCAGACAGCCTGTACATCCGGGCGTTAAGATACTTCAAGTCGAGATTTGGGGAAAAGGCGCTCAAGGAAATGACCCAGGAGGCCAAACCGGCCAACAAACTCACTTTACTTGTCAAAGTACCTTTGGTGACCAAACCACAAGTCAATGTGGTCATCAAAGAAGGTTTTGTAGAATACAAGTTGATACTGCGATTTCAAGACAACCGTTACAAGTACGAGTTCAGCAACTTTGTGCATGTCAGGGATGTTCAGGGTGCTACAGGCGGCGTTTCGCGCACCTACGCAGAATATTACCGCCAGGCCAAAACCTACACCCGTGCCAATGATTTGTACCTGATGGGCATGGATACCGAAGTGAAACAAACCGTTGCCCAATGCACTAAAGCGTTGAAGGAGAAATGGAAGCCAGATGATGAAGATGACTGGTAATCAACCACTTAGCTAAATCCGGGCGTTGGAAGATAACTAAAAAAGCTGCAGCGATTCTGTGGCTTTTTTCATGGATGGCAACACCTGAAATCGCCCAGAATCACGTGGTTTGCGCAAAAAATCTTCGACAGTGCTATTTGGTAAGCAAAACAAAATGTCTATTTTTGCCGTCCCAAATTTTTACACAACTTATATACCGTGAACACGCTGAGTTATAAAAGCAGGATGCTCAACAGCGAAACCCGCGACAAAAAATGGTATGTCGTAGACGCTGAAGGTCAAGTACTTGGACGGCTGTCATCGCGCATTGCGCTGATCATCCGCGGCAAGCACAAACCGGGATATACCCCGCATACAGATTGTGGCGACAATGTGATCGTGCTTAATGCCGACAAAGTAGTCATGACTGCAAACAAAATCGCCAACCGCACATACCTGCGCCACACCGGATTTCCGGGTGGACAGCGTTCCCGTACCGCTCAGGAAATCCTGAACCGTCATCCGGAACGACTCATCGAACATGCGGTGAGGGGTATGTTGCCCAAAAACCGTTTGGGACGCAGGCTGTTCACCAACCTGTACGTATACACCGGAACGGAGCATCCTCACGTTGCCCAGCAACCCAAAGAACTGAAATTAGACCTCTGAAATAAAGGATTATGATCAATACATCCGGAAGGCGCAAAGCAGCAGTAGCCCGTGCATACGTGCAGGACGGCAGCGGCGAAATCCTCATCAACGGACGCCCCATGGGCGAATATTTTCCCGTGTTAACCATGCAGGCGAAGGTGAAACAACCCATACAAATCGCCGGTCAGGAAGATAAAGTGAACATCAAGGTGAATGTGCGCGGTGGCGGTGTTTCCGGTCAGGCCGGTGCAGTGTCTCTTGCCATTGCAAAAGCTTTGGTGCAAAGCAACGAAGAGATTCGCAGTTCACTTCGCCAACACGGTTTACTTACCAGAGATTCAAGAGAGGTTGAACGTAAGAAACCCGGTCAGAAGAAAGCAAGGAAAAGATTCCAATTCAGCAAGCGCTAAACCACAATATGGCTATTACCCAACAAGATCTTCTGGATGCTGGTGTGCACTTTGGCCACCTCACCCGCAAATGGAATCCCAAAATGGCTCCATACATCTTCATGGAGCAAAACGGGATTCATATTCTCGACCTGAAGAAAACAGAAGCAAAACTCGAAGAAGCACGCGGTGCCATTCGCAACATCGTGAAATCTGGCCGCAAAGTGCTTTTCGTTGCTACCAAAAAGCAAGCTAAAGAAATTATCAGTGAAGTTGCTCAGGGTGCTACCATGCCTTTTGTAACCGAGCGTTGGCTTGGCGGTATGCTTACAAACTTTGCCACTGTGCGCAAAAGCATCAAACGCATGCAGAACATCAACAAAATGATGACTGACGGTACGTTTGAAAACATCAACAAAAAAGAACGATTGATGCTTACCCGCGAAAAGGCAAAACTTGAGCGGATGCTTGGCGGCATTGAAGAAATGTCTAAACTGCCCGGCGCACTGTTCATCGTTGACATCAAAAGAGAACACATCGCCGTATCGGAAGCAAGAAGATTGGGTATTCCAACTTTTGCCATTGTTGATTCGAACAGTGATCCAACTACCGTTGATTTCCCGATTCCGGCCAACGACGATGCAAGCAAAAGCATTTACATCATTGCCCGTGAAATCGCTGATGCCATCAACGAAGGACAACAGGACCGCCGCAGGGAAAAAGATGAAGTGGCCGCTGAACAACCAGCCGCACAAGCTTAATCAGGCAATACAGAGTACAAAGAAATGACCACTTCAATTAACGCAGCAGATGTAAACAAACTGCGCCAAATGACCGGCGCAGGAATGATGGATTGCAAAAAAGCACTTGCCGAAAGCAATGGTGATTTTGAAGCAGCCATCGACTTCCTTCGCAAGAAAGGCCAGAAAATCAGCGCCAACCGCGCCGACAGAAAGGCTTCTGAAGGAGCAGTAATTGCCCTAACCAACGAATCCAGAACCACTGGCGTTGTCATTGAACTCAACTGCGAAACTGATTTTGTTGCCAAAAACGAAGATTTCGTTAAAACAGCGCGCAGCATTGCAGCATCCGTTCTTGAACAGGAACCTGCCGACCTCGAAGCAGTGCAACAGATGAGCATCAACGGCATTCCGCTGGCACAGCGTCTTCTGGATGAGATGGCCAAAATAGGCGAGAAACTTGAGGTAAGCAAATACAGCATTCTGAAAGGAAACAATGTTGTAGCATACATCCATGCCGGAAATCGTTTGGGCGTGCTGGTGCAAATGAACAATGCGCCCAGCGATGCAAATCTTCAGGCCGGACGTGACGTGGCCATGCAAATCGCCGCAATGAACCCTGTAGCCGTCGATAAAGATGGTGTTGATACCAACATCATTGAACGGGAAATGGCTATTGGAAGAGAACAGGCCCGTGCTGAAGGCAAACCCGAAGCAATGATTGACAAAATTGCTGAAGGTAAGTTGCAAAAGTTCTTCAAAGAATCAACGCTCTTGCAACAGGAATTTGTGAAGGACCCCTCCAAAACAGTTGCAAAAATGCTCGAAGCGGTGGAACCCAACCTCACCGTTACGCATTTCGTCCGGGTAGCACTCGGATAAGTTGATTTGATTTTTTAAAGTCCCTCACCGAGGGACTTTTTTTTAAGGTAAGAAGATGAAATACAAACGCATATTACTCAAGCTTAGTGGAGAGTCGCTGATGGGAAATCAATCCTTTGGGATCAGCGCAGAGGTGTTGGAACAGTACGCAGCCGAAGTAAAAGCGGCAGTTGCACTTGGTGTGGAAGTTGCCGTAGTGATAGGCGGCGGGAACATCTTCCGGGGAGTAAATGGATCCAAAGGGGGTGTGGTTGACCGGGCAACAGGTGATTATATGGGCATGCTCGCAACAGTAATCAATGCCATGGCCATTCAGGGAGCGTTTGAAAAATCCGGGCTTGTAACGCGTTTGCAAACAGCCATCAAAATGGAACAACTTGCCGAACCCTTCATCAGGCGTCGTGCGATGCGCCATCTGGAAAAAGGTCGTGTGGTGATTTTTGGCGCCGGAACCGGAAACCCCTACTTCACCACCGATACGGCAGCTTCGCTGCGCGCTATTGAGATAGAAGCAGACGTAATACTCAAAGGAACCAGGGTGGATGGAATCTATTCTGCCGACCCGGAAAAAGATCCAGGCGCCACCCGATTCGAAACCATCAGCTTTGCACAGGTTTATGAACTCGGTCTGGAAGTGATGGATATGACCGCCATTACGCTCTGTCAGGAGAACAAACTGCCCATCATCGTATTTGACATGAATAAGCCAGGAAACCTCTCCAAACTGCTTCAGGGTGAATCTGTCGGCACCCTCGTATCCTGAACTAAAAAAGCTGTTTCCAGGCGATTTGGAGCGCTGCAATGATGAATACGGCTCCTACGACCAAGTCTAGCTGATGCAACCGCTTAGGAGTGGCCCAGCGCCGGAGTTGCTGTGCTGCAATGGAGATTCCCGATTCTGTGAGGAAAATAGCCACAAGGCCGGCCACTGAAAACTGTATTTTCTGATTCATCGGCAATCCAACTGTTAAGGGATTGTTTAAAGCCACTATCCAAATAATCAGATTTCCAGGATTCACCAGGTTCAGAAGAAACCCCCGCATGACCCTATTCAAATATGTGTATTGCTTGTTCGCTGACTCCACCTGGGCTATGGAGGGTTTTCGACTTATTTGAACTACGCCAAGGACCACAAAAGCCAGACATCCTACCCAAGCGAGCATTTCCTGGTGTGTTGTGTAGAATTCAGCAACGGCATCGCTGAAACCCAGTGCCAGAATCAGAAACAGCACATCACAGACAATCACGCCCGCAGCCATGGCCATTCCATAACGAAAACCTTGTTTGATGCTGGTTTGCAGCAGCGAAAAGAACACCGTTCCCAACATCAGGCTCATGGTGAACCCGGCTGCCAATCCCCAAAGTATTGGCTGCAAGGTACTCATGGGCTTAAATGGGTTCGAGTTTGTACTCCCAGTTGGAGTTTTTGTCGCGGTATTTCAGCATTTTTTCCTTCAGCATGATGATTTCAAAACTCATTCTGCCAAAAGAATCATAAGTGACATCCAGATCTGTTCCTCCGTTGTTCAACTGCCAGTTGCCGAAATACTTCTTGTCGCCAATCTGATAAATCGCCGTTCCCTTATCTGTGTATTCCACCACATGATCATTGAACACGCTTGTGGTATCTTTCGCATTAATGGTTACGCCGGTAAACTGCCATTTGTTGGATATCCGCTCTTTCCGAGGCCACAACGAAACCATTGGGCCTTCATCGTACTTCTTGCAAGAAGCCGCCGATGCAATAAACATTGCCACGGCCGCTACAAAAATGGTTGCACGCATGGTTCAAAGATAACTGAGGTTGGATTGATTTTGATTAACGATCGCCATCCAGCAAATTACCGAGTCCGCCAAGGATGCTGCCTTCCTCTTTGCGTTTGTATGTTCCATATTCAAGGATACGCGCTGCCAGCCTGCTCACCGGAAGTGTTTGCAACCAGACTTTCCCCGGTCCACGGAGTGTGGCAAAGAACAATCCTTCTCCACCGAAAATGGTGTTTTTAATGCCGCCAACGAACTGTATATCATAATCCACTTCCTGGGTATAGGCTACAATACAACCTGTATCTACTTTCAACACTTCGCCAGGCGCCAGCTGTTTTTCCATGATGTAGCCACCGGCATGCACAAAGGCCATTCCGTCGCCCTCCAACTTCTGCATGATGAACCCTTCACCGCCGAACAATCCGGTTCCCAGCTTCCGCTGGAATTCAATACCTACACTAACCCCCTTCGCAGCGCATAGGAAGGCGTCTTTTTGACATATTACTTTACCGCCCATTTGCGCCAAATCAAGGGGGATGATTTTTCCCGCATAAGGTGCCGCAAAACTTACCCTTTTCTTACCTGCGCTTATGTTGGTAAAGGCCGTCATAAACAAGCTTTCACCTGTGAGCAGGCGTTTTCCCGCACCAACAAGCTTATTAAAAAACCCACCCTGCTGCCTGCTTCCATCGCCAAAGATGGTTTCCATCTGCATGCCGTCTTCCATCATCATGAAAGAGCCACTTTCTGCAACAACCGTTTCCTGTGGATCAAGCTCAATCTCCACACACTGCATTTCTTCGCCGTAAAGACGGTAGTCTATTTCGTGATTACTGATCATTGTGGTTCAAATGTACAACGGGCCTCCAGAATAGGCATTTAACGGAATATCAAAAAGCAAACCCAATCGATAAACTCTTGCGCCCCCTTGTTGGGTGTTTAGATTTTTTGGCAGAAATCGTCTATTATCGTGGTATAAAATCAAGCAACATGAAAAAAATTGCACTCATCGCCCTTGGCACTCTTTTTCTGACATCATGCTCCAAGGAAAAAGCGCTGGAAAGTCGCCTTGACAACCAAACCTGGAACATCGCCAAATACGAATTTCAACTGAGCAATAACGGTGTTGTTGACCCCGGTCAATCCGTTTCTGTTGAAAACGTAGGCACCGTTGACTTGAAAAAAGATGGTACCGGTTCCTTTAAAGTTTCGGCCGGCGGCAATTCAGAAAGCTATACCATTGACAGCTGGAGCATTCCCGAAGAAGCCAAAGTGGACATGAATGTGACCGATGACGCCACCAAAGGTAAAGCTACCTGGAACTTCACGGTAACCACCAACGAACGGAAAAAACAAGTGTGGACCCGTGAAGTAAAACAGGGTAATTTCCTGTTTACATTCACTTATACCCTTACCCGCTAATTCAACAAAAAACACGAAAAAGGCCGCACTAAACATGCGGCCTTTTTCATTTTACACCGAATGCATTCATTTTTGCCCCAACAATACACATAAAAACAATGTTGCGTAAGCTACTCCTCCTACTGTTTGCCCTGTTTACTTTTGGTTTACATGCGCAACAAAAACTCAGCACCTATGAAACAATTCGCAACAGCGACTGGGAATACACCTATTGGAGCAACGACCCGCTCAAAACCAGGTTTTACAAACTGCAAAACGGTTTAACGGTCATCACTTCCCAAAACAAGTCGAAACCGCGCATTCAAACCATGATTGCGGTGAAAACCGGGAGCAAAAACGACCCGGCCGACAATACCGGCCTGGCACATTACCTCGAACACATGTTGTTCAAGGGAACCGACAACTACGGAACCCAGGATTGGCAGAAAGAACAGGCGTTTCTTGAACAGATCGACCAACTGTATGACGCCTATAACCAAAGTCGGGATTCCGCGACCCGCAAACACATTTACCGCGCCATAGACTCTGTGTCGGCACTGGCTGCATCCTTTGCTGTTGCCAACGAATACGACAAGATGTGCCAGAGCATCGGCGCTTCCGGCACGAATGCATTCACCAGCTTTGAGCAAACGGTGTACATCAACGACATTCCCTCCAATGCGCTTCACCAATGGATTTCTTTGGAAGCGGAACGCTTCCGAAACCCAGTTTTACGTCTGTTTCATACCGAACTGGAAGCCGTTTATGAGGAAAAGAACATCTCACTGGACGACGACATGAGCCAAGCCTGGGAAACACTGATGGCCGGTTTGTTCCGCAAGCACAACTACGGCCTGCAAACAACCATCGGAACCGTAGAACATCTGAAAAATCCTTCGCTAAAAGCCATTCGCGACTACTACAAAAAGTACTACGTGCCCAACAATATGGCCATCATTATGGTGGGTGATTTCGACCCCGATGAAGCGGTAAGCATGATTGATGGTCATTTCGGAAACATGCAGCCCGCGGCTGTTCCGCCTTATCGCTACGAACCGGAACCGCCCCGCGCCGCACCGGAAACAAAAACGGTGTTTGGACCGGAAGCAGAACAACTCATGATCGGCTACCGCACACCGGGTGCCGGCACCAAAGAAGCCACCATCGCACGATTGGTGGACCTGATCCTCAACAATGCTTCCGCCGGCCTTATTGACCTGAATCTGGTGAAACAACAAAAAGTTTTGTCGGCCAACAGCGCCGCTGAAGTCCTGAAGGACTACGGCTTGTTCCTGCTTATGGGTCGTCCGAAAGAAGGCCAAAGCCTGGAAGAGGTGCGCACCTTGCTGCTCGAACAGGTGGAACTGGTAAAAAAAGGCACCTTCGACACGGAGTTGCTGCGTTCCATCATCCTCAATGAAGAAATATCAGAAATTAATGAACTGAAAAGCAATATGGGCCGTGCCATGATGCTCATGAGCGCCTATACCTCGGATCTGCGCTACGACGCTGCCAGAAATGAGTTGTACGAAATGAGCCGCATCACCAAAGAAGAAATTATGGCTTTTGCCAACGAATACCTGGCCAACGACCGCATAGAAGTATTCAAAAAAATGGGTACACCTGCGGCAAGTGCGAAAATCGAAAAGCCGGAAATCAGCCAGGTGGCCCTCAACCGGGACAAACAAAGCAATTGGACCACCGAATGGCTCCAGGAAAAATCAGACAGCCTCAAGCCCGTATTCGCTGATTTCAATAAAGACATTCAGAAGGCCACACTCGGACAGGTTCCGGTTTGGTATGTGAAGAACAACGACAACCGTTTGTTTAACCTCAATTACGTGCTGGACCTTGGAAGACTCCACATCCGTGAACTTCCACTGGCCCTGAGTTATTTCAAGTTTCTTGGAACCTCCAACCTCAGCAACGAGGTGCTGAGCCGAAAGTTTTACAGCCTCGGATGTAATTACGGCATATTCACCGGCGACAAACAATGCTACATCTCCTTGTCTGGTCCTGAAGAACATTTTGATGCTGCTTTGACCCTGCTGGAAGAACTCTTACAAAAACCGGCCGCAGATAAAGAAGCACTCAAAAACCTCGTGGACCGCACGATTAAAGAGCGTGAAGATTCCAAGCTGGATAAATCCAGCATCAGCCAGGCATTGTCCAGTTATGCGCGTTACGGAAAAGACAATCCCTTCCGATACACGCTCAGCAATGCCGAATTGAAAGCCCTGAAACCGGAGGCCCTATTGGGCATCATCAAAAACCTCAACGCCTACCCGCATAAGGTTTTTTACTACGGTCAACGTTCCCTGCCCGACCTGCTGAACACCTTGGGCGCCCAACACCGCATACCTGTAAAAACACTGGCTGCCCCGCCCGTCAAAACCTTTCAGGAAAAAACCCCTGAACAAACGCGGGTTTACTTCGCCCATTTCGACATGGTTCAGGCCGATGTGCGCTGGCAGCGCCCAAGCGGCACATACCAGGCCGGCACGGAAGCTACCGTGCAGTTGTTCAATGAATACTTTGGCGGAGGGATGGGCAGCGTGGTGTTCCAATCCATCCGTGAAAGCAAAGCCCTGGCCTACAGCACGTACTCCTACTTCTCGTCGCCTGATGAAAAACAAAAAAACAACCAGGTTTTTGCCTTCGTAGGCACCCAATCCGACAAACTACACGACGCCATCGGCGCCATGCAGGAACTGCTCGACAGTCTGCCCATGGATGCAGGCATGCTGCAACTTGCCCGCGCTTCCATCAGAAAACAAATCGAATCCGCACGCTATGTTGAAGACCAGATCCTGTTCCGCTACAACGAGGCCCTCCGCCTTGGCTTGGATGAAGACGTACGCAAAACAGTTTATACCAACTGCGCCCAATTGACCCCCATCGACATTGTGCGCTTCCACCAAACACACTTCAGCGGAAAGCCATACAACCTCACCATCGTAGGTTCAAAAAAGAACATTGAACTTAAAAGTTTGGAACGATACGGACCGGTGGAATCTGTTCCTATGAACATCCTCTTTCCTTATTGAAGCCGGTTTCATGCTTTGGAACGGAATTTGGATTTCTTCCCATCAATAACCAAGCAGTATGAACACAAAAAAGCACCTCATCATCGCCATTATGGCCCTGGGCCTCAGCTTTAGTTCCTTCTTGCTTCAAAAACCGGAAGACAATGGCTTCAGCTTCCGCAAATTGCCCAATACCGCTTTCAAAGCAGGAGAGAAGCTCACGTATCGGGCGCATTACGGACTGATCAATGCCGCGCGCATCACCATGAGTGTAGATCCCGTCATGCAGCAAATTGGAACCCGCAAGGCGTTTCTGGTGCGCACAGAAGGGGAAACCCTCAAAAGCTTCGACTGGATGTACAAAGTGCGGGATAAGTTTGACAGCTACCTCGACGAAGAATCTATGGCTCCGTTGCGCTACAGTATGTCGAAGCGCGAAAACAAATACAGCGCCGTAGATGCAGTGATTTACTACCACGAACAAAAGAAACTCCGGAACCTCAAAGGAGAAATGGCCATGCCTGTGTACACCCAAGACATTGCTTCCGCCATCTACTACGCCAGAAATCTGGATTTCACCACCGCCAAAATTGGCCAAACCTACCCCGTAGATATGTACCTGGACAACAAGGTCTATAACCTGCAGTTCAAGTTCATTGGCCGCGAAACGCTGAATACCGATATCGGAAAGGTGCGTTGCATCAAACTGCGCCCCAAATTGGTGGTAGATCGCGTGTTTAAAGAAGATGACGACATGACCATCTGGGTTTCCGACGACAAGAACAAAATTCCGATTCGTGTGGAAAGCGCCATCAAAGTGGGCAGCGTAAAAGTGGACATCACCGCCTATGAAAACCTGCGAAATACCTTTGATGCGCTGTTGAAGTAATCCCTAAACCCCGCAAACACAACAACACGCACTGCCCGAACGGCGGTGCGTGTTCATTGAATACCATCCAGTTTATTTCGGGCGTAACCCCGCGTTCGCGGGGTCGGGCTGTACGCTGCAAGTCCTCAGCCCTGAATGGCGGGCCTGCGGGCTTTTCGCTGCCATCCCTTACGCGGACTTAACACCACACCTACCAAGACACGAACACGCTCAAGAAACCCCACCTGAAGATTGAATGGCTGCGGTAATCAAGGCTACCTTCTTATACTTTGATTCTCCAACCTCAAAATACTCGTACATCCTGCGCAGGGATGAACCGATCCCGTCAATACTCAGGTTCGCCTGTTCCGCCAGCTTTTTATTCGAAATGGTAGGATTGCTGAGTAGAATATTCAATACCAGCCAATCTGTTTCATTCAATTTACGCGACAAGGTCAACTCTATTTGTTCCCTGTTTAAACGAAACGCTTCTGCATGTACCACCAATTTCCGCTGATTGTTCTTTTTCAGGGTTTCTATTTCCGCCAACAGTTCATGCAGCCTGGCTTTATTCCTGGCCCGATACTGCTGAAACACCAACAGCGCCGTTGCCGCCAAAATCAAGATGGTGAACGCCACCACGGCAAGCATTGTTAACTGTTTCATCCTTGCCGCGTTCGAAGCCTCCTTGTTTCTGGCATGAAACTGTGCCAATTGTACTTGATGTTCTCGCTGAATCACCTCTTGGAGGATTTCAAATTGATGCAGTTCCTGGTTCACACTGTCAGAAAACAAAGAATACAACTCGTGCATTTCGAGCGATTTCCCATCGTTTCCAATTTGTTTGTAGCATTGATATAACAGAAAATACAGCTCTTTTTTCAGGCCCTTGTTGTCGAATTTCCGCACCTCATCCATCAAGGGTTCAGCCAACAACAACCCCTGTTCCGGATGTTCATGAAAGGCCAGTTGCGCCTGAATGAGCTTCGCTTCTACAATACCTTCTTCCACACGCAGTCGTGTATTCAGGGCCAGGCATTGTTCAATGGCCTCTTTTGCTTTCTGATAGTCCTTTGATTTTTCATAAACACGCGCCAAATCACCGTAGGAATCAGCAGCAAAAATCAAATTTCCGTTGTGTTCGAAGTTGGCAATACCTTTTTCACAAAAGCCGCGTGCACGCTCATAATCCCCCAGCCAATAATACGAAAGGCCGATGTTGCTGTATATGATGCCAAGCGTTTTATCCCGGTCATTCGCCGGATCCATTCCATTCAGCACCTTCAAATAATAATCGAGGGCCAAATTGTATTTTTTGATGATGAGAAACACATTACCGATGCTCGTATGCATCCGAATGATGCCTTTCTTGTGGTTGAATCGCTCATAAATATCCAAGGCTTCATAGAAAAACCTGGATGCATTCAGGTAGTCCGATTGATACACATAAACATTGCCAATGTTTCCGAGTATGTCGGCTTGAAACAAACTGTTGTTCAACGACCCGGCTATATTCCCTGCCCTATGATAGGTTTCCAGAGCCTTATCATATTTGCGCTGCAAGCGCAAAATATTTCCCTGGCGCTTCAGGGCATAAAACTGCTCCGTTAAATCACCTTTATCCACAGCCAGCTTTAGGTGGTATTCCAGGGCTGATAAGGTGGTATCCGGATTCGTCTGATGGTTTAATTCGTAAAAAACTTCCAGCGCATGAAAGCGCGCAGTGTCTTCCGCTGAAGCGTTTTCCCAAACGTTCCGCAGGTGAATCGACCGGACCTCGGCCGATTCACCCCGGATTGAAACACAAAGAAGCGCTGCCAGTACACAAAAAAACTTCGCCATTTACTCCTTTGCGGTTGTAACAACAGCGTTCAGCATTAAGGACAGGTAGCCATGTCAAAACCCTCCTTGTACCAACTCAAGGTTGTGTACTGGCCAGAAGCATTGCTCTTCAAATCCAACACCTTACCGTCGCATCTGAATACCATTTTGTATTTAGCAATGGAAGTCCGACCGTGTTCAATGAATAACGAATCACCTTTGGTCCACCATGGTTTGGGGTTGGGAATCGCATCTTTGATGGTTCCAAATTTTCCATCCGCCGAGTAAATGGTGTACATCAGACTGTCGGTAAACTCGAACAAGGTAGAATTCATGATGACCCATCTGCCCTGTACCTTGTAATCGGGTGCTGGTTTGTCCGTGGGACCGGTGGGCTCTGTGTCTTTGCATGCAAACAGCAAAGCGCTGCACATCAAAATGCTCATTAATCTTTTCATATCTGTAATGGTTTAGAGGTTCCAAAACAAAGCCTGTACTTGGTTTGATGGCTCACGCTTGGGGGTGAAATTTAGTTATTACACAGCCAAAGGTGTAAACATCCTTCACCGAAACGGAACACGGCAATGTTGTTTGAACCGCGACTGAATGCCTGCTTTAAAGCCGGAATTAAAGGATTCATGAACCGAACGAAACTGAACCATGCATCTCAAACATTCCTGAAAAAGAAAGCGCGGACAAATTGCCCGCGCTTTCTTGATTGTTTTCGACGGACATCCTTACACCAGCAAGCGCACAGGTTCTTCGAGCAGCTGCTTTAGTGTTTGCAGGAATTGCGCTCCGCTTGCGCCATCCACCACACGGTGGTCGCAGCTCAGCGTTACCTTCATCACCTTAACGGGTTTGATTTCCCCATTCACCACACCCACGGTTTCCTTCACCGCGCCCACAGCCAAAATACAGGCATCCGGAGGGTTGATGATGGCGGTAAATTCCTCTATACCAAACATGCCTAAGTTGCTGATGGTAAAGGTATTTCCTGCCCAGTCCTGCGGTTGCAGTTTCTTCGCTTTGGCACGTGCGCCGTATTCTTTCACTTCACTGCTGATTTGACTGAGGTTCTTCTGATCGGCAAAACGCACCACAGGAACCAGCAATCCCTCTTCCACGGCCATGGCCACGCCAATATTGATGTGGTGGTTGTAACGGATGGTATTGCCCAGCCAAGAACTGTTGATCTTGGGATGTTTGCGCAGCGCAGCTGCGGATGCTTTAATCACCAAATCGTTCATGCTGATTTTCACATCACTGATTTGGTTCATCTGTTCACGTGCCTGCACAGCTTTGTTCATGTTGATTTCAATGGTCAGGTAGAAGTGCGGCGCAGAGAACTTGCTCTCACTCAGGCGCGCGGCAATAGTTTTGCGCATCTGCGAAACCGGAACCTCTTCATAACTTTCAGTGCCGGTAAACGCTACTGCGGAAGGAGTAGCAACGGCGCTGCCGGTATAATTTTCAACATCTTGCTTGACAATACGGCCATTCTCGCCACTGCCCTTCACCGCCGATAAATCGATTCCTTTGTCGGCGGCCAATTTTTTCGCCAATGGAGAGGCAAGGATTCTTGTGGTTGTAGTAGTTGTTGTTGTTACAGGAACAGAAGCGGGCGCGGGCGTTTGAACAGGTGCCGAAGCGTTGTCGGCAACGGGCGCTTCTGCCTTGGATGCTGAAGCCGGAGCCGACAACAATCCCTGGAAGTCTTCGCCGGGTTGTCCAACCACGGCCACGATTCCGTCAACCGGAACGCTCTGGCCTTCCTTCACGGCAATATGCAGCAGCGTTCCCTTGCTATAACATTCAAAATCCATGGTAGCCTTATCGGTTTCTACCTCGGCAATGATGTCGCCTGATTTTATCGGGTCGCCCTCTTTAACAAGCCATTTCACCACAACACCTTCGGTCATGGTATCGCTCATTTTGGGCATGCGGATGATTTCAGCCATAAGATTTTCGGCAAAAATAAGGCAAATGCCCTGCTGTGGAAAAGGATTTATGTGATTACCAAAGGCTGTATTGGTTTTTCTACAGGCACACCTAGGAAATGGATTTTTTCACCGCTTGATGCTCAACATACAACACATTTTCCCGAAGCCAAAGGAGCCGGCATCCGCGAATACAATCGGGCAAACCAAAAGGCTGCAAAAGATTAAACCATGAAGCGTATGGAGGAATCGCCCAAAACCTCATTGTTTTCTTTGGCATGCTGCAACCCTTGGTACTAAAAAAACAAGGCAAAACCTTAAGCTCCATTAACTATTTCTTAATATTATGAATATTATTTCGTCTCGTTTATTCAAAACCATGAAAAAAACCTTTACACAAGGCCTCTTGTGTCTGTTCGGCCTATTAGGTGCGACAGCTGCAAGCGCCCAGGACAACACATCTTCCTTTAGCGGAGTGGTGAAAGATGCAACCGGAAAACCTTATCCCGGCGCAGAAATTACCGCCACACACACACCTACCGGCACCGTTTATCAGGCGGGCAGCCGCAGCGATGGCCGCTACAACATTCCGGCGGTAAAAATCGGTGGACCTTACATCGTTGAATGCAAAGACGCCAACGGAAAAACCATGGACAAGGTAGAAGACATCAACCTCAGTCTGGCTCAGACTTTTGTTCTTGACTTCACCGCTGGACAAATGGAAACAGTGACCATCAAGGCTGTGCGCAACCGTTTGCTCAACAACCAGAACACAGGTGCGGCAACAACCATTGACAAAGAGGCGCTTGCCACCCTGCCAACCATCAGCCGCAGCCTGAACGACTTCCTGCGTTTAACACCACAGGCGCGTTCTTCTTCTGTAGCAGCTACCGCCGGTTCCGGCATTTCGTTGGGTGGACAGGACAGCCGCTTCAACAACCTGACCATCGATGGTTCTATTTTCAACAACAGCTTCGGACTTGCATCTGCACCGGCCGGCCAAACCGCATCAACACCCATTTCATTGGACGCCTTGCAGGAAATCAGCGTGAACCTGGCTCCTTACGATGTGAAAAATGGTGGTTTTACCGGTGGAGGAATCAACGCTGTTACACGCAGTGGTACCAACCAGGTAGAAGGTTCTGTATTCGTAAACACCCGAAATCAAAGCCTGAGCGGCAGCAAAGCTGCGGGTTCAGAAGTGGTGAAAACCGACTACAATGTGATGCAAACCGGCTTCCGCGTAGGCGGCGCCCTGATAAAGAACAAGTTGTTCTACTTCTTCAACGCAGAAATGGAAAACCGCAACGATCCGGCAACCGCATTTTTGGCCAACCGCCCAGGTTTGACCGGTCCAAACGTAACCCGTGTGCGCGCTTCTGCCCTTGATTCACTTTCAGATTTCCTGAAATCACGTTATGGTTATGACCCCGGTGCTTATGAAGGATATTCCTTGAAAACTTCTAGCCTGAAATACCTTGCCAAATTCGACTGGAACATCAACCAGAAACACCGCGCAGTATTGCGTTACAACCAACTTCGCTCTTCACGCGACGTGCTGATCAGCAACTCAGGTGCTGTGAACGGAAACCGCAGGGACAACCAAACAGCGCTCAATTTTGCCAACTCAAACTACGTCATCAACAACGACATCTACAGCGTGATTGGCGAATTGAACAGCACCCTGAACCGCCGCACACACAACAACTTCATCATCGGCTTTACAGCCAACCGCGACTACCGCTCCAGCAATGGCGGCGTGTTCCCGTTGGTTGACATCCAGATGGGCGGCACCACCATGACCTCTTTCGGTTATGAACCTTTCACCGCCAACAACATCCTGAACACCAACACCTTCCAGATTCAGGACAACTTAACCCATTATGTGGGCAAGCATACCATTACTGCCGGTATTGCCTATGAACGCTTTGCCTTTGAAAACACCTTTGCGCCAACCTACTACGGTCATTATACCTTCAACAGCCTTGAAGATTTTTACCGCAGCGCCAATGGCGACACCGGCGTAAACGTACGTCGTTATGCCCTCACCTACTCAGCACTTGAAGGTGGCGCACTTCCAACAGCACGTCCTGTGGTAGCACAAACATCAGCTTATTTGCAAGATGCCTTTGCGGTGAACAACCGGTTGAAGGTTACCGCCGGCATCCGCTTTGACCTGCCGATGTACAACGATCCGGAAGTCACCAATCCACGTGCCGATACCATGACCTTCCGCGATGAGAACTACAATCCTGTGAAATTCTCTACCGGCAAGCTTGCCAACCGCAACATCCTGTGGTCACCACGTGTTGGCTTTAACTGGAATGCCAAAGGAAACCGCGACATCCAGGTGCGCGGTGGTACCGGTTTGTTCTCAGGCCGTCCTGCCTTCGTTTGGATCAGCAATCAGTTGAGCAACAACGGTGTACTTACCGGTTCCATGCGCTTCGACAATACCAAAGCGTATCAGTTTAGCCCCGACGTTACCCGTTATATTCCGTCAAACCCCACCACGCCTCCATCATACAACCTGGCACTTACAGATCCTGATTTCAAGTTTCCTCAGGTTTGGAGAAGCGATCTCGGCGCCGACTTTAAGCTTCCCTTTGGCTTCGTAGGAACTACAGAATTTATGTACACCCGTACCATCAACAACGTGGCATACCTGAACGTAAACCAAGAGAAAGCTGCCGGAACCTTCAACGGACCCGACAACCGTTTGTATTTCCCGGGCCGCGGCTTGAGCGGAACCGCCCAAAACAACGCCATGCGTGTTCAGGACAACATCACCGATGCCATCCTGCTCACCAACACCAACAAAGGATACAACTACAGCGTAACCTTCAAACTCGAAAAACCGTTCAGCAACAACTGGTCTGCGATGATGGCCTATAACTTCAGCGAAACCAAAGATGTTATTTCAGCCGGTTCCATCGCCTTCAGCAGCTGGCGCGACAACCGCTCAGTAAATGGCAACAACTTGCCCGACCTGGCATTCTCCAATGAAGATCAGCGTCACCGCATCATCGCCAGCGGAACCTACCGTTTGGTATATGGCAACAACGACAAGTTTTCTACCTTGTTCAGCGCCTTCTTGCAAACCGGCAACCAGGGTCGTTACTCCTACTTCTACAGCAACGACATGAATGGCGACCAGCTCACCAACAACGACCTGATCTATATCCCCAATAAAGCTGAAGACCTGAATTGGAAAGACATCGTTTCCAGCGGCAACGTGCTTTACAGTGTAAACGACCAAATTGCCGCATTCAACGCCTTGCTTGAAAGCGACAAATACCTGAGTGAAAACAGGGGAAAATATGCTGCGCGAAATGGTGCGCTGCTCGGTTGGATCACCACCATTGACCTGAGCATCCAGCAGAACTTCAGCGTTGGTGCTCCCGGTAAAAAACACACCCTGCAGCTGCGCATGGATATGTACAACTTTGGCAACATGATCAACAACAAGTGGGGTGTGAGCAAGGCGGTGAACTTCCCGAACCTGCTGCGTTACGAAGGTGTTGATGCCAACAACAACCCTATTTACACCATGAACCGCGACCGCAACAACAAACTGATTTCCCAGGTAACCGACTACCGCGCCGGTCTGGAAGATGTTTGGCAGCTTCAGTTTGGTGTACGTTACATCTTCAATTAAACTTTACCCTATATTCTTTCGGAAAACCATCCAACTTACTGTTGGGTGGTTTTCTTTTTTTCCTCCCGGCTGTACTTTCGCTTCATGCAACACAGCGGTCAATATGAAGACTTCCTTAGACACGTTTTTGAACACGGCGCTGAGAAGTCAGACCGCACCGGAACCGGAACCCGCAGCGTATTGGGAGGGCAACTGCGCTTCAACCTGAAGGATGGATTTCCGCTGATTACTACTAAAAAAGTCCACCTCAAAAGCATCATCTACGAATTGTTGTGGTTCCTCCGGGGCGATACCAATACCGCCTTCCTGAAAGAACACGGTGTAAGCATTTGGGATGAATGGGCCGACGCACAAGGAAACCTCGGTCCGGTGTACGGCAAACAATGGCGCAGTTGGGAAACCAAAGACGGACGCACCATTGACCAGATTGCCGATGCCATAAACCTCATCAAAAACAACCCCGACAGCCGCCGCATTCTGGTGAGCGCCTGGAATGTGGGCGAACTGGAGCAGATGGCGCTGATGCCCTGTCATTGCCTGTTTCAGTTTTATGTAGCCAATGGTGCCCTGAGCTGTCAATTGTATCAGCGCAGCGCGGATTTATTCCTTGGCGTGCCGTTTAATATAGCCAGTTATGCCCTGCTCACCTTGATGATGGCTCAGGTTTGCGGTTTGAAACCGGGTGAGTTTGTGCACACCTTCGGCGATGCACATATTTACAGCAATCACTACGAACAGGTGTTGTTGCAGCTGTCACGCGAACCCCGTCCATACCCCGTCATGAACCTCAATCCGGATGTTCAGGACCTGTTTGCCTTCTCGTTTGAAGATTTCACATTGGAACAGTACGACCCGTGGCCAGCCATCAAGGCACCGGTTGCCGTTTGACAGGTCTGCAGCTGATCTTATGCACGCCGATGCCAACTTGTTGGGCGTTTTTTAACTTGCGGACTAAACCTATTGACGATGAAAACATATGTTCTAAAAACCGGATTTGCCGCACTCACCGCCATTTCTTTACTCAGTTCCTGTGCGAGCAATTTTTCCCTCACCAAGCGCCGCTACAGCAATGGCTTTCAGGTGCACGTAGGCTTGTTCGGTAAAGAAAAACAGCAGCAGCAAACCGCCGCAACGCCAAACAAATCAGTTGAAGCTTTCCCCGTTGAGGCCCTGAACGCGCAAAAACAAAAACAACTTCCCTACCATCAAAAGCCGGTAAAAGCCTCAGCGCTGGATGTTCGTTTTGCCCCAAAACAGCTACAGGTACCCGCTCGGGATGTGGTTGTTCTGGCTGCGCAACAACCTGAAATGCGGCAAAGCTTAAAACCCGAAGCTACGTTCAGCCATGCGGCTAAGAAAAACGTTAAACGCGCGCTGCTGCAACAACAAAAAATGGACGACAACACCTTGTTGTACCTCATAGTTGCCTTTTTCATCCCCTTCCTTGGGGTATTGCTGTACGAGGGGGAAATCACCAACCGTTTCTGGATCAGCCTCCTGCTGACGATTTTGTTCTGGTTGCCTGGTTTCATTTATGCAGCGCTGGTAATCCTTGGTGAAATTTGAACCAATCCCATAAACAGAAAAAAGCCGCTGTTCAGCGGCTTTTTTTATAGGCTTTGGGCCCGATCCGGAACTGGCGCCCCGGAAACAAATAAAAAGCAAAAATACGCAGCGACCTGATGCCACAACGCATCGTGTTCTCAACATATACACCGGCCGGCAGAGGCCTTGCATTTTTGCTAACTTTGCGCGATTTATCCCAACATGCCTAAAGATTCTTCCATCAAAAGCGTTCTGATTATTGGTTCCGGACCCATCATCATCGGACAAGCCTGTGAGTTTGATTACTCAGGAAGTCAGGCGGCAAGGTCCCTGCGGGAAGAAGGCATTGAGGTGAGTTTGATCAACAGCAACCCGGCCACCATCATGACCGATAAGCTGAACGCGGATCATGTGTATTTGTGGCCATTAACGCCGCAAAGCATTGAAAAAATCCTGCAGGAGCGACACATCGACGCTGTTTTACCAACCATGGGCGGACAAACGGCGCTCAATCTGGCCAAAGAATGTGATGAGCTGGGCATCTGGCAACAATACAATTGCCGCATCATTGGCGTAAACATCGAAGCCATTGACCGCATGGAGGACCGGGAAAAGTTCCGCCAGCTGATGGGTGAACTTGGCGTTGGCGTTGCGGCGAGTCAAATTGCAAACAGCTTCCTGGAAGGAAAAGAAATCGCCCAGCGCATCGGGTTTCCGTTGGTGATCCGCCCCAGCTACACACTTGGCGGAACCGGTGGTTCTATTGTTTACAAGAAGGAAGAATTTGACGCTGCTTTGCAGCGCGGGCTGGAAGCAAGTCCGGTGCACGAAGTATTGGTAGAACAAGCCGTTTTGGGCTGGAAGGAATACGAACTGGAACTGCTGCGCGACGGCAAAGACGACATTGCCGTAATCTGCACCATTGAAAACTTCGACCCGATGGGCATCCATACCGGCGACAGCATTACCGTGGCGCCGGCAATGACCCTGAGCGATGTAACCTTCCAGAATATGCGCGACATGGCCTTCAAAATGATGCGCAGCATGGGCGTTTTTGCAGGCGGTTGCAATGTTCAGTTCAGCGTGAATCCGGATACGGAAGAAATCATTGCTGTGGAAATCAACCCGCGTGTGAGCAGAAGCTCCGCCCTTGCGTCGAAGGCCACAGGATATCCCATTGCTAAAATTGCGGCCAAGTTGGCCATTGGCTACTATCTGGACGAACTTAAAAATCCGGTAACCAAAACCACCAGTGCGTTTTTTGAACCCGCCATTGACTATGTGATTGTAAAAATCCCGCGCTGGAATTTTGACAAATTCCATGGAGCCGACCGCCGTTTGGGTTTTCAGATGAAAAGCGTAGGAGAAGTGATGGCCATAGGCCGCAGTTTTCAGGAGGCGCTTCAAAAAGCCTGTCAAAGTCTGGAAATTGGTCGCCACGGTTTGGGCGCAGATGGCAAAAGCAGCCGCAACCTTGACGAGCTCCTGCACGCATTGGAATACGCCAGTTGGGACCGACTCTTTAAGTTGAAGGATGCGATTTCCATGGGCGTTCCACTCACGTCCATCCAGAAAATTACGCGTATTGACCGCTGGTTTCTGGAGCAAATCAGCGACCTGGTGAAAACGGAAACTGAAATCAGGCGCTACCAAATTGGCAACATCCCGGCAGCGCTGCTTCGATTGGCGAAGGAAAAAGGCTTCAGCGACCATCAGATTGCCTGGCTTATGGGCAATTGTTCCGAAGAGGATGTTTTTGAAAAAAGACATTCGCTGAACATCCGCAGGGTGTACAAAATGGTTGATACCTGCAGCGCGGAGTTCCCCAGCCCTACGAATTATTTCTACAGCACCTTCGACGGTGAAAACGAAAGTGTATTCAGCGACCGGAAAAAAGTGATTGTGCTTGGCAGCGGCCCCAACAGAATCGGTCAGGGTATTGAATTCGACTACAGCTGCGTGCACGGCATCCTGGCTGCGCGCGAAGCCGGTTATGAAGCCATCATGGTGAACTGCAACCCGGAAACGGTAAGTACAGATTTTGACATGGCCGACAAGCTGTACTTTGAGCCTGTTTATTGGGAACATCTGCGCGAACTGATTGCCAACGAAAAACCCGAGGGTGTGATTGTTCAATTGGGTGGGCAAACGGCGCTGAAGCTGGCTGAAAAATTCCACGAGCATGGAATTCCCATCATCGGCACATCTTATGAAAACATGGACATTGCCGAAGACCGAGGTCGGTTCAGCGATTTATTGGCCGAGTTGGATATTCCTTATCCCAAATACGGCGTTGCTCTGGATGCTGATGAAGCAATTCGCATTGCCAACGACGTGGGTTATCCGGTACTGGTGCGCCCCAGTTATGTGCTGGGCGGACAAGGTATGGTCATCGTGATTAATGATGAAGATTTGGAACGCGCCGTTGTTAAACTGCTCGGTGATTTGCCCGGCAACCGGGTGCTCATTGACCACTTCCTGGACCGTGCAGAAGAAGCAGAGAGCGATTGCATTTGCGATGGCGAAGACATCCACATCCTTGGCTTGATGGAACATATTGAACCCGCAGGCATCCACAGCGGCGACAGTAGCGCGGTTTTGCCCCCTTTCGGATTGAGTAAAGAAGTCATCCACCAAATGGAAACCTACACCGAAAAACTGGCTAAAGCCCTGAAGGTTAAAGGTTTGCTCAATATCCAGTTTGCCATTAAAAATGAACATGTTTATGTGATTGAAGCAAATCCACGCGCCAGCCGCACCGTGCCGTTCATCTGCAAAGCATACAATGTTCCGTACATCAACCTGGCCACCAAAGTGATGCTGGGTGTGATGAAGGTCAAGGATTTTGTGATTCCTGAACGCCCACAAGGTTGGGCCATTAAAAAACCCGTCTTCTCATTTAATAAGTTTCCCGGCGTAAGCCGTGAACTCGGACCCGAAATGAAAAGTACCGGCGAAGAGATTGTGTTTGTGCACGACCTCAGGGATCCTGGTTTCCGTGAACTGTATAAAACGAAAAGCATATACCTGAGTTATTGAGCACAACTTAGAAACGCGACCTTTAAATTCGCAACCATGAAGCATTTAATCGTTTATGTATCTGTGGGTGTTTTAGCCCTTGCCAGCGCCTGCACACAAAAAGTACGTCAGGAGCAAAGCATTGAACAAAGCAGCAATGCGGTTGACAACAACAACGCAACCAACCCAACTGCAGCCAATGAGCAGTTAAACAGCATTGGCATTCCCATGCGTTTGCCTTACGCTTCAGATCTGGAAGCGTATTACCTCGTAAATTGTAAGCTGAACAAAAACGATAATGGTGGCGCCCCGGATCCAGATGTTTGGGCAGAGCGCGGTAAAATTGTTTCCCGCTTAGAAGCTTACGAACAAAAATACAAAGGCAAAGAACTCGAAGAGTATTTGAAATGGGGCAGCGTAGCCGCCAATGCCATCAATAACTGCCCTTAAACACCCAGCATGCGCCGATACAAGGCGATGAGTTTTTCTTCCTGTGAATTCCAGGAGTAATACGCCTCTGTGGCGTGAACTCCATTTTTTGCCATTTTTAACCGCAACTCAGGGTTGTCGGCAAGTGCAAGAATGGCATCAGCCAATTGTTCCGGCGCATCCGGATCTATACAAAGCCCGCATGCATTTCGTTCCACTACGCTGCGGTACAGTTCAAAATCTGACGTGATGACCGGCAATCCCACGCTCATGTATTCAAACATCTTGGTAGGATAACTCCATTCGGAGTTTTTCATCCGTTTGATGATGCACAATCCAATGCCCATCGACATGCTGAGCCGGTAACCATCCGGTAAATCAAGCCTGCCATGAAAAAAGAGTTGTTCCCTGATTTCTTCATAGAACGGCAGGGATTCTATTTTTTGCGCCAAACCGGAATACAATGCGCCAACACAGTGGAAATGAAAAATCCGGCCCTGTTGCTTCAGGATCCACAATGCTTCTGCAATCTGCAACAGGCCTCGGGTTTCCAAAAGAATGCCGATGTAGAACAGGTTCCGCTCCGGGCGCGGTTCCACATTCCGGAACGGTTTAAAAAACGTTAAATCAGGATAATTCAGCACCACGGTATAGCGGGCGCCCATGGCGGCGTAATGTGGTGCATAAGATCGCTCTGCCAAAACAAGCTCCATGCGTCGCGCCGCTCTTTGCTCGAAAAAACCGTAAATCCGCGCCAGAAGTCCTTTGTTGCGAATCCAGGGCTTGTCGAAGATATCAGCCGCGAAGTGTTCGTGCACATCGAAAATCACCTTCTTGCCCAATAAGCGCAGCCACAAACCACAGGGAATCAACTCCGGGTCGTGAAACTGATACAGATCGGCATTTACCCGAAGTGCTTTGGGAAACATACGCAGCGAAGCGGTCAACATTTCCCAATACCTGTTTTTTAACCTTTTGAAGGGAAGGATGCGCACACCGTCCACAATTTCTTCGCGGTCGTGCACCGCTATCAGGGTAACCTCGTAAAACCGCGCCAGGCTCCTGCAGGATTTATAAAAAATCCTGGTGTCTCTGGCTACATGCAGGCTGGTCAGGTGGCATACGCGCGCGGTTCGCTGTTTCACGGGGTTTCAAAGATGCGGCATTGGGCTGGAAAAGTGTGTCGTTGGAACCTGAGCAAATCCAGGAATTCACGTTGGTTTCTCCGCGGCCAGGTGCGCCAGTTTCCACTGGAATGATGTGCCTCCGCATTGAAAAGGCGAAGCTTTTTTCCCTCCATCAAACCCATGTACCAAAAATGTGGCTTAAAAGCACTGATGGTTATTCCGGTTCCGCTGCGCGAAAACCCAATACTGTATGTGATGGGCAAATGACACCACTTGAAAATGTCGTAAGCAATGAAATCTCCAGGAGAATACAGAATTAAGCCGGTTTTGAGGCCCGCAGCATGTTGATATTCGTAAAACTCCCAAGGTTGTGCGTTGTGCGGGTGCGTTCCTATAATGAGGTCGGCGCCTGTTTCTTCCATGATGCGCCGGTAGTTCCGAATTACGTGTTCCTGAGGAAAAGCCTGATACGCATTGCCTCCGTGCAGTGAAATCACCAATACTTCAGCTCCTGCGGCGCGCAGGGCTTTTGCTTCCTGAACAATGGGCGTGAAATCTGTATCCGGTACGTTCAATGAAATGAGGTTGGCGCTCCACGGAGCTGCTGCATTGGGTGGACAGGTATTTAATGAATACGTCCATGCAGAAAACGCAAAGGAAATCCCCTGCCGCCGTATCATGTATTTTTCGGGGTTGAATGTTGCCTCTTTTCGGGCACCAACCGCAACAACACCTTTGGCATCCAAAAAATCCAGGGTTGATGACAAACCTTCCGGACCCTGGTCGTGCATGTGGTTGTTGGCCACAGAAAGCACATCATAAGCACCTTTTCCGCCATTGGTGAACACCTGCCACAGCTCCTCGTTACCGTTGAAATACATGTTGTTCAACATAAGCTCCGGAACCCAGGCCGCGGGTTTGTTCAGGTCCATGGGTGTTTCCAGATTGGCAAACACCACATCGGCATCAAAAAACTTAGCCGCTTCTTCCCACAACCCGCTGGTATCTGCGTCCATCAGCACTTTATAGGGCATCAAGTCGCCACCAACACTCATCAGGCAATCCGCTTTACCATCCAGGCGTGCTGTTTGTTTTCTGAAATGCGTTTCCTGTTCAGGGGTTTCTCCAAGCCAGTGCGGAAATGCATAATATTTATACCCGAAATAGAGCAGCGCTTTGCCGTTGTAGGTTGCCGGATTCTCTTCAAAGTTTCTGAGCGGGCGTTTCCATGCGCGGTGCACAAACAGATGCAACAGGAAATACACAAACCGAAGCAAACCGTTCACTACAGCACCGATGTTGCTCAGTGATACAACGGGATTAAAAAAGGCCACGGCTCAAAAATACGCGGCGGCGGCAATTACAAGCGATGCAATACAGCATCCCACAAGGCTTTTCGGTGTTGTAAGGCCTGTACCGATGCTGTTGCCGCTTCCTGCCAGCGCGCGTCTTCGTCGCCACAGAGTGCCTGAACCATATTCCAGGAAAGCGGACCGTGGTGGTCGCCATCCACTTCAATATGCCGTTCCAGGTAATAGTTGAACAAATCCAACTGCTCGGGGTGCCTGTTTTTGATTTCGCGGATCAGTTCCATGAACATATCCGGAATCAAATCTTCGCGCCCGAAGGTGAACACCGCAGCCAGCACATGCACCGGTGCATTTGTAGCCACATCCAACGTGTAGCGAACAAAATTGCGCACTTCTTCCGGGGTATGTGCCACATCAAATGCCGATTCAAGGCTTGCGCCTGAACGCAAAGCATCCAAAAACCGCTCGATACCCGAAGTGTCGGCACCGGCTTGCTTCATGGCTTTCAGGTAAAGTTCGAAATGACTGATGTGCCCGCCGTCCGGATCCACATCAGATTCTTCACCCAAAACAATCTCATTGATGAAGAACCGTGTATCGGCATTTCCTTGTGGAAACCATGGCACATGCACACAGGTGAGTTTTGCCTGAAGCGCCTTCAGCAAACTCATGAAATCCCACACCGCATAAACATGGTGTTCCATCATCTTCTGAACGCCCTGCAAGTTTGCAATTCCGCTGTATAGCGGATGACCTGTAATCGCTTTACGCACATCTGCCGTGGCAGCCTTTATGAACTCCAGACGCATGGCCTCCGTTTCGGTTTTCATGCCATCAGAACAATCGACCTTGTTTTTAGGTTCAGCCCAACCCATTGATTTTCTTTACGTTAAATGGGTTAGAAAAAATTTGGCATGCCGACCAGCCACTTGGACCTTGGAATTATCTTTGTCGATATGGATATTTTAGCCCTTCTCGTTGGACTTGCGCTTGGTTTTTTACTTGCTTACGTGGTGCTGATAAACCGCAGCGGCAAACGCGAAATTGAACAACAGGCGCTGCTTTCTTCTGCGCAGGAGCGCATCAAAGGCCTCGAAGAAAAAGTTCAGGAACGGAATGAATTCTCCCAGAAACTGGAAACGCAGCTGCGGGAGGCATTCGGACAAATTGCCCTGGACAACCTGCAACACCAGAGCAAGGCGCTGCGGGAGGAGCATACCGAAACCTTGAAACACCTGCTGGATCCGGTGCGCACCAAACTCACTGAATTTGAGAAGCGTGTGAACGACACCCACGGAGAGAGTCAAAAAAGCGCCACGGAACTCAAAACACAGATTGAGCTGCTTACCCGCCTGAATCAACAAGTGACCGAAGAAACCCAAAACCTCACCAAAGCCCTGAAGGGCGACACCAAAAAACAGGGAAACTGGGGCGAGGTGATTCTGGAGCGGGTGTTGGAACGTTCGGGCCTGACCAAAGGACAGGAATACGTTACCCAGTTTCAGACAGAAAATCAATCTGGCGACACCATTAAACCCGATGTGGTGATTCACCTTCCCGACCAGAAACACCTGATTGTAGATGCCAAGGTAAGCCTTACGGCATACGAAGCCTTTATGGCCGCGGACAATGAAGCCGACCGCGAAAAGCATCTGAAAGCCCATATTGTTTCCATGCGCAGCCATGCCAAGTTGCTTTCCGAGAAGAATTATCCCAGCGGAAATGGGCTGAATACGCCGGAGTTTGTGTTGATGTTTGTTCCCATAGAATCTTCATTTGCACTTGCGGTACAGGGCGATTTAGATCTGTTCACGTATGCCTGGGATTTGCGCATTGTGATTGTAAGCCCAAGCACGCTGTTGGCCACGCTTCGTACAGTTGCCAGCATCTGGAAACAAGAAAATCAAAACAAGAATGCCCTGGAAATCGCCAAAAAAGCCGGCGACCTTTACGACAAGTTCACAGGCTTCGCCGATGATTTGATTAAGGTGGGAAGACAGATGGACACCGCCAAAGACACTTATTCCGATGCCATGAAAAAACTGGTTGACGGGACCGGAAATCTGGTGAAACGCGTGGAAGAACTGAAGAAGATGGGCGCCAAGGCCAGTAAAAACATCAACCCGGATTTACTGGGCCGTGCGCTCGATAAAGAATAATCAGGATTCCGGAATCTGTAGACGCACTTTAAGCCGCTGCACGCGCTGTGCCATTTCCATGAGTTTTTCCTGATTCATGCGCTTCAGCGATGCAATCGGAATCGCCATGCGCGGGTTTTTTTGCAGGGCCTGCGCATGCTTCTGAATGAACATCCAATAAAGCGCATCCCACTCCTCACACCAGGATGATTTTTGAAAATGTCCCATTTTCCGCAAATACGCAGAACCTGAAACGTAGGGTTTGGTAACCATTCCTCCGAAGTCGGCATATTGGCTCATTCCGTACACATTGGGAACCATCACCCAATCGTATGCATCAATAAACAGTTCCATGAACCACTGATATACCGCGTCGGGATGAATGCCCAGAAGCAGCATCAGGTTTCCGTGGATCATGAGCCGTTCAATGTGGTGGCTGTAAGCGGTGTGATGCAAACGGATCAGTGATTCATCAAAAGGATAAATCCCGGTTGTGCCCTGGTACATCGCTTCCGGCATTGGCGCAAATAGTTGCAGGGCGTTCGCCGTGCGCATCTTGTTGCCCGATTTGTGGTACACGGCGCGTACAAACTCACGCCAACCCAGAACCTGCCGCACAAAACCTTCTAAAGAAGCCAGGGGTATATGTTCTGCAGCGGCGGCATTCAGGGCGCGGTCAAGAACCTGATCTGGCGTGAGCAACCCGATGTTCAGCAGCGGACTGATTACTGAATGGAACATGAACGACTGACCGGGAAGCATGGCATCCTGATACCTTCCAAAGTTCATAAACCGCTGTTGCAGAAAAGCATCCAGCCAAGTTTCCGCCGCCGCATGCGTGACAGGATATTCCCAATGATCCAGCAAGCCGGGGTTGTTTGGAAACTCCTCCAAGGTGCTTTGAATGGCCTGTTTAACAAAAGCGTCCACGGCAACTTCAGGTAAAGGTGGAATGTGTATACCCGGCGGCGTCTTTTCCCTGTTTTCCGTGTCGTATGTCCAGGCTCCGCCAAGGGGCTTTCCCTGTGGGTCGGTCAATATTCCGAGTTTCTTCCGAAAGTGAATATACCAACTGGTTTGGTGCGTTTTGTGCGCGTCCAGCCAGGCAAGTGCTTCTGCCTGGGAGATCATGAAACCCGGGGTTGGGTAAAGCACTAAACGGATTCCGTTGCGCGCGGATGCGCTTTCCAGACGCCGCTTCAACAGGTAATCTTCCGGATCGGCGAGGTGCACCTCCCGCACGCCTTGTTGGTACAAAAGCTGCATCAAATCCTTGGTTTCTGCCTCCGCAGACCACGCCGAAACGCGGTGAACTGCATATCCTTGCCGCTTCAACTTAAGTTCCATCGCTGCCATCGTTGCCCGGTGAAAGGCAATTTTCTTTTTGTGGAAGGCATACTGCCTGAAGAACAACACATCTTCCACCATCCAAACATCCCGGCCTCTAGATAAAGCAGGATGCGCAGCGTAGAGTTGGTGCGGATAGATAAGGGTTGCCGCATTCATGCCGTCTGGGCTTTTGATTTACGCGTGTTTTTTGATTCGTTTCGGCAGCGGTCGCTGCAATAAAGTACCGTTGGCCAGTCGCGCTCCCATTTCTTCCTCCAGGAGAAAGGCCTGTTACAGTTGATGCAGACCTTTTCCGGTAAATCAGATTTCCGCCGCATGCGCATAGGAAAAGAACAAGAAGGACTTCAGCTTGTTTCGTTTTTTTTTCGTGCCAGACTTAATCCGTCGCGAAAGGGCAGCACCACCACGTCCATTTGCTGATGACTTGCCAAGGTTTTGTTGAAGACATCAATGGCTTTGGTATCGCGGTCTTGTTCAATTTGTTTTGGATCGAATACCTTGCCACTCCACAATGTGTTGTCGGCGATGAGCAAGCCACCCGGCCTGAGCATGGGAATGAGCCGTTCCAGGTATTCGGGATAACGGCATTTATCTGCATCTAAGAACACCAGATCAAACCTCAGGTTGTGGTGTTGCATCAGCCAATCCATCGCATCCTGAATAACCGGTTCAATGCGCGACGCATAAGGAGAAGCGGCAATATGCTCGCGGATGCTGCGCTCCAGTTCCGGATCTTCTTCGAGGGTGATGATTTTGCCACCCGGCGCCAAACCCTCGGCAAGACACATGGTGGCGTAGCCGGTAAAAGTTCCGATTTCAAGTGCCAGCATGGGTTTGGTAAGTCCGCTGAGCATGGACAACGTACGACCCTGAAGGTGCCCGCTCAACATTCGTGGATTTACTTGCTTCAGGTTGGTGTTTCTCGTACAACTGCGCAGCCATTCAGGCTCAGGACTGCTGTGTCGTTCACAGTATTCGGCGCTTACCTGTTCATGAACATTCATTGGTGCTTCGAATTTACCAATGAACAATCGTTTTGGGGTGTTCATATGTGGATGTTGGGATTTTTTCCAACACCAAAGCTTTCTTTTTTAATGGTGAATGGTTTATATATTCGCGGAAAATAGAACTACTATGTACTGGACACTTGAACTGGTTAGTTGGCTTGACGATGCGCCGTGGCCCGCAACCAAGGATGAGTTGATTGATTACGCCATCCGTTCCGGAGCACCCCTGGAAGTAATTGAGAACCTGCAGGAGCTGGAAGATGATGGTGAACCTTACGAAAGCATTGAAGAAATCTGGAGTGATTATCCCACCAATGATGATTACTTCTTCAATGAAGACGAGCTGTAGCGGTTCTTTACCCCTGATGTAGCCGTGTTTTGTGTGTCTGATGTTTTCATCAGCAAGTTTTGTTTTATTGTCTTTTTTTAATGTTTCAATTCCTTCAGGATGGCCTCTTGTAATTGATTTATGTTTGTTTTTTCTGAAGCGGAAATAAACACTACCGGATGGTGTTCTTTAGCCATCCAGCTGCGCTCAAATGCCTCCACGCTCATTGTTTCCGCCCCAAAATCGTCTTGAGGTGCAACGTAGGCATCGATTTTATTGAACACCAGAAGCACAGGTTTTTTTCCGGCACCAATTTCGTTCAATGTTTCTTTCACCACTTCCATTTGCTTTTCAAAATGGGGACTTCCGGCGTCCACCACGTGCAGCAGCAGGTCGGCTTCCAACACTTCAGACAAGGTGCTTTTAAAACTCTCGATGAGTTCATGGGGCAATTTCCGTATAAACCCAACAGTGTCGCTTAACAGGCAGGAAGTAATGCTTCCCTTGTTGTCCATGGGATCCCATTTTCTCACCGTGGTGTCAAGTGTTGCAAACAGTTTGTTTTCGGCGAGTATGTCGGCTTTGGTCAGCAGGTTCATGATGGTACTTTTTCCCACGTTCGTATAACCCACAAGCGCTATGCGCGGCTTTGCGCTGCGGCCCTTGCGCTGCACAGCGGCTTGACCTTCAATGTTTTTTAAGCGATCCTTCAACACCTGAATCTGATTCCGCAGCGCACGACGATCGGTTTCAATTTCCTGTTCGCCGGGACCGCGCATGCCAATGCCACCCTTTTGTTTGCTGAGGTGTGTCCACATGCGGGTAAGGCGCGGCAACAGGTAATGGTTTTGTGCCAGTGCCACCTGCCACTTGGCCTGAGCTGTTTGGGCGTTTTGCGCAAATATGTGGAGGATGAGGTTGCTGCGGTCCAGGATTTTCACGTCTTTGAATTCAGCTTCCAGGTTCCTGATTTGTGCCGGGGTTAACTCATCGTCGAAAACGACCATGTCGGCTTTGTGTTCGGCCACAAATGCAACAATTTCCTCGAGTTTGCCCGAACCAACATAGGTTTTCGACGATGGCCTGTCCAGTTTTTGGATGAACCGTCCAATGGTTTTCGCACCGGCGGTATGCACCAGCAGGGCCAACTCTTCGAGGTATTCCTCCGCGCTGTATTCGTCCTTGGATTGTTTGATGGAAACCGCCACCAAAACCGCTGTTTCCGGTTCATGGTCGCGTACAAACTGTGTTTTATTTCTGCGCATGCCCGCGCAAAGTTAGTTGCTGCCCGTGCCTATCTTTGTTCTATTGGTGACCATGCGTGCGTTGTTTGTGAACCCTTTGCTTCCTGTACTCTGCCTGGTGGTGTCTTTGCCTGCAGCTGCACAGGTGCTGAGCTTCAGCAATACCCCGCGAATCAACCAGCGCGGAGGATACAACCGCGTATTGGGTGAACACGACGCCGGCATCTATTTGTTGCGTTTGCGCAATGCCGAAGGTCGAGGTGTGGTATCGCTGGAACATTATTCTCACAACATGGCATTCCAGCATGAAAAAACGTTCCGCCTGGGTGCAGAACGCCTGGTAAAAGCACACCTGCTGCCACAACATTGCGTGTTGTTTACCGGAGCTTCTGACCGAAGTCGCGGCGTGTTTAATCTTAGCTACCAAAAACTGAACACGGCCCTCGAAGAAGTGGCTCAGAAAAACAGTCTGCTGACCTTCGACCGCTATGACTTTTACAAGGACCAGGTTCTGGTAAGTGCCGACCGCACCGGCGGGCATTGGGTTTTTTATGCAGACAGCAGGGATGGTCAGGGGCGACAAGTGTTAGACATTGCATTGCTGGACAGCGGCATGACGCCGAAGTTCCGAGAACAAAAAATACTCGATGTTTCTGCAGACGCCTTTCGTGTTCTGGATCTTGAAACCGATCCGGAAAGGAATGTGTATTTGCTTGCCTCAGAACAACAAAAAGACAAGCGCAAAACCGATCCTGAATCGGTAAGGGTGGTGCTGTATCAATTTGTCGCGTCCAGCCAGCGTTGGTCCAGGACCGACTTGAGCCGTGGCGAAGTTTTTATGAGCGGTATGCGCATGGTGTATAACGACAGCTTGAGCGAAATGGTTGTGGCCGGTTTCTACAGCCCACAAAACCCAGATGGCGCAGATGGAGTGTTCATGTACGCAGCCCGGCCCGATGGCCTTGAACGCCAACCGATTCAATCGGTGTTCGGTTCAGCTTTTGTTGCAGGAATTGTTGGCGCAAGACAGGCAGATGTTTCAAACACACTGAACAACTTCCGCATCCGCAAAATGATTCCGCGCAACGACGGTGGGTTGGTGGTGGTTGCCGAACGATATTATGTTACTCAGCGCGTAGAAACGACCTACATCAGCGGAATCTCACAAACCAACACCACCAACTATTACCACCATGACGAGGTGATTCTGCTGAGTTTAGATGCTGCGGGTGTCATGGAATGGGAGGAGGTAATCCGCAAGCGACAAAGCGCGTTGTTGGGCGCTTCCCAATTTTCGGGGATTGGTGTTTGTGCGCTGCAAGATGGCGTGGCGGTATTGTACAACGAGCAAGGCAACGGCGACGTCGTTCAGGTGCGTTTTCAAAAAAACGGGAGCCGAACCCAGCGCATCCTGCTTCGCAGCGAAACATCACTTACGGCGCTTTACACTGCCGAAGGGGCCCAAACCGGCTACAACAGACTGGTGCTGCCTTGTTTGCGAAACAAACAGATTTCGCTCCTAAAATTGACCTATTGACGCTCCTGAAGCAATTATTTTTGTTCCCATGATGCGCATCCTGCAAAACATTAAACCGAGCAGTGCTTTGTGGGTGGTTGCGTTCGCCTTTATCCTGCGCACGCCATACGCCTTTGTGCGGCAACCGGCGGAGAATTTTTGTGATACACCCTTCTTTCCGGGTTTCTTTTTTTGGGCCCAGCAAAACCCCATTTGGGACAACCTGTTGGCAACACTGCTGGTATGCACCGCTGCGATGTTGTTAAACCGCGTGTGCATCAACCAGGATGTCATTTACACCCATACCTACCTTCCAGCTTGGTTTTTTGTGTTGGTGAGCAGTCTGATACCCGCGCAAATGCACGTGCATCCTTTGCTGTTTTCCAACATTCTGATCCTGATCGGCTTCAATTTTCTGTTCTCTCTTTTTTTGTATGAGGGCCCGTCGGTACTCATCTACCTTACAGCATTGTTTTTTGGTGCCGCAGCCATGTTTCAACTGCAACTATTGGTATTGTTCATCTTCATCCTGGGCGCGGTCATCCTGATGAAAAGAATTACGTTGAAAGACCTTTTGGCGGCATTTCTGGGTTTACTTATGCCTATTTATGTGCTGCTGTCTGTCTGGTATATGCTCAACAGCAACCAGGCTTTGTTTTATACCTTCCTGGGAAACAGATATGTGGCCACAAACGCCGAACTTGTGGTTCTTTGGCCCTATGCACTTTGCCTTGTTCTGGTTATTATTTCGTTCTTTAAAGTATTTACGAACTTCTTCAAGAACAACATACGCACCCGAAGAATCAACCAGGTTTTGATTTTCTACTTTACCTACATGCTGCTGTATCAGTTCTATTCCGGGGCCTGCAGTGCGTTGGTGGACATTTCTTTGCTGTTCGTCCCCTGTGCTGTTTTTGTTGCTTATCTGCTTGTTGGTGGTAAATACCGGAAACTCAAATCCCTTGCGAATACGCTGTTGGTGTTGTCTGCGGTGATTTCCCTGTATGGCACTTATTTGGGCACATTGCGCCCATGAACCCCTGCGCTGCCTGGTGTGAGGAATATGTATTGCCGTTACCGGAACGGCATCCGTTTCCCATGCTGAAATACCAACTGCTGCGAAATGTGCTTTGCCGCGATGGAATTCTTCCCGATGAAGCTTTCTTCAAACCCGAAAAACCAGATCTTGAATCACTGCTCAGGGTGCACCACCCAGACTATCTGGAAGCCTTGTTTCAAGGTACATTACCGGTTTCTGCGGTTCGAAAAACCGGATTTCCACAAACACAGGAAGTACTTACACGTGAATTGCTCATCGCCGGAGGCACAATCAACGCAGTAATGCTGGCCCTGAAACACGGCGTTGCATTCAATCTTGCGGGCGGAACCCACCATGCGCATCCAGGTTTTGGCGCAGCCTACTGTTTGCTCAACGACGTCGGCATTGCCGCCGCTCACGCCATATCTTGTTTGCACCTTTCAACTGTTTTGATTGTAGATCTTGATGTGCATCAGGGCGATGGTACGGCTGCCATGTTTGCAGATTCGAAGCAGGTGTTCACCTTCTGCATGCATGGTGCCGGCTTGTGGCCGAGGTCGCCACACCGTGCTTCATACCATATTTCGCTGCCGGCCGGCACCAATGGTAAAACATACATACACATTCTGGAAGCGCGTTTGGGCGAGGCTGTGCACAACATCAAGCCAGATCTTGTGATTTACATCGCAGGTGCGGATGTAATGCTTGGGGATAAACTGGGCAATATGGCCCTTTCTGAGGAAGATTGCCGGATGCGAGATGCTGTGGTTTTTAGCCTCTGCCGAGTGCACCAATTACCTGTGGTGGCTGTGATGGGCGGTGGTTATGCACCAATGGTGCAACAGGTTGTAAACGTACACAGGAACACCTTTCGTGAAGGTATGATCCTGTATCATGCTTGTTAATTATGGCTTCTTAATCCCAAAGCGCAACGACACCAGGTTGGTGTATAAACCCGTTCCACTTTGGCCAAATCCACTGATGGCATAGTCGAGGGTAAAGTTACCAAACCTGACTCCTGCACCTACGGACAGCTGTGTGCGCCATACTTCTTTCTGGCCTGTTCTTGGGGTGCGCTGCAGGTTGTAGGTACCACAGCGCAGGAACAGTACATTGTCGTCGTTGTCTTCCTCCAATAAATAACCCCATTCAGCCCCCAAGTGCGGATCCAGACTGAACAAGTTGCTCCGCAACAAGGTATTCCTTTTCCCATCCGTGGTGATGTCCACATTACACTCCGCCAGCAACAGCCATTTATCCTGCCGAATCTGTTTTGCAGCCCCCACAATCAGGCGAGGCAATCCAATTTCCAGCGTTCGTTCCGGAATGGTGTTTCCGGTGAGCGCCAAGACTTCCTTTTGGCGGTCGGTGAAGGAAAACTCCCAGGCGTTGAAACTGCTGGTTACATCTCGGGCGACGATGCCAAAACTCCATCCCTGTTTGGGGATGACGGCGCGAAATGCTGCATCAAAACTAAAACCCCAAGCCCGGGCAAAAGGACCTACGGTTCGGTGAATCACCTTTAAGCCACTACCGAAACTAAATCTTGCACGACGGTATCCTGTTTTGATGGTTTTGCCGTAATTGGCATAAAACCCGTAATCGGCGGCTGAAAAAGTACTGATTCGGTCGTAGTTAACTTGTCCGTTTTGGATCAGATCCAACGTGTTTAATATCCCGTCCACGCCAAAGCGCACCACACCAACACCAAAGCCGTCGTTCTGCGCACCTTTTACAGCAAACGCCAGATAGTCATAGTTGGCCAAGCCTTGATAATAAGAAGCGTGCATAAAACTTCCCTGAATCTGGTCGTCAAGGTCTGCCAACCCGGCCGGGTTCCAATATCCGGCGTATGCATCGTGTGTGCTGGCAACCACCGCACGGCCCATGGCGAAAGCGCGCGCACCAACACCCATGTGTAGGAATTCATTCACGTATTTCCTGGCTTCCTGGCCCTGAACATGGATGCATTGTATGATCAAACAAATGATGAGTATAACCCGCTTCACAAAAGTTTCAGACGTTCAAAAATACAGGCTTCCGCCTCCG
Source organism: uncultured Flavobacteriaceae bacterium (assembly GCA_964586595.1). Classification (GTDB taxonomy): domain Bacteria; phylum Bacteroidota; class Bacteroidia; order NS11-12g; family UBA955; genus REEB481. Next base: position 51,857 of record CAZPHB010000006.1, on the reverse strand, counting down.
GAATTAAATCCTTGAACACTTTTTGTGCTGTCGGATTCCACTCGCCACTTACACCCGCCCTTATGTAAATCTGCATCATGCTGTAGGTAAACGCTTCATCATCGGTATAGTGGTACAGGTATTTCACTGTCAGAAACCGGTTCCAGCGCTCCATGAAACGGGAGTTTTGCTCATGTTTGCCTGCCGATAGAAAAATGTCCAATGCTTGTTCCTCTGTTTGGCTCAAACTTTCATAAAACCGATCCAGTTGCTCGGGGTGGCGTTTCATCAATACCCTGTCCAGCATGAGTTCAAGCACCAGGTGTGCCGCCAGCCAAACACGTGGAACATGTGCTCCAAGATGATGCGCGTGAAACAATTGGTTCAGCGCCTGATTGCCTTCCGTAAAAAACAGTGATTGATGAAACGCTTTGTCGCGTTCCAGGTGGCGACAACTGCCATGAAACAAATCCAACGACAGGTTGTCCAGTTGTTCCTGGTTTACGTTTTCTGCTTTGAAACGCTGTCGGGGGAGGAAATTTCTGATGAGGTCCGGCAGAATCAACCCGGCATTGAAGTGGTGCCGGTCTGATTGTTGATCACTCAGAAAATGGGCAAAGAAGTTCAAACAGTTTCAAAAATACATCAGTAGTTGCAGCAGGCCGCCGGCTTAGCTTGGAGAACCTTTGTTTTTGAAGATTGTTCTTAAGGCATGTGGCGTCTGATTTCACAAGCAAGCGTGATTGGTTTTGTTGGTGTATGCTGTTTGATGGGCTGTACCACTTCAAAAGGAAAGCAAACGAATAAAATGGATAAAGGAACTTTTTCTGTTGTGAAAACGGAAGCAGAATGGCAGGAACAACTGGGGCCCGAAGCATATCGCGTGCTGCGCGAAAAAGGCACAGAACGGCCGCATTCAAGTCCGTTTGACCAACTGTGGGACAGCGGCACTTATGTGTGCAAAGGTTGTGGCGCTGAATTATTCTACAGCAGCACCAAGTTTGATGCCGGTTGTGGCTGGCCCAGTTTTTATGCAGCTATTGGCAAAGAGCGCATCAAAGAAATTGCAGACTACAGCCATGGGATGATTCGGACTGAAGTTGTTTGCGCCAGCTGTGGAGGTCATTTAGGGCATGTGTTTCCGGATGGATACGGGCAACCGGGTGGGATGCGATACTGCATCAACGGCGTAAGCCTGGGCTTCATCAAAAAGCCCTAAAAAGGAATGTCCCGCAGGGGGGGCGGGACAATTCCAAATCAGGGGGGTATGTTCGCCTCTTTGCCTTTCCGACAACATGGCCGGTCCGCTACTCAAACGCAGGGCACAACATAAAAAGACCTGCACTTGAATCAAAAAGGCAAAAAGCGTTGCAAGTGATTTACGCTTGCTTGATGATTCAAAGATGGGCTCGTGAAGAAATCACACAACGCCACAGTTCATCAACGGTAAACGGTGGTTCACCAATTGCGTGAATTAGCGCATGCCCATGAATTGGAGGAATGTTTCGCGCATGTCTCTGGACAACGGGATTTCGTCGGCGTTGTCCATCACCACACTGCCACCGTCGGCCTTAATGTATTCAACAATGCGGTCCACATTTACCACATAGGATCGGTGTGGCCTGAAAAAGCGGTTGTTCTTATTCAATGTGTGTTCAAACTCCTTGATTTTCCGACTTACCAGGATGTTCTTTCCGCTGTTCAAAATGAAATGTGTATAGCTGCCATCGGCTTTGAGGTACACAATATCCTGCAGACAGACGAACAGCATGCCACCGGAGGTGGGCAACGGTATTTTTTTCACACCTTCAACCATTTGTTCCTTGAGCAACGCTATGTCTGAGGCATCCAAACGATATTCTTTTCTGTGTTTTCTTACTTTTTCAATCGCAGCCTCCAGTTGATCCAGTTGTATGGGTTTCAACAGGTAATCAACCGCAGAAACCTGAAAGGCTTGTATGGCATATTGCGTATATGCCGTGGTAAATACTACATGAACTTGGGTAGGATCGATCTGGTCGAACAATGACAAACCTGACTGTCCGGGTAGTTCTACGTCCAGAAAAAGGAGTTCAGGTTTTTGAATTCTGATAACTTCTGTGGCTGTGGGAACATCTGATGCAACACCAACGATGCACACATCCGGGAAATGTGACTCTATGAGTGTTTTGAGCACATTTTGGGCGCGAGGTTCGTCTTCAACGATAACGGCATGAATAAGGGTAGTCATACAATATGGGTTTATTGGGTTTATATCTCATCCAAAAGAACCGGAACTTCAAGTATTACCTTGGTTCCGGCTGACTCCCCCATTTGATTTTTTTTGTCCGTGTACCGCACCGCAATGGCGCTTTCACGATCAGCATTCAACAACTCGAGCCTTCGCTTCATGGCACTGGTAGCGAACGGTTTGTGCACGCGGTAACTTTCTATTTGTGCACTCTGTTCACGACCAATTCCATTGTCGTTCACTGTGCAAAATAGTATTTTTTTTTCTTCCTCTAAACGAAAGTTTATTTCCAGTAGTTTTTCACCTTTTTTATGCAGCAATCCATGTTTCAATGCGTTTTCCACATACGGTTGTATCAACATAGAGGGCACGTGGATGTGGTGTGGTTTTAACCGGTCATCCAGTTTTATTTCAATACTCAAATCATCACCAAAACGCAATGCTTCTAAGTCCAAATACACGCGCAAGCATTTAATTTCATCAGAAAGCCGCACGGTTTCCTCTTCGCTCATGTCCAGGGTCATCCTCATCAAGTCACTGAATTTACCCAGATAGCGCATGGCCTGCGTTTTCTCATTCATCAAGATAAACTCCTGAATGCTGTTCAGTGCATTAAACATGAAGTGTGGGTTCATTTGTACCTTTAACGCCTGTAGTTGTGAGCGCTGAAGGTCTTTTTCTCCCCGAACACGTTCCAAATCCAAGAGGTGTTTTTTGTGTTTCTTTTCTAATTGAAACCGCACATACATTGCCGAACCAACAGAGAATATAAAAAACAAGAAAATGTAAAATGCATCTCCATGCCAGATGAATGCTTCTCCGATGAACGTGGTTGTACTGTGCGTGTGGATGTCATGTAAATCAAGCAACATATTTAATTAAATGATTAATGATTGAACCTTTACCTATCAATACCAAAAACCGGCCTGACCCTGTTGCCTATTTGGGGCTGCACAAAAACAGGGATTACGGTGGGTTTTGTGTGTCTTTTATTGAAATGCCGATATGGGCATGTTTAACCATTCCAAAGCGCTGCGGTGCAACATGTCTGCTTTTAATGATGCATCTATATCTAAACCATGTATTAACGCTCCCGGGACGTCTTCTCCAAGGGGAAAAGGGTAATCTGTACCTAAACAAATGCGCTTCGGACCCATCAATTCCATAATGTATTCCAACATCCGTGGCTCGTGAACCAGACTGTCCAGCCAAAACTTACCCAGGTAATGCCGTGGATTGTGCGGATTGTCAACGGCCACAAGGTCCGGTCGGGCGCGCCAACCATGTTCAATTCTACCTAAGGTACCCGGAAAAGACCCTCCTCCGTGTGCAAAGGCCACACGCAAGTTTGGCAATCGCTCCAAAACACCGCCAAAAATCATGGAACATATTGCCAGACTGGTTTCAGCAGGCATTCCAACCAGCCATGGCAACCAATAATTTGGCATTTTCGCTTTGGCCATCCACCACCATGGATGTACAAACAAAGACATGTCTAAGTCCTGCATCGCCTCAAAAACGGGGAACAGTTCCGGCTGGTTCAGGTTCCAGTTGTTGATGTGGCTGCCGATTTGAATGCCGCGCAAACCAAGGGCCTTACAGCGTTCCAGTTCCTGAATGGCCAAACCTGTATGTTGCATGGGAAGGGTTCCCAAGCCCACAAAGCGCTGTGGGTTTCTGTGTACAACTTCGGCGATGTGGTCGTTGAGGTATTGACTGATTTCGAGCGTGTCCTTTGGTTCTGCCCAATAACTGAACATCACCGGAATGGTGCTTATTACCTGCACGTCTACCGGATGTGGAAATGCGTCGCACTCTTGTTCGCGTACCTGAGGGCTCCAGCAGTTGTGGTCAATTTCACGAAAAAACACATCGTCCACCATCATTCTGGCACAACAGGGCTTGTGGTGTTGTAGCCACACAAATTCACCATAGCCAAAACGTTCGCGCCAGCGGGGTAAATGTTCCGGAATGATGTGTGTGTGTATGTCTATGGTAAAAATTCGCTGCCCCATGCTCATTGCTCTTGTCCCCTTTGACGTTCCTTTTCCAGGAGTTCCCTTATTTTTTTCTCTTCCCAGTCGCGACTGAAAAAGATCCTTGACCCAAACACACCCCACCAATGGCTGGCGACACCAATACCCCAACCGATGGTGGTCCAATAAAACCAATACACATCCGGCGTGCTCAGTAAATTCACAATAACCAAGATGATGTTTACCAATAGATAAATGATGAAATGGGTATAAAAACCCCGGATGGCCTGCACGCGGTTGCGCATGCGTTCTATCTCTGATTTGTTGAATTGTTCCATCCCTTAATCCTTTTCCACAAAACGCGGATCGCTTTCCATCATGTGGCCACAAGATTTACATGTTCGCAGTTCCTCGTTGTTGTAGTAGTGTTTGAAATGCGGAATAAAATCATGTTCAATATTGTGCAGTTCGAAATAGGTTTCGTGGAGTTTATGGTTGCATTTTTCACAAAACCAGAGCAAACCATCCCTAAAACCTTTGCCCGCTCGGACACGTTCGATGACCAGCCCAATGCTGCCCTCGCTGCGTCCCGGAGAATGTGGAACACCACCCGGAAGTAAGAACATTTCTCCTGCGTTTATTGGCACATCCACCGCTTTGCCATCTACTTGAATTTTCACATTGATGCTTCCTTCGAGTTGATAAAACAACTCTTCTGTTTCGTTGTAATGGTAATCCTTACGGGCATTCGGTCCGCCCACAACCATCACAATATAATCCCTACCTAATGGGTAAAGGTTTTTATTGGCAACCGGTGGTTTCAACAGGTGCCGGTTTTCTTCGATCCATTGCATCAGGTTAAAAGGCGGGGTGATTTCCATAGTATGCGTGGTTTGTTTTGATGGGGTGAATTTACTTCAAAAAAACAATGCGCTTTCGCAAGTGCGCTTTTGCAACCGTATTTAGTTGCTTGGTGTTTCCGAAAATCGTTGTTCCAACTCCATGAGGGTTGTGGTGACTTCTTCCTGGCTGTTTGCTGTTACCAAACGGTTGCGCATTTCTTTAAAATCGGGAATCCCTTTAAAGTAGCTTGCATAATGTCTGCGCATCTCAATGACGCCCACTTTTTGCCCTTTCCAGGCAACACTGTGCTCAAAGTGGGTTCTGCAAGCGTCCAGTCGCTCTTGAAAAGTTGGTGCGGGGAGCAGGTTGCCCGTGCGCATGTAATGTTTGATTTCACGAAAAACCCAAGGGTAACCGATGGCAGCCCGTCCAATCATTACCCCATCTACACCGTAGCGGTTTTTGTACAGAAGCGCCTTTTCCGGACTGTCAATATCTCCGTTTCCAAAAATGGGTATGTGTATTCTTGGATTGTTCTTTACCGCGGCAATGAGTGTCCAGTCGGCTGCTCCTTTATACAGTTGCGCACGTGTTCTTCCGTGAATGCTCAACGCGGCAATCCCCTCGTCCTGAAGGCGTTCTGCTACTTCGAGTATGTTTTTTGACTGTTCGTCCCAGCCCAACCTTGTTTTCACCGTAACCGGTTTGTTTGTGCGCCGCACGACAGCCCTTGTTAAACGGACCATCAAATCAACATCTTTCAAAACACCGGCTCCTGCACCTTTACAAACAACCTTTTTTACGGGGCAACCGTAGTTAATATCTACGAGGTCAGGGTTTGTTGCGTCCACTATGGCTGCGGCCATACCCATTGCATCTTCGTCGCCGCCGAAAATCTGAATACCAATGGGGCGCTCGTAATCAAAAATGTCCAATTTTTGTCGGCTTTTAATCGCATCGCGTATTAAGCCTTCGCTGCTGATAAACTCGGTAAACATCAAATCGGCACCCTGTTGTTTGCATACATATCGAAATGGTGGATCGCTCACATCTTCCATGGGAGCCAACAGCAATGGAAATTCTCCAAGATCTATGTCGCCTATTTTCACCAACTTTGTCCGTTACAAAGGTACTATCAACCTTTTTCTATGAACGACGGATTAAGCAGTAAGCTCCTCTTTTTATCCAGGCTCTTCATGTTGGCCGGTGTTTTTATGCTCAGTCAGGCCGTGTTTAGCTTGTTGGGTATTGCACTATGTACGGTTTTATATGACTTGAGTTATGGCGATGTTGTTGTGTTCATCAATAAACCCAAACTCAGCCCGGAAGGCGTGTACACGCAGCGATGGGTTCAAACTTTTTACAACATTGGTTCTTTTTTAGTCACTGCTGTGGTATTTACCGGCTTCTACAGAAAGCATATTGGACGCACCCTTGGGTTGATGACTCCTTTCAGGAGAAAACTATTGCCTGGTTTACTGCTGCTCTTCATTCCTGCCGTTTTTGTTATTTCCGGGATTGCCGATTTCAACAATCAACTGCCAGGAATTGGCGCCTTTGCCAACCTGAACGAATTACAGGAAACCCGAAACGCTTTGTTGGAAGTATTGCTACACAGTTTCTATCCTATGGATGTGGTTGTCCTTGTGTTTATGCTTGCTGCTGTTCCGGCTTTTTGTGAAGAAGTGTTTTTTCGGGGTTTGCTCCTTCCCTTTTTTGGCGATTGGTTAAAAAACCATCATGCGGGTGTTTGGATCAGCGCCATCCTGTTTACGGTACTTCATTTTTCTGTCACCCAGTTTTTGCCCATTCTTTTTATGGGCGTTGTTTTGGGATACATATTCCTGTGGACGCGCAGTATTTGGGCGCCTGTTTTGGTACATTTCCTAAACAACGCCAGCACAGTGGTTTTCCACCACCTTTCCAAGACATACCCAGATGTTTTCTTGTTTCAAGACAACTATCACCCACCGATTGCCGTGTTCACAATTGCGTCTGCAATACTGTTTCTGTTGTTGTTTTGGTTGCGTCGCCGCAGTTCCACGGAACAACTTAGTCAACCATTATGGCCATGAATAATTTCAGTCAGCGGGCCCTGTTTGGCGCTGTTTACGTAGGTTTACTTACGGGAGCAACGCTGGCCGGTGGTTGGTGGTTTTTTCTACTGTGCCTGCTGCTTGTTGCGCTTTGCCTGTATGAACTTTACTCATTGAGCCTGCCCGGGCGTGGCAAAGTTTTTCGGGTTATTTTGCTGCTGCTGGCCCTGCCCAATTTTGCGGTGCAGGCACTTTCTGAATGGGTTTACCTGGAACAATCTACCTTTCCTGGCAGCGCGCTGATGCAGCAGTTTTTGTTGCTCTGGGAGCACAACCTGAGTCGCATCACTTACTTGTTTGTGTTTCTCATTACACTTTTCTCGGTAAAAAGGGATGATTTGCTTTGGAACACCGGGGTGTTTGCCTTGAGTTTGTTCTATGTTGTCTGGCCTTTGGGAGCATTGGCAAAATGGCCGGAAATTCTTGTGATGTATGTGTTTGTGCTCACTTGGAGCAGCGACACCTTCGCCTACCTTGGTGGCAAGGCTTTGGGACGACATAAACTATACGAGGCTGTTTCTCCGGGTAAAACATGGGAAGGCTTCTTTTCTGGCCTGTTGGGAACAATACTGGTTGCCTGGGTTTATGTGTACTACCGAGAAATGGATCAACTGTTTATCTACCTTGTTGCTCCGGCGGTTCATGTGGCGGGAACACTTGGTGACCTCACAGAGAGTCTGATGAAGCGCAACATCGGCGTAAAAGATTCCGGAAACATCATTCCCGGACACGGCGGTATTCTTGACCGATTGGATGCCATGCTCTTCATAATTCCGGTTGTTTCATTACTGTTGCATCTATTCGAAATTCCTTATCAGCCATGAATAAATTAGAACACATTGGCATTGCCGTTAAAGACCTTGATGCTTCTGAACGCTTGTTCAGCCGGTTGTTGAATACCAAACCCTATAAGCGGGAAGAAGTGGAACGTGAAGGTGTGCTGACCTCGTTCTTTCTGGTGGGCAACGTAAAAATAGAACTCCTCGCCGCAACACGCGCGGACAGTGCCATTGCGAAGTTTATCGAAAAGCGGGGAGAAGGCCTACACCACCTTGCTTTTGATGTTGACAATGCTGAAGAAAAAATGGAAACCCTGCGGAGCGCCGGTTTTGAATGGATCAACAATGAACCCAAGGACGGTGCAGATTTGAAACGAATCGCGTTTTTACATCCGAAAAGCACCAACGGTGTACTTACCGAAATTTGTCAGGATAAGGACGCATAAGCTGAAGCAGGCGGATGTTCATTGGAACATATACGCGGCACCGGTTGTTGTGCTTTGCGCTTCAATCATGGAATATGTTTCACGTGTCAGAACGTTTACATCAGCACTTTGGGAATCCATAAGTTCATGGGGATGCCGTATTCATCTTGCGCAATGGGGGCCAAGGGGCTAAGTTCTTGATTTGAAATACAGGCAAGCACCAAGGCGTCTATCAAATCATCGGGTTGCACCAGTTTGCGGGGAAACTTAGACAACCCTTCTTCTAAATAATGAGCGGCTCTGTTCATGTATAACTTTAATATGCAGAGCCGTTCCTGTTGACCTTCCTTGGTTTTTTTTGTGTTTTTCAGGGGCCGATGTTCGTTGAGGAACAGGAATGCCAATTCCGGATGCGATTCAAAAACCCTTTTTTGGTCGTACTTACTGTTTCTAAGCGCCTCGTCAAGCTCGCGGATACGTGGAACAATGTTCCAACTCTGAATGCTGATGCTTCTTCCCAAAAGTTCCTTGTTCAGTGCACAGGCTTCCGCGTATGTTTCTGCAGCAAGGGCTGCACGGGATGGTGGTGTAAACAACGAAGACGCTTTTCGGCCAAGAAGTGGCCTCACATATTGCTCCACTGTTCGTGAAACCCCGCTGCTGCTCAAGCCGACGGGCATATCGATGACAATTTTTTCCTTGGGAAAGGCCAGCAACAAATCCTGAATATTTGGAAACTGTGCCCATTGGCCTGCATTGTTTACTGCAATCCACCCACCGCGACAACCATCAACGCCAACAGATTCATTGAGTTCCATGGCGTTGCAATATGTTTATTTCCTTTTAGCGGATTTGGGTTTGCGCCCTTTGATTTTCATCACATAACGCAGTTCCTTTTCGTTGAGGAAGCGCCAGCGACCTCTTCCCAGGCTGAGTTTATCAAATTCACCGAGCAGCACCCGGTCCAGGCTTTTCACTTCATAGCCAAAATGCTCGAACATGCGTCGTACAATTCTGTTTTTGCCACTGTGGATTTCTACGCCAAGCACCGTTGGTTCCTCTTTTTCTACAAACCCAACCTGCTCAAAGCTCATCATTCCATCTTCCAGTTGTACGCCGGCAATCCAATCCATCATGTGTTCGCGTGAAGGTTTCCTGTCGAGTTTCACCCGGTAAATTTTCTTGATGTTGAACGAGGGGTGCATGATTTTCTGTGCAAGATCACCATCGTTGGTAACAAGCAGTACACCTGTTGTATTGCGGTCCAGGCGGCCCACCGGAAACAGGTTGTCTGCTGCGGGCAATTGTATCAGGTCCATCACCGTTTGGCGGCCTTCCGGATCATCGGTGGTGGTGACATAACCTTTGGGTTTGTTCAGCAGGATATAAACCGGTTTCTGTGCAACGATTCGCTGACCATCCAGTTTCACAACATCTCCGGGCTGAACCTTGGTCCCAAGCTCCTGAACAACCTCACCATTGACGCTTACGCGACCCTCCTGGATAAAGGCATCAGCGTCTCTTCTGCTGTACGAGCCACTCATGGCGATGAATCTATTGAGACGCACCTCTTCCTGAGCTAAGTCTGCGCCCTTCTCAAGCATTCCGGAGGTTTCACGGAATTGTTTGCCCCTGCCCTTGTAATTGCCTGGACTGGCTTGTTCATCCTTGTTTTTGAATGAGCGCTTTTCTGGTTTATTGAACTCCTTGCGCCGATCATCACTTTTAGGCACTCGGTCGCGTTTGGGGCCGTTTGCCTGGTAATGAGCATCCCTTTGCGAAGCATTCCTGAATCCTCTTTGTGGCTCTGATTGGTTGTTGTCCTTGCCACGGAAAGAGGGTCGTTCTGTGTTCTTTCTAAACGAGTTTTGAGGACGATCCTGAAAAGATCCTTCTTTTCTGTCTTTGGAGTAGCTGCGCTGACCTTCGTCGAAGCTGCGCTTCTTGTAAGTACCGCTGCGCTCCTCGCCTTCTGCCCCGCGATAGGGTTTTCGTTCCGTATCTTTTCTAAACTTGTTTTGAGGGCGGTCTTGGTAAGATCCTTCTTTTCTGTCTTTGGAATGGCTGCGCTGACCTTCGTCGAAGCTGCGCTTCTTGTAAGTACCGCTGCGCTCCTCGCCTTCTGCCCCGCGATAGGGTTTTCGTTCCGTATCTTTTCTAAACTTATTTTGAGGCCGGTCTTGGTAAGATCCTTCTTTTCTGTCTTTAGAATAGCTGCGCTGACCTTCGTCGAAACTGCGCTTCTTGTAAGCACCGCTGCGTTCCTGGCCGTCCTTGTTCCTGTTCACGCCACGACCATCGGATTTAAAGGATCCGCCTGAGCGTTCTTGAAAAGTACCTGTTCCACGTTTCACATTGGGATTGTACCCGGCTGATGTGTCATTGCCAAAACGCGTGGTTTTTTTTCGCTCGTAGTTGCTGCCTGTGTCTTTCGTAAACCTTGACGTGTTTGTTCTTTCTGTTCCCCTTCCTGAATCGAATTTTCTGGAATCATCGGATCCGTAAGGCCTGCTATTTGGCCCGAAGCCCCCCCTTGTTGTTGTTCTTTTTGCCGGGGTTGTATTTTTCTGTGCTGTTCTCGTGCGTTGTTCGCCTTTCAGTCGTTTTTGGAATTTTTCACCACCCTTGCCAGTTGAATCTTTCTTGTTGTTCAAAATAGAATAATGTTCAAAGATAAGAACAATATAGGCTCCGTTTGTTTGGGGTGTTTCTGGGTGCTTAAACGAACGTAAGCGTTTACAAACGTTTGAAAACGAGGAGGAGCTGTTTCGCTGAGCTAAGATTGCTGCATGGTTTTTCGGAGTATTAATAGAATGGTCGTTGTTTCCGGGACGGTAGAAAATGGACCAGATGCGAAAAAAGACAACCTCGGCAGGGAGCTGCTCTCCTTTTGGATGCGTGTTTCCGGTGACTTATATATGATTCAGTTCAGGGGGATGATGGTACATCGGGCGCTGCACATTGCACCCGGTATGCGTTTATTTGTTCAGGGTAGCATGTTTTCCAAGTGTTTTACAGGAAAAGACGGTTTAAAACACCAAGTTCCATTAATTGTGGTTTTTGATTTTGAACTGGCGGATTAACTGTTTGCAAGGAATCGTTTCGCCATAAACGTTGTGGCGGTTCTCTGCTGAGGTTTTTTTAGTTTTTGGTGTCGTCCAAACGTGGTTAGGGTTTCCCTTTAGTGCGTGTTACTTTTGTGCTTTATGGATTATGTGCGGTTTACACTTGCCAATGGGTTGCGGGTGATTCACCATCCAATACCAGAAAGCAACACCGTTACGCTGAACATTTTGTACAATGTTGGGGCGAGGGATGAATCAGCAACGCGAACCGGTTTTGCGCACCTTTTTGAACACTTGATGTTTGGTGGTTCGCTACACATCCCAAACTATGATCAGGTTGTAGAGTGGGCAGGTGGAAACAACAACGCATATACCAACAACGACTACACCAATTACTATGTAAACGTGCCTTTGGAAAATGCGGAGCAGGCGTTTTGGCTTGAAAGCGACCGGATGTTGGGTTTGGCTTTTTCTGAGGAAAGCCTGCGAATACAGAAAGGTGTTGTTATTGAAGAATTTAAACAACGCTGTCATAATGCTCCTTTTGGCATGTTGTGGCACCACATCCGATCTTTGGCCTATAAGGTACACCCATATCGGTGGCCTACCATTGGCTTGACCACCAATCATATTGAAACAGCATCATTATCGGATGTAATGTTGTTTTATGAACGTTTCTACCACCCGAATAATGCCGTTCTGTGCGTCGGCGGGGCGCTAAAAGAGGAGGAAACAAGAGCATACTGTGAACATTGGTTCGGAAGCATTGATCGAGCCGGAGCACGCAACCGGAACCAATACCCTTTGGAACCTGTTCAGCTTGGACGACAATTCCTGGAAACCACAGACCTTCTTCCTCAAAACGCCGTTTTTATGGCATTTCGCACACCCTCGTTTCAAGATGGAGATTGGCCTACGGCCAGCATCTTTTCGGAATTGATCGGTGGCACCGAAACATCGCCACTGTACCTTGAATTGGTTAAGGAACGGCGATTGTTTTCTGCCGCCGAATCGTTTTATATGAAAGGGTTAAGTGAAGGGCTTTTTGTGATTTATGGTATTCTTGAAGACCAAATTAGCCACAGCGAAGGGGAAGCTGCTCTTCGCGAGCTTCTAGATCATTACCTGGTTAACCCATTTACCGATGCTCATTTATTAAGGGTGAAGGAGCAAATGTGCACCCGGCTTTTGTTCGAAGACACGAATGCTATGAATCGTGTTCAAAAACTCTGCTATTACGAACACACGGACATGTTGGAATCCGTTCTGGGTAATGAAGTTCTGCTCATACATGGCGTGAAGCAAGACCAACTACGTGCGTGGGCGGTTGAGCACCTAAGAGCCTCTGCTGCCAATGTGATTTACTACAGTCCTAAATAAAATGATGCTAGACAGAACGGTTGGACCACCATTAGCCCCCATCAAACAGTTACATTTTCCCCACGGGGAACCGATAATCACGTCTGGTGGAAGAAAGGCTTGGTTTTATCCAAGCAGCGGAATTGGCGTTGCCAAGCTATACATCATATTCCCTTTTGGTTACAGAGTCACCCAAGAGCCTTGGGCGATGAAAGCAACCGCGCAATTAATGCTGTCCGGCGACGAAAAACATAAGGCCCGGGAAATTCAGGAAGCTTTGGAGAACATTGGTGCCACAATCGATGTTCATGTGGATGCCTTGTATCATCAGGTAATCATTAGTGCAAGAACGGAACGGCTTTCTGAAGCGCTCAATATTTGGTTGAAGCACAGTGAGGTAGTTCTGTTCCCACAAAACGAGATAGACGTTTATAAATCAGCTGCCATTAGCGACCTACAGATGAGACAAACCACTCCACGTTATTGGGCTCAACGCAGGCTTATGGAAGCACTTTGTGGAGGAAATCACTACTTAGGAATATATCCTGAAGTTTCAGATATTGAGCGCATTAGTCAAGATCACCTAAAGAACTACTCGAAGTGGTTTTGTGGGGATACACCCGGATTTCTTGTGTTGTGTGGCGATACCTCCGAGCAACATTTACAAGACATGGGTGGACTGTTGGGCGCTCCTGGCTTTGGTGCTGATTTTGTTGAAACACGTCCACAATCGCACATGAAAAAGCTATGGCACAACCCGGTTGAACACACCAATCAAGCCAGCATCATGTGGGGGCTTCCAGGATTACAAATAGAAGACAAAGACTATTATGGCTTCTGGGTATTAAACACCCTCTTCGGTGGTTTTTTTGGCAGTCGGTTAATGAAAAACATCCGTGAAGAAAAAGGATTAACCTATGGTATTCATTCTTCACTTGTAAACCACGGTTTTGCCTACCATTGGTACATTTCAAGTGAAGTGAAAGAAGGAAATGTTGCGCACGTAAATGAGGAAATAGGTAAAGAAATGCTGAAGTTATCGACCGAAAACATTTCTGATGAAGCGTTAGAAAAAGTGAAGCGTTATTTGTGTGGAAACCTTAAGATGAGTTTTGATGGCGTATTTAGCATGGCTGCAAAGCGACGAGATTTGTATGTTTTCGCGCGATCGGAGCATTTCTATGACCAGGCTTTAGCCGAAATCAATGCAGTAACTCCGGCCAAAATCAAGAACCTGGCCGGCAATTTTCTGCGCCAGGAGGCGTTTTATGTTTCCATCGCTGGTACGACGCAATGATTACCTTTTGAAAGTATATCGTTTACATATTGCATTATTCGTATCTGCCATTTGCGCGTTTGTAAACCCACTATCTGCCCAAGACAATCCGGATATCCGAAGGGTTTGTCTGGACAGAATTAATGGAACCGCAACTATATACTGGAATCGCTCTAATGCTGCCTGTTCCACGTTCACCGAATATGAAATCTGGGGTCGTGACGACACCAACAACTTATTTACGCTCCTCCAATCTGAGCCTAGCCGAATTACGGAAAGTGCTGCTGTTAGCTTACCTAACCAAAAACGGTGGCAATTTTTTATTGTCGCCAAGTATGCCTGTCCGGGTTTACCCTCGTTTAATTCAGATACTGTTTTTATAGACGACGAGGAGCCTCAACTGCTTGAATTGGACTCTGTAAGCATTGGCCTTTTTGACCAGAAGCTTGTGGCTGGTTGGCAAAAGAGTCCGGCTAATGACTTGCAAGGCTACTACCTTTACCGCGTTGGCACAAGTAATGCAATAATTGCCGACACGAATACAACACACTATAGGTTTACATCGCTTGTTTCCACAAACACAGGAAACAGAATTGCAATAGCGGCTTATGATAGTTGTTTTCAAGCCGGGCTAATCAGTGATTACCATGAACCCATATTGCTGTCTCTTTATGACTCAACGTATTGTCAAAGACTGTTTAAAGTCCAGTTTTCTGAATATGTCGGTTGGCCGGTCTCTAGATATGAGGTTTATACTTGGGAAGCAGGAGCTGTCGGTTATGTGAAATTAAAAACCATTGCGCCAACGGAAAGCTTGAATTTTGATTTCGTATTAAACAAAAGAAACACCACGTATCACTGTTTTGTGCGCGCCTTTCGTTCAGATGGTACGGCAAGCAGCTCCTCAAACATTCTGTCGATGAGAAGCGACAGCGTTATTACACATTCAACTGCAAGAATTAGACGTATAACTGAGATTAATAAAACCATTGAAGCATGGGCCGAGTTTGACAACCCAAATGGAAAAATTAATCTTGCTACCTTATATACAAGCCTTGATGGCTCCACGTGGAACACGTTAAATGCTTCGGCAACCTCTCCTGTTGTTGGGTACATCCCAAACGACGAACTACGACTGCGTAAATTCAAATTAACATTGGAAGATGCATGCGGTGCAATAATTGAAATACCAGAAACATCTAACAACATCCTTCTCAAATTAGACCCTGTCGCTGAAAACACTTTAACTTGGAATCCATACACGTATTGGGAAAATGGAGTTGCTTCTTATGTTGTCTTGGAAGGAACTCTTCAAAAGCCACTTTCCACGTGGAACACTTATCGACTTCTGCCAAGCAGTGAATACACCCTTGACTTCGACAACGAACCACGTGATGTGTGTTTTTGCGTTATGGCCATCGCTGCAACAACACCGGCACCTGTACCTACAGACAGCTCGTTTTCAAACATCGTTTGCCCTTTCGGCGCAGGAAAAATTCATGTGCCCAACTCATTTACACCCAATAATGATGGGAAAAATGATGTGTTCACTATTTCCTCATCCTCCATAAACATTAACCAATCGCAGATTACCATCGTAAATCGTTGGGGTCAAATTGTTTACTCTAACATTCTTGGCTTTGGGTGGCAAGGCTTGGATAGCCAAGGTGCCTCATGTGCGGCTGGGGTTTATGCATACATCATTAAAGCCGTCTTTAACGACGGGAGCTATAAACAAATACAAGGCACTACTTTACTTATAAAATAACCATGAACACTTTTGCATTTGAGAACAAGCCGGATTGGTACCGGAGAAAAAACGTACGCAAGCGAGTTCTTCGCGTATTGCTTCACCTGCTATTCAAGGAGCATGGGTTCCACGTGAAACACATTTCATTTATCCTTCTTTCCAACGAGGCTTTGTTGCAGATCAACCGTAAGTACCTTAACCACGATTATTACACCGACGTTATCACATTCAACTTAAGCGACAGTCCTGCGTTTCTGGTTGGCGAAGTTTACATCAGCATGGATGCAGTAAAAAGCAATGCCACAAGTTTCGATTGCTCCGTGAAGGATGAGTTTCTACGCGTTGTGATTCATGCCTGCCTCCATTTGTGTGGCTACAACGACGCAACCGATAAGGAGCAAAAAGAAATGCGTAAACAAGAAGATGAATACATACGACGTTTCTATGAACTTGATACAAGCGAACAATAAACATGGATAACAACGAATACGACGTCATCATTATAGGAGGCGGGCATGCCGGTTGCGAAGCGGCGGCGGCAGCAGCAAATATGGGATCCAAGGTGCTGCTCGTTACTATGAATATGGAAACAATTGGTCGGATGAGTTGCAACCCTGCCATGGGTGGCGTTGCAAAGGGCCAAATTATCAGAGAAATAGATGCACTTGGTGGGTACTCAGGCATCATAACTGATCTGACTACCATTCAATTCCGAATGCTCAACAGATCAAAAGGTCCAGCCATGTGGAGTCCCAGAGCTCAAAACGACCGCTGGCGCTTCGCGGAAGCCTGGCGCTTGCAACTTGAACGCATCCCTTTGGTCTCATTTGTACAGGATTCTGTTCAACAAATTCTCATACAAAACAACCGCGCTGTCGGAATACAAACATCTCTTGGAATCACCTTTCACTCCAAAGCAACCATCCTAACTGCCGGCACATTTTTAAACGGAATTGTTCACGTTGGTTTAAACCAATCATCCGGCGGGCGAATGGGTGAACCCTCCTCGGTAGGCGTTAGTGAACAACTGAGGACCCTCGGATTCTCCACTGGTCGAATGAAAACCGGAACCCCGCCCCGCATCGATGGCAGAACCATCGATTATTCCCAACTCGAAGAACAGGCTGGCGATGTAGCACCGATGAGGTTTAGCTTCTTAGATACGCAGCGTACTTTGCCACAAAGAAGTTGCTACATCACATATACCAACCCAACAGTACATGAAATATTACAAGAAGGATTCCTCGAGTCGCCTATGTATACTGGAAGGATTCAAGGCCTCGGACCCAGGTACTGCCCAAGTATCGAGGATAAAATTAACCGTTTCGCTGAAAGAGACAGGCACCAGATATTTGTAGAACCAGAAGGTTCAGACACCGTAGAAGTTTATTTAAACGGATTCTCAACCTCATTGCCCCATCATATTCAAATCCGTGCCCTCAGAGAAATACCAGGTTTTCGGAATGCAAAGATTTTCAGACCGGGATATGCTATTGAATATGACTTTTTTCAACCAACCCAACTTAAAAACACCCTAGAAACCAAACACATAGAAAACCTGTACTTCGCAGGACAGATAAACGGAACTACCGGATACGAAGAAGCAGCATGTCAAGGCCTGATGGCGGGTATTAACGCCCACCTTAAAATATCTGATCGTGACCCATTTGTGCTGCATAGAAACGAAGCATACATTGGCGTACTTATAGATGACCTCATCAATAAGGGTACGGAAGAACCATACAGGATGTTCACTTCCCGCGCAGAATACCGCCTGAACCTGAGACAGGATAATGCAGACCTGAGACTTACTCCTAAATCATTCGAAATCAACCTGGCTTCCGAAGAACGCATGAAGCGGGCGCTACAAAAACAGAACAACACAAAAGAAATTCTGAATCTCCTCGATACTAAATGTACTGACCTTCAGGAGATGAACGAGTACCTAAGCGCCATGAATACCACAAGCATCACCGAAGCCAGTACATACACAAAAATACTTTCAAGGCCTCAAACAGGAATATCTACCCTCAGCAGCTTGAACCAACTCAAAACCCTCTTGTCCCATTACCCTATAGAACATCTACAAGAAGCAGAGATTCGTATCAAGTACGAAACTTATATTAAAAAAGAAATTGAACTCGTTGAGCGCATGCAAAAACTAGAACATCTAACCATCCCATTAGACTTCAATTATCATCAGATAACTTCACTTTCTGCCGAGGCAAGAGAAAAACTTCAGAACATCAAACCCGGAACTCTTGGACAGGCTTCCCGCATCAGCGGTATATCTCCTTCCGATATTTCAATCCTACTGGTACATTTTGGGCGATAAACACAAAATACTCTACATTGCTGCCGCGGTATTATTCAGCAACTGCGCCAATCCCGTTCTTCCTTCCGGAGGCTCTAAAGACAGTATCCCGCCACATCTTAACCAAGTTGATGTACAGGACCGATCAACCAAATCCAAAATCTTGACATTGAAATTTGATGAACACATCAAAATCACTGACCCGAAAGAACACGTATTTATTGCTCCTCCAGGAAAAATCACTGAAACTCGAGTTTTGCTTAATAAAGTACAAATCAGCATCCAACATCCTGATACCGCAACTTCAAACCTCTTCAGCACACCATACATACACGTCCTTCCAGGATTTATAAAAGATCTTAATGAGGGCAACAACTACACCGCGCCCATTTGCATCAATCTGTCATATGCCAACAACATAGATTCAAACTATACAATAGGACAAATCCATAACATTATACCACCCTTTAAGTCCAAACTCACAGTCTTCTACATCAAAGACACTGCTGCCATTCATACCTTATCAAATGTGTTTTACTCAACTGTTTTTGACCATTCCAAATTCATCATTCCTAATACTATCCTGCATGATTCCTTGAAATTCATCCTGTTTCTTGATGATCTGAATAAAAACAACTTGATTGATTCTTCTGAATATTATTCACTATATCCTATCAGCCACGACTCAATCAACTTAAATTACGCTTATTGTGATTATCCTAAAAGACGAAACTTCCAAGCGTTTAGACAAAACCAACATGGAATCATCACAGGAATTTCGGGAGCAAAATTTAAAAACAATGATATCATATATTACCAGGAAGACACCGCCCTTTTCTTTTTCCGTGATACCCTACAACCTGTAAATCTTACCGACGAGCACGGCTTCCATTATACCATCAGTCCCAAAGTACAGAAAATTCAAACCACAGCTTTAATTGATCCCTTTCACGACACAACTGAGCAACAGAACATATGGATCAACAGAACATTCCATACCAAATTTATGGATACCATTACTATTGTACATTACAACGACAGCATACACAAACAGCTCGGAACATTCATACCTCCGAACCAACTTATTACTGCCAAACAAAGCGATAAAATAAAAGCAGTTATCCTTCCTACACTCAGCGATTCCATTACCGGAACAGCTCTCAAATCTGACTCATATTCAATAACCCTAAACAACCAGAAATACGGTAACATCACATTCACACGCCAAGACTTAGATACCAGCTCCTACATTCTATACTTAAACTCAAACTCGTCACATAGAACAGTGTACCTGCCTATTCATCAGCATTCAGTAACAACAACAGCACCTGCAGGAACATACGACTGCATTATCGTTAACGATTTAGACGACAATAAATACTTTACCAAATCATCCATCATAAATCTAAGCACTGAGGAACCGTCATTCATCTTACAAAACATCAAGATCTCGGAGAAGCTAGATAACAATATAATCATCCAAAATACCAACAAATAACCTCTTCTAATATTGCCAAAACAATGGAATAACTCAAGATTAATTATGGATAACGCTTAACAATATTTATCGATGTTTACAGAGGTTCATAATACCATAATTATACCTCTATCTATCACCAGAAATAATAATCAACATAACAATGTTACCCAACCACTAAAATTTATAAATCTCAACATTACCTAAACTAAATCCCTCACTATCAGAGACTTACATATAAAATTAACAACAAATCCTGTGCATATCCAAAAACCATGAACCTACACTAAATCCTATTTCCACAATTCCACACACAATTATTATTTACTTATAATAACTTTAAGATAATTTCCTTTAGATTACTGTTGAATAAACGAAAATGAAAACTTGGGCTTACTTAAGCCGGAAATGAATAGTTTTGCTGTAGGAATGGAACAACGCATAGCCAGCATACGTGAACAACTTGAGCAACTAAACGTTGCCAACAATATCAGTGCAGAGGAGTTCCGATTGAAATTTTTATCCAAAAAAGGCATCCTTCAGCAGGAGATAGACGCATTTAAGCATCTGTCGCCGGAAGACAAAAAGTTGTCAGGTAAGAGCCTGAACGAACTTAAACGTGCAGCAGAAGAATTCTATGCACGTTTAAAGGAGCAAGAGTCTGAAGAAAAAGAAACAGATCTTACTAACGCATTTCACCTCCCCGTTTACTTGAACGAGCCTGGAGGTAAACATCCCATCAATCTGATCCGGGACGAATTGGTAGCGATCTTTCACAAGCTTGGTTTTGAACTGGTTGAAGGTCCAGAAATTGAAGATGAGTGGCATAATTTTGGCGCACTTAATTTTGCTGAGAATCATCCGGCAAGAGACATGCAGGATACTTTCTTTGCCGGAATACACGTACTCCGAACACATACCAGCAGTGTTCAGATTCGCGAAATGGAGCGCAGGAACCCACCAATGAGGCTCATGATGCCGGGACGGGTTTTTAGAAATGAAGCCGTAAGCGCAAGGAGCAACTGTTTTTTTCATCAACTTGAAGGCTTGTATATAGACAGAGATGTGAGCTTCGGAGATCTGAAACAAACGCTGTTCTATTTCATCCAAGAACTTTTCGGGGCGAACACCAGGGTCCGATTCAGGCCTAGTTATTTTCCCTTTACAGAACCGAGTGCCGAGCTGGATGTTTGGGTAGGAACGGAAACGGAAGAGGATTATCGGCTTACCAAGGGAACAGGTTGGTTGGAAATTTTAGGTTGCGGGATGGTGCATCCAAACGTGTTGCAAAATGTAAATATCGATCCCGAAGTATATAGTGGTTTTGCTTTCGGTTTGGGACTAGATCGGATATGCATGCTGCGCTATGGTGTGAAAGACATTAGAGATTTTTTTACCGGAGACATCAGGTTTTTGAGTCAATTTGCCTCCCTCTGACATTCATATTGAAATTGACCTTATTGAAGGTAAGCGCATATATTTTGCCGGCGATTTCCATTTAGGTTATCCTAATGAAGAACTGAGTAGAAAAAGAGAACAAGTTTTGGTTTCTTGGCTGTCATCCATAGAGAAGGACGCTGCTGCAGTATTTTTAATGGGAGATCACTTTGATTTTTGGTTTGAATATAAACATGTGGTGCCTGCCGGATATGTGCGGTTTCTTGGAAAGATAGCTGCAATGACTGACGCAGGAGTGAAGGTCTTTATGTTCAGAGGCAACCATGATATGTGGACCCGCGGTTATTGGTCCAAAGAGTTGGGCGTGCAAGTAATCAGTGATGGATGTACCATGTTCAGCAGGGGAAAAAGTTTTTACCTGCATCATGGCGATGGTCTTGGTCCCGCCGACCGCTCTTATAAATTCCTGCGGCGAATCTTTCGGGCTTCATGGTCGTCATGGCTTTTTGAACGACTTCATCCAAACTTTGGCTTTTTTATTGCTACGTCTTGGAGCAGAAAAAGTAGAAAATCCCAGGGTAACAGATACAATAATTTTATGGGTGAAGGCAAAGAACTTTTGTATCAGTTTGTTTCAAACCATGAATCAGACCTTGATTATTATATTTTCGGACACAGACATCTGGAATTGGATATTCAGGTGAAGCCTTCCAGGCGTTACATAAACACAGGTACTTGGCTCAAAGCTTCAACATACGCTGTTTTTGATGGAACAGATGTCGCGGTCAGGGAATATAATCCTTAATCAAGATGAAGTTCCTGTTCAGCCTGTTCCTCATGATTACTGCTGCAAGCGTTGGTGAGAAGAACAGCCATTTCGTGGAATATCGAAAGGAGCAGGGATCATTTATTTGTGTTTCAGCTGCGCCAAACGGATACATTGCTGCCGCGAATAAAGAAGGGGTCGTTTTCTTGTGGGATCAAAAAGGATCATTAATCAGCAAGCAGTCCTATCATCAGTATGGCCAAATAGATTTAATTGATGCATCAAACCCTTTGGATATATTCTTATATTGTAAGTTGAATAGAAGATTAATTGTTTTAGACAATCAATTAAATGTTAAAAAAGAACTTGATTTCAATCAACTTCAAAATTACCAGGTTCGTGGTTTAGGGAGGGCTTCAGACGGAAACTGTTGGATCATTGATGCACGTGAACGATTGCTGAGAAAGATTGATTTCACAGGAAAAACACTTCAAAATCAAACGATAGTCTTGGATAGAAGTTCTAGTGGATTTATTTTAATTCGCGACAACGGAAACCACGTTGTTTGCGGCGCTGATCAGGACAGTACACTAAATATATACTCCTCTTCACTGCTGCCAAGAGCTAAAATGAAAAAATCTAGAAATCCGTGGTGTATTTATGGAAATGAAATTCTTGTACCCTTCGATGATTCAACGCTTGTTTCCTACGACATAGAATCCTTGGGAACAGACACCATGCACTGCATCGGAAGCACACCACTTCATCAGGTCCAGGTTTATTCAGGAGGATTCGTGAACATGAATTCAGGAAACCTGATTTTTTATAAAAGCGAAAATGAATAAACTATTAGAAAAACTAGAGGCTATTCACGCCCGCTTTGTGGACACAGAGCAATTATTGAGCAGTCCTGAAGTTATTTCTGATTTAAAGAGGTTTACCAAGCTAAACAAGGAATATAATACATTAAAGGAATTGGAAAATGTTTATGCGGCATACAAGCATCTGCTGCACGAACAGCACCAGGCGCGTGAATTGCTCGAGCATGAAGAGGACAAGGAAATGAAACAACTCGCGCTCGAGGTTATTGAAAAAACGGAAGAGGAATGCGCAAGACTGGAACAAAAAATAGGTGTCTTGCTGATGCCAAAGGACCCACAGGACGAAAAAGATGCTGTTCTGGAAATACGCGCGGGTACCGGCGGAGACGAAGCTTGTTTGTTCGTTGGTGATTTGGCCAGGATGTACCTCCGTTATTGTGAACAGCGCGGTTGGTCTTGTGAAACCTTAGACTACAACGAAGGCAGTGCCGGAGGATACAGCAAGTACATCATGCTAATCAGGGGAAATCTGGTGTACGGTACCCTAAAGTATGAGAGTGGCGTCCACAGGGTTCAACGCGTGCCCCAAACAGAAACACAAGGCCGCATCCACACCTCGGCAGTAACCGTTGCCGTATTACCGGAAGCAGAAGAAATAGATGTGCAACTGAATGAGCGTGACATCGAATTACACACTTCGCGGAGCGGGGGCGCCGGCGGGCAAAACGTGAATAAAGTAGAAACCAAAGTTCAATTGACGCATAAGCCAAGTGGAATAGTTGTGGTCTGCCAAACGGAACGCACGCAATTGGGCAACCGGGAAAAGGCAATGAACATGCTGCGCACAAGATTGTATGAAGAGACCGTTCGCAAGCAGGAACAGGCAATAGCGGCGCAGCGAAAAACACTTGTTTCCACGGGCGACAGGAGTGCGAAAATCAGAACATATAACTTCCCGCAAAGCCGGGTTACCGACCATAGAATAAACCTGACACTGTACAACCTTCAGGAAGTGCTGCATGGAAAACCGGATGCCATTATTGAAGCACTGCAGCTAGCAGAAAACGCCGCCCGTGTGCAACAAGGCGGCCCTGATCATTAATTCAAACACCCGCAGCGCGTTGCTGGGCAGCAGAATCCGTACGCTTGTTCGGCTTGGGGTCCGTGGAGCGTTTTGCCGGAGCTTTATTGGCGGATTTACTCATGGGTTCAGTGCTTCAATATCTATCCGTGATGCGTGTACCCCAAGTAGAATTTTACGTAGCGTACGATTGTATAGATAAAGGACAGCGATTGAACCACCAACGTTGCCCGGTTTAAAAAAAGAATAACCGGGTAAAGGAAGCGTTTATTGAGCACATACGTTTTCGAGCGCCTGGAACAAACCAACACCGTCGGTGTTAAACAGGTGCTCAAAAGCAGCTCTTTCGGGGTGGGGCATCATGCCAAAAACATTCTTTCCCGCATTGCAAACACCGGCGATGTTGTTGGCTGATCCATTTGGGTTCGCGGCCTCTGTGACGGCTCCCGAGGCATCGCAATAACGAAATAAGACCTGGCCGTTTTCTTCCATTTGCCTCAAGGTTTCCGCATCGGCATAATAACGACCCTCACCATGGGCTATTGGGATGTTATATACCTTGTGGGGATCATAATGAGCCAATAAGGGCAAGCTGGTGTTTACCGGCTTTAGGTATACGTTGCTGCATGTAAACCGCATGTTGGTGTTCCGGAGCAGCGCTCCGGGAAGCAGCCCTGATTCACATAGGATTTGGAATCCATTACAAATACCCATTACGTAGCCTCCCTTGTGGGCGAAATCTATGACAGAAGCCATAATGGACGACTTGGCAGCAATGGCACCACTGCGTAAATAATCACCGTAAGAAAAACCACCAGGCAGAAAAATAAAATCACAGGATTTCAAATCTGTATCCTGATGCCACAAGGTTTCAACAGCGCCTACACTGTGTTCTTCGAGGGCCGCAATCAGGTCCTTGTCACAATTAGATCCGGGAAAAATTACAACTCCGAAACGCACAATGCGGCAAAGTTAAGCATTCAAACCGAGCTGCTGCGCGCAGCGTTTAATGGTGTCGGGCAATGGCTCAAATGTTATACCCAGAGCAACGGCTTTTTGGTTGTCATAGTAGGAGCGATGCCTGCTCACAAGGATGTTTTCTGACGACAAGGGCAATCGTTTACCCAACAGAGGCTCGGTGGCACGGATGAGGATATAGAACAACCAAAACCAAAGGCCTTTGATGGGAATCACGGGCTCAGATTTGCCGCAAGCATGGGCCATGTGGGCCAACAAGCTTTTGTATGAGCTGTTTTCGGAAATCGCTATATATCGTTGATGTTGAACCTGTTCATCAGCCAGTTTCAGCATCAACGTCACGGTATCTTCCACAGAAACAAATCCATTTGTACCCGTTGGAAAAAACTTTAGGCCCCTATTGATTCTGTGAAAAAACATGTTCGACCCACTGGTTCCATCGCCTGCGCCAAGAATAATTCCAGGGTTCACAATGGCTCCGGAAAGGCCTTCTTCAAAACCCCTCCACACCTCCATTTCGCTCAGGTGTTTGGAAATGGCGTAATTGGTGTTTAATGGGCCATTGCTCCAGGTTGTTTCCTCGTTAATCGCTACATGCTGATCTGTATTTCTTCCAAGAGCGGCTATTGAACTTACATGAAGGAAATACGGTGTTTTGCATTTCAGTGCGACATCAACAAGGTTGGCAGTACCTTGAACATTTGTATGCATCATCTTTGCGGCATCTGTCTTGTAGAAGGAAACATAGGCTGCGCAATGAAAAACCACGTCCATTCCAATCAATGCTTCTTCCAGGGAAAACACATCGTTAAGGTCTCCAATTACCCATTTTAAAAGAGGATGTTCGGAATCAATACCATAAAGGGTCGCCACTTTGTTGAACAAGTTGAGCTTACTGTGTTCACGTTTCAGGGCAACCACAAGCTTACCACGCTGCAAGAGAGCACAGGTGAGGTGTGCCCCCAGCAATCCGGTTGCACCGGTAACAAACGTTTTACCCATACGAGCCTGTTTTTTCTAGTTTAGTTGCGAACATAACCCTTACATGGAAGTAATTTGAATATGCGCATTGCAGTAATCAATGGACCCAACCTGAACTTGCTGGGAAGCAGGGAGCCGGAAATCTACGGATCTGGCAGTTGGGACGCCTGTGAACAGGATTTGAAAAGACGGTTTCCCAACGTCGACTTTTTCTTTCATCAAAGCAATGTGGAAGGTGAACTGATCAACCTCCTGCATCAATATGGCGTTCCCGGGCCACAACAAGTAGATGGAATTGTGATCAACGCCGGAGGCTACAGCCACACTTCCGTTGCCATAGCAGACGCGGTGGCAGCCATTGCAGTGCCAGTTATAGGCGTGCATATCAGCAATGTGTACAAAAGGGAACCGGAGCGCCACATGGAACTTATCGCCAAAAGTGCCACCGGCGGCATTTTTGGACTTGGCATGGAGGGATATTCCCTTGCCGTGCAATGGCATTTGTTGCAAATGGGTTGATCAAACAACCACGTTGATGATCCGGCCCTTCACAATGATTAACCGCTTCAGGGGTTTTCCTTCCATCCATTTCACCACTTCCGGGTGGGCAAAAACCGTTGCCTCCATCTCCGAATCGGTGGCGTCCAAACCAAAGGTGATGGTGGTGCGCGTTTTCCCATTGATGCTCACGGGATAATTAAACGACGCTTCCACCAGATACTCGGAATTGAATTTGGGCCAGGAAGCCAGATGAACGCTGTTTTGATTACCCATCATGTGCCACAATTCTTCTGCAATGTGCGGAGCAAAGGGTGCGAGCAAAACGATCAATGGTTCTAAAACAGCCCGCTTCTTACACTTCATTGATTGCAGCTCGTTCACCGCTACCATAAATGCGGAAACAGAGGTGTTGAAGCTCATGCTTTCGATGTCAGAACTTACCTTTTGGATTGTTTTGTGCAGCACCTTGAGTTCATCTTTGGAAGGAGCTTCACCAGTTAAGGTGCATACCTCATCTTGAACGTACAATCGCCACAACTTATTTAAGAAACGGCTTACGCCTTCAATGCCGTTGGTGTTCCATGGTTTGCTGTCTGTTAATGGACCAAGGAACATTTCGTACATGCGCAACGTGTCGGCGCCATAGGCATCGCACACATCGTCGGGATTTACAACATTTCCCCATCGTTTGCTCATTTTCTGACCATCTTCGCCCATAATCATGCCTTGGTTCACGAGGCGTTTAAAAGGTTCATCCCAACTGATGAAACCGAGGTCAAACAAAAACTTTGTCCAAAAACGACTGTACAGCAGATGACCTGTGGCATGCTCGCTTCCTCCCACGTAAAGGTCCACCTGGTTCCAGTAATCCAGGGCCTCAGCACCGGCAAATCGTGTGGCATTTTGAGGGTCTGTATAGCGCAGGAAATACCAACTGCTCCCGGCCCAACCGGGCATGGTGTCGGTTTCGCGCGTTCCTTCGGGTGTGTTCACCCAGTCGGAAACACCGGCCAGAGGGCTTTCACCGGTACCCGATGGTTTGTAACTTTCCACGGCGGGCAACTCTACAGGCAACGCGGCCACCAACTTTGGAACACCGGCGCCGTCAAAAACTACGGGAATTGGTTCACCCCAATACCGCTGTCGTCCAAATCCTGCTTCCCGGAGTTTGTAATTTGTTTTCCTTCTTCCAAGTTTCCGCGCTTCAACTTCTTCCAGCATTTTCGCAATGGCGTCTTGAACAGCTAAGCCGTTTAAGAATCCGCTGTTGATGCATACACCGTCTTTGGCGGCATAAGCAGCGCTAAGCGGTTCCTCAAGCATTTCGCCGGAAGGCTGAATCACGGGGATGATGGGCAGATGGAACTCCTGGGCAAACTCAAAATCGCGGTCGTCGTGTGCAGGAACAGCCATGATGGCACCTGTTCCATAACCAGCCAACACGTAATCGCTGACCCAAACGGGGATGGACTTTCCGGTAAAAGGATTGACTACTTCCAGTCCGGTAAACACACCGGTTTTGCTGACAGAGGCCATGCGGTCAATTTCACTTCTGTTTTTTGCCTTTGCAGCATAAGCCATAACGGCCTCGCGCCGGTTTTCGGAACAAAGGGTTTCCAGGCCATCATATTCAGGCGCAAGAACCAAAAAACTCGCACCGAAGATGGTGTCCGGTCTGGTGGTGAATACGGGAATGTTGCGGTTCATGCCCACGCACGAAAAGTTGATTTCCGCGCCGGTGCTTTTACCGATCCAGTTCCGCTGAATTTCTTTGATGGATTCACTCCAGCTGAGTTCATTCAATCCATCCAACAGGCGGTCGGCATAGGCGGTGATGCGCAGAAACCACTGTTTCATTTTTCTGCGTTCAACGGGAAAGCTCCCGCGTTCACTCACCGGACCCTTTTGCGGGTCGTTTACAACTTCTTCATTAGCCAGTACCGTGCCCATTTCAGGGCACCAATTCACCGTTGTTTCATCCAAAAAGGCCAGGCGGAAGCGATTCAGAACCGCTTCTTTCTGCGCATTACTGAACAGGCTCCATTCGCTGCCGCTGAAGGAAATACCGGCTTCTTTCAGTGCATCAAATGGCGCGGCACCGTGTTCCAGAAGCTGTTCCTCCAGGATAGAAATTGGACGAGCCCTTTGAGCAGAAGGATCGTACCAATGGTTGAACAACAGTGAAAAAATCCATTGTGTCCAGGTGTAATAATCAGGATCGCAGGTGCGTACCTCGCGCGACCAATCGTAGCAAAAACCCATGCGGTCCAACTGCTCACGGAATCGGCCGATGTTTGCGTTTGTGGTAATAGACGGATGTTGTCCGGTTTGGATGGCATATTGTTCAGCAGGCAATCCAAAGGCGTCATAACCCATCGGGTGAAGAACGTTGTAGCCGTTAAGCCTTTTGTAACGGGCTACGATGTCGCTGGCTATATATCCGAGTGGGTGGCCGACGTGCAGGCCGGCGCCCGAAGGATACGGGAACATGTCCAGCACATAATATTTGGGTCGGGAAGGGTCAATAGCTACCTGATATAAACCCTGATCTTTCCAGAGCTGTTGCCAGCGGGATTCTATTTGTCGGAAAGGATATGAAGCCATGAAGCCCGCGAATTTAGTTGTTCTGCGGGCTTCAGTGGCGGGTTATTCAGCGGAATTAAACAGCGAAACTTTCTCCGCACCCGCAAGTGCGTGCCGCATTGGGGTTGATAAAACTAAAACCTTTTCCGTTCAGGCCATCACTAAAATCGAGTTCTGTGCCACACAGATATAGGAAACTCTTCATGTCGCAAACCATTTTGAGGCCGTTGTGGAAGAACTCCATGTCGCCGGGCTTGGATTCGTTGTCGAAGTCAAGGTTGTAACTCAAACCGGAACATCCGCCACCTTTAACGCTCACGCGCAGAAAATATTCACCTGGCTGGATGGATGCATCGCGCATCAAATCCATGACTTTATCAAAGGCTTTGGGAGAGATGCTCAGGTCAGAATTTCCCGCATTCATGATTAATGGTGTTTGGCCTGATTGTCAACAATGGGCTCAAGGCCCTGCTTCACGCGGTAGTCGTTGATGGCAGCTTTGATGGCATCCTCGGCCAAAACGCTGCAATGAATTTTCACGGGTGGAAGCGCCAACTCTTCTACAATGTCCATATTGTCTATGGACAGCGCTTCATCCACGCTTTTGCCTTTCAGCCATTCGGTAGCAAGGGAAGAAGAGGCGATGGCGGAACCGCACCCAAAAGTTTTAAACTTGGCATCTTCAATCACGTGCGTTTCGGGGTTCACCTGGATTTGCAGGCGCATCACGTCGCCGCACTCAGGAGCACCAACCAAGCCGGTGCCCACGGTGTTGCTGTTTTTATCCAGGGTACCGATGTTCCTTGGGTTGGTGTAGTGGTCTATTACTTTCTCAGAGTATGCCATAATGATGTTGGTTATTTGTGTACAAAGGTATTATTTGGAACAAGTCTAAACAATTAATGTTCTTGCCATTGAACACTTTTCAGGTCGATTCCCTCTTTAAACATTTCCCAGAGTGGGCTCATTTCCCTGAGGCGGTTTACGGCTGTTTTTACACAGTTGATGGTGAAATCAATTTCCTCTTCTGTAGTAAAACGACTCAGGCCAAAGCGCAGGCTGCTGTGTGCAAGCTCGTCGTCAAGTCCCAGGTTTTTGAGCACGTAGCTTGGCTCCAGGCTGGCACTGGTGCAGGCGCTGCCTGAGCTCACGGCAATGTCTTTCACACCCATGATTAAACCTTCACCTTCCACATATTTGAAACTCATGTTCGTGCAATGAGGCAATCGATGTTCGCGTGAACCATTCACATAGCTTTCTTCAAGGTCCAACAGGGCGTGTTCCAGTTTGTCGCGAAGTTTAGACAGGCGCTCGGCATCGGAGTGCATTTCTGCTTTGGCCAAGGCTGCCGCTTTTCCAAAACCGACGATGCCGGGAACATTCAAGGTTCCGCTGCGCATGCCGCGTTCATGTCCACCTCCGTCCATTTGGGCGGTAACCTTCACCCTTGGGTTTTTGCGACGCACGTAAAGGGCACCAATTCCTTTGGGTCCGTACATTTTGTGCGCAGTGAAGCTCATCAGGTGGATGTTGTCTGCTATCACGTCCACGGGAATTTTTCCCACGGCCTGGGTGGCATCGCTGTGAAACAATACACCTTTTTCCGCGCAAAGTGCACCAATTTCTTTGATGGGTTGAACAACGCCGATTTCATTGTTGGCGTACATGATGGTCACCAAAATGGTTTCCTTGCGCATGGCTTCGGCTACTTGTGCGGCGGTAACCAATCCATCAGCTCCTGTTTCCAGATATGTAATCTCAGCACCGGCTTTTTCAAGATGCTTACAAGTGTCGAGAATGGCTTTGTGTTCGGTATTTACGGTGATGATGTGGTTGCCCTTGTCGCGGTACATTTCGAACACGCCCTTCAGTGCCAGGTTGTTGCTTTCGGTAGCGCCGCTGGTAAAGATGATTTCCTTATCACTGGCGTTGATCAGGTCACCAATATCCTTGCGGGCCTGGTCCACTGCGTCTTCAGCTTCCCAACCAAATGCGTGGTTGCGGCTGGAGGCATTGCCAAAATGTTGTGTAAAAAAGGGCATCATGGCATCCAATACACGGGGATCAACCGGAGTGGTAGCGTTGTTGTCGAGGTAAACGGGTAACTTAACCATAGTTTTTTTGCGGCTGTTTAGACAGCTTCTAAACTGCAAAAGTAAAACATTGGCGTTGGGATAAGGTTTGTTTGTTCCGGATAAAAAAATTCTACACAGCGTAAAGCAGATGAATGTCAATATTGCATCTGAAAAGGGAACAAAATGAAAACTACAAACTTTATTCTGGGGCTTTTGCTGGCTCCTGCGTTTGCCCTGGCGCAAAATGACGCCAATTGGGGAAAGCCTGAAACCATTCAGGGAGTACTGCTGCGGGAAACCGGGCCACTCCGCGACCATGCGGCAGATCCGGGATGGGTAGATGTGAAGGTGCGCGACGAACGCGGCATCATCAGGCCGGAAGGAATGATCAAGAAACCCTTTCAGCCGGAATTGTTTCTCGCGGGAAGCATGAATGATGATGGGGCCATTCAAAGGGTATACGCTCCGACAAACTCATTGAGAACAGTAACCACACAGTTTGCGGGTATGGGTTATACTTATGTAAACCCCGCCGATCCCTCCTTGTGTGCGGGTCCCAACCACATCATTCAGATGATTAATGGCGGATCAGGAGCATACCTGAAAATTTTCAGCAAAACAGGTACCACGTTGCTTTCCCAAAAGTACATGGACGCCATCACAGGCAAAGGTGGATTGGGCGACCCAATAGCATTGTACGATCAGTTGGAAGACCGTTTTGTAATCACAGAATTTGCCAATCAGGCAGAAACAGGAAGTGAAGGGCTGATTGTGGCGGTTTCGAAAACCAATGATCCAACAGGATCTTGGAATGTTTATTATTTCAGCACGGGAACAGTATTCCCGGACTATCCCAAATTCTCTGTTTGGCACGATGCATATTACGCAACCACCAACAACTTCACCAGCAGTTATGTGGGATCGAGTGTATTCGCGTTTGACAAAGCGGCCATGATCAGCGGCAGCTCAAGCGCCACCATGGTTAAAATTGATATTGGCAATGCAACGAAACATTTTTCCATGTGCCCGGTCACATTGCAGGGAAGCAGTAAGCCAACGGTGGGTGGCTTGATTGCGTACATGCACGACGACGCCTGGACATCCACAACAGCAGATCGCGACAGCATCGGCTTGTTTGAGTTCAAGGTGAACTTCACCACCCCGGCATCCAGCAGGGTTGTATTTGCAGCATCAATGGCGGCAGCGTCGTTCAACAGCGACATCTGCACAGGCACCAGGGAACAATGTGTAACACAATCTGGATCTACAGTGAAATTGGAGTCATTAAACATCCGCGTGATGAACCAACCGGTGTATCGGAAGTTTTCCGATTACGAAGGCATTGTGCTGTGTCATGTGGTGAATAGTGGAAGCAGTGTTACAGTTCCGCGTTGGTACGAATTGAAACGCACCACAGGAAACTGGACCATTCACCAACAAGGCACCTACACCCCAGACGCTGCACACCGTTGGCTTCCCGCCGTGTGTTACAACAAGAACGGTGATATTGCAATGGCGTACAACATCTCTGGCAGTTCGCTCACCCCGGGGATTCGATATACCGGAAGGAAATTCTGTGATACCTTGGGAATGATGACATATACCGAAACCACGGTGATTTCAGGAACTACCGCCAATGGAAGCACCAGATACGGAGATTACAACCACTTGGTGATAGATCCTGCCGACGACGTTACTTTCTGGTTTACAGCCATGCATAACACTGCAAGCACCTGGAGCACACGCGTAGCGGCGTTCAAAATGCCGGCCTGTTCTACCAGTACTGCTTGTGTAGCACCAACTTCGCTCACCAGTGTAGCAGTGACAGATGTTTCGGCATCACTTAGCTGGAGTGGCAGTGCCAGTGCAAGCAAACATTGGTTGGAGTACAAAGCAGCATCAGGAAGCACCTGGACACTTCTGGATACCGGAAACACCAGCAAATCGTTCTCACTTTCAGGCCTCAGCGCAAGCACAACGTACGATTGGCGCGTCCGTTCCTTGTGTAGTGGGGTTTATACCAATTATTCCTCGGCGCAGTTTACCACCACAGCAAAGTGCAATGATGTATATGAACCGAATGCAACCAGAACAACAGCCAAAGCCATCACTATTGGAAGCACCATCACTGCGGCCATCTCCAGCAGCTCGGATGAAGACTGGTTTTCGTTCAGCACCACAACAGCGGGTGGAACCAATGTGGGCATAGACCTTACGGGTTTGCCAGCAGATTATGACTTGCGATTGTATGCCTCTTCAGGAAAACTGTTGAAATCATCATTACAAACCGGCACCCGTGATGAACGCATTTTTTACAACAACAGAAAGGCGGCTTCATATACCGTGCGTGTTTCCGGTTACAACGGCGCCAACGACCCTAACAATTGTTATTCCTTGCGCGTGAGCAGCAGCAAGAGCAACTATACTTCAGCACCCGGCGACGTGGTAGATGTTGTTGAAGAAGAAAAAAACCTAAAGGTATATCCGGTGCCAAGTCAGGGCGCTGTACTGATTTCTTTCTTCACAGAAACGGAAGGCGAAACCAAAATCTCTGTTTACGACATTTCAGGAAGAACCATCTGGTCAACCACGGTTCCAAGCATCGCAGGTGCAAATCAATTCAAGAAGGATTTCAGCAACCTGCCGGATGGATGGTATCAAGTTGAAGTGGTGCACGAAGGGAGGGTTGAAAAAGCCCGATGTGTCATCACGCACTAAAACCGACTGCAACACAGAAAAAAGGCCCCGAAAGGGGCTTTTTTTCTGCCGCTTTGTCAGGTGTTAAAACAAAGCGACTCCGGCCCTTATTTCGTCGGAGAATGACTTAAATTTGTCCATTGGAGTAGTTTGTGGAGCATTGTTTGCCAAATCCACTCCGAACGAAGCGTTTGCCCAGAACAATGAACGATCAACAACAACCAAAACCCCAGGAGCGCAAACCGCGCTTTAATCCCAATTGGATTTATGCCCTGGTGATTCTTGCCTTCATCATCATCAACTTCTTTCCCAAAGAACACGGCAAGCCAAGCTCCTGGAATGATGTAAAACGCATGGTGCTGAGTGAAGAGGTGGAAAAAATGGTGGTGTGGAACGAGAGTGAGGTAGAAGTATTCCTGACCCGTGAAGCACTTGATAAAGAAGAACACAAGAAGCTTAAGAGCAACGCCGATGCTTATGGCAGCGATGTTCCCCAGTATTATTTCGAAACAGAGATTGATTATTTCAACAGGGAACTCGAAGCGCTGAAAGGGGAATTGAAGGCAAAGAACATCAACCCTGATCTGGCACTGAAGCTGGAGTTTAAAACCCGCGCAGATTATACCGGGCAGATCCTGAACTGGTTGTTCTTCATACTTATTTTCGTTGGCTTTTGGATGTTGGTGATGCGCAGAATGGGTGGCAACTCCGGCGGTTCCGGCCCTAACATTTTCAACATAGGCCGTGCACGCGCTCAGTTGTACGATAAAGACACGAAGGTGAATGTAACCTTCAAAGACGTAGCCGGTTTACAGGAAGCAAAGATGGAAGTGATGGAAGTAGTGGACTTCCTGAAGAACCCCAAGAAGTACACCAATCTGGGCGGCAAAATACCCAAGGGTGTATTGCTCGTAGGCCCTCCCGGTACCGGAAAAACACTGCTGGCAAAAGCCGTTGCCGGCGAAGCCGGTGTTCCTTTCTTTTCGTTGTCGGGTTCCGATTTTGTAGAAATGTTTGTGGGTGTGGGTGCCAGTCGGGTTCGCGATTTATTCAAACAAGCGAAAGAGAAGGCGCCGTGCATTATTTTCATTGATGAAATTGACGCCATTGGTCGTGCCCGTGGAAAGAACCTGGTGCAAAGCAGCAACGACGAACGCGAAAGCACCCTGAACCAACTGCTTGCCGAAATGGATGGCTTTGGAACCGACAGCGGTGTGATTTTGATGGCGGCCACCAACAGGCCCGATATTCTTGATTCGGCACTGTTGCGCCCCGGACGTTTTGACAGACAGATTTCTGTGGACAAACCAGATTTGATCGGCAGAGAGCAAATTTTCAAAGTACACCTGAAGCCGCTTACCAAACTGGCATCTGACGTGGAGGCGAAAAAACTCGCAGCCCAAACCCCCGGTTTCGCCGGCGCAGAAATTGCGAACGTGTGCAACGAGGCCGCGCTGATTGCAGCCAGAAAAGGTAAAGAAGCGGTAGAAATGCAAGATTTCCAGGATGCCATCGACCGCGTGATAGGTGGTTTGGAAAAGAAGAACAAGTTGATTTCTCCGGAGGAAAAGGAAATTGTGGCCTACCACGAAGCAGGGCACGCCGTTGCCGGTTGGTTCCTGGAGTTTGCAGATCCGCTGGTGAAGGTTTCCATCGTTCCGCGCGGAGTGGCCGCATTGGGATATGCACAATACCTTCCCAAAGAACAATACCTCTACCGCACCGAGCAGTTGATCGACTCTATGTGCATGACCTTGGGTGGTCGAGCTGCCGAAGAAGTGTTTTTTAGTAAAGTAAGCACCGGTGCCCAAAACGACCTGGAACGTGTTACAAAACTGGCTTACAGCATGGTGACCGTATACGGAATGAGCACAAAGGTGGGCAACCTGAGCTTCTACGATGCGCAGGGTGAATATGGATATCAAAAACCCTACAGCGAGAAAACCGCTGAACTCATTGATCAAGAGGTGCGCGAATTGGTAGATCAGGCATATACACGCACAAAAAACCTGCTGTTGGAACACAAACAACACACGGAAGCACTTGCTCAGGAATTGTTGAAGAAAGAGGTGTTGTTCCAATCTGATTTGGAACAGTTGATCGGCAAGCGCCCGTTCAGCACCAAAACCACCTACGAGGAGTTCATGAACAGCGACACAGATGAACCAAGCACTTCAGAAACAGCACCAGAGACGCAGCAACCTGAAACATCTGCTGAAGCGCCGGCAGAATCCTAAGAGGAGCTTATAAATCCCAAACGAGCAAAAGCGTCGCGCCGGCTCCACCCAGTTTACCGGGGAACAACAAACCCTCAACACTGTTGATGTCCATGCGCACGCGAAGGTTTTTAACGGTGCACGAAACAAAGGCGCGCACATCGAAAGCATGAACGCCTCCGTATGCAAGTTGAGAACCATAGTAGAACTTCCCCTTATATTTTCCATATCCAACGCTGACCCTGGGAATAAACCCGGGATAAGCGCGGTACACCAGGTTTCCAAAGATGTGTCGCCCATTACTCAGGTAAACACCTTTGGAGAAACTGAACAACGCCGGGAGGGATACCAATGAATTCAGACCGGAACGGCGCGGATTCATGCGGTTCAGCAAGGTGTCAAAATAGTTGCTGAATG
Source organism: uncultured Flavobacteriaceae bacterium (assembly GCA_964586595.1). Taxonomy (GTDB): domain Bacteria; phylum Bacteroidota; class Bacteroidia; order NS11-12g; family UBA955; genus REEB481. The sequence goes on along the minus strand of CAZPHB010000006.1, from coordinate 15,774 downwards.
AAGCGTTGCTGTCGATGCCGTATGGTGTGAACGGCACCTCCCATCCATTGATCCCGAAGGCAGAGTCTTTGGTATAAGAAGCACCCGCAGCGCCTAATGAAACCAAGCCCAAATCGGAAACAGAAACGCGCCAATAATGTGATTGTTCATTTTTCCCTTTCATTCCAGCAAATTGAAAGTTGATGGAAGCGCCGTGGCTGAGCGGATAAAACCCAAGGTCGTTTTTGTCCTTGCGCGTAACGTCAAGTTGGTAGGACAGGTTTAGGCTGTCGCCAAGGGAAGAAGTGAACAGATGCGCACGCGGCATGGAGAGGCGGGTGTATTCGCGCATAAACACCCAGGACGCTCCGGCTTCAAACCAATAGTTTCCTTTTCCCGCAGGCTTGATTGTTTTTATGAAGCTGGCACCCAGTTGGTTCCACGACATGCTGTTCAGGCTGAGTTGCTCGCTGCGCATGGTGGTGCCGGCAAAAGGCGCATTGCCGCGAAAAACCAGATTAAAAGCATCTTGGTTGAAGCTTGCCCCAACCAGGTTTGTGTACTTATAATCCAGCGACCAGTATCCTGTTTTGGAGGGAAAAACGCTATGCGCCTGATCATTAAAACACACCTGAATCGAGTTTTCTCCCTGAATGGAAGCCATTCCGGACCCAATGCGGTCAGCGGTTTTTCCAATGATCTTGTTGTTCAGATTTCCACCCTGCAAACGGTAAAGTGCTCCCGCCGGCACGCGGGTGCTCAAATACATGGCCTGTGTGGTGATTTCGAGGTTGCTCGGAAGCACATATTTTGTAATTACCTGAGTAGGACGGTGTATCCTGTCCAAAGGAGTATTTTGTGCGGAAAGCACAAGATTGCTGTCGCGAGCTTCGTGAAGCTTGCTGCTGTCCAAAGGCGTGTTTTGTGCGAAAAGTACGAGGGCAATGCACATTGCCGGAAAGAGCAACAGCGTTTTTTTATTCAGAAACATGCTGCGTTAAAAGGAATTAGCAATGGTTACTTGTCCCACCAGGCGAAGTTTCAACCTGTAGAAGGAGTACAATTTTCTGTAGTCGGAACCCTCCGTGTTGAGGCGCGGCACAAACACGATGTAGCGCGCCCGGCGGAGGTTTTCCATACCTGTTTCAGACACAGGTGCCAGCAGCGTTGCCGCGGAACGTGCAATCACCGCACCATTAGCCTGATTCACGGTCGAAGCAGGGATCTGTTCTTCAGGAACAATGCTGTCCAAAACCAAACGATTGGCATCCAGCAAATAGGCTTTCATGCGGATGCTCACCGGGTAGTCGTTCTCGGCGAATATTTTCAGCATGGCACTTTTTGCCAGTTCTATTCCCTTAATAGCGCCAAGGTTCAACACCTGCGTATCCCGGAAATACACACCGGGAGATTTGAAACTGATCGGCATGGAAGCATCCAGGTATACGTTCAGTGGTTTGTCGTGGTATAAGAAATCTTTCCAACGGGTGGTATTTCCATTGGGATTCATCTGCAGGTTCAGGTCGTAGGCGAGCTGGTTGGGCAGGTTGCCTATGAAACTGCGCACATTGGAGTTGCTGGTATTTAAGATGTAGGATATTTCCCAGGGTGCCCAAGGTTGAAAGGTGGCGGCGTTGATATCTGTGTTCACGCCGAGCAGGGTAGGAGCAACCAAAGGAACCGATGTGTTGTTTAAGGAGTTCTGGCTTTCCAAGCTTCTGATGAGCACACGCCCTTGTGCGCCAACGCCATTGGAAACACGCACCCGCAGCGATACGTTTTCGGGTTCCAGACTGCCGCCTATGCCTTTGAAAAGGTCCACCGGCTGAACGCCGTTGATTTGCTCATTCGACTGGCCGAAATACCCAATCGCCCACTCCGGTTCAACGCCCACAATGCCGTATTCAACCCGCACGCTGTCGTCGAGCGACACGTTTACCTTACGGCCGCTGCTGTCCAGATTCACAATGACTATCTGGTGGAAGGTGTTTACGGTATCTGTAACAGAAGGGTTTTTGCCGCGGTAATCCACCACGTAACCATTCATGTCCACATCTTCCACATATTTTTTTGTTTCTCCCGGAACGGCAGCCGGGACCTTGATGATGCGTTCTACGCTCTGTCCATTCTTGACCACATTTGGCAGTCGGAAGATCATGGTCAGGTTTTCCTGGATGGTGGTGGATATGCGGATGCGCAGGGTTCCCTTTCTGGCCTGAACAAACTTCAGCTCCGGTCCGCCCATTTCCATGCTGGTTCCTTCATCTTGGTAAAGCACGTTTTGGCTGGGGAAAGCTGCTGTTGCTGCTCTGGGTTTCAGACCATCCACCGTGAGGTTCAACTGAACGCCTTTAAACGCATCAACCACAACCGGTCCGCTGCTCGCATCGGTTTTCAGTGTTTTGATTTGCGCCGTGAGTGTTTTGTACACGGTTTTTCCGGAAAGCGATGTTCTGGAGTTTTGCCGGGAATTAGGAGCCAGGTTGTAAAAGGTTTGGGTGCTGACTACGGAGTTGTCGGTTTTGTTGCGAAGCTCAAAAGTTACCTCAGACAGGTTTACCGGAAGCTCATTGAAAATCTCCATGGTCAGCCAACCGCTGTCGAGGGTGGCATATTCGAAGAAGGCGCTGGCGTCAAGATCTACCGGATTGAGGTTGGTGAGGTTTTGTGCCGGAATCACCTGCGTGCTTCCATGGGCCAGGATAAATGCCGGATTGATTTCGGCAAGTGTTACCCTGCGCGAGATGCTTTGGTCATTCAGACGCAGGGTTTTCAATGTGAAGTATCGTGTAACAACCGTATCTGGTATTTTGATCCCTTCCAGTCGGTTGCTGGTGTAAACAAGTTGGTTGTATTCCAGCGCGTAGCTGCTGTCGCCGGCCTTGTTGAGCAGGTTGCCCGTGTACAGTTGGTCCAGGGCGATATCGGCGCGTGCAATAGGTGCCAAGTATTCGGCGTCCCAATAAGTTCCATCGTTTTTTCTGCAAGCACCAAGGGTGGTGACCAGAAGCAGAAAGATTATAATGCGGGAATACATGAACAATTTTTTATCGGAGCACACCACCAGGGTGTTTTCGTTCTGTCAGGCGTGCGCTACTGCAACATCCTGTCCGGAGCCCAAGAGGCGCATGAAGCGAAAATGCGACACGAACGCCTCGCGGAAGGTAGGGTATTCCAGATAGGGCACATTGTGTTTTGCGGCAACCTGCTGGACAATCTTGCGCACATCCGGATAATGAACGTGGCTGATCTGCGGAAACAGGTGGTGTTCAACCTGAAAATTCAGTCCACCGGTAAACCAGGTCCAGAATTTGGAATTGGGCGCAAAGTTTGCGGTAGTAGCCATCTGGTGCACGGCCCACTCTTGTGGAATGCGCACGCGTTCGTTCTGGTTTGCTTCTACGAAGTGGGTCTTTTCAACAACATGGGCCATCTGGAATACGCAACTCAGTACGATACCCAGGGTAACATGAAGCGCGAAGAAGCAAAGTAGTCCTGAACCCCAACCGAGCATGTAAACGGGCAAACCAATGTAAACGAGGGTATAAGCCACCTTGGTGGCCCAGAAAATCACATGTTCCTTCAGGGGGAATTTTGGCAATTCGGAGGTGTACACGCGGCGTTTGAAGTATTTTTCAAAATCAGCAACGTACATCCAGAAAACCGAACTGATGGCATAAAGACCCATCATGTACAGGTGTTGGAATCGCAGCGCGGGTTTCCAAGGTTGCGTGGGACAATGCCTCAGCGCCGGAATCTTCGCAATATCATCGTCAATGCCATCTACGTTGGTGTAGGTATGGTGAATTACATTGTGCTTGGTTTTCCAAATAAAGGCATGGCTGCCGAGCAGACTCATGATGTTTCCAAACCAGTTATTCACTTTCCCGTTGGAAGAGAAACTACCGTGACAGGCATCGTGCATGATGTTGAAACCAGCCAGTGCATGGAATACACCAACCAGGGCAAACAAGAGCACTGAAGCCCAGATGGGTAGCCCGGCAAACAGCGCCAATGCCATCAACGTGGGAACGGCCACCATGATGATGGTTGTTTTGGTGTATAAACGCCGGTCTCCGGTTTTCTTTATTCCTTTATTCTTGAAAAACTCATCTACCGCTGCACGTAATTCTCCGTAAAACTTGTTCCCCTGATTATCGAAAACTGGAGTAGGAACATTCATTTTTGAAGTACTCATTGATGATTTACTTATGTTGTTTTACAAAGGTAATCAAAGCCTTGGCCATGATGGCACATTCAACAAATATACTTTTTTTGCCCCATGGAGTTACCTGAGGGTTTTTTAGAACGACTGCGCAAGGATTTTCCTCAGAATCATCCGCAATTGTTTCAGGCTTTTGAACATCCCGGAGCTGTTTCTGTAAACCTTCACCCCAGGAAATTCGCGGCCGCAACCCCGGGAGCAATTGATGCTGTTTTGTGGAATACGCAGGGGTTGATGCTTACCCAAAGACCATCTTTTGTTTATGATCCGTGGTTTCACGGCGGGGCCTATTATGTGCAGGAGGCCGGCAGTCAACTTGTCGGCGCCGTTTTTTCCAGGCTTCATCTTCCGGCGCAGCCCTTGGTGTTGGATTTATGCGCGGCTCCCGGCGGCAAAAGTGTACATCTGGCAAACCTGCTTTCTGGAAAAGGGGTTTTGGTTTCCAATGAACCCATCAAATCCCGGGTTGGGGTTTTGCGGGAAAACCTGAGCAAAGCGGGATGGGACAACCACCTTGTAACGCAGGCAGACCCGGCGGTGTTCCGTGGCGTTGATTCTATGTTCGACGTGGTACTGGTGGATGCGCCCTGCAGTGGGGAAGGTATGTTCCGTAAAAGTGAAGAGGCGCGCGAACATTGGTCGCACGATCTGGTGCGCTTCTGCGCCGCGCGACAGCAACGGTTGCTCGAAGAAATTTGGCCCACCGTGAAACCAGGCGGTTTCCTGCTGTACAGCACCTGTACCCTGAATCGCGCAGAGAACGAAGCGCAACTGGAATCCGTGCTGCAACAACCAGATGCCCAAACGGTTTCCCTTGTTTTTCCTAAGGAATGGGGATTGATGGAAGGAAATTGTGATACCGCCTGCTGGTATAACTGGCCCGGCAATGGCGGAGGGGAAGGTTTTTTTCTGGGTGTTATTCAGAAGCAAGGCCAATCAGAAGGAACACAGGAATCAACCCAAAAGCAGGGTTTAAAGAAGAAAGACAACAGCCGGCCGGAATGGATTTCTGATGGTGCAAACCTTGTTGAACGCGAAGATGGGCTGTACCTCATCAGCGAAATGGCCGAAAGTCTGAGCACGCAATTAAAGGTGGTTCGGTTGGTTCACACAGGCACGCGTGCCGGCGCATTCATGGGTAAAAAGTTCAAACCAGACCCCGAACTCGCGCTGAGTGTGCATTTGAACAGTGGAAATACAGCGCCGTTGACGTTAAACGAAGCCCTGGCATTCCTTTGTGGCGACGGCATTCTGCCAGTTACAGCAAGTGAAGGTTGGAATGCGGTTTCTTATGAAGGGCTCCCGTTGGGTTGGATCAACCACCTGGGTCGGCGCAGCAACAATCTTTGGCCTGCGCCGTGGCGCATCCGACAAAGACCCCAAGCCGATTTACCCAAACCGTTTTGGCAAACCTGAGACTGCCGGTCAGGTTGCAGCAAAGCAAGGAATGGAAAACAAACCGTTAAATTCGTCAAGTGCTCTTAGGCATAAAACCCAGCCATGTTCATCAGCCATCAAATCATGAAACCCATTTTGTTCAGCGCGTTGTTCCTGTCGTCAACAGTGCTCACGGCACAAACAAACACGGTGTGCAGCAGTGGTGAAGCCGAAGCGATCATGCGCGGCAACTTCAACCCGGAGCAATACCGGCAGCAGGTTCCCTTGGACCAACCGGCACAAATCGCGCGTCTGCTGGCCGAACGTATTTCTCCCGACACCATGAAGAAGAACATCCTCCGCTTGGCGGCATTTCAGAACCGCAATACAGCCTCTGACACGCAGTCGGCAAACAAAGGCATCGGAGCAGCCCGCCGGTGGATCTATGGAGAATTTGCGCGCTATGGCCAACTGTCCGGAAACCGACTGGTTCCTGCATATCTGCAGTTTAACCTGAACGTGTGCAACCTGATGAACAGCCACCGAAACGTGTTGGCGGTTTTACCGGGCACCGACACCTCCGATAAAAGCATCGTGCTCATCGAAGGGCACTTCGACAGCCGCTGTGAAGGCAATTGCGACACATCCTGTCTGGCTGCCGGTGTAGAAGACAATGCCAGTGGCACCGCCTTGGTGATGGAACTGGCCAGGGTGATGAGCACCATGTCCTTCCGCCGCACGCTGGTGTTTATGGCAACCACCGGCGAGGAGCAAGGGCTTTACGGAGCCCAGGCATTTGTGACCTTCGCCCAGCAGAAAGGCATTAAGATACGCTCCGTGTTAAACAACGATGTTACCGGTGGCGTCATTTGTGGCAAGACGGCCTCAGCCCCGGGCTGTCCGGGTGAAAATACCATTGACAGCATCCGCGTGCGTCTGTTTTCCGCAGGAAACATCAACTCGCCGTCCAAACAACTGGCGCGCTTCACCAAACTGGAATACAAAGAGATGCTGCAGCAGCACATGAAGGTGTTTTCCGATATTCAGATCATGAGTCCGGAAGACCGCACCGGCCGCGGGGGTGACCACATTCCTTTCCGGCAAAGCGGCTTTCCGGCCATCCGCCTCACCAGCGCGCACGAGCACGGCGACGCAAATGTAGGCGCTACAGGCTACAGCGACCGTCAGCACAGCACCCGCGACATTGCCGGTGCCGACCGAAACATGGATGGCGTCACAGACAGTTTCTATGTGGATTTCAATTACCTTGCCCGTAATGCCTGCATCAACGCCTGTGCAGCGGCCATGTCCGCCACAGGTCCGGCTCGACCCGACCTCAGCGTGCAGGTGAGTGGCAAAACGGTGTTTGTTTCCATCACACAGGAAACCAAATACAAACAGTATCGCGTGGCGATTCGCAGCGCATCTCAGGAGTGGGATTCTGTGTACACCATGAACGGCAGCAGTGGTAGTTTTGAAATGCCCGACGGACGAAGCTATTACCTCAGCGCAGCCTCGGTGGACAGCAACGGCGTGGAGAGCATCTTCAGCCGCGAAGTCACCGGAATCACCTCCGGCCTTGATGCACACACCTGGCAAGAGGAACCGGCTTTGGTGCTGGAGCAGAACCATCCCAACCCCTTTGACGAAGCCACTTGGATTGTGGTGCGTGTGAACCGGATACCATCGTACCGACAGGCGCTGATGCGCATCAGCGACGCCTCCGGGCGCGTGCTCCGCGACCTACCCATGAAGCTCAACACAGGCAACAATGAGGTGTTGTACGAACATGGTGGGGGCCAAAGCGGCATCCTGTACTATACATTATTGCTGGATGGCCGACCCGTGGAAAGTAAAACCATGGTGTTTGCGAATTGATGCCGCAAAGGTTTCGGCCCTAAACCCAGGCTTATTTCTCGCGGCAGCCTACCACCGAGCAGATGGGACATTGTTCGGGTTTGTGGCCGCGCGCCGGACAAAACTGCCTTCCGAAGAAAATAATCTGCAAATGCAGTTTGTTCCAGGAGGATTCGGGGAACTGTCGCTTCAGGTCGCGTTCGGTTTGTTCCACATTTTTGGCGGGACTTAGCCGCCAGCGGTAGGCCAGCCGGTGGATGTGAGTATCCACGGGAAAGGCTGGATGCCCGAAGGCCTGGCTCATCACCACACTGGCGGTTTTGTGGCCCACACCGGGCAGGCGCTCCAACGCTTCGAAACTTTCAGGCACCTTGCCGCCGTGTTCCTCGAGAATGATTTCAGAGAGCCGGTGGATGGCTTTGCTTTTCGCCGGACTTAATCCGCAGGGTTTGATGATTTCACGGATGTGCTCAACAGACAACTTGACCATGTCGTTGGGGTTGTCTGCTTCCGCGAATAGGTGCGGCGTGATTTTATTTACGCGTTCATCGGTGCACTGGGCCGAAAGCAAAACAGCAACCAGCAGCGTGTACGCGTCTTTGTGATCCAGCGGCACCGGAACTTCAGGGTAAAAATGTTCCAGTGTTTGATGAATCCAGGCGGCGCGTTCTTTCTTGTTCATGGAAATGGTGTTCAGAAAAGGACATCCTCCAGCAAATCCAGAGGAATTCCCGGGGGAAGAAACAACACCAGGTTGTTCAGGTCTGCGCTGTGGTGGAAGGTTCCGGTCAGTTCCTCAGAAAGTGCCGTAAGCAAAACTCCGTTCAGTGTTACCGCAGCTTCCGTGATGATGCCTTTTTCCACCGAAAGCACGCAAGCCAGCACACCGGCTGGTGTTGGTATTTCCCGGGCAAATGTATAGCGCGGGCCGTAGCCAAAAATCCAATCTTCTTGGGTGAAGCGCTCCTGGCGCAGGGTATCAATAGCCGCCAGTTCTTCAGCAGAAAAAACATCGATGCGGCTGTGTTGAACGGTGCTGTTGAGGTGTTTGGCGATGCCGGTTTTGAATGCTTCCAATCCCAGCGGATGTTCCAGGAACGCAGAAATATTTGCCACTTTGCTGCGCACGCTTTCCACCCCGTGGTGGCTGTAATTTTCCACGTGACCTCGGATGGCGTGGCCCAGGTTTTCCAGGTCGCTGTTGAACAGCAGCGTGCCGTGGTGCAGCACCTTTTGTCGCCGTTGGTTGAGGTGTTCGGCGTTGCCGCTGATTTTCAAGCCGTTGGCAATCAAGTCGTTGCGGCCGCTGTGGGTTGCTGGAACGCCCAGGGATTGTAAAAAATCCACCAGCGTTTGGGTATGACCACGGAAGTCTACGGCGTGTTGCCGGTCTGTATAACTTTTGATGAAGGAGAAGCACACATTGCCGGCATCGTGAAACACCGTTCCACCGCCCGAAATCCGGCGTGCGATGTGGATGTTGTTGCTGCGGCAATATGGATAATTAACTTCTTTGAGCGCCACCTGGTGTTTGCCACACACCACGGCGTTGTGGCTTTGCCAGATCAAGGCAACGTCTTCATCGCTGTGGTCCAACAGATACGCTTCTGCCGCCAGGTGGAAATACACATCGGTATTGTTGCTGCTGATGATGCGCATGGACGGGTGGAGCCGTTGCCTATGTTAAGGGTTGGAAGCGGGGTTTTGAAATTTGCGGCGCAGCACAAAGTTTCTTCCCAGGTAAACTTTGCGCACCAGGGGGTCGGCGGCCAACTCCTCTGCGGTTCCCTGCTTCAGCAGTTTCCCTTCAAACAGCAAATAAGCCCGGTCCGTGATGCTGAGTGTTTCCTGTACGTTGTGGTCGGTGATCAGGATGCCGATGTTGCGTTCCTTTAACTTAGCAACAATACTTTGAATATCTTCCACGGCAATGGGATCCACGCCGGCGAAGGGCTCGTCGAGCAAAATAAATTTGGGGTCGGTAGCCAGCGCCCGGGCAATTTCCGTTCTGCGCCGTTCCCCGCCGCTCAGCACCTTTCCTTTGTTGTTGCGCACGCGGTTGAGCCCAAATTCCTCCAGCAGCTCTTCCAGTTTTTCTTCTTGTTTTGCTTTGGAAAGGGAAGTCATTTCCAACACGGCGCGCACGTTGTTTTCCACGCTGAGTTCACGGAATACCGAGGCTTCCTGAGGCAGATATCCCACACCCAACTGCGCACGTTTGTACATCGGAAGGCGGGTGATGTCGGTTTGGTCCAGGAAGATGTTTCCGCTGTCGGGCTTCACCAAACCAACAAACATGTAAAAAGATGTGGTTTTACCCGCGCCATTGGGTCCGAGCAGACCAACAATCTCACCCTGTTGCACTTCAACACTTACATCATCCACCACCTTTTTTTGGCGGTATTGTTTCACTAGATGTTCGCTGCGCAGAAGCATGAGGTGCAAAGATAAGGGGCTTTAAACTTCGCGGTTGATTTCGGTCCAGAGGCGGTCTTTCAGCGCTTGGATTCCTTCGCCGGTGGCGGCGGAAAAAAACAGGGGTTGAATGCCGGGCATTTCTGCGGTGATGGCCTGTTTCAATTCGTCGTCGAGCAAATCGGCTTTGCTTACGGCCACCACGCGGCGTTTGTGCATCAGTTCGCGGTTGAACTGTTCCAGTTCGCGCAGCAGAATGGACAATTCTTCCATGTGGTTTTTACTGTCGGCGGGAACCAGAAACAGCAGCACGGCGTTGCGTTCTATGTGTTTCAGGAAGCGATGTCCCAGGCCTTTGCCCTTGTGTGCATCTTCGATGATTCCGGGAATATCGGCCACCACAAAACTCTTGTAGTCGCGGTATTGAACCACACCCAGGTTGGGTTTGAGTGTGGTGAACGGATAATCAGCTATTTCGGGTTTGGCGGCGGAAACCACAGAAAGCAGGGTGCTTTTCCCTGCGTTGGGGAAGCCAACCAAACCCACGTCTGCAAGAAGCTTCAGTTCAAGGATCATCCAGTCTTCGCGGCCGGGTTCTCCCGGTTGCGCGTAGTCGGGAGCCTGGTTGGTGGCACTCACAAAATGCGCATTGCCCAAACCGCCGCGGCCGCCGGGAACCAGTACTTTTTCTTCACCGTCGTTGGTGATTTCGAACAAAAACTCGCCCGTTTCGGCATTGCGTGCCACCGTGCCCAAGGGAACATCCAGAATTTCATTGCGGCCATCAGCGCCGGTCATCAGCGCACGGCTTCCGTTTACACCGTCGCCGGCCATGATGTGTTTGCGGTATTTGAGGTGCAACAGGGTCCAGAACTGAGCATTGCCACGCAGGATGATGCTGCCGCCTTTTCCTCCGTTGCCACCATCCGGACCGCCCTTAGGGTTCATTTTGGTACGGTTGAAATGACGGCTTCCTGCGCCACCTTTCCCGCTGCGGCAGCAAATTTTTACATAATCAATGAAGTTGGAATCCGCCATTTTGGGCAAAGATACTCCCGGCAACCAGCTTCCCCGGTTCTGTAAAGACAAAAAATAATTGTACATACAACTAAAAACACCATACTTTTGCAGTGTGAAAATAGAAGACGAGGTTCAGACCAAGGTTTTCCAGAATGAGTTTCACAAGGCACAGGTGAACATCATTTTCAGCGCCTGGTGGCTGAAGAACAGGATGTTGCCCTTTCTGCGGAAGCATGGTTTGTCGCACGAACAATTCAACGTGATGCGCATCATACGGGGCCAGAAAAACAAGGTGGTATGTGTGAAAGACATCACGGCACGCATGCTGGAGCGCAGCAGCAATACCACCAGAATCATCGACAAGCTGGAGGCCAAGGGTTTGGTACAGCGGAAGCAAAGCCCCAACGACAAGCGGGAGCTGCACATTGTGCTGACCGACAGCGGCACAGCGCTCCTGAAAAAAATCGACCAACAATGGATGGATGACGACCCTGTGCACATCGGATTGAACGAAGTGGAGGCCGGAATACTAAACACCCTGCTCGACAAATTGAGGGACCTCAACTGAAAAAAATTTAAACCATTAATTGTACCTACAACAAATGAAGACCATCTATCATCCTGCAGGCTTGAGGGGCGGCGCCAACCACGGCTGGCTCAAAACCTGGCATTCGTTCAGCTTTGGCGGCTGGTATGATCCATCGAGGATACACTTTGGCGCCCTTCGCGTGCTGAACGACGATTATGTAGCGCCGGGAATGGGCTTTGCCACGCATCCGCACGACAACATGGAGATTGTCACCATCATGATGGAAGGAACGCTGGAGCATCAGGACAGCATGGGCCATAAGGAACAGTTGCGCGCCGGCGAGGTTCAGGCCATGAGTGCCGGCACCGGAATCCAGCACAGCGAGCGCAACGCCAGCCATACAGATCCGCTGCATTTGTTTCAAATCTGGATATTTCCCAGGGCGAAAAACACCACGCCCAGGTATGCGCAGAAATCGTTTGCGGAAGCCATCGGCAGCGCACGGGAATGGACCGTGCTTGTTTCCCCCGACGGGGAAAACGGAAGTCTGGAAATCGGGCAGGACGCTTGGTTTTCGATGGCCAGGATTCCCGCTGGAGCGGATCGAACCTATGAAGTGAAAAATGCCGGCAATGGGGTTTATGCCTTCGTGGTCAGCGGAGCCATTGAAATTGCAGGAAATCAGCTGATGCACCGCGACGCTCTTGGCATTACCGAAGCTTCTTCCATTATGGCCAAAGCAAACGAGGATGCTCAGGTGTTATTCATTGAAGTGCCCATGCACTGGTGAACAAAAGAAATAAACCAATTTAAACCACAAATACATTATGGAAACACAAGCAGTAAGCAACTGGGTTATTGACGTAGCCCACTCAGAAATTCAGTTTAAAGTACGTCACATGGTCATCAGCACAGTAACCGGATATTTCCGCAAGTTTGAAGGCGGTTTTCAGATGAACGGTGAAGATTTCGCCACTGCCCGCATTTGGTTCAAGGCTGATGTTCACAGTGTGGACACCAATTCAGAACAGCGCGACGGTCATTTGAAGAGTGCCGACTTCTTCGACGCCGAAAACCATCCCGAGTTGAACTTCCAAAGCACAGCAATCCACAGCAAAGGCGAGAACCAGTACGACGTTACCGGAAACCTGAGCCTGCGCGGCGTGACCAAGGAAGTAACCCTGCATGTGGAACACAACGGAACCCTCGTGGATCCCTGGGGCATGACCCGCAGCGGCTACCACATCACAGGCATCATCAACCGCAAAGAGTTTGGCTTGGAGTGGAGCGCAGTAACTGAAGCCGGAGGCCTGGTGGTTTCCGACGATGTGAAACTGTACATCAACGCCGAGCTGACCAAGGCGTAAACAGCTTCAGCAAGAAAAAGCAACAGAGCAAGCCGTTCCTGAATCAGGGGCGGCTTCTTTGTTTTAGGAGAAGGCCTGAATGACGATCTCTTCCTGCTCTTTGTCGTGTACTTTCTTGTAGCCTGTGGCCGGAGAAGCGCTGCTCTTCCTGCTGATGCAACGCAGGGCACGGGGCCAGTCGTAGCGCATCAGGTGCATCCAGGCGCCCATGTTTTTCGGCTCTTCCTGCACCCAAACCAGCTCGGCTGTGGCGTATTTCGCAGCTACTTCGGCGATGGCTTCTTCGGGCAGCGGATACAATTGTTCCAGGCGCACCAAAGCCACATCGTTGTGCTGGTTGGCTTCCTGATACTGCAAGAGGTCGTAATACACCTTCCCGGAGCAGAACACCACACGGCGCACTTTACCTGCTTCTGCAGTTGCATCATCAATCAGCGGTCGGAACCCTTCACTGCTCAAATCGCCCAGGCTGCTCACGCAGCGCGGGTGGCGCAGCAGGCTTTTTGGAGTGAACACGATCAGCGGCACGCGCACATCGCGGTGCAACTGGCGGCGCAACACATGGAACATGCTGGCCGGCGTGCTGGGCACCACCACCTGCATGTTGTTCATGGCGCAGAGCTGCAGGAAGCGCTCCGGGCGGGCACTGCTGTGTTCCGGTCCCTGGCCTTCGTAGCCGTGCGGCAACAACAGGGTGAGTCCGCTGAACTTGCCCCACTTCGCTTCAGCGCTGGCAATGAACTGATCGATGATGATTTGCGCTCCGTTGCCAAAATCACCGAACTGCGCTTCCCAAATGGTCAGTCCATTCGGGTTGTTCAGGCTGTAGCCATATTCAAAACCCAGCACCGCGTATTCGCTCAGCAGGCTGTTGAACACATCGAACTTCGCCTGGTCGCCGCCGAGGTGGTTCAGGGGAATGTATTCGGCTTCGCTGTCTTCTTTTTTCACTACCGCATGGCGGTGTGAGAAGGTGCCACGTTCCACATCCTGTCCGCTGATGCGCACGGGATGTCCTTCTTTCAGCAGCGTGGCATAGGCCAGCAATTCGCCCATGGCCCAATCGAGCTTGTCGTTGTCGAGCATCTTGCGGCGCTCGGCAAACAGGTTTTGTACTTTTTTGATGGGAAGATTTTCCTCGGGGATGCTACTGATTTGCGTACCGAGGTGGAGCAGTGTTTCGCGGTCCACGGCCGTGGGCGTGACGTTCACCAGGTCTTCGCGCTTGGCGTGGCGGAAACCGGCCCATGCGTCATCCGGAGCTGCGGGTGCAGGCTCGTAGGTGCTGCGCGCTTCTTCCAGTTTCTCCTGAAGCAACTGCTTAAACTTCAGTTCCATTTCCCGCGCGATTTCGGCATCCACCTCGCCGCGTCTCAGGAGCACTTCTTTATAAATCTCCCGGGGATTCGGGTGCTTGTCAATCAGCTTGTACATGAGCGGCTGCGTGAAGCGTGGTTCATCGCCCTCATTGTGTCCGTATTTGCGGTAGCCCAGCAGGTCGATGAACACATCGCTGTTGAACTCCAGGCGGTAGGCCATGGCCAGCTTCACCACATGCACCACGGCTTCTACATCATCGGCATTTACGTGGAATACCGGGCACTGCGTTACCTTGGCTACGTCCGTGCAGTAGATGCTGGTGCGCGCGTCGGTATAATTGGTGGTGAAGCCAATCTGGTTGTTGGTGGCTACGTGGATGGTTCCGCCTACGTAATAGGCTTCCAGTCCGCTCATCTGCACCACTTCATACATGATGCCCTGACCGGCTATGGCGGCGTCGCCATGAATCAGGATGGGACAAACGGAATCGGGTTCGTTGTTGTATTTCTGGTCGAGTTTGGAGCGCACAACGCCCTTCACCACGGGGTTCACTGCCTCGAGGTGGCTGGGGTTGGCGGCCAGGTGCAGGCGTACGCGGCGACCGCTTTTGGTATCTACTTCCGTATCGTAGCCCAGGTGGTATTTCACATCACCTTCAAACTGATCGTCTTGGAATACTTTACCTTCAAACTCCCCGAAAATCTGGGTGTAGGTTTTGTTGAAGATGTTGGCCAGCACATTCAGACGACCGCGGTGTGCCATACCCACCACAAATTCTTCCACGCCCAATCCGGCGCCGTACTGAATCACTGCGTCGAGGGCGGGAATCAGGCATTCCAGACCTTCCACCGAAAAGCGCTTTTGTCCGATGTATTTGGTATGGAGGAAATTCTCGAACACCGTGGCCTGGTTCAGTTTATCCAAGAAGTGGCGTTTTTCGTCCACGCTGAGTTCGGGGCGGTTGCGTGTTTTTTCGATGCGGGAGCGCAGCCATTCCAGGCGCCGGGGCTCACGGATGTGCATGATTTCTGCGCCGATATGACCGCAGTAGGTTTCCTCGAGCATGGCCACGATGTCTTTGAGTGTAGCGGGGCCCATGCCAATTTCCGCGCCGGCATTGAACACTTTGTTCATGTCTGCGGCTTCCAGGCCGAAGTTCACGATGTCGAGGTTGGGGCTCCATTGGCGGCGATCGCGGAGCGGATTGGTTTTGCTGAACAGGTGCCCGCGTTCGCGGTAGGCGTTGATGAGGTTCAGCACATGAATTTCCTTCAGGGCATCCTCACCCAGACCTTGCCGTTCTGCACCCAGTTCAAAACCTTCGAAGAACTTGCGCCAGCCAAAGTCCACACTTTCGTGGTCGGCCTGATACTGGTGGTATAGGTTGTCAATGGCCGCGGGATCGGCATTGAGGAGGTAAGAAGGATGCTGACTCATGGTGTCAATCGCAGTTGAACCGCGAAAATAGGCAAAGTGCGGGGTTGTATGCAGCAGTTGATGGGATAAAGGCTGGTGTGGGACGATGAAGGAACATGTTGTCATGAAGCACCTGTCATGGTGCCTGCCCCGCAAGCTTGCGATGCGGGGAGTCTGTCATGGTGCCTGCCCCGCAAGCTTGCGATGCGGGGAGCCTGCCAGCTTGCCCCGCAAGCACAGCGATGCGGGGAACCACGAACCAATTTACC
>CAZPHB010000005.1:6221-145943 GCA_964586595.1 uncultured Flavobacteriaceae bacterium | reverse complement strand
CTTTTTTCTTGTTGACTTGAGCAGCCCCAAAATAACGGATCAGCGAAGCTCATCCGCCCTCCATCTGCCGCTTGCGAGGTGATTTTTACACAACAAAAAAGCAGCAGACACGAAGTGGATGCGGGCTTTTTCTTTATTGACTTGAGCAGCCCCAAATTAACGGATCAGCGAAGCTCATCCGGTTTCCATCAGTCATTCGTTATTCTTTATTGCTTCACCACAGACGTCTGCAAACGTTCTTGCAAACAACTGCCGTTCAGTTCTACCACGTAAAGTCCTGCAGGCAAGGAATCCAGATTCAGTTCGTAGCGTTGGCTGTCGGATGCAGGCTTTCTGCGCAGCACTTCCCTGCCCTGTCCGTCAAAAAGCAGCAAGGTTTTTTCACAAACCCTGAGATTGCTCCATTCCACCGTAATCAGGTTTCCCGTAGGATTGGGATAAGCGCGGAGCGCCTGCGTTGGGGTTTTCTGCGCGACGGTTCCCATTAAGGGATCACTATTGGCCAGCACATAAGACCCCGGTTTGGCATCAATCACCTTTACCGTGCCCGTGCGGTCAAAACGGTTTCCGCGGACAAATTCAGCCTCGCTGAGCCTGCGCCAGGGTTGGAAATGGTTTTCCCTGAACAGCAAAACCAGGCTGTCTTCATTGCCGGGGATGAGTGTGTGGTCCAGGTATCCGGTTCGGCTGGAAGCAGATTTTCTTCCATCGTATTCAAAAACAAGTTCGGCGGTTCCTTTGCCTGACCAGTCTCCGGAAATCGTCCAGTGGCGGTAGGAAGAAGGCATAGCCCGGTCCAGGTTGCCCGAAGTGAGTGACGCGCCAACCCATTGATGGTCGGCAAGCACGGTGCAGGAATCGGCAGCACCATTCAGGCGAAACTGCATGAATTCATAGGGCAAAGTCGCTGTGGTATCGCCTTTCAGGCGCAGGTAACTGTGCGTGCGTGCCAGGCTGAGTCGGTCGCCGGGGTCCAGTTCTGCCAATACCGGCTGAAAATCGAGCAACGGCGAACGAATTTCCTGGACGGCCTGCTTCATGGTATGTAACGTGGTCAAGCCGCGGCCATCGGCAGCAATCCATCGGATCCACACCGGAAAATTGGTGTAGGTATGAAAGTTGAAACGACTTTGTTGCACCAACAAGGCTGAAGCCTGGTATTTACCATTTTGCGGCGCGACTTCCATCCTTGCGATGTTCAGTCCGGGAAATCCTTCCTTCTTCACCCATTGATCAAAGAAGGGCGCCAGGTCGAACAAGGAATAGCGAAGGAAGATGCTGTGCATCACGTCTGTACTGATGTTTCCAAAGCGAAAACTGTCCTGCAGCTTGATGCAGGCGTCCTTCCATTTGCGGTCGGTCATCCACCAGCGCAGGGTATGAACCATGTCTGCGCCCTTCTTGTACACATGCGAACCATAAGTGTGTTCATGACCAATTCCACTTACGGGCAAAACTGCGCCATCGCGAATATGCGCCAGTCGAAGTACATCGCTGTGGTGGGCCTTCATGGCATCGGCATAGGCCTTTTGCCCGTATTTCTTCTCCAGAAACAACTTCTCCGAATAGCTGGCCCAGCCTTCGTTCAGCCACATGTCTTCCTGGGTGGCACAGGTGGCATTGTCGCCCCACCAGTGGTGCGCCAGTTCATGTGCATACAGGGTTTCGTAGTTCAACGTGCCATCTACGGCAAACAGCGGGTAGGCAATATTCGTGCTGTGTTCCATGGCGCCGCCGGTAAAGGGCACGGCATTGAAGCCCACCCTGGGAAAGCGATGCGGGCCGTAGGATTCTTCAAAAGCGCTGAACGCGGTTTGCAGGTTGACAAAGGATGCCTTCATCCTCGAGGTATCGGCAGCCAGCGCTGCCAACACATAAGGAACCGGACCGTTTACTCCGTTAAGGTTGCCGGCAATCAGGCTGTACGGCGCCACGGCGATGCTGGCCAGATAGCTGGGAATGGGCTCTTTCTGCTCCCAAATCCAGCGCTTGCGCCCGGGGCGGTCGCTCACGGTTGCCTGCAAGAGGCCATTGCACATGGCCACATCGACGGAGTCAACACCAATGCTGAAGTAGTAGGCAGCTTTACTGGTGAAGGTATCAAAGCAAGGAAACCAGCAACGCCCGAACGGATGTGGATCGGCATCAAAACCCACGCCCATGTTGTAGGCATAAACACCATCGAAATAAAACCCGCCCCAGCTTGCATCTTTTTGCGGTGTACCGGCGTAAAACACCTTTACGGCCACTTCTTGGACCGGCGATTTGAACGCCACAGGCACCAAGAGCTTACTTCCATTGCGGCGGAAGGACTGGAGTGCTCCGTCAACCTTGACCGAATCAACGGTAAAACCGAGTAAATCCAGGGCTACATCACCTTGAAAAGGTGCTGCAGATTTCAGCAATACCGTGGTAAAACCGGCCAGCGTTTTGGATGGTTTGAACACATCTAAATGGATGTTATACTGCACTGCGCTGATTTGCTGCGCCCGAAGTTTCGGGATGACAGCAACACACAGGCTCATGAACAACAAGAGCAGCCTCATATCCCGCGAAGTTAAGCAGGTCGGTGGAGCCGGCCTGAATCGATTGTAAAAACTAATGATTACTTTTGACCTGCTTATGAATCATGTTCGCACCCTGATGGCCATTTGTTTGAGCACATGGTTTTTGCCCGCTGTCCAGGCACAAATCACCATCAACACCAGCCACATGCCAAAATCGGGCGACACCCTGCGCTATTCCGACGCCGCGGTAACGAGCCAGATAGACTATAAAAAAACCGGTGCGGGAATCACCTGGGACTTTTCCGGTCTGACACCCACAGGTCAAGACATCTATCAATACAAATCATCCGTGCAGGTGAACCCTGCATACTTTTTCTGGGGGTTGAGCACCTTCGGCCTGAAGGTGGCCGACTCTTTCGGATTCGGGCAGTTTAAGGTGAAAGACATTTACGACTTCTACAAGAACAGCAGCACCAAATTCACTGCGGAAGGGCGCGGATTGACCTTCAACGGCTTCCCTATTCCCAGCGATTACAGCGACCCCGATGAAGTGTATCAGTTCCCGCTGGAGTACGGCGATCGCGACAGCAGTACCTTCAAGGTAAGCTTCCAGCTGGCAACCTTCATTTCGCTCACCCAGAAGGGTTACCGCATCAACGAAGTAACAGGTTACGGCACGGTTAAAACACCATACGGATCCTTTTCATGCCTGCAGGTAAAAACCACCATTCCGGAAATAGACACCATTGGTTCGGGAACCTTCAAATTCCCATTTCCACGGACCACCGTTCAGTATAAATTCCTGAGCACCGCCGAGCGCATTCCCATCCTGGAAGTGAGCGGAAGCCTGACCGGCAATACCTTCACCCCGCAATACATCCGCTATCGGGATAAATACCTGGGTTTGAAATCGCCTTTGCGTCCGGTGGCTTCATTCACCGTAAACCGTAAAAGCGGCAGTACCAACGACACCTTTGCCTTTACCGACCGCAGCACACGCCTGCCTTCCGGTTGGAAATGGAGCATTTCCCCCGCCAACATGGTGTTTAGCGGAGGAACTTCTTCAACCAGTCAAAATCCCAAGGTGTTGTTTACTGCCCCCGGTGTGTACAGCGTACAGTTAACCGCAAGCAATACCTTTGGCACCGACGACACGCTGATGAGCAACCTGCTCTCGGTGGTGGCCGGAAGCAATACCCAGGCCTTTGAAGCGGCTGCGCCCAACCTCTTCCCCATTCCTGCAGCCGACCACATCATCATCAGCCCGGAGCCTCAGGCAGCATGGCATTTCCGAATTTTCGACCTGAGCGGTAAAGATTACACCGCACAGGTGAAGCGCGACGGGGTAAAGCTGGACATCAGCGCACTTCCGGCAGGAACCTACTTGCTGCGAGGTTCTGAGGCAGGTGCACCATCCGTTATGTTCGTTCGACATTAAGGTTTAATCTATTTTATCACAGCCATTGCATACGCCTGAGGGCGGTTCTTCCCTATTTTCGCAACCGTATCAACGATCAGACACGTGAACATCGGAATACTTAAGGAAAGCAGAACCGGAGAACACCGCGTTGCTGTGAACCCGGCCATCGCCGCTTCATGGGTTAAGGACAATCATAAAATCTGGGTAGAACAAGGTGCCGGTCTTGGCTCTTCTTATACCGATGAACAATATACCAGCGCCGGTGTGCAGGTTGCAGACCGCAATACTGTATTAAAAGAAGCCGACCTGCTGATTCAAATCAACGTGCCGGACGAGGCACTCATCGGCTCCATTCCCCAGGGTAAATCGCTGCTGAGCATGTTGTACCACCGCAGCAACCCGGCCCTCATAGAGGCTTTGAACAGCCGTAATGTCAGCGCATGGTCGCTGGATGCCATTCCAAGGATTTCACGCGCCCAGAGCATGGACGTGTTGAGTTCTCAAAGCAACCTGGCCGGCTTCCGCGCCGTGATTTTGGGCGCACACCACATGAAAAAAGTGTTTCCGCTGCTGATGACTGCCGCCGGCACCATCACCCCTGCCCGCGTGCTGATTTTCGGCGTTGGTGTGGCAGGACTTCAGGCCATAGCTACCGCGAAACGCCTGGGTGCTGTAGTAGAAGCTACCGACGTGCGCCCTGAAACGAAAGAACAGGTGGAAAGTCTGGGTGGGAAATTTATCGAAGTAAAAGGTGCAGAAGTGTCCAGTCAGGGCGGTTACGCCGGCGAAGCCAGCGAAGAATACCGCAGGCTGCAGCGCGAAGCCGTGAACAAGAGTCTGGCACAGGCCGACCTGGTGATTACCACTGCGTTGGTTCCCGGCCGCAAAGCCCCGATTCTGGTGGACGATGAACAACTGGCACTGATGAAAAATGGCGCGGTTCTGGTCGATATGGCCGTTGAACAAGGCGGTAACTGCCCGGCTTCAGTAGTTGACCAGGTGGTGGAAAAGGGCGGCGTAACCATTGTGGGCGTGAGCAACCTGCCTTCTACCCTGGCCACCAACGCCTCCGACCTGTTTTCACGCAACGTGGCCGAGTTCATGAAACTGCTGGCGCCCAAAGGCGAAGCCGTCATCAACCTGGAAGACGAAATCCTGGAAGCCTGCCTCATCTGTCACGAAGGAACCATCCGCAAACAAGCATAATCATGACCCAGATACTGGAATTTATATACGCACACATCAGCTACATCTACCTGATTGTGCTGATGATTTTCGTGGGAATTGAACTCATCTCCCATGTGCCTTCCGTACTTCACACCCCGCTGATGAGCGGTGCCAACGCCATCCACGGTGTGGTGCTGATCGGCGCGCTGATTGTATTGGGAAAGGCCCCTGCCGACGACTATCTTTCATTGATCCTCGGCTTTGTAGGCGTGATTCTTGGAACCCTCAATGTGGTGGGCGGATTTGTAGTTACCGACCGCATGCTGGACATGTTTAAAAAGAAAAAGAAATAAACCATGGCGCATCAGTTGCTTGAATTCTTATACCTCCTGGCGGCGATTTCGTTTGTGCTGGGACTTAAATACATGAACAGTCCGGATGCAGCCCGCAAAGGGAACATCCTTGCTGCCGTGGGCATGGGCATTGCCGTGTTTGGAACCATCTTCCTTTACGAAAATGAAGGTGCTCACCTGGGCAATAAGGGGCTCATCATTGCCGCTCTGGTGATTGGAACCATCATTGGAACCATGATGGCCAAGCGTGTAAAAATGACGTCGATGCCCCAAATGGTTTCCTTCTTCAACGGAATGGGCGGCGCCTGCGCGGCGCTGATTTCCATCCTGGAGTTCAACGAAATGCAGGCGCACTCAGGCAGCCATGTCATGGAATCCATCAGCGGTGATTACAGCAGTGCGCACATCACCAAACTGCTCATCATCTTTTCCGGACTGATCATTGGCTCGGTATCATTTGCCGGCAGCATCATTGCCTATGGGAAACTGGAAGACAAAATCAAAGACTTTGTGCTTCCCATGCAGCAGTTGGTAAACTTGCTGGTTTTTGGAGGCGCCCTGGTGCTTTCCGGATTGATGATCAGCGGCAACCTGCAAGGCAGCATCTGGATGTACAGCGTGCTGGGACTGGCGCTCATTTACGGCGTACTGTTCGTGTTGCCCATTGGCGGCGCAGACATGCCCGTGGTGATCAGCCTGCTGAACAGCTTCACCGGCGTGGCCGCAGCTTGTGGTGGTTTCTTATACGACAACAACGTGATGCTGATGGGTGGTGTGTTGGTAGGTTCTGCCGGAACCATCCTCACCGTGGTGATGTGCAAAGCCATGAACCGCAGCCTGACCAATGTATTGATTGGCAATTTCGGTGGAAGCAAAAGCAGCGGCCCTGCGAAATCAGGGAGTGGCGGCAGCATCCGCGAGGTAAACGCCACCGATACCGCCATCATGATGAAATATGCGCAGAAGGTCATCATCGTTCCAGGTTACGGATTGGCGGTGGCTCAGGCGCAACACGTATGTCATGAACTGGAAGAGCTGCTGGAAAAAGAAGGTGTGGAAGTGAAATATGCCATTCATCCTGTAGCAGGTCGCATGCCGGGCCACATGAACGTATTGCTGGCGGAGAGTAATGTGAGCTACGACAAACTCGTAGAGATGGAACACATCAACCCTGAATTCAATACCTGTGATGTGGTTTTGGTGGTAGGTGCCAACGACGTAGTGAATCCTGCTGCGAAGACAGATCCATCCAGTCCGATTTACGGCATGCCTATTCTGGAAGTGGAAAATGCACGTCAGGTGATTGTGATGAAGCGCAGCATGAAGGCAGGATATGCCGGCATCGACAACGAATTGTTTTACAACCCCAAATGCGGCATGCTCTTCGGCGATGCCAAAGCCACCCTCACCAAGCTGGTGAACGAGGTGAAGGGGATGTGAGCACACGTTGGGTGCGCAGCTGGCCCCCTCAAATAAGGAATTCTATAAATGGGCGAAAGAGTTCAAAGCAACGTTTAACTGCTAAGCTGCTTGGACTTAACCCAGCGTCCCTGATTTTTCTTCTTTAGAAAGAAGCAAGGTAAACTTTCAATCATGGTTTAAGAAGCCAGTGGCACTTGGCACATTTGCACGAGCAAGGTGTAAACTTTATTCTTGCTTCCAAAATTCTTTCAACAGACTTCAATAATGCCATGAAAAACACCTTCTACACCCTGCTCATTATCGGGCTGATTCTTCTGATTTGGTTTGCGCCCATCGACTTAGACCGAGAGCGCGCATTGGCCAATTCCGGCCCAAGAAAACTAATCGTTTTTGTATTGGAAACCACTTGGGTTAAAGTAATAGCCACCGTCTTTCTTGGCCTTGTGGCCATCGGTTTACAGGCGGAAGAAAAAGAGAAGCGTTCCTGAATGTGGATGTAGTTGGTTCAGGTTGCTTTATATCCGCTGGATATACTGATGCGTTTACAAACTAAAGACGCTGAAAAAAACGAAGTGCTCCCAAAGCACCGGAAACACCCCTTTTGAAAAAACTCAAAGGATTTGATTGAAAACACGTTTACGCGCCCCAGGGATCTACCCAGCCGAATCGGTGGGTGGCAGTGGCGGCAGTTACACTTTGCACCCTTGCCGAGAGCTTTTCCAGTCGTTCGGGTAGTTTCATGAGGTAATCGCGGGCCTTTTCAGCGCCTTCGTTCAGTCCTTTGAGATTGCCAATTTCCCAATGAGCCAGCAGGGTTTTCAGGATTTGTACGTAATCATCCGCCGTATAAACACCCAATTTCTGCGCAGCATCGGCAAACCCCTGAAACGATTGTCCCACAGCTTCACCTGCCTGACGCAGCAAGTTTGCAGGCATGGCAATCTTCTTCTTCATCATATCGGCGAATACGCTCACCAAATCAGAAGGATCCACTTCGATGATGCGCCTCACAAACTCACGGTAGGCCAGATGGTGCCGCATTTCGTCGCCGGCCACCGTACGGCAGATGCGGGCCAGCAGGTTGTTGCCCTGTTTTGCAGCCAGTTCGGCCACACGCTTGTGCGAAATATGTGTGGCCAACTCCTGGAAGCTGGTGTACACAAAGTTGCGGTAAGGGTCTTCATCGAGGCCAAGGTCAAAGCCATCAGCCAGGAGGTATTGGGTACTGATTTCTACCTGACGCATGTTTACACGTCCACTCAGGTAGAGGTATTTGTTGAGCACATCGCCGTGCCGGTTTTCTTCGGAAGTCCAGTTGCGGATCCATTCGCTCCAGGCATTGCGGCCGGCCTGGTCAATACCGCGCACACCCATCAGCCAGCTTTCGTAGGTAGGAAGGGCCTCTTCGGTGATCATATCGCCGATCAGCACAATCCAGAAATCGTATTCCAGCTCGCGGGCTTCGCCCTGAAGTTCGCGGATTTTTTCGGTGAAATCGGGGGCTTTCGGATCCGGAAGAAAGTCGGCCGGCTGCCAGATTTTTTCAATCGGGATAAGGTATTTCTGCATGAAGCCGGCGATGTCTTTTTCCATAGACAACATCACTTCCTGGCGCAAAGGGGAAATTGACATGATTCAGGTGCAAAGGTCGGGAATTTATCAGGGGTTTTAAAGCAATGGAAGGTTATTGGCAGCACTCATCTCGTGAAAGAGGTTAAAACCCTTGTCCACAGCCCTGAAAGGCCGGGATGCCATGCACACCAACAGGTTCAATTATTTTCCGAAACCAAATGATTTGATTGCGTCTACCGCATCAGGCACTGAATGAAAAAGCTTATCTGAGGTTGTTTCTTGGGGTCATTTTTTTGGCCGCTGGCAACTCACCCATTCCACAACAACTTCCGCAGCCAGCGAAACCACAAGGCACTGCCCAGCACAAACAGCATAGCCACCGGCATAGGCTCGGCCAAAGCGGTGAACAAGAATCGTTTCCATGGAACCTGCATCGCAGCGACCATGACAGCCATGTCTGTTTTTAAGGACTCCAGCCTTTTGCCTGCCAGGCCGTGTTTGATGGCGGCGTCTATTTCCATATCGGCGTAACGCTGGTAAAAATCGGGGAACAGGGTACGGAAATTGATTTCCCAGGCCAAGGCATAGCCAAACGACACCATCAGTGCGATGGCCAACCCGCAAAGAAGGTAGCGACCGAAACTCAATTCTTGCGCTGCGTCGCGGTGGAAAGCAGCCACACCCAGCCAAACCATCACGAAAGCAGGAATCATCAGCAGAAAGCCCAACAATACAGAAGTACCGCCCAGTTCCTGCGGATTTGTACTCATGGTATAGCGCATCACCAGGCCTACCAACAGCATGATGGCAATCCCGAACAGCCCAAAGCGAAGAATGTGACGAATCATGCCGCTAAGAACGCAGTTTTCAGGGACAAGCCCGATGAACAAATCTCAATTTGCTGACTATCAACAACTTAGCAGCATTACACACAAACTGAAGTTTTTTTTCCTCATGATGTTTAATTCTCTCTTTGCTGCATACCTTTGCACCCGCGTTTTTCAAGCATCAACGTAATGTCGAATAAAGGAAAGATCACCCAGATCATCGGCCCGGTTGTTGACGTTGCCTTCAACGAAACCGGCTCTGCACTGCCAAACATTTACAACTCGCTCCACGTGCTGCGCGACAACGGTGCCAAATTGGTACTGGAAGTGCAACAGCACCTTGGAGAGAACATCGTGCGCACCATCGCCATGGACAGCACCGACGGCCTCCAGCGCGGCATGGATGTGTTGGATACCGGCGATGCCATCCGCATGCCCGTAGGCGAAAGCATCCGCGGACGCCTGCTGAACGTTGTAGGAGAATCCATCGACGGCCTCAAAACCCTCGATTCCACCAACGGGCGCGCCATCCACGCCAAAGCACCAACTTACGAAAACCTGGCTACCAGCACCGAACCGCTGTACACCGGCATCAAAGTAATTGACTTGCTCGAGCCTTACGCTAAAGGTGGTAAAATTGGATTATTCGGTGGTGCCGGTGTAGGCAAAACCGTTTTGATCATGGAGTTGATCAACAACATCGCCAAGGCATACAGCGGTATGTCCGTATTTGCTGGTGTTGGTGAACGCAGCCGTGAAGGAAATGACCTGCTCCGCGAAATGATTGAATCAGGAGTAATCAAATACGGAAAAGAATTCCGCCACAGCATGGAAGAAGGTGGTTGGGATCTTTCCAAAGTAGATATGGATGAACTGAGCCAGAGCCAGGCCACCCTGGTGTTTGGTCAGATGAATGAACCTCCCGGAGCCCGTGCCCGTGTGGCATTGAGCGGTCTTTCCGTTGCAGAATATTTCCGCGACGGCGACGGACAAGGTCAGGGTCGCGACATCCTGTTCTTCGTGGACAACATCTTCCGCTTCACTCAGGCAGGTTCCGAAGTATCGGCGCTGCTTGGCCGTATGCCTTCAGCAGTAGGTTACCAGCCCACGCTGGCCACGGAAATGGGTGTGATGCAGGAACGCATTACCTCTACCACCCGCGGTTCCATCACTTCCGTTCAGGCGGTTTATGTACCTGCGGATGACTTGACCGACCCAGCGCCTGCCACAACCTTCGCGCACCTTGATGCCACCACGGTATTGAGCCGTAAAATCGCTGAATTGGGCATCTATCCTGCAGTGGATCCGCTGGATTCCACTTCAAGGATTCTTACTCAGGACATCCTCGGAAAAGAACACTATGGCTGCGCCCAGCGCGTGAAAGAATTGCTGCAGCGCTATAAGGAACTTCAGGACATCATCGCCATCCTTGGTATGGATGAACTGAGCGAAGACGACAAACTGGTGGTGCACCGCGCCCGCCGTGTGCAGCGTTTCCTTTCTCAGCCTTTCCACGTTGCAGAACAGTTCACGGGTATCCCCGGCGTTCTGGTTGACATCAAGGAAACCATCAAAGGATTCAACATGATCATGGATGGTGAAGTGGATGAATATCCTGAGGCCGCATTCAACCTGGTAGGTACTATTGAAGATGCCATTGCCAAGGGTAAGAAACTGCTGGAAGACGCCAAGCGCTAATCGCCATGAACGTTGAAATTCTCACTCCAGACAAAACCCTGTTTCAGGGCGAAGCCGATGTATTGACGCTTCCGGGCATCGAAGGCAGCTTCCAAATTTTGGACCGCCACGCCCCGATGATTGCCAACCTTGGCAAAGGAGCTGTTGTGGTGAAACAAAAACAGCAGGCCCAAAGCTTCGAAGTCCATGGCGGACTGGTGGAAGTGCTGAACAATAAAGTAATCGTGCTGGTTTAAACCTCAGCAACGCAATAGGAAAGCCGGAGTCTTCAGTGATTCCGGCTTTTTTTATGCCATCGGTGGATTGACAGGTGCGCATCCGCAGAGGCTCAAGTATCTTTGCGCCACTTATGAACGGAGTATTTCAGGTTCCCCAAGCCATCAACGAGCCCGTGCTGGATTATGCACCGGGCAGTTCCGAACGCAAGAAATTAAAAGCTGCACTGGCAGAAGCGCGCAGCCAGGTATTGGACATCCCTATGTATATCGGTGGATTGGAAGTGCGTACGGGCAAAACCGTGAACATTTTCCCTCCCCATGACCTGACGCATCAGATTGGTTATTACCATAAAGGCGAAAGGGAACATCTGGAACAAGCCATCAATGCCGCACTCGCGGCACGCGACCAATGGGAACGCACACCCTGGGAACAGCGCGCTGCCATTTTCCTGAAGGCTGCCGACCTGCTGGCCGGTCCTTACCGCTATAAAATCAATGCCGCTACCATGCTTGCGCAGAGCAAGAATGCCTACCAGGCGGAAATTGACAGTGCCTGCGAGATGATTGACTTCCTGCGCTTCAACGTGCAGTACATGACCGAAATTTATAATGAACAACCTTCGGCCAACAGCAAAACCATCTGGAACCGCCTGGAATACAGGCCCTTGGAAGGATTCGTTTTTGCGTTAACACCATTCAATTTCACAGCCATCAGCGGCAACCTGCCCACCAGTGCTGCCATGATGGGTAATGTGGTGGTGTGGAAACCCTCCAATAGCCAGATTTACAGCGCACAGATGCTGATGGAAGTATTCCGCGAAGCAGGTCTGCCCGACGGAGTCATCAACCTGGTGTACGTAGACGGCAGCACTGCCGGCGACGTAATATTCAAACATCCCGACTTTGCAGGCATCCACTTCACCGGAAGTACCGGCGTGTTCCGTCAGGTATGGCAGGAAATCGGGCAGAATATCAGCAGGTACAAGAGCTATCCGCGCATTGTCGGGGAAACCGGAGGCAAAGATTTCATCCTGGCCCACCCCAGTGCCGATGTGGACGTGCTCGTGGCAGCCATCATCCGGGGAGCCTTTGAATTTCAGGGACAAAAATGCTCTGCCGCCAGCCGCGTATACATTCCGCAAACCCTGTGGAATGCCGTAAAGCCACACCTGCTTGCCGAAATGGCCACCCTGACCATGGGCCCAACGGAAGATTTCAGCAACTTCATCAACGCTGTCATCGATGAAAAGGCCTTCAACAAAATCACCGGATACATCGAACAAGCCCGCAAAGACGGACAGGAAATTCTGTGTGGCGGCGGCTATGACAAGAGCAAAGGTTATTTCATCCAACCCACCATCATCATGGCCAAAGATCCGATGTACACCACCATGTGCGAAGAAATCTTCGGCCCGGTGTTGAGCATTTACGTGTACGGCGACGATGAATTCGAAAGCACCCTGCACCTGGTGGACAAAACCAGCGAATATGCACTAACCGGGGCTGTAATTGCCCAGGATCGCTACGCCATTGTGCGCGCCACAGAAGCACTGCGCAATGCTGCAGGTAATTTCTACATCAACGACAAGCCCACAGGAGCCGTGGTTGGTCAGCAGCCTTTCGGCGGCGCCCGCGGCAGCGGCACCAACGACAAAGCCGGAAGCAAACTCAACCTGCTGCGCTGGGTGAATCTGCGCACCATCAAAGAGAACTTCGTGCCGCCGAAGGATTACCGCTATCCGTTCCTTGCTGAAGAATAATTATAATGTACACAACACAAAAGCGCCTTGCAGCACGGATGTACTGCAAGGCGTTTTTGCGAAATGCGCGCAGAGCACATCCCGCGGCTTGTAAATAATCATATCCATTGCTTATCATTGCTTCCAAGGCAACAGCGGGAAACAACTGCCCATGAACCATGAACATCTTACTGCTTGAAGACGACCCAATACTATCTGCGGAAATCACCAATTTCCTCAGCCAAAAAGGAATGACGGTTAGAACTGTTGAAGACGGAAATCGGTTTGACAAAGAAAAATCTGCCCATCAGCCGGACCTGATGCTTTTGGACATCAATGTTCCGGGAATTAATGGTTTGGAAATTTGCCGACAGGTTCGTTCCAACAACAAAAAAACACCGATCATCATGTTGACCGCCTACAGCGAAATCAACCAAAAACGACATGCTTTCGAGTATGGTGCAGATGATTATATGGTGAAACCTTTTCATTTTGAGGAATTATTTCTGCGCATCCAATCCATTCAACGACGTTTGGGGGATCACAGCAACGAAGAATCAGCGGCATTCGTCATTGATGACCTTGAAATCTTTGAAAGCGACCGGCAGGTGAAACGCGGAGGAAAAACCATAGAACTCACCCCAAAGGAATATAAATTGTTGCTCCTATTGGCTAAAGCCAATGGAAAAACCATCCCCAAACAATCAATTGCAGCGAGCGTATGGGACACAAACCTTGATTCATCCTTCAACACAGTAGAGGTTTATATCAATTTCCTGCGGAGAAAGATCGACAAAGATGCGGTGGTGAAACTCATTCATACCCGGCATGGATATGGCTATTATCTGAAAGCCGAAAAGGATGACCCTAAAACGTAATGTAACTTTTGGAGTAGCCATTGCCTTCTCCATCATTTATTTCATAGCGGCGGCCTCCATTTATCTGTTTTTTTCTTCATTCCGGGAAGAAGAATTTCTGTCGCGAATGGAACAAAAAGCAGAAAACACCGTATTGCTCCTGGTGAAGTTAAAAGCAAAAAATACCCAAGTGGTGCAGCTGTTTGACCAGGAAATGATCAATAGGTTGTTTAATGAACAAACGATTGTATTCGACAGTGGATTTAACATCATTTATTCATCCATCATAACCCGTTCACTGAGCAACAATATCAAGAGCCTCAACTTATTACGCAGTCAGTCCAAATTCCACTATTCCAAGGATGAACATGATTACCTGGGAAAAAAATACACCTTAAACGGGCGGAATTATTATGTATTGATGACCGCCGAAGACAAATACGGTCGGAGCAAACTTGACTTCTTGCTGATCCTTTTGGTAAGCAGTTTCATCATCAGCATTTCCCTTATTTGGGTGCTTTCGTTTTACCTGATCAAACACTTGCTCAAGCCTCTGGATACATTTGAAAGGCAAATCACGGCCATCACCATTGGAAACTTAAATGAGCCCGTTCCCGTTGGTTCCGCAAAAAATGAAATCACACTGCTAACGGTGGCATTTAACAAGCTGTTGGAACGGCTCAAAGACGCTTTTGAACTTCAAAAGGATTTTGCGGCCAGCGCCAGCCATGAACTGCGCACACCTTTAACAAGAATTGCCTTTCAGCTCGAAAACATGGTGGAGCGCAGTGATCTTGATGCCGATTTAAGTCTGCAACTCAGAAAGCTGAGGGACGATGTTTATCAGTTGAGTGAATTGGTGAGTAGCTTGTTGTTGCTGGCCAACATCGAAGCTAAAAGCAGCACCGAATTTTACAGACACGAACGTCTGGATGAAATCATCTTCCGTGCCTATGAACGTGTTAAATCGTTACATCCGGAGTTTTCCATGGTTTTTTCTGCGGAAGTCAGCGACCAGGTGAACTATGAACTGCAGGTTGCCGCTGTTCCTGACATGCTGGATATTGCATTTCTAAACTTGTTGAAGAATGCCTGTGTGTACTCCACAAATCATGAGGCATTGCTGCGCATTATTCAGGAGCAGGATGATCAAATAACCGTGGTTATCAGCAACAATGGCCCTACTTTAAACAATGCCGAGGCAGACCGGCTGTTTAAGGCGTTTTCAAGAGGTGCAAATGCACGCATGGTGATGGGTTCCGGGCTGGGATTGAGGATTGTACGACACATTTTGAATTTACACGGAGCCCGGATTGATTATTCCGTAAACAGCAAAGGTGAAAACGAATTCCACATCCTGTTTCAGGCTGCGCCTTTGCATTAGAAAAATAAATGGTTTTTTACATAAAAAATGCCGGTGTTTGCCGGCATTTTTTATGTAACGAATATGGTGGAAATCAAGCGCCTACCATAGCGGTATAAGCTGCTGCATCCATTAATTCATCCAGTTGTGCAGTATTGCTCATCTCAACACAGATCATCCAGCCATCGCCATAAGGATCCTGGTTTACGCTTTCAGGAGCGCCATCTAAAGATGCATTTACTTCAACGATGGTTCCTGCTACCGGCATGTACAAATCACTTACCGTTTTTACGGCTTCCACAGTTCCAAAAATGCTTCCTTGGTTGAGGACCCCGTCCTGAGACTGGATGTCCACAAAAACGATATCACCCAATTCACTTTGGGCAAAATCTGTAATGCCAATCCAGGCTTTATTGCCTTCAACACGAACCCATTCGTGTTCTTTGGTGTACTTGAGGTTTTCGGGGAAGTTCATATAGTTCTTTTTATTGTTTGGTGCATTAATTGCCTTGGGGTTCCCAGATCAGTTTCAATAAGCCTGCGATTTTCTGCTTCATCTCAAAGCGCTTTACGATAAAATCAACAAAGCCATGTTCCTGAAGAAACTCCGAGCTTTGAAATCCTTTGGGTAAATCTTTACCGATGGTTTCTCTGATCACCCTGGGGCCGGCGAAGCCAATCAGTGCTTCCGGCTCGGCGATGTTGAAATCACCCAACATGGCATAAGAAGCGGTTACACCTCCTGTTGTTGGATCTGTAAGTATGGAGATGTAAGGAATGCCTTCCTGCGCAAGCAGTGCGAGCTTGGCGCTCGTTTTTGCCATTTGCATCAGCGAGAAGGCCGCTTCCATCATGCGCGCGCCCCCTGATTTGCTGATCACAATAACCGGTATGCGGTGCTGTCGTCCGTAATCAATGGCCCTGGCAATTTTCTCTCCGACCACACTTCCCATGGAACCGCCAATAAAGCCGAAATCCATACAGGCAATCACTACAGGAATGCCGTTCATGGTGCCGGTTCCACTGCGCAACGCATCTTTCAGCCCTGATTTGGACTGGCTCACACGGATGCGATCAACATACGAACTGGTATCGGTGAAATGCAGGGGGTCGCCGCTGCTCAGGTTGGGATCCAGTTCGGTGAAATTGCCCTCATCAAAAAGAATATTGAAATATTCGCGGGATCCAATCTTTACATGGTATTCACACTGCGTGCAAACGTAACAGTTGTTGATGATGTCTTTGGCGGGCACAATGGCCTTGCACCGCGGACATTTCTCCCACAATCCATCGGGCGTGAACTTTTTATCTTTGGTTTTGGTAACGATGTTCTCGCGAACACGCTGAAACCAACTTGGCTTTTCGCCGCTGTCTTCTTCTTCAAATTCCATAACCGTAGTTTGTGTGGGACTATCCGGGGGACCTGACAGAATCAGGCGATGCTTACCTGCGGATTCAGATATACGTCCTGGATGGCGTTCAGCAAAGCTACACCTTCGGCAACTGGCTTCTGGAAGGCCTTGCGACCGCTGATCAGTCCGGCACCACCGGCGCGCTTGTTGATCACGGCAGTAGCTACGGCTTCAGCCATATCGCTGGCACCTTTGCTTTCTCCGCCACTGTTGATCAGGCCGGCCCTGCCCATGTAGCAGTTGGCCACCTGGTAACGACACAAGTCAATCGGGTGATCGGTAGTCAGTTCGCTGTACACCTTTGGGTGGGTTTTGCCGAATTGCACTGCGTTGTATCCGCCGTTGTTGGTAGAAAGCTTCTGTTTGATGATGTCGGCCTGAATGGTTACACCCAAATGGTTGGCCTGGCTGCTCAAATCAGCGCTGGTATGGTAATCCACACCATCCTTCTTAAATCCGCTGTTGCGGAGGTAACACCACAGGATGGTGCCCATGCCCAGTTCGTGCGCCATTTCGAAGGCTTTGGAAACCTCCTGAATCTGCCTTGCGCTTTCATCGCTGCCGAAATAGATGGTTGCGCCCACAGCGGTAGCACCCATGTTCCAGGCTTCACGAATGGTTCCAAACATGATTTGGTCGAACTTGTTGGGATAGCTCAAAAATTCGTTGTGGTTGATTTTTACAATGAACGGGATTTTGTGTGCGTATTTGCGTGCATTGGCGGCAAGGACTCCGTATGTAGAAGCTACGGCGTTGCAGCCACCTTCCATCGCCAAACGGATGATGTTTTCAGGGTCGAAATAAATGGGATTGGGCGCGAAGCTGGCACCGGCGCTGTGTTCTATGCCTTGGTCCACAGGCAGGATGCTCATGTATCCTGTTCCGGCCAAACGTCCGTTGTTGTAAATCGCTTGTAAACTTTTCAGCACCTGAGGATTTCTGTTTGATTGCGCAAAAACGCGGTCAATGAAATCACCGCCGGGCAGGTGCAGGTGCTCTTTGGAAATGGTTTTGCATTCGTGATTGAGCAGATATTCAGCCTGATCACCAAGGAGGGAAACGAGGTTTGCTTGCGACATAGTTGATATTGTCGGCAAAAGTAGCAAATTTTGAGGTTTAGCCAAGGTTGTGAATACAGAGGTCATAAGAGCAGTCAAAGAACACGAGCTGAATCAGGCTTTCTCCATCCGCCGCAAGGTGTTTGTTGAAGAACAGCAGGTTTCCGAAGAAGAAGAATACGATGAATTTGAAGTCAGTTCCAGGCATTACCTGGTGCTGGTGGAAGGGAAAGCCGCAGGAACTGCGCGATGGCGAGAAACAACAAATGGTTACAAGCTGGAACGATTCGCCGTTTTGCCAGAATACCGGAAGATGGGCGTTGGAACCATTCTGCTGAAAGCACTGCTGCACGACGTTCCCAAAAACCGCACGGTGTACCTGCATGCACAGGTGCCGGCCATGAACCTTTATCAGCGTCAGGGCTTTCATGCCGTTGGCGAATTGTTCTACGAGTGCAACATCCCGCACTACAAAATGGTGCTCAGCGTTTGAACCTCTTCCTCCGTGTTCCGGGATTGGTCAGAAATCTCTTTCCGCACAGGGAATGGAAGCTCAAAACGCGGGAGAAGGTGCTGTACCTAAGCTTCGATGATGGCCCCCATCCTGAAATCACCCCCTGGGCCATGGAAGTGTTGGGCCGGTTTCAGGCCAAGGCAACCTTTTTTTGTGTGGGCGACAATGTGCGCAAATTCCCTGAAGTGTACGCACAAATCATGAACAATGGCCACCGTTGTGGGAACCATACCATGAACCATCTGAAAGGATGGAAAACGCCAACCGCTAAATACCTTGAGAATGTTGCTGAAGCAGCCCGCTGGATTGACAGCGACCTGTTTCGTCCGCCCTACGGCCGGATGACCCGTGCCCAGGAACAGCAACTGAAAGACCAATACCGCATCATCATGTGGACTTTGTTGAGTGCCGATTATCAACCGCACCTCAACCGAAAGCGGGCCTTGGAATTCCTGCAACGCCAAACCGCACCGGGCAGTATTGTGGTGTTCCACGACAGTGAAAAAGCCAGAGAAAATCTGGAGTTTCTGCTGCCGCGTTATCTGGAGTTTGCCCAACGGGCAGGCTATACCTTTGCATCCTTGTGATTTACCTGCTCACGGCCATCCCATTCATCTACCTGATGGTTCAGGCGCTGCAACTGCTGGTATTGTATCGCTACCGCAGCAGTGTGCAACCCGACCCGGAATCCTGGCCGGAGCTTACCATCATGGTTGCCGCCAGAAACGAGGAAGCACACATCATTGCATGCCTGGAAGCGTTGCATGCCCTGGATTATCCCAAAGCGCTGATGCACGTGCTTATTGGCAACGACCAGAGCACCGATCAAACCTCAGAGCTTGTGGCTGCATTCATTGCAGACAAACCGCAATTCAAGCTCATCCAAATTCAGGACACGGATCTTCCACTCAAAGCTAAGGCACGGGTAATGGCCCAGTTGGATCCGCACGCCAAAGGAACGTTCTATCTGATTACAGATGCCGATGTTCAGGTGCCGCCGAGCTGGGCTAAAGGACTGCTGCGTCGCTTTACACCCGAAACAGGTGTGGTAAGCGGAACCACTATGGTACGTGGTGAAGGGTTGCAGGCAAAGAACCAAGAAATTGACTGGGCTTACTTCATGGGTCTGCTGAACATCATTTCCTACAGCGGCGTTCCGGCCACAGCCGTTGGCAACAACATGGCCGTTCGTGCAAAAGCTTATTGGGAAACAGGAGGCTATGCCGCCATCCGCTTCAGCATCACCGAAGACTACAAACTGTATCAGGAAATTTGCAGGCGCGGCTGGAAGTGGGACAATGTGATGGCCCCGGATGTACTCGCTTACACGGAAGCCATCCCTTCACGTGTAGCCCTGCTGCACCAACGAAAACGCTGGCTGAGCGGCGGCACAGAGCTGCCCTGGTATTGGTGGATTTTGTTTGGTGTTTTCGGATTGTTCTATGTGTGTGTGCCCGTACTTTTTTTCGTACAAACCGCCACGGCGCTCATTTTATGGATGCTGAAATGGATCTTGCAAGGGCTACAGATACAACGCATTTATGCGCTTTTGGGCCTGAATGCCCCTACCCTGCTGCAGCTTTTGCGCTACGAATGGTACCTCAGCCTGCTCACGCCTGCTACGGCTTTGTTCTTTTTGCTTCCTTTACCCACCAACTGGAAAGGCCGGATGTACCGGGGAGCCAAAGGTTGAATTTTCAGCCTTTCTTTTGCTTTAGAAGTAAGGCTTCCCTGTATTTCATGAACACTTCCCGCGCCTGCCAGGTGCATAATTCCCAGCCCCTGCTGCCGCTGGCAAAGCCGCGCTGAAAAATCCAGGTGCGCACAAACCGAAACAGCGGGCCCAAGAGCATTTTTACAGTTAACAGAAAGCTGTTCCGCTCTTTCAGGTTCCGGGCACTGATGGAAGCGAATTTCCTCGACTGTCTGATCAGTGCTTCCTTGTCAGGGTAGGTATCATGCAAAATATCGCCGGGCAAATGGCCTATCGGCGCTGCTCCGGGAACCACGTACTTATCATGGGGGTTTTTACCTGTCCAACTACCAACACCATTCCTCCATAAGCGCAACTTCCGGTCGGGGTACCAGCCACAGGTTTTGATGGCCTTGCCCCGATAAAAGTTCAAACGGTTCATGGTATAGGCAACATATGGACTTCCTTCAGCTTTCAGCCGAAGAATCGACGAGCGGAGTTGAGTGTCCAACGCTTCATCGGCATCCAATGACAAAACCCAGGTGCAGGTAGCCATTGCGCGGGCCCTGTTTTTTTGTTCAATATGCCCGTCGAACGGATGTATTTCCACCCGTGCGCCCAGTTCGGCAGCGATGGTTCGGGTTTGATCTTCGGACCCGGAGTCAAGCACCATCACCTCATCGGCCACGGCAGCCACGGATTCAAGGCAACGCCTGATGTTGGCTTCCTCATTGTAGGTGATGACCACTACGCTCAGGGTTTCGCTCATGGATTCAGTATTGACCGGTATGCAACAGCACCAATGTACAGGCTTCCAGCGTTTCCATGCCGGCTGCTTCAGCCGCTTCCATCAATGCCGGGTGTTCGGTACCCGGATTGAAAATGATGCGCTGCGCACCACTGTTCAGAATGGTTTCAAACCAGGGAAGCTGGTGATTGGGATTCAGGTACAGGGTAATGGTATGGATGGGCACATCGGGGAAGGATCTGGAGATTTCCCTTCCACCAACTTCGCCTTTTCTGATGCCTACAGGATGCATATCGTGTCCATGTTCCAGCAACATCATGGCCGCCTTCCAGGCATAACGCTCCGGATTATTTGTTGCGCCCAGCACCACCGTGGGTTTGCTCATGGCTTAGCGGATTACTGTTTGTTCGCGGGAAGGACCAACGGAAATGATGCGCAGGTTCAGTTGAAAATACTGCTCCAGAAACTGCACATAGTTTTGGAGTGCTCCCGGCAGCGCATCAACGGAGCGTGCGCCGGTAATGTCTTCATCCCAGCCTTCAAATTCCTGATAAACAGGAACAAGGTCTTTCTGGTTGATGCCAAAAGGAATGCGGTCGGTGGTTCCCTGTGCATCGCGGTAGCCGATGCCAGCCTGAATCACGGACATGGAGCTGAGCACATCACTTTTCATCATGATCAGTTCTGAAACGCCACTCAACATGATGGCATATTTCAGGGCAACCAGATCTATCCAGCCACAGCGCCGCGGACGGCCCGTGGTTGCTCCAAACTCCTTGCCTTGTTGGCGCAGCCATTCACCGGTTTCGTCGTGAAGTTCTGTAGGAAACGGACCTTCACCCACGCGCGTGCAATAAGCTTTAAAAATGCCGCTCACCTTGCCAATATAGCGAGGAGCAATACCCAGTCCGATGCAGGCACCACCACTGATGGTATTGCTGCTGGTCACATAAGGATAAGTACCGAAATCTACATCCAGCATACTGCCCTGAGCACCTTCGGCAAGGATTTTTCGCCCTGCGAGAATGTGTTCATGCAACCAATATTCGCTGTCCACTTGGGTAAATCGGCGCAATCCGTCCACTGCAGCAAAAAACTCAGTATGCATGGCGTCCAGGTCAAAATCTGTCAGACCGAGGGCCAAAATATTTTTCAGGTGGAAACTGGTTACGGCATGGTAGCGCTGTTCAAAACCAGCCGCATT
The DNA here is from genome assembly GCA_964586595.1 of uncultured Flavobacteriaceae bacterium. GTDB lineage: Bacteria > Bacteroidota > Bacteroidia > NS11-12g > UBA955 > REEB481. The sequence continues at coordinate 124,171 of CAZPHB010000005.1, read as the reverse complement.
GATGTCGCCCATACGCAAACCGGTGCGGCCTGTTTTATCCTTGTAAGCCGGGCCGATGCCGCGCAGCGTACTTCCAATTCGGGTAGCTCCCTGCGCATTTTCCAGGGCCTGGTCGAGCAAACGATGTGTTGGCAGGATCAGGTGGGCTTTTCTGCTGATGCGCAGGCTGGCGGCCACATCAACACCTGCTTGTTCCACGCGTGCGATCTCCGCCAATAACTTCACAGGGTCAATCACTACACCATTTCCAATCAAGTTTTCAATGCCGGGATGGAAAATGCCGCTCGGAATGGTATTCAACACATGTTTTTGCCCGTTGAACTCCAAACTATGACCTGCATTGGGGCCACCCTGAAAGCGACAAACTATGTCGTATTGTGGTGTCAGGAAATCGGCTATTTTGCCTTTGCCTTCATCGCCCCATTGAAGGCCTAAGAGTACGTCAACCATGCTTTAGCTTTTGCTTTGTTCTTGTGCCACCTGAATGCCGCAGTGTTGGCAATTTCCATGCTCATCGGCCCTGGGCAAAGCATAGAGGTGCAACGAGTGGTGGTCCACATCAAACTTAAGCAAATCCCCCATGGTTGTGGTAATTTGTTGGATGCGCGGATCACAGAATTCCAGCACCTTGTTGCACTGCTGGCAAATGAGGTGGTCATGTTGCCTGTAGCCGTAGGCCTGTTCGTAGAAGCTGGTATTTTGGCCAAATTGATGCCGTTTTACCAAACCTGAAGCTACCAGTAAATCGAGCGTATTGTACACGGTGGCTCTACTCACCTGATACTTCCTGTTTTTCATTTGAAGAAACAGGGTATCTACGTCGAAGTGTGTTCTGTGGGAATAGATTTCGTCCAGAATGGCGTAGCGCTCCGGCGTTTTCCGCTGCCCCGTCTGCTCCAGGTAGGCAGTGAACCTTTTGTTCACCTCCACTTTCACCTGGTTCATGCGCTGACGGCTGGCTTTGTCCATATACGTTGGTTCCGCTTGCCTGAAAGGCCGGGCGGTTTTTGTTTTGTTAAACTCAGAGGCTCCAGTAATCCAACTTGTGGAAGCGTGCCCGGTACAATCCTTTAAGATCCAACAAGAATCCGCCCGGATTCAATCGCTCCAGGAACCAAGATTCTTCCAGGTTGCGGTATGCTGCATGTGGAACTGCGAGAATGATGCCGTCGTAACCACTTCCGATTTCTGCCTTTAGCCCAAACTGATATTCGTGTTGCAGTTCATCGCTGTCGGCGTGCGGATCTACTACTTCCACATTCACCTCATAACTTTCAAGTTCACGTACAATATCTACGATTTTACTGTTTCTGATGTCGCTTACATCTTCTTTGAAGGTAGCACCCAGAATCAATAAACGGCTGTTCTTTACGTTGCGTTCTGCCTTGATCAACTTTTGCACTGCCACCTTTGCGATGTGGGCTGCCATTGCGTCATTGGTGAAGCGACCTGCGGCAATCACGCGGGGATGAAAGCCCAGCGCTTCGGCTTTGTGCAGCAGGTAATAAGGATCAACACCAATGCAATGCCCGCCCACAAGGCCGGGGAAGTATTTGTGGAAGTTCCACTTGGTTCCGGCAGCTTCAATAACGTCGTAGGTGTTCACACCCATTTTATCAAAGATGAGCGACAGTTCGTTCATCAAACTGATGTTCACGTCACGCTGGGTATTTTCCACAATTTTTGCGGCTTCCGCAACCTTGATGGTAGGCGCCCGGTGAATGCCTGCTTCAATAATGGCACCATACAACTTTGCCAGGTTGTCCAAACTCTCCGCATCACAACCGCTAACGATTTTCAGAATTTTTGGAAGCGGGCGTTCTTTATCGCCCGGGTTGATCCGCTCGGGAGAATAACCAACTTTAAAATCCTGAACGGCTTTAAGTCCGGAGTATTGTTCAATCACAGGTACGCAATCTTCTTCAGTGCATCCGGGATAGGTTGTACTTTCATAAACCACGTAATCACCTTTGCTGATGACCTTTCCAACCGTTTCGCTCGACTTGATGAGCGGAATAAGATCCGGCTCATTGGCATCATTGATGGGTGTTGGCACGGCAACGATGTACACACCACAATCCCTGATTTCATCAAGCAGGTGGGTGAAGGTAATGTTTCTGCCTTCAAATTCGGAGGAGGGAAGTTCACGGCTGGGATCTTCGCCGCGGCGCATCATTTCTACGCGCTTTTCATTGATGTCGAATCCAACAACCTTGAATTTCTTGGCAAATTCAAGTGCCAAAGGAAGACCTACGTAACCCAATCCGATGACGCAAATACTCTTTTGTCCGGAGGCTACTTGTTCAAACATTTCCATAGAGGCAGTATCTGATAAGGCGGCAAAATTAGTTGTTTATCTGTGAAGTAAGAACAGAGATTCACTCTTGGCTGACACGGAATGTGCCTAAACACTTCCGGGGTTTACTAAAACCTGCTAAGCCCTCAATGGCCTGTGCCTGTGGGCTGTAAAAAAAACCGGGGACATCCGTCAAGACATCCCCGGCCAAACAAACGCACAACGGCGTTAAAGTTTCTTATTTCACTCCGTGCATCATGGCAAGGAGTTTCTTGTTGAGGGCAATCAGGACCAATCCCATGAAAATGGTAAATCCTGCAATACCTCCAAAGATGGTCATGGCACCGAGTTTCTCCACGAATCCTACGGTCAATCCGGCCAGGTTATTGGCAACGAAGCTGCTGAGGAACCATACGCCCATCAACAGTGAAGCCAGTTTTACGGGCGCCAGTTTGGTAACCATTGAAAGTCCAATCGGGCTGAGGCACAATTCACCACAGGTATGGATGAGGTAAGTTCCAAGCATCCAGTAAATGCTGGCTTTGATGCCCGAATCGGCTACTTCGCCACCGCGCTGCAATACCGCACCTACCATCAACAGGAAGCCAAGACCGAGCAGAATCATGCCCAGACCCATTTTCACGGGCGTATTGGGTTCTTTATTGGAACGGTTCAGGCTCGACCACAAAATGGTAAACAGCGGAGCAAGCATCACGATGAATAGGGGGTTCACACTCTGAAACCAGGATGTGGGAATCAGGAAATCGCTCACCTCGCGGTCGATGTATTTATCTGTATAGAGCGAAAGTGCGCCACCAGCCTGTTCAAAACCTGCCCAGAAGAAGGTTACGAAGGCCACGAGAATCACAATCACTTTGGTGCGGTCTTTTTCTTCTTTGGTCAAACCACTGCCGGATGCATTCATGTTGTCCACGATGTCACCCGCTGCCAGGTTTTTGTTGGCCGGGCGTTTGCCGATGTCACCGAGGTATTTCTGCCCAAGCGTATTGAACATCAACTGACCTAAGGCCATGCCAATACCGGCAGCCAAAAAACCATACTGGAACGCGTATTGGGTCACCTTCATGCTGCCATCTGCCTGTGCCTGCTTGGTTGCGAAGAAATCTTCGGCAAGGAAACCGCATACCAACGGAGCCAAGAAGGCCCCAAGGTTGATGCCCATGTAGAAAATATTGAATGCGCGGTCTTTGCGCGGATCCTGATTGTCGTACAACTGTCCAACCACAATGGAAATATTGGGTTTGAAAAATCCATTGCCCACAATCAACATGGCAAGACCTGCGTAGAAAGACCCCATTCCTGCATTGGTGGCGAGGGCAAATTGACCCAGTGCCATCAAAATGCCTCCGATGGTGATGGAACGGCGCTGCCCGATGAAATTGTCTGCAAGCCATCCGCCGATGATGGGTGTGAGGTACACCAATCCGGTATAGACCCCGTAAATCAGACCTGCGGTATTGTCGTCGAAGCCAAGACCGCCTTCAGCATAGGTTTTGGTCAGGTACAAAATCAAAAGGCCCCTCATTCCGTAGTAGCTGAAGCGTTCCCACATTTCTGTGAAGAACAGCAGCCTGAGGCCTGCAGGATGTTCTTTTTGTCCAAAAATCCAGACCATGATGGCGGTCAGGAAGGCAATCACTACAGAATAAAGATAGATTTGGAATTGTTGTGCAGGCACATCGAAGCTCATGCCGAGCACCTGATTGAACAGCAGTATGCTGACCAGCAGCGCTACCACAAAGGAGAGCAGAATTTTGGTATTGTTGTTTTTCATAGAATTGGGTCGAGTAAGGCGGCTAAAATAGGCAAATACATCAGGAAATATTCTTTTCACGCAGCACCTGATTGAGCCAGCGCAGCAGCAGGAACATGATGGCCGCCGCGGCAAGGGCCAGCAAACAATTCATCAGGAAGAAGTTGGATTTATCTTCAAAACCTTCCCACATGCCGCTGAGCATTCCTGAAAGTTTGTTTCCCACCGAAGTGCTGAGGAAAAATCCACCCATCATCAATGCCGTGATGCGTGGCGGACTGAGTTTTGAAACCAGCGACAATCCCATGGGCGACAAACACAGCTCTCCCAAAGTAATGACCGCATAAGAGGCAATCAGCCACCAGCTGCTTGCCTTATTGTGTTCGATATCGGTGCTGCGCACGGCGGCCACCATCACCAATGCACTGAGCGCGGTGATGACCAGGCCAATCGTGATTTTCGCGGCTGTGCTCGGCTCCTTCCTGCGCCTGCGCAGAAAGCCCCAAAAGCCAACCACAATGGGCGTAAGCAACACCACCCAGAAGGGATTCACGCTCTGGTATAATTCTGTAGAAATCAATTTCAAACTTTGTCCTTCTGCGGGAAGCTGCGACGCAGGAAGATTGCTGAAATAGGCCCTGCTTGCGGTCTGCGATTTGAGTTCATTGCCCAGCACAAGTCGCTCATCAGAACGGCCCTGAACACGCAGGACGGAATCCTGCGCTTTTACCGCTTTCTGATGCTTTTTAAAGGAAGCCTTATCCAGGCGAACAATGGAATCGTTGCGCACAACCTGGTTGAGCTTCATCACTTCTAGCGTTTTCCCAACCGTTGCGGACGGAACTCTGTCTGTATGCTGTTCTGCCCAAACTGTCAAGGCATCACCATTCTGATGAAACACAGCCCAGAACACAACCAAACAGCCATATACGGCCAGCAGCGCCCCGATGGGCCGCTTGTCTTCCTGACGGGCTTTGAAATACAGATACAAAAAGAACAAAACCACCGGAATACATCCAAAAATGAACGCGTCATTGCTGTCGGTGCCCAGTAAGTTCCCGGGAATCAGGTAACCCAAAATACCAAAAGCAAACATCGGAACCAAGGTGAACAACAGGATCCTGCCGGTACTCATGTCACCAGCTTCCATCGGTTTAATTACATCGGCCTCGCGGATGTGCTTGGTAGCAGCGTAGAACACCATCAAGCCCAGCAGCATGCCAAAACCGGCAGCAGCAAAGGCCCAGCTCCAGCCGTAATTGATTCGGAAGTAAGCGGCGATGAAGTTGCTGGCGAATGCACCAATGTTGATGCCCATGTAAAAGATGTTGTAACCGCTGTCTTTATTCCCCCGGTATTCCTCTTTATTGTAGAGGTTTCCTAAAAGTGTCGAAATATTGGGCTTGAAAAATCCATTCCCCAGAATGATGAGCAACAAGGAAACATAAAAAGTAGTTTCACCCTTCATTGACAAACCGAAGTAACCTGCAGCCATCAACAACCCACCGATAAAAATAGAGGTTCGGTATCCCAGCAAACGATCGGCAAGCAAACCACCAAGGAACGGGGTCAGGTACACCAAACCTAAGTATGTTCCGTAAATATCGGATTTCTCTTCAGGAGAAAATCCCATTCCACCATTTTGCTGGCTGTCCAGCATGTACAGAGAAAAGATTCCCAACATCAGGTAATAGCCGAATCGCTCCCACATTTCCGTAAGGAACAGGTAAGGCAAAGCCTTAGGATGCGCACCCTGGCGCTTCATGGTTTGTTCATTCATCGTCCTATGTTATTGAAGGTAGAGTTTTAAGTCATCCTGATTGCCTGCTTCAAAAAACACGTGTTCTTGCAGGGTGGTTGCCAGTGAAATACCTACGTAATCGGCGCGAACCGGGAAACTGCGGTAGCTGCGTTCCGCAAGAAAAACCGTTTCCAGCGACAGCGGCCATGCAGCCACAATCGGCTGTATCACATGCACCAAGGTTTTGCCCGAATTCAGCACGTCGTCCACCACAAGCACATGTTGCCCGTTAAACATTGGCTTGGGCGAATATTCAATGTGCGCAGGATTGAAGGCAACACGGTCAAAATCTACCCTGAACAAAGTCGCACCGGCACTGTGGTGACGGGCAATTCTTGGCGACAGCAATGAAGCCAAAAGAAAACCTCGCTCGCCAATACCGCCAAGCAGCAGGCAACCATGAGCATGATGTCTTTCACAAATTTCGAGGGCAATGCGGTCCAACGTGAGCAAAATCTGCCGGTGCCCCATGATGTCGGTACGCTGACTGTTCATTCCCTTGCGAACATAAGCAGATTCCGAGGATATAAACCACCATGTATTGCGATCCATACTTCATTTCTTTCCCTTGCTTGCAATAAGGCATTGTTTGGTTATATTTGCACCCCCGAAAAAAGCAAGCTGTCATGAAAAAAGACATCCATCCTTCCTCATACCGTATGGTAGTTTTTAAGGATATGAGTGCGGATTACGCCTTCCTTACCCGTTCATGTGTGGACACCAAAGAAACCATCAAATGGGAAGACGGCAACGAATATCCTTTGTACAAATTGGAAATTTCCAGCAAGTCACACCCTTTCTACACAGGCAAACAGCAACTTGTAGATACCGCCGGCCGTATTGATAAATTCAACAAGCGCTACGGGAAGAAGAGCTGAAGCTTTTCCACAGAAAAATCATGAAACCCTGCCTTGCGGCGGGGTTTTCTTTTTTCCACAGCGCCCGCTGAAAAGTAACGTGGCTTTATCGGTTAATTTGCAGCATCATGATTGGCCTCAACTTTTTCGACGACGCGCTGCACGGCGACCTGTATCCGTTGACCCTTACCCGACCCGCAGCTGACCTGCGCACAGGGATACTGAGCATCGCCGAGAAATGGTCCAGGCTGCTTGGAGCCGGCGCAGTTTCCTATGTAACTGTACCGCATCTGAGCGCTTTGTTCACGGGTTCGGAACACTCGAGTTGGTCCATTAACGGACGCCTCTTACCCGACGCTGCCCTGCTTCAATCCATGACCACCATGCAGGCCGGTGACACACTGATGCATCCCGACGGAACCCTCTTGCTGCGCAAGGCCGGTGCACCCCAAACCCAACATACGCACGAACATCCGGTGGTCATGATCCGCCGGCCCCAGGATTTGTTTTTGCACAATGCCGAACAGATCAAGGCAGACTTTGCCTGGATCACGCAAGGACGCGAAAGCGCTCCACTAGACCCCAGCAATAAGGTGATTGGCTCCTATCCGGTATTCCTGGAACCTGGTGCAAAGGCAAACTGCAGTATTTTCAACACCACTGAAGGCCCGGTTTATCTGGATGCCGACAGCGAAGTGATGGAAGGCTGTTTGATTCGCGGGCCGTTCAGCCTGGGCGCGCACAGTCAATTGAAGATGGGAACGCGCATTTACACCGGAACCAGCATCGGCCCACATTGTAAAATAGGCGGAGAGATCAATAATTCAGTAGTGCTGGGATACAGCAACAAGGCCCACGAAGGATTTCTGGGGAACAGCGTCATTGGCACCTGGTGTAATCTTGGCGCAGACAGCAACAACAGCAACCTGAAGAACAACTATGACGAAGTGAAGCTGTGGCATTACGGCAGCAAGCGTTTCGAAAAAACCGGACTGCAATTCTGCGGATTGATTATGGGCGACCACAGCAAATGTGGCATCAATACCATGTTCAATACCGGCACTGTGGTTGGCGTTGCCTGTAATGTATTTGGGGCGGGATTCCCCCGGAACTTCATTCCGGATTTTGCCTGGGGCGGTGCCTCAGGCTTTGTGACCCATAAGCCCGACCAGGCACTGGCAACAGTGCGCAGGGTATTTGAACGCCGCAAAAAGGATCTTTCACCGGCAGAAGAAGAAATGCTGCGCAGCGTATTTGAACGTACACGCGAACTGCGTTACTGGGAAGATGCGGATGCATAAGTCCGCAATCAGCAAGGTTTAAGCCAGATCTATCCTCGTTACCGTCATGTGCTTGTTGGTAGATTCCAGCTTGTGTATGAGTTCATTCAGGTGTGTGGTATCGTAAATGTACAAGATGATGGTTCCTTCAAAGGTGCCGGCCTGGCTGCTGAAGGTGATGGACTTCATGTTTACCTGCAACTCTTTGGAAATCAAATCGGTAATGCGGCTTACCACGCCTACGTCGTCAATGCCGGAAATGCGGATGCCCGCAAGAAAAGCTTTATCGAAATTAAACTTCGCCTTCCATTCTGCTTTGATGATGCGGTACCCGTAATTACTCATCAGCGATATGGCATTGGGACAATTGATGCGGTGAATCTTCACGCCCTCCCCAATGGTCACAAACCCGAAAATTGGATCACCGGGGATGGGGTTGCAGCATTTGGCCAATGAATAATTCAGCTCATGGTCGTCACCAACGATGATTTCTTCATTTTTGCGCGGAACATAAGGAATGGCACTGTCTTCCTTGGATGCGGGAATCAACTCTTCGTTCGTGCTTTTTTCTTCCTTGGGTGCCAAAATCTTGGACACTTCGAGGTCTTCTCTGGAGATTTTCCCCAGGGCGATGTTGTAGTATAAATCCGTCAATGACTTTTGATGGAAGTAACGCATCACCCGCTGCGCCATCTGGTCGTTGAATTGCACTTTGGCATTCCTGAATTTACGCTGCAGCAGCTCCAAACCTTCTTCTGCCTTTTGCCGCTTGTCTTCCCGAAGGCTGTTGCGGATTTTGCCTTTGGCTTTTCCGGTAACCACAAAATCCAGCCAGTCTTCATGTACCCTTTGTTTTTGGGACGTGATGATTTCCACCAAATCTCCGTTTTTAAGGGTATGACTGATGGGCACAAGTTTTCCATTCACTTTAGCTCCGATGCACTTGGCACCGATATCGCTGTGTATTTCAAATGCAAAATCCAACGCCGTGCTTTTGTTGGCCAGATTGCGGATGTCGCCCTTGGGCGTAAACACATAAATTTCCTCACTCAGCAGGCTGAATTTAAAATCATCAAGAAACTCTAAGGCGTTGAGTTCCCGGTTTTCAACCATTTCCTTCACCCGAGCCAGCCAATTATCGAAGGTGGCGTCCTGAGGTGTGGTCTGTGCGCTGCTGGCTTTATACCGCCAATGTGCAGCCAGTCCGCGTTCGGCAATATCGTCCATCCGCTTGCTGCGAATTTGCACCTCTACCCATTTCGCTTTAGGTCCAAGCACGGTGGTGTGCAGGGCCTCATAACCATTGGCTTTCGGAGTGGTGAGCCAATCCCTGAGCCGATCTGCCTGCGTTTTGTAAATGTCGGTAATGATGCTGAAGGCACGCCAGCATGCTTCTTTTTCATGTTGCGGATCCGAATTCACAATAATGCGGATGGCAAACTGATCATAAACCTGCTCAAAGGGAATACCCTGCTTCCTCATTTTTTGCAGGATGCTGTAAATGGATTTCGGCCGGCCTTTTATTTCGCAGATGTTCAACCCTGCCGTTTCAAGTTTTTCGCGCAAGGGCTCGATAAACTCTCTGATGTATCTGTTTCGTTGTGTTTTTGTGGCCGCCAGTTTGCGCGCTATTTCTTCGTACTTCTCCGACTCTGTGTATTTGATGGAAAGGTCTTCCAACTCTGTTTTAATGGCATACAACCCAAGTCTGTGTGCCAACGGTGCGTAAAGGAATAATGTTTCGGATGAAATTTTCAACTGACTGCTGTGCGACATGCTGCTCAGGGTACGCATATTGTGCAAACGGTCGCATAACTTCACCAGAATAACACGTAAATCGTCGCTGATGGTGAGCAACATCTTGCGGAAATTTTCTGCCTGTACGCTTTGACCGGCTTCGAAATGCACCGCAGAAATCTTGGTTAAACCATTGATCACCCGGGCAATTTTAGGCCCAAACTGCAATTCAATATCCTCCAGAGTTACATCAGAATCTTCAACCACGTCATGCATCAGGGCACAAGCAATGGAATTAGGCCCCAACCCAAGTTCCTGTGCCGCAATTTGGGCCACAGCCAAGGGATGAAAAATATACGGCTCACCACTTTTTCTATACGTACCCCGATGGGCCTCCAAGGCTACCTCAAAGGCGGTGCGGATTAACTTCCGACGTTCATTCCCTATCGCACCTGCCGAGCGCAACAAAGCCCGGTAACGCTTCACAATCTCCTGCTTCTCTTGCTCAGCTTTCTGAACTTCTGGCGTCAATACGGTCATAGATGTACAAATATAATGCGACGCCGCAGGCTAATCTCTGAGGCATGATGCAGATGCAATTTCGTCGCCCTATCTTTGCACCACTGAATTTTTGCGCATCGCTTTTGTTCAGGCGGACGTGTCGTAATTGGTAGCCGAGCCAGACTTAGGATCTGGTGCCGCAAGGCGTGTGGGTTCGAGTCCCCCCGTCCGCACTTTATTTCCCGCAGGAAGCATTAATTTCATCCTGCAATCAGGGCCTGCAGCGCAGCTTGCAGGGGCCGAATAGTCAACCTGCTTTTTTAGTGATGGCAGATTGATTTCCGCGAATCATTTTCCCTTTTGTTTTAAAAAACTTATGCTCTGTTAGCAATATCAGGTCTTCAATCCGGACACACCTATTTCGTGCTTAAACCAGTACCTTTGCAGCCAAATTTTGAAGTCCTGTGAAAGTTAATTACGAAAAGATTGACGATCTGAACGCAACATTGACCATTGAATTGAGCGCAGAAGATTACGCGCCTCAGGTTGAAAAAGAATTGCGTTCAATGCAAAAAACCATCGCCATCCGCGGATTTCGCCCCGGAAAGGCGCCTATTGAAATGGTAAAACGTTTCTATGGGAAGAGTATTCTTGCGGAAGAAGTGCAGCGCATGGCTTCTGATACGCTGAACAACTACCTCAGCGAACATAATATTGACATCCTCGGCTATCCTCTGAGCAGCGAACGTGTTGCCACCAGGTTTAATCCTGAAACCGACAAAGATTTTGTGTTCCCCTTCGATTTAGGCCTGGCCCCTGCTTTTGAATTGAATATTGGCAAAGAGGATGTACTTGAATTGTTCCAAATTTCCGTCGATGACCAGGAAATAGATAAAGACATCAACTACATGCGCAACCGCCTGGGCACCCTAACACCGGTAGATCAGGCCGAAGCTGAAGACATGATTTCCGGAACCCTGAGCGAATTGAACGAGCAAGGAGCCGTATTGGAAGGTGGCGTGGTGGACAGGCCCGCATCGTTGGTAGCGGGTATGATTCAGGATGAGGCTTTGAAGCAACAGCTCCTCGGTGTGAAGCCAGGTGCCGTGCTGAACGTGAACATCTTCCAGCTGTTCAACAACAACGATACCGTAATCCGCAACACACTCGGCATTCAGGAAGAAGCGGTAAAAGACCTGAACATGGAGTTTCAACTGCAGGTAAATGAAATCAAACGCCGTGAACCAGCCGAATTGAATGAAGCATATTACCAGGAAATATACGGCCCTGAAAATTACCCTTCCAATGAAGAAGAATACAGGCAGCGCGTCAAAGAAAATCTGGAACGCTATTATGCCAATGAAGCCGAGTTATGGCTGGATCATCAAATCAGTCATTTGCTCACCATCAAACACAACATCGACCTTCCTGAAGCATTCCTGAAACGTTGGCTTACCACCACCAAACAGGAAACCTACAATGCCGAAAACATCGATGCACGCTTCGCCGAAGAAGGAGACGTTTTGCGCAGACAACTCGTGATCGAAAAAATAGCAAGTGCCCAGAACATCCAGGTTCAAGAGGATGAATTGCGCGGCGCGGCCTACGAATATGTGGCAGATTTGTACAGGCAATACGGCCTGATGAATGCCGGAAACCTGATTGTGGATTATGCGGAGAAACAGCTCAAAGATCAGGACTTTAAAAGGCGAATGGCAGACAGGGTGATACAACGCAAAGCCTTCGAAGCCATCCGCGGCATGATTTCACTCAATATAGTTCCGGTGACCGTTGAGCAGTATTTCAGTCATGTGAACGAACACAAACACCACCATTGATGTTTAATGAATGAAACGCTTATGAATCACGGACAAGAATTTAGAAAATACGCTGTAAAACACCTGGGCCTGAACAGTATTTATGTAGACAAGTACATGAATGATGTAGTTCCCGGAGTGGTAAACCTCACACCGAACATCATCGAAGAACGTCAAATGAATGCTGTAGCCATGGACATTTTCTCCAGGCTGATGATGGACCGGATAATATTTTTGGGTGTTCCCATTTATGATGAAGTAAGCAACATTGTAATGGGACAATTGCTGTTTCTGGAAAGCTCCAACCCCAACCGCGACATTCAGATTTACATCAACAGTCCCGGAGGATCTGTTTATGCAGGATTGGGCATCTATGACACCATGCAGTATATCAGCAGCGACGTGGCCACCATTTGCACGGGAATGGCCGCAAGTATGGCTGCCGTATTGATGTGCGCAGGTGAAAAAGGCAAACGCAGCGCGCTGCAACACAGTCGGGTGATGATCCACCAACCATTGGGTGGCGCACAGGGACAGGCTTCAGATATTGAGATTACCTACCGCGAAATTTCAAAACTGAAAACCGAACTGTACAACATCATCAGTGAGCACAGCGGGCAACCGTTTGAACAGGTGGAGAAAGACAGCGATCGTGACCACTGGATGACGGCCAGCGAAGCCAAGGAATATGGCATGATTGACGAAGTGCTCGGGCGTAATCCGAAAAAATAAAGAACCATTTCAACCTACGGCTGTTAGCTAGCGGAATGAAAACGAAAGAAGCACATTGTTCCTTCTGCGGAAAAAAGAAGACGGAAGCCCTGATGCTCATCTCCGGGCTGGAAGGACATATCTGCGAAAACTGCGCAGAACAGGCTTTTAAAATCGTAGAACAGGAATTGGGCATCGAAAACGGTCAGGTGCAGGACCCAAAACAAACGCCCATCCAGGAAATACCAAGCCCGAAGTCCATTACCGATTATTTGGATCATTACATCATCGGGCAAGACGATGCTAAAAAAACCATGGCTGTTGCGGTTTACAACCACTACAAACGCCTGCAACACCAATCCGGAACACAGGATGTAGAACTCGAAAAAAGCAACATCCTGCTCATCGGAGAAACCGGAACCGGTAAAACGCTTTTGGCCAAAACACTTGCTAAATTCCTGAATGTGCCCTTCTGCATTGCCGATGCCACGGTACTTACCGAAGCCGGTTATGTAGGAGAAGACGTAGAAAGTATTTTGTCCAGGCTCCTGCAGGTAGCCAACTACGACCCAAAGCAGGCCGAAAGAGGCATTATTTACCTCGACGAAGTGGACAAGATTTCGCGCAAATCAGACAACCCTTCCATCACGCGTGATGTGAGTGGTGAAGGTGTGCAGCAAGGATTGCTGAAAATTCTTGAAGGAACCATTGCCCATGTGGCCCCCGAAGGTGGGCGCAAGCATCCTGACCAGAAATATGTGAAGATCGACACTTCGAACATCCTGTTCATTTGCGGCGGTGCATTCGAAGGCATTGAAAAAATCATTGCCCGGCGCATCAACAAACAACAGGTTGGCTTTAAAAAAGCGAGCAATGGAAATCCGGAAGCTGTAAAAGACCAACTGCTTAAAAACATCAGTCCTTCCGATTTGCGTGCCTACGGATTGATCCCCGAAATCATTGGCCGGTTGCCCATCCTTACCACCATGGAATCATTGGATAAGGAAACACTCAGAAGCATCCTTACAGCGCCCAAGAACGCACTCATCAAACAATACGTGCGCCTGTTCGAACTGGACGGCATCAAGCTGAACATCGCTCCGGAAGTCATCGACTTCATTGTTGACCAGGCATTTGCCTATAAGCTCGGCGCCCGGGGTTTGCGCAGTATTTGTGAAGTGATCATGATGGACTTCATGTTCGCCGCTCCTGGCATGAAAAAGAAAACCTTGAACATCAATCTGGAAGATGCTCAGGAGCAATGGAAAAAACATAGAGGCAATACAATGGCAGCCTGATTGATGTATCTTGGCACACACTTGTGCAGCCAATGAACTTCGAAAAAAATCAACCCCGCACTCTTTGGGGGTGGGCCATGTATGATTGGGCCAACAGTGTTTTTTCCCTGAGTATTGCCACGGCAATCTTCCCCATTTACTACCAGCAAACAACACCCGCCATGGTCGATGTTCTGGGCGTTCCGGTAAAGAATACGGCCATCTATGAATACGCGGTTTCTGCTTCTTTTCTGCTGATTGCGTTCCTGTCTCCGCTCTTGTCAGGTATATCTGACTACCGAGGCAACAAGAAAAACTATATGCGCTTTTTTGTGTGGCTGGGCGCATTAAGCTGCATGGCGATGTTCTTTTTCACCGGCAAGAACGTAGGCACCGGCATCGCCACACTGATGCTGGGCACCATCGGCTTCGCCGGAAGTTTGGTTTACTATAATTCATACCTGCCGGATATTGCAACTCCCGATCGCTTTGACAAGCTCAGCGCCCGCGGATATTCATTAGGTTATGCAGGAAGTGTGCTTTTGCTCATCCTCAACTTGTTGCTCATCCAAAAGCCGGAATGGTTTGGTTTGGCCGGGGCCGACACATTGCCATCCAGAATATCCTTTCTTTCTGTAGGCATCTGGTGGCTCGCATTTTCCCAAATAACCTTTAACCGCTTGCCGGCAGTGCGCAACCACACGGAAGCGACGCTGCGTGAAATGGTGGGAAAAGGTTTTAAAGAGTTGAATAATGCCTGGAACATGGCCAGAAAAGACCAAATGCTCATGCGCTTCCTCATGGCCTTTTTTGTATTCAACATGGGCGTTCAAACCATCATGTACCTGGCAACTTTGTTTGGTAAAGACACCCTGAAAATAAGTACTTCGTACCTGATTGTCACCGTGCTGATCATCCAACTCATTGCCATCCCGGGCGCCATGTTCTTTTCATGGCTTTCGGGTAAAAAAGGAAACAGAACGGCTTTATTGCTGGCCACAATTATTTGGGTGCTGATTTGCCTTGCGGCTTATTATTTGCCCGTGGGCGAAGAATTACCCTTCTTCATCCTTGGTTCTTTTGTAGGCCTGGTGATGGGTGGCATCCAAAGTACTTCGCGCGCAACCTATGCGAAATTCATCCCTGACACGCAGGATACTGCGTCCTATTTCAGTTTGTATGAATTTGCCGAGAAAACGGGCATCGCGCTTGGAACCCTTATTTACGCGCTGATTGACCACGTCACCCACGACATGCGCAACAGTGTACTCATCCTGATGTCGTTTTTTGTAATCAGCATCTGGTTGTTGCTTAGGGTAAACGACGGCAGGCTGCAAGGCCAGTCGTAAGTAAGGTCGCTCAGCGCAATAATATCACCAAACCGTTTGAGGCTACAGCCCTTCCGGAGGCGGTTCTAAACTGAAGCGTCCAGGCGTATGCACCTGAAGGCAGTACTGTTCCATCGGCATTTCTCCCGTCCCAACCCGTTTCAGGCAAATCACCTTGAAACACTTTTTGTCCCCAGCGATCGTAAACAACCAGACTAAAATCTGCAACTTCCTCAGCAATGGTAACCTTAAATTCATTGTTTTCCTCCGGCAAACGCCCGTCGGGAGTGAATGCATTTGGCACAAAATAATTTAAGGGAGGATTCACCTTCACCTGCCTGATGGATTCATCTGCGCATCCAAATACTGAAACAGCGCGCAGCAGGATGTCATAATCTCCGGGGGTAGGGAAGTTCACCACCGGACGCACGCCACGCTGCGTCCATCCAACCGCACCCTGTCCTTGTATCGTCCAAAAGTGTTTCAGTGAATCAGGACAAACAGCATTGGACTGTAGGGTTACCGTAGGATATTCCCAATCAATGATGGTTCCGGGGAAAACGTCAAATGCAGCCACCGGCCGCGCGTGCACGTGGATGGAATCAGGCAACAGCAAGGTTTGACTGCAGCCGTCACGTTCCATATACAGGGCCAATGGATAAATACCCGGTTCATTGCCGATGAAGCGGAATTGATGGGCACCTAAAGACTGAATCTGGGCGGTGCTGATCCATCGATATTGATCGGGAAACAGACTTGGCGGCGCGTTCACGTTCAATTCTGTTTCAAACGGAGCACATCCGCTTGTTGCAGTGAACTGCGGCACGAGCAAAGGCATGGGTTTAATCCGGATGGCCAGCAAGGTGTCTGCATCCGGACAAACATTCTCCGAAATGGCCGTGATCTGCAGAAATGCGCTTCCGGCAACTGGGACAGGACTAAACCGCGTGCGAAATCCTGCTGTATATGAAAGCGCATCTTCCTGGCTGCTGCCGAATTTAAAATCACTGCCATGCGTGGACTGCACACTGACATCCAGGTATTCACCGGCACAAATAGATGGTTCATAACCCTCAATCCGTGTAAATTTTGGCGGAAGCACTGTTTCAAGTCGGTAGTGTATGGTATCGGCACAGTGACTTAGCGGATCTGCATAATGATACACGGCAAACAACGACGCTGCCGCGCCAGGTATTTGGAGCGTGCTCCCCTGAATGTTGCTCCCATACCAATAACCTCCCTGAGGCGTGGCTTTCAATTCCAAGGTTTGTTCCCTTTCAGCACAGAGCACATGAGGCAATTGACCACTCAAGGATAAAATTGGCTTTGGCAACACCTGTAATTGTTGCCCATGC
Source organism: uncultured Flavobacteriaceae bacterium (assembly GCA_964586595.1). GTDB lineage: Bacteria > Bacteroidota > Bacteroidia > NS11-12g > UBA955 > REEB481. The sequence goes on along the minus strand of CAZPHB010000005.1, from coordinate 107,437 downwards.
TCAATAATACATCCTCCACCTGACCAACGATACTTAATGAATATGCTGCCTGGAAGCAAATTCAAAGTAATCAGCGTATCACCGGGAATGATCATTCCATCGGCCTCCCAGGTTCCTCCTGAGAGCCGTAAACCACTTTCTATGCGCAGGTCAAGTACAGGCTGACCCTCACATAAGTCGGGAAGTTTCCCGATTCCATGATTCGGCAGCTGCGTTACCAAGATGCTTGCTGTATCGCGCCGCATGCAACCGAAATCATCTGAATAAAAAGCTTCCAGTTCATGAACACCAACACTTCCCTGATGCCGCAATCTATAATTGGGCCATTGTCCGGTTAAAGTCGAAGTTCCTTTGAGCATCTGAACATTCAATGTGGCTGTTGATGACCACAAGGGGCGCAGCAACAAATCAGGTGCACTGCTGCAAATGGCTGTATCACGAAATGCAATGTGCTGATAGGGAAAAGGTTGAACCTGCAGGCGCTGCTTCACCGTACAGCCCATATGATCAACAAAATGTATTTCTTTTAGGTATGATTTCCAGGGTTCGGTTGGCATCTGAAATGCATGCACAGAATCACCGGGCAGGCCGTCCCATAAATACCTAAATGGCTTGGTACCGCCTTGTACGTGCAGCATTGCTGTGCCCAACATACCGGGACAAAGCTGCACAGGTGCATGAATGCCCGTTACCGGGCGTGTAAATGCAGGAATGAAAATACTGTCTTCAGCAATACTGAGGCATGAAGTAATTGCGTTTTTCAATTCAAGCCTCAACCTGAACCGCCCGCCTTCGGGCAGTTGAAAACGGGTGCGGATTCCTGTTTCCTGCGCGACCAATTCATCCTTACTGTTGAACAGATACCATTGGTAAACATGTCCGGCATGCGCTATGGATGCAGTACCTGTGGCATCCAGATAGCCGCAGGTATCCGGTGTTAAAACCATGCCTGCTTTAACTTTCTCCGCCACCCGAATCCGGATGCTTGAAAACGCTTTTAAATTCAAAGGACAAGCTTGGTCGCGCACCGAAAATGTTAACCGATAAGGCGTACTGCGCACCTGAGCATTACTTGGCGTCCAGCAAAAAGAAGCATCAGCTGTTCCGCGCTTCGAATTATTCTGTTTAAATTGAAATCCTGTAAAATCAGCATCCACCTGCAACAGCATGGAATCCTGCACACCCAAAAACGCCGGATCATTTCCATACACTTCAATACAAGATTCATCTCCGGCACAATGCCATTCATCTGTACCCACGATTTTTAGGGATGGTGCCGCATTCTTGACGGACAACACCAAATACTGTAAATCCCTCCGGACCGTTCCTATGAGCGTCATCTCCCCGCCAATCCTTCTCCATTCGCGAACTTCCAGAACCAGAAAGCCGCGAGCTCCGTTCGTGACCGGTGTAAATACCAAGTCGCCATTCAAGGAATCCAGATACAGCCCCGTTGGCGGATTTGCGTTTGGATTTACAGGGCAAGGGGTGCTGCCACCACAGAACACATCCAACGGCTGTTTGGGTGTTAACCCGGACGGATACAGCACATTGCGTTCATATCCTTTCTGCGCAGCTACAAGATGATAAGAAAGCGAATCGCCATCCACATCCTGAGCCTGCAGATTATACCTGAAGGGTTCATGTTCTGCCAACAAGTAAAAGGCCGGAGCATTTAATTTGGGGCTGTTGTTGGATAAGTTATTGCACAAATCCAATGCGGTGTAATTATAAAAATATTCCGCTGTACCCCATGCATCTGTCCGTGCATCTATCCGCACAGAAATATGCAGTTTACACTGAACGGAACTTAAGGCCGTAAAATCAAAGGTTCCTGTGTAAGTCCAGGCTTCCACTCCGGAATTGATGCCAGGATTTGACGAACATGCAGAGGGAATGGTCTTGCATACAGGCGTAATGTCATGTATGCCGCTTTTTGAAAGGTCAATGCTTCCCAGTTTCTGACCTGCCTGCAAGGTTCCCGGAGCACCAAGGACATCAAGATCCGGTATGTCAGGGCAATTCTCCGTATTGAAGGCACATTCCGCGCAATTTCTATACACCACCAATTGAAATTGGTAGGTATTTCCGGACTGCTTTTTATAAGTGATTTCCCCTCCAATCACATGTGATGCGTGCGCGCTGAAATGCACTGCAGTCAGACTGCAGCAAAGCATCAGCAGGTACACAACACGTTTCATGAAACACAAATATAACAAGAAGGGGGGCTTTTGCCCCCCTTCCAATTAGCTTGATGTAAAGTTGCTTAGCGAAGCAAAGTAACGGTACCGGGGAATTTGTACACTTTGCCTTCAAAGCTGGTGAGTTCTACCAGATAGGCATAAACATCCTGTTGGCAATCCACACCGTTGGCCTTCCCATCCCAACCTTTGTCAATGTCTTTTGTTTCATAGAGTTTTTCGCCCCAGCGGTTGAAAATTACCATTCTGAAGCTCGAGAAATTCTGAGCCACTACATTGAAGTTGTTGTTGAAGTTCGGGCCTGCCTGATCAGGTGTAAAGGCGTTCGGAATGAACACAATGATGTCCGGACCAATTTTCAGGGTACGATCTGTAGTATCCTTACAACCTTTATCAGAAGTAACGATTAACTGCACCAAGTAGGTAGCGGTATCCTTGCCATAGGCAAATGCAGGATCGCGTTGTGTGCTGGTATCGATGGCCTTACCGGAACCAAAATTCCACATGTTGCGCAGCAATGAATTGTCTGCGATGGAGCTTTGATTGAAGAACTGGAATTTAGGCAAGGCAATGGTGGTATAATACTGGGGATCAGAGGTAAACTGGGCTACAGGAACAGGCCACACATCGACATAATCAGGTTTGCTTACGGTTGTTTCACAAGGACCTGCCGTATTGGTTACGGTAAGTGTTACTGTGTATTTACCCCAGCTTTTGTAAATGATTCCCGGAGCATCGGCCTGAGAAGAAGTGTCTCCGTTGCCAAAGGTCCATTTGTAACTGAGCGTAGATGCAGGCAAGTTGTTCACCGTAGAAGTGAAGGAACTTACCAAAGGTTCGCATCCCTGCAAAGGATCTCCGATGAAATCAACTTGCGGATAAGGATGAATATTGACCAATATGCTGTCGCGCACAGCAGGACACACATTGGGTGTGGGTGCCACATTTTGCACCTTCAGCATCACCGAACGGGTCGCTTTGTCTGCGGCACCGGGTGTGTACACACTGGTTGTATCCTGAGCGCTGAAGGAACCATCGCCCATGCTGGTCCATTGCACACCCGGCGACCAGGTAAGCCTGCTGTTCAGCGTCAATGTCTGATCATCACAAATACTTCCTGGCTTCGGTGTGAGGATGCTTAAAGTAGGCATACTCTGCACCAGAATCTGGAAACTATCGCGAATGCTGCAACCGAACGGATCGGTGTATCTGTACACCAGAGAGTAAGGGCCTTCCACCTGAGCGACATTATCAGTTCCAGGAGTAAATACGCTGTTGGCTGGACCGCTTAAGCGCTTGCCTGTCCAAGAACCGGTTCCTCCAACAGGAGAAACGAAGGTTGGGGCAAGGTTTATTGGTGGATCAATGCTGCAAACGCGCATGTTCGCAGGCAAGGTCATTTTGGGCAATTGCTTCACCACCAAGGTTCCGCTGTCAGTTGCCAGACAGCCTGTAGCAAGGTGTACGTACTTGAATTCCCAATCACCATCTCCGCTGGCGGGAACAAAATAACGTCCATTCAACACCGCGGCATTAAGTCCCGGATCTGCGCGATCGCCGTTTCTGGCAATGGCATACCAGCGGCCACCCACAGGATCGGTTACACCGTTCAAGGTAACATATTGGTTCAAATCCACGGTATCATCGTTCAGACATACCTGAGGGAAGCTTAATACCTTGGCTTTGGGCTCTCCCACAATATCAATTCTGGTGGTATCGCGTGTGAAGCAGCCCGTAATTGGATCTTGTATGAAGAATGCCATGTCGTAAGTGCCGGCATAAAAATCTTCCGTCACGTCACCAAAGCAGAATTCATAATTTGGAGGCAATCCGGTACCCTGGTTCTTGTCTTTGATGAGGGTTGAAGCAGGAACACCGCTTGGTGCATTGAAGATGTTCCAATTGTACAAGGCACCTGTTTTCACTTTAGGGATGATGATGGATGAATCCATCAGGGCGCAACCTTTATCCTGGCAGTAAAGCCTGTTTTGCAGCTGTACGATTGGATTTCCATTGGTTGTTACGCGGAAGCTGTCTTTATTGAAACAACCGGTTACCGGATCTGTGTATGAAACCCAAATCATGTCAGAACGGCGGTTTCCACCCTGCAAATCCGCGTTTTTAATCCTGCTGGTTCTGTAGATGTAGCTGCTGCCCAGGAAATCCACCATCAGCGTGTCTTTAGGGCACCAGTAGCGCACATTTTTGCCAAACTTGGTTTCCAGACCGGTTTCCAATCCGAGGTTTCGATCTCCATAATCATAGCAACGGGCAGGAACAGAAGACCTCAGGTCCGGCAATTTAAGCACCTTCACACATACCGTATCTCGATCTTCACAAGTATGTTTTTCTTGCGTGACAGATGAATACAATTCGTAACATTGATCTGTACTTGGGAATATCCTTATGGAGTTCAAATTCCCCATGGGGATGTTCGAGGTAATGTTGTTCCAGGTATAGTTGTGCGTTTGGCTGGTCGGCAGGCCGTTGGCAAAAATCAATAAGGTATCTTTAAAACACAGGTTCTTATCGGGACCTGCCAAAGCAACTACGGTATCATTCACAAACAGGTTTACCGTATCAAAAGCGTAGCACTTCCAAATGGTTTCCGTGACCTTCACCGAATATTGATTGGCTTTATGCACCAAGATGGTCCGAGTGGTGTCCATGGTTGGGAACCATAGATAGCGCATGGTATCTGCGTGCTGCGCATCGAACGTGGTATTCTCATAGGTACAGATGCGCTGATCCGGGCCCAAATCCACGATGGGCAAAGGTTTTACAAACACCTTTATGGTATCATCATCCACACAACCATTATTGTCGGTAATCAACAGCGCGATGGTAGAGTCGGATGTGATTTTTGCGGTAAATGAATTCAGGGTATCGCCGGGGCGGTGGTCATGAGGTGTGGCCCAACGGAATTTGTATGGAGCCGGACCATTGGTGATGCGTGGTTCGAAGGTGATGCTGGAACCATAACAGGCAAAGGTATCGGCACCAAAGGCCAGCTCTGCGGTGAATACCGGTGGAATGATGACCGTATCGTAATAAATTGTCGGGCAATCTTCCGGGTTGTTGATCATGTGGGTAATGATGTACTTTCCACCCCGCTTGAACTGAACCGTATCGGTTTGCTTGGTATTGATGGGGAAAATTTGAACATTGTTCGAACTGTCGCGGATTTCCCAACGATAGCTTGGACGCCCTTTAAAATTGGCCTCTGGCTGGCTGTGGAAAGCGAACTTTCCGCACTTCAGGTTGGTATAGGTCCTTGTAGCTAATGCCCTTTTCTTCACCTTCACGCGGAAACCACGGATGGATGTTGCAGGACGAGGGCAATTGTCATCGGCGGCAGTTACTGTAAAGGTGTAGAATACATCGCTTGCCTGACCCATTCTGGTTTGCCAGCAGAATTCTGCGGTCTTTTCGCGGTCTTTGGGATTGGTGATGGTAAAGGTAGCACCGGGAATACCTCGGTTCCACTTCATCTGCACAGTATCAGCCTTGGTTTGGAATGGGGTAAATTGCTTATCCGTTCCATCAATTTTAAAGCAAATCTTATCTCCTTCACATACCGAATACGTATTGTTACCCTTGATTTCGGGCGGGTTATTCGGACCACAGTTGGTTACAATCAACTGCATGTCTCGTCGCGTTCGACCAATCAGTTCCCAATTCTTGGTCGCACTGTCTCGCCGGTATTCATCAATCTGTATGACCACCACCCCAACTTCAGAGCAGTCTGTAGGGGTAAAGATGATGTCGCCAGTTTCTTTGTCCAGATAAAAACCTCTTGGAGGTTTTGCGTTGGGCGCAGGTGTACAGTTCTTCTGACCGGGTACAGGGCAGTAAGGAGTCATGGGGATGGTTGCAGAAAATCCACTTCCGTAAGAAACCGAAGTAGAAAGCGTCTGCATTCCATTCACCAGAGAATATGCCAAAGAATCAAAATCGGCAGTATCTACCGCACCGTTGTTGAAGTAAAAAGGCTGGTTGCAGCAGAGGTAAGCCACAGGTTCGTTGCTCAAACTGGGGCTGGAATTACACTTTTTACCGATTTTGCAGATGTCCAGCATACAGGTAGTGATGAAGTCCTGGCTGGACTGACCGGTGGTGATGGCACCGTTGCGGCAGCACTGTCCGATGTAAAATGTAATCTGGCAACAATTGTTCTTCTTGAAGTTTGCCCAGGGATTTTGGTTCAAATCAATGGTTGCTTCATAGGTATGCTCTTCCACACCCTCTTTGCCGGTAGTGGTATTCTGCGGACTGCAAGGAGCAGAGGTTGATTTACATACCGGCGTGATGTCCCTGATTTTTGTGCGGGTCATCGCAAGACTCGTGCTGGAACAACCTGCGGCTGTTGCACCGGTGGTTGGACTGTTGAAAGAGATACCACGACAATCGCGGTACACCTTCGCAATAATCTTGTACTTCCCGTTTCCGAGACAGATGTAGCTCATATCCGCTCCCATCATGTGCGACGCAAATGCCGCAGGAGCCGATAAGGCCAATCCAAGAATCGCAAGAATATATTTTTTCATGTGTAGTTTTTTTTCGATAGATGATGTTTTAGTTCTGAACCTTAGTAATTACGCCTTTGGATACCTGACCTTCTGATGACGCAACCACCAGCATCAGGCCCTCTTCGGGCAATTTTTTCAAATTAAAGGAAGTCGCACTCAAAATGCAATAGCTGCCCAATTTAGCACCATTGAGCCTGTAAAAATCTAATTGAATCGGAGCATTGGCCCGTGGGGGATGCAACTCCAGCTTCTCTCCTTGTTGCCGGAATAATGGAGTGAACATGTCGGCCTGAATTGTAGATGCAGTCAGCAGGGTTGCCGCGTTTTGTTTCTGTATTTCCAGTTGTGAAGACACCTGTTTCGGATCATTGCCAACTCCTTTCAAAGCGCCAACCATGACTTCAACAAGCACAGCACCACCGGCCGGCAAATCGAAATCTTCCGTACTCACCAAACCCGTTCTGCGACCCGGAAAATTGGCGGCCTCCCATTCATTCCAAACAGAAGGAAACTGAGGATCGGTGCCATTGCTGTAAAGAAAACTTGTGGGTAGCAACCCATCAAGGCCGGCATTCCCATAAACCAAAGGCTTGCCCGTTTTCCAACGAGCCCTTGCCAAATTATGGTAATCAGAAAGATTCACGGGCTGCCCTTTTACCGCATCTGCACCTGCTTCAAAATAGATGGAAGCAGCAGCCTTTTTATTCAGCAACATCAGCGCGCATGCAGGAATTCCTGCGCCAAACGCAGGATCCTGAAGGCCTCCGTTGTAGGCCACCAGTGCGTTGTTCCCAACATCCGTCAACAGGAAATCATCTGAATTGCTTCCAATGGCAAAATCTGCAACCATGGAAAACCTCATACCGTAATAAGAAACAAGCGATCGATTATGTATGGTGAAGCGCATGATGAAGCCGGCATCGTGTGTACCATCATATTCAAATGCGCGAACCAGCTGCTGAACTTCAATACCGGGCCCCTTGCCCCAGCCCGGATTCGGATTCTTTTGATCGTTCGCCAGAGTATAGGCACAATTAGATCCGGTGAAATAAGGGTAATCCCCCGCCTCAGGATTGTACCGGCCATTTTGATCGAAATCTACATACGGTGCCAATACGGCATCGAAGCCTTGCAATCCATTCGCCGGCCAGCGCATCAACGAGCGTGGCACCTGATATCCCGAGGTTCGGAATGATTGCCGATGATTGGTGATTGTTGCCGCATCTGCGGTGAATACCTCATTCCAATCTGCGGCGGGGGCCGCCGGAGTTCCGCTTAATCCCAATGGGCCCGGCTGAAAATTGCCTGTATCGGAAAACACGTCCCGGACGCACGCAACGATGTTGCCATTCCCATCCTTGGCGGTAAGCCAAAAGCCCATATTCTGAATCAGGGGCATCACCGATGTATTATGCCTTACACTCAACGCAGCGTGCTTGTACTTGCCCCAACTTCCGTCCGCACCAATGAACGCTTGCAGGTCCGCATGTTGAATCCTCACTGTATCCGTTTGCGCATGTACTGCATGCAACAGGAATAAAGGCGCTATGTGCACAAGGAACCTCATCTTCCGGGTCTGAAACTGATGCCTGCGTTGAAGCCTAACTGCATTAAATGGTGTGCGGATGATGTTTTTGATGCATTGAGAAGCCCGTAATTCAAACGCGGTTCTAAAGTGAAGAATATGCCCCGGGCAAGTGTTTTTCGGATTCCAAGTCCGAGCGATCCATCAAGCTGGAACCGGCGCATAAACCGCAGATCCTCCATAAATGCCACCGATCCGTCCACCTGCATCCGCATGCCGGAAGTCCTGAACACGTAACCGGGCGCCAAGGCACCGAAGACATAAATTCCGGTTCCCTGCATGGTGTATTGAATACCCAGCGGAAGGCTGAACAATCGGCTTCTGTTTGCGGAGGTATAATGTGTTTGGTGTACGCTGTGCAATATGGTTGTGTCATGCACGGAAATGGTTCGGTCAGGCAAGCCAGGCTCCTTGATCACCACGGTTTTTACATCCGTCAGCATCTTTGATTCTTCAGTTTGCTTCAGCCAATCGAACTTGCTCCATTGTTCGGTATAGTTTACCCCGGCAAACCAGCGAAATTGATTGTTCAGTTGCCGGCCCACCCGAATACCCGCTTGCATGGAACCACCATGCTGTTCGGTTTGATGGAGCAGTTTGTGGTAGAAAGGATTTGAAGCACGCACTTGCATCAATGCCGGCGCCGTCATTAAATCAATCAACCAAGTACTTGTGGTGATCCGCCTGCCGGTTCGCATGGATGAAGGTTCAGACGCTTGAGGTTTATCAAGGCCCCATGACACAGGTTTATACCCTCTTGAACCCAAAAGCACCTGATCCAGGAAATCCGGGCGCGAACGTTGCGGCAGTGCACTTAGCGGTGGATAAACCGTCCAGGACCCATCATCATGGACTACGATTGCCTCAGGGCTTGTGATGGTTGTTTCATCTTTTAGGCTCAAGGGCTGTCTGTTCCTATGCGTTGCTGCGGGTACATGTACCCTAGATACCTTGCCGGTTTTTGAATTGGTGGCATTACGCGCGGAGCTTTTATTTGCTCCCTGCGGCTTGGGGTTCGTTGATGCAGCAGGTTTCGATGTTTCTGTAAGCCCCGGATGTTGCACTTGGGATGTAGCTGCGGATGTTGCATCACTGGTGATTCCCGGACGGAAGAACAACCATCCGACCAACAACAAAATGCAGCCCACAGCAGCAGAAACGCCAAAACGCATGATGCGCATGCGCTTTTTTCGGCTCCTTGACGCAAAAACCTGAGCCAACAACTGCTCCTTAACCGGTGCTTCTGCCTGAAGGAGGCGTTTCCTAAAATCCGCAGGCCTGTTCATGCGCGTCCCTCCTGTTGGTTCTTGATGAGCCTTTGTAAATATTTGCGCGCTTTGGAAAGCTGCGACCTCGAAGAAGCCTCTTCGATTTCCAGCATCCGTGCAATTTCTTTATGGCTTAAATCTTCGATCACGTGGAGGTTGAAGACCAAGCGGTAGCCATCCGGTAATTTGGATATCAATGAAAACAGTGCTTCTGTTTCCATGGAATCGAGCACGGAATCAGGAACTTCCTGCTCCAGGGCGTGCTCTTCGAGTGTTGCCGTGAAGCGCCTGCTGCGGATTTTATTGATGGACGTATTCACCGCGATGCGACGCACCCACCCTTCCAGAGAACCCTGGTGGTTGAAACTGCCGATGTGGTCAAATACCTTCATAAATGTTTCCATCAAAGCGTCTTCCGCATCTTCACGATTCTGACAGTATCTGAGGCATACAGCCATCATCTTCCCGGACATGCGATGGTACAGCGCTTCCTGGAACCTTCGCAGTTCCTTTTTGCAGCCCTCCACCAACTCCTGATCTGTCATTCAACGTGTTCATTGTACGCTTTGTGGATGAAAGACCCCCAAGCGTTGCATTTCGCTGCCTCGAAAATTGATTTTTTTTTGAAATCCTGCACAAAAAACATGTAACTCATTGATAATCAAGGGTAAAAAAACCTTATTTCTTTGAGCAGCAGCAAGCGAAGATGCTAATTTTGCGGCAACATGAGTATGCTTATACGCCATGAAGCCTTGAAGTCGTTCGTGCTTGAGGTTTTTCTGCACATGGGATGCACCATACAAGACGCGGAAACTGCTGCATCGGTATTACTTGCGGCCGATTTACGCGGCATTGATTCACATGGAGTGGCCCGACTCAGCGGATACATCCGACTGTGGCAAGCCGGCAGGGTGAATCCTAAACCCAACATGCAATTGGTGGCCGAAACCCCCAGTACCGGCACCTTGGATGCGGATGCGGCATTGGGACTGGTCAGCGCTCCTCATGCCATGAAACTGGCTATTGACAAAGCAAAAAACTGTGGCTCAGGCTGGATTGCCGTAAAAAACAGCAATCATTTCGGCATAGCTGCCTACCATGCCATGATGGCACTGGAACACGACATGATTGGTTTTGCGCTCACCAATGCCAGCCCGTTGGTAACGCCGGCAAATGGCGCCGAACGCATGTTGGGAACCAATCCCATTTGCTGGGCCTTCCCCGCCGGAGCAGAAGCACCGGTCATTCTGGATATGGCCACTTCCGCAGCAAGCAATGGCAAACTGGAAATTGCCGAACGGAAAAACAAGGATATTCCCGAAGGATGGCTGGTGAGCAGCGACGGCAAGGCCAGTCACAATCCTGCCGCACTGAAGGATGGCGGCATGCTGTTGCCTCTGGGCAGCGACCTGGAGCACGGTTCATACAAAGGTTATGGATTGTCGGCTTCGGTGGACATCCTCAGCGGTGTACTGAGCGGCGCCAACTACGGCCCCTGGGTACCGCCTTTTGTAGCATTTCTGCCTGTTTTACCCGATTTACCCGGCGCCGGTATCGGGCATTTCGTGGGCGCCTTGCGCGTGGATGGATTCCGCCCGGTGGATGCTTTTAAAGAACATCTGGATCAGTGGATCCGCCGATTCAAAAACACCAGGCCGGCGGCATCAGCGCATCCGGTCATCATTCCCGGTGCGCCGGAACAGGAAATGCATGAAACCCGCCTGCGCGAAGGCATTCCGCTGAACGACAAAGTGCTCGCCGACTTAACCCAGCTTGGGCAATCCCTGAACATTCAATTCCCTGCATCCTGATGGAAACTTCAAAAAGAAATAAACTCATCGTTGCCGTTATATTCCTGCTGGCCGTATTGGGCAGCGGATACGTGATGTTTCTGGGGTATGTAAAAAACGCTCCCCTCATTAAGAAGGAGGAACTGCGTGGCCGCACGCAATACGACCTGCAACTGATCGACAGCCTGGAGGAAGCCAACAAGAAAAAACGTTGATCCGGCTTATTGCCTGACCAGCCGGTGCACGCTGCTTGTGCCTTCCATTTCCAGCTTCAGAAAGAATATACCGGCAGCCAAGTCCTGTAAGTCAATCTGACGACCCGCAGCCACATTCCCACTGCGCAATTCTTTCCCGTCGCTGCTCATGATTGTGAATTGGACCGCTCCAGGATTAAGTCCGCGAATCTGTAGCACATCGGTTGCGGGGTTCGGGAAGATTTCTATTTTTTGCTGTGGAAGCGCTGAAACCTCACTGGTGCTGCCGTAAACGTCGCTGCAATTGGCCGGTTCCAGCATGGGCAGCAGTCCGCAGGCGCGGAAGGTGAAATTGCGCGATTGCTGCACCACAAAAGTTGCCGCCTGAACCTCTTCGCGGGTAATGCTGTCGCGTTTGTTCCATTTGATGGCCGGAAGTTGGTGCACAATTGGATGCATGGTTTGTCCTTCTTCAGACACATGGGCCAGTTGCAGCGAATGCCCCAGTTCGTGCATCAGCACATAACGGAACTTGGCAAGCCCGTCTGGCGTTGCTCCGGTGCCATAGTAGTAGTTGGTTCTGCTGGAAAAGCGGATGTCCTGCGCACGCACGTAGTAAAAGGTCTCCGAGCCAAGAACACAGGAACTCCACAACTGCTCGTAACGCGCTACAACGCCAGATGCCAATTCGCTGCCCGCCGTATCAAAGGCAATAGACTGAACCTGGTCGCCCAGATTGAACCGTGCAGAAGTGCCGCGCTGTTCCAGGGTATAGTGCACGCCGGTGCGACAGCGATAGTGACGGAACACATCTTCAATAGCCTGTTTCGCTTCGCTGTTGTTGTGCAAGTCGTGGTGCATGGTCCAATAGTAGCCGCCTGCCCCATTCTGGTTGTTCAGGTAAAAAAGATCTGCAGGATTGAATTGCCGCATCGAAACATTTGCCAGAATGCGCAGGCTGTCGGTTGACTCCTGCACACCCGAACTGCTCACCACCCTGATTAAGGTGCTGTATCCGGAAGGTATTTCCACCTCAATCTTGGTATCGCTCCAAAGAATGTAGCGGAAGGTGGAAGAAAGTGTTTCGTCGCTGAATCCCATTCCATAAGGATTAAAAGCCACATAGCTGTTTCCCCTGGTGTTGCCGAAGCCGCTGCCTGTGATGGTCAGCACCTGTCCGATTCCGGCAACGGCCGTTTTGGGACTGAAGCTGATGGCTCCGGCACGCAGCGGCTGTCCTTGTACTGCTGGTCTGGAAACTTCGTTACGTTCGGCGCGCACTTCAGGAAGCGCAAGGAAATCACTGGCAGCACCGAGTCGTTTGCCGTCGTAATCGAAGTACACGCCTTCCTGCTTCCGCAGTAAACCCTGCAAACTGGCATAGGGCAACAATGCACCTGTGGCAGCATCGCGGTGCAGGAACCAAATTCCTTCAGTTCCCTGAACCGGCATCAGGGTATTGGTATAACTCATGCCTTCGCCATCAAGTGTTCCGCCTTCAGATATCATTTCTATCGAAGCAGGCAATTGCAAAAGGCCTTTCCATGACGCATCGGGCACCAGGAAATTACGGGTATAAATACGTCCGTCGCGCACATTGCGGAAGCATTCCTGGCGGACCAGTTTTGCAGAAACAATAAGGTCCGCTGCAGCAATTCGCTCTGCCAGAGGAATATGCACCAAGGAGCAAAAATCCTGTGCGGGAAGCATGCGCAGTGCGGCAAGCATCGCCGCGCCGAGTAGGGTAATCTTTTTCATACAGCAATAGCCCGAAGGGCCATTGCGTCAAAGATACTGATCCATCAGTTTTTCCATCAGCATGGCATCGGAAAGCTTGGATTCCAACTGATGTGAAATGATGTGATCCAAAAGTGCATTGTTGCGGCCTCCCTGATCCAGTGCATATTTATATGACTCCTCGCTGAACGCCACCAATTCGTACTGGCTTCGAAATCGATCCGGATACAGTTCAGCAAGTTCATGCTCTACATGTTTTTTGTGGAGGAAGTCGGCATCACCCACCAGGTCGCGCATTTCTACAAAGTTTTGCAGTGCCAGGTTGGCAATGGCATCGGCGTTGGGTTTGCGCAATTCCTGATAAGCGGCAAAAGCCCTTAACACATCGCCTCCATAGGTTTCAATACAATCGTCCATCACCAGACAATCTTCGAAAGAGCAGTTCATGCCTTGTCCGTAAAAAGGCACGATGGCATGGGCCGCATCTCCCAACAAGGCGGTTTTACCTTTTACCCAGGGATAGCTGCGCACGGTGACCAGGTTGCCTGTGGGGTTTTGGTTGAAATCCCTGAGGAAATGCGGCATGAGGGGGACAGCATCAGGGAAATTCTGTTTCATGAATTGCACCACGGCCTGATCATCCTTCAGGCTGGCAAAGCTGATTTCTCCTTCCCAAGGGAAGAACAAGGTGCAGGTGAAGCTGCCATCAGGATTGGGCAGCGCAATGAGCATATACGAAGCCCTGGGCCAGATGTGGAGGCAGTTTTTCTCCATGGCAAATCCTCCATCTGCGGTGGGCAGAATTTCAAGTTCTTTATAGCCGTGCTCAATGTAATCCTGCGCATAATTGAACCGGCCGGATCGTTGGAATGCATCGCGCACAGCGCTGTATGCTCCATCGGTGCCGATGAGGAAATCACCATTGAAACTCACCACAGAGCCATCACTGTCGATAAAATCGGCCGTGGCGCTTTCCAGATCTGCATGGGTGCAACGATGGTTGAAGTAGAGGTGAATGTTTGGGTATTTATCGGCCAATTGCAACAGCTGTATGTTCAAACCGCCACGCGAAACCGAATAAATGGCCTGTCCTTCTTTGCCATAAGGCTGGTAACTCAAACTGCCATCAACGGCATGCATCATGCGTCCGTACATGGGAACCGCCTGTTCCAAAACGGGAAGGTGCAGCCCTACGCGTTCAAGGGCACGGATGCCCCGGTTGCTCAGCGCAAGGTTGATGCTGCGCCCACCTTGATATGATCCTCCGCGCATGTCGGCACGACGTTCAAACAAATGCACTTCATAACCGCGCTTGGCCAGATAAACCGCCAACAGTGAACCGGAAAGTCCACCTCCTACCAATCCAATTTTCATCGGGTGTCAAAATTATGGTGCAGGGTGGTTCATACAACTGATACATCACATAATTTAGACTTAATTTCACCACCCGATGCGGATACATTTTATTGCCATTGGTGGTGCAGTGATGCACAACCTTGCACTGGAGCTGCAGCAACTTGGACATGAAGTAAGCGGCAGCGACGACGAAATCTTCGACCCGGCCTACAGCCGATTGCAGCAGGCCGGCCTGCTGCCGGAAAGTTTGGGCTGGCATCCGGAGCGCATCACTTCGGCCTTGGACCAGGTAATTTTGGGCATGCACGCCCGCCCGGACAATCCGGAGCTTCTGCGCGCCAGGGAGCTTGGGTTGAAGATTTTCTCCTTCCCTGAATACCTGTACGAACACAGCCGCAATAAAAAGCGCGTGGTGGTTGCCGGCAGCCACGGCAAAACCAGTACCACCGCCATGATCATGCATGTATTGCGCCATCGGGGTATTGACTTTGATTATCTGGTTGGTTCGCAACTGGAAGGTTTTGAACGCATGGTGCGCATGAGCAATGCTTCTGTGGTGATTCTGGAAGGCGATGAATACCTTACCAGTCCGCTTGACCCCACACCTAAATTCCTGCATTACCGTCCGCATTTGGCCGTAATCACCGGCATTTCCTGGGACCACATCAATGTGTTTCCAACGCGGGAATCATACCACGAACAGTTCCGGAAATTTCTGGATTCTATGGAGTCAGACGCAAGCGTGGTTTGGTATGCAGGTGATCCGATTTTGCAGGAAATGATGGCTGAACGCAAGTTGCAGCACCGCTCCTACGACGGAATTCCCTCGCGGTTGGAAGCAGGCAGAACCATTGCATCCTACAACGGACGCGACTACCCGCTGTCCATCTTCGGGGCACACAACATGCAAAACCTGCATGCTGCCATGTTGATTTGTGGAGAGCTTGGCATCTCCGTTCATGAATTTATGGAAGCCGTGTCCAGCTTCACCGGAACGGCCAAACGTCTGGAATGCATGCACCGGAGCGACGCACTTCATGTGTACCGCGACTTTGCACACGCGCCCAGCAAACTGAAAGCTACCGTTGAGGCCGTGCGGCAACAGTACCCCAAACACCGTTTAATCGCCGCCTATGAACTCCATACGTTCAGCAGCCTGTCCGAAGCATTTCTGCCTGATTACCAAGGATGTATGGATGCTGCCGACGAAAAATTCGTATTGCTGGATCCGCAGGTATTTGCCCTGAAGCGACTTCCGGTATTGCCTGACGAAGCTGTGGGAAAAACCTTCAATGCAGCGGTGTTTCATTCGGGAAGCAATTTATCTGAAGCTTTAATCCAACGGGTGCACGAGCGCAGCGAACCATGCATCCTGTTGCTGATGAGTTCCGGCAAATTTGGCGATTTATCGCTGCCATCGCTCATTGAACGATGTAGCCAATAACTAAATACATATATACATGCAATTCATCCCTTTTCCTATGGTGAACTTAAGCCTCCTGCTGATGCACATGGCTTGTCAGACTCCAGAGTCAAAACGCCCGGAGGTGGCCCGCCGGAACATCAGTGCTGCCACCGCACCTGCCAACACACCTTCCGGTGATGCGGTAGCCACCCGATTTTCCTGTCCTCGTGAATGTACGCGCATGCCCTTAAGTCCGGGCAGTTTCGGCGCCTACCTGCGTCAGTTCCCGCTTAAACCGCATGGAACTGCGGTGTATTATCACGATGGGCAAGAGAAGGTTGGCGCAGCGCATGCGGCGGTGCTGCAATTGAGTACCGGCACAGAAAATCTGCAACAATGTGCCGATGCGGTGATGCGCCTGCGGGCGGAATATTTGTATCAGAAAAAAGCATACACGCAGCTGCATTTTAACTTCACCAACAACTTCTCCTGCCGCTTCGACAAGTGGATGCAAGGTTGCAGGGTCAAAGTGAACGGCAATCAAACCAGCTGGGCATGCAGTCAGAAACCGGATTCCGGGCGCAGCAGCTTCGACGCATGGATGAAGCAAGTATTTATGTTTGCCGGAACGCTATCACTGGAGCGGGAACTGCAACCTATTGCAGCCACCGAGGTTCAGCCTGGGGACGTATGGATCAAAGGAGGCAGTCCGGGACACGCCGTGATGGTGATGGATGTTTGCCAGGACAGCCTGGGAAACCGTTATTTCCTGCTGGCCCAGAGCTATATGCCCGCGCAGGACATGCACATATTGCGCAATTACAGGCAACCTGAGCTTTCGCCCTGGTTCAAAGTTCCTGCCAATGGACAGGAACTTGAAACGCCCGAATGGACGTTTCAATACAATCAATTAAGAAGGTTTCGGTAGAAGAAAAATCACATCACGTTTACCTTCACCCGCAGATAGCTTTTCAGGAGGAGGGTCATTTTCTGAGAGTCCGGAATGCGGATGCGTTCCTCCATGATGTGTTGCACCGTGGATCGCTCAATTTTCTCCAGCAGTTTCAGGTAGTAGCGATATGCGGTATATACCCCGAAGCGGCAGCCGATGGGAAGTTTCTTGATGCCCTGATAGGCCAGTTCAAAATCTTTTTTGATGTCGGCGATGATGTCCATTTTATGGTGGTCGTTGAAGGCAGAAAAGTCCACACCCGGGAAATAAACCCGGCCGCGTTCGTCGAAATCGCTTTTCAGGTCTCTGATGAAATTCACCTTCTGAAATGCCGAACCAAGAGCACGTGCCGATGGAACGAAAAAATCATAACGTTCCTGATTTCCATGACAAAACACCTTCAGACACATCAAACCAACCACTTCCGCGGAACCGTAAATGTATTCACTGTAAGAACCTGCATTGTGGGTGGCACTTTCCAGGTCTTCTTCCATGCTGTTGAAGAACGGTTCGATCAGTTCCTGGCCAATATTGAATTCCCTGCAGGCCTTTTGAAAAGCGTGCAAGATGAGGTTGGTACTGATTCCTTCCTTGATGGCGCGGTATGTTTCTTTTTTGAAATCGGCCAGGAGTGAAGCTTTATTGTGCTCGTGGAAGGTGTCCACAACTTCATCTGCAAGGCGAACAAATCCGTAGATGGCATAAACGGCCCAGCGGTAATCGTTGGACAACATGCGAATGCCCAGAGAAAACGAGGTGCTGTAATTCAGGGCAACCCGCTTGCTGCAGGCCAGGGCCGTTTTATGATATAGTTCCATGCTCATGGGTGATCCTTTCCGTAACGAGTTTAGAACCTATAACAACGATGGGCAGGCCTGTACCTGGAACGGTGCTTGCGCCAACGTAATACAGGTTACTCAGTTGTTCGTCTTTGTTGGAAGGCCGAAATGCACCAATTTGGTTCATTCCATGTGCCAAACCCAATCCACTTCCTTTGTATAAATTAAACATATTCATCCAATCAACTGGAGTATAAACAGTTTTGCTGAGGATGTTGTTTGAGATGTCGTAACCCACCCTTGTGCTCAAATCGGCAATAATATCTTCGGTCAACTTTTCCGCATCAGACCAATCTGGCTTGTGGCGCAGGTCGGGAACGGGACAAAGAATAAACAGGTTTTCACAACCTTCGGGGGCGCATTGAGGGTTGCTTTTAGAGGCCACATTCACGTAGTAATATGGCTTCTCCGGAGCCACGGAGGTTTTGAAGATCATATCGGCGTAGGCTTTGAAGTTGTTGCCCAGGAAGTAGTTGTGGTGGGCTATGCCGTCAATTTTGCCTTTTACACCCAGATAGATGGTAAACGGCGCCAGCGTCCAGTCCAATTTATCCAGCTTTTCCTCGCGGTAAGCATTGCGGTTTAAGATGGCGCCGCGGAACCACGCCGCATCGGCATTACACACGAAGATGTCCGCGGTCCAGCCCTTGCCTGCTGCATCCACCACTGCGTGCAGTTTACCCTGTTGCAGCTCCACTCCGGTAACTTCGGTATTGTAGTGAAAACGCACCCCGCGTTCCTGAAGAATGGGCATGATTCCTTCCACGATTTGATACATGCCGCCTTCTACGTTCCAGTAACCATCGTGCTGCAATTCGGTGTAATTCAACAAACTGTAAACGGCCGGTGTATCAAAAGGCGTGGCACCAAGGAAAAAAGAAACAAGAGAGAATATCACTTTGACATCTTCCGTTTCAAAATTCCGTTCCAGTTCAGCCCACATGCTGCGAAACATTTTGGGCAAATGTTTCAAAGGGACGGTAGCCAGGGAAGCCAGATAAGGCACCATGCCGTTGAAGTTGCGCTTCACCACTTTGTATTCCGTATCGTGGAAAATGGTTCCGGCGGCCTTCAGGTAACGTTGGGCTTTCGCTTCAAAATTGGGTTCGTCTGCAAATTCCAGGGCGAGTTTTTTCAAATCCTTGAACATGCGATATACTTTATCGCGACCGGCAATGTTCACCGTGTACAAAGGATCGAGTTCTTTGATGGTAAAAGGCACTTCCAGCCCTTGAGAAGCAAACAGCTCCCTGAATTCATAGCTCATGCTGAAAAACGAGGGCCCAACATCAAAGGTGAAACCGTCCTTTTCCAGCAAATTCAGACGACCACCGGGCCGCTGATAACGCTCAAGCACTTCTACCTGATAACCTAAATGAGAAAGTCGAAGGGCGGTAGCCAGACCACCGAGACCTGCGCCAACAATGAGCACTTTTTTTGCCATGAATTATTTTTTTGAAAATCGTTTCAGAAACCTGCGGGATACAAAGAGAAAACCAAAGGCCTCTGAACCCTCTTTCCCATGAAAAGTATGGTGGTGATAATGCGTCATCCGCATCGCATGGAAGTACGGACTGTTGGTAGATTTCAACCACTTGATGCGCTGATGCACAAACACATCATGAACCAGAAAATACGCCAATCCGTAGAGGGCAATTCCCAACCCGGCATAGAAGCGCCAATCGAACGATGCAGCACCGACCACAATAAGCCACACGCTGGGGATGGCAAACATGAAGCCGAATAAATCATTGCGCTCGAGGGCTCCATGACGGGGCTCGTGATGGCTGCGATGCCAAATCCACAGAAAACCGTGCATGATGTATTTATGGGTAAACCAGGCCACCCCTTCCATCAGCGCAAAAAATGCAAAGACAACGAGGATGTTCCACAACCAATTCATATGTAAATGAACAACCTTTATTTTTTATTGTTCGGACCTTCAGGCATGATATCGCTCATATTCAGTGAAATAATTTCGCAAGCGAACCGTTGGCCTGAAGATGCAACACTGCGAAAAACACCACCTGTATCAGCAGGAGGCGCTGGGCAAAGGGGTTTGAATTCATGGGAACCCATTTGAGGAACAGGTAATGGAAGCAAAATGAAATGATGAACCAGGCGATGTAGTTCTGCGTAGGAATGAAACCGGCATCCCAGGTCCAAAAATCGTAGCGCACCGCCACCGGCTCCATGATGAAGTCGTAACCGGTCATCATTGCTGCAGCAAGCAAAGCAAGCAACAAGGGGTCTTTTACCCATGATTGCGCCACGCTGCGGGTTGCGTAAACCAAAAAAAACCAGTTCACCGAAAGGATGAGTGGCACCCCCAGCGCCGAAAATCCTAAGGTTGACTGATACTTATAGGCCCCAAAAATAGCCCCCGTTTTTACGCCGGCCACTTCTATGCAATAACCACCAAGGGCAATCATCAGTGCGGCAGCAACAAATCGGGCATTCCATTTTTTGTGAAAAAACAAGGCCGCTGCCATGGCCATAAGGATGTTCACCGGCGTAAGGCGCATCATCCAAGGCTCCAGCTCAGGTATGAGGAAACCGGTGAGGCCAACCCCATAGATAATAACGGCCAACCAGGTAGCGGTATTCAGGTGCTTTTGCATGTTTATGCGCCGGATGCTGGAGGAGTCAAAGATGCTGTAATTTTTGCACTGAGCAAACAAAGCGGAATTCCGCCTCCGGGATGCACACTGCCACCGGCGAAATACAAACCCTGTATTTGCCCGGACTTATTCCTCTGGCGAAAAAAAGCGGCCATCCGTTTATTGCTGCTGCTGCCATAAAGCGCTCCGCGGAAAGATGCGGTTCCCGACTCAATCAGTACCGGATCCAGGACATCCTCGACTTCAATGAGTGCAGCCATATCCACATGCAATAATTCAGACAATTTATCCAGTACGACTTTCCGCAGCCGGGTACGAATCGTCGTCCAATCCTGCCCCCTATTGGCAGGCACGTTCACCATGACAAACCAGTTTTCACCGTATTCCGGAGCATCATCAGCTTCATACTTCGAGGTGATGTTCACGTAAATTGTGGGATCGTCCGGTGCCGTTTGCGCGTCCCAAATTTGAGCAAACTCGCGCCGATAATCAGACGAGAAGAAGATGTTGTGCAGTCCGAGCTGGGGAAATTTTTGCTTCACTCCCCAGTAAAAGATCAGCGCAGAGCTAGAACTGTCCACATTCGCCACACGCTGTGGCATGGGCACATCTAACAAATGGCGATAGGTGTGGTACACATCGGCATTGCTCAACACCATTCCGGCATCGATATTCCGACCGTCTTCCAACAGCAATCCCTGAATCCTTCCCTGTTGCATGCGGATTTGTTTCACCCGGGCATTGAAATGAAATACAACACCCATTTGTTCAGCCAGGGCGTGCAGGCTGCGTGCAATCTGAACAATACCGCCCTGTGGATGATATGCACCCATTACGGTTTCCAGGTGGGGAATCACATTGAGTGTAGCCGGCGCTTTGTAGGGGTTAGAACCATTGTAAGTGGCAAAACGGTTGAAGAACTGACGTACTTCAGCGGTTTTAAAGAACGACTCATTGCGGCGGGCCATGCTGGGCAGCATGTCTATGAATGGGAGGTTGAAAATACCGCGCAATCCTGCAGGGCGCAGGTACGTATCGAGACGATGCAGGGAACGTTCCAGAAAAACAGGAGCCGTGATGCGGTACAAGAAGGCACTTTTGCGGAAGAAACGGCGCACGCCTTCGGCAGGCTCGCCAAAAACCTGTTCCATGGCCTGCGCCAAAGCTTCTGCACCCGCAGGCGCCTGAAACTGCTTTCCGTTTGGATAGAAATAATGGCAAACCACGGGAAGCTGGTGATATCGATAATACTCCCTGGGATTCACCTCGCAGAGTTCAAAAAGCTCATCCACGAGATCCGGTCGTGTAAATAATGAAGGGCCGGTATCGAACCGATAGCCACCCAACTTTTTGCTGCCCATTTTGCCGCCCGGTGTTGAGGATGCTTCAAAAACCTGCACTTCATACCCTTTGCGTTGCAGGCGTATTGCAGCGGCTAATCCGGCCACTCCTGAACCCACAACGGCAATTTTGTTTTTCGTCACAAAAGCGAAACAAATGAGGAAGAAAGTTGCTTTTCAAGCGCTTTTTTTTCTCGATAATTTTCGTAACCCCTTGATTTTCAGGCACTTGAAAATTTTCTTGTCGAAAACAGGATTTTTTTTTGCAACTATTTGAAATATCCTTTCCGTTCGTAAATTTGCAGCACTCAAACAAGGAAAAACAAGATGAAAAAAGCTTATTTCACCCTGGCTGCCATCGCAGTATTTGCATTCGCAGCTTGCAACGGAAAATCTGGCGAAGCTAACGCCGACACCACCAAGAAGGACAGCGCTGCTGCACCTGCTGCACAGACCGCTCCTGCTCAGGAAGATTCTACCAAGAAAGACAGCACTGCTGCACCTGCTGCTGCTCCTGCTGCCACTCCTGCTCACTAAGAGTTGGACAACAACTAAATAAAAAAGGACACTTGCAAAGTGTCCTTTTTTATTTAGATTTGCACTAAACGATGAAGCGAATCGCGACATACCTTTTTGCATTGATGCTGATGTTCAGCTCGGCATCCGGGGTGTTTGCGCAGGTTGTTGGGAACAACGACAATGCGCCGCTTCATTTTTCTATTTCCCCGAATCCGGTCACAGGCACTTATGTGCTCGTATCATTCCATGAAGCCGATATTGCAGGTGGTCAGGTCCAATTGAGCGTGACTAATGTTATTGGTCAATCGCTGTACACACACCTCATCAATCAGTCAGATATTGACAGGGGTTCAATCCGGATTGAAATTGCTGATTTGAAATTATCCAAAGGCCTATATTTCGTGAAAATGGCCTCGGGTGAACAGAGCTTCACCCAGAAGCTGGTGCTTCGCTGATTGCCCATGAACCAACATTCTTCCGTGCATATTTGTCTGGCAAAACCAGATGATGTTCAAGCTGTGTATCAACTCATCCTTGAACTTGCCGAATATGAACGAGCCCCACAAGAAGTGATCAACACACCTGAACGCATGCTGGCAGATGGTTTTGGCCGCGATGGAAATTGGTTTGGCTGTGCCGTTGCTGAAGTTCACGGACACATTGTGGGCATGGCCATTTGGTATTTTCGCTACAGTACCTGGAAAGGTCGCTGTTTGTATTTGGAAGACTTCTATGTTTCTCCGGAATACAGAAGGTCCGGCATAGGTGCTTCTTTGTTTGAATATGTCTTGGCTTTGGGTAAAGAACAGCATTGTACCAAACTTGTCTGGCAGGTTTTAGCATGGAATGAACCTGCAATCCAATTCTACAACAAATATGGCAGTCACCTGGATCCGGAATGGCTGAATGGCTCCATCACGCTATGAGTTTTAAACCCGGGAAAGCACTCCTGAACAGCATCCTGCTGTGCGTAATTATTTTGAACGGATCTTTGGCACAAAGCCATTTTCAATTACAGGCTACGGATTACGGAATTCTGCCCAGAACAACTGAGACCCTGAGTGGCGTGCTGACCATGCCCCTGTTTCACGCTTCGGCGGAACATCTTTGGGGCAATTTGCTTTCATTGTTTAGCCTGAGTTTTTTATTGGGACTATTTGCACCCGGATTATTGCCACGTGCAATATTGATCATCTGGCTTCTTAGTGGTTTTATGCTGTGGATGATTGGCCGGCCGCTGTGGCATATTGGTGCCAGCGGATTGGTGTACGGCCTGATTGCCTGGTTTCCAACCATGTCCATATTGCGCCGAAATCAAACCTATCATGTGCTCACCTTGCTCGTGCTGATATATTACGGCTCAGCCATCTGGGGCCTTTTTCCGGCCAATCCACAGGTGTCTTATGAAGGGCACATATCCGGTTTGATCTCAGGCGTGCTTACGGCCGTTATCCTGCGCAAACATATACCACAGGACCCGCCAAAGGAGGATGGTGCTGATGTAATGGATGAACATACCAACGAAGACCGCTACATGCGTTTTGATTTTCGGAAGGAAGACAGCATTACTCAAGGTGATAATTCCGAATGATGAATTCAATTTGGTAATCACTCACCGGATCCCATTCGTCTTTGAGGTTATGTCCCCAGAAAGCACCAAATGACTGCCAGAAAAATGCCGAGGTGCCTCCTTTATAATATTTCAACACTTCCCAGGTACTGCGCCCGGTTTCACGGTGGATGAGCTTCATCAGGATTTTCCCCTGATTGATGGAAAGGTCTTTAATGCTGGCTTCAAACTGCTCTTTCAACACCTGTTCTGCACGGCTGATGAAACGTTTCCTTTCCTTGCGGCCTTCAATGCGGGCCAGCTGATCTTCAAGCATCTGCATCTGATAGGCCACCATTTTGGCATACGGCATGGCCCGTTTCACGTTGCGTACCAGACGCATATAATTCACACGAGCCATGGAATCGTAGCGTTCCCTGCGCAGCACTTCTTCCAATTCTACCACCTTTACGCTGTCGCCATTGACCAGCTCCCATGCCACTTTGGACCTTGAAGAATCTTGTGCCTGTGCACAGAGCAGTGCCGGCAACAACATGAAGAAGCAGCAAAAAAACCTCATCATCCAAGCTGTTTCAAAGCCTATGCCATCATGACTTTTCCTGCATACGGTTTCGGGACAGGTACCACACACCAACACCGCCTGCTGCAACGAGGATTACGGAAATGAGCTGTGCCTGTGAAAACTCCATTCCCGCAAAATGATATTGGGTATTAACGCGAATGGTTTCAATGAACCAACGTTCCACACCGGCCATGATGAGGTAAGCACTGAACAATACGCCGGGGGCGAGTGGCCGCTTCCGAAGCATCCACAGCGCAGCAAACAGCAGCATCCCGGCGGCAAATTCGTATAAAGGTGTTGGGAACACGGGCGCTTCCAACATAAAGCAATGATTCTGCGTGCAGCCCGGAATGGGAATTCCTGCATCAATTACGTTGTTTGGGTAATGGTAAGACCACATCCAGGACGGCATCCAGGACGGAGCCGGCGTGGTATTTACAATTCCCCAATCGCCATCGCCACTCAGGTGACAGCCAAGCCTGCCTACCGCATAGCCGATCATCATTCCCGGTGCGCCAACATCCAACACCCGAAACACATTCATGCCTTTCTTGTGCGTGTAAATCAATACGGCTGCCCCACCGCCAATCAATCCACCATAAAATGTCCAGCCACCCGTAGAGAAAATACTTCCCATCGGATCTGCCGTGAAATTGGACCAATCCTCCATAATATGGAATAGTTTGGCGCCCAGGAAACCAAACAACAATGCGAGTGCCGCGATATTGCCCATGAAATATTCCGGGCCAACCTTACTGATTCGCTCCTCGGGCTTTGGAAGTCTTTGTTTACGGTCTTCCCTGAATTTAAGCCAAAGCACGAATGCCATCACCAATAAACCCAAGATCAGGGAACCTTCCCCGGAAAATAAAAAACCGGCGGGGTCTTGTCCTGCTGCTTCGGGCCAAATAATGAGGTACAGTAACTTATAGCCCATGATAAATCCGAGTATGGCACTGCTTAAGTAATCAGCGGTGCTGAAAGGTTTCCCGACGATGCTCAGCAAGGAGAACGCAGGGAATTGCTGCAGCTGATGACGGCGTTTAAATTCTGCGGAAAACACCTGATAAGCGGCAGCTACCGAAAGCGCTACCAACAGTCCGAAGGTATTGACAATCTGGAGGAACGGGAGCCTCAGGCCGGTGAGGTCGAAGATTAAATCATATAAGGTGGCGTACATATCCTGTTTTCTTGTTTAGTGATGCGGTTTCAACAAAGCTACATCGGGCATGGGAAAACCTTCAAGGGCTCCTTCGGCTGTTGGCCGGCCCAATTCAACCGAGGTTACCTCATTGATCAGCAGCGGATCATAAGGAACCCGTACTTTGATATAGTTATCCGTAAAGCCTTCCATAAAGCCATTTTTTTCTTCGGATTCAAATAAAACCGACCGTATGGTACCAACATGCGCTTCATAAAAAGCATGCCTCTTTTTTTCACTCAGAATTCTAAGCATTTCCGAACGTTGCATCCTGAGTTTCTTCGGAACTACATCCTTCATTTTGTACGCTGTTGTATTTACCCGTTCGCTGTATGGGAATACATGCAGGTAAGAAACAGGCAGTTCGTTTAAGTACTGATAGGTATCCAGGAAGACATCCTGATCTTCCCCGGGGAAACCCACAATTACATCAACGCCAATGCAGGCGTGGGGCATAAGTTTCTTGATGCGCATGATCCGGTCTGTGTACAAATTCCGGTCGTATCGTCTGCGCATCCGATGCAGCAGATCATCATTTCCGCTTTGCAGCGGAATATGGAAGTGGGGAACGAACTTTTCAGATGTGGCCACAAAGTCGATGATTCGGTCTTCCAGCAAATTGGGCTCGATGCTAGAAATGCGGAAACGATCTACCTCAACTTCCTGCTCCAGGGCGCACATCAAATCGAAGAAACTGCTGTTGTGGTTCACACCAAAATCGCCGAGGTTCACACCGCTAAGGATGATTTCCCGCGCCCCGGCATTTGCGGCTTCCTGCACAAACCGAACGGTATCTGCAACATTTGCGCTGCGGCTTTTGCCACGCGCGAGCGGGATGGTGCAAAATGAGCAGAAATAATCACATCCATCCTGGATTTTCAGGAATGTTCTGGTTCGGTCTCCTTTGGAAAATGCCGGAATGAAATCATAAACCTCTTTCACATTTGCCTGATGAATGCGTGTTTTAGGTTCTTTCACCAGGCTGCTGAGGTGTTGGGTAATGTTGAACTTTTCCGCTGCGCCAAGCACCATGTCCACTCCGGGAATCTCAGCAATTTCCTGCGGCTTCAGCTGCGCATAGCAGCCCACGATGACGATGTAGGCTTCGGGATTGTATCTAAGCGCTTCCTGCACCACCTTTCGGCATTTTTTATCAGCCTGATCGGTGACACTGCAGGTATTGATTACGTATAAATCGGCTCCTTCGGTGAATTCGGCCTTTTGCAAACCGGCATCCACAAGCTGTCGCCCAATGGTACTGGTTTCGGCAAAATTGAGTTTGCAACCCAGGGTATAGAAGGCCACGCGATGTGCCATAACAGGCACAAATTTAAGCCGATCAGAGCGGATCAAACTTATATCCTACACCTTTTACGGTATAGATGTAGCGTTCTTCGAGCTTTTCCCTGATTTTCCGCACATGCACATCGATGGTGCGGTCCACAACTTCTACATCAGCACCCCAAACCTGATCCAGTATTTCTTCACGACTGAACACCTTTCCGGGCTTCGACGCCAAAAAAGACAACAGTTCAAACTCTTTTCTGGGAAACTGTAAAGGTTTGCCTTTGTAGGTTACCAGGAATTTCTCGCGATCAATTTCCAGATCGGGGAAACGCATGTTGTCCATGAATCCGCCTTTATCCTGTCGCCGCAAAATGGCTTTAATACGGGAAATGAGCACCCTTGGCTTAATGGGTTTATTGATGAAGTCATCAGCACCGGCCTCAAAACCGGCCAGTTCAACAAACTCTTCGGCACGTGCGGTAAGAAACACAATCAGGCTGCCCCGGGTTTTCTCATTTTGCCGCAGGATTCTGCAGGCTTCGATGCCATCCATTACGGGCATCATCACGTCCATCAGAATCAGATCCGGGAATATTTTCTGGGCCTGTTCAACGGCCTGAGATCCATTCAGGGCTGTAAATACCGCGTAGCCCTCCTTTTCCAGATTGTAGCGAATAAACTCGAGGATGTCGTGTTCGTCATCTGCTACCAGGATTGTTGGAGTATTGCCTATCATGTATTACAAAAAAGGGATGCTATTATTACGGCATTATTACTGAATCAGGGTCTGCTTATTAATTCAACATTAATTTGGGCCCATCATCCGCATGTTTGCGCTCATCCTATGGCTTGGCCAAAAGCTCTTCAATACGGGCTTCCAATTCCGGCCCCCGCAATCCTTTTGCCACGATCACGCCTTTTCTGTCAAGAAGCACTGTATAAGGAATGCCACTCACTTTATACAGGCGGGCGGCAGCATTTTGCCATTGACGCAAATCACTCACGTGAATCCAGCTCAAGCTGTCGCGGGCAATGGCATTCAGCCAGGCATTGCGATCCTGATCGAGTGAAACACCATAAATTTCAAGTCCCTTGGGTTTCAAACGACGGTACATCCGCACCACATTGGGATTTTCACGCCTGCATGGACCGCACCAGCTGGCCCAGAAATCGATGAGCACCACCTTCCCACGCAGGCTGGATAGATGAACAGGATTCCCATTGGGATCGTTTTGGATGATATCGGGTGCCGGACTTCCCACGGCCAACAGTCGCTCTGCATTGTACAGCACCTGGAGTTCTTTGGTATATTTTGACTGAGGATTATACGCATTCACTGAAGTATATGCTGCCTCCAACATGGCAAAGGAGAAATCTTCAATCAGGTAGTAGGTGAATACCACATATGGAACCAGGCTCTTAGGCTTGGATTTCATGTATTCCAGGAATGCCTCTTTTCGCTTGGACAGGACGTCATAAAATTGATTTTGCAACACTGCGGCCAAAGCATAATCTTCTTCAGACCCGGAAAGATTTGAAGCCTGCTGCTGTATGGCGAACAATTTGTAATCAAAACCGGCACTCAATTCAATAAATTCTTTTAACTCGATACTCTGCTGGATTTCTGTGCCGCTGATGCTGTAGGAGATGTATGGATTTACCCCGCTGATTTCCAGCTGCATTTGGGTATTGTTGTTCACCACGAGCATGATGTAGCTGCTGGAATCCCATTGCAAAATGCAGAACACTTCTTCTTTGGTATTTCCGGATAATGAGAAGTTTCCTGCTTCATCTGTATGCACCGAATCAATCAGGCTCCAGCCATCCTTCCGCAGTTCCTGCAATACCACGAGCCGTTTGGGCATATTGAGCAAACGACCATTCAGGGCAAAACCATCACTTACCACTTCCTGCGCTGCAGCACGGGGCGTAAACACATCACGCATCCATTCATTGAAACCGGTGGTTGCCCCGGCCTTTTGGCAGGACAGTGCCATCATACTCAGCAGCAATAAACTGCTCATGCGCGTTAAAAGATTCGGTTTTGCCATGATGTGTCGAATAGTATCAAATGTTGTTCCGTTCCCCAAAATTAGGCAAGGGAATCGTTTTTGCGCAATGCGTCTTGCCATTCCTCAGGTGTTTTGGCATCTTCCAGCCTGAAATCACCAATTCTTGTGCGGCACAATGACTTCAAATAAGCTCCGCTGTTCATCGCTTTGCCGAAGTCGTGTATGAGCGAACGGATATAAGTTCCCTTGGAACAAACCACACGAAAATCCAATTCGGGAAGTTCCATTCGGGTAATTTCAAATGCACGCACCACCACATTGCGGGATTCCAACTGGTGCGCCACGCCTTCCCTGGCCAGTTTGTACGCCCGTTTTCCATCTACTTTCACCGCGCTGAACAGCGGTGGTACCTGCGCGATGTTTCCGGTAAACAAAGGAAGCGTTTCCGCAATCAACTGTGCGTTGATTTGACCGGTGGGAAAGTGCTCATTCACTTCTGTTTCCATATCGTAAGATGGCGTGGTGGCACCCAGCACCATGGTTCCGGTATATTCTTTTTCCTGCCCCTGAAATCCTTCCAGTTTGCGGGTAGCTTTCCCGGTGCACAAAATCAGCAAGCCTGTAGCCAAGGGATCAAGCGTGCCGGCATGACCGCATTTTCTGGCCTTAAACAGATACTTGATTTTCTTCACCGCCTGGAACGAACTCCAGCCGTAGGGTTTATTGACCAGAATGATGTGTTCCGGTTCCGGCTCCTGGTTCAACGCATCCACAGTTTATAGGTTCCGGTGGTTTGGCCGCTGCCTTCTTCATAAATGCGCAGGTAATAAACACCTGATGAGATGTTGGCCGTATTCAGTTTCACCAAATGGGTTCCGGCATCAAGCACAAAGCGTGTATCGAGGATTTGCTCCTGCCCTTTCATGTTCACCAAAACGGCCCGATACACGCCGGAGGCGTTGATGCTCAATTCAATTTTTACTGCATCATCGGCGGGATTGGGGAATACCCTGAACTCTTTGATTTCAATCGTTTGTCGCAAGGGATCATTCAGGCTGAGCCGTGAAATCCAGGCGTTCATGCCTCCATTGCCATAGGAACCTACCAAATACCAGGTATTGGGTTCGTTGTACTTTTTCTGAATTCCTTCATAATCGCCCCAGCGCTGTTGGTCTTTAGGCAAGAAGGAATAATTGATGATGCTCCGGCCCTGCTTGATCCGGAGGATGTTTGAATACTCGCGGTAGCGATTGCAATACACTACCGATGTTCCCGGAAAGGTTTGCGCAGCGGAATGCTGAAAGGTGATCAGCACGGAAGGATCGTCTTCCGCAGTACCTGCCGCGGCTATGGCCGGATAGGCAAAGTCTAAGGAGTCTGTGGTGATGTATTGTGCTTTTGCTTCGGGCGTTCCGTCCAAATCATACAAGGCTCCATGGTAGATGCAGGGTTGCAGGCTTTGCGGATGGATGGAATTCTGCGCGTAGTGAATCACCTTTCCCGTTTGAACCGCATGCAATACGCGTGCATCATTACAGGCCAGTTTATAACCTTGGGGTTGCAGGGCCGATGGCGGATAGCCATAGGTTTTGTCGGCACGGATCACCTTCAGGGAATAAGCGGCATTTCCGGAAGCCTGGGTTCCTGATATTTTATGGATGAAGAGTGAATCGTTCAGCGTATCGGCCGGACGCACACTCAGGAAATACATATCGGGGTACAATTTCAGCCCGCCCTGAGCAGGACAGATGCTCCAAATGGATTTGCCCTGAAACTTCAGGCTGTGCCACAAGTTTTTCTGCAGGCTCCTTCCTTCGAAACCATCGCTTTTGTTTACCTGCCAGATGATGCTTTGCACGAATCCGTCCTGCCAGCCCTTGTTGTTTTTGAGCTGATTCAGGGTGATGAACAAATCACCGGAACCCAGTGCCACGATGGGATAATCGCTCCAGGTGGTATCGTTCAGCGGATTCCCCGACAGGCGGTACACATTCCAGGGTTGCAGCGGATCTGAAGAAGTGGAAAATCCCACGATGGTGGCGCTGTTGCTGTGCAAGGTGCCGTTCATGAACACCACAATCCAGCGGTTGGCTTCCTGATCAAAAAGCACCCGCGGATCAAACGGACGATCCAACATGGGCAGCGTACCTTCAGGATTGAGGTTCGGGTTGCGGGCAAACGAGGCCAGGCCCCAGGTTTTCAGTAGTTTTCCGGTGTCGTTGAATACGCGGATGTTGGTATTGAGCACCGACATCACCACACCTTCGTTGTTCACGGCTACGTGGTTGTCGTTGGGTGTTCCGCTGCCGGAAAGCCCTTCAAAACCTCGTTCCATGTTTGGGAGCAACTGCTCCTGTGGCGTGGGTTCAGCCTTGTTGTTGCTGCGCGAACGCCCCATGGCTTCGCGACGCGCATTTTGGTAGGCGGTTAAGCCCGGCATGAGCCCGCCGGGCTTGGGCATTTCCTGTTGCAGCTGCTCCAGCCGTGGTTCTTCATGCTTCAAGGGTTCAAAAACGTGCGCACGCGGAGCCTGAAGGTTTCGCGCTACGCGAAACGAACCCTGCGCGGCCAGTTCTGACAACCCGCAGAGCAAAAGCAACAACAGGAAACGGTACCTCATTTACGGAGCGACTTGGTGTAATCAGCAAGAATTTTGAGCTGCTCATCATTCCATCCGACAAATGGAGGCATTAGATTTTTCCCTTTCCGAATAATGGTTACGATCTCAGCTTCTGAAAGCGTACTGGTCTGGAGGTTGGCCGCACCTCCTGCGCCCAAAGCACCATCTTTACCGTGACATTTCTCACATTCTAATACATACATCGCCTTTGCAGTTTCCTGAGGCGTGGCGCCTGCGGCCACGGGCTGCACATGGTTTTTCTTGGCAGCTTCGGCCATTCCGTATGCACCAAAAATGAGCAGCACGCTGAGGGTGGCAAGTGGTTTGTTGCCTTTTCTGAATCCGATGATGGCAATGGGGATGCTGAGGAATACCATGCCAATTTTCACCCATTGCAGCATCTTTACTTCTGCGGCGGTGAACAGCAAATACAAGCCCGTTGCAAGAAACAGCGTGCTGAGGCCCATGTCAAAAATGCGCCAGCCTTTTTTCTGCATGATCGCCATGGCTTTCGCATTGTTGGTGAGCAGAAAAATGAGTTTAAACAGGTAAAGTACAAGAAACAGCATCACGCTGAGCTTGTGGGTGTGTAACATTCCGGTTCCCATAAGTAGGGCAAATATAACCAAGAGGGATACCTTTGCGGAGGCATGGTTCAGATTCTCTTCGGCAGTTTTTTATTGAGTCTTATTCACGTGTTGTTGCCCAGCCATTGGTTGCCTTTGGTGGCTTTGGCACGTTCGGAAAAATGGACCAGAATGCAAACGCTGCGCTTCACGCTGATGCTTGGACTGGCGCATGTGCTGAGCACTGTTGGCCTGGGCATTGTACTGGGCCTGATTGGCAAGCGCCTGGCCACGGAACTGGAATTTTTCGGACACCTGCTGGCACCTTTGCTGCTCATCCTGCTTGGACTGGTGTATTTCAGTCTGAACAGCGGCCACAGCCACCACGAACACCTTCCTTCCGAAAAATCGCTGAAGAAGCTGAAACCCGCTACGGTACTGCTCACCATGGCAGCTGCCATGTTCTTTTCGCCTTGTCTGGAAATAGAAAGTTATTTCCTTTCAGCCGGAGCTTTTGGCAATTCAGCCATTATTTCAGTGGCTGTGATTTACACAATGGTAACCATCATTGGCATGCTTGGACTGGTTGGTTTTACCCTGAGCGGATTACACCGCCTGAACCTGCACTTTATGGAACATCACGAAAAACGGATTACCGGAACGGTGCTGA
Source organism: uncultured Flavobacteriaceae bacterium (assembly GCA_964586595.1). Taxonomy (GTDB): domain Bacteria; phylum Bacteroidota; class Bacteroidia; order NS11-12g; family UBA955; genus REEB481. The sequence goes on along the minus strand of CAZPHB010000005.1, from coordinate 74,613 downwards.
TATTAACCGGCATCATCAGTTTTTTTGCAGGGTAAGCGCACCTGGCATGTTTGTGCGCGCAGCAAGGGATTATTCCTGATTCAATACCAGTTTCACCCCTACATTCTTGGGTTCGGTGAAGAAGCGCATGGCTTCCCAGCCGCCTTCCCGCCCTACGCCGCTGCTCTTCACGCCACCGAACGGCGTGCGCAGGTCGCGTTCCAGCCAGCAGTTCACCCAAACAATGCCCATCTGCAGCTTGTGGGCCACGCGATGTGCGCGGTTGAGGTCTGAAGTCCACAGCCCGGCAGCCAATCCGTATTCAGTGGCGTTGGCCAGCGCAAGCGCCTCTGCTTCATCATGGAAGGATTGCAAGGTCACCACGGGACCGAAAATCTCTTCCATGTTGGTACGGCACTGCTGTGGCAGCCCTTCAATAACCGTTGGGCTGAGGTAATAACCGCCGGGAACAGGCTGCTGCGGTTCACCACCGCAAAGAATGTTTCCGCCTTCCTGTTTGGCCAGCTCGATGTATTGTTTCACCTTTTCAAAGTGCGCCTTTCCTACCAAAGCACCAATGTCCGTATCCGCGTGGGCAGGATTTCCAACCTTCAGCTGCTGCACCTTTGCCACAAAGGCATCGCGAAACTGTGCATAAATGGCATCCTGAACCAAAATGCGCGAGCCACACAGGCAAATTTGTCCCTGGTTGGTGAAGGAGGCACGCACAGCAGTATTCAGCGCGAGGTCGAAATCTGCATCGGCGAACACGATGGTTGGATTCTTGCCACCGAGTTCCAGCGAAAGCTTTTTGAACATGGGCGCGGCCGTGGCAGCAATCGCTGCACCGGTTTTGGTGCCGCCGGTAAAGCTGATGGCCTTGATGCGCGGATGTGCAACGATGGCGCTGCCGGCCTGCGGACCGGTACCATGCAGGATGTTCAGTACTCCCGCGGGAAGTCCGGCCTTTTGCGCTATTTGTGCCAGACGAAATGCCGACATGGGCGTTACTTCGGAAGGCTTGGCTACCACGCAACAACCCGCTGCCAGGGCCGGAGCTATTTTCCAGGTAAACAGGTACAAGGGTAAATTCCAGGGGCTGATGCAACCCACCACGCCAAGGGGCTGACGCAGGGTATAATTGAACAGTTCCGGGGAAGTTTGATGGCTTTCGGAAGCAAATTGCGTTGCTGCCGATGCAAAAAACCTGAAATTATCTACGGCACGGGGAATGTCCATGCGGCGGGCCAGGGCCAGCGGTTTGCCGGAATCACGGCTTTCATCTGCAGCCAGCGCATCCAAATCGGCTTCCATCAGATCGGCCATGCGGAACAGGAAGGCTGCCCTTTGTTCGGCTTTCAACGCGGACCAGGCGGGAAATGCCTGTTCAGCAGCGTCAACGGCAGCGGCAACATCTGCAGCATCGGAAGCTGCAATACGGCTGTACACTGCTCCGCAGGAAGGATCTTCATTGTCGAGCCAGGCTCCGGAAACGGCAGGGCGCAATTCGCCGTTGATGTAATTCAGGATGGATTCCATGATGATTCAGGTTCAAAGTAAAGGAAGCCAACCTTTCATTACTGAAACAAATTCCACAATAAATGAAACTTGGGTCAAGCTCACCCTCAAACTTCCTGTTCAGGAAAACTGTTCCGACCAGCTGAAATGCTTGGCAACGATTTCCTCTTTCTTGGCGTTGATATGATCCAGGAATGCACGTGCCACCGGACCATGACGTTTGCCTTTCAGCCATACCAAACTCCAACTGGAACGGAAGGGCAATCCGCGCATGGGAATAATTTTCAGTTCGCCTTTAAGGATTTCATTACGGATGCCAATTAGCGGCATCACCGAATAACCCAGACCCGCCAGGATGGATTGCTTTACGGCCTCATTGGAAGTAAGTTCCAGCTTCTTGGAAACATCTATGCGATTCACATCAATAAATCGTTCCATGGTTTGCCGGGTTCCCGAACCTTGTTCGCGGAAGATGAGGGGCATGCATCCCAGATCCTGAGCATTGAGCGGTTGCTCCGGCGTGTCATGGCCTGCATTTCCAATCAGGTACAACTTATTCTGGAGCAAATCCAGATGCTCAATGTTCAGGTGTTCAGGCAAACTGGATACCAGGGCGAAATCAATTTCGTTTTGCTGCAAACTTTCAAGAACCTTCAATTTATTGGTCACGTCCATTTGCAGTTCTACGCCCGGGTTGCCGTTCACAAAGTCCGACAGAAAATACGGCATTACGTATTTCCCGGTAGAAACTACAGAAACCCTCAGGTGGCCGAACAATTGTCCTTTGTGTGCATGTGTTTTGTAGTTGATGGCGTTTACCTGTTGCAGAATTTGCTCTGCAGCGTCGGCAATCTCTTTCCCGAAATCGGTAATGTACAGCTTCCTGCCCACCACTTCTGTGAGTGGAATGTCGAACTGCTCCTGAAATTTGCGCAGCTGTATTGATACCGCCGGCTGCGTGAGGTGCAAGGCTTCTGATGCTTTGGTAACGCTTTGTGTTTCTACCACTTTGAGAAACACCTGCAACTGACTCAGCGTGAAATTCATAACTAAAGGTTATACATAACATTTGGAAGTTAAATTTAGTTTTATGCACAGCAGCCTAGACTTTTGCATTGTTGATGGACGGAACAAACGCCGCAACCTAAAAACACCATATACGATGACACAGATAACCCATGCATTAAAATCAGCTTCAGCCTACATCCTATTTCTGATTGCCCTGGTGTTGATGTTTCGTTCATTTGTAGAGCCTCAGGCTTTGTTGCAGCAATTTGAAATTGCAGCCAGCGTGGTGTTCATGCTCACCGGATTGAAGGTCTTTACTTTGGCCGCGTTCAGTCAGCAGGGTTATGCAGCGGGTCGGGAAACCTCAAGGGCACGCAACGAAGCAGGCAAAGACCCGCGCAGGAACCACCTTTCCTGAGGAATATTATTGCGCTTGCCGTTCAGTGATTCAGAAAGGCGTCGTTCTGGATGTCGGCGAAGATTTCAAACTCTTTGCGCGCTTCCCACAAACCCTGTTGCCAGCCTTTAATGTTGTATCCTTTACCGGGAAGATAACTGAGGCGATAGCTGCGGTGCATCCAAAAATGGTGTTCCTCCCAGTCGGCTTCGATCACCAACAGCGCTTCCTTTGCGTCGTAAAGCAGACTCACAGACCGAAGTTCGGGTTTCTGATCTCTGCTTTCATACAACACAAAACGTCCGCCATCAGCGGTTTGCTTCACCGTTGAATCGAAAGAAGCGCTCCATGCGGCCTTATTCAGATCCATCCGTTCCCAAATGGCCAATTCCCGATCCCAATCCACCGAATCTTCCTGCGCACTTCGGAGTTCATCGCCCCAAACCAGAGTTTTACTGATGGCAGGATTGGCTTTCTTGAGCGCGGCTATTTCCGCTTTCATGTAGGCCGGCACCTGAAACCAGGGACCGTTCGTGCTTGCTTCCTTTTGGGCACAGGCGTGTAAGGCCAGTACGGAACAAATCAGGGTTATTTTCTTCATCAAAACAGGCTTACGCCGCTCATGTCGGCGGGTTGGGGTAATTCCATCATTTTCAGAATCGTCGGCGCCACATCGGCCAGTTTGCCTTCGTGAAGCACGGGTTTGAGGTCCTTGCTCACCAGCCAGCAGGGAACGGGATTCATGCTGTGGGCAGTATTGGGTGTTCCGTCGGCATTTACGGCAAAATCGGCGTTGCCGTGGTCGGCAATGATCAGGCAATCATACCCGTGCTGCAGGCCCGCTTCAACGAGTGCCCGGGCGCATTGATCCACGGTTTCTACCGCTTTCACAATCGCCGGAAAAACACCTGTATGCCCCACCATATCGGGATTGGCAAAGTTGATGCACATGAAATCGGCCGCTTCTGCGCGGATTTGCTCCAGCAGTCGGTCGCACAGCTCGGGAGCGCTCATCTCCGGCTGCAAGTCGTAGGTCGGCACCTTGGGTGATGCCACCATGATGCGTGCTTCACCGGGAAAAACTGCTTCCCTTCCTCCGCTGAAGAAAAAGGTAACATGAGGATATTTCTCGGTTTCTGCAGCGCGAAGCTGTTTCAGGCCGGCTTTGCTTACTACTTCGCCCAGCGTATTGTTCAGATTCTGGTCTTCAAACAACACCTTCACCCCTTTGTACGAAGCATCGTAGGTGGTAAAAGTGGTATAATCCAGTGGCACGGTGTGCATGCCGTGTTCGGGCATTTCGGTTTGCGTAAGTACCTGGGTCAACTGCCTGCCGCGATCCGTTCTGAAATTGAAGAACACCACGGCATCGCCGGCTTCCAGCCTGCCTTCGCCTCCGGGAACCACCAGCGGCTCCATGAATTCGTCGGTAAGTCCGGCGGCATAGCTGTCGCGCAGCCACTGCAACCAGTCGGAACAATACTCGCCTTTGCCATGTACCAGCAGATCGTATGCTTTTTTCACACGCTCCCAGCGCTTGTCGCGGTCCATCGCGAAATAGCGTCCCACCAGCGACACCAGTTTCGCCGGCGTATCTGCCGTGCGCGCCAGCAGCTCCTGCACAAAACCTTCACCGCTTTTGGGATCGGTATCACGGCCGTCGAGGAAGCCGTGGATATACACTTTTTCCAGGCCCTGCGCTTTGGCTATATCGCACAGCGCAAACAAATGCTCGCTCGAAGCATGCACGCCGCCATCGCCCAGCAAACCCAGAAAATGCAGTGCTTTACCTTCCCGCTTCACCTGGTGCATCGTTTCCAGCAATTGCGGATGCTGCGCCAGCTGCCCTTCGCGAATGCTCTTGTTGATGCGCACCAGCATCTGCCACACCACACGGCCTGCGCCGATGTTCATGTGGCCCACTTCGCTGTTGCCCATTTGACCGTCGGGCAGTCCCACATGTTCCCCGTGGGTCCACAGCCGCGTATGCGGGTATTGTGCGGAGAGTGAATCGGTAAACGGCGTATTTGCTTCCCACACAGCATCGCTGTGGTCGTGCTTGCCGATACCAAATCCGTCGAGGATGATGAGCATGGATTTACGGGTGGACATGAAGCTGCAAAGGTAAACCGCTGCCCTGTTTTTCATGGCGCCTGATCCTCGCCTTCCGGGTTCCGTGCTGCGCACCGCTCCGCGCCTCCAGTCTCGGGGCGCAGCTTCGTGCAATGCTGCGGCTGCGGCAAACATCCTGGAAGCGGGGTCAAATACCATAAAGAACATCGAGAATTTATCCGCATGCCAACACCGAAAGTTGGTCTTGAACATAACTGCAACCAGCAGTGCCCAATCGGCAACCCGGGAAGCCGCCTTGGCAATTTAGGAAGGGCGCCGCCCGGTTGCCCGCTCATAAATTAGTTTTGAACTTGTGAAACGGGCATTAATCATTGGCGGAAGCTCCGGGATTGGCGAAGCCCTGGCCCGTGTCATGTGCGCGGCCGGACAAGAGGTGCTGACCACCGGCATCGAACCCAAGCAGATTGCCAAACTCAACACAGAACAATTACGCGGCCTGAGTGCTGCCTTTTTTGACGCCGCTTCGTCCGATGCGACCCTGGAACTAAACGCCCTCCTGTCCGGTTTCGGACCCATTGACTGCATCGTGTACAGCGCCGGCATCGGACAGCTCAACCGCGGCCAGCCCGCCGAAATACAAAACCGAGCCAACCAAGTGAATGTGCTGGCCTTTACCACCGTGGCCGACTTTGCCTGGCGCTATTTTGAGCAACAAGAGCACGGACATTTTGTGTGCATCAGTTCCATGGCAGGGCTGTTTGGCTACCATAAAGCACCTGCCTACCACGCTGCCAAATCATACCAGATTAACTACCTGGAAAGCTTGAGGCAGAAGGCTTTCCATTCCGGAAAGCCGATTTACATCACCGACATCCGCCCCGGATTTGTGACCACGGGCATGACCGAAGGGAAAAAGTTGTTCTGGCCGGTGAGCGCTGCACAAGCTGCCAAAACCATATACAAACACATAGAACAGCACCACGACATCGGCTATGTTCCGGGACGCTGGTGGCTGGTGGCCGGCCTGCTGAATCTGCTGCCTGCGTGGATCAGGAAAAGGTTCTGAGGGAAGTTGGTGGCTCTAACCAGTCTAAAATTCAAAAAAAATCAGGTAAAGTTTCTTTATTTGGAAACTATTGTTAGATTTGAGCTTCTTTATGATGGTTTATTTATGCGTTTTTTTGAAACTTCATTTTTGCCCGAGGCAGAGTATTTTATTTCCCAATTCAATCCCAAAACAATCAAGAAAATACTGTACAACATTGACCTGGCTGAACAAACAAATGACGTCAGATTGTTTAAAAAACTCAGACAAGACATCTGGGAATTTCGCATCAAATACGGAGGGCTTCAAATCAGACTCCTTGCATTCTGGGATAAGTCAGAACAAAAGAACACTTTGGTATTGGCAACCCATGGCTTCATCAAAAAAACAGATAAGACACCGTTGAATGAAATAGAACGGGCTGAAAAACTGAGAATACAATACTTCGAGAACAAATAAATGCCAGAAAGTATGACGATTAAAACGCAAAAAACAAGCAGCCTTGAAGAAATGAAAGACCGATATATCGGCAAGATCGGGACTGCAACACGAGATGAATACGAATATGAATTGCGCATGGATGTATTAGGTAAGATGATTAAATCTGCCAGACTGGAAAGAAAACTCACCCAAGAAGAATTGGGTAAACTTGTAGGCGTAAAAAAAGCTCAGATTTCCAAGCTTGAGACCAGCGCAAACAGCGCAACTATAGACACCATCCTAAAAGTATTCAGGGCATTAAAGGCCGAAATCCATTTCAACGTAAAACTTGAAGACCAATTCGTAAAATTGATCTGATTGACTTAAAAATCAGCGCATCACCACATGTCAAACGCCGAATCTGCCATCACTGCGTATATCAACGGCTTTCCACAGCCGGTTAAAGGCAAACTTCTGGAACTGCGCAACATCATCCGGGCGGCGGTTCCCGAGGCCGAAGAATGCATCAGCTACGGAATGCCCGCATTGAAATGGCAGAAGGTGCTGGTGTATTATGCAGGCTGGAAATCACATGTCGGGTTTTACCCCACGGCAGAACCCATGCGCGTATTCGCAACCGAACTACTTCCCTATAAAACCTCGAAAGGCGCCGTGCAATTCCCTTTGGATGCACCTTTGCCTGAGGCATTGATTACCCGGATGATTTTATTCAGGAAAGAAGCTGTGCTGCACACCAAAAAGAAATGATGCATCACTAAAAAACATAAATTCGCCCTACTGAACAAGCGTGTGCACATATTGCTCCTGTTGGTTTTTTCGCTCTCGGGTACGGAGTTCGGTCAACTGCTGCGCCTGCCTTTGCTGGTCAATCATTACCTGGAACACAAGAAAGCGCACAACGAGCTGAGCATTGGCGATTTCATATTGATTCATTACAGCCAACAGCATCAGGACGGTGCCAATGAAGAAGACCGTCAGCTTCCGTTTAAATCCCATCTGGAATGCGCGAAATTGTTCAGCATTGCTGCGCCGTTACCAAACAGCCTGGACCTGATCATTCCGCCAACAACCCTGAGGAACAATGACATCCCGAGGGAATCGGCACCACTGCGTGCAGGGGTGCGCACCATGATTTGGCAACCTCCGCGCCACAGCTAAAAAAATTGTTTTTCAAGGCGTTTTAAGGCCGTTTTTTTTTGGCCGCAAGGGTAAAATCCTTCCCTTTAAAGAGGATTATTTATTTCAAATAACATGCTGCAACAAATCATTGGTTTTTCCATTCGGAACAAACTCATCATAGGACTATTCACCCTGGCCCTGATTGGTCTGGGCGTTTACGAACTGCGCCGGCTTCCCATAGATGCCGTGCCAGACATTACCGACAACCAGGTGCAGGTCATCACCGTGGCGCCCAGTTTGGGTGCCGGAGATATTGAACGTCTGGTCACCTTCCCTATTGAACAGGCCAACAGCAACATCAGCGGAATTAAAGAAATCAGAAGCTTTTCCCGCTTTGGTCTTTCGCTCATTACGATTGTATTTAACGACGAAACGGATTTATACTGGGCACGTCAGCAGGTGGCAGAGCGCCTGCAACAGGTGCGCGCAGAAATCCCGGAAGGCGTAGGAAATCCCGAACTGGGTCCCATTTCTACCGGACTCGGGGAGATTTACCAATACGTGGTAAAGGCAAAACCCGGCTTCGAGCAGCGTTACGATGCCACAGAACTCCGCACCATCCAGGATTGGCTGGTGCGAAGGCAACTGTTGGGCGTAGCAGGCGTAGCTGAAGTAAGCAGCTTTGGCGGGAAGCTGAAGCAATACGAAGTGGCCGTGGATCCTGCACGCTTGCAGGCTCTGCAGGTGAATATCAACGAGGTATTCGATGCCCTGAACAGCAACAATGAAAATACCGGCGGCGCCTACATTGAGAAAGGCCCGACTGTGTTGTTCATCCGCAGCGAAGGGCTGATCGGAACGAAGGAAGACATTGCCGCCATCCCCATCAAGAACACATCTGGCGGTAGGCCCATCCTGATCAGCGACATCGGCACGGTGCAGGAAGGTCATGCCACCCGCTTTGGTGCTATTTGCTACAACGACCAGGGGGAAGCGGCCGGCGCCGTGGTGATGATGCTGAAAGGTGCCAACAGCAGCGATGTGATTCAAAAAGTAAAAGCGCGCATCGAACAGATCAGGAAAACCCTTCCCGAAGGGGTGGAAATCGAACCCTTCCTGGACCGCACGAAAATGGTGAACCACGCCATCGGAACCGTAGAACAAAACCTGCTGGAAGGCGCCCTGATCGTGGTGTTTATCCTGGTTTTGTTTCTCGGGCAACTGCGCGCCGGCCTGCTGGTAGCTTCTGTTATTCCACTGTCCATGTTGTTCGCAGTCTTCATGATGAACGCCTTCGGCGTGAGCGGCAACCTGATGAGTCTGGGCGCGCTGGACTTCGGGCTCATCGTTGATGGCGCAGTGATTATTGTTGAAGCAGTGATGCACAGCCTGTCGCACAGCAGGCGCTTCGTTGGCGTGAACACATTGAGTTCAGCTCAAATGGATGATACCGTACACCGTTCCGCGGGCCGGATGATGAACAGCGCGGTGTTCGGTCAGCTCATCATCCTGATTGTGTATTTGCCCATATTCACCTTGCAGGGTATTGAAGGAAAAATGTTCAAGCCCATGGCCCAAACCGTTGCATTCGCCTTGCTGGGCGCATTCTTGCTTTCATTGACCTACATCCCAATGATGAGCGCACTGCTCCTCAGCAAAAAAATAAGCCATCAACCCAACAGAGCAGAACGCTGGCTGAACGCGCTGAGTTTGAAGTATAAATTGCTGCTGGCCAGAGTTTTACGGTTTCCGAAGTTGGTTTTGGGTGGTGTGGGCTTATTGTTCCTACTGGCCATAGTGTTGCTTTCGCGCATGGGTGGCGAATTTATCCCAGCACTTGAAGAGGGAGATTTTGCCGTTGATACCCGAGTGCTCACCGGAAGCAACCTGAACACCAGCATCGAATACACGCAAAAAGCCGCAGCACACTTGTTAAAAACCTATCCTGAGGTGGAAAAAGTGGTGACCAAAATAGGAAGTGGTGAAGTCCCTACCGATCCCATGCCTATGGAAGCCGCGGATTTGATGGTCATCCTCAAGGACAAAGAACTGTGGACCAGCGCGAAAGGATTTCCTGAACTCGCAGAAAAAATGGGAAAAACACTTTCCGAAATCCCCGGAATCACCACCGGATTTCAATTTCCCGTGCAGATGCGCTTCAATGAACTGATGACCGGCGCCAGGCAGGATGTGGTGTGTAAAATCTTCGGAGAAAACCTCGACACGCTCGCGGCTTACGCCGAAAAACTAGGTGCGCTGGTTCAGGGTGTTTCCGGCGCAGCCGACTTATACGTAGAACCCATTACAGGCATGCCTCAGCTGGTTATTCGGTACAAACGGGAAATGCTGGCGCAATACAACCTTGACATTGCCGCGCTGAACCGAACCGTTCATGCGGCCTTTGCCGGACAGGAGGCCGGAAAAGTTTATGAGGGTGAACGGCGCTTCGGATTGGTGGTACGGCTTTCGGCCCATGCCAGAAGCACGGCTGAAGACATCGGCAATTTGCTGATTCCCACCGTTTCAGGAATTCAGATTCCGCTGCACCAGGTCGCAGATGTTCGGGTAGTCAACGGTCCCAACCAAATACAACGAGAAGACGCCAAACGACGCATCGTGGTTGGGTTCAATGTGCGCGGGCGAGATGTGCAAAGCATTGTTCAGGAATTGCAGCAAAAAACCGAACGGCAATTGCGTCTTCCATCGGGTTATTACGTGACCTACGGCGGTGCATTTGAAAATCTGGAAGAAGCCAAACAACGCCTGTCCATCGCCGTACCTGTTTCGCTGCTGCTCATCTTCATCCTTTTATACTTCGCCTTCCGCTCCATAAAACAAGGCTTACTCATTTATACAGCCATACCGTTGTCGGCCATCGGCGGTGTATTCCTGCTGTCGCTGCGCGGACTGCCTTTCAGCATCAGCGCCGGCGTGGGTTTTATTGCCCTGTTCGGCGTAGCCGTACTGAATGGCATCGTGCTCATTGCGGAATTCAATCGCCTGAAAGCATCCGGATTGAACAACCTGGCCCACATCGTGTTGCGCGGCGCAGCCCTGCGCCTCAGACCGGTGCTGATGACCGCCACCGTGGCTTCACTCGGCTTCCTTCCCATGGCATTGAGCAGCGGTGCCGGTGCTGAAGTACAAAGACCATTGGCCACGGTGGTGATTGGCGGCTTGTTACTTGCTACCCTGCTTACCCTGTTTGTGCTTCCCTTGCTGTACATCCTTTCCGAACAAGGCTTCAACGCCCGCGGCAACAAAGCCCTGAAAGTTGTCCTTTTACTTTGCCTGTCCGGCGGAAGTGTTTTTGCCCAAGCGCCTGCGGGGAACATCAGCTTACAGGCTGCCCTTGATTCAGCCATTAAAAACAGCTTTGAGATGAAGCATGCCCGCCTGAACACCATGTACCGGGAACAATTGCAGGGCATGGCCCGTGACATCCCGGCCACGGAGTTCAACTTTGAGGCAGGTCAGTTCAACAGCATCTATACCGACAGCCGTTTCGGCATCAGTCAGGCGTTTAGTTTACCCCTGGTGTATCAGCAGAAACGCGCCTTATTGCAGGCAGAATATCGTTTGGCAGAAGCCGATGCGCGCCTCAGTGCGCTGGATGTGAAGCAGGCAGCTACGGCACTGTTTTACCACATCCGGTTGCTGGAAGCCAGCCGCAAAATATTGTTGGAAAGCGACAGCTTGCTGCGTGAGGCAGTTACACTTGCCGGCATTCGGCTAAGGCTAGGCGAAGGCAACACGCTGGAACTGGCTTCCGCCGAAATGCAACTAGGTCAACTCAGCAGCCGGTTGTTGGAAGTGGACAACGAATTGATCCAGGTACGCAGCCGATTTGGCCTGCTGCTGAATATTCCCATTTCCGCCAACCCTGAACCCGGCCCCCTTTTGCTGGAACCTCCGGTCGTTTTACCTGACACCATGCGCCTGCACCGCCATCCGCTGATACATAAAGCAGCCTTGCAGCAACAATGGGCCCACAGCAACCTGCAGGTGGCCAGAAATCAGCGCCTGCCGGAACTGCGGTTTGGCTACAACAACATGAGCATTCGCGGAATTGGCGCGGACAACCGGTTCTACGCCGGCAGTTACCGATTCAGTTCGGCGCAGCTGGGCATCGGCATTTCACTGCTGGGCGGTGCACGCAGTTCCGGAATCCGTGCTGCGGGAACCTTGTTGGATATGGAACAGCTGCGCCTCCAACGCCAGCAACAGGAACTGCGCGCTGCGGGAACTCAGGCCCTGCGCACCTATCAAAACATCCTGAGCAAACTGAACAACTATCAAAACGTGCTGATTCCCTCGGCAAACAAGGCCCTGGCTGCCGCTCAAACACAATGGCGCGCAGGGGCCATCAACTTCCTGGAATGGCTGATGCTGTATCGGCAATTCAACGAAGTACAATCGGAATACCTCAACCAGGTGAAGGAATACAACCGCATCAACCTGCAGATTCAATACCTCAACAATCAGTAACACATGAAAAATCTCTATTTGATCCCTGCGATCTGTATCATAAGCGCCTGCAGTCGGCAGGCACCTGCCCCCGTGGCATCCGAAAAACCAAGTTCCAAAGAAGAAATACTCACCCTCACAGAAGCACAGCTGCAACAGGCCGGGCTCACCTACATCAAACCTGAATTCAAAACCCTGAGCGGCAGCATTCGCGTAAGCGGCACGGTTGAAGTTCCGCCGCAGAACCTGATATCGGTAAGTGCAGCCATGGGCGGCTATGTGGTGATGACCAAACTGCTTCCGGGCATGGCCGTGCAAAAAGGCAGCGTTCTGGCCACCTTACAGGATGAACGCTACATCCAGCTTCAGGAAGAGTTTCTGGTTACCCGTGTAAAACTGGAACAAGCTGAGTTGGAGTATCGCCGACAGGAAGCTTTGCAAGAAAACCGAGCCGGTTCGGAGAAAAGCCTGCAACAGGCAAAGTCGGAATTCAAAGCCTTGTCCGTGAGTCTCAACGCACTGAAAGAAAAATTACGACTCATCAACATCAACCCCGAAACCCTCAATGAACAAAACCTGAGCCGCAGCATCTCGCTGACCGCGCCCTTTGACGGCTACGTTTCCCAAGTGAATGTGAATGTAGGCAAACATGTAGCCCCATCGGAAACGCTGTTCGAGCTTGTCGATCCGCGCGACATACACCTGAACCTGAAGGTATTCGAAAAAGACCTGGACCAGCTGCGCGCAGGACAAAAACTGGTGGCGTACACCAACGCGAATCCCGGGCAGAAACACCCTTGTTCCATCATCCTCATCGGCAAAACCATCAGCGCAGAACGCAGCACCGAAGTACATTGTCATTTCGACAAATACGACCCTGCCCTGCTGCCCGGAATGATGATGAACGCAGACATTCGCGTAACCGCACAACAAAGCCTGACCGTTCCCGAAGAGGCAATCGTTACTTACGAAGGGAAAACCTACGTGTTTGCAGTACGCGAAAAAGGGCGCTTCGCCATGCTGGAAGTGCAGCCCGGCATCAAAGAACAAGGCTGGATGGCACTGGATCAGGCCGATGCACTGAAAGATATGCAGCTCGTGGGTAAAGGCGCTTACACCCTGTTGATGAGCCTGAAAAACCGCAGCGAGGAATAACAACACAGCCAACCCGCCAATGGACCGGGAACATTCCTTTCCCACTTCATGGATGGAAGAAAGGCCTTTTCATGATCCACAAGATGGGCTAAATGGAATGATTTATCATGCACAAAGTTCCATTATGCGCTGGTTTGCATGATTTTTCATTCTGAATACTCCTTTTAAATTCACAAAGAATTAATGCTTATATTTGAATGACTATTCATTCAAAACAAGGCAAAAAGTAGTACAATGAATGATTTATCACACATAAACTGGCATGCGTTGAGCGACAATGCGCTGGCTGCGCAAATTGGGGCATTCATTCGGCACCATCGCCTGTTGCAAAACAAAAGCCAGCACGATTTATCGCATGCGGCAGGCATCAGTCGTTCTACCCTGAGCCTGCTGGAACGTGGAGAGACCGTCACACTCGGCACGCTCCTCCGCGTATTGCGGGTACTCGACCAATTGCAGGTGATGGATGCATTTGTGATTCCGCGCACCATGAGTCCTTTGGCTTTGGCCAAAGCAGAACGAAAACAGCGAAAGCACGCTGCACGTATCAGGCACTAAGCGATGGAAACTGCTTTTGTAAAAATTTGGGGAACCACAGTAGGCGCCGTAGCCTGGAATGCTGCTACCGGCTATGCTTCATTTGAATACGAGCCTTCTTTTCGAAAAAAGGGATGGGAACTTTCACCCTTCCACATGTCGCTGAAAGACCCTAAAACAATTTTTGAATTTCCTGCCCTCAGAAAAAAAAGTGATCCTTCCCTCGACACCTTTAAAGGACTTCCCGGCCTGTTGGCCGACATGTTGCCGGATCGCTATGGAAATGAACTGATGAACCTGTGGCTGACCCAACAAGGCAGAGCCCCGGAAAGCATGAACCCTGTTGAATTGCTTTGCTTTATAGGCAACCGCGGCATGGGCGCGTTGGAATTTGAACCGGCCCTCTTCAACGAACAGAAACAGCCTTTTTCGGTGGAAATAGACAGCCTGGTGGAAGTGGCACGAAACATCATGTCCCAGAAACAAACTTTTGGCACCAACCTTAAAACAGCTGAAACCAAAGCCATCATGGACATCATCCGAATTGGCACATCGGCAGGTGGCGCCCGACCGAAAGCCGTGATTGCCTACAACGAACAAACCGGCGCCGTAAAATCAGGACAAACCAAAGCCCCTTCCGGATTTGAGCACTGGCTGATTAAACTGGACGGTGTGAGCGATGTGCAACTCGGATCCACCAAAGGTTATGGCCGGGTGGAAATGGCTTACTACCTGATGGCAAAGGATTGCGGTATTTCCATGATGCCATGCATGTTGCTCGAAGAACAGGGACGGGCGCATTTCATGACCAAGCGTTTTGACCGGGAAGGCGGAGCCATGAAACACCATGTCCAGAGTTTCTGCGCCCTGCGCCATTTTGATTACAACCAGGTAAACAGTTTCAGCTACGAACAACTGTTTCAAACCATGAGGGAACTGAAATTACCCTATTCGGCTACCGAACAGCTGTTTCGCAGAATTGTCTTCAATGTGCTGGCCCGAAATTGCGATGACCACACCAAAAACTTCGCATTCCGCCTCAGGCAGGGCGGAACATGGGAACTGGCACCGGCCTACGACATCTGTCATGCCTACCAGCCACAACACCAATGGGTAAGCCAACATGCCCTGAGCATCAATGGAAAGCGTACCAACATCCAAAAAGAGGATTTGCTGGCCGTTGGGAAACAGGCAAATGTGAAGTATGCGTCAGCCGTTGTGGAGGAAGTAAATCGCGCGGTGCGTCAATGGAAAACCTATGCTGATGTGGTGAAAGTGGCCCCTGCTCTTCGTGATGAAATTGCGGACACGCTGATTCACTTTTCATAAAAGCGTGCATCCCGACTAACCAAAACAGGAAGCGCTTCCCTAGAGGTACTGCCCAAGGAAAAACACATACGCTGGCGGAAACCCTGAGCTGTACCCTCACGATTCGCTGCGCGACAACTTCCCCTGTAAATCAGCTAAGGCGCTGTTTATGGTCAGCATTTAGCTACAGCCGCAATCACGCTGCTAATTTCGGCATCAATTATATGATGAACGAAGATTTTGTATTGCCTTTTGCTGCTTTGAATATGCATGATGTAAAACGCGTGGGCGGAAAAAACGCATCTCTGGGTGAAATGTATCAGGGCCTGCGGAGTGCGGGCATTTTGGTTCCCGACGGCTTTGCCACCACGGTGGCCGCCTTCCGTTTATTCCTTCGCCACAACAAGCTGGAATCGCCGCTTCGCGATTTGTTTCAACAGCTGGACACCAAAAACTTTGGCAACCTGCGCGAAATCGGACAGGAGGCACGAAACCTCATGCAGGGCGGGGCACTTCCGCCTGAATTGTCCAGTGCCATCCTCGATGCCTACCAGGAACTCTGTGCCCGCAACGGTGGCCACAAATCAATGGCGGTACGAAGCAGTGCCACCGCAGAAGATTTACCTGCTGCCAGCTTCGCCGGACAACATGAATCTTACCTGAACATTTCCGGGGAAGCGCAACTGTTGGATGCCATCAAGCGCTGCTATGTTTCGCTGTACACCGACCGGGCCATCCGCTACCGTCAGGATCAAGGGTTTGGGCAGATGGATGTGCTGCTGTCGGCGGGTGTGCAGCTGATGGTTCGCGCCGACAAAGCCAGTTCCGGTGTGGCCTTTACCATTGATCCCGACAGTGGCTTCCGCGACATGCTGTACATCAGCGGCGTTTGGGGACTGGGTGAAAATTTGGTTCAGGGAACGATAAACCCGGACGTGTTTTTGGTGTTCAAACCCGCGCTGCGCGAGGGAAAGCAAGCCATCGTACACAGAAGCATCGGCGACAAACACCTGAGCATGGTGTTCCGGGATGATGAAGTGATGCCCGGCCAACAGGCAGTACGCAACCTTCCTACACCAGAACGCAAACGCAAACGGGCTGTGCTTGATGATCGGCAGATTACACAATTGGCCCAATGGCTGCTGCTCATCGAAACACATTACCAGATGCCCATGGATGTGGAGTGGGCGCTGGACGGCGAAGATGGTCAATTGTACATCCTTCAGGCGCGACCGGAAACCGTGCACAGCAGCAAAAACCCATACCTGCTTACGCGCTATCTATTGCAGGAAGGTGGGTCTGTTTTGTGTGAAGGCAATGCCATTGGCTCGGCCATTGCAGCCGGTACCGCAAGACTGCTGCAACACCCTTCCGAAGGACACCTGGTGCAGCCCGGCGACATCATAGTCACCGACCTGACCAATCCCGACTGGGATCCGGTGTTGAAAAAAGCCGCCGGCATCGTTACGAACCGTGGCGGCCGCACCAGTCATGCCTCGATAGTGGCCAGAGAACTCGGTGTGCCTGCCATTGTTGGAACCGGAAATGCCACAACAAGCATCGTTTCAGGACAAAGCATCACCCTGGACTGCAGTTCCGGGCAAACCGGACATGTGCTGGATGGTATTGGGATTTGGGAAAAAGAAGCATTGGATCTGAAATCCATTCCCATGCCGGATACCGCGCCCATGCTGATTCTTGGAGACCCGGAGCAGGCCATGAGCCTTGCGGCGTATCCGAGCAAGGGTGTGGGTTTATTGCGCATGGAATTCATCATCAGCAACAGCATACGCATTCACCCCATGGCACTGCTGCACTACAACACGCTGAAAGATCAGGAAGCCAAAAAGTACATCGACGAACACTGTGCGGCGCACCCGGACAAGAAGCAATACTTCATCCAAAAATTATCGGAAGCTGTGGGACTCATCGCCGCAGCCTTCCATCCGCGGGACGTGGTGGTGCGCATGAGCGACTTCAAAAGCAACGAATACGCCAACCTGATTGGGGGCAAAGAATTTGAACAAGCGGAAGAAAACCCAATGCTCGGCTTCCGCGGGGCCGCGCGTTACCTGCATCCGGCCTACAGCGAAGCATTTGCCCTTGAATGTGCAGCCATGAAAAAAGTGCGGGAGGAAATGGGACTGAGCAATGTGAAGCTGATGATTCCTTTTTGCAGAACCCCGGAAGAAGGACAAGCGGTGCTTGACCTCATGGCCTTGCACGGACTGAAGCGCGGCGAAGCGGGACTGCAGGTACTGGTGATGTGTGAAATTCCCAGCAACGTATTGCTGGCCAAAGAATTTGCACGCTTATTCGATGGTTTTTCCATTGGCTCCAACGACCTTACCCAGCTAACCCTGGGCATTGACCGCGACAATGCCACGCTGGCACCCTTGTTTCATGAGCATCATCCGGCACTCCGGGCGATGATTGCCTTGCTCATGCAACAACTGAAGGGGGGAAACTTTCCAGTAGGACTTTGCGGGCAGGCACCGAGCGACATCCCTGAATTTACAAAATTCCTTGTGGCGCAGGGCCTGAGCAGCATTTCATTCAATCCCGACGCCCTGTTGCGCGGCATCACCCTGATGAACGAAGCTGAACGCAATTTGAAACCAGCTTAAGCAGTACACGCCTTGTAAGCTGCCCAGTACATCTTGTCAGCGCTTGCGGTGAAAGGCAATGCCGATGCCCGCGCCCGGATACCAGTGATTCAGCGGTTCTTCCTTAAAAAACAGAAAATCTCTGCCGGTTTCCGCAGCAAAACGCACCAGTTTATCGGTAGCATGCGCATTGTCGCCCAGAACCACCGACTGCTCATTCAATAAGGGCACAATGGTCAGGTATTCCTGATATTCGTAATCGGCGCTGTGGTCGCTGTCGTTGATGAACAGCCCGATGGGTTCTTTCAGTTTCTTCAGGCTTTCTATGGAATCACCGTAGAGGATTTCGCCGGCTTCGCGGTACGGACCGGTAAGCATGTAACCTGCTTCCGGATTGATGTCTGTACCATAGTACTTCCCGGGATGGCCTTCGGCGCGGTTCCGCAGGATTCCTGCGCACAACAATACAGCACCCAGGCCTTTGTCCACACCGGTCTCCACCACCACCGCAGGTTTCAGCGCACGCAACAGGGCGTACCAACCCAAACGACGGGCAAAACGCACTTCAGCATCGGCAAAGTGACGGTGTTCGGAATTGCGGATGCTGTTGAGGATGGACGCTTTCAATACTTCATCCTGTTCGGCTTCCTGCATGTATTTCAAAAGCGTTTCGCGATCCTCGCCGGTAACCACCGAAAGGGTGCTGGCCAGATACTGAAGGTTGGCGGGAGAAAGCGCATAGGTGTAATTGGTATCCTCACGCGATGCGAATCCCCAACGCAAAATCTGTCCGTAGCGGAAATTGTAATAACGGGTAGCATAGCGCACCCGCTTTAAAAAGTTGATGAACCAGATTTTTTTCAGGGCAGCGAGTTTCATGGTATGCGATAATTCAGGCCAGGTTGAAGGGTCAAAACTATTGGCGGCGGGCCGAGTTTCCAAAGGTTTCGGGGCAAAACCTGTATCATTGCATGATGAGTCCTGAATTGCTGCAGGAGGCGACCAGACTGGTACAGACTACCGGTTCCTGGATTTTGGAACAACAATCGGCATTGGCAGGCCTTGATGTGCTTGACAAAGGGCTGAATCAACTGGTGAGCCGTGTGGATCGCGAAGCCGAACAACAGCTCGTAACCGGCTTAAGCCATCTGTTTCCCGGTGCAGGATTCATTACAGAAGAGGCCACGGTTGCGCAGCAACAGCAGGAAGCATACACCTGGATCATCGACCCGCTCGACGGAACGACCAATTTCCTGCACGGGCTGCCCATGTTCAGCGTGAGTGTGGCATTGGCCAAGGGCAGCGAACTGCTGATCGGCATCGTTGATGTGCCCGCCCTGGGCGAAACATTCACCGCACAAAAAGGTGGTGGCGCCTTCCTGAACAACAAAACAATCCGCGTTTCTGAACGCAAACAACTTGCACATTCGCTGCTGGCCACCGGATTCCCGTACACAGAATTCGCGCAGTTGCCGGCCTACCTGGAGGTGCTGCATCGGTTTATGAAAGAAACCCGCGGATTGCGCAGGATGGGCAGCGCAGCCATAGATTTGGCTTATACCGCCTGTGGCCGTTTTGATGGTTTTTTCGAAACAGGACTTGCGCCCTGGGATGTGGCTGCGGGCATCCTTCTGGTGGAAGAAGCAGGCGGCCTGAGTTCAGATTTCAGCGGCGGCGACAATATGCTGTTTGGTAAAGAAATCATTGCCGGCAACATTTCGATACACGCGGCCATGAAGGCATGTATCCAAAAACACTTCAGCCATGAATAGGACATCAATGATGAGCTGCTGGCTGTGTTGTTTGCTGATGCTGCCCCAAATTCATGCACAGCAGGAATCACGCGTGCGCAGCATTGGACCTGTTCCTCTTGATGCACACCAGGAGTTAAATGTTGTGGTTCCCGACCCATTCGACTGTTTTGTGCTGCGGGTGCAGGGACCGACTTTGCCGGCGTACCTGATGGTGGATGGCGACACGCTCCTGCCCGACCCGCACGCACCCGAGGCATGTGTACAATCACTTCCGCAGTTTAAAAAACAAGCCGTAATACAGTTGCCTGTTGCCGCGCAGCTCACGGTTTTTTTCATGGAAGTGGGCAGCGTTGGCGTGCAAAGTCCGGCCACACTGCGCAACAACATGCCGCCGGTAATTCCGCAAAGCCAATGGCGCTTGGGATTAAACCCGCCAAAACCCGGTCCGGTGGCTACACCCACACGACACGCCATTGTGCACCACAGCGCCGGAAACACCAACGAAAACGACTTTGTGAAGGTGGTTCGCAGTTATTACCTGCTGCATACGGAAGTGAATGGCTGGGACGATATAGGGTACAACTATTTAATTGCCTCTGACGGCAGCATCTTTGCAGGCCGGGATCCACAAGGCCTTGCGGGCGTGCAGCAGGACAATGTTCGCGGTGCACACTTCTGCAGCAAAAACGAATACACCATGGGCGTGTGCCTTATTGGCGATTACACACAGGTTCAGCCGCCTTTCCCGGCGGTAAACAGCCTGTGTCGCCTACTATCCTGGAAAATGCAACAAGACGGAATGAATCCTTTTGACTCTGCCCGTCATCCTGACCCCAAAGGAGGTTTTCTGGGTATACTGACCGGACATCGGGATGGATGCAACACCGAATGCCCGGGCGAAAAAGTATATGTTCAGGCGGAAGCCATCCGCGAATGCGTATCGCTGCGCCTGAGCAACCTTGAAGCATGGACGCAGCACACCGGCACTTTCCGGTTGATCCAGGAGGGAAGCATCCTGCATATTCACAGCACAAGTCGGGAATTTGAAGCATTATTATACAGTGCCGATGGCAGGCTTGTGGAAACTGCCAAAGGCATCAATGGAAGCTCAAGCATGCGGATCAGCACCCCGGCGCTGTATTACGTTCAACTGAACGGAAGCCTGGGCGTGCAATATCAGAAATTGATTACACCCTAAACCTGTTGATTTATAGATGCTGAAACCGGCGGCGGAAGGAATTGGCGTATTTTGCAATAGATGAAGGGAATTCTGAATAAACTACTTGGCGCCCTTTTACTCGGCACACGCCGCGATACCTGGAACGAAAAACCACATTATTCTGCGGTGGAGCGACAGCGAAAAACCTTGTTGCGCATCTGGCGCAACGACAACTATCAGGATTTCGGCATTGAACGCATCATCAGGCTTTTGTTGGTGGTCAGCCAATTTGTATTTCCCGGCCTGTACATCAAAGAATATTTCGGTCGTTTTGGGCACCAATGGCGCATGTTGGGCGTAGAGTTCTATGTATTGGTGAAGCTTTCACTGCCCCTGATCCTATTCAAGATGAACCTTACCGGAGCAGACTGGGCAATGTATCTGATGGCGTACATGATGGTTGAAACCATCATGTACCTCACCAGCCTGATTTACCTTACCGATGTATTAAACAGACCCGATAACTTCCGACGTTCCACCACGCTCATGCTTATCAACTATGTGGAACTCGGTTTGGAATATGCGGTTTTGTACTCCTATTTCGGCATACATATTCCGGAGTTTTTCGCCAAACCCTTCAGCGGAGACCTGGACGCCATCTATTTCAGCTTTGTAACCTCGGCCACGGTGGGCTATGGCGACAATTATCCTGTACACGAAACCGGCCGTTTGCTGGTCATCACACAGCTGTTCCTGTTCTTGGTATTTGTGGGTTTGTTTATCAATTTCTTCACCACAAAAATCCATGATGTTCCATATTCTGACGAGGAAAACACCGACAGCTAGAATCTCGAAGTAAACTGCAGCCAGCCCGGGGCACCTTGGGCACTAAAGTGCCCATACCTTTGCACCCGGTGTTGCGCTTTTTCAGAACATACCGCCGCGAGATGAAACAGGCCCTGCGGCTGGCCTATCCCATCATCTTAGGACAGGTAGGCATCATGCTGATGGGTGTTGCCGACACGGTCATGGTAGGGAATCTGGGCCGCGAAGTACTGGCGGCCAGCGTAGCAGCGAACAATATTTTCTGGCTGGTTTATTTCCTCGGCATGGGCATCCTGTTTGCCATCAGTCCGCTGGTAGCCATTTATTCCGGCGAGGGCCGCCCGGAGAAAGGCTATCTCAGTTACCGCGCCGGCATTTGGGTAACCGTTGGATTATCGGTGGTATTATTCGCATTGCTGGAAGGCATCATCAGCAACATTGGCTGGTTGCGTCAAAGCAAAGAAGTAGAACCATTGGCGGCCAGCTACCTGCGCATTGTGAACCTCAGCGGCCTGCCGATGCTCCTTTTTGTGAGCAGCCGACAGTTTACCGACGGATTGGGCTTCACCAAAGTAGCCATGTACATCACCGGCGGAGGCTTGCTGTTGAACGTATTCCTGAACTGGGTACTCATCAACGGAAACCTTGGATGTGCAGCACTGGGACTGGACGGAGCGGGGTATGCAACCATGATCTCGCGCATCATCATGGCCATAGCCGCCATGACCTACATCCGGTATGCGCCCGGCATGAAGAAATATCATCCGGAGCAGCGCTTCAGCACCAATGAAATCAGAGAAGAAGCAGGCCGCGTTTTTGAAGTTGGGCTGCCCATTGGATTGCAGTTTTTTGCAGAAGTAGCCTGTTTTGCCTTTTCAGGAATTATGGCAGGATGGGTCAATGCCACACACCAAAGCGCGCATGGCATTGCGTTGAACCTGGCCAGTTTGACCTATATGGCCGCCAGCGGACTCAGTGCTGCCGGAAGCATCATGGCAGGAAACGCCTTTGGCGAAAAAAACCGGCGTAAGGTGCGCAGGGCCGGAAATGCCGTTATGGCCATGGTATTGCTGTACATGACTGCCACCGCGGTATTGTTTCTTTTATTCCGAGGCGCGCTGGCAAGTGCATACACCGACGATGCACAGGTTGTTGGCGTTGCCACCGTATTGCTCATTTATGCCGCATTGTTTCAACTTGCCGATGGCGTGCAGGCCGTATCTTTAGGCTTGTTGCGCGGCATCAAAGATGTGCGCATCCCATCCATCGCGTTGGTGGTGTGTTACTGGATCATCGGGCTGCCATTGGGATGGTGGCTGGGATTTGGCGCCGACTTAAAAACAGAAGGCATCTGGATTGGATTTACGGTAGGATTATTCCTGACCGCGCTGTTTGCCTCCGCTCGCTTTTATTTGCAGGTGAAGAAAATATGTTAAACACGAGGCGCATGTCACAAATACGCAATCTCATCACGACCGCTTCCCTGGCGTTCACAGCCCTTGCCGCCACTGCTCAGATTCCCAAAAAAGGAATCCTGGATGTTGGCACGGGCACCTTCTTTTCGGGGCGGATGTTGCGTGTGGTGGAGCTTCCACCCGATGTTCCGGGATTAACATCACAATTTGCCGACAGCCTGCGCCGCGTCGATCAGCCCCGCATGGCCTTCAATTTCGGAATCCACTACATCAAGCCGGTAAACAACAGAAGGGCCGTTCGGGTTGGCCTCAACCTGTCCGATTATGGTTTTCGCAGAATTAAATCCAACATTGAGTTTGGCGATTGGATTCATCCTGAAATCGGCGTGGTGGCTGACAATTCACAAACCGGACCCAGAGATGTTTACTACGACGTGCGCTACCGTTATCTGGAAGTGCCCATCACCTTTCTTTGGAATGCCGAATACAGAAATCCTATCCGCGACCTCGACATCCACATCATGGCCGGCATCGCCCCGGGTTTCCTGACCAAACATGAAACCGTAGTGCGCCTGCGCGGATTTACCACCAGCGACGGACTGTTCACCTACCACATTCCCAATACCGGATATACAGCCAATCCCTTCAATGTTGCAGTCCTCGGCGGCGTGCGTATAGATTACGTGCTGGAAAAGCGACTGCATATGGCATTGGTTCCAACCTTGCGCCTCCCGGTATTAAACAGCAGCAACGGCGTTTACGAACAACACCGAAGCTGGCAGTTCGGCACAGAAATCGGGCTCAGCTACCGATTGAACAACGTTCAGAATACCCGTTAATTTCCGCAGTTCCACAGCGCTCATTTCTGCGCACGTGCAATTCTTCATTCGAAAAAAATACATCGAGGTTCAGCACGCTTTGTTAATTTAGCCCCCAAGGAAGCTTACATGATGAAATCGTTCCCAAAATCCTTAATCCTGTTTATGGGATTGGTGCCCTTATTCCTGGCACCGGTGTGTAACAAAGAAAAAGAACACCTTCCAAAGCCCGAAATGGAATGGTTAAAGACCGCAGTCATTTACGAGGTAAACCTGCGACAGTTCAGTCCGCAGGGCAACATCGGCGGATTTATGGCACATATTCCCCGCCTGAAAAACCTGGGCGTGGATGTATTGTGGCTGATGCCTGTAAACCCGATTGGCGAGAAGAACCGCAAAGGCTCCCTGGGCAGTTATTATTCCGTTCGCGACTACACGGCCGTAAATCCTGAATTCGGCACGCTGGAACAGTTCAAAATGATGGTTCAGATGGCGCATTCCCTGGGCATGAAGGTGATTATCGACTGGGTGGCGAACCATACGGCCTGGGACCATGCCTGGATCACAGAACATCCCGACTGGTACGTAAAGGATGAACAGGGAAAAATTGTGACCCAGTACGACTGGACCGATGTTGCCAAGTTAAACTTCAAGAACAAGGCCATGCGGAAGGCCATGACCGAAGCCATGAAATTCTGGGTTCGTGAATGCGACATAGACGGCTTCCGCTGCGATGTGGCCTTTCTGGTGCCTACCGACTATTGGGAAGAAGCACGCACCGCTCTGGAGCAGATCAAGCCCATGTTCATGCTGGCCGAAGCCGACTGGCATCCGGACGCGCAATCAGATCCTGTTGCCTATACTCAAAACGCCTTCGACGCCAATTATCACTGGGATTTCATGCATACTTCTGCAGCGATTCAAAGCGGAAAGAAACCCATTTACGAGCTGAAACAGATGCTCAAGCGCGATCAGCAACGCTTTCCGGCAAAAACCATGCGGATGACCTTCCTGACCAACCACGATGAAAACAGCTGGAATGGAACCGTAATCGAAAAATATGGCGAACGCTGGGAGCCCTGGTCGGTGCTCACCTATACCCTGCCAGGCAGTTTCCCGCTCATCTACAGCGGACAGGAAGCCAACCTGAATCACCGCCTGCGCTTCTTCGACAAAGACACCATCAGCTGGGCTGATACTGGCTGGAACCATTGGTTCCGCACCATGAACGCCTTCAAAAAAGCCCATCCGGCCTTGTGGAATGCGCCACATGGCGGCAACTTCCGTGAGTTGAAGCTGGGCATGGGCGACACTTCCCGCGTGTTTGCCTTCCAGCGCAGCATGGACAACGATGAAATCTGGGTATTCCTGAATTTCGGCGATCAGCCTGCCAACTTCCGACTGGACGGCGAACAGTTGCCGGAACATCCTGAGTATCTGTTCAACTATCCGCTGCAGGGAACACCCCAATCGGGATACATCCTCCCACCTCATGGTTTTGTAATCATGACCAGAGGCGCAGCTCCGGTAAAACCAAGCAGACCTTCCATTCCTTCAACCCCGGACAAACCTTGAAACTGATAGAAAAACCGCGGCTCAGCTTCCTCCAGATTTGGAACATGAGCTTTGGATTCCTTGGAATCCAGTTTGGCTTCGCCTTACAAAACGGCAATGCCAGTGCCATCCTCCAGAATTTCGGTGCACACGTAGAACACCTGTCGTGGTTTTGGCTGGTGGCTCCGCTCACGGGCATGCTGGTGCAACCGCTGATTGGCTATTATAGCGACCGCACCTGGAACAGACTTGGCCGAAGAAAACCATATTTCCTTGCAGGAACCCTCATTTGTTGCCTCGCGCTCATCTTACTTCCCAACAGCGCTTCCCTGATTACCGCCAAGTCGGCATTGCTCATTGGCGCAGGCATGCTGATGCTGATGGATGCGAGCATCAATGTAGCCATGGAACCGTTCCGCGCCTTGGTGGCCGACAACTTGCCCGACAGCCAGAACACCCTGGGATTTTCCGTGCAAACAGCCCTGATTGGTGTGGGTGCCGTGGCCGGTTCCTGGTTGCCTTATGTACTGGAACATTGGTTTGGTTTTTCTTCCTCCGCGCCAAAAGGCATGGTAGCCGACAATGTGATTTACGCTTTTTACATTGGCGCAGCAGTGTTCTTCCTGAGCATCATGGTTACACTGTTGTTCACCCGTGAATATCCACCACGTGAGTACGAACAATACCATGGAACTGCGCAGCAGGAACACAGCGGATTGAGGCAAATTTTCACAGACTTCCGCAAGATGCCACAGACCATGAGGCAGTTGGGACTGGTTCAGTTCTTCAGCTGGTTTGCCCTGTTCAGCATGTGGGTATTCACCACACCGGCCATCGCCCATCACGTATTTCGCCTACCTTTGGAAGACAACAGTTCGGACCGCTTCCGCGATGCAGGTACCTGGACCGGCATCATCTTCGGGGTGTACAATGCTGTTTCTGCCATATATGCGCTGTTCCTTCCGGCCATTGCCCGGCGTTTTGGAAGAAAGAGAACACATGCCTTTTCCCTGTTTGCCGGCGGCATCGGCTTGCTGTCCATGTACTTTGCCAACGACCAATACGACCTGATTTACAGCATGATCGGCATCGGTTTGGCCTGGGCTTCCATCCTTGCCATGCCTTATGCCATCCTTGCCGGAAGCATTCCTGCCGGAAAAATGGGGATTTACATGGGCATCTTTAACTTTTTCATCACCATCCCGCAAATCATCAACGGCGTCATTGGCGGGCCAATCGTGAAATACATGTACGGCAACCAGGCCATTTACGCGCTGGTGATAGCCGGATTTTTGATGCTGTGTGCCGCACTGACCGTGCTGTACGTACAGGACAACCGCAACATCAGGGTACACAATGCATAGCAACTTTTCAGTAACTTGCTGTTGCTAATCAGAACGTTATGATTGACTTTCTACACCCCAATTGGCTGGCCATCCTGTTGGCCACATTATCCACTTTTGTGGTAGGAACCCTTTGGTACAATCCCAAAACACTGGGCAACCTCTGGATGCGTGAAGCAGGAATTGACCCTACGCATCCGGATTTCACCAAGGGCATGGGCAAGATTTTCAGCGGTGCATTTTTGATGGGATTTCTGAAATCCTACGGGATGGCACTGATCCTGCCCGCGGTTCCGCAAATGATTGGCGAAGGGAAAGGTGCACTGGGAATTTTCGCTGTTTTCCTCTGCATCACGCTGGTGGTTACCAGTTACGGAACACATTACCTGTTTGAGCGCAAATCATTCAAATTATTCCTGATTCACGCCGGCCACGACTTGGCAGAACTGGGCGTTATTTGCCTGGTGTTGTGGACGGTGATGCGCGGCTGGTAAACTGCTGCTTCCGCTCACGCACCGCATCCAAACGCTGCTGCATCGCAGTGGCCTTTGGCAGATCTCCGGCCTGCTGGTAAAGGTTCCTAAGATTTTCCAGGGCCTGCATGTTGTCGGGATTCAGGGACAAAGCCTTCAGCAATCCGGCGCGCGCTGCCGCAACGTTTTGTCGGGCCAGCTGAACCATGGCCATGGCTACCAGGGCATGTTCATGTTGTGGATCTTCTTTTAAAATTTTGCCGAGCAACTGCGCAGCGTCGTCATATTGCTTCAGTCGCAGCAAAGCCTTCGCGTATTCAGCCTGAAAATCGAGGTGGGCCGGTTGCAGGGCTGCAGCACGAGCGTACCAGTCGAGGGCGGGCGTAAGATTTCCCGTTTCGTCATGCGCCACCGCGATGCGGTAGGCAGTCCAGGCGTCAGAACAGGCATCGGGCTTCATTTCCGCCGCGCGAAGCAACAGTTTGGAAAATTGTGCCGTGGCATAGAGGTAGTGAATCTGCACCGAAACATCCTGTTGTTCGACCATGCTTTTGGCACGTTCAGCATATAGATTGTTGCGCTCAAACTTCTCATACCAGGTGATGTAAGCACGGGTTTGCATGGCTGCGTCGGGCTTAGGATTATTCACGGCGTACAATCCCGTGATGACCGGATTTCCTTTTTTTTCTGCGGAAGGTTTCCGGATGTAATGGTCGTGCACGGTAACATGCGGGATGTCGCGTGTATCGCTGGGCGGCATGTGGCAACCCACGCAGTTGTTTTGCTGTTTTTGGAGCGCTGCGGCTTCTTCAGAACATCCCTTCTTACCTGCATTGGTATTGTGGCAGTTCACGCAGGCCTGATTAAAACGGGCGGTATTGGTTTGCCGCACAGACACGTGGGGATTGTGGCAGGTGATGCAGGTAAAGTTCAGCTTTCTGTCGAAGCGTTCCAAGGACGAACCCTGATTGCTTTTGATGAAACAGGCGCTTTGCTGCAGGCGTTCGGCATGTCCGGCCATCACGAAATAATCTCCACCCTCATGCTTGGGCATATAAACTTCAAAAACATCCGACAGGCGCATACCGGGTCGAAAATCTTCGAAGCTCTTGCCCGGGCGCAGCACATTGTTTCCCTGAAGGTGGCAGCGCTGACATACATCTATTTGCAGCGACCAGGGAAGCTTGGCCGGATTTACAATACTGTAATCGGTGGCGGTGCGGGTATCCACCAGAATTCCCGCTTTTTTCTGCGCAACATGCACCGATCCGGGACCATGACAGCGTTCGCAGTCGATGCCCTGGGGAATATGTTTGAACCGGTTTTGGCTGCCCGCTTCCATTTCCGGCATGGCGTTGTGGCAACTCATGCATTCCATGTCTATTTTCCTGCTGAATCGGATGTTGTTGCCCTGTTCATACCCAGGAGGCAAATCCCATTTCCCTTCCTGCACATAAAATGTGATCGGTGCCTGGAATAAATATCCGTTGCGTTCAATCAGGTGTGAATTGGTATGGTGCCCGGATCCAATGATGTAATGCAGCGTTTCGGTGCGGCTGAATACCGTGTCTTTCCCGTTCAAGCGGTATTCTCTCAGGCGAAGCTGATTTCCTTCAAGAAAAGGGTAATAGTACAAGTCGTTCCAAGCATCGTACACAGGCGCCTGTTTGTGAAATACTGCCGCGCTGCGCGCTGCCGTTGCAATTCCAAAACTTCTGCCCATGCCCGTTTGCAGGAAGCTGTCCACTTTATCCTGGTGGCAGCCGGCACAGGTCTGCATGCCTACATATTTGGCAGAGTCGTGGTGGTTCAGGAACATGGAAACGCTGTCCTGGTTGCTGCTGCCTGTGCATTGACTTTGCAGCAACACCACAACGGCGGCAAAGCCACACAGCAGCAAGAGGGGAAGCAGTGTCAGCCTGCGTTTCATGAGCTGAGGATGCTGTTGTTCAGCTGCCGATGGTGGCCTGCCACTCCATCATGCCACCAAGCAGGTTACGCACGGAGCTGAAGCCCTGCTGGGTGAGCAAAGCTTTTGCCATGGCACTGCGCCCACCGGCTTTACAATGCACGATGATCTCTCTGTCTTTCCATGCTTCCCATTCCATCATGGCCACAGGCAGCTGTCCCAAGGGTACGTTTTCGGCACCAATATTAAATTCTTCGTATTCCCAGGGTTCGCGCACATCAATGATGATGAGGTCTGCTCCCTGGTCCATGCGCTGTTTCAGTTCCTGTACGTATATGTCTTCCATCTGTGTTTATTGTTTTTGAATTCTGTGGTTAACAAGGCGGCCATCATCACCCTGCAGCTGAAGGATGTACATTCCTGGGCGCAGCTGTTCAGGCAACATCAGCGAAGCATGCGCCACCCGGCCGGCGGCAGTGCAGCGGCCCTGCATGTCGAACAACCTGAATTGTTGAAAATGAATGGCACTTTTGATGTGCAATTCATTTCCGGAAACAGGGTTGGGAAATACTTGCGTGGTCGCATCCGGGCGTTCGGACGCGCCAAAAGTGTATTGCGATTTTGAACCCAGCAACGGCCGCATCATGGGCGCACCTGCAACATCCACGGGCATGCGTTCCCATTTCCCATAAAGGTCAAAGAATACGTAAGGGTTCGCGACATTTTTTCCCGCGAAGCGGAAATTGTTGTCGTAGCCGATGTTGAGGATGAACGGTGCCTGTTGCCTCCATCCGATGTAGAAATCCCCGGCGGGTAAGGCCAGCGCCGTATCAAACATGTAATACGTAAACTCCTGCATGCTGTCCGTGTAGCGCGGACGTTCAACAAACGTGCTGTACCAGATTTGGTCGCCTACATTGCTCAGGGCCGGAGGTTCTGCAATGCGCTTCCAGATCATGAGTGTGAACGGACGGCTGCCCACATCTTCCCTGCTGCGGTTGAAGAAGGTAGAAATTCCATGCAGCGTATCGGCTCTGTCCAGTTTGAACCGCATGGCTACCTGCCCGCGCACATTTCCCAGGAAAGAATAATCCAGTCCGAAGCCGCCTTCGGCGCTGCCATCATCATAGGCCAGCCAGGGCGTGAACCGCTGCCTCCGCGTGACTCTGTTGTTGTCGCCAATTGCATTATACTCACCCGGGGTTTGGTCATTGGACAGCGGATTGATGCGGTATTCAACATCCACCCAGGGTTCTGTACCTGACAGCCCGGTGAGGGGGAAAGATTTAAAACGTTCGGTCGTATCGGAAAGGGCCAGCACGTTTCTGTTGTTGGCGAGGAACGGACTTTGTGCCAACTGCAGCCCTGTATTGCTGCGCGCGGTGAACTGATATTGCGTTTGCACCGCCACGGCATTGTTGTTTCTAATGTTTAATTCGTGGATGGTATCTGCATTGGCGGCGGTATTTGCCAGAAACTGCCGGTAGGGCATGCTGTGGTAGGTGCCGAGCAGACCGCCGGGAAGGCTGCTGATGGCCACATCGCGGATGCCGGTATCGCGGAAATTCCTACCCCTGGCCATGCGGATGTAATCCAGATGCCAATGGTTCAGGTTGCCACCCGGTCTGCTGAAATTGATGAAGCGGAACTGAAATCCTTCATGAAAATTGGCTGCTTCCAACACAGGCACCAAAGCTTGAATGAACGCCTCCTGTTTGAATCCGGTGCGTTTCCATTGGGTCACCCAGTTGCCGTCGGCCTGCAAAAACTGAAGCACCAGGCTGTCGTCCAATTCCGGCCGATCGCCCAGACCGCCGCAGAGGTAGAAGAAACTCAGGTAGATGCTGTCGGAAGCTTTATAGGGCACATTGGCGGCACCATTTCTGTAGAACTTCAGGTTGATGGCCTGAGAATTGAGTGTATCGCAGCCTCTGGAGTTTCCAAAGTTCAACGGCGACCAGGGAGCGCCATTCGGATTCAGGTGGTCAAAAGTTGCAACGCCGAAGCTTGGTGCATTGGATACAAAAGTGCGGTTTACATACACCTGATTTCCCGACCAGCGCCGCGCATCGGGCAGCACTTCAGTACTTGTAAAATCATCGAAGAATGGCAACGACAAAGTATCGGTGATTCCCCAGGTTCGCAGGGCATTACGGGGCAAAAGCTCGGTTCGGGCAGGGGCGCCGGCCGGAGTAACCACAACGCCCTGTGCATTCAGCTGACTGAAATGCAGGAAGGCACAAAACACCAAAAAGAAACGATACATCACTTGTTCTTAAAATTCGGGATACATGGGAGCAATGAGGGTGTCCATAAACAGCGAATCCGGGGCAAATTCCTTTTTATTGGTGGTAACCCACAAATCGATCACTGATCCTTTTTCAATACGCACATTGGGGGCAATGCTGTCGCGTTTGTAAAACTGCTGAATCACCAAATTATGGCTGTATTCATTGTATTTGAAGGTCACTTCACCCAATTCAAGGCCGTAATTCTTGAGCAGCGCCTTGGAAAGGGTAAACGACTTGTCCACCAGGTTGGGCATGTTTACCATCGGCTTCCCTGAAGCATTTACCTTCAGGTAGATGATGCGTCCGGGTTTCACACCACTGCCTGCCACAGGATTCTGTTCGGCAACGGCATTAGGTTTCAGTCGTTCTTCGTAAATGGTATCAGATACTTCAAAGCGCAGGTCAAATTCTTCCAATGTGGCCACTCCTTTTTCCAGCGTCATCCCTTTGATGTTCGGAACTTCCACCTTCACACCATGCCGGGTGTAAAAACCCAGCCAAAGAAAGAGCAGCACCAATAAGGCACCAATAAACGCTGCACCGAGCAGCAGGTTAATGCCCCATTTTTTGCGCATGTCCGCTTGCATAATTTCGTCCGAAGTTGAGAATTTCCCTGATGAATTCAAAAGGCTTGTAGCCATTCATGGCTGCCTGGTGGTAAATACAGGTTGCTGGAGTCATGCCCGGGAGTGAATTCACTTCAATAAAAACGACTTCCACCTGCTTGTTCGTATGCACCTTCACAAAAGCATCAATCCGGCAATAACCACTGATCTTCAAAACCTTTGCCGCAGCTTCAAGTGTTTGGCGAACGCTTGCGGAAATACGCGCATTTTCAGTTGCATCGGAGGTGTAGCGTGCCGGAGTAATATTTTGACCTTGCCCGGCAAGGAATTTCTCTTCCAGCGACAAAATACCATGTTCTGCCATGGTTTCGCTCGGCTCAAACACTTCGTACCGCAAGCTGCCATCGGGTTGTACATGGGTAAGCATGCCACCGGTAATTTCAAGAAACAGTGCGGCATCGCCACGGTCGATCAGCGATTCCACCAGAAAAGCATCTTTCCTGGGAAATTCTTCTTTGGGCATGAGCCCGAGCAGCCGAACGGCTGAGGCATCAAGCGCATCTTCCTCGCGGAACATCAGCTGCGCATAAGCTTCCAGCTGTGCGGAGTCTTTTATTTTCTTCACGGCTGCACTGCAACCATCGTCGTGCGGTTTGGCGATCAGCGGATAATGCAGTTGTGCGGCGAGGGCGAGCTGTTCATCCTTTCGCTGCTGCCAGTCCTGCCGATGAATCATGCGGTGTGCTGCCACAGAAAACCCGTGTTTCATCAACAATTCGTTGGTTGCGTATTTGTCGATGG
Source organism: uncultured Flavobacteriaceae bacterium (assembly GCA_964586595.1). Lineage (GTDB taxonomy): Bacteria > Bacteroidota > Bacteroidia > NS11-12g > UBA955 > REEB481. Next base: position 42,052 of record CAZPHB010000005.1, on the reverse strand, counting down.
TGATGCGGGAACTCTCCACACCCGAACCGTTGTAATACAGGCCATGGGCTTCCAGCTGCTGCTGAATCACGCCGTCCTCTCCGGGCCTGCCATGCAGGGCGATGAACACACCTTCTACCTTATCTGCCAACTGTTCCATGCTGAGCCGGGTCGGTTCAAACACTGCGCCGGCAGCATTATATTTTTGGGTAATTGATGCGCAGGCCTCACGGATGCCGGCCAGGGCCGGATGCATCTCCGGGTGTCTCAATTTTTCCCGGATGTCATCAGCATTGTCTTTGAGCATGGAGCTGATGGGCAGTGCATACATTTCCAATGGATCAGGGCCGGAGGCCAAAAAAACCGGCATGGGTTCAAATTCTGCCGAGGAGCTCAACTTTTCGTAAATATTCCGTCCGCTTTCCACGGAAATATGCCGTTCAAACGAGTAACCGCCCATAAGCACGGCGATGCGGCGTTTTTCTGCAGTATGACTTCCTGCGGCATGCAGGGCAGCGTCAAGCACCTTTAAAAGTGCCCGGGGTTTGCTGCCGTCGATCCAGCGTTCTGCGCAGGCAGCCAAAGAATTACGCAGGATGAACGTGAGCAGTTGTGAAGGGTTCAGCCCAATTTCTGCTGCCTGGTGAAAAAAGAAAGAAGACGGCATCATCCCTGAGGTGGTATTGGGATCATTCAGGTAGATCTGGCCATCGCTGCCGATAAACCCGTCAATTCGGGCATACACGTCAAAATGAAATCGCTGATACAGCGCGGTGCATGCCTTCCGGATGTGTTCCAGCTGATCTGTGGGCACATCAATGGGCGTAATTTTCCTGCTCAGGCCCGGCAGGTATTTGCTGCGGTAGTCAAACACTTCATTGCCTTTTCGGATTTCTGTGGGAGGCAGTGCCACAGGTGCTCCTTCGTCGGGTTGCACCACAATGCAGGAGAATTCCCTTCCATCTATAAAAGACTCACAAAGCACCATCGGTTCGCCTTGAATCGCTTCAAGCAGCACGTCCGTTCCTTGTGCGGCCAACTGATTCAATTGGTGAAGCAGTTCGTGTGGCAGCATGATTTCCGCCCCATTGCACAGGAGCGGCAATCCAAGACCCGAACGAATGTCCGTGATGCGGCGTACCTGTTCCACGCAATCTGCTTCGCTTTGCGCGCGCCATTGCTGCGCGGGGAGGTGCATCCTGAACAGCGCCTGTTCCACCGCGGCTTCAAAATCGCTGATGTGCTCGCTGTTCACCACACCCACGCCAATGCTGGAACCTTGATTTGCCGGTTTCACCACGAAGGGCAATCCTACGGCATCAACCACGCGGCGCAGCAGTTGGGTTTTACCTGCCGCATCCAGGCGCAGCCATTCTGTTCTGCGGAAGCTGTGGAAACGATTGATAAATGCACCGTCCAGCGCTTGTTGTTCTTTTTGGATGTGCTTCGACATGCCGAGTGCTGAAGGATAAATCCCACTGCCGGTGTACGGAATTCCAAGCCATTCCAGCAATCCCTGAATGCTGCCGTCTTCGCCACGGTAACCATGCAGGGCAAGGAACGCCACGTCCATGAGTCCGGGTAAATCTTCTACCGCAAGGGGCTTGCCGATGTGTGCAAGCAGCTCCCGGCTGATGGTCGCTGTTTTCGCCAAACTGTCGGCATACACCTGAAAGCCGTGGGGCAGTTCAGGAAGACTGCTCACCGGCGGAAAGAAATCACGAATGCTGCCTTTGTAAATATATTGCCAGTCGAGCAACACGAAATTTCCGTGGTGATCCACAAAAACCGGAACCGGTTCAAACAGCGATTTATCCAGGTTGTCATAAACCGTTCTACCTCCGGCAAAGGAAACTTCCCGTTCACGGCTTGCGCCACCGAAAAAAATGCCCACCCGCAATTTCATGCTGTGCAAATTTAAGCAGCCAAACCCTGCATGCTTCATGTTTTTATCCCTGCCGTGCGGTGCAGCTGAACATCCTACTTTTTGGCATAAGGTTTGAGAATTCATCAACATATGATGAAACTGCTCCCAATCTTATGCTTCGGCTTTTTGAGTCTTCATAGCCTTCAGGCGCAGGATGCGCTTCCTTCCATGCAAATCAAAGACATGGATGGAAACATCGTAAACATTCAATCCCTTGCCGACAGCAACCACCTGACCATTATTTCATTTTGGGCAACCTGGTGCGGTCCATGCATTAAAGAACTTGATCAGATCCAGCAGGTGTATGCCGAATGGCAGGAGAAATATCAGGCACAACTGATTGCCGTTACCGTGGATGATGCCCGCAATACACGTAAAGTGAAGCCGATGGTTATTGGCAGAGGCTGGACTTACAAAGTATTGATGGACGAAAACCAGGATCTGGCGCGTGCGCTGAATGTCAATAACCCACCTATGACCTTCCTCATCAACAAGAAAGGTCAGATTGTATATTCACATCAGGGCTATGTTCCAGGCGCTGAGGATGAATTAGAAAAGAAGCTTCAGGAAGCTGCTGCGCAGCCCTGACATTTTGTTTTCCATGGTTGTTTTTTGAGGAGGTTACACACGTAGCCTCCTTTTTTTGTGCATGCTGTTTTATGCGCCCTTCGGCGGAAACTTCCTTCATCAAAGCATCACCACCTGATTGTCGTAGGCAAGCGCCATACCCGGAGGCAGCGAGGTATTTACTTCTTCATGAAAACCAATTTGGTGGCTCATGTGCGTGAAAAAAGTTTGCCCGGCACCAATTTCCTGAGCCACGGCAACCGCTTCGGCCAGCGTGAAATGCGAAATATGCGACTCGTGGCGCAAGGCATTCAGCACCAACACTTTGCTGCCCCGGGCTTTATCAAGTTCTGCGGGGTTGATTCTGTTGGCATCGGTGATGTAGGTGAAATCACCAATCCGGAAACCAAGCACAGGCAAGCGGTAATGAAACACTTCAATGGGAATGATGGTACAGCCTTTCACCTCAAATGGGTTGAGGTCGATTAGGTTCCAGTTGATTTGGGGAATGCCGGGATAAGGGTTGGGATCAAAAATATAGTCGTACTGTCGTCGAAACACATTGAGTACCCGTTGATGCAGGAATACCTCAATTGGACCATTTTGCAGGTAATTGAACGGACGGATGTCGTCGAGGCCGCCGGTATGGTCGCGGTGTTCGTGGGTGAATATCAAACCGTCGAGGCGTTGAATTCCCGCCCGCAGCAGCTGATAGCGAAAATCAGGACCGGCGTCGATTACCAGGCTCAGCCCATCGACTTCTACATGCACCGAGGCGCGCAAACGCTTGTCTTTGGGATCATCGGAAAGACATACCGGCGAAGTACAACCAATGGGCGGTACACCTTGTGAAGTTCCGGTGCCAAGGAAGGTAATGCGCATGAAGTACCGCGAAATTAAGGCGACTTTGTGGAGTTAAGAAGCTCCATCGGCGTAACCCGGGATGGCTTTATTCAACAATTGATGCAGCATTTTTGCCGTAGGGTTTTTGAAGCGCTTGCCCTGATATTCACGTACCCAACGAATACCTGAAACCGCAGAAGTGAGAAACAATTCATCGCTGGCAATCAAATCATTGGCGGTGATGGGCTGTTCAAAAACATCGTAGCCATAGCTTCGGGCCAGATCCATAACCACCATACGCATCACGCCATCCACGCCATATTCTGACAATGGCGGAGTAATCAACTTATTGCCGTCCACCTTGAAGATGTTGGCATTGATGGCCTCTGCCACCCTACCCTGTTCGTTGTACAATACACATTCATGAAATCCATTCCGTCGGGCATGGAGTGATGCCATAACATACAACAGTGCTGCATTGGTTTTCAGCATGCTGGTGAAGTTGGAATTCTTGACCAATTCCCGATAATCGCCTAAAAGCAAACCTTCAGTTGCCAGGGGATAAAAAGGTGTTTCCAGCGAACTTACCTCAATGAGGTAACAGGCTTGTTCTTCCAAAGGAAGATAAAAGCCCTTGCCTTCGCGAAAAACAGTAAGTCGCACCCGCGCATGACTCAAGGAAGCTGCCTTCAGGGTGCGCTGAATTTCCTGCTCCATGCGTTGTTCTTCAAAACGGCTATCGAGCACAACACCCAGCAACATGGCCGATTTTCGGATGCGGTGCATGTGGTGGTTGAAATGCAGCAAATGGCCGGATGAAGCACGAATGCTCTCGAAAAAACCATCACCATAACGGTGTACGCGGCTGCTGGCGGGAAACAGCGGGTCGTCTTCAGAATGCAGCGTGCCGTTAAAATTGATTTGCATGCAATTGCAAGTTTACGATTTCAAAGGCATAACGCCGTTCATCCTGTACACCTGCAAAGACTGGTTTTCCTTCAGCGCCGGTAGCTGAACACCATCGATCCTTCGGACATCACCAGCTTTTTACGGGTGAAGGTATCCAGCCTGAAACTGCGCTCGTGGTTGTTTGGCAGGTAACGCAGCACAAGGTAGGTTATTGTACCGCTGTCGTTCAACTTCCAGAAACCAATTCCGCTGCGGTTTGCTTTTTTGAGTTGGTAGGCAAAACGTCCGTCTTCAGAAACAACCATGCTGTCGCCGATGGCCACGGGAACCTGACTTCCGCTGTTGCGGTCATAAACGGCAACGTAGTTCCATGTTCCCCTAATCTGCGGGGCGCAAGACGAGGCGAGGAAAAGAAAAAAGATTGTCTTAATCCTTACGGCGGTTGATTTCATCACGTATTCCTGCCGCTTTGTAATAATCTTCTTCGCGAAGGGCCTCATCCAAAGCTGATTCCAGGTCGGCGGTACTCATGGTTTTCAGATCTTCCACCCAGGTTTTTGGCGTTGCCGGAACATCGGTTTCCTGACTGCGCTGTGGGCCGGCTTCCTCGGCTTCTTCCTCTTCCGGCTCAAAGGCAGCTTCATCCATGATTTCGGATGCCGCATAAATAGGTGCTTCAAACCTCACCGCCAAGGCAATGGCATCGCTGGTACGGCTGTCTATTTCCATCTGCTGGTGTTCAGCGTTGATGCACACCAGATTGGCGTAGAAAACACCTTCGGATAACTTAACGATTCGGACACGTTCAACCCTGATGCCGTAGGCGCGCAAGGTATTTGCGAACAAGTCGTGGGTAAGCGGACGTGTGGGTTTTATTTTTTCAAGTTCAATGGCGATGGCTTGGGCTTCATAACCGCCAATCATCACCGGAAGTTTCCTGTTCCCATTGCTTTCTGCCAGGATTACCGAGTAAGAACCTTGGGAGTGCCCGGGTACCAATGAAAAAACTTCCAGCCTGATATCCATTGTTTATGCTTGTTGAGTGCCTGAACGCGCGGCTTCGAGTAACTTGGGCAGAACATCGAAAGCGTCGCCAACAATACCGTAGTCGGCAGCCTTGAAGAATGGTGCTTCAGGATCTTTGTTGATGGCCACAATAACCTTACTGCTGCTTACGCCGGCGAGGTGCTGAATGGCGCCGGAAATGCCAACGGCTATGTACAAATTCGGTTTGATGGTGATGCCGGTTTGGCCTACGTGCTCGCTGTGTGGCCTCCAGCCCATGTCAGAAACGGGTTTGGAACATGCGGTTGCAGCACCCAGTGCGTTTGCCAGATCTTCCAGAATTCCCCAATGTTCCGGGCCTTTCAACCCCCGGCCGCCACTTACCACCACTTCTGCTTCCGTCAGCGGAATTTTCCCGCTCACCTTATTGATACCGGTAACCTGAACTGCCGACGCCGCCTGAAAATCCATGGAAGTAATGCTTGGGTTGCGCTCATCGCGAATCACTTCAATAGAATTCGGGGTAAGGGCTATCACTTTCTGGGCTGCGTCCATCTGAACGTGGGCAAATGCTTTCCCGGAGAACACCCCGCGCTTCACGGTAAAACTTCCGTCGATGGAAGGAAGGTCAACCACATTGCTGGCCAGCGCTGCACCCATGAGGACCGCCACGCGTGGCGCAACTGATTTGCCGCTGTACGTGTTGCTGATGATTACGGTTGCAGCACCCACCGATTGTGCAGCCGCTGCCAGGGCTGCGCCCTGCGCCTGTGCATCAAAGTGTTCAAAGGAAGTTCCAGTTACGTTGAGTACCTGGTCTGCTCCGTAATGGCCGAGTGTTTCTAAAGTCGCTGTATCGCTGATGCCCAACGTAGCGGCAATGACCGGGGCTCCGGTTTTATTTCCAATGTGACGGGCATAACATACTGCTTCAAAGGTGCTTTTTTTGAATACGCCGTCAGATGATTCTGCAAATACAAGTATGGACATGTCAGATGACTTTTGCTTCGTTTCTTAAAATGTGGATGAGGTCGGCAGCGCGTTCGGGTTCAATGAGGCGCACACCCTGTTTTGCCGGAGGCAGTTCAAATTTCGCATAGCGGGTTTGGGCGCCGGCACCGGAAGGAGCTGCCACTGCCAGTGGTTTGGTTCTGGCCGCCATGATGCCGCGCATGTTCGGAATGCGGGGTTCGCACAGATCTTTTTGCGCGCTCACCACCAAGGGCAACTTGCATGTGGAAGTTTCACGTCCGCCGTCAATATCGCGTTCCAGATGGGCTTCACCGTTTTGCACGTCAATTTTGGTGATTACGTTCACCGAAGGAAGTCCCAGCATGGCTGCGAGGAGGCCACCTACGGCACCGCCGTTGTAATCGATGCTTTCCCTGCCGGTCATGATCAGGTCAAAGCCTTTGTCTTTGGCCCAATGGGCAAGCTCAGCAGCCACAAATTGCGCATCCAAAGATTCTGCATCGATGCGCACAGCTTCACCGGCGCCAATGGACAGTGCTTTGCGGATGGAAGGCTCGCTGTCGGCAAGGCCAACGTGGATTACGGTAACGCTGCCCTGCACCGGCTCAGCAAGTTCCAATGCCCGGGTGAGGGCAAGTTCGTCGTAGGGATTGATGATGTATTGGACGCCCTGTGTGTTAAACCGGGTATCCCCATCCGTGAAGGTGATTTTCGTCGTGGTATCGGGAACCACGCTCATGCACACAAGTATCTTCATGGGACTGCAAAATTAGGTATTGTGCAATGGAAAAAGCGCATGCCTGCACCTTGCACCCATGAAAAACAAAAGCAAATGCACAATGTTTCCAGATACGCAAATGAATGCCTGTTTTAAAACTTCATTTTTTCCGCGGCAACAGGCAACAAAAAAAGCATTGACCTCATCGCTTAGCGCGACTAATTTGCACGGTTTTTGAACTCAAAGAACAACATGCGATTCCGCTACTTTTTACTCTTGTTGTGCACCGGCACTACCAGCCTGTGGGCACAAAACAAAGGACCCCTCCTGCGATTCATTCAGGACGTGTACGATTTTGGACCCGTGAGTGAACGCAGCGGCGATCTGAAACACCGTTTCAGTTTCGTGAATGACGGCAGCGGGCCATTGTGGCTGAACAGCGTGCAACCCAGTTGTGCATGCACCACTCCGGAATGGTCGCACGACAGTATTTTCCCCGGAGACACCGGCTACGTGGACGTTTCCTATTCCACCTATGCCCGCCCCGGAGATTTCAGTAAAACCATCGGTATTTATCCGAATACGCCCCAGGGCGTAATCATCATTACCATCAAAGGAGAAGTGTATTTGCCCAACGACGACAGCGAGGCCGCCAACCAACGGATGTATTTCGGCGACCTTCGCTTCGCGGAAGGCTACATCAGCGCGGACCCCATCTTCAACAATCAGGTGGACACTTTTACCGCCAGGCTGGTCAACAGCGGCGCTCAAACGGTCAACATCCTGGAAGTGAGCAAGCTCCCTAAATACATCCGCCTTCAAAACGTTCCTGAAAGCGTAGAACCGGGTGAAACAGCCCTAATGAAGGTAATTGTGGACGGAAGCAAAATCGGAAAATGGGGATATGTGAGCGATCAGATTGTGCTGTTGTCCGATGATCCCATAATTGCACCCAAAGGCTTAAGCGTGGTAGCCAATGTGAAAGAGTATTTTCCGAAAATGACCAAGAGCCAATTGAAAAAACAACCATTGGCGGAAGTGGACCGTTACGAGCACAGCTTCGGATCGCATCAGGAAGGCGCCATTTTGCACACCAGCTTCAGTGTTGTTAATTCCGGAAAAACACCTTTAATTATTCATGATGTGGTTACCGATTGCGCCTGCGTGGCGGTGGACTGGACATCAAAAACCCTGGCTCCCGGCGAGCGTGCTGAACTTAAAGTAAGCTTTGACACCGTTTTGCGTCAGAAAACACAGGTACGGCCCATAAAGATTGTCAGCAATGACCCACGTCGCCCTGAACTGATGATGTATCTTAAAGCCACCCTGATTCCCTGATGGCTACTTACTTTGCAACTTCATGAATCTGCTGCGCACATTTAGGATCTTCGGGCTTTTGGAAGGATCCTCTTTCCTTTTTCTACTGTTGATAGCAATGCCACTGAAGTATTGGGCCGGAATGCCCGAATATGTGATGGTTGGCGGTTGGATCCACGGCATCCTGGTGATCATCTACAATTTGCTGGCAACCATTGCCTGGCAAAAACATCAATGGCCCATCCTGATGTGGTTTCAGGCCGGTGTTGCTTCACTGATACCATTAGGCACTTTTTGGTTTGACCGGAAATTGCGCAACTGACAAAAAAGCAAGCCTGGAATGACAATGATGGCGTTCAGGCTTAGGCATACAATTTGAAAAGAAAAGAATATGATACATCCTATGCTTAAAAAAACCTTGTTCAGCGTGGTGATTCCGGCCCTTTCCGGCATGGCAGGCGCCTGGATGTTCAGCAAGAATCACCAAGATGCAGGAAGCATCTTTAAGTTTGGCAACGCCAACAACAGCAACTTCAGTCAGGTAAACCTGAAAGACATGCCCGCCGGTTTTGTAAAAGCCTCGAAGGTGAGCACACCGGCGGTGGTATTCATCAAAACCGTCAGCACCGTGCAATACCGCAGTTCCTTCTGGTTCTGGGATTTCGACCCTTTTGGCAGCCGCGGGCAAGTATCTTCCTCAGGAAGTGGCGTCATTGTAAGTGCCGACGGATACATCGTAACCAACCACCATGTAATTGCCAATGCCGAACAAATTACCGTGGCATTGAGCAACAATAAAAAAGAATACAAAGCCACGGTGGTGGGGAAAGACCCCAGCACAGACCTTGCTTTGCTGAAGATTGAAGCCAGCAACCTGCCTGCCATCACCCTGGGCAACAGCGAAACCCTGGAGATTGGCGATTGGGTGCTTGCCGTGGGCAACCCCTTCAACCTGAACAGCACCGTCACTGCCGGCATTGTCAGCGCCAAAGGCCGAAACATCAACATCGTAAACAATCAGTTTCCCATAGAAAGTTTCATTCAGACAGACGCGGCCATCAACCCCGGAAATTCCGGCGGTGCGCTGGTAAACCTGAACGGTGAACTGGTCGGCATCAATACCGCCATTGCCAGCCAAACCGGATCGTATGCAGGCTATGGATTTGCCATTCCGGTGAATATGGTGGCCAAAATTATCAAAGACTTCGTAGAATTTGGCGAAGTGCAACGCGGCTTCCCGGGATTAACTACAGAAGACATCAGCAACAGCATCCTGCAGAAACTCGGACTGAACGAAGCCGAAGGTGCCTATGTAAGCAACACGGTTGCCGACGGACCGGCCGACAAAGCAGGCATGAAGGCCGGTGACATCATCACCAAAATTGACGGGCAGAAGGTGGGCAATAAAGCCTTCTATGAAGAGCACCTGGCCTATTACAGACCGGGCGCCACCGTTAAATTCACCGTATTGCGCGCAGGAAAAGAACAGGAATTCAGCCTGACCCTGATCAATGCCGATGGCAATACCAGGTTGCTGCGCAGAAATGTGATCAACTCCAAGGTACTTGGGGCCGATTTTCAACCGGCCAACCAACAGGAAATGCAGCGTTTCCGCATCAGTTCGGGAATCAAGGTAAGCAACATTGCAGGCAACGGAAGCATGGCAAGCATGGGCATTCAGGAAGGAAGCATCATCACCAAACTCAATGGCCGCAGCTATGCCAAGGCAGAAGATTTGGTCGCCGACCTGGAGCAGGCCAGAGGAAGGATTACCATTGAAGGCATCAGTCCCAGTGGAAGTACCTTCAGTTATAGTTTATTTGGATATTGATATGCTTCCATTCACCATAGAAAAATTACGCCATACCGATACGGGAAACTTCTTCGTGATGGCCGGGCCTTGTGCCATAGAGGGCGAAGACATTGCTTTTGAAATTGCAGCGCAGCTGGTGAACATCTGCGACCGCCTGGAACTGCCGCTGATTTTCAAGGGAAGCTACCGCAAAGCCAACCGAAGCCGCCTGGATTCCTTTACCGGCATTGGCGACGAAGCAGCGCTGAGCATCCTCAAAAAAATCGGCACACATTTCAACATTCCAACGGTTACAGACATCCATGAAAGCAGCGAGGCAGCCATGGCTGCCGCTTATGTGGATGTGCTTCAAATACCGGCCTTCCTGTTCCGACAAACTGATTTATTGGTGGCCGCCGCAAAAACCGGCAAGGTGGTGAACATCAAAAAAGGGCAATTTGCTTCCGCCGGCGCCATGAAACACGCCATGCAGAAATGCCTGGATTCCGGAAACAACCGCATCATGCTCACCGAGCGCGGCAACATGTTTGGCTATGGAGATCTGGTGGTGGATTTCCGCAACATCCCACAAATGCAATCTTTGGGAGCTCCCGTGGTGATGGATATTACACACAGCCTGCAACAGCCCAACCAGGAAAGCGGCGTTACCGGAGGCAAACCTGAACTGATCGGCACCATTGCCAAGGCAGCCATTGCCACCGGCGCCGATGGCCTGTTCATTGAAACCCATCCACGCCCGGCAGAAGCATTAAGCGATGGCGCAAACATGCTGGCGTTGGACCGGTTTGAAGGTTTGATGCAACAGCTGCTGATCATTCACCAGGCCGTAAGAAAGGCAACACATTCATGAACAACCGACTCTTCGCACTTGCCACAGCTTCTTTGCTGCTCTTAGGCGCCTGCAAACAACAATGCAGCGAAACCTATACCATCAATACCGGATCCATACTTGGCAATTACGACTTCGGCTCCTGCTTCTTCTTTTCCAACTCGCTGGATTCCACAGCCGTGATTCGGAATCAGTCAGAATTTACCAGCTTCCGAAACCGCTACCTGAAAAACTGCGCCGACACAGCGTCGCTGGCCAATATTGATTTCAGCAAACACCTGCTGCTGGGCATGAATATCCAGTTTACTGCATGCAATGCCAGCTATGAACGGAACATCACCATCGATTCGGCAAAGCAGGAATATCGCTATCATGTGAAAGCCCTGCGCTGCGGGCCCTGTGGCACCAAATTCCGTGAACCAAACTGGGTACTTGGGCCACCACTGCCCAGCGGGTTTACCCTGGTCTTCTCCAAAGAAATTCGCTGAACAGCTTCAGAAGATTCAAGCTCATTTTGTTCCTGAACCGTTTGTTATCGTATAATTGCAATAACAAATATGGCACGCAACAAAAGCAATGAATTCCCGGAAGAACTGCAGCAAATAGCCCATTGGGCAAAGGCACTCGGACATCCGGCACGCATTGCCATCCTGCAAACACTGGCCGAAAAAGGTACCTGTATTTGTGGCGATGTTGTGGCAACCTTACCGCTGGCACAGCCTACGGTGAGTCAACACCTGCGCGAACTGAAAGATGCCGGACTGATCAAGGGCGAAATTGAAGGTTCCAAAAGTTGCTACTGCATTGACCAGGAGCAGCTAAAAGCACTGTTTGCTGCTTTTGCTTCCCTTAAAGAATCGCTAAACCTGGACCAACCATTCAACAGCTGCTGCTGATACAACTTCCCATGCAAAAAAGACTTGCCTTTCTTGACCGTTACCTCACTTTGTGGATCTTCCTGGCCATGGGTCTGGGCATCATCATTGGTTGGGCCTTTCCATCCATCCCAAACACCCTTGAAGCCATGAGTGAAGGCACGGTGAATATTCCCATCGCCATCGGATTGATTGCGATGATGTATCCCCCGCTGGCCAAAGTGGACTTCAGACTCCTTCCCACCGTTTTCCAAAAAGCCAGACACCTCAGCCTGTTGCTGCTCATCACCTGGATTTTGGCGCCTTTGCTGATGTATGCACTGGGTCTGCTGTTTTTCAAAAACGAGCCGCACCTGCTCAACGGACTGATCCTGATTGGCATTGCGCCCTGTATTGCCATGGTGATTGTTTGGAATGACCTGGCCGGAGGAAACCGCACCTATTGCGCCGGACTCGTTGGCATCAACAGCATCCTGCAAATTGTGCTGTATTCGCTGTACGCCTGGTTTTTCATGTCATACCTGCCTCCAATGCTCGGCATGGAAGCATATCGCGTGGACATTGGCATTGGCGACATCGCCGGAACCGTGGGCATTTACCTAGGCATTCCGTTTCTGCTCGCATTGTTATCCAGAATCACCCTGACCCGCCTGAAGGGCGAAACCTGGTACCGACATCACTTCCTTCCAAAAATAAGTCCCGTCACCCTCATAGCGCTGCTGTTCACCATTGTGGTGATGTTCAGTCTGAAAGGCGCCATGATGTTCAGTTTGCCACTGACCGTGTTGCGTGTTGCTGCTCCATTGGCGCTGTATTTCGTACTGATGTTTGGCATCACCTTCTTTGTGATGCAGCGCAGCGGCGCCGATTATGAAACTACTACCGCTTCAGCATTTACTGCGGCCGGCAACAACTTCGAACTGGCCATTGCGGTGGCCATCGGCGTTTTCGGACTGAACAGCAGCGAAGCCTTTGCCGCTGTGGTAGGACCACTTATTGAAGTGCCCGTATTGATCTTGTTTGTGCGCTTTGCGCTGGCACGTAAAAAAAGCTTTCATTGATCTTCACCATGGAACTGCGTATTGTATCACCCGCCGAACAACCTGAGGCCCTGCGCCGGCTGATTTCCCAAACTGAACTTAAATTCCCGGAACAAGATGCCGAATCCATGCACTGGACAGGTTTGGCCTTGGACGATGAACTCATTGCCTGCGCAGGCGTAGAGGTTCACGGCGCAGACGGCTTATTGCGCTCTGTGGCCGTATCGCCCCAATTTCAAGGCAAAGGCTATGGATCCATGCTCATCCAAACAGCCATACTGGTGGCGCGGATTCAAAAACTCAGCACACTGTATTTGTTCACGGATCATGCTTCAGGTTTTTTCGTTAAACACGGGTTTCAAAAAACAGGTCGAGAAACACTTCCCACACGTATAGCCCAAAGCAAACAGGCTGTTGCGGATTGCGGTACGCATGCGGACATCCTCTATGGTCCGGTACCGGCAACGCCACCAGTGTTTCTGGTTCTATGCACCGGCAACAGCTGCCGCAGCCAGATGGCACACGCGTATCTGGAACATTTCCTTGCAGGCACAGGCCAGGTGTACAGCGCCGGCATAGAAACACACGGACTGAATCCGGGTGCGGTAAGCATTTTGCAGGAAGACGGCCTGGACATCACACACCATACCAGCAACCATGTGAACGAATACCGGGATGTACATTTTGACCTCATCCTTACGGTATGCGACCATGCCAAAGAACATTGTCCGTGGATTCCAGGCAATGCATTGCGCATCCACCACAACTTCAGCGACCCGTCAAAAGTGCAGGGAACTTCAGCGGAAATACACAGTGCCTTCCTTCAAACCCGGGAAGAAGTGAAAACATATTGCAGGAATCTGATTTCTGCATTGGGAATTCGCAGATAAAAGCACCTCCGGCAATATTGCGCTGACTTTCCCGCCTTAACTTCGCAACATGAAGAACATCGCGGTGTTCGGCGCAGGCCGAAGCACCTACTATTTATTTGAGTACCTCAACAAACTTGCCGCCGAAGATTCCTCCTACACCATCCGGGTTTATGATGCGAACAAAGTGAATCTGGAAGCCCAGCTGGACGGACTGCACCACCTCCGCGCGCATGTGATTGACGTTTCCAGCGCGCTGGCCGTGCAACATGCCGTAATGCAATGCGATGTAGCGGTAAGCATGTTGCCTCCTGCCTTACACATGAAGGTGGCCAGTTTCTGCATCGAACACGAAAAACATCTTGCCACGGCTTCTTATGTATCGCCGGAGATGCGCGCCCTGCATCACCAGGCCGTTGGCAAGGGTTTAATTTTCATCAATGAGCTGGGCCTCGATCCGGGCATTGACCACATGAGCGCCATGCACATTATTCGCAAGCTCAAAGATTCAGGTGCGGAACTGACCGGATTCGAAAGCCACTGTGGCGGATTGATCCGTGAGGAAGATGTTCAGGGCAATCCCTGGAAATACAAATTCACCTGGAATCCGATGAACGTAGTCCTTGCAGGAACATCGGGCATGGCCACCTACAGACATGATGGTGCGTTGAAGTGTATTCCTTACAACAGCTTATTCCGCCGCACAGACACATTCACCATTCCCGGCCACGGCCGGTTTGAAGCATACGCCAACCGCGACAGCCTCAGTTACGAACAAGCCTATGGCATCAAGGACATTCCCACCTTGTACCGAGGAACCTTCCGCAGGCCCGGATACTGCAGCGCCTGGAGTGTGTTGGTACAACTTGGCATGACCGATACGGAAACACCAATCAGGCAAGCCGGCCTGAGCGGAAAACAATTCCTTTCCATTTTCCTTCCGGATACCTCTAAAGGCCTGCAGCTTTGTGTGCAGGAACTCACCGGTGCGTCAGCAGCGGACATCCACGCGCTTGAATGGCTGGGCTTGTTCGACGATACACCATTGCCGCTGCAGGAAGGCAGTCCCGCGGAAATCTTGCTTGAACTGCTGAAAACCAAATGGAGTTTGGCACCCAACGACCAGGACCAGGTGGTGATGCTGCACCGCTTCTCCTTCCGTAAAAACAACATTGACCATGAGTTGAACAGCTGGCTGGTAGTCAGCGGACAAGATCAGCGAAAAACAGCCATGGCGAAAACCGTAGGCCTGCCACTGGCTATGGGCGTGCGCTTGATTTGCGAAGGAAAAATCTCAGAAAAAGGCGTCCTCATTCCTGTAAGTCCGCAGTGGTATGAGCCCATCCTGCAGGAACTGACGGCATGGGACATCCATTTCCACGAAACTGAAGAACCACTGCCCGTGTGAGCGATTAGTCGATGGTGGCAATTACCTTCAACTCAATGGCGATGGGCGTAGGTAAGCAATTGATTTCCAAAGTAGTTCTGCACGGCGGATGTTCGGCAAAATACTCCGCCCAAAGTCGGTTGTAGGTAGGGAAATCGTCTTTCATGTTGGTAAGGAACACCGTTACATCGACAATATTTTTCCAGCTGCTGCCCGATTCTTCAAGGATGCTGCGCACATTGCGAAACACGCTGTGACATTGCGCTTCAATATCGTAGGATGCGATGTTTCCCTGAGGGTCCAGTTCCACTCCGGGAATTTTCTTGGTTCCGCGCTCACGGGGCCCAACGCCGGATAAAAACAACAACTGGCCTACGCGCCGCGCATGGGGATATAATCCAACAGGTTCCGGTGCACGTTGCGAGTACACTTCATTTGATGCTTCTTCACTCATCATTCAATCAATGCTTAAGGTCTTTTGGAAGGAACTCCAGTGGTGGCTGGTTTGGCCGGAGTTCCCGGTTTGGCCGGAGCAGGTCTGGCAGGTGTTCCGGGACGTGGTGCCGGGGTTGTCCTGATGAGCGGTGTGCTGTACATCAACACGCCAAAATCATCAACCTGCGCGTAGGAGGCCAACAGCAGCCGGGTAAGGTTCGGCGCGAAGGCTACGCCACGCACATTGGTGGACATACCCTTTATGGTTGTAAGTGCTTTTGCCGTGGCCATATCCCATACGATGGCTTCACCGTCGTTGCAACCGGTAAGCAGGTAGCGACTGTCGGAACTGATGGAAAATCCGGTCACCTTCCAGTTGTGGCCCACACATTTCCGCAAGGGTTTGGCGTTGGCAATATCCCAGATGATGGCTGATTTATCGTTGCTGCACGTAACCAGAAACTTCCTGTCGGGAGTAAGCTCTATCTGGTTCACCGCGTCACTGTGCCCGCTGAGTTTGCGCAACACCTTTCCGGTGGGGTCAACCTGCAGGATTTCGGCGCCGTTGGTGGCAACATAAAAGCTCTTTCTGTCCGGCGACTGCACGAATCCATTCACAGGAGTTCCGATTTTTAGCACTTTAGGTTTCGCAATACGTGCAATGTCAAGAATCTGTATGGTGCCATCATTGCTGCAGGTGAGCACATTTTTTCCGGCAAGGTCAAAAAACACCCGGTTCACCGCATCTGTATGCTGCGACATGGTGGTGATGAGCCGACCGTTGCTGAGGTCCCATACCTTCACGCTGAAATCCTTGCTTGCGGATGCAAGCATTTTCCCATCACGACTGAAAGCCACGCAGCTGATTCCGGAATAATGACCTTCCAGTGAAAACAATTTCTGCCCAAAGTTGGGCGTATCTGCCCGGTACACGTTGATGCGGTTATCCCAGCCACCGCTGGCAAACATCTTGCCGTCGAAGCTGTAAGCCACACATTCAAGGTCCGCACCATGACCTGAGAATTTCATGTAGAAACGGTAAGATGAATCTTGTGCGTGCAGCGTGCCCAGACAAAGGCAGAGAACGGCGTAGATGAGGTTTAGGCAGGATTTTCGCATAGATTTACATACCGCATTTTTGATACGGATATAATTTGGCTTATTGCAAAATTCGGCTAAGGAATCCGATACACCAAAATGTTTTTTCAGCTTGATTCCAGCCTGTTAATCTTTGTACCATAGCCATTTGAAGAGTTCTTTCCAGTTCACTTTTTTGCCATACATCAGAAGACCGGTGCGGTAAATTTTACCTGAAACCCAAACCATCAGCAAAAAAGTAAGCACGAGTGAACCCATGGAAAGCAGCATTTGCCACCAAGGCACATCAAAGGCAGAACGCACCACCATCACGACCGGAGCAGTAAATGGGATGATGGACGTCCAGACGGCCAAACTGCTGTTGGGATCTTGAAATGCAACTTTGCTGGCTATCACGAACGCAAACACCAAAGGGATGGTGATGGGGAACATAAACTGCTGCGTATCTGTTTCCTGATCCGCCGCTGCACCAATGGCTGCCAGAAAACTGGCATAAAGCAAATATCCTCCCAGGAAATAAAACAGGAACAAACCACCCATCTTTAAAAAGGGCAGCGCAAAAAACGCCTGCAACAGGCCCGGCATACCGGCTGCCGGTGTTGTTGAAGTTGCATCCATGGAAATCCCCGAAAAACTGCTCAGCAGGGCCATCAAACTGACGCTCAGCACCATCCAGATGATGAATTGGGTTAAGGCTACCAACGCGATGCCGAATATTTTACCCAACATCAGGTGAAAAGGCTTCACCGAGGAAACGAGGATTTCAACAATACGGTTTGATTTTTCTTCCTGAACCGAGCGCATCACCATCACCCCGTACATAAAGATGAAGATGTAGATGATGGCGGCCATCAGGAAACCCATGGCACCGCGCACTTCTGCCATGGAGTTCACCATGGAACCGTCTTTTCCCAACTCCAGGGTTTGTATGCGGATGGGTGTTTTCAGGCTGTCCAGAAAACCTTGCCGGATTCCGGAGGCGCTTAATCGATCGGCGAAGAGCATCGAATCGAGGCTGCGTTCGAGCATGCGCTTCTGGGCGGGACCCGGCAACTCCATGGCCACAAATTCCACACTATCCAGATTAACCAGGTCGCGGTCTTTAATGTTCAGGTAACCTGCATAGCGCTCGGCAAGCAATTCTTTTTTGATGCTGTCGTCGGGGGCGCTGGTTGCAAAAAAGCGGAATCCTTCAACCTGCTTCAGCCGCCCGGCAAAAACGCCGGAGGCATCGTGCAGCAACACATCGGTAGCGGAGTCGGAGGCAGCATCACGCGAGGCCACATAGCCAATCATGCCATAAAACAAGGCCACCAGAATAGGGCCCAAAATGGTCATGATGATGAAGCTTTTCTTCTTCACCCGCGACACATATTCCCTGGAAAGGATGATCCAGACGGCGTTCATGCCACACCTCCCTTCACATGCATCACAAAAATTTCGTGTACAGACGGAATCCATTCCCGGAACATCAGCAATTGATTGTGTTCTATAACATCCTGAATCAACGCGTTTGGTTCTGTACCCTCCTGAAGTTGCACCCTGCAATAAAACGACCCGTGAACATCAACACTTTGGCTGCTTATGGAAGCATTTGACAACAGACAGGAATACGGTTGTGCGGTAAGCACTTCGTATTCCCTGTTTCTGAAGGATTTACGGATGTCGCCAATGCTGCCATCGAGCAATAATTTAGATTGATGAATGAGGCAAATATGGCTGCACATTTCCTCAACGCTTTCCATTCTGTGGGAAGAAAACAAAACGGTTACGCCTTGTTTCTGGAGCTCCAGGATTTCCTGCTTGATCAGGTCGGCATTCACTGGGTCAAAACCACTGAACGGTTCATCTAAAATCAACAGATCCGGCTGATGAATCACCGTGGTGATGAACTGTACCTTCTGGGCCATACCTTTACTCAGCTCTTCTACCTTTTTCCCTGCCCACGGCAGCAAATCCAGTCGCCGCAGCCATGACTTAGCCCTCATTTTTGCGTCGGCAGAACGGACCCCTTTCAGGCGTGCGAAGAACAGAAGCTGATCCCAAACCGTCATCTTTTTATAGAGTCCGCGTTCTTCGGGCATGTAACCCATGCGGTAGGCATCCTGAACGGTGGAAATGCGCCCGGAAAAACGCAATTGTCCGGAATCTGGTGCGGTAATGTGGTTGATGATGCGCAACATGGTGGTTTTCCCGGCACCATTGGGACCAAGCAGGCCATACACAGAACCTGGAGGAATGGCCAGGCTCACGTGGTCAAGTGCGCGCTTAGACTGGTATTGTTTGGTAACACCATCCAGTTCAAGAAGGTAATTCATGGCACGAAAATGTTGGTTCGATTCGGTACTGAGGACAAATTTCGACAGAACTTTCAGGATATCGGGCTTGCCAGATTTGTGCTGTCAGCAAATGATTAAGGTAACCCATGACGAAAAGCAGGATCAACGTAGCCGGTTTCTACACCCCAAAGAATCAATTCAGCCACATTGCGGCAATCGGTTTTAAGCAACAAATTCCTGCGGTGTGATTCTACGGTGTTGATGCTGATGAACAGGCGCACACTTATTTCTCTAGTATTGTAACCGAGTGCCAATGCTCGCAGCACCTGAATTTCCCTGGGCGTAAGGGCCACTTGTTCGTCAGGGCCGGACAACAAAACGGCAGCTGCCTTGGGTGAAAGGTATCGTTTGCCCGAAATAACCGTGTCAATGGCTTCGAAAATGTCATCAGCCGTAGAATCCTTCAACACATAGGCATGCACGCCCATTTGCATGGCAGGCCTGATGAACTGCGCATTCAGGTGCATGGTAAGAAACATAAACCGCAGCGTTGGATGTTGCTCGAGTATGTTTCGAGCCAATGTAAGGCCATCCATACCCGGCATGCTGATGTCAGAAATTACAACATCCGGCATTTGAAACCGCAACGCATCCAGCAATGCATCACCATCGGTAAACATGCGCAATACCTGATATCCGGGCCGACTTTCCAAAACCTGCTTTAGGCCATGATTCATCAACCTGTGATCATCTACTAAAAATAAGCGTACGGAGGGTTTCATAATCGGATTCAAAAGTATCAATAAACCTTTTTTCCGAAAGCAATATTAAATACCCAGTAATCTATCAATCCTGACCGGATTCCATGTTGGTTTCCGGACTATAGATTGGCGCTTCTGCCTGGAAATACATCCCTCTTCCGGGCGTTGATTCGACAAGGTAGGTTCCTTTGATTTTCTTCAACCTCGCTTCCATACTTGCATAACCCATTCCTCTTTTCCATGAATCATCTTGTGTATTAAATCCGCATCCATCATCCTCATAAGTAAGAATTAGTTCACCCTTCCTTCCTATTAATTGAATGTCTATTTGCCCTGCACCCGAATGTTTGATGGAATTGCTGATCAATTCCCCAACAATCCTGTATACACTCACTTGCAGTTCAAGACTTAAATCGGAGGGTACAAATTGACTGTGAAACCTCACACCAATTTTATTCGCAGCACCAACGGCTTCTGCCAATTGATGCAATGCCGTAATGATTCCGAAATTAAATACACTGCTGCCATATAAGTCATGACTGATGCGTCTTACTTCGGTGGCTGCATCATCGAGCATGACAGAAATTTTGGAGTATCGATCCTGGCTATCCGATTTCAACTTTGTCAAATCCTCCTGCAGGGTTGAGAAATTCAACTTGGCAAGTGACAAAATATAACCCAACCGGTCATGCAATTCACGGGCAATGCGGCTGCGCTCCTGATCTTTACCCTCCAGAGCCGCGTTTACCGTAATGAGTTCCTGTTCTTGAAGTACGTTTTTGATGTGCCGCTCTTTCAACTCCATTTCCCTGAGGCCCAGTTTTTTCCGATTGCGGAAATACTGATACATGATGATGATCAATACAATCAGCGCAAACAGGATCAACAACAAAACCAGATTCCGAATTTTGAACAGTTGATTTTCTAGAACTAGCTGTTCATTTCGGGCATCCTTTGCGGCCAGCTGATAACCGGCTTCAATGGTTTCCAGCGTCTTTCGATTTAATTCTTCATAATAAGCCTCACTCTGTATGATATAATCTTCAAAGTCCGGGATAAGCTCGGTTGAACCGGCTTTGGCTAAATTTAGTATTACTTGAGCTTCTCTAAGATACAAGTCATTGTCGGGATGATAAGGCCGCACTTTGTTGATCGAATCGGCCTCAGCAATAAGTCGGGTTCCCGCAGCTATTTCCCTTTTTCTGGCATGGATGTACGATATGTGTAACAGCAGTTTAAATATATTCTGTGTTTGGTCTAATTGACGGCACAAATCCAATGAGCTGCTTTGATAGAAATAGGCACTGTCCAAATAGCCCAGGGTGTAGTATGTAAACCCAGTGCTCATTTGTGCTTCGGCAATCAGTTGTTTATTTCCATAGGCATGCGCTTGTTGCTCGTAGTCAAGAAAAACCTGAAGCGCTGCTTGAGGTCCTTTCATATTCAGCGCAATAATTCCTCTTTGCTGTAGTCTTCTGATGTATTGGAAGGTGTCCCCCATTTGTTTAAAACACCAATACGCCGAATCGCAATGAGCTGCGGCGCGATCCCAAACGCCTCGATTTCTGAACAATTCTACCAAATTGGCATAAGAATAACCCATTCCCTGGGTATCTTGAATGCGGCGTCTGATTTCCAGAGCCTTGCGGTGGATAACATAAGCCGAGTCATATTTATTTTGATTATTCAGCAGATACCCTTGGCGGTTTAAGGCGTTGGCCTCGCCTTTTGGGTAATGGATGTGCGCCGCCAAATGGTACGCGCTGTCGGCCAGCTTGTAGGCCACATCGGGGCGTTCATCAATTTCCGCTTTGGACAGGAGCAGCAGCGAATCAACCAAACGTTTCGACTGCTCATACTGCTGTTCATCACGGATTGCCTTGTTCTGGCAGGCAAAAAGGATGAAACACGACGACAGAAGTAGTGAAATGTATTGCAACAACAGCAAAGATTACTTGAACGACGAACTTAACAAATGCAATCAGGCACAATCTGCGCGAGTATATGGCTTATTTTTCGAGCCGCCTCCATGACAGGCAGCCGGTTGGGTGCCGCTGGTATAGGTAAACACGATTTCCAGTGCTTCGCTGTAATAAGGACCTGAATTCCCATGGGTAGCAGCACAAGCTGCAGTTTTATAATTCTGGAGGTATGGCAGATCAGCAACAAAATCGCTCCCCGCTCCAGATGCTGAATCGAGCAGCACTGTAATGGAACTGACCAGGCCGTTCGCATAATATCCGCGCGGTGATACCTCTGTAATTGTATAGGTATCCAAGGCATAAATGGTGAGTACAAATTTGAAGTTCCCGGAAGTTCCTGCCACGGTAAGGCTTACGCAGTCGTCATTCATGGTTTATGGTATGTTGATTGTCAGGTTTGGCAAAGACGAATGCAGCCGGCCCTATCCGGAGTACAAACCCCGGACAAGACCAAAACTGCTTCCTAACATAAATCAACATAAAACAGGCGTGAGTTTGAAATCAAAAAAGTCTTTGTTAAGCATATGAAGGGGATTTTTGAAGGGTCTTCTTAATAGTACGTTGTGCGGTAATCACGCCTTGATGCCTGGCCAACAAGCGGCATCCGCTGGCAAGGGTCAATTGCCGGTATTGTTCAGAATCAGGTAAAAAGAGGGTATAAGCTGATTTCTCGGGCAACATGTGCACATCCAGCGCCTGCAGCAATCTTAAAAACGTGCCACCGCCCGTGTATGTTTCGGCAACTAATACACTCGCTGCACGATGCTCAGGTTTCCCCATGCACAATCCTGCGACGTGCTCACCTGACCAAGCGAAATACAATACCTCATTCAGGGTTGGAATACATTCCAACCAACTGTACTGCCCTTTCTGCACCAAGGGGTAAACCTGTTCCAGATAAAAGGCAACAGCCATCGGGAGCTGGGCCTGCAACACGGGCATCACATCAATAGCAGTCCAGCATTCCCTATTATTTTTTTCTGATGAATGTTGTTCCATGTTTGTACCGGATGCTTCGGAAACAATCGCTCCCGAGCGGCAATACAAACATTCCTCCTAAACCTTTTCCGCGCCTCACGGTTTTCCGTGATTTTTGTGCAGAAAACGAAATATAAGGAAACCAAGAGTGGTAAAAACCGGAAAATTATGCGCTTCTCAGCGACCCAGGGCCATCTTCAGGTGCATCAGGTGATGGGTTGAATGCCATCCATACATGGCGATGAGTTGCGCCAATGTGATTTTCTTACCCAATTGCGGGTGATGCATGCCGCGAAGCAGCAATTCCGGTTTCTTCAACACATTCAGCAACAGCAGTGACCAACGCTGATGCAATCCCAACAAAATCATGAAAGATGCTTCGTGGCTGTATCCATAATCTTCTCCTGCTGCCCACAGTTCTTCTTCCCAAGGCTTGATGGTGGGTTCATCTTCTGTAAGGATCAACTTGGTGCGCACCCAGGCATTGAGGTGGCTGTCGGCCAAATGATGAATTACCTGAAGGGCTGACCAGCCTCCCGGCCGATAAGACTGTTGCAGTGCATCGGATGTTGCACCCTTCAAAATCCGCGACAATTCTTCCGGGAGCGATTGAATCTGCAATACAGCTTCCAGTAATTCTTCCAGCTGCCAATCGGCTTTATCCCAAGAAAACTTGCCGATCGGATACCTCAGGTGTTCGTCGTTCATGCTGCAAAAATGCAGTCAAACGGCACATTTCCCCCAAGCATCAACAGGATTTATGCATCTGTGAACTTCTTTGCCGGCATTTTTTCAGTGGGCCTATCTTTGAACGCAACTAAAACCTACGCACATGAAGAAGAACATGGGAAACACCGACAAAATGTTGCGGATTTTGGGCGCTATTGCCTGTTTCGCAATTGCATATTTTTTCAATCCGGCAGCGCCCTACGACCTTGTTTTAAAGCTCGTTGGTTTGGCATTAGCGGCTACTTCCTTATTTAGTTTTTGTCCTTTGTATGCCTTGTTTGGGATGAACACCTGCGGCATCAAAAGCGACAAAAAATCCTAAAGTCAGGAAACGGGTTTAAATGCTTCAAAGGCATTGCTGCATGCCTTGCAATAATGCATGCTTCTGCACAGCGTTGGCCCGAATGGCGTTTGCATGGTGGTATTGCGGCTCCCGCACAATGGACAAGGCGTGTCGCTGAGTACATCCAGTTCAATATAACCGTCGTGCTTTGGTGGCGGTGCCAGACCATGCTTCAGCAGTGCCTGCAAGCCTGTTTCGCTGATCATATTGCTGTTCCAGGCAACTTCGAACGTGGTGAGCACCTGAACGTCTTTATATCCGACCCCGTGCAATGCTTCGGCCACCAAGCCTTCCATGATTTTCAAGGCAGGACAACCGGAAAACGTAGGTGTAAGCTTTACCAGAACAGCACCCTCATCATCAACCTGCACAGCGGTAACAATGCCCAAATCAACAATGGACAATGGCGGAATTTCCGGATCTTTTACGGCGTATAAAGCCTTCCAGATTTCCGGATGCGGTGCTGTGTTTTCACGGGTACTTACCATTCTGCGGCCGGATCTATGCGGAACACTTCCGTCATTTCATCGAGCAGGGGTTGCAGGTATGCGGTATGCTTCCCGTATCGGCCACCCGCTGCAAGCGCATCGTTGGCTTCCGCGGGAATGGAAAGATGGGCGGCATGCAACACAGGCCTGATGGCTTCGAGCCATAGATTGCGCAAGTGTAATTCCCCTTCAAAAATACCGGCTTCTTTCAGCGCCGCTTCATAAGGTCCTGCCTCAAAAATACCCAAAGCCAAGGGGAATGCCTGGTTCAGTGCTTCCTGCATCCGCGCATGGCTTTCCTCATTACCGGTTCCCAGCAACTTTACCCAGGAATCTGCATGCATGACATGGTATTTAACTTCTCCTTTGAACTTCCGCGCTACCTGAGCCAGCGGTTCGAAAGAACTTTGACTGAGCAATTCAAACCTCAGTTGTTCGGCCCTGTCGAACAGGAAGTGGCGCATCAGGGAAAAGTCGTATTCACCAATGGGAATTTCCACCAGATGGCAGCAATGGAACTGCTCGGCGTTGCGCATGAACGCCACCGTATCCGGTTCCCCTTCACCCAATTCATGCAGGATTTGGTAAAGCGCGTGCGCCTGACCAATTTTATCCTGCGCCATGCTGCTGAAAGCGATGTCCTCTTCGAGCACCGGGCCTAAGCCGGTCCATTCACTGTTTCGGTGACCAAGAATCAACTGGTCATCTGCCATTTTATACAGCAGTTCTTTGACTGCCAGCACATGTACTTCCGTGTATTCCATTATGCGTTTTGTTTTTGTTTGAACGCCTGAATCCGATCCATCACTTTATAACTTTCCGGATCGCGGTGTTTTTTCTCGGGTGTGGTTTCGAAGATGTCCGCGTCGTCGTAATCGGTAACGAACACATCGCTGGTTTTCACCACCCAAAGGTTCACACATTGTCCCCTGCGGCTGTATTGTTCTTTGGCAAACATCATGGCCAATTCGTGATTGGGTGCATGTACAATGCCCACATGCTGGTGCTGTGTACCTCTTTTTTTCTGGTGAAACACTTCGTAGGTTTCAAATTGATCAAGAGATTCCAGTGGCTGGAATTCTTTTTCCTGGTCAATGTGCGACCTGTTCACGCGGGGATCTAGTGACTTTATAATCATGGCTGTACCAAAATTCTTTGCTGATATGATGTTCCATTCATCCGGCACTGCAGCAGGTACGCACCTGCCGGCAATCCTTCCACACTGACCTCATATCTGGCGCCATTGCCTTGGTATGCGTTGCTGCCATTGCGGATTTCACGACCGGACACATCCAAAATCCGGAAATACAGTTGACCGCCAACTGCCTCCTGATGTTCCAGATAGATTCTGTCTTTTGCCGGACTGGGATAAATCTTCCAGGTGGTTTGTGCGGCAAAATGCTTGTTTGAAGTTGCCCAATTGCTGAGGTATAAATCATCGACCAAAAACCAGTTGCCGGGTTTAACAGACAGGCCATCAGCATTGAGCAAGGAAAGCGAAACAGTAGCGCTGTCCGGGGTTCCGGAGAACAGCGGATCATAGTTGATGTCCGCGCTGAATTCCGTCCATGCAGCTTTGTTTTCAGCACTTCTCCAAACGCCATTCCCAACGATGTTTCCTTGATAGAACATATTTATTTCGGCCTGTGCTGTATCTCCAACAGTATTCAACTGATAGAAGCCGCGAAAACTCGAAAATCTCGATTGAACCGGAAATGAAGGTTTCTCAGGATCTGCCTCCAGGGCATCCAGTGAAAGGCTGCTCAGGATGAACGCGCCCAAAGTTTCCGCACCAAACAAACCATTGGCGGTTCCTGTTTGCAAGCGCAATGCTGATGCACCGCTTCTGGCTTTTGAATCGCGGAGCACATTTTGAACCACATAACGCACGCCACCATACAAGCGATCACTGCTTAGATATCGGTCTGGCTGATACAGCACCAATGAATCCCAATCGTTGAACCCTCCATTCGGCGGAGGCGCCATAGGCATACCCGCGCCTTTCACGAAGGAGATGCTGTCAACGTCCAGGTACCCTGCTCCCTGAGCGAATGCATCCAATGCCAATGAACTGATGATGATGATGCCTGAATCAGCTGCAAGTCCACCGCCGGGCAGCGGCATGCTGATGTATTTCCAGTTGCCGCCGGTATTTCCACCAATGCGCACGGTTTGATTACTCACCGGATTGCCTTGGTTTGTAAACACCACCAACAGATTTGCGGTATCGCCTGCAGCCAGATTTACCCGGAACAGCACACCAATACTGTCGGGTACCGACGCATAAGCAAAACCCGGAAGGGGATAACCAAAGACCCCTCCGGCACCAAGATTGGCAAGTGCTGCGAATGAAGGAACTTCGCCGGCATTGTGGGCCAAACGCAACGCTTTACCCTGCCGACCCTGCACCTGCTCAATGATGCCGTTGTATGACCATCCTTCCGGATTCATGGAGCGATATTCGGACCAGGACTCAAATCCGGCATTCGGCACTTGAGCATGCAGCGTGGCCATGGTCCACCAGGCAGCGCAAAAGGTTAATATATGGTTTTTCATAGCGTTTTGGGGCAGCAAGCAGAAAAATATATGGTGGGAATCAGGCCAAGGGTGCCACGTAATGAGCGTTTTTGCTGAGGATGGCTTTCCGCACCCAGCGGTGGCGCTCTTCGGCGGTGCGACGCACGGCAAGGCGTTCTGCGTTGCAGGGACCGTTGCCGTTGATGACACGCTTAAACTCATCCCAATCCGGCTCGGTATATTCCCATTTTCCGGTTGTTTCGTTTTTGCGCAGGTTCGGATCAGGCAATTCCAGTCCAAGATCCCAGATTTTTGGAACATACATGTTGAGGAATTGCTGCCTCATGTCGTCGTTGCTTGCCATCTTCACCTTCCAGCGCATCAGGATTTCACCGTGTACCGAGGCTTTATCGGGCGGGCCGAAGAAATGCATGATGGGTGGCCACCAACGGGTGAGTGCGGCTTGAACCATTTCGCGTTGTTTCTTGGTTCCCGTAGCCAGGAACACCACATTGTCGTGGCCGTATTTCAGGTGAAATGATTCTTCCGCACAAATGCGGTCAAGTGCGCGGCAATAAGGACCGTAACTGCCTTTTGCGTTGGTAATCTGGTTCACAATGGCACCGGCATCAATCAACCATGCTATTACTGCGCTGTCTGCCCAGGTTTCCGCCGGATAATTAAACACGTTGGAGTATTTGGACTTGCCGGAAATGAGGTCGTTGATCATGTCTTCCCTGCTTTTACCCAGCGTTTCAGCGGCGGCATACAGCAACTGCGCATGGCCAACTTCGTCCTGAACCTTCGCCATCAGCGCGAGCTTGCGGCGAAATCCGGGTGCGCGGGTAATCCAGGTTCCTTCCGGGAGCGAGCCGATGATTTCAGAATGCGCGTGTTGTTCAATCATGCGAATCAACTGCTTCCGATATTCTCTGGGCATCCAATCATTGGGTTCAATCTTGTCGCCTTGAGCGATACGTGCTTCAAATGCTGCCAGTTTTACCGGATCTTCACCTTCCAGAATACTCAGCTTTTGGTTCGGGTCAATGTATGCGTTTCCGTACATGGTTTGGATATATTCGTTTAAGTTGTTTCTTTTTTTAAACCGTTCAGGATGAATCGGGTCAGGCGATCGGCAATATGCTCCGCACTCATTTCGCCTTCAGGTTTGTACCAGGAGACCACCCAGTTCAGTGCAGATAAAATGGTCAGCACAGCGAATTTGCGGTCTGCATCCGAAAAAACACCTTCTTCTTCTCCACTTTTCAAGATGGCTCTGAAAGACTGTTCATAGTTGTCGCGCAATTTCTTGAAATCGCTTTGTGCAGGTGTGCCAAGATGCCTCCATTCGTGCAGAAAAACATGACTGGCATCGAGGTTGGCGGTCAGTTGCCTGATATGCGCCCTTACCGCCATGCCCAAACGTTCTTCCGCGTTGAAGTATATGTCGTTTACCTCTTCAATGGAGGTATTAAAGGCCTGGGCCATTCCAAAGCATAGTTCGCGCAGAATTTCTTCTTTGGAAGAAACATGATGGTACAAACTCGCAGCCTCCATATTCATGGCCGCGGCAATGTGTCGCATGGAGGTTCCGGCATAACCATTCTCTTTCATCAGTTTTGCCGCCGCCAAAAGTATTGCCCCTTTCTTCCCGTTTGTTTCCAAATGTTTCTAACTAACGTTTGTTAGTGCAATATTAGGAAAAAAAACGAACGAATCAAGTTTTGGGGATTCCCAGCAAAAAAACGGTGGGCAGTTTTCCAATTTGTGGTGCACGCTTTGTCCAGGCGGCAGCTGTGTGCACACCGCAGAAAGACTGAGCGCCGTCGAGCCCGGCCATCACCGCCAGGGAGGTTCCGGGCCTCAGGTGCTGCAGCAGGGCCTGAAACATCCGTTCCGTGCGGTAAGGTGTTTCGATAAACATTTGCGTGGCTCCGCGCAGGGCAGCCTGTTCCAGTTCCTGGATTTTATGGCCGAGCGCCTTGCCATCAACCGGCAGGTATCCGTGGAAGGCAAACTGCTGTCCGTTGAACCCTGATGCGGCCAGCGCCATGATGATGGATGACGGTCCACTTAACACATGAACGCTCCATCCCAACTGATGGGCCCATGTAACCACTTCAGCGCCGGGATCGGCAATCCCGGGCATTCCGGCTTCGCTCATCAAGGACCAGACCGCACCTGCAGCAGCCTGTTTCATGGCTTGCTTCCAATCTGACTTGGTTTCCTGATGTGATTCTTTAGCCAATTCAAACCACTGCCTTTCGTTGTAGTTGTAACCCTGCACCACTGAGCCAATCATCCTGCGCGCAGTTCTTGCGTCTTCAACCACCCAAACCTGGGTGCGCTGCAGCGCAGTTATGTGCCGGCTTGTGGCAAAAGAAGACATGTCACATCCGGCAATTCCGGCAGGCATCAGCCACAGTTCAGGAGCAGGGGAAAATGTATCCATCAATTGTTAATTTTGCAGGGTATGGGTCGTTGGGTACTGGTATTTTTTTGCTTCTTCTTCACCCTGATTCCCTCACGGGCTCAAAAATATGGCAACGAATGGTACGATGCCTCAAAGGCACATGTGCGCATCGGAATTTCAGAAAACGGCCTGTACCGCATCGATTTTTTTGTACTGGATTACGTATTTCGTCAGGCCGGTGTTTCCATCCGCTTGCTTGAAGCTTCCAAATTGCAATTATGGTCGCGCGGGGCACAGGTTCCCATGACGGTTTCCGACCAGGGCGACAACCGCATCGGACCTGGAGATTTTCTGGAGTTTTTCGCATTGAAAGCCGACGGCAGCCTGGACAGTGAACTGTATGTTCAGCCGGGCATGCAGCCGCACCAGAAAGGAACGCTGATCAGCGACACGGCATATTACTTCATCACCTGGTCGGAAACCGGTCCCTGGCTGCGTTATACGCCTTACCGAAACTATAAATGGAACACGGTTTCCACAGCATCCTGGCACCTGCGTGATGAATGGAAGACCGAACAACAGCTGTACCACCGCGGCAAACCTGCCCGTGTTTCTGACCGCGACTTCTACCCTTCCGAATACAATGATGCCGAAGGCTGGGGAAGCAATCCTGTGGGTTACGGAATTTCCGGATCCATGCCTGAATTTGTTTCCGCCTTCAACACAGCAGCTTATGAGCCGTCAGGACCGAACCCGGAACTGAGCTACTACATCGCGGGAATTACGAATTTCTACAACCTGCCCGACCACAGGCTTCGCGTGACGGCGGGCAACGGAACCGCGGAACGACAACTCAAGGATACAATTACCTATGGCTTTGCGCCCATCAGGCAGAAGGCAACCTTACAGCCTTCGGATATGGGCGGCCTGGTGACACAGTTGCGGCTGAAACCCATAGCCATGCCGAACATCCCCTATGCACGCTATCAGGTGTTTTACACCCGGCTGAAGTTCCCGAAAAAGAATGAGCTGGACGGCGCCTCGGCATATACGTTTCAAACCGACAGCAGCGCGGCTCCGCGGCTATACCAATGGTCGGGATACAGCAACGGATCCCGAACGCGGCCCATGTTGTTCAACCCAACAAACGGTTTGCGGATTGGAGGAGACTTTCTGGGCGGCGGGAATTTCCGACTCATCATGCCTGCCAACAGCCACGGATCAGACTGGCATTTGTGGGACAGCCTGAATTTCCGCTTGGTAAGCATCCATCCCGACTCCATGTATCATCCGGTGTTGGCGGAGCTGCCCGACTTTTCGACCCATATTGACCAGTCTGAGTACATCATCATCAGCCATGCGGGCTTGATGGGCGATGAGCTGAACGATTACCTGAATTACCGACAAGGACGCTATGCTGCCAGGATTGTAAGCACGGAACAGCTGTACAACGCCTTCAGTTACGGCCAGGCACATCCCATTGCCATTCGGCGCTACGCGGCCTATTTGCTGGAACGATCCAAGGCAAATCCACCTAAATTTATTTTTCTGGTAGGTCGCGGGTACGAAACCATTTACCTGAAGAACAGCAAACAGTACCAGAAGTTAAACCTGGTTCCAAGTATTGGTGTTCCTGCTTCCGATCACCTGTACACCGCCGGTTTGAACGGAACCACCTTCGAACCTGCCATTCCCATTGGGCGCCTTCCTGCGGAGCAAAAAAGTGAAATCAGAACCTACCTGAATAAAATCATCGCTTTCGAATCGAGCGGTTATGCAAGCTGGCAAAAAGAAATCCTGCACATGGGCGGCGGTTCGTCCAATGTACAGGCGCAGGACATCAGGGGCATGCTGGAAGCCTTGGAACCCTATCCCGAACAAGGCATCCTTGGCGGCAAGGTAACCGGCTATTACAAAGCATCCACCGGAGCACAATCGGTTGGTGTGAAGCAATCCATCATCAGCGCGCTGAACTCCGGATTGAACCTCATCACCTTTCTGGGACACGGCAGCACCCAGGTAACCGATATTGATATGGGAGACACCGCCGACTACAGCAACCAAGGCAAATATCCCATTTGCTATTTCAACGGCTGTCAGATCGGCAACCCCTGCGTACCCTACGGAAACCGCTGGGTATTCAGTGAGCGCATGGTCAAGGCCGGCAGAAGAGGTGCTATTGCCTTCATCGCACAAACATCCATCAGCGAACTGTTCAGCGTAAACCGACAGATGGGCGATTTCTACCGCGCCATGTTTGACAAGGCTTATGGGAAAACGATTGGTGAAATCATCCAAACCTGCATCCGAAACTATCAGGATCCGAACAGCTTTTTGAACCGCATCCACTGCCAGCAGCTATTCCTGATTGGCGACCCCGCCATCAAATCGCATGCACCGGAAGTCCCCGATTACAGCGTCAATGAACGCAGCATCTTTCTCGATCCGCCAAACACCTTTGCCTTAAGCGATTCCTTCCGCGTGGCCATCATTGTGACCAATAACGGACGGAAAGGCACCGATTCCATCAACATCGGCCTGAGGCGCATTTATCCGGATGGCATTACGCGGAACGATTACCAAACGCGCATAGCCCCGTTTGGGTACAAGGATACCGCCTACATCACCATCCGCAGCAAAGACATCAGCACCAAAGGCAGCAATGTTTTTGAGGCTGAAGTGAACCCGGACCGCACGGTTACTGAGTTTACCTATACCAACAACCGCACATCCAGCCTGAGGTATATACCCGGAAACGGAGTAAACCTTTTATACCCGAGGCGCTTTGCCATTGTAGGCAACGATACAGTGAATCTTGTTTTTCAGCCGGCGGACCTGACCGTTTCCAACGATCAGTTTTTTGCCGAACTGGATACCACGCCACGATTCAATTCACCCTGGGTAAAACGCAGCGGAGCCTTCAACAGCGAACCTTTGGTTCAATGGAAGGTTCAACTTGACCCGAAAGCCGATACGGTAGTGTATTACTGGCGCGCGCGCATCAATGCAGGATCGGCCGAAGGCGGTCGCTGGAGCACACATTCGTTCACCTACATCAAAAACCACAGCAGTGGATGGATGCAACAATCTGGGTTCCAATATTCCAATGTGGTATCTGCCAATACGTTCCAAAACCTGCGGGTGGACACCCTTGCACGACAACTGCGGTTTGGACCGCTGATGAAGAAGCTTTATGTAGATGCGGAATATGCCAACAGAAGCAATAAAGGAGTTAAGGAAGGCGGCTTTGGCGGACAAGACCGAAATGCGGCCAATTGTGTGAATGGATTTGTGTGTATGGTCTTCGACCCGAACAAAAACGAACTCACACCGCTGGACACTGCCAAAATAAAACCCATGTGCTCCGGTGGCATGCGCTGGAAACTGTTTGGATATCCGGCCAATGAACAGATTTATTACTCCTTTCGACCCAATGTTTCTGCGGAGCGCGATGCATTTGTTTCTTTTGTGGACTTGGTACCGGACAGTTTTTACGTGGCCTTGTTTACGTCCAGCTTCAGCAGTGCCGACCAGTGGACCCCACAGGTATTGCAGGCATTGAACAAACTGGGCTGCACGGTGATGGACGATCCGGCCAACCGCACATCTACGGCCATATATGTTGCAGTGGGTAAAAAAGGCTGGAGCCCGGGCAAGGCTTTTGAAGATGTAGCCATTTTCAACGGCGTGCCGGGTTCAGGCTACGCATCCATAGAAGCAGAACTTTACGGAACAGCCAGCAGTGGCTCCATGAACTCAGAATACATTGGTCCGGCCGGTTCCTGGGGCAGCCTGCATTTGTGGCGCAAGGACCGCAGCAACGCTTCAGAAACGGCCACTGTCAGCGTTTTGGGCCGTGCCAAGGATGGCAGCGAACAGGTGCTCATCCCTTCGGTATCGGGCAACTTCAGCGACCTGAGCAGCATCGATGCCAGGCAATATCCATACCTGCGGCTGAAGGCTGCCTTCAGCGACCCTTCCGACTTCAGCAGCATGCAATTGCCCAACTGGCGGATTCTGTTCAGCGAAGTGCCCGAAGGAACCCTGTATCCGGTGCCACGCCTTGGCTACGAATACTACCGGGATTCGCTGTATCGCGGCGACAGTTTACGCCTGTTCATACCCTTCAGCAACATCTCTGCCTTGCCTTTTGCCGACAGCATCATGGCTACTGCGCACATCTTTAAAAAAGAAGACCGAAGCACCGTGATGCGCGACACAACCTTTCTGCCTGCAGCCAAACCAGGCGAAACTTATGTGTACCGCGTGCGGCAGGATACCCGAAACCTCATCGGTGCATACCAGGCCATCATTCAATTCAATCCGGCATTCCGGCAGGAAGAGTTCTCACTTTCCAACAACAGCAACACCTTCAGTTTTGAGGTAGTTGCCGACCGACAAAACCCCTTGCTGGATGTCACCTTCGATGGCCGCAGGATTTTCAATGGCGACATCGTGCGTGCCGAACCACTGATCCGCATCAGCAATAAAGACGAGAACAAGTATTTACTGCAAACCGATTCCAGCCGCTTTAACCTGTTTCTGAAACGCCCCGGATCGCCCGATTATACACCTGTTCCGGTTGATGGAACCGAGGCAGTGTTCAAACCTGCGCAAACTGCCGGCAACAGCGCGGTGATTGATTACCGTCCGCGGAACCTTCCCGACGGCACTTACAGCCTGAAAGTTCAGGCGGCAGACATGAGCGGCAATCCGGCGGGTGAAGAAGCCTATGTGGTTGATTTCAGGGTGGTGAACAAAAACATGGTTACCAATTTTTACCCGTATCCAAATCCGTTCAGCACCCAAATGCGCTTTGTGTTTACCCTTACTGGAAACGACATCCCTGATGAAGTGCATATCAAAATCATGACCGCCGATGGCCGTGTGGTGAAACACGTACATCAGGACGAACTCGGCCCGATGCACATCGGCAACAACATCAGCCAATGGAGTTGGGACGGAACCGATCAGTTTGGCGACCGATTGGCCAACGGCGTGTATTTCTATCAGGTTACCGTGCGGAAAGACGGAAAAAAACTGGAGCATTTCGAAAGTGCAGGAGATGCTTCATTCAAACAACAAGTTGGGAAAATTTACCTTTTACGCTGATAAAAAAACAACATTGTCATTCACAGAAAAACTCAGGAAACGGTGGAATGTAGGTTCTACCCGTCAGGTATGGATCATTCTTTTGGTATTTGCCCTTACGGGAAGCAGCGTTGTGGGGTTGCGTCGCTTGCTGAAGTCCAATTTCGAATGGGCCCACAGCCAATGGTTCACCTACAGCTATTACTGGATCATCCTTCCGGTGTATAACCTGATGTTGCTGATGTACGGTTACCTGTTCGGTCAGTTTCGCTTCTTCTGGGAATTTGAAAAAAGATTCTTCCAACGCCTGGCCAAACCTTTCAGAAAAAAAACAACATGATCACCGAAGCGCAAGTATTGCATGCCCTGGGGCAGGTAGATGATCCGGATTTGAAGAAAGACCTGGTGACGCTGGGTATGATCCGTGACCTGAACATTCAGGGCGAAGCCATTTCGTTCACTGTGATGCTGACCACTCCGGCCTGTCCGATGAAAGACCTGATTGAACAGGCTTGCCGGAATGCCATCCGGCTGATGGTTCCTGAGGCGCGCACGGTCAACATCCTGATGAGCAGCGAAACCCGCAACAACAGGCCTGCGAACGGCATTTTACCCGGAGTGAAAAACATCATTGCCGTTGCTTCCGGCAAAGGAGGTGTGGGTAAGTCAAGTGTGGCGGCAAATCTGGCAACGGCTTTGGCGCGCAGCGGTGCAAAAACCGGCCTGCTCGATGCCGACATTTACGGCCCATCCGTTCCTACCCTTTTTGGCATTCAGGAAGCCCCGGAAATGCGCGATGTGGAAGGACGAAGCATCATGGTACCGCATGTACAGGATGGCATCAAACTGATGAGCATCGGTTTTTTGGCAGACCCCAAGCAAGCCATCGTTTGGCGCGGCCCGATGATCTCATCAGCCATCCGGCAAATGGTTCAGGACACCGATTGGGGCGAGCTCGATTATCTGATTGTGGATTTGCCTCCCGGCACCGGCGATGCGCAGCTCACCCTCGTTCAACAGGTTCCGCTTACCTGCGTGATCATGGTCACCACACCACACGAACTGGCATTTGCCGACGCGCGCCGCGCCATGGCCATGTTCCGGGTACCGGGAATTGAGAAAACCGTATTGGGAGTTGTTGAAAACATGTCGTGGTTCAGTCCGCCCGAAGCCCCCGAAAAACGGTACTACCTGTTTGGAACAGAAGGTGGAAAACTACTTGCTGAAGAAGGTTCCGTGCCACTGTTGATGCAGATTCCACTGTTTGAGCAAGGATCCCAATCCGCGCGTTTTGTACCCGAACATCCGGCCTTTGCTTTTTATCTGGAACTGGCGGGCAATGTGGCGCGTTACGTGAGCATTCTGAACAACACAGAAAAATCCTAGTTTTGTAACACAAGCATGAACGCCAACGAAAGCGAGATCAGCAAGCGCATCAACGAAGCACTGGATACCATCAGGCCTTACCTGCATGCCGATGGTGGCGACGTGGAATTGCTTGAATTGGGGCCGGACCTTTCGGTGGTTTTGCGCCTTACCGGTGCCTGTGGAAGCTGCGCCATGAGCGACATGACCATGAAGGCCGGCATCGAAGAAACATTGCGACGCAGCATACCGGAGTTGGGCAGTATTTCAGCGGTGAAACATTGAACCGCGAACCTGTATTC
>CAZPHB010000005.1:0-6121 GCA_964586595.1 uncultured Flavobacteriaceae bacterium | reverse complement strand
CGATAGGTTCTATCGGCCTTGGCCCCGCATTGAAAACACCTGGCAAACACCTGAATCCGGTGGCGTGCCAAGGCCTTGAGTGCTGGCATGTGGCCAAAGTCACGGCCCAGATAATCGCGATCCAACCCCGCTCCGTACACTTCAATACCCAAGGAGAGCAAGTAATTTACGGTGGAAAGGATTTCTACATTGAAGAACTGAATCTCATCAATAAAAACCGCTTTGGTCATTTCCGAGGTAAGACCGGAAATTTCTTCAGGCTTGATGACCCTTTGGGCGGGAATAGACAAGCCTGAATGTGTGCTCACGCCGCGGGCGTTATAGCGATTATCCAAGAGCGGTTTCACCACAATTTTTTGGGAAGGATCGTATTGGTATTCCTGATAAAATTCAATCAGTCGGGTGCTCTTCCCGGCAAACATACATCCGTAGATAAGGGTAAAATCGCTCATGGTTTTCTATTGTCGCTTCTTTGTTCGTTTCTTTGTGTTGTTTCACAGTTATGCAGCACGAGGGAAACGAGTCAGCGAAAATTGAACAATTGCTCGGGGAATTGGGAAGAATATCTCCACCTTTTTTGAACAGTAAAGAAAAACTGAAGCAATTGGCGGCAACCCTGTACCTGCTTTCCGACCAGCTGAGCGAAACACCCGAGGTTGAAGCAGCGGCGGCTTTGGAAACAAATGCGCCGCTAACACCGCAGGAACAGCCCTGGGCACCTGCATCCAACCTGCAACCCAACCATACAGACTGGAGCAATCCCATTCCTGATCTGGATATTGAAGCAGCCCTGATGGAATCCGAAGTCCCTGTGCCGCCTGCGGAAACAGCCACTCCTGATTTCAAAGCAGATTCAAAACCTGAACCGGTTTTACCTCCTGTTCCTGAATCCATTCCTGTTCAGGAAGTTCCACCGGCCCGGGAACCTGAAATCCTGCCTGAGCTGCCCGCCGAACCTGCGCTGCCGCCCGCACCAGAAGCAATACCAACGCCGTCCATTCCACCGGCCCCAAAAACTGAAGTCCTGCCGGAAGCACCTGCCGAACCAATATTGCCGCCCGCTCCGGAAGCAATACCAACGCCACAAATTCCGCCGGCACCAAAGCCTGAAGTCCTGCCGGAAGCACCAGCTGAACCCGTATTGCCGCCCAAAAGCGAAACAACTCCGGTTCCGCCCGCTACCCCGCCGGCAGCTGCTCCGACCGCCTCCCGCGACCTGCATAAGTCATTAGCGCTGGTGAAGCGCATTGAGTTCATCAACCGTTTGTTCTCCGGAAAAGACGATGAATGGCAGCGTTTCTGCCAACAGGTAAACAGGGCTGCACATACTGAAGAAGCCCTGAGCATTTACAGGGAACACTTCATTCGCCTTGGGTGGGAGAAGCAAACAGACAGTGCAGATCAGCTGAAGCAGTCTATTGTGAAAGTATGCGCCTGAGTTGACGTTTATTCACGCAGCGCCCTTCCTGCGCCTGCTGTTGCCCTTTGCTACGGGCATTTTTACAGGCTTGCAGTTGTTGGACACCAGCCACTCTTCGGAGGCGTGGATGTTGCCTGTTTTGTTCCTGCTGAACCTAAGCGGCGCAGGCTTAAGCCTGTACCTGATCTTGAAACGGCTCAAAGTCCCCGATTTCCTGAGCCATTGCTGCCTGTTCATGATGGGCTTGGGCCTTTCGGTTGGGAAAGACCCCATCCATAAGCCTGACCATCATTCCAGATTTCCCGAAGCGCAGAAGTTTTTGCTGCAGCTTACAGAGCCACCAGTCCAAAAACCGGGATATTGGAAAGCCACCGCGTTGGTGCGGGAACTTGCCGATAACAACACCGTAAGAAGGGCCAGTGGAAAATTGTTGCTCTACATCAAGGAAGACAGCACCAGTGCCGCACAGGAATGGAACTATGGCGACCTGCTTGAAGTAGGCGGCACATTACAGCCCATCCCCGGCGCAACTTATCCGGAACAATTTGATTATGCGGCCATGTTGCGGGTTAGGGGCATCAACAGGCGCATTTTTACCACACCAAAACAGATACGATGGCGGGGAAATGAAGGCAACCCGATCATGGCAATTTCCCATCATGCAGCCACATGGACGGGTGAACAACTCACCGCACATTTCAGTCCGCGCATAGCCGCGGTGTTGTCGTCGTTGTTGATTGGCCTGCGCAGCAACATCGAACCTCAGGATCTGGAAGCATTCAAGAATACAGGAACCCTGCATGTACTTGCCGTTTCAGGAATGCATATTGCCCTCATTTACAGTGCATTGATGTGGATGATCGGTGCGATTCCCTGGCGAATTCCCACTTATGCAACATTTACCTTCATCGCGGGATGCATCTGGACGTATGCCTGCATCAGTGGGTTTTCCGCATCGGTAAGCAGGGCGGCATTGATGTGCAGCGTGATGTTGCTGGGAAAAGGGTTGAAACGGCGTTCGGGCATGGCCAACAACCTTTGCGCCACAGCCTTTTTGCTGTTGATTTGGGAACCGCGTTGGCTGCTGGACGCAGGCTTTCTTTTATCATTCACCGCTGTCGCGGGAATCTTGATGTTTCAACCCATTTTTGAGCGGCTGCAACCCAGGCGGAAACTTCCCAAGTCTATATGGAATTTAGTGTCTGTTTCCCTGGCAGCGCAATTGGGTACCCTGCCGGTGAGCCTTTACTTCTTCCACCAATTTGCGCCTTATTTCCTGATTGGCAACCTGCTGATTATTCCATTAAGCACGGTTGCCCTTTTCGGGGGGCTCTTGTTTCTTCCCGGCAGTATGGTTCCATGCCTGGGCAGCCTGATACAACTTTGTACTGGCGCGACCACCGCTTTGCTTCTGGATGCTGCATTGTGGATCGGGCGCTGGCCCAATGCACTAATAACCTCGTGGCACGTCAGCGGCATGGAAGCCTTCGTCCTGTGCACGGCGCTTTGCGCAGGCGCCTGGTACTGGCACAAAACCACTGCCAGACCTTGGCTCTTTTTAAGTGCCTTGCTGCTCTTTACCGGCATGCGCAGCACCCGGATCTTGCGCGAGCGATTGTCGGAACGCGACATTATTTATACCAAGGCGCAAGGATTGTGGAGTCTGCTTTTTCGCCAAGGGCGTGAAGCCGTATTGCTGAGTAATGACACAAGCAACCTCAAACACAAGAGGGTATTGGCCTATTGTGAACGATACCAAATAAAGCCCGAACGGATTCAATGTTCCGCTCAACCTGTCTGGTGGAACATCAGCGTCATTGCCCGGGCCGATGGAACCTGGAATATCCGTACCAGCGGCATGCCTATTCCCGGTAAAGCGGGAATTTCTGTTTGGAACCGGCCCGGCCGGCCCGAACACTTGCCTGAGCACAACAAATCGGGAAACATCCGGCTGTACCGTAACACCCAACAAAGTTTTGAGCGCATACCGCATGCGTTGACGGTTCGCTGAGCATTGCGGAAGCCTGTTTAGACGCAATGACGTCCGGTGGTTGCAAATTAATTGTAACGGCAATGTCATAAGCGCGGCACCCAAAGGAAGGAAGGAGTCGCACAAATCACGTATAAACCATTGATTATCAATGTTTTATGTTTTATTTTTTGAAGAACAGAAAGTTCACGTATGATTTTCATCAGTTTTCGGATTTACCCCCCCTTTTAACTTTCCGGCTTCAACACAAACCAACACAAACACTCAATATGATCACACGTTTCCTAAACAAATCGGGATCAGGCAACTGGCTGCGACGGCTGGGCCTGATTGCCACGGTGTGTACCGCATCTGGTGCTTTTGCGCAGATGTCGGGCACCTACACCATCAACTCAGGAGCTGCTGCCAGTTCCACGAACTTCACCAACTGGCTGTCACTGACACAGGCACTGCAGAACGTAACCCGCGCAGACGGCGGACCGCTGTTCGGTGGTGCCGGCATTTCCGGAGCAGTTACGGTGAATGTACTGAGCAGCCTGACTGAATCTGTTCCTGTTACATTCCCGGCAGTTACCGGCTCATCGTCCACCAACACCATCACCATCAACGGCGGAGGTTATTTTGTGGCGTACAGCAGCACCAGCACTTCTGCGAATAAGGCAGTTATTGCCATGAACGGTGCCGACTGGTTCCGCTTCAATAATCTGGTAATCCGGAACACCGGAACTACAGCACCCTGGGGTGTATGGTTCTACAACCAGGCCAACTACAACCTGTTTGATGGCTGTACCATTGAGTTTTCCAACTGCACCACTGCTGTGGCAAGCAACGGAGCAACCAATACTTCTGCCTATATAGTGTTCAGTGCATCGGTAACCTCTAACTCCTACACATCATCTGCAGGACACAATGGTTCATACGATACCATCAGGAAATGTCTGATGCGCACCACCAATACAAGTAGCCCCGGCCCAACTATTGGCATCAGCGAATTGAACAGCACCAGCCTGTATTCAAGTACTCCATCCAACAACACATTTACCGACAACACCATCCAGAACTTCTATTTGTATGGAATCCTTTCCTATTATTCCAATGGAAGCAGAATTGTCAACAACGACATTTCAAGGGTGAATGCCGGAACTGCATCGCCATCAACCACCATTTACGGAATCAGGGCGGAAAATTCTTACGGAAGCAACCGCAGCATCCAGGTAAACGGCAACAAAATCCACGACCTCCCCTGGAACAATTCCAGTGAAAACAGTGCCTATCATTACATTCTAGGAATTTACACCTACTACCTGTATGGAAATTCCACCAACCTGGCCGAAGTAAGCAATAACGAGCTGTACAACCTGAAGACCTATTACTATTTCTACGGGATGTACAATTACTACAACTACGACACCCGTATTTCCGGCAACATCATTCAAAACAACCGCACCGGATCTACCAGCACCAGCTATGGAATTTACAACTATTACTCACAGCGCTGTCGCGTAGATGACAACATCATCAGAAACAATACGCTGAACTCTTACTGGTACGGCATTTACTACATGTATGCAACCGGTGGAACCCTGAGCGGAAACCAGCAGCTGAACAATATTGCCATCACAACCTCTACCTCTTATTACGGATTCTACTGTATGTACATGTACTATCCTACCAACGTGCTGATCAGCCGCAACAGCCTGATTGGCAATGGTACGGATTACTATTCCTATGTGTACAGCTACTATTTGTACTACCCAACCAATACCCAGTTTGAAAGCAATTTGCTGGCGAAGCAGCGGGTTTATTACTACCACTATGCGCTGTATGCCTAT
This sequence comes from uncultured Flavobacteriaceae bacterium, assembly GCA_964586595.1. Taxonomy (GTDB): domain Bacteria; phylum Bacteroidota; class Bacteroidia; order NS11-12g; family UBA955; genus REEB481. Next base: position 879 of record CAZPHB010000005.1, on the reverse strand, counting down.
AACTACAGCAACGGCGGCAACAATACCATCGACAACAACACCCTTGACTTCAACTATACTTCCCCATATTACTATACCTACCATTTGGGTATGTACATAGGTGGATATTCTACCAGCGGTCCCTGGAAAATCCGCGGCAACATCATTCGCCAAACTTCAGCAGATTACTACAACTACATGTGTTACCTGTATGGCGACCTTGCCGGCTATGCTGAAGTTGACTACAACGTATTCCACTGCGCCAATACCTCTACCTACCTTTACTTCAGCCCTGTGGCAGGCGGATACAGCGCAACATGGCCCGGCATCATCGGCACAGTGAATCCAGTGATGAATACCGGTTTTGCGCCCATTGGCAAAACCAACAATAACCTGTTCATCAACCCCTTGTTCAACAATATTGCTGCCAACGATTACAAACCCAATGCCTGGAAGTGCAACAACAGCATGCCAACCTTTACCGGTCGCGATCTGGTGAATGCCGTGCGCAACCCCGGAGTTTCTGACCGCGGCTGTTTGGAGCGCTTTACCGACCTTCAGGCTACCGGCGTATCCTGGAACGCGGGCAGCAACCCTTGCTCTAACTTCTCTGAGAAGCCAAGCATCACCATCAAGAACAACTTTGTAGATACTGCGTATGACTTCAATGTTTCCTACCGCATCAACAACATGCCTAAGGTTACAGAAACGGTAAGCACCAAAATGCTTGCAGGAAGCAGCTCTACATACACATTCCAGACTCCGGTGCGCCTGATACCCGGTCAGGTGAAACTGCAGGTATTCATTGATGTTCCGGATGACTATAAGCTGAATGATACCCAAACCTTCAACATGAATGTGCGTCCTGCGCCTTCCGGTGGTGAGTTTACCCTTACCCAG
>CAZPHB010000004.1:154391-166853 GCA_964586595.1 uncultured Flavobacteriaceae bacterium | reverse complement strand
CGAGCTGGGTTCAGAACGTCGTGAGACAGTTCGGTCCCTATCTGTTGTGGGCGTTGGAAACTTGAAGGGTCCTGATCTTAGTACGAGAGGACCGGATTGGACACACCTCTGGTGTATCTGTTGTCGCGCCAGCGGCACCGCAGAGTAGCTAAGTGTGGATAGGATAAGCGCTGAAAGCATCTAAGCGCGAAACCTGCCCTGAGATGAGGTTTCCTTTAAGGGTCGTAGTAGACGACTACGTTGATAGGCTACAGGTGTAAAGTCAGCAATGGCATAGCCGAGTAGTACTAATTACCCGTAAGCTTACCGTTTTTTTAAGGACATTCACTTCCAGCTTTTGTCAAGAATTTAAGATCTTATGGTGGCTATTGCGAGGGTGTGCACCTCTTCCCATTTCGAACAGAGAAGTTAAGCCCCTCAGCGCAGATGATACTTGGGTAACTCCTGGGAAAGTATGTCGCCGCCTACTTTAATTGAAAAGCTCCTGAAAAGGAGCTTTTTTTTGTGCCGATGTGCACATTCTCGTAAGTAAATCCTCAAGCCTTCCACTTCCTATTTGGCTTTGCTGTTTATCCATCACCGCTCCTGATGCTTTTCATCTATGATGGAAGTTACTTGTGGATGCAACCGTTGATACATCGGCTCAACTTCTGAAAGCCTTTCGAGGATGATTTTCCCCTCATCAGCTAATTGCCTGATGGCTAATTTTTCTTGAGCATATTCCTTTAAAAAGGCCTCTTTTTTCCCTTCATATGTGTTGTTGCGTACACTTTGCTCCAGAGCTTTAATGTTGTAAAAGTGTTTTTCACTAAGCAGTACTACTTCTTTGTATTTTGGCGCTGCAGGTTTGTACACACGTGCTATTGCCGCGTAGCCAACCAAGGTCTGTTTTTCTAAGTCATTGAGGCTTTCTGGTGCGAAAAATTTGCTTAATTGGAGTAAACTGTCCATTTCATGTTTTCGTTCACTGATGGTCCAAACATCGTAACGCAGTAATTCTTTTACCTGCTTAAAACTACCCCACAAACTGTCCACGTACTTCATTTGTGACTGCTGTTCTTGATGTATGCTGTTTTGCTCCCCGCAACTACTTAATGCCGCACCAAGCACCAATAACCCTTTGAATTTCATATTATTGTCCTTTTAAGTACCTCCAAATTTAACGATGAGTAACAAGAGGCAATTTCTTAAGGATGTATTTTTTTTAGGAATTTCTGCCTTTGGTGGACCTCAATCGCATATCTCTCTGTTTCAAAAGCGGTTGACAGGAACCAATAAATACCTAAGCCAGCGTGATCTCATGGAAATAAATGCGTTTTGTCAGGTATTACCCGGTCCTTCTTCTACGCAAACACTTACGGTCATAGGGTTTAAACTTGGCGGGCCGCAACTGGCATTTTTAACCCTCCTGTTTTGGGCATTGCCGGGTGCATTGGTACTCTCCGTTCTGACCTTATCGCCTAGATTTCTTGGAAAATCGGAGCTCCAGTATTTGTCACCTTTGGTTTTGGCGTATTTATCTACAGGTGTCATTGCCATGATTGGGCAGGTTAGAAGGGGATACGTTTATGGAGTTATCCTTTTGTTGGCATGCACCGTGGTATTGTTGGCCAATGCTCCATGGATTTTTCCATTGGGTATCGTATTGGGTGGATGTTTAAGTGCGCTGTTTGGCAACAGATCCTTTGTGCCAAACAAACGCGAATTTGGTCCCATCCGATGGGCGAACTTCACCCTTTATCTTGCCATTTTTCTCTTGATTGGTGTGCTGGGTCAGGTAGCTCATTTGCTTCCAGGGATGCAAGATTTTAAGCATCCCATCACCTTATTCGAAAATACTTTTCGCATGGGAAGTTTCGTGTTTGGTGGTGGCAACACCCTAACCCCTATGGTACTTGAACAATATGTTCACCATAAGCCCAGAATGACAGCAGATGAATTTCAGACCGGTTTGGGATTGCTTCAGGCTATGCCTGGTCCTGTGTTCAACTTTGCAGTGTACTTTAATGGTATAGCCATGAAAACCTTGGGTTATTCGTTTTGGGGGCAGTTTTTGGGTTGTGTGTTGGGTTTTGTGGCGATTTTTTTACCGGGTATTTTGTTTGTGTTTTTCGTTTATCCTATTTGGGATCGGTTGAAGAGTTATCCTATTGTTGATCGCGCGTTGGATGGCATCATTGCAGTTTCTGCCGGATTTGTGGTGGCTGCACTTTTGGAAATGTTCTTTATCACCTTGAAGTTTAAGCCTACAGTAGTCTTTGATCCTTTATGGTGGGCGGTGTTGCTGGGTGGCTTCGCGTACATTCAATATTCCAAATGGCCAACTCCGCTTCTGGTAATGGTCATCGTTGCCGTGGGTTTTATTGCAGGATGATCTGGTTATTCCCGATTTTTTGGTATTAGGTTTGCACAAGGTAGTTTATGAAAAAACGGATCATTTGGACAGTAATAACCGCATTTCTTGCAGGTCTTACCGGTTTTTCATCTGTGCTGCATGCTCAGCGAAACCAAGAGCAATTAATCCAATTTAGCGGATTGGTGCTGACCTCAGACAGTCTAAAAGCAATTCCATTTTGTGTCATCTCCAGAGGAAATCATGGCGTTGTTGGATATTCTGATATCAGTGGTTACTTCTCATTTGTAGCTGAAAAAGGCGATACCATCTATTTCTGGCATGTGGAGTATGAATCTTCGTATGCCCTTATTCCGGATACCGTTAGGGGAAACAGATATTACATGGTGAAACTGCTCACGCAGGATACCATCAACTTGCCTGTAATGGTGATCAGGCCGTTCCCCACCAGGGCAGCATTTGACCATGTTTTTGTGCATCGCGACATTCCCGATGATGAATTGGAACGCGCACGTAAAAACCTTGAAGCCGAGGAACTTAAAGAACAAATGCGCCTGAAACAAGCAGATGCTCGGCAGAGTTATCAGGCCCTCATGCAACAGCGCGCAAATTTGCTGTATTATCAAGGTCAGGCACCACCTATGAACATCATGAGTCCGCTTGCGTGGTCTCAGTTTTTTGAGGCCTGGAAACGCGGTGACTTTAAGAAAAAGAAGAAAAAATAAATCAGTGCTCTTCGGGCCTTCCCAAAATGAGCCCTTGTTTAAATTTCTCCTCTTCCAACAGTTCTTCTTTACTTAAGCCCAAATCGGATACTATTTGAGGAAGTTCCGGCTGTCCGGCATTAATCCAAGCCGTGAGCCAAAATGCAGCAACCATTTGGATGCTTTGCCTGAATCTCCGTTCCACCATTCCATTCATGGATGCATCATAGGCCTTGCAAAATGCAGGGGAATAAACCCTTACCAATTGGCTGCCTCTTGTTTCAAATGTGTATTTAGCATCACCCGGAAACATGGCCGTTAACATTTGTTCCTGATACAATACCGTATCAGAGGCGGCATAGCTTTGTTCTATGGCATGCCAAATGGCATGCATCGGTTTGTCAAGGTACCCGGCTGTCCCTGTGAGTAAATCATAATCATTCAGGTATAATTCCGGAATTCTGGATTCCCAGAGGCCGTGTATGCCATGTTGGTTGGTTCTTTGCCCATTGTAGTTCCCACAGGCATGTAAGGGTACGTGTGCATCGGCAATGTAATGTCCAAGGTCGGCTGAGATTTTCAGGATTCTTGCAACATCTTTCTCCTTAAACGCATCGGTGAGCCGGTACAACATCAGATGACAATGCCAGGGCACAATGCCATGCGCCTTGAGCGTATCTTCTCCATATGCAGAAACAGCCTGATTCCACCACATTGGGAGTGTATCCAACGGCGCTGCCTGTTCGTATCGATCGCAATCCAAATAGTGTCTGCAGGCTTCTTCGGATATGGCATACCTGCGCTTATCAGCATCCACAGCGTGTTGGCCAACATAATCGATATGGTTCTTGTAGAACCCAAAAAGCTGTGGTGGCAAACAAAATACAGCCATCCGATTAATCTGGATGTGGCCATAGAAGCCCCAACTCCATCCGCTGACACAGACGGATAAACTCATTGCCAGCAGTGCGAAGCGTTTATACATCATGTGTTCTTCAGTGCACGTTGATACATCTGGATGGTGTTCTGAAGTCCAAAATATAACGCATCACACACCAAGGCATGCCCAATGGATACTTCACTTAATCCTGGAAGATGTGCTGACAGGTATCCTAAATTCTCTAAATCCAGGTCGTGTCCCGCATTAATTCCCAACCCAAGTTCTGTTGCCTTTTTTGCCGCCAGTACATAAGGCTGCAATGCACTTGGACCGTCAACGGGGAATTGGCTGGCATAAGCCTCAGTGTAGAGTTCAATGCGATCGGTACCCGTGTGCGCGGCTGCTTCAACCTGCCGGAGGTCTGGATCCAGAAACAAACTACTGCGTATGCCCGCCGACCGCAAGATGTTCAGTGTGGAAGTCAGGAAGTCTTTGTGTTTGATGGCATCCCATCCCGCATTGGAGGTCAATACATCCGGAGGATCCGGCACAAGCGTAACCTGTGTAGGTTTAACCGACAACACCAGGTCGATAAAATCTTTGGAAGGATAACCCTCTATGTTGAATTCGGTGGTAAGTACTTCTTTTAGCGCGTACACATCGCTGTAACGAATATGCCGTTGGTCCGGCCGCGGATGCACAGTGATTCCGTCGGCACCAAACATTTCGGCATCCAATGCGGCTTGCACCACATCAGGCCGTTTGCCACCCCGGGCATTGCGCAGCGTGGCGAATTTGTTGATGTTTACACTCAGTTTTACCATTTTAGAAATTCCATTTAACCATTCCGCTTAGCGTTGTTGTGTGCTGTCCGCGACCTTCATTCAAATCTGAGGAATAGCGTGTATATAAATCGCAAGTGCGTGAGATTTTCTTCCGCAGCATCACATAAAAGCTGCTTCCATTGCCATAAAAGCCCTGTACATTGAACACATAGGGAAGATCACCTTCGAAGGCATAAATACGGCCAAGGTAATCGCCTACATCATAGAAGCTGAGGCGCGCCGAGATGCGGTAACCATGCACCGGCTTGTTCATTTGTACTTCGTGAAACAACAAACTTCCCCATTGCCGTGCCTCGCCCTCCACAACCGGTGTTGCATATTCAAACCTTGTGGCAAATGAAAGATTCTTGCCCGCCGGATAATCAGCATGGAATCGCAGGCGTCTAACACTAAGCTCCATGGGCGCATCCACCGGAACTAATGCGGATGAGAAGTTTCTGGCAAGTGTGGATTCACGGTAGCGCAGATATAAGAATACTTGTTTTCCTCGCGAATAGTTCAATTCTGTGAGCCATGATCCGCCCGCTGATGGGCCGGATACTTGATAACGCAGCCATGAAGATTTCCAGATGTCTTTATAACAGAGGAAGCCAATGTTTTTCCTGATGCGCCAATGGGCCCCGAGATACCATCCCTGTTCATTGCTTTGATTGTTGCCAAATCCTATGGACATGGGATTGTTGAATGTTTTGTCGTAATGTCGATACAACAAAGAGACATCCAGATTTTGCGCCAGGCTTGTCAGCAATCCCACTACACCGGCCAGCATTTTCCCCGGTTGTGCCGGATTGCGGACCTGTTCAAAAAATAAATGTACGTTTCTCAGGGTGTAATCTCCATACACGGACAAGAGCATGGATGGCGTCGGCTGACGGCTAAACCACTGGTATAACAAGTTCCCGGAAGTGGATTGTTTTGGGCCGAATTCATGTTTGTAACTTATGCCCAGGGTGCCTGCCTTTAATTTGTGTTCCAGCGCCATGGCAAACATGGGCATGTTGAATTGATTTCTGGCTGCAATTTCTTTTCTGTTTCGGTGCAAACCGGAGTTGAAAAAGTTGGCTATCAAACCTTCTTCCAGTTGGGTGCTGTCGTTTTGCCGCACGCCATCTTGCTTGTTGTTTGAATACAGTACATGAAGATTCCAATTGTTTTTTACCAATTGTGTGGCCACACCCCGAAAAAAACGCACTTCGTTCACAGAGCGATATGGCCGGATTCCGGTACGTGTGCGTTTGATGCTCATCACATTGGCCGATTGACTGAATGCCAATCCGCTTCCTAAAAGCAACCCCTGACCAAAGGCTGCATGGTAATCGCCAATGATTACCCGGTTAAAAGGTCCTATTTGTTCAATGGCCAAATGCCCGGACATGAAATCCGGACCATAAGTTTGCCACCAGGGTTCGCCCGGATCTTTTTCGGCGGTTAGGGCCAAACTGTACACTCCGGACTTGTAATAACGCAAACGCACACTGGACCTCAAAGGGTCGCCGAGGAACGCGCGGTCTCTATTGGCTCCGGTATCAGGCAATAGGAAGCGGGAATCCAGGTTTCCCTCTTGGTAAAACGTATAATTCAGGACTTCTGCCGAACCCTTATTCCAATACTTTTTCAAGTTTCTCCAGCCCTGTTCGCCTGCGCCTTCCAGGCGAATAAATGGCCTGAGCGCATTGATGCGGTCCCTGCTGAATCCAGGTATCAGTTGCAGTTCATGAATATGCACTATGGCGCCAAACTTCCTGCGGTGTTCGATCAAGCCAAGAACAAGTTGTGCATCCAGCAGCGGGCAGGCCAGCAATTCATCGATGCCTGCGCGGTTGATGTTGATGGGTTGCTGGTACAGGGCGCTCAGTTCATCACTGATTTCCGTGAAGTCAGCGCCACTTCCTTGTTGTTCCAGAAAGCGTTCGAGGTGGTTACGCAGGTCATCGGGTATCTGTGCAACGGCTGTCTTCAAAGTAAATGTGAAGCAACATACCAGGGTGCAAAGCCAACGTCTGGTGATTGATACACGCTGCAATTCCTGCCCCTCTGCCATGATTTACCAATTACAGCAAGCGCTTAAATGAGGGCTGAATCCCAATGATGTATGGTAAGCGGCAGCACATTCCATAAGGATGTTTCTGCTGCGCCATGATAAACCAAAGCTCATGGGTTCAGGGCCATTGCTGGTTCCGGCCAGAAAGGTCAATGATCCATATTGATACCAAATGCCGCCGCGTAAGATGCTGCGGTTTGGGTAATCGCCATATCGGGCATGAACTTCTCCCATTAATCCGGCTTGCTTACTTACGCGATGCCGCACGCCGGCACGAAAATGTGCAGTACCTAAATGCTGACCGGCCCAATCGTTTTCGCTGAAGCTCAGGCTGCGCATCCAATCTAGAAGCACATCGGTTTTCTTTCCGGCTTTTAAAGCCACGCCAAGTTGCACGGCAGGACTTCCTTTCTGTCGGTAGGTTCCTGTCATGAATGCCTGTCTGTAGTGCAGGCCCATGCCCAATGTAAGCAGTTCGCTGATTCTTCCGGCCAGCTGCAGGCGCAGCTCCTGCCGGTTCAAATACATGCTTCCTGTTCGGTTCCACAACATCCCCATCCGCAGCGATTTGATGCCGGTAGTGAATGCCAGGGAAGTGCTGTTTAAGCCTCGTATTCCGAAGTAGTTCCGGTATTCGCTGAATAAAGTTCGCGTGCTGTCCCAACGACCAGATGCCGGACTGTTAAAAATTCCAATACTTCCCGGCACCTGAAGTGCTGCAAGTCCGCTCAACGACCTGGACATCGCCCCAAAAGGACTTTGCGCAGTAGATGCGTGCACACCCATGAACAGGTTGCAGCAAAGGAAGAGGTGCCTAGTTTTGGTCAATTTCATCCTTAAGGGCAAGAAGCTTTTCACGAAGTATGCGCAATCTTTCAAGCAAAGAGGCTTGAATTTCTTCCTGAACGGCAGGCTTGGATAAGTGTTTCCTGACGCCTTCCAGGGTATATCCCTTGGTGCGGGTGAGGTAGATGATTTGCCTGATCAGGCTGATGTGGTCTTTGGTGTACAAACGTTCTCCACGCCTGTTTTTTACAGGTTTCAACTTTGGGATTTCCTGTTCCCAGAAACGCAACATGCTTTGCGTTACCTTCAACATTCCGGCAACTTCACTGATCCGGTAAAATGCCTTTTCCTGATGCTCGTCTCCCATACTTTATTGAACGTCAAGAAAAACCTTCGAATCGGTGTCTATATTCGTGTATCGCTCAAAAAAGAATTCAAGGTACTTGGCTTGACCTGAATCCAATTGCAGCCTGTTTGTGGTTCTGCCTATTTCTTGTCCTTTGGCATCCTGAACCCGGGCTGCGATCTGAAGATCTATTTTGCCTGAGGCGATGCAGTAAATGCTGAGTTTGTTGTCGGTGCCATCACCATCACTGTCAATGAGTGTTTTGCCCAGCTGCAGTCCCGTACCGGCAAGCTTCGGTGACAGCACCGGGTTGATGCTCAAAGCCTGTTCAACGCCAGAGCCTACATGTTGCGCAATGGTTCCGGCTGCTTTGCCGGCGGTTTCTGCCCCTTGCTCAATAACATTACCTACCTTGTGACAGGAGGCCATCCATAAAATTCCACAGAAAAAAATAAAACGATACATAAGCGGTTAGTCAAATGATTTGGTGGTTTTCGATGCCTTCTGCAGCATGCGCGCGTAATCGCTGTCAGACAAGTCATTGAAGTAGAAGAACGCCGGGTTGAGCGGGTGGTTGTTTTTCCGGACTTCATAGTGAAGGTGCGGGCCGGTACTTTTCCCGGTATTGCCCACAAAACCAATCAATTGACCGCGCACTACTTTTTGGCCTGTGCGTACTTTGAATCCGCTCAGGTGGGCATATAAAGTGGTATAACCGTAGCCGTGGCTGATGATGATGTGGTTGCCATAACCCCATTCGTCTTGTCTGATTTGCTGTACCGTTCCATCGCCGGTGGCTACCACATGCGTGCCGGGGGAAGCGGTAAAGTCCATCCCGGCATGAAACTTAGTGGTATGGTAAAAAGGGTCAATGCGGTATCCGTAACCACTGGCCATCCGATCAAGGTCTTTGTTGGCTACAGGCTGGATGGCGGGAACACTGTTGAAGAGTGCATTTTTCGCCTTTACCATTTTCTCTAGTTGGTCATAGGATCGCTGTTGACGTTCAGCGAGGCTGCTCAATTGGTCAAGTTTTGAACGCAGAGACGACAGCAACGCACCCTCGGGCATTTTGAGCAATTCTGCGTAGGCGTTGATTTTCTCTTCGTCGGGTTTTAATGGCTCCGCCTCGTAAATCATCCGATAGATGCCATTGTCGCGCTCGGCCAGTTCGTTCATCTTGCGATCCAGCTCGGCCACATGTTGGCTGATGGCCTTCATCTGATTCTTCATCTTTTTGTTGGCATCCATGAGCGCGGCCTCACGAGGTGTTGCCAAGGTCCTGGCAAAAATGAATGAAAGTCCAATGCCGAAAACGGAAGCGAGGGAAAGAAACCCAAAGGCGCGCCACAACAACATTGGAATGTTGGTATGTACCTTTTCAAAGCTCAGGCTTTTCGGGTTGAAGAAATATTTGGTTTTCTTTGCCACTCGCGGACGTGTGGGTAATTTTGCCCCCATTGCAAACTTAAGGCAAAACGAGTAGTTTCCTTTCAACAAGAAATGAGTTTAAGCGCAGCACAAATCCGACAAACCTTCCTCGACTTTTTCGCTTCCAAGGGCCATCATCTGGTTCCTTCGGCACCGATTGTAGTCAAAAACGACCCGACCCTCATGTTTACCAATGCGGGCATGAATCAATTCAAAGACCTGTTTCTGGGCAACGCACCCGTGCTTCATCCGCGTGTGGCCGATACCCAGAAGTGCTTGCGGGTGAGTGGGAAACACAATGACCTTGAGGAAGTTGGTGTGGATCATTACCACCATACCATGTTTGAAATGCTGGGCAACTGGAGCTTCGGTGATTACTTCAAACAAGATGCCATTGCATGGGCCTGGGAACTTCTGACCGCTGTTTACGGACTTGATCCGGATCGATTGTACGTGACAGTTTTTGAGGGCGCTCAGGAAGATCAGATTCCATTTGACCAGGAAGCCTATGACCGATGGGCCCAATTTATAGACCCGTCCCGCATCGTAAACGGAAATAAAAAGGATAACTTCTGGGAAATGGGCGATACCGGCCCCTGCGGCCCCTGTTCGGAAATTCATATCGACTTGCGCAGTGTTGAAGAACGAAGTGCGTTCGACGGGCGAAATCTGGTCAATACAGGACATCCGGAGGTGATTGAAATCTGGAACTTGGTTTTCATGGAGTTCAACCGGAAAGCCGATGGCAGCCTTGAAAAGCTTCCTGCACAACATGTGGATACCGGGATGGGCTTTGAACGACTCACACGCGCCCTGCAAGGGAAAAGCAGCAATTACGATACCGATGTGTTTCGCGGCATCATCGGAGCTACTGAACATCGCTCCGGACATCAATACGGCGGCAGCGATCTTCCTGCAGATATTGCCTTCAGGGTAATCGCCGACCACATCCGTGCGGTATCATTCTGTATTGCCGACGGACAATTGCCCTCAAATAACGGCGCCGGTTATGTATTGCGTCGGATTCTGCGCCGGGCAGTGCGCTACGGTTACAGCTATCTTGGCTTGGATCAGCCGTTCTTTCACCAGCTCGTGGAGGTTCTTGCGGCAGAAACAGGGTCGTTTTTTCCGGAGTTGCGCGCCCAGGAACAATTTGTAGCCAGGGTGATCCGCGAAGAGGAAGTTTCCTTTTACCGCACGCTGTCCAGAGGTATGGAAATTCTGGAACGTTACATGGCCGAGGGAAATGAAACCATTGATGGCGATACGGCTTTCGAATTGTACGACACTTATGGCTTCCCATTAGATCTGACCCAGTTGATAGCCCGCGAACGCAACATGCATGTGGATCTGGATGGTTTTTCACTGCGCCTGCAAGAACAAAAACGCCGATCCCGTGCCGATGCATCACGAGAAACCGGTGATTGGAACTACGTGTTCGAAGACGGAGAAGAAGATTTTATCGGCTATGATTTTCTGGAAGCTCAGGTGCGCATCACCCGCTGGCGTGAAATTAGTGCCAAAGGCAAGAAACAGGTGCAGGTAGTGCTTACCGGCAGTCCGTTTTATGCCGAAAGTGGCGGACAGGTAGGCGATACCGGAACGCTGACCGCGGAAGATGGTTCTGTGGTTCATGTGTTGGATACCGTTAAAGAAAACCAGTTACATATTTGCCTGCTTGACCGTTTGCCGCAGCAGCCCGAACGCGTGCTGACCGCCCGTGTTGATGAGCTGAAACGCAGGGCATCGGCAGCAAATCACTCCGCCACCCACCTGATGCACGCAGCTTTAAAAAAGGTGCTCGGCAATCATGTGATGCAAAAGGGAAGTTTGGTCAATCCGGATTATTTACGATTCGACTTTTCACATTTTGCCAAGCTCACCCATGAAGAGCTGAAGGAAGTAGAACGCATTGTGAATGAAGCCATCAGTCGGGCGATTCCATTGGAAGAGCAGCGAAATGTGCCGGTTGCAGAAGCATTGGAAAGTGGTGCCACGGCGCTGTTTGGTGAGAAATATGGAGAAACGGTTCGCGTCATCACGTTTGGCGCAGATTTCTCCAGAGAACTTTGTGGCGGAACACATGTGCCCAATACCTCAGTGATCAGCTTGTTTCGCATTACTGCCGAGTCTTCGGTTGCCGCAGGTGTGCGCCGTATTGAAGCAGTGAGCGGTGCCGGCGCCTTTGCTTACCTGGGTCGGCAGCAGGAACAACTGGAACATTTGCTCGAATTGTTGGGACGTCCGGCCGATCCAATTTCAGCCCTTCAAAAGCACATAGACGAGCAAAACGTACTCCGCAAAAAACTGGAAGCGTTTGAAATGCAGCAAGTGCAGCAAGTGCAGGATGCTGTCAAGTCCAAATTGCACAAAGGCACGCACTTTACCTGGTTTGCGGAAAAGGTAGCATTGCCTCATGCAGAGGCTGCCAGAAACATTTGTTTCAACCTGATGCAGCATCAGGGGCCTTCCATTGGCATGTTGGCATTTGTGGCGCAGGAGAAACCCGGACTGGCCTTATTCATCAGTGAAGATTTGGTGGCTGCCCATGGCTGGGATGCAGCGGCGCTGGTTCGCGGATGGGCCAGGCATATTCAGGGCGGTGGCGGAGGGCAAAAGTTTTTTGCTACTGCCGGTGGTAAGCTTGCTTCAGGTTTGGATGCGGCGCTGGAAGAAGCCAAAACCTGGCTTTCCGCGCATGCTTAACGCGATCGCATTACTGAAACGGTGAATCAGGTTCTTTTGCAATCGCGCGGTAGGTGAGGATGTCTGCCAGGCGAGGGAACCTTTTATTCAGCCATACCGCGAGTTTTCCTTGCAGGGTCATCACCACGTACAGCCGTTTTTTAGCCATGGCATCCAACACAATGCGGGCAACTTCATCAGGCTGCATCATGCGGGCTTCGTCGCGGGGCGTTTCACCCTGGGCAGCGCCTGTGGAATTGAGCGCGGTCTTGCGGATGTTGGAGGCAGTATATCCGGGGCAGGCAATGAGTACGTGTAAGCCCGTTTTCAGGTTTTCACAGCGCAGGGCTTCCAGAAAGCCGTGCATCGCAAATTTGGATGCAGAATAACC
>CAZPHB010000004.1:151-154291 GCA_964586595.1 uncultured Flavobacteriaceae bacterium | reverse complement strand
CCATCCAGACAATACTCGATGGCATCTTCCAGATATACCCGCATCACCGCATGTTCATTGTCCCAGGAATCGTCGATGGCTCCGTGATAAACCAATTCCCTGCGGCTGTTAAACAGAAATACCTCCGGAGTGCGTGTGGCACCGAGTGCTTTTAGATAATCCTGACTTTCGTCGTGGAGGTAGGGAAAGGGAAGGGCCATTTGATGCACCAATCGTTGCATGCCCTCGAGACTGTCCTCGGGATATTGTGCGGCATCATTGCCATTGATGGCTACCACCGCAAGGTTGTCTTCCTCATATTTCTTAGAAAGGTTGATCAGGCGCCGCCAATAAGCCCGTGCATATTTACAATGATTGCAGGCAACAATGATCAAGAACGCATGTTTATCTGCAAAATCGTAGCTGGAACAAGCTTTTCCGTTGGTGTCATTCAGCTTGAAAGGGATGAGTTTATCTCCGATCTTCATGGACGCAATTATGTGCTTCAAATATGCAGCCAAGGATGATTATTTCCTGCATGCCTGCTCCTTTCGCCTGGAAACATGCTGCACAAAGTACATCACCGCTTATTTCGTGCGGGGGATGAAGGGGCTTTTTTTTCCTGCCCTGATTTCTTAGGACGGGTCGGGCTGCGCTCTTTGGTTCTGGCAGGCGGTGGCAGTAATGGAATGTCTCCATCTACCCGGGTGCTGACTTGTGCACCTTCGTTTTTTCTGGAATCCGCATCGTTAAACTGCGCGTTGCCATGCTGCGTTACGGAGTCGTATGTTTTTTGCGATGCATCATAAGTTTCACGCAGTATTTTAAGTCGCATATTCAACGCGTTGAATGCCGAATCAAATGAGGCAATAGCCATTTCACCGGCCTTGAACTTGGCTTGATACGTTTGTGACTCTGATGATCCCAAACTCAGGGCCTCACCCACAAATTTGGTTTTGGCAAAGGCATCCAACATCTGCAGGCATTCTTTTTTGAACGGGTCAAAACGACTTTTATGACCTTGTTCGTGGATGAGAAGCACTTTGATGAAATAGTCCCATTCTTTCCGGGCAGGCCGCGTGAGCTTGGCATCATACGGGATGCGCTGGTTCCATACCGGCAAGATGATGGAATCGGTCCACTCCATCGGATTGGCAACCGGAGTGACTTCTATGCGCCAAACCGTTTGTACCTCTTTATGATTGCATTGGTCCTTGGCCAATTCTTCAGGCGACTTATTCGCTGCGCTGTGGTTGAAAAAAGCCTCCTTGAATTCCGGACGTTCAACAAAAACTCCTTGTTCCCCTGATTTTGCATTGATTTTTTCATGTGCGGCAATTTCCAGGGCTTCCATCACATCGGACATGTGCATTCCTTGTTCGGGTACTAAATCAAACGAATACTGCCCCATACCTGAACTTGTACGGATGCCATGCGTTCCGTTTGGGTTTCCACCGGGAACAGCCCAGCTGCGGGGCCAAACCGTATGTGTTGTTGCGTTCTTGGTGTCGGTAGCTTGTGTTTTCCCTTCTGCATAAATTTCTGCGCGGACTTTAAGTTGTGTTGCCCCGCTGGCGTCAATCCAAAGGAAGGATGGTTGTGTGCCGTATTTCCATGATGTTTTGCGAATTCGTCCGCCACCGGTGGCCGCATCCCAAAGGCTTACTTCAGGTGCTCCCGGTGTCATAGTAAGGTGAACCATGGCCGATTGATGTGCCGGTGCCAGGCAGATCAGCTCCATTGGGGTGCGCGGACAACCCAATTCAATGGCAGAAGCCAGATGCAGTTCCACATGATATTTTCGAACATTCAGATACACGGTGGCTTCCGCAGCCTCCATGTTGTCGCTGATTTGGTAGCGAAAACTATCCTTACCCATAAAATTCTTTTGCGGCGTGTAGTTAAAGCTTCCGTCTTCCAACAACCGAAAGGCTGCAGCATGGGCAGGAAGTGTTTTGATGCTGAATTTTAAATAGTCGCCGTCTTCATCACTGTCATTTTTGCCCACAAAACCTTTGGTGATTGTGTCCATCGGGCAGGTGAAATGGTCTGTCACTGCTTGCGGCGGCGCATTGCATGTAGTTTTGGATTGTTTGTGCACCAACACACTGCCTGTGAATACCTTCCCCGAACTGCTGCTGATTTTGATGTTCACCGTTCGGAAGTTCTCCTTCGGACCAAATTGAAGCATGAGTGATTCCGGGGAATAGCGCAGTTGTTCGTAATGGGTACACTGGCGCACATCCCACAGACGTTTGACGATCTGTGAAGTTTTTAAGCCTGGCTGATACACCACGCATTTAGGAAATTGCACATCATGAATGGTGTTGATACACGATGGTGCGCCGCCTTCTTCAACGGGCAGGTGGTTGATGGATTGAATGTCCGACTGGCCAAAACACGCTGCTGTATAGCAGCTGGCCAAAATGATAAAACACCTCATGGGATACAATGTTTTTTGGGCCAGGGAAGCACGTAGCCATAGGCCAGCGATGCCACAAAGCGCAAATGATCGCCGCTGGTTCTTAATGGGTCTGCAATTCCAAAACTGATGGAAGGAAGCTTAAAGGGCAACCTCATGGGAATGTAAGGCTTCCAGTTGGCGCTGAAACACAAGTTGTGCCCTGTCCATTCTGCAGTGGCCACCAGCGTTTTGCTGATACTTGCGGTAATGCTTGTAAAAACAATGGTTCCATGTTCCCAGCGTCCCAACTGTTCATCCCTGCTGCTCATGTCGTAGAATCTGCCGCTGCCTGCGCCCACGGTAAACGCCGCCCGTGCAGTACCATCTTGTCGAGGCCGCCATCGCTGAAAAGCATGACTGTATGCTACATAATAGGAAGGGCTGGCATCCGTGTTGATTTTGTTGGCCCATAAATGCAGTACTCCGGCGGTAATGCTGCTTCCGGTGTGCAGTTTCATGCTGATGGCAACATTGCCCGAATACTGATCTAATTGTGAAACATCATTGATGTTCAATGCACAACGGGCGCTCAAGGCATGGCAACTGTCGCCCCAGGCTGCGCCTATACCACTCAGCAGATCGCTTTTTTGTGAATAAACCTGAGGGAAGGTGCCGGCCATGTAGGCATAGACCATAGGTCTGTTGTTGCCCCAGCCGCTTGGCGTTAGGAAACTTCGGGCCACAGGCCCGGGCATTAATCTGCTGCGGGCAGCACTGTCCTTGGCAAAGGAAGCTTCAGGCTGCATCCATAAGCACCACCATACAAACTTCATGGCCAGCGATATTCGAGGCATAAGGTTGAACATGCTGCGTTCTTTGCAACGATATTAGTGGCCAAAGTGGCCCCAAAACTTGAGCAATTCCTGAATCCTGCGCATGGCTTTACTGATGGGTTGTTGCAGAACACCATGCAAGGGTTTAAGATTCTGATATTTTCCGGTTTATTTGCAACAAATGGGGAATTTATGGAATATCAGGCAGGTGGATGGTGCAGCCATGGTGCAGCAGTTTCTGGAACTCGGCGACCGTTTGTATGCCGGTGACCCGGAATATATTCGCCCGCTGGACGAGGATATTGAGGGGATTTTTGACCGAAGTTTTAACGTGCATTTTGAACAGGGAGATGCCTGCCGCTGGTTGCTTTTTGATGCACAAGGGCAGGTGCAGGGGCGCGTGGCAGCCTTTTATACCTTGAATTCGGATGGAATTACCCGTCAGGGCGCCATGGGTTTTTTTGAATGTTGCAACAATAAAGCAGCGGCTTTTTTACTCTTTGATACTTGCGCCCAATGGTTGAAAGAGCGCGGATGTACCTACATGGACGGGCCGGTGAACTTTGGAGATCGTGATAGTTTTTGGGGACTTATGGTCGCCGGCTTCAAGAATCCTGCATACCGGGAGAACTACAATCCGCCGTTTTATCAGGATTTTTTTGAATCCTATGGGTTCGAGATGATCATTGGGCAACAAACCAGCGAAATCGATCAGGCTACGTTTAATGCTGAACGCTTCGGCAAGCTCTCGTCAAGGGTGTTCAACAATCCGCGCTATACCTTTAAACATTTCCTTTGGTCACAGTCCCGTGCGTTTGCCAGTGATTTTGTAACCATCTACAATCAGGCTTGGGCGCACCACGAGAATTTTCGTCCCATGACTGAAGGCAAGATGCGCATGCACCTCAGGAAGCTGAAGCCCATCATGTTGCAGGAATATGCATGGTTTGTTTATGCCGATGGGGAGCCCGTAGGTTTTTACATCAATGTGATTGATGTAAACCAGGTGTTCCGCAGACTTAAGCTGAAGGGTAGGCTGACCTTGTGGGATAAACTGAGGTTCCTTTGGCACAGAAGAAAGGTCACCAGGCTTAGAGGAATCATATTCGGAATCGTTCCTAAGTTCCAAAATCTTGGCCTGGAAACAGGTTTGATTATGAAACTGCGCGAGCAGGCATTAAAAGAACAGCGCTTTGTGAGTTCAGAACTGGCGTGGATTGGCGATTTTAATCCTAAAATGCTCAGCATGCTCGAGAGTCTGGGCTGCCGAACCATCAAGGTCCACAATACCTACCGCAAGCAGCTGTAAGTAGGTCCTTTCGGGGATGCCAGATTTTTTTCAAAAAAAGTTGCAGGGTGCGAAAAGGTTTTTATTTTTGCACCCTCGTTTTGAGGATGATTTCGTAGCTCAGTTGGTAGAGCAATACACTTTTAATGTATGGGCCCTGGGTTCGAGTCCCAGCGAAATCACAAAAGCCGCGCTGCAAGCGTGGCTTTTTTATTTTAGCGCGTTTCTTCGGTTCGAGGCAGTGCGTGGCATCCCCTGATAGCTGTTTTTTCACCAGCTAAAGTCGGGCCATGACGCTATTCTTCAAAGAAATCTTTATGTTTGATTATGAGGCAACTTATTACGCGTGGCTTCTTGCCTGTGCTTCTTGGTGTTTGGGTTCATTGTTCATTGTTTGCGCAGGCAACAACGCTTGCTGCAGGTGGCACGGCAAGTCAAACTACCGGTACCGTTTCATATTCCATTGGTCAGTTGTGTTATCTGCCGGTAAGCGATGCCGCCGGAAGCATACAACAAGGCGTGCAGCAGGCATGGTCCGTCACGCCCTCCGGGATTTGGGAAATCCCCGATGAACTATACTTCACAATTTTCCCCAATCCCGCTGGAAATCAAGTGCGTATTCTGGGAGCCTCGGTACCTGATGTGGGTCAGGTGGTGTTGTATGATGCTCAGGGTGTACTCAGGCGGAGGGCAGAATTCAGGCAAAAGTCAGCCATTTGTGCATTGGAAGGGCTGCCTTCCGGAAGTTATTTTCTGATGCTCTACGATCAAAATCAACTCATCTATACCGCCACCTTAATCAAGAGTCTATGAATAAAAATTACCTACTGTTTGCATGTTGCATCGCCGGATTGTCGAGCCTTTGGGCACAGGCACCGCAGCGTTTTTCCTATCAGGCTGTGGTGCGAGATGCAGCCGGAGCGCTGTTGATGAACAAAGCTGTTGGATTGGAAGTGAAAGTTCTTCAGGGAAGCGCCACGGGAACGGTTTTATACCATGAGCGTCACAACCTCGGAAGCAATGCACATGGGCTCATTACTGCAGAAATTGGCAGCGGCAGCGTGGTGTCAGGTTCTTTGACTGGTGTTGATTGGTCGAAAGGTCCATACTTTCTCGAAACAGGCATAGACCCTAAAGGAGGGACCTCCTTCACCATTCAGTCAACGGTGGCGTTCATGAGTGTACCTTATGCGCTTTATGCGGCCCGGGCAGCAAAATCCGACGAGGTGCCAACATTGGTTGCAGGAAATGGGCTGACACGCAGTGGTGATACCCTTAGGGCCAACAGTGCATCGGCCGTTTGGAATGCACAGTCTTTGCAGGGTAAAGCGGTATCAACCACGCCTCCGTCTTCTGGTGAAGTGTTGAAGTGGGACGGAAGCGCCTGGACGCCGGGGAAGGATCTTTTGGCTACTTCCGGCAGTACGCTGATTCCCGGAACCGGTTTGGTTCTGGTAAAGGATACGCTGCGGGCCGCTGCATCACAACCCATCTGGAATGCCGCGGCACTGCGTTCAGGGACAATCGCCTCGACCCTTCCTGTAAAAAATGATGTTTTGCAGTGGGACGGGAGTGTTTGGAAACCTGCGGCGTTGTCAGCGGGCAGCAGCTTCACCGCCGGTGTAGGCCTGGTGATGAATGGCACTACTTTGGATGCACGAAACAGCAGTCCGATGTGGAATGCAGGTTCACTGCAATCGTTTGGAATTTCTTCTGCAACGCCATCCACCAGTGATGTCTTGCAGTGGGATGGAAGTATTTGGAAACCTTCCCGACCCGCAGGAATGAATCCTCCGGTTGCCAGAAATGGCTTGAAGCGCAGCGGTGATACCCTCGATGCACTGAGCAGTACGGCAATATGGAACGCCTCACAGCTGCAGGGGAATGCCGTTTCAGCAAATACCCCATCTACAAATGATGTACTTAAATGGACGGGTTCTGCCTGGGCGCCAGGTGTTGTAAGTTCCGGCAGTACCATTTCATGCAGTTCCAGTTCAAATACATCATACGCGGTTCGGGGAACAGGGTCAGGATATGAATGCACCGATGCCATCTGGATTACATCCGGGAAACTGGTGGGCATTGGCACCACTTCACCCAGTTCTTCTTTTGACCTCAGCATTGGCACCGGAGGCTTTTGGGTGAACGGAAGCACGACAACTTCTAATATTGGCGGGAGGCTGAGGATTGGTTCAAGCAGCAGTACCAGCTATGAACTGCAGGTTGACGGCGATGCCTATGTTACTTCAGGAATTCGTGTTGGAACAACCAGTGCGCCAGCCAGTGGTGGCATTATGGCCAATGGCGTTATTGAAACCAATCAACGGTTCATTATGAATTCCAGTACTACGGGTTCAGGTACTGCGGTGGTGCGCACCAGTAGCGGAGAACTCAGGCCACAATCTTCTACCAGGCATGTGAAAGAGCACATCCGTGATTTGCACGTTTCCAAAGAAAAGATATTCAACCTCAGGCCTGTGGTATATCAACTGAAGCCTGCCTTGGGAGGACAACAGGAAGTAGGACTCATAGCCGAAGAAGTGGCCGACGTGATGCCCGACTTAGTGGTATATGGTCCGGAGCGGCAATGGATTGGTGAAACAGGAGTTGCGGCCACAGATGCCAACGGCAAGGAATTGTTGAACCACCATAAAATGGTTCCGTATTCAGTGCATTACGACCGATTGCCGGTGTATCTGCTTTCCATCATCAAAGAACAGGAACGCAGGATCCAACAACTGGAAACCAGGCTCGAGGCGCTGGAATCCAGAACATCAAGGTAATACGAACGGTTTAGAAGGGCAGGTCTTCGGGCATGCCTTTGCCTTCCACAGAGCTGCCATCTTCCGGAGCCATGGGTTCAGTAGGCGCATTGTTAAAAGGAGGTGCATCGAAAGAAGATCCTCCCTGAAATGGTGGTGCAGACTGATATGCATCGCCGTTGCGCGAAACCTTCCAGGCTTTTACTTCGGTGTACCATCGGCCATTGTATTCGCGGCTTTCTACGTCGAAGCTTACCGTTAATTCTTCCTCCGGACGGATGCCAAATTCATCAACTTTACCACCCCATACATTAAAACACAATTTTTTTGGGTATTGGCCGGGGATTTCCAAAATGTACTCTTGTTTTTTCCAAGGGCCATTGCGGCCTTCCCCTTGTTGCATCGGCAATACCTGCACAATTTTTCCTTTCAATTCTAACGACATAAGGGCAAAGATGAAGTGTCTGTTTCAGAGTTTATCCTCCAGTTATCCATATTTGTTTTGTTTGTTGTTGCCGGCAAAGATGCCTGGCCTCTTGGGTTTGGGGAGTGTTCCAATTGCCTAATTTCGAAGCGTGTTTTTCGTCCTCTCCAAATTGCTGGTATTTCTGATCAGGCCCTTGACCTGGATCATGATATGTGGTTTTTGGGCGCTGCTTACCAAGAATCAAAAGCGCCGTAAATCCCTGATTTTTGCTTCGATGCTGTGCTTGTTCGTTTTTGGGAATGGCGTGGTATTCAACACCTGTGCAAGGCTATGGGAGGCGCGGCCCGACAGCGTTGCCATTAAAAGCAAAATGCCCTGTGAAGCGGCCATTGTACTTGGTGGATATGCGTTTTGGGATGCAGGGAGAAACCGCGCGCAGTTGACCGCAGCAGGCGACCGTTTATATTATCCTCTGGCATTATACCACCAGAAACAAGTCCGGAAATTATTGCTGAGCGGTGGCAGTGGTTCCCTCATGCAAAAGCTGCGCAGTGAGGCTTTATACAGCAGGGAAATGTTGCTTCATGCAGGTGTAAATGACAGCGACATGCTGCTTGAATCGGCGAGCAGAAACACCTTTGAAAACGCGCAATACAGCAAAAAACTCAGCGACAGTATGAAGCTGAAAGGCCCCTTTTTGTTGGTTACCAGTGCTTCGCACATGCCCAGAGCCATGGCCTGTTTTCGGAAAGCAGGAATGGAATGCATACCTTATCCCGTTCATTTTCTGAGCAGAACTGCAGACAGTTATGAATTGAAAGACTGGATTTTACCGTCCACGGAAATCCTCTTCCATTGGGAAGTTTTGGTTAAGGAGTGGGTAGGGATGCTCGCATACAAACTCAGCGGCAAAATCTGAGCTTATTTGGTCTGGTATATGATCAAAGTCTGGCCAATGCGAATTTTTGTGCCCGACAATCGGTTCCATTGTTGAATTTGCTTCACCGTAACGTGGTATTTTCTCGCCAAATAGGATAGGGTTTCGCCGCTTTTCACTTTATGGCGAATCACTTTTTTACTTTTCACCTGCGGCGCATAGGTGACCACTTTTGTTTGCGGAGGTCGCACGGTGACTGCGCGATTGGAGCTGTCTGTGGTGCTGTCCATCGTCATTGGCAGTGCTTTTCGGATGCTGTCGAGCGAAAACACCAGCGAGTCATAGGCTTCCTCATCCATCAATACGGCTTGCGTGCGCAGAAATGCATCAAAGAGCAATTCACCCTTCAAGGAGTAACCCTTTTTGGTTAGGTGAATCATGTCTTGCTGCGCGAGGCCACTGCCCACCCATTTACTGATGCTGTTGTTCCCTCCCGAAATCCAGAACCAGTCGTAAAAGGCGCAGTTTTCCGCTCGCGCAATATTCCGAATCAGGTCTGAAAACTTTTCTCCCGATTGGAGCTTACGTCCTTTACGCATCATGTCCTGCGTGGTGGTAAGCAAAATGCAGGTATTGGGACTAACCGCCCGGATGTTGGAAATAATTTGAACGATTTCATGCTCCAGCTCAGGCTTCAGTTGGTCGTCGTACAGGTAATCATTGGTGCCGTAATCCAAAATCACCAAATCCGGATCGAGCACAGGAAGTTGGTTGAGAAATAATTTCTGATACAGTGGTGCATTATACCTGGCGCCGCCAATACCGGCCGAGTGGATGACCACGCCGCCCGGGAGGCTGCTTTCCAGGCTCATCCCGTAAAATTCAAACTCTTCCTGCAAAGGGCTGGTTTTTTCAACCCTGATGCTGAACCCTTGTTGCAGCGGTGGAAGGTTGTTGATTTCAAGGTAGGGGCTCAGGTCGCCTTCAATATCGGCCCGATACAGTTCTTCCCCTTCATCGGTGCTGATCCAAATGGAATAGCTTAATGGCGATTTCTTGCAAAAAATTCGCAGGGAATTGTAGTGCGCAGGAATAGGCTCTGTGAAGCGTATGCTGAAGCTGGCAGCGGAATCATTGGTGCGGCAGGTGGCTCCGCAAACACCAAGGGTGTACTTGGGAAGGGGTTCAATGCTGCGCGAAGCCGACCAGGCACCCTGATGACTGGAGCTGTAGGCTACGGAAGAATAAGTTTTGGCGGTAGAAAAAGGGAACATCAACCCCCTTCCGCCAGGGCCAAGAAGTTCTTGAAAACGTTTCCGCAGCACACCCGGAAAGATGTCAGGTTGAATGTGCGAATCACCCAGATGCAAGATGCTAACCCGCGCAGAATCTGCAGAAGTCCAAGACTGATAGAACCGCTCTATGGCGTCACGACGGTAAAACTGAATGGCATTTAAATCGCCATCAATCCAGGAATATGCTGCTGCGATGCCTTGAGCGTGGCTGCTGACAGTTGCGGCACACCACAATAGAAAAAGCAAAAGGAAGCGATTTCGCGCCGGCCCATCTGTAGAAATGCGCATGATTCGTGTTGCGCAAAGACTGTTCCGCGACTTAAATATTCCTGAAATTAGCTGGATTCTATTTTGCAATACCCACATCATTATTTGGTGTTTTTGGTGGTATCGGCGGGGATTGCAGCGGCAGAAGTGTCTTTAGTTTTCTGCTTGGGTATTGGGTTTCCTTTACCGTGCATGATGTGTTGCAAGCGCCTTATATGCCAAGAAGTGTTTGCAGAGAACGATCCGTATGTGATCAGCACATCGGTAATTCCAAATTCCTTGATGAGCGGTAAAACACCTTTTTCATAGTATCGATAATCCACAATAAAAACTTCGTCAAAGTGCGGGACAAAGAACACCGAGTAAGGATTTCCATAGGAGTTTTTGATGATGAGCAATTTCCTTCCGCTTTCTGCTGCTGTATTGATACGCATCAAAGGATAATCGCCCCCCAGAAATACGGAATATGCGTTGGCGCCGGAAGCGTAACCGGCAAGCAAACTGCCGTTGATTGGTTTGTTTGGGTTGTTCTTGGTAAATACACGTGTTGTGTACTGGCCGGGTATCTGGTAATAATCTACAAAGTCTTTCTGCGCCAATAGTTTTTGATCGCGGGTGAGCCAATACAGCGATCCCAGGAATCCGTTGATGGTCTTTTTGGGCATCGCATTTATATCATTTGCAGTGATTCCCATTTTGTCGCAGGTAGCGCGATAGGCATAGTAAGCACCCAATGCGGTCCAGTGATGGTCGCTGTTGAAGTATAAATACTCTTCGGTATGGGCGGCCAATGCTGTGATGGCATCAACCGCGGTGATGTTTGGATTCAGGTTGTTGTAAATAGTGGCAATATTGTCTTTTTCAGAACGGGCCATTTTCCGATAAGATGCAGGTAAATAAAATTCGCCTGCAGTTGGGGCTACCATGCAATAAGCACGAACTCCGGGCGGCAGCGCGGCTACAAAATTGTTGATGCCCTGAGCGCAGGCTTTAGCCATCTTTTCAGAGCCACCGAACACCTGCATGGCCATGTTGTTGTAGATGATTAAGCCTTTGCTTACTTCCGCCGTCAGGCTGGCATCATCACCAGAGTCTTTAGCCTGTTGGTCCGGTTTCAAATGAGGCGTAATCACTCCGGGTTTCTTTTCGGTACTGTAGAAGCTAACCTCTTCCGATTTTATTCCCCTGGCACGCTGCATGGCAAAAGCTGCATTCATGAAGGATTGCCTCCATGGGAAATTATCTGCATAGTACAGTTCCATACTGTCTGTGTACCTGCCTTCTTTCAAAGATTTCCAGCTGTAAGCAGGGACCGGAGTTAATGTGCGTTTCTCTTCAATGCTTACGGTGTTTTTTTGCTTGAACAGTGAAAGCAAACCAATGCCACCCAAAAACAGGGTAAATGAAACAAGTTGTAGGTAGTGAACGCGTTGTTTCATTGTTAAAATCTGAAGTATAGGAATGGATTGTAACTTTTTCCAACCAACATGGCTGTGCTGCCCATGAGCAACAAAATGTTGGCAAGCGTCAGCAATACTTGTCCCATGCTTTGGGAGCGTTGTTCCAGTTTCTCATAGCCTTTTTTATATGCGAGCAGATAAACGGGGGTGCATAAAACCAGGGCAATAATCAACCAGAACATGTGCTCTTTAAGGGAAAGGGATATTTCAAGGTTCCAAGCCACATGATTACCGCCTCCAAACAACAACTTCAAGAATTCGCCTAGTCGGTACAGGTCGGTGAAATAAAACAAGGCCCAGCCCATCATCACTGCAAAAAGCAGGTAGCAGTGGCTTACTATGCGGGGTAGTGTATCGAGAAATTTCTTGAGAAACAGTCTTTCAAGTCCTATCAGTATTCCGAAGTAGAGCCCCCACAGGATGAAGTTCCAACTGGCACCGTGCCAGAAGCCGGTGAGCAGCCAAACCACGAACAGATTCCGGTAAGGCTTGTGCGATTTGCCACCGAGCGGGATATAAACATAATCCCTGAAAAAACTGCCCAGAGAGATGTGCCAGCGGCGCCAAAACTCAGCGCTGCTTCTTGATATGTAAGGATAATCAAAGTTCTCGTGGTAATGAAAACCAAACATCCGACCCATGCCAATGGCCATGTCGGAATAGCCACTGAAGTCGAAATAGATTTGCAGGGTAAACATGAGCAGGCCAAACCATCCACCGGCAATACTCTGTGTGCTTAAGTCGCTGCCGAGGAATTTCACCACAAGTTCTCCTGCAATGTTGGCGATGCATACTTTCTTGAAGAGCCCGATGCAAAAGCGATGCACACCGCCAGCGATGTCCGCAATGTCAAATTTGCGGTTGTCGATTTCATCTGCAATATGAACATACCGAACAATGGGCCCTGCAACCAACTGGTGGAACAGGCTTACAAACAGCAGAAAACTCAGGTAATTCCGTTGTGCCGGCACTTCATTTCTGTACACATCCAGCACGTATGAAATGGTCTGAAAGGTATAAAATGATATGCCTATGGGCAGGGCATATTGAGGTATAGAGAAACTGGTTCCGAGTAATAGGTTAACGTTTTCGTAAATAAAAGAACTGTATTTGAACAGGAAGAGCAAGCCCAGATTTAACGTTACCGATGACCAAAGTCCTGCTTTCGCCCAGATGGTTCCCCGCTTATGCTCAATCAACCGCGCAATGGAATAATCCAAGGTGGCAGAAAAGACGAGCAAGATGACCCAGATTGGTTCGCCCCAGGCATAAAAGACGAGGGAAAACAAGGTGAGCAATGCATTTCTGTACGTCCGGTTATTCCATGCATAGTAAAGCAGCAAGCAAGCGGGCAGGAATAGGTACAAAAAAATCAGGCTTGAAAAAACCATGTCAGGCGAAGCTTGGTGAAGATAGAATAATCTGAGGCTTTATTTAGGCTTCAAGCTTTTTGAGCACAATTTCATTGGCTTTTTTAGGATCTGCCTTGCCCTTACTCCGCTTCATGATTTCTCCAACAAACATTCCGAGCAGTCCTGTTTTTCCTTGCCGGTATTCGGCTACTTTCTGCGGAAACGCTGCAAGCACTTCGTTGGCCAGGGATTCAATAAGGTCTGAGTCTGAAGTTTGAAGCAGGTTTAGTGTTTCTGCAAGTTCCAACGGTGATTTTCCTTCGTGGGAAATCATGGCAGGGAAGAGTTTTTGGGCAGCACTGCTGTTGCTCACTTTGCCAGAGTCAATGAGGGCGATGAGGTCGGCTACACGCTTGCCGCTCAAAGGGAAATCATCGATGCTGATGGCGTGTTCGTTAAGGTACCCTTTTACATGAACGGTAACCCAATTGGCGGCAGCTTTGTAATTGCCGGTATGTTGTACCACGCTGAGGAAGTAGGCAGCAGTGGCTTTATCATCGGTAAGCACTCCGGCATCGTATTCGCTCAGGCCCAATTCAAGGGTAAACCTTTGGAACAGCGTTTCAGGAAGTTCCGGCATGAGTTTATGCACGGCCTGGATGTATTGGTCGCTCAGGATCAATGGGGGTAAGTCGGGTTCGGGGAAGTAGCGGTAATCATTCACCATTTCTTTGCTGCGCATGGAGAATGTGGTTCCACTCAAGGCATTAAACCCACGTGTTTCTCCGGAAACGGTGCCACCGGATTCAAGGATTTCCCTTTGTCTTTCAATCTCGTGATCAATAGCGCGGCGCACGTTCGAGATAGAGTTCATGTTTTTAACCTCTACCTTGGTGCCAAAAGCGGCGGTTCCCGCGGGACGAATGGAAACGTTTGCATCACAGCGCAAGCTGCCTTCCTCCATATTGCCATCACAAATGTCCAGGTAGCGCACCAAGCGTCGGATTTCTGTCACAAAAGCGTAGGCTTCTTCACCGCTGCGTATATCAGGGGCTGTAACAACCTCAATCAGTGCAGTACCGGCGCGATTGAAATCGATCAAACTGTCCTTAGGATCCTGGTCGTGCATGCTCTTCCCTGTATCTTCTTCCATGTGAATACGAATGAGCCCGATTCTTTTGCGGCTGCCGTCTTTCAAACGAATATTCACGCCTCCGCCTTCGCAGATGGGCGTGTTGAATTGCGTAATCTGATATCCTTTGGGTAAATCGGCGTAGAAGTAATTCTTGCGGGAATAGTGATTTTCCCTGGTTATGGTACTATCAAGCGCAAGCCCAATTTTCAGGGCATGTTCCACTGCATGGCGGTTATGGCGAGGCAGTGTTCCCGGATGTCCCAGGCTAATCGGACTTACCTGGGTATTGGGAAGTGCTCCGTAAGCGGTGCTGTCTGCACAAAATGCTTTGCTTTGGGTGAGCAGCTGAACATGGATTTCCAAGCCAATAACTGCTTCATATGCTACGCTCATGAAATGCAAATATATAATGATGTAACCTGCTGTGCTTGGTTGAGTTTACAGGCAGTATCTTTGAATCAAGGCAGCCCGATCTGTCGCTCCGGTTTTTCGAAACCGGAGAGGAAAGTCCGGGCAACACAGAGTATCCCGCCCCGTGAAAACGGGGGCACAGGTTGGTGTAAGCTTCCTGTGACGGAAAGTGCCACAGAAAAAATACCGCCTGTTGACTTTCGGGTTGGCGGGTAAGGGTGAAATCGCGAGGTAAGGGCTCACGCATCAGTACGGCAACGGCTGTTGAGGTAAACCCCGGGAGTTGAAAGGCCAAATATACCCCTCATTGAGGGTTACTCGTCCGAGTAGTTCCGGCGCAAGCCTGAATGATGGAGGGGAGGGTAGGCCGAACGTCCACGTCCTTCGGGGCGGGCCAGATAAATGACAGATGCACTTTCGGGTGTAACAGAATCCGGCTTATTGGGCTGCCTTATTTTTAGCGAAATGTGGATTGAATCCTGATCCCTTGAAAAAAAAAGCCCGACCAATTGGCCGGGCTTTTTTTTAACCTGGATTGCTCCGGATTAATAGCGATAATGTTCTGGTTTGTATGGGCCTTCCATTGGAACGCCGATGTAATCAGCCTGATCATTGCGCAACACGGTAAGTTCCGCTCCGATATGATCCAAGTGCAGGCGGGCAACCATTTCATCAAGATGTTTGGGCAGCACATAAACCTGATTTTCGTATTTGCCGTGGTTGTTCCACAATTCAATCTGCGCCAATGTTTGATTGGTGAATGAATTGGACATCACAAATGATGGATGACCCATGGCGCAGCCCAAATTCACCAGGCGACCTTCCGCCAGGACGATGATCTCTTTGCCATTGATTTCATAAACATCTACTTGTGGCTTGATGGTGTATTTTGAGTGGCCATAGTTGGTGTTGAGCCATGCAATATCAATTTCGTTATCGAAATGGCCAATGTTACAAACGATGGCTTTGTCGCGCATGTTTTGGAAATGTTCGCCGCGCACGATGCCACAATTGCCCGTAGCTGTAACAACGATGTTCGCTTCAGCAAGTGCTGATTCGAGCGTTTTTACTTCATAACCGTCCATTGCTGCCTGCAGCGCGCAAATGGGGTCGATTTCAGTAACAATTACGCGGGTGCCTGCTCCGCGGAGTGAATCAGCGCTTCCTTTCCCTACATCACCATAACCGCAAACTACTGCAACTTTACCAGCCAGCATCACATCTGTTGCACGACGGATGGCATCTACCAAACTCTCACGACAACCATATTTGTTGTCGAACTTGCTCTTGGTAACGCTGTCGTTCACATTGATTGCGGGCATCGGCAGGGTTCCTGCCTTTTGGCGGTCGTACAGGCGTTTTACACCGGTGGTTGTTTCTTCAGAAATACCTTTAATGTGTTGTGCCAAGTCAGGATACTTGTCCAATACGATGTTGGTGAGGTCGCCGCCATCGTCAAGAATCATATTCAGGGGCTTGCTGGGATCACCGAAATACAGGGTTTGTTCAATACACCAGTCGTATTCCTCCTCGTTCATGCCCTTCCAGGCAAATACAGGAATTCCGGCAGCGGCGATTGCTGCAGCAGCGTGGTCCTGAGTAGAAAAAATGTTGCAAGAGCTCCAGCGAACTTCAGCGCCAAGGTCTGCCAATGTTTCAATGAGTACAGCCGTTTGAATGGTCATGTGCAGGCAACCTGCAATTCTGGCACCTTTCAGTGGCTGCTCAGCTTTGTATTTATGGCGAATAGCCATGAGTCCGGGCATTTCTGCTTCTGCCAGGCGAATTTCTTTACGGCCCCATTCAGCCAGAGAAATGTCTTTTACTTTGTAAGGAAGTGACATAGTTTCAGTTGACATCTGATTTTTTCTGCAAAAATAGACTGAAATGAGCGTAGAAAAAAGCGGAATGCGCTTTGTACCTAAATTCGCAACCATTAATCAATTAAACAATATGCCATATCCAGAAATGCTAGTAGCGCCCATGCGTGCAGAACTTACTTCACAAGGATTTGTTGAGCTGAAAACACCGGAAGAGGTGGAACAGGCGCTGAATAATCAGGAAGGTACAACATTGGTTGTTGTGAATTCAGTGTGCGGTTGTGCTGCAGGTAGTGCACGCCCCGGAGTAATTCGTTCCATCAGCGGAGCTAAAAAGCCCAACCGATTGCTTACCGTATTTGCAGGTCAGGATTTGGATGCCACCAACAAGGCTCGCGAGTTTTTTGCCCCTTATCCACCCTCATCACCTGCCATAGCCTTATTTCGCGATGGCGCACTCGTTCACTTTGTTGAGCGTCATCATATTGAAGGCCGCACCGCAGATATGATTGCTTCAAACCTGGAGCAGGCTTACGAAACCTATTGCTAAGCCTGAATTACTTTCAGACCGTAACCAAATAAAAAACCCACCTTTTGGTGGGTTTTTTATTTGGTTACCAGTTGTTGCGCTTAGCGCTTCCTTTTGGTCTTCTTATCGATACCGCTGGAAGGCAGGCCATTGTATTTCTTCTTGCTGTTGCCTACAGGAGCGCCGACGCGGATCATGGCGCAACGGAAGCCCAGCGTTGAAAGACTTTGCTTTTCATCCAAATACCTCCGTGTTCCGGGGGATGCCCAATAGAGGCGGTCGAACCAAGACGCTCCTTTGAAAACACGTGCTTTGTTATCTACCAGCGTGGTAACGCCGTATTCGTAGAAGTAATCATCGTTGGCACTTGCTCCGGGCTCGTCTTTAAAGCCAATGTTGTCGGCAACTTTATAGTTTCTGCGGTTGATGTTCTCCTGAAGATCAACGTTGCGGAACCTCAGGCGGCCAAGACTGTCTTTGTCTTCGATTTCACCATATTGGTTCAGTTGTACCGTCTTATACACGTTTCCGCGGAAAGGCATGAACTGATCCATGTCTTCGAGCGATAGCGGACGATAAACATCCATCACCCATTCTGCCACGTTTCCAGCCATGTTGTACAAGCCGTAGTCATTGGGCCAGTAAGAATAAACTGGCGTTGGGATGAAGCCCGCGTCATTCAACTGTCCGCCGGCAATACCGCCCATGTCACCTTTGCCAACCATGGCGTTCATGATGATTTTGCCGCGGTCGCGTTCTTTTCCGTCTTTAACCCGAACGGTATAGTCGTTCCATGGGTATATTTTCTTAACATCGATGTTGTTGGCCACCGTATTGCCAATGTTTGCCTGAGCGGCATATTCCCATTCAGATTCTGTGGGAAGCCTGTAATCCGGAAGCAGTACCCCATCTTCCACGCTTACGCGCTCGCGGGTTGCCTTTTTCTTGGTATAATCTCGGGGCAGATGTTTTCCTTTTTTGGCAAATTGGAACTGACCTGCGAGGTATGAGCGTGTATTGAAGTTGTTGTCGTTGTTTCCATCTGAAGTGACATCAAACTTTACGATTCCCTCACGATCCATGATCATTTCGTTCACCCGGTCTGTGCGCCAGGAAGCAAAATCAGAAGCCTGAACCCAGTTCACACCAACTACCGGATAGTCTTTATAGGCGGGGTGGCGGAAATAATATTCGACGAAAGGCTCATTGTAGGCCAATTTGCTGCGCCAGCAAAGCGTGTCTGGAAGGGCATTCCGGTACACTTCTGGGTATTCTGTGAACACCCTGTTTACCCAATACAGGTATTCGCGATACTGTACGTTGCTGACCTCGGTTTCATCCATGTAAAAGGAATTCACCGTGACTTTACGCTCCACCGAGTTGTTGTCGGCAGTCATGTCCTGTTCGGTTGTTCCCATAGTGAAGGAACCACCTTCAATGAGCACGAGTCCGGGGCCAGTTTCCTGACCTTTATATTTAGGATTGAAAAAACCACCCCATTTAGGATCGTTGTACCCTTGGCCGGTAACAGCGCTTTTCTGTTTTTTCTGGCAAGCGGTAAAAAGCAAACCGGATGCGGCAAACAGTGTGAGCAGTGATCGAAGTTTCATATTCATGCTGCTTTGCAGTCTTTAGTGTTCTGTTGGAAACGTTTGTTTGATTTGAAAATTGTGCAATTATAAAGGATTTTGCCTTTTGTCCATTAGAACTCAGGACAACGCAATGGGCGGAAAGGCCTGCGTCCGGGAGGTACGCACCATTCAATGATGGCACTCACTTCGTGCGAATAAGGAATCGCGCTGTTGCCATCGCTTACCGTAATGTCGAACGAGTAGCCGAACTTAAAGCGGTCTTTTCGGAAGCCAATGAGTGCCATGATTGCATCAGAGGTGCCGTAGTTGCCAAAAGTCTGGCGGAACCACAAACCGCTCACCAGCGGACCTCGGGTCATGTAAAAACCAAGGTTCATCTGCGAGAAATTCTGTTGCATCATAAACAATACATTGGGAGAGAAGAATCCTGTTGGATCCCTTCTGCTTGGTCCCAGTGGAATCATGGCACCTGAATGCACAGTATAACGCCTTGGCAATTTTCCGTCGGGGTTTTTGAAGAATGACTGATTGGGTTCTACGATGTTATGTGCTGCAACGCCCAAATAGAATTTGGAAGTGTACATCATCCATCCTGCAGCGAAATTTGGAAACCCTACAGAGGTGGTCGGGAACTGTTCATTGGTATTTCTGACAAAACCCAATGTTGGGTCTATTTGGTCAGAGAAACGCAATTTGGTTACATCAATGCGCTTGTCGGTGAATGTGGCCTGTAAACCAAAGCGCATGTACAACTTCTTGTTCACGGCCAACATATAGGAGTAGATGCCACTAAAGCTGGTCGTGGTCAGGAGGCCGGTTCCGGCAACATCTCTGAACGCCATGATGCCCAATCCACCGCCCAGATCCGGAATATGCTGATCCCAGGATGCAGCGAAAGAACGGAAGGTTCCGGGAAGTGTAGGCCATTGGTTCCTGTAGTTCAGGGCTACCCTGCCTGCAGCTCCCGCCTGACAAAAGGCCGACCCGGCCATTGCAGGGTTGGTGTACATCGGCGCAGCATAGAACTGCGACAGTTCCGGATCCTGAGCCTTGAGCGAACCGGCAAGCAAGATGCCGACAAAGAAAACTGCGCTTTTGGTATAGGTTCTCATCATAGATGATTTTTCTGCTAATGGACAAAAGTACAACAAATTGTGTTTTATTTTCATTTGGCAACTATTCATCTTTAAATTCTTTTATGCGGCAACTTTTTGCCATCGATTACGTTTGGTATAACGGATATTTGGAAATTGAATTGTCTTCAAAAAGTATGAACCAGTACATGCGTCGCAGTTTTTTTTGCTTCATGATGTTGCTGCAGGCTGCAGCGCTGAAGGGACAAAGTGCTTTTGCATCAGGACCGTGGTTTGAACTTCGCATTCCGACAAGTGGTGTTTACAAGATCAGCGCCGGCGACCTGCGCAGTATGGGCATCAACCCATCTGAAGTTGATCCCGGAACCATCCGGATTCACGGTCATCAGGGCGGAATGTTGAACGAATTGCCGGCTGCTGCAGTTTTTTCCGATCCACCGGAATTGCCGATCATGGTTACCGGTGCAACAGATGGCTCTTTCGACGAGGGTGATGGTGTTTTCTTTTATTCAGATGCTGCACACGTTTGGAAGTATGCTCCGTTTTTGGGGCGTTACGAACATGTGCAACACCTATATGAAGAAACAGCACGTGTGTACCTTACTTATGGAGGAAAACCGGGCAAACGTATTGAGGGTATTGAATCTGGAATGGGGCTGCTGGTTGATTCAACAAGCAACAGTGCTGCGGCCATGATTTTTCATGAGCGCGATTTATACAACCTGAGCATATCCGGTAAGGAGTGGCTTGGCGAACGATTTGGCGGTCAGACAGATGTGTATCAATTCAACCATACCCTGGAAGGCCTGCGCCCCGGTTCATCGGTATTGATGAAGTTAAGGGTGGCAGGCAGGAATCCGGGCGGGTCCGGATATTTTACGCTTGATGTGGCAGGAAATCAAAAGTTTATTCCCATACCTGCATTGAACATCAATGACATCAGTTATGTAGATGAAACATGGGAAGGACGGTTTCCCGGTACAGAGAACTGGCCTTTTACCTTGCGCTACTCCAGGCCCAATTTCAACGCCAACGGATACTTGGGCTGGTACGAAATTCACTATGAGCGCAATCTTGTATTCAAAGGGCGTCAATACGAGTTTGCCATTTTGCCGCATACCCCTGGCAAAACAGTGGAATGGCAATTTCAGGGTGACGGCATTCAAGTTTGGGACGTAAGCGTGCCTTATGCAGCCAAAATTCAGGCACTGGAAACCGATGGTCCGAAAAGTTTTTTCAGGGCTGTTCAAACCAGCCAGGCCCGAAGGTTCATTTGCTTTGATGAAAACTCGGCGTTGCGACCGGAACCAGGAGGCCGGATCAGCAACCAAAACTTAAAATCTGAAGAACCTTGCGAATTGCTGGTCATTACTCATCCTGATTTTATGGACCAGGCAAAGCGCCTCGCCGCGCACCGGACGGCCCAGGGTAAGCGCTGTCGTTTGGTTACACCACAAGAAATTTACCGCGAGTTTAGTTCAGGAGCCCAAGATGTTAGCGCCATCCGAAACTTCATCAGCTATGTGTACCAAAAACAAAGCAATACAGCCACTCCGCTGAAATATGTATTGCTGTTTGGTGCAGCTTCCTATGACTATAAAGATCGGGTGAAGTCAAATACCAATTTTATTCCTGTTTATCAAAGCGAGGTTACTTCATACATCAATACCAGTTTTGCCAGTGATGATTTCTACGCATTCCTGGATTCAGCCACCGGTTTCCGTTTGTTTAACGGACCCATGTCGGTATCGGTAGGCCGTTTGCCCGTGCGCACCGGGGAAGAAGCGTCTTCACTGGTTGATAAAATTATTCAATACGACAGCCCGGCAACCTTGGGTGAGTGGCGGAACAGGATTGCATTTGCGGCTGATGATGTGGACAACGACCAGTGGGAGTTTGAATTTTTGAATGAATCTGAGTCTTATGCTCAATATGTGGCGGCCTCGCATCCCGAATTCAATGCCGATAAAGTGTATTTCGATGCATTCAGGCAGGTGAATACCGGAAATACAGAAGCTTATCCGGATGCACAGGCGTCCATCAACCGAAACATGAGTCGCGGTACCCTGTTCTTCAACTACATGGGCCATGGCGGTGAAAAAGGATGGGCGCAGGAGGAAGTGCTCACCGTTCCCATGATTAAAAACTGGACCAACAAGCACAGACTTTCCATCATGGTTACCGCTACCTGCGAGTTCAGCAGGTTTGACGATCCGGCCCGACAATCTGCCGGTGAGTTGAGCATCCTCCATGCAGGAGGTGGCAATGTGGCGCTGCTTACCACCACACGACTCACGTACAATACCGGAAATAAATCCATCAACAGCGCTTTCTGGAAGGAATACGGTTTGGTATCAGCTCCGGCGCCTTTGCCAACCATTGGCGACATCATGCGCAATGTGAAGAACAGAGGAAACAGAACGGATGAAGACCGAAAGTTTGCGCTTCTGGGCGATCCTTCCATGACCCCGGCATTCCCTTTGCACCTGGTGAAGCTGGATTTCATCAACAATATTGCGGCGAAAGATTTTCGCGATACGTTAAAGGCATTCAGCCGCGCATTGCTAGAAGGTCATGTGGAGCAGCGAAATGGCCAACCATTCCCTGATTTTAACGGCCGGCTGTACATCACCGTTTATGATAAGGTGCAAGTGCGTAAAACCCTGGCCAACGATAATCCGGGCAGTGAACTGAGCTACAAAACACAAAATACCATCATCTACAAAGGTTTAGCGACGATTAAAAATGGGATGTTTCGGGTTGAATTTATGGTACCCAAAGACATCAGCTATCAGGTAGCATCAGGTAAGATTTCCTTATACGCAGAAAATGGAATTACCGACGCATGCGGGTATCATCAGGTGTTGATTGGCGGAAGTGAACAGGTGTTGATAGCCGACAAGTCCGGACCCGGTATTCGTTTGTTCATGAACGATACAACTTTTCGCAGTGGGGGTGTGGTTGCAGCCGATGGACTGGCGCTGGCCTTCCTTCGCGATGCCAATGGGATTAATGCCACGGGAAATGGGATAGGTAGAGATTTGCTCTTGTTCGTGGATAAGGGAACTCCTCAGGAACAGGTATTTGTTGTGAACGACTACTATACTGCAGACATGGACAGTTATACAAGTGGAAGTATCAGTTTCCCACTCCAGAATCTCAGTGTGGGGATGCACACACTAACATTGCGTGTTTGGGATATTTTCAACAATTCAACGGAAGCCAGTATTCAAATGTTGGTGAGTGCGCGTGGGGTATTTACGGTTTCCAAAGTGGTTCCATATCCCAATCCCGCTGATCCCGGGCAGGAAGTTCGATTTATGGTGGAACACAATGCCGCCGGCGAAGATCTGGAGGCAGAATTGATCATAACCGACGTTACAGGCAGGCAAATACATCGCCAGACCACCAGCATCAATCAGGCAGCGGCGCGTTCCGGTGCATTGAGCTGGAAGCCGCAAAGTGGCATCCCGGGTAATGGGATGTTCTTCTATCGAATGGTGATCAGAACGACTTCAGGCGAATCGTCTATGCATCACGGCAGAATAATAAGCACACAAAACGCGCGTTAAAGTCGGAAATCCTATTTTTGCAGCTATTCAATCGCAAGATGAACTTTCATAGAATAATCGCCCTGTTATGTTCAGGGTTCACCGCAACACAACTTCTGGCACAAATCAGCAAGACCCAATTGGCAGGGCAACAGAATGTGGTAACCACCATGGTGCCTTTTCTTACAATTACTCCCGACAGCAGAAGCGCCGGAATGGCAGACGCCGGTGTGGCCATCAGCCCCGATGCAAATTCCATTCATTGGAACATGTCAAAACTCGCTTTTGCAGAAAAAAAATCGGGCATGGGCATTTCTTACGCACCCTGGCTCCGCAGCCTCGTTCCAGACGTTCAATTCTCTTACCTCAGCGCCTACAATAAAGTTGGCAAGAATGGGGTGGTTTCCGGCTCATTCAGGTATTTCTCGCTGGGCAATATCAACTTTACCGATTTCCAGGGAGACCCCATTGGTAGCTTCAACCCTAATGAGTTTGCACTGGATGCGGGATATGCAACGCGCTTGACGGATAAGTTTTCGGTAGGTGTGGCCTTGCGCTTCATCCGTTCAAATATTGCAGGTGTGCGCCAGCTTAATGGAATAAGCACCAGACCCGGTGTTGCCGGTGCCGGTGATATTAACGTGTATTACCAAGACAAAATTGAAATTAAGGGCAAGGACGCGAAATTGTCTTTTGGCGCAAATCTTCAGAACATTGGTTCGAAAATGACATATACCAACCGCGAACAGCGTGATTTCATTCCTATGAACCTGAAAATTGGTGGTGCACTTGATTATGAAATTGATGAATACAATAGGGTAGTCTTCGCACTGGACATCAATAAGTTGATGGTTCCCACCCGTCCGTATTACCTCAAGAACTACCTTGGTGGTGATTCAATTGATCAAAACGGATCACGGGTGTTTGTGGGTGGAGATCCCGATGTGCCGGTTATCCAGGGATTGTTTCAATCGTTTGGCGATGCTCCCGGAGGTTTTCAGGAAGAGCTTAAAGAATACAATGTGTCCGTGGGCATGGAATATTGGTACAACAAGCGCTTTGCCGCGCGTGCAGGCTACTTCCATGAACCCAGCACCAAAGGAAACCGCAAATACCTGACCTTCGGATTTGGCGTGCGCTATCGGGTACTTGGCATCGATGCCGCATATCTGGTGCCTTTCCAGCAGCGTCATCCTTTGGCCAATCAGCTCAGGTTCAGCCTGTTGTTCGACTTCGCTGCATTCAAAGAATAATTAGCGAAAGTGTTGCTCAGCCCTCGTTGAGAAAAGGGTTGAACAGGCGTTCGTGCCCAATACTTGTTTCGGGTCCATGTCCTGGAAATACGTTGAAATGTTCCGGTAATGTGAACAGTTGTGCTTTGATGGACTGGAGTAGCTGATGGTGATTCCCTCCGGGGAGGTCTGTTCTGCCGATTCCTTCCCTGAAGAGTACATCACCTCCAATCAGCCAGGCATCTTCCGGATTGATGAAACAAACCGAACCCGGTGAATGTCCGGGGCAAAATCTGATTTCCAGCTGAATGTTTCCCACGCAGAGTGTCCCTGTGCTCGAAAGTAAATGTTCCGGTGCTTCCTGTTCGGTGATGTCAAAACCCCACATTTTGCCGCTTTGGGGCGCCCACTCCAACACTTCAAGTTCCAATGGATGCAGGTAAAAAGGGATTTTATGGAACGAACGTAAATAATCCAGACCCAGGATGTGGTCTATGTGCGCATGGGTATTGACGATGGCCAGCGGTTTTAGTTGATTGTCCTGGAGGAATTTATTCAGATGCTGCTGTTCTGAAGCAGTATGACAGCCGGGATCGACAATGATGCAGGTACCGTCGGAATGACGCACCACGTAGGTGTTTTCCTGAAACGGGTTAAAGGTGAATCTGTGTAAGTGGAGCATAAAAAAAGCCTGTGCCAAAGGCACAGGCCGGATTTGATGATGTGTTTAGATTACAGATGGATGCATTCGTCGTAAGCTTTGGCTACCGCCTCCATTACTGCTTCGCTCATGGTAGGGTGCGGATGCACCGCTTTGATGATTTCGTGTCCGGTTGTTTCCAGCTTTCTGGCAACCACCGCTTCAGCAATCATATCGGTAACGCCTGCGCCGATAAAATGGGCACCAAGCCATTCTCCATATTTCTTGTCGAATATTACTTTGACAAATCCTTCTTTCGCACCGGATGCGCTTGCTTTTCCGCTTGCGGAGAAGGGAAACTTTCCAACGCGAATTTCGTAGCCGAGTTCTTTGGCTTTTGCTTCGGTAAGACCTACGCTGGCAACTTCCGGAATGCAGTACGTGCAGCCGGGGATGTTGTTGTAGTTCAATGCTTCCGGGTGATGTCCGCAGATGGCTTCCACGCAGATAATGCCCTCGGCACTTGCCACGTGTGCCAGCGCCGGTCCGGGAACGATGTCGCCAATGGCATAAACGCCGGGCATGGAGGTGCGGTAGAATTCATCCACCACAACTTTGCCTTTATCGGTTTTAATGCCGTGTTCTTCAAGCCCAAGGTTCTCGAGGTTTGTTTGGATGCCGGCAGCGCTGAGCACAATGTCGCATTCAATAACTTCGTTCCCTTTCGCTGTTTTCACCTGAACTTTACAAGTTTTACCTGCAGTATCAACGGCTTCTACGGAGGCATTGGTGAGGATGTTCACACCGCGCTTTTTGTAAATTTTTTCAAGCTCAGCGCTCACTTCTTCATCTTCAATGGGAAGGATGCGGGGCATGTATTCCACGATGGTCACCTTGGTGCCGATGGTGCTGTAGAAATAGGCGAATTCAACACCTATGGCGCCGGAGCCAATAATCACCATGCTTTGCGGTTTTTGCGGAAGCACCATTGCATCGTGGTAACCAACAATTTTTTTGCCGTCAATTTTCACGTTGGGCAGTTCGCGTGAGCGGGCGCCTGTGGCCAGAATGATGTGGTCGGCTTCTACTTTTTCTTTCTTGCCGTCTGCGGCCGTTACTTCAACGCTGCCTTTCCCTGAAATCTTACCGGCACCTTTGATGATGGTGATTTTGTTTTTCTTCATCAGGAATTCAACGCCTTTGCTCATGTTTCCGGCTACGCCGCGGCTGCGTTTGATCATTCCTTCAAAATCGGCTTCATGTCCTTTGATGTTGATGCCGTAATCAGCGGCATGATTTACATAATCAAAAACCTGTGCGCTTTTGAGCAGTGCTTTCGTGGGAATACAACCCCAGTTCAGGCATACTCCTCCAAGGTCAGCCTTTTCAATTACGGCAACTTTTTTTCCAAGTTGCGATGCACGAATGGCAGCCACATAGCCACCGGGGCCGCTGCCTATAATTGCGATGTCGAATTTCATTTCGGCTTTTATTTTGGGGCGAAATTAAGATATAAACTGCTGCTGCGGATGAGATATTCGCTTCTTAATCCGGATTCATTATACCCACTACCGCGAATCGTTCAAAAACTGCTTCTGTGTGGGGCGCATCTTTAAGTTCAATGGTAAGGTCTTGTCCGGCCCAATGTTCATAGTGCATCCCACGACGCCACAACCTGCTGTTGCTTACATCGTAAATTTTTCCCTGAAATGCGACCCAGATTTCCGGACGGTCCTGTCCGTTTCTCAGGGCCAGTTGCGTTTTATTGTACCTGGGTAATGCCTCAAAGTCCATACTGCGAAGATGCGGCAGCAACAGGTCATTTATTCCATGATGCGAACATGAAGTTGGATTGAGGTATAAATTGCGGAGGATGAAAAGACAGCAACTCATTTGGGCCTTTACCTGGGTCATGGTGTTGTTCATTTTTACAGTGTTCAGCTGGTGGATCTTTGCTTTGGTGAACTACGGGCGCATTGAAATGGATTTGCGCCGGCAGCTCATGGCCAATCAAAGTCGGGTAACAGAGAACATGCTTAAAGAGCAGGTGTTGCGTGGCATGTTCGACAGCGGCCGCGTTGCTGAATTTCGTTACGGGAAAGGTATTTACAGGGCCAATGTTGACATGATGGGTTCGCTGGTAGCGCAGAAAAGCGATGGCATGCTGACGCTGAACATCCGCGAAGGCGTGTTTCTGGACGAACGCATCAAGGTTGACGTTGCGCCTTCAGCTACGGAAGAGGTTTATCTTCAATACATCAGACGCAGGGCTTTGTTTATCAGTGCCGGTGGATTAATGTCGGCATTGGTAATGGCTGCGTTTATCTGGTTGTTGCTGCGCTTTCATGCCATCATGAACTTCAATCAGCAGCAGAACAACTTCCTGCTGGCGGTAACCCATGAGTTGAAAACACCTGTGGCTGCGGTGAAGCTGGCCATGCAAACCATGAAAAGGCCCGGGTTGGAGCCATCGCGAATGGAAGCATTGAGGTTGGTGGCGGAAAACAACGCCAATCGACTGGATGACCTCATGAATAATGTGATTGTGGCCTCGCGCATTGAAGGGCGTGTGTATCATTTCGAGCGCACCCCCTTGCATCTTGGCGATTTGTTGACCAAGGTTCGGGAACAAGCCTTGTCGCCCGATTTTCAAGGAACCATTGAATTAGACTTAGCGCCCGACCTTTATGTAAATGGCGATCATGCTTCTTTGCTGCTGGCATTCAGCAATCTGGTGAATAATGCCATCAAGTATTCTGGTGGGCGCAAAGCTCAGGTGAACATCAGCGGTTGTGAGGTACCTCAAGGTGTGGAGGTTTGTGTGTCCGATCGCGGTCCCGGCATCCCGAAATCTGAGAAAAATAAAATATTTCAGAAATTTTACAGAGTGGGTGATGAGCGCGTTCGGAACCACAAAGGAACGGGTCTGGGCCTGTATTTGGTGCGTAAAATCCTGCTGTGGCATAAGGCCAAAATCAGGGTAGAAGACAATAAACCGGAGGGTTCGGTGTTCCGGGTGCTTTTCAGGCAGTAATAAAACCCCCTGTTTTGCGGTTTAGATTCCCACAGGCTTGATATGAACATACCCACCTTGAATTCAGGCAGAATACTTCTGGTTGAAGATGAACAGGACATCGCAGATATGCTGAAACTCAATTTGGAGATTGAGGAGTATAAAGTTGTTGCCGTGCGCGACGGCAATACGGCCGTGCAGCGGTTTAAAGAGGAGAATTTTGACATGGTCATCCTGGATGTGATGCTCCCCGGTATGGACGGCCTTTCAGTTTGTGAGAGTATTCGGCTGATCAACCAGACGGTTCCCATCCTGTTTCTATCGGCCAGAGGCAGCTCTGAAGACCGTATTGATGGATTGAGGAAGGGCGGCGATGATTACCTGGCCAAGCCTTTCAATCTTGAGGAATTGATGCTTCGGGTGAAAAAGCTTCTGGAACGCAGCAAGACCCATGATTATGCACCAGGACTGAAAGAGTTTCATTTCGGTTCAGGATTCATGGTGAATTTCGAGAGTTATGAAGCCCGGGGAGTTCACGGTGATTTCATTCTTACCAAGAAGGAAGCCTTATTGCTGAAATTGCTCATCGAGAATAAGGGTTCGGTGGTGAGTCGCGAACGCATCCTGCATACCGTTTGGGGTTATAATGTGTATCCCAGCACCCGCACAATTGACAATTTCATCCTGGCATTCCGCAAGTATTTTGAGAAAGATCCACGCAATCCCCGCTACTTCATTTCACTGCGTGGCGTTGGCTATAAGTTTGAAGGTTAAACAAAGAAAAAGCCTCTGATACAGAGGCTTTTTCTTTTAATTAGTGACCGGCAACGGCCACTTCATTCGCTTCGGGTGAAAGTGTTTTTGCCCGGTAGGCGAAATAGGCCAAATAAGCAAAACACAAAACGGTAATCAGGTAGCTCATGTGAATGCCAATAACATCAGCCAGCAATCCCTGTATGGGTGGAATCACCGCACCACCCAAAATCATCATGATCAGGAATGCCGATCCTTGTGCGGAATAGCGTCCCAAGCCTGAAATAGACAGGGCGAAAATACTTGGCCACATAATGCTGCATGCCAGTCCGCCGCTCAAAAATGCAAACATGGAAATCATGCCGGTGCTGCCAAGACCAATGAGCATGGCGGCCATGCCAAAAAAGGAAAACAGCAACAGCGTGCGTGCCGGCTGTTCTTTGCTGAGCAAGAAATTCAGGATGAGTACACCTACGCACAATGCATAAGGGTACAATGCATCGATGGGCTTTCCGCTGAGTTTGTTAACGCCCAATACCACGGCAAAGGCAAAAAACGGAACCAGAATGCTCATCAGCCACTTCATCTTTTGTGAAAGGGAGAATACGGCAATCGATCCCGCCCAGCGGCCTATCATCAGGCTGCCCCAATACAAAGAAATAAAGGGGGCGATTTCATCTTCCTTCCATGCTCCGAAGCTCGGTTCAGCCAATAATGCGCCCATATTGCTTTGAATGCTTACTTCTACACCTACATAGGTGAAGATGGCAATCATGCCGAGCCTGAGCTGGGGGAACTTTAAAGCGCCAAAGCCGGGTTCGTAGGCTTCATCGCTC
The DNA here is from genome assembly GCA_964586595.1 of uncultured Flavobacteriaceae bacterium. Lineage (GTDB taxonomy): Bacteria > Bacteroidota > Bacteroidia > NS11-12g > UBA955 > REEB481. Next base: position 124,741 of record CAZPHB010000004.1, on the reverse strand, counting down.
TGTATTTCAGGCAGTTTGGAACGCCATAGGAACAACGCGACCAAAAGAAATACGCCGGCCAGCAGGTAATAAAGTTCATTGATGGAATCAAGCGAGGCTTTGCCAGAACCGCTTACCGTGCCGAACAAGATGAATCCAACAGCCAAGGGGCCGAGGGTGGTGCCCAAAGAGTTGATTCCTCCGGCCAGGCTGAGCCGGTGTGCGCCGCCCGCAGGATTTCCAAGGGCAATCACGAAAGGCTGTGCGCAGGTTTGTTGCAGTGAAAAGCCAAGGGCAAGGATGAAAAAGGATGCCAGTATCAAAGGAAATGAGCCGGCATTCACACTGGGTATGATGGCCAAGGCACCCAAGATGGAGATCATCAGGCCGTAAATGATGCCTCGTTTGTACCCAAGTCTGTTGAGTATTTCCATCTTGAAAACCCGAGAAAGTGCAAGTAAAATCAGAGAACCAATGAAATATCCGCCGTAAAAGGTTGCGTCAATCAGTTGTGATTCAAATTGACTCAGTTGGAAATGCTTTTTGCAAAATGGGATAAAGATGCCATTTGAAGCGGCCACAAAGCCCCAGAAGAAAAACACTGTAATGATGATTCCCAGAGCTGATTTAAGGTTTTTTTGTTGCATGGCGTTGTTGCATCAATGATAAAGCCTTTCAAACAAAAAATCCGGCACGCAGCCGGATTTTTTGTTTGGTTTTGGCAGTTTATTGAACTTGGATTTTTTGGCTCCAGGAGGTTCCGTTGCCTTGGATTTTAATCAGGTAGATGCCACTGCGCAGGCTGCTGACATCCAGCTGGGTTTCGCGCTGACCCGCAGCAAAGCGGCCCGACAATACTTCCTGACCGAGGCTGTTCCAAACGCTGATGTTTGCGCCTTCGGCAGCCGCAGCATCCAACTGTACCATCACCTGGCTGCTCGCAGGATTTGGAAACACGCGCAGGGCGCTGCTCATCTGTTCGGTGACATTGGAAGCACCGCATGCCTGACAGCTTTCCCAACAAACTTCCGGCAGGGTGTCTGCATCGTAGCCGGTACGGAATACCCTGTTGGTGAACTGACCTGTGGTTTTTACACATGGAAGGCCAACGGCCAGCTTTTCGTCTTTCACCCAGTTTCCTACCACAAATTTGTATTCATATTCAGTAGCGGTATCCAAAGGAACGGTCAAGGTCCAAACATCAGATCCGGCGGTTTTGGTCATCGGGGCGCAAGCACCGCACCAGTTGTTGAAGGAACCATTCAGCGTAAGTACTTCTCCGGCACCCAGCGTTACATTGCGCGCGTCCACCTGGAAGGTAACGTTTACCTTGCTTGGTGTGCTGCTTCCGCCCATGGCTACGCTGTCAAAGTAATACGTTTTGGAACCGGCAGTTGCACCGGTAACACCGAAGTTGAAGAAAATAGACAGCTTCTTGTAGGTGGTGTTGTAGTTGATGGCCGGAGTGCCATTGCTGTTTTTGGTGAAGTCGAAACGCAGCAGTTCCCATTGGTTGGCAACTTTGGTGGTTACGTCTGTTTCTACACTTTTCGAAGGGTCATTGATGTCTTCAGCCTTCAGTTTCACCACAATGCCTGCATCGGGTGAATACACCTTCACCGTGATGGTGTTGTGTGTTGCGTCGAAGGGTATTGCGTTTGCAAAGCCATTAACTGTACCGCAAGTTGTTCCGGCCCAAAGTTCTGCGGTAGCTGTTTTCTCAACTTTTCCTACTTTGTTGGAAGCGGTCATTGGATCAGCCACGATGGCGCTGATGTTACCGCCGAAGTCAATCATGGTATAATCCACGTCGGAGGCATCAAAGGTTACCGGAAGGTCTAATTGCTTGAACAGCGCGCTGCCCATTTCAACATCGTCGAAATAATAAGTTTTCGCACCTGCAGCAGCACCGGTTACGCCAAAGTTGAAGAATACCGACAACTTCTGGTAGGTATTGCTGTAATTGATGGCGGCAGTGCCTGTGGCTTGCTTGCTGAAGTCGAATTCCAGGGTTTGCCAATCGTTCTTTTTAAACGTGATGGCATCAGTTTCTACGCTGATGGTGGGGTTGGCAGGATCTTCTGCCTTCAGGCGCACCACAATGCCGCTGTCGGGCGACCAAACACGCATGGTCAACTTTGGGGTGTTGGCGCTGAATGGGATTTTCTTTGCAAAACCATCATTGGTGCCAATGGTAGTACCGGCCCACAATTCAGCAGTATTGCTTTTAAGTACTTCTGCAACTTTGTTGCTTGCATCGGTTGGATCTGTTACCACGGCACTGGTGGTTCCGCCAAAGTCAATCATGGTGTAATCCACTTTGGTTCCGTCGAAGGTAACCGGCAGGTCTATTTGTGCATTGATGGCGGGAGCCATCTTCACATCGTCGAAGTAGTAGGTTTTGGCACCGGCAGTAGCTCCGGTTACCCCGAAGTTGAAGAAGATGGAAAGTTTGTCGTAGGTATTGCTGTAGTTGATGGCGGCAGTGCCGGAAACCTGCTTGGTGAAGTCAAATTCCAGGGTTTCCCAGGTATTCTTTTGGGTAGTCAATGCATCTGTTTCTACGCTGATGCTGCCATTGCCAGCATTTTCTGCCTTCAAACGGATCACAATGCCACTGTCTGGCGACCATACACGTACAGTCATTTTAGGGGTGTTGGCGGTGAACGGAATTTTATTGGCAAAACCGGCAGCGGTTCCAATAGTGGTTCCTGCCCATAATTCTGCGGTATTTCCTTTGTCCACCTGGGCTACACTGTTGGTTGACGAGGTTGGGTCAACAACTACGGTGCTAACATTTCCACCGAAATCGGTCATGGTGTAATCTACGCTGCTTCCTTCAAAGCTCACCGGTAAATCAATCTGTGCTTTGGTAGCAGCAGCCATCTGAATGTCGTCGCAGTAATATACTTTGGTTCCTGCGGTAGCTCCATCCACACCGAAGTTAAAGAATACGGAAAGCTTCTGGTAGGTATAGCTGTAATTGATGGCAGCGGTACCTGTAGCCTGTTTGCTGAAATCGAACTCCAGGGTTTCCCAGTCATTTGTTTTGGTGGTTTTGGCATCAGTTTCCACGCTTTTGGTAGGGTCGTTGGGATCTTCTGCCTTCAAGCGCACCACGATGCCGTTGTCCGGGGAATACACCTTCATGGTGATTTTGTAGTTGGTGGAGCTGAATGGGATTTTGTTAGCCAGGCCTGTAGCCGGTCCGATGGTGGTACCTGCCCAAGTTTGGGCAGTGTTGGTTTTGGTTACTTCCGCCACATTGTTCGAAGACGAAACGGGGTCGGTAGTAACTTTACTTGAATTTCCGCCAAAATCCACCAAAGTGTAGGTGATGGAGGAATTGTCGAAGTTGATGGGCAAATCAGGCACCTGGCTAAAGCAGGTGAGTGCAGAAATGCCACTCACTAGGAGTAAGGTAATTTTCTTCATGGTATTGAATTTGGTTAGTTTGTTTTGAGTTCTTTATTGTGGAATAAATCGGAATGATTTGATCACCGCTTCTTGTTCTTTGCCATTCGCCGGAGGCTGTCCGAAGAGCAGCCACATGTTGAACCGCACATTGGTGCTGTCTTCAGGAGCAGGAATGATGATGGGGTCTGACAGCCCGGGGCCTTCCATTTTTCGCCTGCTGATGTTGTTTTTGTGGTACGACCAGGAAGCCAGCAGTTTGCCGCCCGGATATTGATCCCCTGTGTATGATTCCCAACGGATGGAATCGGCAGTCCATTTGAATACATGTGTGGAAGGTCCTTTCAGTGCCGAAACCGGAATGCGGGGCCTGTGGGTGCGCTCAATATACGGCGCGGCATTGTCAAACCACACCGGCTGTACACTGTAGGTGAGCAACTGGCTGTCGTTGCTGTTGTTCCAGCGCGCAAACTCCACGTCAACTTCACTGTTTGCCTGGCTCTGGAACGAATGATTGTTCCAAGTGAATAGCCCAAGTACTGTTTTTTCACTGAAGGTAGTCAGGTCGCTGGCAGTGGTGAAAATATAGGTTCCGTAGCCGAATTCTTTCACGGATATTACCTCGCTGCAATACCAAAGGTTGTTGTACTTGGTGATTTTCAAATGCAGCATGCCGTCTTTATCCAGCCAGATATTGTCTGATGAACCTGAAAACTTGTTTGGTCCAGGGCCAACATTATTTCCCAGGCTGTTCTTGATGTTCCAGTAGTAGCCTGAAAAGTACAGGTCGCCTTTTTCAACCACTTCCGTCACCGGTGGTGGATCCGATTGTTTGCAAGCAGCGATGAAACAGAGGCTGATGATGCTCAGGAGTTTGATCTTCATGTTATCGGATGTTGATGTTTTGGTGGAAGCGATCAACCTGGAGGGTAACGACTCCCGGTTCTATGGTGTATTTGAGGTTCTTTCCAACAAACGCAAAGTCTGAAGGGCGCAGCACAAATTGGACGGTGCCCTGGGCGCCCGGTTCTAGTTGGATTTTGCGGAAGGCCGCCAACTTCTTAACGGCAGGGGTGATGGAAGCTACCTGATCGCGGTAGTAAAGCTGCACCGTTTCTTGCCCGCTGCGGCTGCCGGTATTGCTGACATGCACGCTCAGTACCACAGAATCCTGAATTCCTATGCTTGTATCGGAAACCAACAAGGTGTCGTACCTGAACCGGGTGTATGAAAGTCCGGCGCCAAAGTCGAACTCGGGGCGGTAGGCTGTATTGGAAAAGTCGGTATGTATTTCTTCGGAAGCCGTATGGTCGTAATGCACGAATTCATTGGCGGTTCGGGGATATGTAAACGGCAAACGACCGGAAGGGTTTATTCTTCCGCAAAGCGCATCGGCGATGGCCCTGCCACCTTCATCTCCGGGTAAATATGCATAGAGTACCGCATCGGAAGTGGCTGCCTGCTCATGGATGATGCGCGGCCTTCCAAAACAGCATACCAGAATGATGGGTTTGCCCAATCCGGTCAATGCCTGTACCAATTCTTGTTGTGGTTTGGGAAGGTTTAGGTCATCAATATTGCCGGGGATTTCTGTGCCTGGCTGTTCGGCAAGGCAGATCACAATTTTATCCGATCCTTTGGCCAGGCGCATCAGCTGTTTCAGGTCGGTGCATTTGGAATCATCTGCAACGAAATTTGTTCCCTGAACTTGGCTTAGACATGCCGCAATGGTTTGTCCGGGCAGGTGACTGAACGAAGTATCCGTTCCCTGCCAGGTGCGACTCCAGGCACCATTCAGCAAGTGCATGGAATGGGCAGCAGGCCCGCAAACGAATATGCGTTCCCGGGGTTTCAGCGGAAGAACCGAAGCCTCGTTTTTCAGCAGGGTGAGCGATGCCGCCGCGGCTTCGTAGTTGAGCTGTTTGTGTTTGGCGGAAGCGAAATCCTGATAGGATGCTGCTTCGTACATGGGTGTTTCAAACAATCCCAATTTTGTTTTCAGCAACAGGATGCGCCGCACCGAACTGTCGATTCTTTGTTCAGAGATGCGGCCTTCTCTGACCAGTTCAGCCAACAAGGTACAGAAGGCAAAATCGTTTGGTGTCATGCTCATGTCCAGCCCGGCGCTGATGCTCATGTACACGGCTTCTTTCAGGTTTGGGGCCACCTGATGCACCTGCACCAGTTTGTGGATGTCTTCCCAGTCGCTGACGGCCACGCCTTCAAATCCCAGTTCCTTTCGCAGCAATCCGGTGAGGATGTCCGGGTTGGCATGCACCGGAATTCCATTGATTGCACCTGAATTGACCATCAGCGTCATGGCGCCTTGATTTATGGCAGCCTGGAAGGGCGGGGCGAAATAGGCGCGCAGCTCGCGGTCCGGAATCCAGGCCGGTGTTCGGTCTTTCCCACTCAGTGGAATTCCATAACCCAGGAAGTGTTTCATGCAGGCAGCCACGCTGTGCGGTGCCGCAGGATTGTTGCCTTGAAGTCCCAGCACCGCTGCCGTTGCCATGCGGCTGCACAGCAGTACGTCGGCGCCAAAAGTCTCGAAGAAGCGCGACCACAACGGTTGTCTTGCCACGTCTAAAACCGGTGAAAAATTCCAGGGAGTACCGCCGGCCCTTGTTTCGTAAGCCGACGCTGCAAACACACGCCGCACCAAAGCTGTATCCCAGGTGGCGGCAAGTCCGATTTGTTGCGGAAACAGGGTGGAACCAAGGGTATAATTGGCGCCGTGGATGGCATCAATCCCGTAAATGATGGGGATATTTAGCCTGGAAAGTCGTTTGTTGGCTGCGTGGATTTGGGAGAGGATGTCTCTCCAGCGCTCCATACTCATGGCACCGCTGCCACATCCCACATTCAGGACGGAGCCGATATGGTATTTGGTGATGGCTGCTGCCAGTTTCAGGCTGTCCAATGCCTGTGGCTGTTCCAGATTGCAGATGCTGCCACGGGCAATCACGCCCAGGTCAATCTGGGTCATTTGTCCGATTTTCTCTTCCAGACTCATGCGCGCAATCAACGAGTCCACATTGGGAGGTGTTTGCTGTGCCGGCACTTCCGCAGCAAAGCAAAACAGGAGCAAGTTGAGTAAATACGCGCTGAGCCTCATGTTATGGATATCGGATGATGTGGATGTTGTCTAGATAAATAGCGCCATCGCCTTCCAGCTGGATGATCAATTGTTTCATCTTCCCCAGATCAACGTCATTGGCTGAAAAGGGAAAGTTCTTCAATGGAATGGTTACGGCAGTCCAGGAACTGTCGTTAAAAGTGCCGTTGGTCAGGCCACGGTTGAATCCGTACCAGGCCTGACCACCGGCATAATCTTCCAGACCAAAGGCCACCGGCAAATTGCTGAATGAACCTTTTACCGATTTAATCTGCATTTGAATTGCTGCACTGTCCACAACATCATTCATGTCCTTGGGAGCCCAGCTGTTCCAGCCGAAGCCCAAACCAATCCAGTTGCATCCTCCGGAAATTTTATCCCAGGTGAGGTGCAGGCTTCCCTGACCGCTGAAGGTGTTTTTTGATTCTTGCGCCATGCGCACACAAGCTGCTTCCTTAGAAACCCAAACGCTGTTGTCCATGTAATCAGAGAAAATGGAAAGTTCGCTGAAGCCGTTGAGGGAAGCAGTATTCGATGCCGGCATGCTGTCGTACAGGTTGCGAACTTCCGGGCGCACCCAGCCACTCCTGCCCGAGGCACAGGCCGTGAGCAGCGGCAATAGAAACAGGGCGGCTTTGACGTACATCAGGGTTCCAATGGCGTTGAAGTGAAGCAGAGGTAATCAACTTTAGTGTTGGCGAATCCTCCTTTGGGGTCTGCCAGATGCAGCATGGAAATGACAGATATTTTATCGGGATTGTGTTTGCTGTCTCCTTTAGGCGTAGTAGGTTGTCCATTGGACAGGGAAATGATGTCTGAATATTTCACGCTCACCAGCTTCCAGCCGGACCAGTTTACATTCACCTGCAAGTCATATTGGTCTTCGGTATTGGGGTTGAAATTCCCGTCTTTGTTGTCGTCTTCCTTGAACTGAAACAGTACCAAACTCGGATTGGTATTGGGAACCCCGTAAATGAGGCAATTGAAATATACTGCGTCGGGATTGCTGCTTAACGGAAACACTGTGCCTCCGTATGAGGTAGCCGGGATGTCGAGCAGCACGGTAAGCCAATCCCAACTCACGGTACCGGCCATGTTGAGGTATCTGTTGCCTTGTGGTGCCAGCGAATCCTGTTTGGCAGATAGGTCCATGGATGCCCCGCTTTGCACAAATCTGTTCCAAGTACCATTGATGCCGGTTTCAAAATCGGACAACAGCAATCCCTGATTCTTTTTTACGGAACTGATTTTTATCGGAAGACTGAAGCTGTCTGTTACACCTTCAATGCGCAGGGTTGCGGTGCATGCTTCTTCCGTGAACATGGGGAAATAGGTAGTGGAGCCATTCCATAGCCCGGCAGGTGCCGCAATTTCATTGCCCTGTCCGCTGATTACCTTGTGCGCTTGCGAAGCCAAACCACGGATGTGGATGTGCCACTGTACCGTTTTGTTGAATTTCGCGGTGAAGGCAACCAGCTCTTTATTTCCAAAGGCCACGCTGTCTTTGTTGGCGGCAAACGGCTGCAACAGCGCAAATGATTTATTCAGGTCTTCCAGCGAGGGGCCGTCGAAGACTTGTTCCTTGCGACAACCTGCCAGAGGCAAGAGGAGCAGCAATACAGCGATGGTGTTGAATCTTGATTTTTTCATCTTCAAAAATTCATGTTATAGATGAGGGAAAACTGGTTGATTTGATAATCGGGCGTTCCTTCGGAAGGTTTCTTGTTCACTTGTTGTTGGTAGAAGGCGGTAAAGTAGGTGTTCCCTTCAAAGCGGCAGCGGATGCCACCGGCAAGCAGCTGTTGTTTGTTGCTGTAGGAAGTTCTGTTCAGAAAGCTAACACGCGAGTATTCATCGCGCTCTGCGATAAAATCAGTACCTGTGCTTTGTTGTTGCACGTAGCCGAACAGGATGTCTATTTTTTTGAATACTTCCACCTCTGTGCCTGCGCTGAACCTCCATCTGTTGAAGTTCACCTCTTCAAAGGCGATGCTGCTGCCGCGCGCTACATTTTGCCTGTCTATGCCGAAGCGCAGTTTTTTCCCTTTGCGGGTTCCGCTGAATTTCGCCAGGTCGAGCAGCACATGGGCTTTGGTTTGCTGGAATGATTTCAGCGCCAGCGTTCCTTGTCCCCTGATTTCGCGCAGTTGGTGGTGACTTAAGTCCACGCTGAATCCTGACGGATGTGCATAGCGCATTCCGGCAAAGCCGCCCAGACGGTTAAAAGTTGCAGTTCCGTAAGGCAGCACTGCATTGAATTCTTGTGATGTTGGCATCAGCGTGCTGCTTACAGAAGTGTTATACACCAGTTCATTGCCCATCATGTCAAGCAGTGCCGGAGCCCTAAGACTGCTGCCATTGGCATACCTGTTGAACAAACCGCTGGAGCCTTGGTAATTGATGTCTTTGCTTTGGGCGCCGATGCTTCTGAAATCAGGGCCAATATTCATATAGCCCGCTTCCAGGCTGAGGTGTTTTTCAGGGAACCGCAGTTTGCCGTTTATGTAGATGAAGTAATCCTGCAGAGAAGTCAGTCCGGCAGCGTTGCTGAAGGCAAGTTTGCTGGTTCCGCTTTCCCCTTTGATCAGCAATTGGCCACCGGCAACTTTTGCGGTATAGGTTAACCCGAAGGTTTGCACCCGATTGTCCAGTCTGTTGGTATCAGCAGCGGTGCCGCGCACGTCGAAAACAGAAAATCCGTTCCAGCTCAGGGCCAGGTGTTTGCTTTGCAGCACATCTATGGTGATGCCGCCCATCAGTCGGTCGGGAATATCCGCCATATTGCTGGCGCGCAGCCGGGTCAGGTAGCCGTTGAAATCGGCTTCTTCCAGATATTTCGAGAACTTGAGGCCGAAATCTGCCTGCAAGCCTTGCAGGCGCCAGGTATTGCGGCTGTAAAAACGCTCATAGTCCACGATGTGCTGCTGGAGCAGAAACACATCCGGCATGGAATCCGGACGGTCGGCATGGTGGTTGTATAAGGTAAATGGAGTTTGTTTCAGGTTCAGGTCGCCTAATTGATAGCGAACGGCATTGGCAACAATTCCCTTCAGCCAAAGTTGTCGCACGTCAAAGCCCACGCCGGCGCCCCAAAATCCTCCATACTGATTGCGGATGCGGAACATCCCCAGAATTTCCGTGTTTTTGTTGGGTCTGATGTTCACACCAAGGTCAATCAGGGCATAACCCGTGGTATTGCGCAGCACAGTGGAAGTATCGGGAATACTGTCCAGGGTATTGAGCTTGTTGTTGTTTACGGCAGAGCGAGCCGCACCGGTAAAACTCACGGTTTTCTGCGCCTCCAGTTGGTTGGCTAAAACTGTGGCAAGAATGAACAGAGAAAGGTGGAGCTTGCGCATCTTCAGAAGAATATTTTTAGTTCCATGCTGGTTTCGTAGCCTTGATAGCGGTCTTTGGCGAAGCTGCTGTCGTAACCCTTCATCCAGCGTTGTCGTACATACAATCCGGCACCTTTGCTCAGTTTGAGGTCAAAGCCGGTGGCAAAGGCCAGGGCGGTTTGGTTTTTGGGCCTGCGGGAAACTACATCAGTAGCAGTTTTATAGTTGGCGATGTTCCGTTCCAAGCCGAGGTAGTTGCAAAAGGTGAACCCTTTGCCCATGACCAGGTATGATTCCAATTGGTGGTAATAGGTGCGCATCAGTGCTTGTTCGCTAAACACGGTTACCGGAGACAGGAATGTTTGTGCGGAACTGAATTGTCCCAGGTAATTTGTGTATATCCTTTTCCTGCCCAGCTCGTGCACTGCGCGCAGATGTAATTCCAGGCTGTTAAAATACTTGTCGGTCAATGGAAGTCCATTTCCGGGGTCCACTTCCGTGAGGATCAGGGTTTCATAAACCGAGCGGTATATTTTCGACAAGTTGCCGTATGGGCCAACGTTGGCGGGGAAATCCCAGCGCCACATCCGCGACAGGGCGAGGTTGTTTACGGGATGTCCGTAGGTAATGCGGTTGGAGGTGCGTTCCAATTCTCCGGACATGCTCCAGCCAAATCCCGCTTTAAGGTTTCCCAGATCCCAAAGGATGTTCAGGTCTGCACCTTGTCTGTTGTTTACCAGTTGGCCAATGGGTGTCATGGCGCTGGCCACGGCAGGAAGCACCGGCTGTGTAGCGGTGTTTGTATTCCCGGATTCCGGTTCGGTATAGCTGCTGTTGATGAATATGGAACTGTTGTTCACCACTCTTGGGCTGATGCGGTACAGATGCAACTCGCCGCTGAGTTTGGAAGCAATCTTTTTCTCAATTTTCAGGGAAAGTGCTTCGCCCCAAGCTCCGCGTGCATCAGGTTCATAGGTTCTGCCAATGCCCATTTCACCCTTGAATAGAAAGGAACCGGCTTGTTGATGAAACTCCAGGGTATGGATGTTCATGCCGAAACGTGTTCCGCGCACAGAATCCAATATGGCTTCAGAATTAAAGCTGTTGAGGGATGCAAAGTTGTTTCCGTATTGCTTGCTGATGCGTCCGCCGAATGAATTGTTGGGGATGGGCGAAAGTCCGCCGTTCAGCTGCGTTTTGCCATACATGATGACGCCCGAAAATCCATGTGGGAGGGCTGTAGCTTCCAGGATCATGCCATGGAAAGCCTGCTGACCCCAGCGTTGATCCTGGTTGAAGTTGCCGGCACTGTGGTAGGTTTTGTAGCGTGCTTCGAGCGTGGAAGTATTGGGATCCCAGGGATTGCGTTCAAACAGGGAAAAGCGATTGTATCCACGGTTGGTTTGAAAGGTGAACGGCGATAAGGCATACCAGTTGATGCCTCCGGTATGCAGCGTAAAGGTGCCAAAGTCACCGGCATAAGTACCGTGTAGGTTTACGCCCAGGTTTAAGCCTTTAACGCCTTCCGCAGCTCCGGCACCGGTCATGGGTGTCCAAAGAAACAAATCTGTTCCGAACGAGGTATTTGGCGCGATGCTGCCGCCCAGGTTCAGCAACAGCTGCGGAATCTGACTGTCATCGCCAATAAAAATGTTGTTGGGGTGGGCGGCAAGGTGTGGATACGATTCGCTCAGGTGCCGGTAATTTGCCATGAAGCGATAGTAACCGCTTACCTGAAACTGCCTGAGGCTGGGCGGTGGCATCGCGGCAGGATGTATGGATTCAAGAATGCCCGGACGCAGAAGATTCAGGGTGGAATCGTACTTTTGTCCATGCAGTGCTGTGGTTACATACAACGTTCCCAGAAGCAAGCCAAGGCGTGGTGTTTTATTCTTCATGGAAGGAACGCATGTGTTGAGTTTTGACTTCTATCAGGCGGGCGGGGCCGTCCTCCGGACTTCGCTCCTGAACCCAAAAGGGGATGTTGTGGTATGCGGTTTTTCCATTGCATTCCACATGGGCAAACAGCCGGTAGGCGCCTGGTCTGTCAGGGGCGCGAAATTGCAGTGTGTTGCTGTGGGCACCGCGCATATTGCTGCGCACTTCGCCGGCAGCTTGTTCTGCATCACCACCTGATTTTTTATCTGTACTTTCTTCTAAAATGATCCAGGTATAACGCAAGCGCGGGGATTGCCCGGTTCCGCCTTGACCCAGCCCGGCATTGAGTGTGGCATGATGCCAGTTTCCTGCTTTGAGCATGGCTTCAGATTGTTCAAAACCGGAAATAGACATCGCTGAAATGCTTGGCGCCGGTTTTGAAGGCCAAGCTCCGGTGAAAACGAATTCAAGGGCGTCAATAGGCTCTGTGGGCTGGCCGTTCTTGTTGAATAAGCCAAACCAGGTTTCCGTGTATTCTTGTTTTGCACCCCATAGAAAAGCGTAAGATCCAAGGCAATGGCTGGTATTGGGGGCGATGAAATCCTTGTAGCGCGCCAGGTACACAGCTTTTTTATCCGAGCTGCTCTGTTCGATGGCTGCTTTCCATGAAGTTTGCGGCGCTTCCCAATAGCCATTGGGTCCCCATTCGGTAATCATATACGGGCCAGTCCAGCCGAATCGCCTGATGTTTCGCGGAACTCCTGCAATATCGCCGTAGGTATTGATGCCGAGCAGATCTATGTCTGGCGCTTTTTTTAAGATCCATTGCACATCCATGGAGTCAAGACCGGCAGTTACGGTTGATGTGGGATGATTGGGATCTACAAGATGCGCATAACGTGCCAAATCTTGAACGGCATCCCAACACGCCGGATTGGTATAGTTCAAATCCAATTCGTTTCCGATGCCCCACATCAAGAGTGCAGGATGGTCTTTGAACTTCATGATGGCCTGACAGAAGTGTCGGTATTGCCTGCCAACTTTCGCAGTATCAGAATAGTTGAATCCATGTCGTTCATGCTGCAACCAAAATCCGAGCATCACCGTAAGCCCGCGTTCATGCGCCGCATCAAGAATGCTTGCAGCCTCTTCAATGCCCCAGGTTCTCACCGAGTTTGCGCCGATGGAAACGGCCAAATCCAGATGCACCGTGCCTCCCACACCCTTTACATAGTATGGTGCACCATTGCGCATGAAAACGAAGCTGTCACCGCTGCGTTGGATGTAGGTTTGTGCCTGCACCTTGGGCGTCACGAAGGCGGCAGCGCTCAGATGAAGAAGAATGATGAAGAATTTCAAAAAGTGCGAATTGAGCAATTGTGCCTTTAAGAACAAGCCTGCCATGCAATTGTTCAGGCCCTTTGTTTTGCTTGTGTCATGTACACTAGCTGATAAGCGAGTTCCAAAGGAAAACAGCTCCGCTACGGCGGTTATTCGCGTGGATGAATTGCGGAGCAGCATGTTCATTGCGCGGCAAGTTATTGTTAATTTTACAATAAGCCAAAATTCTTAACCATGACTTAAGAAGATTTTTACATGAAATATCGGGCAATGTTAGGAGTCGATTACAAATCGAAATTAAAGCCAAGTTGTTCCAGTTCGCCATACCTTCTTTTGTCGAAGCGGTAAAGCTTGGCTGCGCGGTGGGATACCTGTTTTTGCTTTTCGCCGGTTTCTACCAGGAAATCGTAGCTCAGAATTTTTTTTCTAAAGTTCCGGGTATCCAGGCTGATTTGCAGAATGGATTCATAGAGTTCCTGAAGTTGACGCAGGGTGAAATTTTCAGGGAGCAGTTCAAATCCAATGGGGCGGTAGCGCAGTTTCCCCCTGATGCGCTCCAGTGCCTGTTTGACAATTTGATTGTGGTCGAAGGCCAAATCCGGCAATTCCAATACATTCACCCAAACAGCTTTTCGCGCGAAGGAGGATCTCGGATGCAGGTTGTAATTTGAAATTCTGATCAGCGAGTAGTAGGCTACCGTGATTACCCTGCCCAAGGGATGTCGTTGTACATCACCAAAAGTATAAAGTTGTTCAAGGTGTGCTTCTTCCAATCCGGTTAATTCCAACAGGATCCGCGCAGCGCCGTCGTCCAGGTTTTCATCTTCACGCACCAGATTGCCGGGCAGCGCCATGCGACCAATGAAGGCTTCTTCGGCGCGTTCAATCAACAAAATCTTCAGTGCTCCAGCATCAAAGCCCAGAATGACGTTGTCAATGGAAAAAGTATTTTGATACATTTTAGCCATGGTCGGGTTCGGCGTTGGGTGGGTTCTGGGTCATGGAAGACGCTCTGATTCTTTGCAGCAATGAGGTTGCGAAATTAGTAAGCTTGGGCAAAGGGGGCGCGCATCAGGTGAAAAAACGTGCAGCCGGGTTGGTGAACAGGCCATACCTGTTGCCTGAACTTGTTCAAAAAAAAGAGGCCATAACGGCCTCCAGAATCTTTTTTAGCTGTCCGTCAGCGCCGCAGGGATTGAACCGCCGTCCGTCCGTCCGGATCCGGAAGGACACGGATGGACGGATATGAATCCTCCGAATAGTAATCACCGGAAGATCTCATGATGGACTTCAATCAATTGTCTGACAAAAGCTCGACCACGTGATGATTTTAAATACTTTTCACGAATTATCGCTTCTCGCTTATTGTTGAAAAATTCCACATGAATCACAATCCAAGGGCGATAGCGCAACGTGTAGCCACTCGTTGAGAGGGAATTGTGCGATTTGATGCGTTCAATCAGGTTTCCACTGTATCCAATATAGATTTTATCAAATTTCAATGACCATAAGCAATAAACAACGTATTCATCCATAAATGCTTTTTGAGCAAAATGCTTCTAAAAATGGAATTTTTCATAATCGTTAACCTCCGTCCGTCAGGATACGGCCGGACGGATATGAATCCTCAAAAAAAAGAGGCCATAACGGCCTCCGGAATCTTTTGTAGCGAGGAGCGGGATCGAACCGCCGACCTTAGGGTTATGAATCCTACGCTCTAACCATCTGAGCTACCTCGCCAAACGAGGGCGCGAATTTAGTAAGAAGCTGCGGATTTACAAATCCTTAGCTTGGAAGGATGCGCTGAATGGAATCCAGCACCTGTTCGGGTTTCAGTGTTTCCATGCAACTGATGCCGTCAACACAGGTGCCGCGGTAAAAGCATTTACACGGTTTTTCAGGCTGAACAATTTCTCCTTTGCCGAATAAATCGAATTCGTGGGGGTTGAAAATATTGTTCATCAGCACTATGTTTTTACCCAAACCGATGGTGAGGTGCATGCCCATGGTGACTTGGGTAACCACCAAATCACACTGGTCAATCAGGTTGATGAACTGTTGCAAAGGAAAATGTCCGGGATACCAGGCGCCGGTGGCTTCATGCAGTTCCTGGTTGCGCGCGTGTTCCTGCGCACCACCCAGCAGCAGCGGCTGCATGCCTGCTTCCTGGATCATGCCAATCAGAGCAATCCATTTTTCCGTGCTCCACAGTCGTGTGGTCCAACGATCGCCGCAACCTGTGTTCAGGCCAATGATTTTCCGTTCACGGCTGAAATTCCAGCGGTAGCCCTTGTCGCGGTGTGCGTCGAGCAAATAAGGCTGACCTTCGTATTCCAGGCCGCAGATGTCGAATATTTCCTGTTGATAGGACAAAGTATTCGCCTTGCTCACATCATCAAACATCCCGGTTTTGAATTTATGGTATGCCAGTTCATTCACCGGCTGAATTTCTCCGTCTTTCAGGATGTATCCATATCGTTCATCGGCCTGTACCATGTGCATCAATCCGCCGGCTTCTTTTTCCTTGTCCAGGCAAATGGCAATGTCGAAATGCGTGTTGGCAACGTACAACACGGTATTCACGTCCAGGGTCAGGATTTCATCAATGGCGCCGGAAGGAAGGATCGCAGGCGAATGGGTAATCCATGTGATTTTGCAATTGGGGTAGCGCTTGCGGTAGGCCGTGATGAGCGGAGTGGTGCGGATTACATCTCCGATGGCGCCCAGTTTGATGATGAGGATGCGCTTGCTCACTGCGGTGTAGGCTGGGCATGACGTACAATGGTGGCCGTGTTCCTTGTGCGGTTTGCAGGGAATATGGCCTTTGTAATGGGTACAATCCGACCGGTAAAACATGAATTGCAAAACTAAAGCGAAAAATTGGCAAGGTTTGGGCAATCACTTAGGCACTTTTTTTGTTATTTTGAAAGGAATAGAATTGTAAGCTGTTGTGCTGAAGAAGTTGGTTTTCATATGGCTGTTTTTGTTTGCTGTGGTGGTTCCCGCTGCTGCAACGCACCTGGTAGGCGGCTATATTCATTACAAATACAGCGGAAGGGTGGCCAACAAGGTGCGGTACATGGTCACTATTTATGTGTATCGCGACTGCACCAGCCCTATAGATTTTGATACCGACATAACGCTTTGCGCCTTTTATGAGAATCGGAACATTTACGAAGAAAAGCGGGTTCGCCTGAACAGAGAAACCAAGGTGAATCCGGTGGGCAATACCAATTGTCCGGAGTTGGCCGAAGCTTGTCTGATGCAAGGGATTTACATCACCAGCATCGACCTTCCATTGAGTACCCAGGGCTTTTATTTGAAATGGGAACGCTGTTGCCGTAATGATCAGAACAACCTTCCCAACGGAAGCGACGGGAGGCCGTTCATGGGGCAAACCTATTTTGCCTACATCCCGCGCACGGACGTGCAAAACAGCTCACCCTTGTTCCTGGATGTTCCCGTTCCATTCATCTGCGCGAACGACACCACAACCGTTAGAAACCGCGCTGTTGATGAAGATGGCGACTCCCTGGTCTATCGTTTCGTGACCCCTTGGCAGGGCGCAGACGTAAACACACCATTCCCCGACAGGTGTGAAATGATCATGAATTTCCCGCAAAACGTTGTTTACCGGAATAATTTCAACGCTACGTTTCCCTTCGGTACCAATGGCTTGGCGCAAATAGACAGATTAAACGGCCTGACAACCTACATGTCCCGAAATACAGGGCGATATGCCGTGGCTATAGAAGTTCAGGAGTACAGAAAAGGAATACTCTTAAGTACCACACGGCTGGACATGCAAATCCTGGTGATCAATTGCCGGCCAAACAACAAACCCCGAGTCGTCAGCCCAACCAATTTCACCTATACCATACCACCCGGCAAACAATGGTGCCTGGCCATTTCGGCAACAGATGGTGATGTGAACGACAACCTTCGCCTGCGCGGTTACGGAGATATGTTCTCCGGTGCCAACGGCTTCAAAGGAACCCTGGCAACTTTGCCGGATGGCTTTGGGAAAAGGTTGGTTACTTCCACCTTCTGTTGGAAACCCGATTGCGACCAGGCACGGGCAGAACCTTATGTCTTCACTGTTGAAGTTGTAGATGATGGATGTCCGGGAAAGTTTATCAACCAGAATTTCATCATTTACGTCCGACCATTCTCCAGCAATGTGCGCATCAATGGCCCAACAGCCGTTTGTCAGCAAAGCATGGGGAACAGGTACTCCGTTTCCGGACAACAGTCCGGCACCACCTTGCGTTGGGATGTGCGCGGCGGCATCATTACAGGTTCAAATACCGGAACATCGGTGCAGGTGGACTGGGCTTCGGCAGATACCGGTTACCTTACAATTACAGAATTCAGTGCGGAAGGTTGCCCCGGGAAGCCATTCACACTGCCCGTTTTTTTGTCGGCCGCCCCACCTGAATTCAGCATCGTAGGTCCTGATGTTGTTTGTCTGAACGGAAACGAACGTTATACCCTGAGTCCATTGCCGGCCGGCGTGGTTGCCACCAGTTTTCTGGCCGATTCCGGTGCGGTTACAGGCATCAGCAATTCCGGGAATCCGGTGAGTTTCTTCGTGCGCTGGAATCGTATGGGTGCCGGTAGCCTTTACGTAAAGGTTGAAAACGGGCTGAAATGTTATCGATGGGATACCCTGGATGTATCAGTACGGTTTCCCGTTACAGGTGCTATTACGGGGCCAACGTCGGTATGTCCGAACAACAATGGATTTACTTATTCTGTGTCCGGAACCCCGGGTTCTATTTATCAATGGTTCGTAAGCGGCGGCGTGCAACGAAGTGGCGGAAACGGTCCGCAGATTACGGTGGATTGGGGGAATCCGGGAACCGGCAAGGTACGGGTGTTGGAAACAGACCTCAATGGATGTCTTGGCGATACCATGGAATTAACGGTATCCAAATCTTACGCGCTCACAGGCCAAACGCCCAAAGGCCCGGCCTCGGTGTGTGCCTACGACAGTCTGGTGATTTATGAAGTGCTTGCGAAACCAAATACCAGCTTCTTGTGGAATGTTGCCGGTGGTTTGTTGCGCGATGGTCAGGGTTCAGAGCGGATTCGTGTAAACTGGGGTCCACAGGGCAATGGAGCCATACGCCTGAGTGAGTCCGGGTTTGATCCGGTGAACCAGATTCCCTGCCTCAGCAAAGAGGTTGAAATTCCTGTAGTGATCCATCCGGTTCCGGGTCCTGCAATCATCCGCGGTGTCATGGAAAAATGTCAGGGAACAGGTGGTGGCGTGCTTTCGGTTGCCGGATTTCCGGGCAGCACGTTCCGTTGGACGGTGAACGGCAATACGGTGCTCGACGGACAGGGAACGCCTAACCTCAATTTCAGTTATGCCGACAGCGGCCGTTTTTTGGTATCGGTTCAGGAAATCACTGCAGCTGGTTGCCCGGGCCCCGTCAATGATACGGTGATTTGGGTGAGGCCACGGCCTTTAACCTCGGCAATTCAAGGTCCGGATATCGTTTGTTGGCCTAAACTGGGGCCATTTCAATACGAAGTAATAGGCTTTGCCGGAAGTAGTTATCAGTGGTTTGTAAGCGGTGGCACTGCAACAGCTACTTCCACAGGAAATTCCATAAGCATTACATGGAACGGAGTACAAAATGCGCGCATCAGGGTGCTTGAAACAAGCATCTATGGATGCTCGGGCGATACCATCAGTCTGGATGTTTTTGTAGATAATCCATCCATTCGTCTGAAGCGGGTTACGGTAACGCCACCGCCCTTAAACGACCAGGCCATTGAGGTTCACTGGGAGCTGATGAATGCGCCCCGATACAACAATAATTTCTTCATCGAACGCAGGGAAACCGGATCGGGAGCTCCTTTTGTTCAGGTAGGAATAGTCGGTGCCGGAGCCACCATGTTCCTTGACAAGAATGTCAAGCCTGATGTGTATGCTTACGATTACCGCGTACTCGCTGTGAACCTGTGCGGAGATACCTTGCTGACCACCATCCATACCACCGTTCTGTTGAGTGGAAAGAAGCTGGGCCCTTATCAGGTGGATGTGCAGTTCACCGATTACCGCGGTTGGCCGGTTAGTGATTATGAGCTGCTGCGTCAACTATTGGAAAATACAGGCTATTTGCCTTACGACGTATTTCCGGCACCTTCCCGCGCAAGCTACGAGAATGGACTGGAATGGTTTGCCCAGTGTTACCGCGTGAAAGCCCTTCAGGCGAATACCGGAGGCGAGTTGCAGGAAAGCTGGAGCAATGATGTTTGTTTCGATTTTGACCCAACATTGTTTGTACCTAATGCGTTTAGTCCGAATAACGATGATGTGAACGACCGTTTTGGCGTTTATGCAGGAAGCATCAAGGAGTTTTACATGGCCATCTACAACCGCTGGGGTGAGAAGTTGTTTGAAACCTCAGACATGAAGGCTACCTGGGACGGAAAGGTTCAGGGCAAACCTGTTCCGGATGGCGTTTATGT
Source organism: uncultured Flavobacteriaceae bacterium (assembly GCA_964586595.1). Lineage (GTDB taxonomy): Bacteria > Bacteroidota > Bacteroidia > NS11-12g > UBA955 > REEB481. Next base: position 105,190 of record CAZPHB010000004.1, on the reverse strand, counting down.
GGTGCTCATACATTACAAAGACTACAAGGGCAAGGAATTCAATACCAAAACCTCGCTTAGTTTGATGCGCTGAAGATTGTTGTGCCGAAATAAGCCAATGGTCTAAAAAGGTTCCTGAGCACAGACGTGCGTCTTTAATGAAACAGAAATTTGCTATGTTTGAGTGCAACGCCTGTTTGGACTTGTATGTTCATGCGCGTGCAGGTTTAATGAAACTGCTTTATGCCTTTGGATATTCACACACCGGGAATCTACATTGAAGAATATGTACATTATCAAACAATTTTTCCGGCCGAAACAGCGCTGACGGCTTTTGTGGGTTCTACACGCAAAGGCCCGGTGGGCATACCTACCCTAATTTCTGATTATGCGACTTTTGAACACATATTCGGCGGTCTGGCGGCAGAACATATGCTGGCCTATGCTGTTCAAGATTATTTCACAAATGGTGGCCGGCAAGCTTTGATTCTTCGCCTTGCAGGTGCCGGAGCAAGCCGCGCACAAATCAACCTTCCAATCGCAATAAATCCGCAAAACACGCTCAAACTAGAGGCGACCAGCGAGGGGCTTTGGGGCAATGATTTGTCTGTGCAGGTGATGTTATGGGATGCTGCTCCAAAAGGAATAAAACGTTGGCTGAAGCGTGCATCTGCTATGCCGCGGTTTCGCTTACATGTATTCGAGCGGGGGCAACTTTCAGAGGTGTTTCCAGAGGTCAGCCTCACACCGGGAGATGCAGTATTTCTCCCTGACGTATTGTCGTCACACTCGCGGTTGATACGCGCCGTGAAACCGGGCCCAACTTATGTGTTACCCGCCGCAATGCCTTTGATGAATCAGTCGGCAGTTCAGGCAACGGGAGGGCAGGATGGACCGGCACTGGCAGCGTCAGATTATCTGAAAAACGGGGCCGACGGGCAAGGAATATATGCGTTGAAACAGGGCGACGGGTTCAATTTGCTCTGCATTCCTCCGGCGCAAAAAAACGGCCATACGGAACCCTCTGTTTACAGGGCTGCGTTGGAACTTTGCAGGGACCAAAGAGCCATACTGCTGATAGACCCTCCGGCAAACTGGTCCGGCAGCGCGCAGCATCCGGCCAATGAACTGCTCAGAATACAGGGGCCTGAAACATGCAACGCGGCGGTGTATGTTCCTCGATTGGTACAGCAGGATGTGCTGCAACATGGCCGCGATGACTGTTTTGTGGCCTGTGGCGCAGCCGCCGGTATCATCGCTGCTACCGATGCCAAGTATGGCGTGTGGAAACCTCCTGCGGGAAGTTCAGCTTTATTAAAAGGTATCAAAGGTTTGCAGCCGATACTGAGCATTTCCTCGCAGGAATCGCTGAATATCAAAGGAGTAAATGTGATTCGGAATTTGCCTGATCAGCGTTTTGCTGTTTGGGGCGCCCGCACATTATTTGCTGAAGGGGAGTACAAGTATTTATCGGTGCGAAGAACAGCGTTATTCATAGAAGACAGCGTTTCAAAAGGCATCACATGGGCCCTTTTTGAAGCGAATGATGAACCATTATGGAGTAAAATCAAACAGCAAGTGGAACGTTTTATGTGGGATATGTTTCAGGCTGGCGCCTTTCCGGGAAATCGGCCCGAAGATGCATACTTCGTGAAATGTGACCGGGAAACCACCACACATCAAGAGCTTACCACTGGTTATTTCAATTTGCTGATTGGCTTCGCACCTACAAAGCCTGCGGAGTTTATTGTATTGCGGCTTCGCCAGAAGGCCGGACTTTCTTGAGTCAAGAATTCAGCGATACTCCTGGAGGTGCTGTTAAATAATGCCGATAAAGTTTCTGGATCGTATCACTTCCCATGCTTCTAAACGCATAGAAAGTTTGGTAGTGCCCGGAACAGGAATCGAACCCAAAACAAATACACCCTGAAATAATTCGTATTAGGTTGATTATCAATGTGTTAGTTTTTTTCATGGTGTTTGATAGATTTTGTTTTGAAAGTGAATTTTATTCAAAAAGGTGGCAAAAAAGGTGGCATTAAAAGAACTGTAAATGCCTGGTGTTGTTAGCTGTTGCAAGTGAATATGAGGTTGAGGATATTATTCTGGCTCAGAAAAAGTAAAGGATGCGATAAGGGTGCAGTAATGTGCAGAATTACCCTTGACGGCCAACGTGCCCGCGATTTCAGCACCGGCTTGAATTGTACGCTCATTTCATGGGATCAATCAAAACAAGTAGCCGCTGATAAGGTGCTGAATGCACACCTTGCGGAAATTCATCGCAGTGCAGAATTGTCCTTTCTTCAAAGCAAACTTGCCGGGAAATCCGTTTCTGCCCAAAATATTGCAGATGCAATTACTGGAAAAGTTGCAGATCAGGAGGATCTGGTCAAGTTGTTTGATCGCTACATAGCGCACCAACAAACATCGAAAAAGGCCCGCACCATGAAACGTTATTACCAGGTGCGCAACGAGCTCACCACGTTTTTGAAGCAGAAGTGCATTCGCAATATTTCTGGCCACCAGTTCAACCTCGCAATGGGCCGGGCTATCTGGGAATATTTTCGGCATACAGGATCCAATGCACACAATGCGCACCGGAAGGTTCACCTGATCAAATCAGTGCTTCAGTATGGGCTCCAGTTCGGCTACATTGAGCACAACCCGCTGTTCCAATGGAAAGGCGAAAGCGACCAGGTGAAAGAAATTGTGGCCTTATCTGAAGCTGAGATTCAGAAGCTGCAGTCCATAGTCTTAACGCCAAGGTTGCGGCGGGTTGCGGATCTGTTCCTGTTCCAGTGTTTTACCGGCCTTGATTATACCGACAGCCAGAGCTTTCACTATAAAGAACACCTGAGGCGTGATCCGGATGGCCGGGTGTGGCTTGTGAAGCCCCGGAACAAGAACGGTGAACGAGCTTTCGCGCCCTGGCTCCCGGAAGCTGAGGCAATTTTAAGCCGTTATGATGGGCAACTGCTCCGGATCAGCAACCAGAAATACAACTGCTACCTGAAGGAAGTTGCCAGGCTTTGCCAGTTGGAGCTGCACCTCACTTCGCATGTTGGGCGTAAAACCTTCGGCATGGTAATGCTGAACAAAGGAATCTCCATCGAGGCAGTATCCAGGATGTTGGGACACCGTTACATCACCACAACCCAGCGTCATTATGCGCAGGTTCTGGAGCATCGGGTGAGGATGGAGTATTGTTAACCCGTCTTTTTTTACGTTGCAAAGCAACTTTTTGGCGAATACTTGGTTTTTTGTACAGTAGTTTTTGTAAACTTTGCAATCTCAATTTCCATGACTAAGATTCTGAAATACCTTCACAACACCGCATTGAACATAAATGATATGTTCAACGGAACATATGAGAGCGAAATTCAGACCGTCGTCCAGGCTGAATTTCCGCACATGGAAGAAAAGATTTCTTTCGGGTTTGCCAGCGACAAGAAAGCCTTGAAATCAGATATGGTGAACGTAGGTAGGGATTTGAAGAAAGGAATGGAAGTAGCCAGGAAAGAGTTTTCCATCTGATATGGGGCGCCGGAGCAGACAATTACACGCCAACAACAAAGGTGTAACCCATTATGAGCAATACGATGATAGTATTCTGCCAGCTCCGGTTGAATTAGAACGGTATCAGCAAATAAATGGGGTTCTCGATTTTATCTTGGATACTGCAGGAAAAGAACAGCAAGAGCGACACAACATCAATCGCGGATTACTTGCTATCAGTCAGTCAGATGCAGAAGTGCGAAAATTAGACGCCGAAGTGCGAGCTGAGGAATCCAGGCGTACTTTCAGGTTGAATGTTCTGGGCCTGGTATTGGGAACATTAATCATACTTGTTACCCTTACCTGTGGCGTTTACCTTCTATATCTTGAGAAGAATCTGCCAGGCTATCTATTGAGTATCCCTTCCATTTTTGCTTTGCTGTTTCGGGCATTTGTGCCCAAGCGAGATGCGTCAAGGGCGCGGCGGCCCGCGTAAATTGAAATGGGGAAGGTTTCCCCTCCCCATTCCTTCCGAAGATTACTTGCGTCTATCTTCGTTTACCCAGAAGCAAAAGCATTTGCCATTAGGAGGGTAGATTCGCCTACCGTTTTTCACGATGTAGCGAACACAAATAAGTTTTTTTCCCATATTTGTATTTCCAATTTAAGATAAGTCCATGCGCTCAGCTTTACACAAGCCCTGAGCGTGTAGGCCAAAGGCTCGGCTGGCACCGGGCCTTTATCTTTATATCACTCTTGAGCTAATAGTTTCATGCGTGGCATAAAGACAGAACAAAAATAAGGTGCCTTGAAACGCGGTAAAATGCGACTCTTCCACAAGAAAGCCGTAACCCTTATATGGCGTAGGTCTTGGCTTTGTTGATAACAGATTTTAAAGTTGCAATTTGAGGGCTGAAATGGCCCTCTGGGCATTCGGCTTACACTTCCGGAGCAAAATACCCCAATGCTTTTGCTTCATCGAGATTCAGCGCCTTTAATTGCAATTCATTGGGAATAATATCTCCAATGTTGATTCGATCAGAATTCCTGAACAGTTCAGCTTTCTGAAAGAGCTCTTCTGGGGATACTTCGTTCTCCAGAGCGGTTTTTAATTCGCTCAATAACGCGGGCAAATCGGGCCAGTTGTAGTTTTTAAACTCTTCATCAGCATTGACCACAATGAGTGTTTTGCCGTTGGAAGGGTGAGGTTCCCAAGTAAATAAATGGCTCGTGACCACATCAATTCGTGGGCTGAACAATTCATAAAGCACACGACTTATCAATTCAGCATGTGCCTGGTTGGTGAATTCAAAACACTGTACATTCATATCAGATAGAAGTTTTGAATGTTGGTTTCCAAATCCGCAAAAGCAGCGGATCCACAGTCGGTGTTAAGGACAATACACTCGTGAAAATCAAAGTTCAGAAAAACCGAACTATTCCTTCTGCCTATTTGTACAACAGAGTTTGTTCCAGAGCTTCTGTTTGCGGTAAATGTTCCGGAAACGTCCACAGTGGTTGAAAAGCCCTTGTTTCTGATCTGGTAAGTTTTGGCCACATGGTTGATGCGATAGCGGTGCCAAACAGCTGAAGTATTAATCGAGCTGAAAACTTCTTTTTTGGCGGTTGCGCCAATGTCACTGAAGAACTCATCTTCAATGCGCACTTGCGCAGAGTTGTAAAATGTGTCCAAACGGTTGGCTCCAGCAGCTATTTGAAGAAAAGAACCATCCGTTGTCATGGGTTTTGCTCCTGCAACAAAGAATACCGTTGCCGAAGGTGGAGCGGGGTAATTGACAGGATTCAGCCAGGCGTTTTGTAGGGAAGCAGAAAATCGAGCGGTAGGAAGGTTGTTCAATTGGGTTTCAAGTATTCCAGAATTAACGATTCGTGGTTGTTGTGAGGCGACGGTTTGCTGGAGATTCCTGGCATTACCGCTTTGGTCATAAATGCGTACAACAAATCCACTATCTGATCCGCAAAAGGCCAGCAAGGAAGCTGTATCAATTGTGCCACTACCCAGAAAGTTCACGTCCTGCTCGAGGTTGTCCGAGCTTCGGCGTACCCGAATTGCAGGGCCGGTATATGCAGAACGAAGCCATCGCAATGAATACGCAAAGTGGACATCAGTGCGTCCATCGAGCGGCGGAACATAGCTTGCTCCTTTCACCGCAACACATCCAATCAAGCCAGGCGCAATGATCATGTTCCAGTGTCTCCCGAAAGCACAAATACTGCGTTATTACCAGCTACATTTGTTGCGCAATACACCGAAACAACGGCATATTGCCCGGCTGTTTTTGCATGCCCACTCCGGTTATTCAGTGTTGCGCCCCCTTCCAGCACAAAGCTGATTTTAGATGCGCCACTTTGTTCGCAAGTCACCATCCAACCAACCGGGTGGTTGTTTCGCAATGTGGCAGTGCAGCCAGCAGCGTTATTGAAACGGATAATTTTGGCCGTGTCAATATCCAGGAAGGTGTAGGTAGGATCCACCACACTTTTAATATCGGCCTTGAATCCTGTGAGCTTTACCTGGTTGAAGGTGTTGTCCTGGTCTAATTGGGCAAAATTTCCAGCCTGTGATTGGGCTCCAACTGCCACTACCAAAACTGTGGATCCGTCCGTGCTAAAATGGAAAACGTGCCATTGGTTGCCAGTAAACGTAAGGTTTATGGTTGAGCCCCCATTGAAATAGGTGTTTGCCGGAAGCGTAAGAACTGCAGTTGTATTGGTGGCATTGACAACAAATCTGTAAATCGCTCCAGGCAATAGATTGCTGAAGGCCAAATTTGCTGTTCCTGGATTGGATAACAGGAAGTTGCTTACCGGGCGGAATTGACCGTCCAGGGTAATGATTCCGGCAATATTTGCCGGCGAGCGCCAGTTCAGCGCCCTTGAATTCAGAGGGTTATTGCACATATCCTGGTATTTCGATTGGTTCTTTGTTCATTGAATATCGGTTTTTCGTGCACCAGGCTTTTCCATCGGCCACTTCAGCCACGATTTCAGTTTCGTGCGGCCACTCATTGGAGCCTTTGAATACACCGCCTTTCGTTTGTTGCGCAATGAGCAGAAACGCAACATCCGGGTTGATTTCCCGCAGCTTTTTGTAATCGTCCACGGTCATGCGGAGATCTGTGATCGAATCCACAAAGACCACATCGTAGTCACCTTGAATACGCGCATCCGGCGTTATTGTATTGGTGAAATGCACGTTCTTGATATTCAAGCGCTGCACTTTTTCGGCAAGTGTGGCGGATCCGAATTCTTCCCTGGACACAAACAGCACCCGTTTCTTCAGGTTGTTTGCCAGGTAATGGGCAAACTGTAGGAGCAAGGTGCTTTTTCCGCCACCTGGCGCTCCGGAAAGCAGCAGATCAAAGTTCAATGCCGGTTCACCCAGCCAATCCTTCCAAACACCCTGGAGCTTCATGGTTTCAATTTGGATGCCGGCCAGATCTTCGGCTTTGACAATGCGCATCAGGTTGCTTTTTTGGCCCGGATTTTGCACATTTGTTGTGCAACCTGACAAGTCCACCGGCGGAGTGCCATTTCGGTCGAACCCGGATCTGTTTGTCAGGTTGCTTTTTTTTATCGTATAGGAGTCGTAGTAGTATCGTTCCAGCTTTGAAACCTTTACGATTCGCACCACTATTTTTACATCAATCCATTTGCCTTTGTGGTGAATGCATCCCGCGAAAAAGTGAAATCCAATTACGTTTGGCTTGACTTTTTTTCGTGGTTTTTCTGTCTTTACAAATAAGGCAGTTGATAGTATAGAATCAATGTTGGTTACTACCGCAGCATTTTCCTCACTCCAGTCATTTTTCATGAAAACATGTTCAGCCGCCTTCCTTGGCAGGAAAATTTTCACACCTTTATGCTGGTTGTATATGGATCTGCCCGCTATGCTTTGTTCATAGTGTTCAATTGCCTTTTCAGCATGCTCAGGCAAATTCTTAACTCCGCTCAGCGCGCCTTTTTTTTTTACCCGGCTTGCGGGCTGGCTTTTGCCGATAATGGCAGCGTACCTGGCATGCACAGCTTTGCTGGATTTCGGCTTTGCCGATTTGGCTGATCCCAGTTTTGCCCGCCGGCGGTTTTCAGCTTGTGCGTCTTTGTAAAGTGCTTCCACGAAGAGTTTGATTCGCTTCAGCGAATCCCTTTTCGTCATTTCGGTGAAATGATGAACCTCTTTTATGTTCTTCGAAATGCGCTGCCAGATATTGTGTTGGGCAGTTTCCCTTTCAGCCGGATTCTTGCCCTGAATGCGCGCGATCACACCACCGCCATTTTCCCAGATTTCCAGGGCCACACTGTTGTCGATTTGCATTTGCACCTGGATGGTAAAGTTCCAGCCAAAAAACGAGCCCTTGAACCCTACCGGCAGGCCTTTGGTGGGTGCAGGTGTTGCTGCCGGCTTTGCTGCTGGCTTTGCTGCAGCTTTGGGTTTGCGCGGTTCAGGTTTTGTTTTGCTGACCGGATCCGGATGTGTCGCCTCAGGTTTGCCTGGTAAAAGGACACCGGTTTTGTTCCAGGTCTTCCACAGTGGCCCCATCATGTAGCGAACAGCTTTCATCGAAGCAAACTGCTGCTTCATGAAAAACTGTTTATCCTTGATGATCTCCTTTTCAAGTTTACTGGCCCAGCTTTTCAGATAGGCAGCAGAGTTGTCTAAAGTGAAATAATCAATCCGGCATATTGCACAAAGGAAGGATGCGCCCAGCTCTGCAATGAGTTCTTCTGCTGCGTAGGTTTTTGTTCCAAATTGGGCTGGCTTTAATCTGTCCAGGCGCTTTGGGTGACCGGTTGAGTGCAGAAGCTCGTGGAATAATGTGGAATAATACTCCGGAACACTTCTAAATGCCTCTTTGGGTGGCATTTGAATACTATCGGTTGCAGGTTGATAAACCGCCCTGGATCCACCATGCGCGATAGGAGGTGGCGCCGGATATGATTTTACGATTCGTTCAGCTGCCTGTACGGGTTTGAAAGTCAAGCCCTTTGGCTTTTCAACAACTGTTTTGGTGCCTTTATCTTTTCGATTGACCGGCTTTACCCCTTCGGTGGCATTCATGGGGAAAACCTTGTACCACTTCATGCCGGCAAGCACTTCTTCGAAGGTGTAAGTTTTTTCATTTCCATCATTGTCTTTTACCTTGGCGGTTCTGGTTACTTTGCTGCGCACAAAGTAGCAAATGGGAATCCAGGCTTTGGGGTTCACAATTTTTCCGCCTCGTTCCTTGGCCTGTTTTTCAGTGATGAAGGAAGTGCCTCCGCCGCCAAACATCATGCACATCTGCCAATTGGCTCCGCGATAAGGCTTACCTGTAACGTAATTGATAAAATCAAAGGATCCGCCTGGTGGAGTATCGAAAGTAGAGCTCCATGGTTTTCGCCAGGGCAGTGTTCCGGTTTTGATTTTATCCAGGATGCGCCGGCTGACTTCTGCGAAGAAGGTATTACCAGATTTGGCTTCGCCCAGATCTGCCGGGTGTACCTCGATACCATACAATCCCTCCAGCTCTGCGAGCGTCATGGTCTCGGGCATGAAGGTTTTATTGATCAGGCTTTCATCAAATTCAATCCGGGCGGATCTTACTCCGTTCTGATCCATGGCTTTGATTGCCTTTCGCACCTTGAGGGTAAGTGCTTTATCTGTTGTCCTGGCAAGTTGATCTGCCAGATCTCGTAAACGGGCGCGAGTTACAATCGTGCCGTTGATCTTCAATATTTGTGCAAATACGCTGCTCATGCCTGTGTTTTTTGGTATAAATACCAGCCGCCAAATGCGAGTGCAAAAATCAAAATGCCGGTTCCGGGGTTCTTCTTAATCGTTTCCAATCCCGAACGATACAGGTTGTTCACTCTGTTCATCCAGCCATTTTTGAAGGTTTCCCAGTTGGAAAGGCTTTTCCAATGTGCAATACGAACGTCACGAAGCCGGGAAAGGAGGCTGATTTCCTGATTCTTGGTGCGGCTGAATTGATTTACGCCGCGCACTGTCAAAGGGCCAAATGTGGTGTTTTCCGGCAATGGGGGCTTGTGGCCCATCCGGTTTACCGCTCTTTGCGCAAGTTGCGCAGCTCGACCTGGGCCGGCGTTAAAAGCAATATCGACAATCATGTCTGCAATTGCCTGGCTTTTGATTTCATCACCACGGACAGCATCCCAAAACCCAACCTTGTATATTTTCATCCAGACATCCTTCGGCATGCGGTAAAACAGTTCTGGTGTGGCTTGGTATCCCAGCTTGGGAGCCAACATTTTGAAGGCAGCCCATGTGATACCCTTGTTCGTGTGATTGCCGGTTCCATCGGGCACGGGATTACGGGCCGCCGTGGTGTCCAGCGCTGAATTACTTAATCCACCCTCATCATAAAGAAGGCCTGAAACCCTGCTCCGATAGTCTGCCATGGCTTATTTACCTCCGTCTTTTGCGAAAATTCCCATCAAAAGGGTCAATGCGCCGCTGGCAACAATCCAGTAGTTTCCAGATTGAAGTCCTTCGCGAATGAGTAATACGCCAGAACCGCAACCGGTTACAGTAGTGCGAGGATCTTGTGCAAATTTTTGTAGTAGCTTTTTCATATCAATGGAAGGTTGGTTGTTCCGTTTAAGCCAGAAATGGCGGGGTTGTAAAATTGGTAAATGCCTCTGCCGTAGTAATTGGCGAACGATGGTGGTACGTTGCGAGAAAAGTCAAGGCCTAAATTGGATGAATTGATTTTAGCGCGCCATTCATTCCACATCTCTTTTCGTCGTGCAAGGCTTTGGTCTTTATTGTAATACAGGCTGAAAACAGCTTCAGCAAGTAGTTTAATTCGCTTTGTGGTGATGTCGATATTGCTCTGATCAAGCTTTGGGACAACCAAAAACTTGTTCAGTGTGGTCATGGTCTGTTTTCCAGGAACTCCATCTGCGGTAATTCGCAAGGCAGCTTGCAACATTTTAACCTTGTCCTGGAAGGAAACCTGAGGGGCTACATATACGCCGCTGTTGTTTGGATCAGACTTTTGGGGTGTTACAGATGAAGTATTTGGATCCTCGTTTTGTGAAGGTGAAGGTGCGTTTGAATTTGTGCCCTCCTTACTGCGGCGGTACAAATAATAGCCGCCAGCGGCCACGCCGCCGATGAGTAATCCGATGAGTATTTTGTTTGTATTCGTCATATCAATATGAGTGAGTTATTTACCTGAGCAGATCCAATTCCTGATATATTCATACCCAATTGTTGATAGAACATTCTTAATTCTCCTGGATCTAATTCGCTGGTTAAATCTTGAATCAGTTCGCTTTGGTAAAGATTTCGGTACGCTTTGGCAACTCGAGAAAACTCTACATTTCGCGCTTTCATTTCACGAGCAACGCGATAAAGTGCTTCCTCATCGGTTCCATCCGGCACCCATGAAAACCAGGTATTATCCAAGGAATACGGATTAAAACCAGCATAAAGCTGTTGCGCAAAGCCAACGGCAAGAGCTTCTCTGGGGTCTTTGGAATCAATCTCATCCAGCTTCCTTGTCGTGTTATTGATCTTCGCAGTTCTCACGATACGGCGAACAATTAAATAACCGGCCCCGCCTACAGCCAATGCTACACCGCCGATTATCGCGGCTGTCTTCAAGTTAGCGTTCTTCATAAAAATGTTCGGATGGTGCCTTTCTTGGCATGGAGCTTCTCATTCACCTTGGGTTTCTCAGACAGCTCTGCCAGGAATTGCAGGTTCATGGGAGTGATGTTTTTTGCCAGCTTTTGCAGCGCAATGCGTGTAATTGCTACTTCAGCGGCATTGGTGGTGGGAAGTTCCAAATTGATGGTTGTCATGGTATAAATGGGGATTTAAGTGGTTGTTCTTCTGGTAATGCACTGGCTTCCTGCAGCCCTTGAAAAAATCCTTCTGGGTCAGCGGATGCTTTCCCGGCAATACCGAGCAATACGTCCACCATGTTTTCGTCCAGGGTTTTGCCTATCTCTAAAAGCGCATGCAGCTTGTCGCGTTTATCACCTTCTACTCCGGATAAAAGGTTGCCGTCCCCAGAGCTTTCGGAATTAATCATTTTGGCTTCAATGAATTTCTCTGCAAGGTTCATGAGCCGTTCATTGCCGGTGATGGTGTCCACCAGCCCAGCGAGGCCGCCGGGAGGTTCCGGCTCCATGTCGGCCTTGAACTTGTTGATTTGTTCCTGAATTTGTGCATTGGCTTTCACCTGCATCATTTCAATCTCCAGTGACCTGTTTTTTTCCTGAAGGGTTTCTATTTTGTCCTGTAACTTCTGAATGCGCGGATCTTCCAGGCCATAAAGTCCAAAGTTCTGATGGGTGATTGGTTGAGCTACAGGCGGCTGAAACATGGGTAGTTGCGGTTGTTGCGTTTGTTGTTGCGTTTGCCGGCCCTTGTTGTCGTTGTGGTAATGGGCGCGGCAAACATTGGAGCAGAATCGGGCATCGGCCCTTTTCGCTTCAAATGCTGCTGAGCATTGGATACATTGCTTTTTCATGGGTTTCTGGAATACTGCATGTACTTGATTTGCTCCCTGTATTCAATAAGTGCCTCTGTGTTGTTCAATACCACCTCGGTCAGAAGTTTTACCTGGCTCTGTTGGCAGTCTTTAACTTGGTTTTCCAGCCGGTCAATTTTCATGAACAGGTGGAAGATCAGGAAGCCTTCAACAATTACTGATGCAAGCAGAATGCTTGCTGCAAGCCCGATTTTTTCAACAGACTGCCAGAATATCTGTGCGATGGATTTCCACATATCAGCAGGTGAGGTAATATTTTGTAACTCTAATCCGACGATCCGGGGAGCTGATATCGTCGGTGTTCCAGGAGATTGGGAAATTCCGGCAGTAGGGCCGTTCACCAATTGCCGGGAAACACACTTTGCCGTCCGCCGGCCAAATAGGGGCCGTATTGTCGAACAAAATCGGTGTGTTGCCCAGAACTTCTATCTCGAAGCGAACGCAACCTTCTGTTTGCAAAAGGTTTGCATCCGCACCCAACATTTCAAAGCGAACGTCGATACAACCGGCTTTCATCAGGCACAATCTACCAGGTGGAAGGTTACGCGAAGGCGAATGGTTTCACCAGCTCCCAAAGCATCGATCATGCGTGTTTGGATCGAAATGTTTTGGTTGCCGTCCAGGTTGTAAGGATGGCGCCGCTCGCGGAATGGCGTATTCAGGAATGTATTTCCGTTCACTACAGCACAAACGGCCAGGCGGTGGCTGTAATCTTGTACAATGCCGGTTTTGTCATCCATGCGGATGTCATAATTGCGAGCTGCAGCATTGGCAACTTCAGTGAATTCCACGGCGCTTACCCGCTTGTTTGCAGGAATGGAAACAGTGGCTGTGTTGGCAGTGCCGGCAGCAATAGCTCCGGTCAGCGGAATGTCGAGGTTAAGGGTTGTTGTTCTCATGGGTTGATTGAGATTGATTGTCTGTGGTGGAGGCTTTATCAGCATCCTCATTTTCTTTTTTCAAGGTGTGGTACTCTTCCTTGCCGATCTCCACCAAAATGTCACGCACTACATCGAATCTGTAGTATCGTTTTTCGCGGAGGTTGTACCTCAGGATGTGTTTGTGATTTGCCATAGCGTTTTAAATGAAAGGGCTGCCGGCCTTTGATCCGGCAGCCCTTTGATTAAATAATTATTTGCCGGGGGCAGCTTTGGTGATAGCGCCCTGGAAGCGAAGTTTGAAGTGGTGTGAATTGCTGGCCGTTCCGCTGATTGCGGTGCCACCTGGAGTGATCAGTTCAATGCGGATGTCAGTTCCACCGGGAATGATTTTTGGAATCTCCAGCTCGCGCAGATCTTCTTTACCCTGGAATTCACGACCATTGAGCACACAGCCATCCACAGGCATTTCAAACAGCGGCTTGTTATTCGCAAATACACGCAAACGACCATTTAAAACTTCGGCAGGGAAGCGAGCTGCTCCGGCTACATCATATTTGGCAGGAGAGAATACCTTGTTCTTGCTGTTGTAGCTGGCAGCAATTCCGCCATAGTCAAGGATTACTCGATTTACAGACAGGTAACTGTCTTCATCCAATCTTCCCTTGTCGAAATCGGAAACTCCAATTTCGCGGTTAATGGTGGTTTGGCTGTTGTCCAATACGGCATAAACGCCGCCGCTTCCGCCAGTGGCTACACCAAAAGTATGGATTACTTCAGCGTCCACTACTTCCAGGGCACCGCTACCCAGTTTTGCAGCGGTATTTGGGTTCAATTCTCCGAGCTTGCTCATGAGATAGGCAGCAGCGCGGCTGATGAAGCCGGCCATGCGCAGGTTGATGATTTCTTGCAGATTTGGTTGCATGATATTGATTGATTAAATGTTTTCTGATTTGATTAGAAGTTCAATCCGTTGATTGCTTTGCACATGAAGGTGTTCCTGTTGGAAACAGCTTTTGAACCAGCAGAAATGTTTGCTGGAATGGCTCTTGGTGTGTTACCCAGCAACTCTTCAGCTCCGGTAGCATTGCCCATGTAGCCGAGCAATATTTCTCTTTCTGATGCATTCAGTGCTCCTACGGCATCATCCTCATCAGTTTCACCCAGGCGGGGAATGTATTTGTTCATGATCTCCTTTACGGAATCAGGCACACCTGAAAGACCATTCACAACTTCAGTGGTGAGATTGTTCATGGTTTTAATGCCGAAATACACGCCGGTGCCGGTAGCCAGGTTCTTTTGCCATTCTTTTTTGCTGGCACCCAGTACAAGCAGGGAGATTACAGTCATCAGACCATTCACTTTCCAGTTGTCTTTGTTTACGGCCTTGGCCACGGCATTTGCGCCGATAAAGCCGCCGAGGGTAAGGCCCATGCTTTTTGCAGAGCCTACCATTTCCTTCGTTTGAGGCATTTTCATGGTATCTATTGTTGTTTGGTTATTTTATGGTGATTGCGTACTTCCGCTTTGGGGCTGCACTTTTTTTAGTCTTACCTTTCTTTTGGGCCTTCGGTTTAGCTGTAGTTTTCGCTTTCTTTTTTGGCTTGCTATGAGATTTGCCGGGCCCATTGAGTGACTTGCTTTTCCCTGATTTGCTGGCGAAAAATGCAAGTGCGCCCAACCCTAAAACGGCTCCAATTACAAGCCCGGAATTGCCTTTTTTTTCTTGCGGCAATGCTGTTGCTGCTGTTGGGTTTTGCGGAAATACTTGATCTGGATTAATCGTTGTTTCCGTATTGTTGGCAACTGGAGTTTCCGTTTGTGCCATGTATGAAGCTGCAGGGTTATCGCTGAATGTTGTGTCGGGGGTGTTCACTGGCGGAGCTTGCGTTACTGGCGGCGCCATAGGATCCTGAGCTTCTGGCGGTGCCATAGGATCCTGTGCCGGTGGCTGTTCAATAATTTGTTTTCCATCGGCTGTAGGAAGCGTTTTATTTCTCTGGCCAAATACCTTGTTCAGGAGTTTGTTTTTGGCCTGTTTCACTGCATCGGGATTTTTTTCAGCCAGTTCCTTAACCTTTGGAACTATCTTCAGTCCAGCAATCCAATCTTTGGCTTTAAGGATAAAGGCCATGGCTGCGGATGTTGTGGCAGCGGCAGTTGCGGGCTCCCCCAAGACACCAGCAAAGCCGCCACCAAGTCCATCCAGTCGCTGTTTGCCACTTAGAATGGCTTTTTTCAGCGAATCTTTTTGGCCCTTCAGGATACGGACGAACATGTCTTCCACCTTTGCCAAGGCTGCGCGAGCTTTCGCCGCTTCTTGTGCTGAAACACCGAAACGGTTCAATTGATCGGGTGTTGCATATCCCCAGCGGATCTGATCAGCAATGCCGAACATGTTGATTTCCATTGCCAGGAGAAAACCGGCTCTGGCCGCAATGGTGAGTGGTGAATATTGAATGACCTTTTCACCGGCTTGTTTGGCGACTTTGACTGCTTTTTTCGCAGCATCCTGTGCCTTTTCACCGGCTCTTTTCACGGTAGCTTTTACTCCGGCAGCCATTTTGCTGAAGACACCTTTGCCGAGTCCGCCATCCAATCCGAGCAATTCATCTTCAATGCCACCCAGGTGCAGAAGCAGAAACCCTGCTTCCCTTTGAGCAACTACAGCCAGTGCATCTCCAAATGCGTTCGGATCATGCTCGTATTGAAGCGCATAATCAATTCCCTGAAGCAGTGCCGGAACATCATAAATGGCACAAAGACGGTCAGGGTTTGCAGCAATAGCCTGGCGTGTGTTGCGCAAATTGGTTGCGCAAGCTGAAACAAATTTATCGGCTACCTGGCCGGCGCTATCACATGCGCAACCAAGGCCGCTGAATTCGTCAAACTCAGTGCCGAAGCTGTTGCTGCTTAAAGCGCTGTCAGCGCCATTCAGAAATCGAACTGGTATCATTTTATCATGGGTTTTTGTGATGCCGGGTGCTTCCATATTGAAGCGATCCAACACCGGGTCAATCGTTATATATCCTCCTGAAAGGTTGCCGTCGCGCTGGTCGGCAGGAACTACCACATATACATGTTGGAAATAGCCTTTATTCTTCAGCTCGCAAATGCGAAGGCTGTGCGCAATTCCCAAATTGGACAGAATTGAGCTGCAGAAGATGGAAAAACAATCGCAATCAACACCTGATTTACGGTCGGCCCAGGTGCGCGATGGACTGCGCAATTGTTCTTCGCCTGGTGAATCCTGTTTGTACTGGATGTGGTTGTAGCAGAAGTTCCAGAGCTTCCGGCAGGTATCAGCTAAACCGGTTCCTTTTAATTGGGCCGCAATGGATCTGCTCTCACTGGCTGTTTTGGAAACAATGTCCGCCATGAAATCCAGGGTGTCATATACACTGGCGCCCTGGCTCAAAAGTGGATCGGTTCCCTTGGGTGGACCAAAAAAGCGATCATACTCCTTCCCGGAACGGATGGTGCGCCTGTGAGAGGCTGTCAGCCCAAGTCCTGATATGAAGGTTTCCTGGTACAAGGTCAGATCACGCTTTGATAGGTTCCTGTAAGGGGATTGTATTGTAGGTATTCATCTGTGCCTTTCAGGCCGAGCTTTGCCTTGATCCCGTTTACGACTTCGGCAACATTCATGTTGCTGGTATAGCTCAGGCGCTGGCCGGCTACTTCATAATAGGTGACGATTTCAAGCCGCTGCGCTTTGAAAATGCGGCTGATTGTGGTTAAACCACTGATGTTGAACGTCGTATCAAAGCTGCTGCTTTCGCCGCTGGGCATTGCAACTTCATCGGTTACATTGGAGTATCCGATTTCAGAGCGCCCTTCCGGGGTAATGATGAAGATTTTTGAGAACAAGTTGCGTACCCTGAGATTGATGCCGCTGATGTTCTGAATGGTAACGGCGAAAGTTACCAGTGGAGTGATGCCCTGCATTCGGGCAGATTTGAATGCCGGATTGACGTAAATGTTGCTCTGCAATGCAGATGCCTTAGTGGCTGCATTTGCCAGTTTCCAAAGACCGAATAAGATTCCGGCACCCAAAATCAATTTGCCCGCTTTCATCGTGGGCAACAAAGGTTTCACGCTTGCGCAAACTGCTTTGCGTTAAGATGCGTTTAGATGTTGTGAAATGCTGCGTATTGCTTTTTGATGCATCAAATTGTCACGAAGGCTTTTTTGTTGCATACTTTTTGATAGGTATTTTTGAGGTATGGAAAGCATTCTTGTCAATTGTTCAAAGTCAGAAGCAGAACTTCTTCTGAAGCTCACTCGCAAAATGGGCCTTAAGGCCCGGATTTTGAAAAAGCAAAATCTTGAAGATGCAGCGCTGGCTGGATTGATTGATCAAGGTATGAAATCTGGTATTGCCAGTCGCAAATCAGTGATGAGTAAACTTTCGAAATGAACGTTGAGTTTACGAAGCTTTTCGTGAAGCAATTGGATAAAATTCGAGATCCAATAATAAAAAACCGAGTTAAATCAGCGATTCTGAAAGCTGAATCCGCCAACGCCCTGACAGAATTAAATAACATCAAGAAGTTGTCTGGTGCAGAGAATCATTATCGTATAAGAATTGGTGACTATAGAATTGGTCTTAAGTTGGATGACGGTGTGTTGTATTTTGCAGCCATAGCGCATAGAAAAGAAATTTATTCTTCATTCCCATGATGGTCATTCGCGCACATCGGCCCACCTGCTGAGAATCATTTTCCGCTCAGAAGCTGTAAATGTCCGTTTGTTCTTCTTGATCTGTATTTCCGGAAGATTATCCTGGATCCAGCGGCGGATTGTCCGCTGATCCAGCCCGAATAACTGGCTGAGTTCTTTCCAGGTGATGGGTTTCAGGTTTTCAGGATCCATATCGAGCATTGATTTCTGTTGTAAGCATGTATTTGTGCAGCTGAACGATCTCCCGGTTGAACAGGCTCATTTCGTAACCGGTGTCTGGTTTGTAGATGTAACTCACGCGGTTCCAGAGCGCGTATGCTTCTGCCTGGCTCAGTCGGAGCTTTCCTTTCATTTTTGCGTAAAACGGTAAACGCAAAATTTTGCTGTGAATCTTCAGGCGTACTTGCTGCAAAACTGCGTCCACCAGGCATTCGGTAAAATTCTCGTAGCTGATTGGCCGACACCATTGCTCCAGTATTCGAAGCTCAATCGGATCCTGGTATTTAATGCTGATGGATTTCATTCGAACATTTTGGGGTTAATTTTTCCCTTTAGGCCATCGCTGATCAGGTTGCCGCGATACCATTCGTAAATCACCGGGGATGGAGCTTCATTACGTCGGTCGTAAATCACCACTTTCTCAATGCGACCTTTGAGTTGCTGGAGCTTCTTGATTACGGCCACCAATTCGTTGTCCATTGGAAGGTGGTACTGTTGATACCAGTATTTTAACAACCACTGGCCCATGTAGAAAAAGCCATTTCTTTCTTCTCCATCCGGGGTGATTTTACGATACTCCGGCTTAAAAACAACGTAGAGTTTGAGTTTGGAATCTTGTATTTGCGTGTTCATATTGGGGTTATTCACATTTTTTGAACTTTTGGCCGTTTTCTGAATATTCAGAATATTCTGAAGAACAGAATACCTGAATACCTGAAGACCCTTTAGGGTTTTTCAGTGCCTTTAGGTAGTTTCGATTTTTGACACAATCCGCAACTGGTGCGGGTTTTGCGATGTTGCTTAAATTCATGCTTGCGCTGCTGTTGGTAGATTAAGTTCGAGGCTTACCGGCAGGTACCAAATAGCCGATTGAGTTCGCTGGCTCCAGGCGCGTTTGCGCTCACGAAGTCTGCCTTTGACTTTGCTGCTGTCCGGAATACACGAATACTTGCATTGTATTGGCTCCCTTGAAGTGGCATGGATCAGTCCGGATTTCTCCAGTTGGCGCCTTTCATAATGGGCGGTGGAAATGCACTTCATGTTTCGCCAGAAGGCAATCGTTTCGAGCTTGCGGTTCAGATCAGGGTTCGCCTCAAAAAGCATCTCATACACATCTTCAGCCCCACCGTGGCAGAACGCTTGTTTCTGCATGGCAAACAGGTTTTCCCTGGTGAATTCCAGTTCAGGTTTTCCCTGGTACATTGCCATGAGTTTAAAGGCTCTTACCACAGCCGGAGTTCGACGGATGGTTGCTTTGAGGCCCAACGCCATTTTCGCGCGAGCTTCAGAATACTCCAATGCTTTGAGCAATTGGTCAATTGAGGGGCCGCTGTCTGCATCGTATTGAAGGTCAATTGCACCTCCTTCCAACAACAATTCAGCGGACACGCGCTCAAATGATGTGAGCCGCAAATCTTGCGACCCTTTTTTTACAAGGCCCAGTTCCACACACCAGTTCAAATGGCGGTAGAATGTGGATCTTGATAATCGGGTAAGCACCATCAGATCAGGCAATTGTTCCTGGTAATTCTGAATGTGGCCCGATGTAGTTACTGTTTTTAAAAGCAGCCAGAGCCCATAGGACTTAAACGTGCGGTTCGTGCTGTACCTGAAGCGCTGTTCACGCTTCAGGCACAGACTGCCGGACAATCCATTGGGTATTCTGACTGTAATCATTTATGCGAATTGATGGGCGTGTTCCTGGACACGGGGTTTAGGCGATTCCACTTTCATCAGGTCGCCTCTTTTGATCAGTTTCATCCAGAACTCTTCGGTGTACTGAAAGACATCGCCCATTTTGTTGGTAAATCGGTGAATGTTGGTGCCGCAACGAGTAAGCGCACTGGCCTGATAAATCAGTGTTTCGTTCTTTCTCAGATCCTTCCAGCGACCAATCACATAAATATTGGTGCTGATAAACTTTTTGGGGTATATGTTGTAACTGGTCATAAGTTCAGTTCGCTTTTTTTGATCGTTTTGCCCGGGCCGGTTGCTCTTTGGAAATCAGATCCATCAGCGCATTGGCTGTTTCATACGCATAAGCCGCTGCCTCATGCGCCGGAGCATGTTTTACATTCTCGTTTGCGCAAACTCCCTGAAGGGCCGCCAGGTAAAACGATTCCTTGTTTACTTCTGCTTGTTGCATGGTTATTGAGGTTTTGTTGGAGGTTGTTTCTTGAAGGGCTGGTGCCACCACCAGGATAAAATCCAACCGGCCAGAAAAGCCAGAAAAGGAGTGAAATCGGGCTTGTTCATTTTTTCTTCGGGTTGAATTTTGAGAATGCACGCACTCTGGCTTTTTGCAACGTGCTGATTAAGGTGTCAAGCTCAGAGCAGGATTTACCATCGGTAATGTCAAAGCGGATCATCCGGCGAAAGGGCCAGTATTTGCCCACCTGGATAAAGACGGCCTGATTCGAGGCCAGAACAGTGATTTTAACGGCGTTTTTCATAGCTGCGTTTTAATAAGGCCTGACGGCGCATTGCTGCCCGGTGCTTTTTTTCGCGATCCCTTTCTACAGAGATCAGCAGCCAGCGCAGCAACATGATCAATACCATGGTGGTCAGGCAGAGAAAGAACCCGTAGATGACATCTTCCCAGGCAATGACCAGGTTGCCTTCGACGGTTGAAAACCAGTTGCGTATATTTTTCATGCTTCCTGAGGTTGAGGGTTTTTGTCGGAGCTCTGGCCCGCCGGATCAAACTTTTGAATCACCAACCTGGTGTGCCGGCGTAAAATGTCGGATGTCCGGGTTTCGTTGATCCAGGCAACCAGTTCAGGTGTGAGAATGAATGGTTGAATGAGCAAAGCGAGCTTTTCATTATGTTTCATAAGCGACATTTAGCTAATTGGCAGTGGATAATGGCCTGATTGGATATACTTGTGCATGGCTTTTTCTAAACCAACACAAACCGAGGCGCTGGCTCTTTTATTCCACCAGGCATTTTCAAGGCATGAGGGAATATCTGGGATACCGGTTTCCAACATTCTCACCGAAACCGTGATGAAGGTCAAGCTTTCCGATAATCTGTCAGTAGTGAAGCGCACCCTTACCCGTCGTATCAACCGGATGATCAGGGATTGCAGAGGCTTCAAAATAGGCCGTACCAGTGCGCCTGAAAAGCGTTCCGGAAAGTACGAGAAGTACAAAACGATGCAGGTTTTATGTGCAGCAAGACAAGACATCATTCAAGAGCTTGAAGACTATTACATCCATCGTTTTCTTGAAGACCCAAGAAATGACAACAAAAACCGAGGCAGCGCCGGCCCAGCAGGTACAACCATTGACGGCCGGCATTACCTATATGTGGTGATGCGTTAATCCACATAGTCGTAAAGTCCTTTGAAAATGTTGTCGGGATTTAAATCAACTGTAGGCTCGTATACATCCGCGCCCCAACAAGGCGTGCCGGTTTCATCAATCCAGGGGTTGTGCAACAATTCAGGATTGTTCAGAATGTACTGAACTGCAGGATGCTTCTTGTTCTTTTCAAAGAATGGTCTGAAATCGCAGCGCTTGGTTTCGCCAGTGTTGATTTCCACCAGAAACACCAGGTCTTTTTCGTGCTTAATTGAAAGAATCTTCATGTTTCAGTTTGCGGTTAATGGTGATTGCTTTAATTGTTTCTTTCATCACGAAGTATTCAACCCAGCGCATGACAATCTTTTGTTTGAATACTTGAATGAATCTTTTCAGCCGGCGCAAATCAGCAGCCGGAAACTTTCCTTGGGTGGCTATATACTCAATCCGTACTACTTCAGATTTTTCGGTATGCAGGACAACCTTTATCACCGCGTCCTGGTAAATCGCATGCACATGAATTGGATCATGTTCGTCTGAGTAGAATCGAATGATGATTCCGTAGTGTCTGTAAAGAATGGGCATGGTGGCGTTATATCAGGTCAATTGCTTTAAGCCGGAACATGTCCGGATGCTCGAACGGATGCGGCAATCCTTCCGGTTTGTTTATTGAAAATTGTCTGTGATACGCCTGTGTCTTTAGCTGCACTGGCTTTCGCTTCGCGTAATGTGGAGAAGCTGTGTTTCTTGCCGTCCCAGTTGCTGTAGTAGTGATATTTGAGCTCAGTCGTCATGCGCTTAAAGTATCTGGCAGCGTTACTTCGGAAATCACCTCACGCACATGGTGAATGTTAATTGTGATGAAGGTGGTGAACAGCTCCTGTTGGGTACAAATCAACCTGACGGGTTTACTTCGCGGGTGCTTCGCGTTGGCTTTGTCAATTTGCGCTTCCTGCAAGCGGCGCCAGTTGCCCAGCGCATGTGCAGTTACCAGGTTCAGGTGCTGTGTGCGATAGAAGTAATCTATCACTTCCCGCTCCAGCCTGTTTTTCGGAGCCAGGCATTCTGTTACATGAATGATGTACAGGTCTGTTGCTGCTTTGTCGAGTTTGCGGGATGATTTGTCCATATCTTTTCAACATCGGTTTAAACGCAACGTGTTGCGTTTAGATTTGAAAAACGGTTCGGTTGTTGTTTGTGATTAACAGTTGCAAACCTAAACTATTAATTTAAAACCGTGTCTATTGTTGAAAAAATGTGAAAAACTATGGAAGAATCAATTGGAAAAAGATTGAGTGACTTTATCTGGAGCATTCGATCCTCAAACTCTCAGTTCGCAAGAGCTATCGGTGTAACCCCACAAGCGATAAGTCACATTATCAGTGGCAGAAGCAATCCCTCTGGAGATTTGTTGAAGAGCATTTTCACAAAATTCCCGGAATTGAATCCCACATGGTTACTAACTGGCGAAGGGAGTATGCAGTTGGATGGAGCGCCGGTAGATGCTTTGGTAAAAGGTGTTCCAGTGGAAGAAAAGAAGCCGGTTCCGGTAGAAGTACCAGGTGTGAATCCGATTCTGGAAGAGTTAAGACTTCTGCGACAGGAGATGGGCCGCGCCATGCGGATTATTGAAAGTCAGCAGGAGATGCTCCGAAAGCATTCGGGCAACCGTGAACACATGATGCCTTCTTTTGCAAAAAAGGTGGCATAACGGTTGCCCTCCACGGCGAAAGTGCCGTGATGAGTGTGTATTTGATTTGTGGTAGTGCCCGGAACAGGAATCGAACCTGCACGATGTTGCCATCACCAGATTTTGAGTCTGGCGCGTCTACCAATTCCGCCATCCGGGCAAAGAACTAAAGGGCTGCAAATATACACCAATCCTCCGAGCCGTCAAGTGCTTTGGTCCGGATTCCATGATTTGCGGTCGGACGCATCATCCAATTCATCATCCATCTCCAATACACGCATGAGCTTTTGAACCAATGCCACTTTTTCTGCCTTTTGCTCCCGCGTGAATGCATGGCGCAAGTTTCGCAACATGCGGCGTATCATGTCCAGCGTGGTGCAAGGCTGGTAATAGGAGGGCTTGGGCTCGAGTTTTAATTCTGCCAGAAAGTCGTCAATATTTTTCTTTCCAAAGATCTGCCCCTGGTTGAACGGGTTGATGTAAAAAAGTACCTGTCCGTAGTGTTCAGGTTTCAGGTAGGGCATTTTGGCAAATGGACTAACCTCATGATCCTGCATGGGTTCTTCCAGAAAACACAAAACAAAATGTTGCGGGAGGTTGACCCCAAATACAGGCAGATTCAGGCGTTGGGCTACAATGGCATAAATGCTGGCCAACACTATTGGATTGCCCGAATGGGTTTCCAATACCCTGTTGATGAATGAATTATCCGGCGCATGGTAGTCATGGGTATTCCCTTTGAATCCATGCTTGTGGTACATGGTGTGGTTCAAAATGGCAATCTGTTCCAGCGGTGAAATGTCTTCGCGAAAGTCAATCCACGCATCCAGCCTGATCCGTTCCAACTGAACATTTAAGTCTTTCGCATCTAGGCCCGGATATTGAATTCGGGCCAAAATGATGCAGGCTTTCAATAAGTCATCGCGGTCATGCAGGTACCAGTCTTGCAAGGTGTTGGCCAAGTCAGACTGTTGCAGCCGTTGAATCAGCGTTTCCAGTTTCAGCATCACTTCCGGGTTTGCTTCTTCTTCTTCCCAATACGCTTCAAGCTGAGGAATCAGGGAAGGACCCTCGGACAGCAATTTGGATTCCACATGTTCCAACACCTCGGGATCGCTGTCATCCAGAAGGGAAATCAAGGCCTTCAGTGCTCCCGGGCTGATCACAGTTTAGGATTTTTTCTTTCCGCCTTTGGCTGTGGTGGTTTTCTTGGCAGTACCCTTGGCCTTTACGGCAGCTGGTTTGATGGAGCTTGCCGCCGCTTTGGTGGTTTTTTTCTTGCCTGCGCCGCTGGCCATCAAGGCCTGTGCCTGTTCCCAGGTGAGGGTTTCCGGATCCTGACCCTTCGGAATCATGAAGTTGTCCCTGCCTTTGGCCAGGTAAGGGCCGTAGCGGCCTTTCAATACCTGAACGTCTTTATCTTCAGCAAAAGTCTTGATGATTTTAGCGGCTTCTGCCTTGGCTTTATCGGCAATCAGTTCCTTGGCGCGTTCCAGCGTGATGCTGAACATATCTTCTCCCTTGGGAATGGTTACGAACAGGTTTCCCAGTTTTACGTAAGGACCAAATCGACCTTTGTTCACCTGTACCTTAACGCCATCCATCTCGCCCAGATCTATGGGCAGCTTAGGCGCATTGCGCGCAGCCATGATGAATGCAGCGGCTTCTTCAGGAGTCATGGCCAGCAGATCCGTTCCTTTGGGTACAGCATAAAATTGACCGTCGTGCTTCAGGTAAGGACCATATTTCCCCAAAGCAGCCACCACGGGCAACCCGTCAATCAGCGTAATTTCTCTGGGCAGTTTGAATAAATCCAAAGCAGCTTCCAGGGTGATATGCTCCAGCGATTGATCTTTCTGAAGGCTGGCGAATTGTGGCGTACTTGTTTCTGTTTTGCTGCCAATTTGAACCAGTGGTCCAAACCTACCCATGCGCACCAAAATGGTATGGCCGGTTTTGGGATCGGTTCCCAGGATGCGTTCTCCTGTTACCCGATCGGCTTCCGCAAGTGTTTTTTGCACATGCACCTGAAACGGCTTGTAAAAATCGTCGATCATGTCCACCCAACGGGTCTTGCCGTCGGCAATCTCGTCAAAGTCCTTTTCCACGCTTGCCGTGAAGCCGAAATCCATGATTTCAGGGAAATGGGCAGCAAGGAAATCAGTTACGAGGATGCCTATATCGGTAGGGAATAACTTATTTTTTTCCTGACCGGTAATTTCTGATTTCACCGTTCTGCTGATGCTGCCATGGCTCAGGCTGAGCACAGTAAATGCGCGTTCGATGCCTTCGCGACTGGCTTTTTCTACGTATGCTCTTTTTTGGATGGTGGAAATGGTTGGTGCATAGGTTGATGGACGGCCAATGCCCAGTTCTTCCATTTTCTTCACCAGACTGGCTTCTGTGTAGCGCGGCGCCGGTCTGTTGTATTTTTGGGTGGCGCTGATGTTCAGGGGAATCAGGGTTTCGTTCGGTGCCACCTTTGGAAGCAGTGCAGACTGTTCATCGTCTTCAGAATCATCCAGTCCTTCCACATAAACCTTCAAAAAGCCTTCGAAACGTATCACTTCGCCTTCGGCGATGAACCGAGCCTTCAATCCACTGCCTTCAATGGTGATGATGGTTTTTTCCAGTTCGGCTTTGCTCATCTGGCTTGCGATGGATCGCTTCCAGATCAGGTCGTACAACTTGCGTTCGGCGAGGTCTGAACCGGCGCTGTGCTCGTTGAAATAGGTTGGCCTGATGGCTTCGTGTGCTTCCTGTGCCGATTCGTTTTTGGTGGTGTAATTTCTTGGCTGGGAGAATTCTTTGCCATAAACCTTGGTGATTTCCTGTGCGGCTGCGCCGATGGCGAGCTTGGAAAGGTTCACCGAATCGGTACGCATGTAGGTGATGTGGCCGTTTTCGTATAGCCTTTGGGCCACCTGCATTGTTTGTGCCACGCTGAATCCCAGCTTCCTGCTTGCTTCCTGTTGCAGGGTAGAGGTGGTGAAGGGTGGTGCGGGACTTCTGAAGGCCGGTTTCACTTCTACGGAAGCCACCCGGAATTGGGAAGGGATGCAGGATTGCAGGAAGCTGGCGGCTTCTTCTTCTGAAGCGAAACGCGTGTCGAGTGCAGCCTTGATTTTCTTATTTGTGGCAGTTTCAAATTCCGCACTGATCCGAAAATCGCTGCGGCTGGTAAAATCGTTGATTTCACGTTCACGGTCCACAATCAGTCTTACAGCCACGCTTTGCACGCGACCGGCGCTGAGGGAAGGTTTGACCTTTTTCCAAAGCACCGGAGACAGTTCGTATCCCACCAGGCGATCCAAAACCCTGCGCGCCTGCTGAGCATCTACCAGATGGCGGTCGATGGTTCGCGGATTTTGAACGGCATGTTCAATGGCGGGTTTGGTGATTTCATTGAAAACTATGCGGCGGGTGCTGCTGTCTTTAAGTCCGAGCACCTCAAACAGATGCCATGAAATGGCTTCTCCTTCTCGGTCTTCGTCCGTTGCAAGCCAAATGGTCTCTGCTTTGCCGGCCAGTTTTTTCAATTCGGCCACCAGCGTTTTCTTATCTGGTGTAACCTCATACATCGGGGTATAACCGGCTGCGGTGTCGATGGCGCCATCCCCCTTTTTTAGGTCGCGAATATGACCCATGGAGGAGCGAACCGTGAATTCTTTGCCCAGGTACTTTTCAATGGTCTTCGCCTTGGCAGGCGACTCCACGATGACCAGGTTTTTGATTTTGTCGGCCATGGTTACGGCGTGTAAGAGAGGGGTTTAACGATGTTGAAACCTGCACCTTCAAATTGAACAAAATAAACGCCTGGTTTTAACGCCTTTTGTTTGAGGTTCAAGGGAAGGGTATGTGTTCCTGAGGGAAGCGTATTGCCTGATGCTGCGTGCAGTATGCGGCCGGTAGCATCCAGAATACGCAGGTTGCCGGTGCAGGGGGCCCGGAGGCTGATGCGAAGAGCTGCATCTTCCTGACTTGGGTTTGGAAATACTTCGGCAGCCATGACGGGTGTTCCGTTGATGGCTTCCACTGAAGTGAAATACTGGCTGATGTTGATGTCGTCGATATAGACAGGATTACCGGCAGCGCTTTCCACTTCAAATTTGAACGCCATATTGGTGGCATTTTCGTAGGGCGTAAGGCTCAGGTTGATGCGTTTCCAATCTGAAAGAGCAGCAGGCGCGAAGCCTGGTGTCAGGCTGGTAACCGAAGCAAGTCCGGCGCCGCTTCGCTCCAGAATTTGATTCCAGGTGGCGCCGCAGTTGGTGCTGATATAAATCCGAAGCACCTCATTGGTGTTTGCATCGCGACGGGCATATCCAACCATAAACGACAATTTCGGGGATTGGCCTTTGATGGGACTGATGTCAAACTGCGGGGTTTCAAAGGCGTAGCGCAGGCCCGCGGTGAATGAGCTGTTGATCGGTAAAACCAAGCTTTGTGCACCGTAATGGAATGAGGAAGCCGTGGTATTCCAACCTTTGTTGTTCACGGTATAACTGGTCCAACCCGGGGCCGGGAAGCTGCTTTCGAAGCCTTCAATTAATGGGCTTTTCAGGCTGGCACTAGCCGGTTTAACGGTGATGTAGTCCGTTTTGCTCATCTGATTGCTGCCGCGGCTGTTCTGAACCAGCAGCGTAACAGCATAGGTGCCGGGCGACTGGTAAATGACTGTGGGAGATTCTGCATTGCTTGAAGGCGTGCTGGATCCAGGGAAAGACCAACTGCGTGCACTTACAAGTCCTTTGCATGATTCGTCAAAAAAGCGCACGGGTTCCCCGGTACAAACAACCAGTCTTGAAGCGCTGAAATTCGCTACCGGAGCAACAGCGGTTTGCGGCACCACGCCCGTATTTGTGGTGAGGTTTGTAGTGCTCACATTCAATGCCCTTCCTCCTGAGCTGATGCCCAGGAAATACCACATGCGGTCGCGCTGGTCAGGTGTAAACATGGCCATGCAGCTTCCTTCCGAATAGTCCATAAAGTTTTCCCATTGGTCGGGCAGGTCAGGAACATCGTTGGTACAAGAGTTACCGTTTGCCGGGCAGTTGGCGTTGGTGAAGGTTGAAGCCACAGGAGGCGTGTCGTCGCATTGATCGTTGTTTCCAAAGCATCCGTCCTGGAAGGTGTGGTACAATCCGAGCCAGTGGCCCACTTCATGGGTCAGGGTGCGACCGCTGTCTGACGGAGTTGCCGTGCCGATAGTGCCCACACGGTCGTGACGAATCACAATGCCGTCTCTGGATGCTGAGGTTGCAAAAGGGAATACGGCATAACCCAATATGGTTCCTTGTCCGCCGCCATTGTCGATACTGGTAACTACCCAGATGTTCAGGTATCTGCGGTAATCCCAGCGCGCGCCGCTGAGGAATTTTA
This sequence comes from uncultured Flavobacteriaceae bacterium, assembly GCA_964586595.1. Taxonomy (GTDB): domain Bacteria; phylum Bacteroidota; class Bacteroidia; order NS11-12g; family UBA955; genus REEB481. Next base: position 77,036 of record CAZPHB010000004.1, on the reverse strand, counting down.
CATCTTCAGTAGATTGATTCACATCTACGCCAAGCGGAGAATACACCCGGTTGATGCCATCGGTGCAATTCCCGTTGGGGTCAATACGCGCAAGCCGAAATTCGATGTCGGCCACCGCAGCCAGTGTTTTAAAGGGCGTGCGGATCTTGCTCTTATTGGGGTTGGTGAGGCTGAAATCCTGGTTCAGCACGCGCATTTGATCCAGGATTTGTTCCTTGCTGATGTTTTCGGGACCTCCGGTATGGATGACGTGAAAAACAACCGGGATGATGTACTTGGCACGCACTCCGGAAGGTTTGTATTGACGGGCTCCTTCATCAAGAGCCTTGATCTGGTCCACGGCTTCCGGATGTTCTTTAAGGTAGTTTTGCAACCAGATATCGCTGCCACAATTTTGCGCAGCCGCACTGCCAGCTGTGAGCAGGAATAAGGCTGTGTACACAATTCTCATCATAGGCTTCACTTCAAACACTTTGGCTGCAAATGTACCCATTAGAAGTACTTACTTCAGAATGGCGATCAATATTCTTTACCAGCGGCAAAGGTTCGCAGCTCTGGTGCAATAGCCTGCAGGTTGCAGATTGTAGCCGCGTGCGCGCAGCTTTTTTCCCGGCAGTGGTGGTTCGAAAACGGCGCCCACAAATACATCTTCCTGATAGCTCCGCCCAATGGGTTCTTCGCGCAATAATTTCACGGAAACCGCGCTTTGTTCGGGCGTGTAGATCCTGCTGTACATAAGTGTTTCATAAGGTAAAGCCCAGCAGGCGTGCAATTTCATGTCAAAGTTTTCTGTGTTGCCTGTCAGGACGAGTTTTCCGTTCGGGCATGTTGTTCGGGTATAGTGGCTCAGTTTCCGCAGTTGTTTGAACCGGTTCAGGGCCCAAGCCTGTCCTTGTTGGGTTTGCCAGGCGCCGAACAGCAATAACAGGGGCAGGACAAGTGTGAACTTGCGTGATTTCAAAGGTTCATTGTATGCCTGAATCAAAGGATGACAGAGGAATAAACTCAAAGGAATCAGGTTCTTTTCCATCACCTGGTCGTTGTCGCCTTCCCAAAAGATGAGCGCGAATAGCAGCAAGAGGCCGATGGACGACAGGCCATGCCACAGCAGCCGGCGCGGCGTCTCGGCCATGATTGCAGCTGTCAGGCAGCCCATAACCAACATGGCCGCTCCGGAACCTTGAGTGATGGTACGGCCAAGATACGCGGGCAGATAAGCGCGCGAAAGCAATGACGGTTGCAGGAGCTTGGCCAGAAAGCCGTGTTCGTAACTGTCGGTAATGAGCCATTTCAATGCCACTACGAACATAAGTGCCAATGCCGTTGGCATCCATTTTTTTGCAGGATTATGAACCGCATGAACAAAGGCGAGCAATGCCAGCGCAGGCAGGATCCCGCTGTGCGTTAATGCTGCCACAAAAAACAGGATGGCTGCTGCAAACGGTTTTTCTGAATGGTTTTGTACCGCAAGCCAGGCGAGGGCAAAAGTTGCGGCGAGGAACATTTCGCTGGCCGGAGTGAACCATGCGGTAGAAGTCCAAACGGTGCACAACAGAAAACTAGCCAGGGCTGTTCCATGCAATTTCTTCCTGAAAGCATACCAGGCAAGCACAAACAATGGCAGTTGCAGGCTGAAGCTGTACAGGCTCAACACGGTGTTCAGTTCCATCCCCGTGTTTACGGCCACCCATGGGAGGAATTGGGTGATCAGGGAGCTGAACCTCAGGTGGCCAAATTCCAGCTGGCCGTGCTGAAACAGGCGCCATCCCATGAATGCGCTGTCTGCGTAAAGCATCCGCAAAGGCCACCATGCAGCAGAAAGCACCAGCAAGCCGGCATTAAGGACGAGCAGGATTGCGCCGATGCTTGGCCACTTTGTAAAAAAATGCTTCAAGTTTTAATGCAATTATGTTCCAGTCGAAGCGGGTTTCCACCAGTTCCCGGCCTTTGTTTCCGATGGAATGCCTCAGTTCCGGTTGTTCCAACAAATGAATCACGGAAGCTGCAAAGGCCTCATCCGTGTTGCACATCACGGCGCCTTCGCCGCTTTCAATACCCAAGCCTTTAAAACCAACGGGAGTGCATACCACAGGAACGGCCATGCTGAAAGCCTCAAGCACTTTATTTTGTGTTCCGGCGCCGAACCGCAGGGGGGCAACCACCAGGGTGGCCTGTGCATATTCATCGGCCAGGTTGGGTACAAAACCGGTAACAGAAACACCGGGTCCTTGCAGGGCTTTTACAGCAGCCACGGGCCTTTGTCCGGCGATGGTGAATTGCACATCCGGGTGTTTCTTGCGAATGTGTGGCAGGATGTTATGGGTAAAATGCACTACCGCATCCACATTCGGTGCATAATCCATATTGCCGGTAAAGAGCAGTCGTTTGTCCGTCCTCTCTTCAGATGTTTTCGGTTGAAAGGCATTGCTGTCCACGCCATTGGGCAAGAGGTCGATTTGGGCTTCGGGATGTTCCTTGTGCAGGAAGTCCAGGTCTTCCAGACTGCATACCAGATTTAGTGGAAATCGATTCAGCACCTGCTCATACCTTGCGATTCGTTTTTGCTCGATGGTATCGAAAAAACGCTGCCACCAGGGCCGGGGCACCATACTTCTTCTTTGCCAATACAAGGAAAATGCATCGGGTAAATCCAAAACCACAGGCATCTGGCCGGGATTCGGAAAGTACTGCGACATCCTCAGGTGCTGCACATGAATGGCATCGTAGTCATGTTCGTTTAATTGCCCCAATAAGGTGTTCCGAAATGCCTTCGATTTAAAATAAGCGACCTGAAAAGGCATTTGCCCCGGAATTGCCAGCACGCATTGAATCAGCGCTTGCAGCTTTGGCAGACGCACCAACGTAATCTTGGAAAAGTGTTGCTGCAGTTCGGGAAGATGCCGGGCGTCCTCCTCATGTTCAAGAAAGGTGATCAGGTGCAGTTCGTGGTTTTTCGACAGGCGGCGTGCAAGATTCCATATCTTGAGTTTATCTCCGCGAAAAGGGGGATAGGGAAAGCGGTTGGCTACAAATAAAATCTTCACCCGGGCCACAAAGTTAACGCAAGAGCACAGAGTGAAACAGCCGGAATGCGGCTATGCTGAAAATGGATTAAGTTTGCCGTTCATGCTACACGCTGCGCATAGAATTGACGAAATCAACGAAAGCGAAACATTGGCTATGACCAAGCTGGCCAGGGAGCTGAAAGAAGCCGGGAAAGATGTGGTGAGTCTGAGCATAGGGGAACCTGATTTTACCACGCCCGAGCACATTGGCGCTGCCGCAGTTCAAGCCATCAAAGACGGTCATACGCACTATACTCCGGTATTGGGTTTCCAGGATTTCAGGGAGGCCATTTGCCGCAAGCTGCTGCGCGAAAACGGGTTGTCCTACCAACCATCAGAAGTGATCGTTAGCACCGGGGCAAAACACACCCTCATAAACATCATGTTGTCGGTGCTCAATCCGGGCGATGAGGTGATCATTCCGGCGCCATTTTGGGTGAGTTATCCTTCCATGGTTCGCTATGCCGGTGGTGTTCCGGTAATATTGAACACTACTGTAGCGCAGGATTTCAAACCAAGTGCCGCGCAATTGCGTGCGGCCATCACGCCCAAAACCAAGATGTTCCTGTTCAGCAGTCCCTGCAACCCAAGCGGCACGGTGTATCAGCCGGAAGACCTGAGGAAATATGCTGAGGTGCTGCGTGATTTTCCGGATATTCTGGTGGTAAGTGATGAAATCTATGAACACATCATTTTTGAAGGAAGCCACCTGAGCATTGCCTCGCTTCCCGGATTTAAAGAACGCACCGCCGTGGTGAATGGCTTGTCTAAAGGTTATGCCATGACCGGCTGGCGCATCGGATATATGGCTGGTCCTCAATGGCTTGTAAAAGCCTGTGAAAAACTCCAGGGAGTATTTACCAGCGGTGCCAACAGCATTGCGCAAAAGGCAGGCATAGCCGCCCTCGACGGAACCATGGAACCAACGCACCACATGCGTGAAGTGTTCCGTACGCGGCGCAACCTTGTGCTTGCCGAACTTGCTAAAATTGAAGGGCTAAAGCTCAATGTTCCGGAAGGTGCCTTTTATGTATTTCCGGATGTTTCATCATACATCGGTAAATCTTTTCAGGGGAAGATCATTCATGATGCCAATGAATTGGCCATATACCTGCTCAATGAAGCGCTGGTGGCAACAGTTGCAGGTGATGCTTTTGGCATGCCTGCGTGCATCCGACTTTCTTATGCCACTGATGAAAAGAGCCTGTTAAAGGCCTGTTCCCGGATGAAGCTTGCCTTGGACCAACTCCAGTAAGCTTTCCATTAACTTTGCTGTGCCTGATGGATACAAATTTTGAATCGCTGTTTCGCTCCTTCCGCAGTTTGAAAGTGCTTATTGTGGGCGATGTGATGGTTGATGCCTATTACTTTGGCAGCGTGGACCGCATCTCGCCAGAGGCCCCGGTGCCTGTGGTGCTGGTCAACAAACAGGAAACCCGCCTTGGAGGTGCCGGAAATGTGGCGTTGAACGTGCATGCATTAGGTGCCCAGCCTGTATTATGTACCGTTATAGGATCTGATAAAGAAGGTTCCGGCCTGCGCGAGTTGCTCCGGGCCCGGGGTTTGTCGGAACGTGGCATCCTGGAAAGCGATAAGCGGAAAACAACCACCAAAACCAGGGTGATTGGAAATAAGCATCAAATTGTGCGCATTGACCATGAGCTTACTGATAATCTGGACAAAATGGACAGTTTCCTTTTGCTCGAATCGGTAAAACGGGAATTGGAAGAAGCCGATGTGATGATCATGGAAGACTACAACAAAGGCGTGCTTCATGAAGGAAACATCAAAGCCATCATTGCATTGGCTCATGAGGCAGGTGTTCCCGTAGTTGTTGATCCCAAAAAGAAGAATTTCCTGGAATATACCGGTGTGACACTCTTTAAGCCCAACCTCAAAGAAATCAGGGAAGGTTTAAACATCAGCGAGGATTTAAAACAGCTTGAGCATCTCCGGGAAGCAGTTGCTTCGCTGCAAGAACAGCTGGGAAATTCCTACACCATGGTCACACTTTCCGAACAAGGTGTAGTCATTGCCGATCAGGATCAAATGCATCATATTCCTGCGCACCTGCGCACCATTGCCGATGTTTCCGGTGCAGGCGATACCGTGGTCAGCGTGGCGGCGCTGTGCCTGGCGCTCAAAACGGACATCAAATTGCTTGCGGCACTGAGCAATCTGGCAGGCGGCATTGTGTGTGAATACACAGGCGTAGTTCCCATTGACGCAGCCCGATTACAGACAGAAGCCGAACGCTTGCTTGCGTAACAGCGGGCACGTTTTTTTATTTTTCCTACGTTATCTCACAATATGAAACGCTTGGTTGGATACTTCGTGATGTGCTGCACAATGTTCTGGACCTTCCAGCCGGTGCAGGCGCAAAAAGCCTTTTTTTTTAAAATTCAGGGAAAGTCGCTGAAGGAACCTTCGTACCTGTTTGGTACCTACCATGTAATGGGAAACCGCTACCTCGAGGTTTTCCCGGAGGTAAATGAAGCCTTGTCCTCTTGTAAAGGACTGGTTAATGAAGTGCGCCTTTCTACCGTAGATCCATACAGCATGGCAGCATTGCTTACCATGAAAGACAACAGCATTTCGGCCATGCTGGACACCAATGCGTATGGCCTGATCAGTGATGCGCTGAAGGAGTTTTACGGGATTCGGCTGCAACAGCTGGATCAAATGAAACCCATGTTGGTCGCAACCATGCTTATTTCCGCCTACGCCAGGCAGTGGGATACCATGCTCGGTAAATATGAAGGTAAGCCGCTTGATAAGTGGTTGGAGGATCAGGCCGACAGCGAGCAAAAAGAAGTTGCTTCACTGGAAACATTTGATGAGCAATATAGGCTGTTGTTTCTGGACAAGTCGGAAGAGGAACAGGCTAAAGAACTCAGCGACATGGTCCTGAAGTCAGATTCGGTACGCAGTGCATTTCAGACCATGACCAGGGCTTATTATTCCGGCAACCTCGACTCCTTGTGGAATGCAGTTTCCACAGGAGCGGATTCGCCCGAAGGGCTGGACATGAATCGCTTGCTGAAGAAACGCAACAGCAAGTGGCTGGAAATGCTGCCCGGATTGATGGAGCGCAAATCGCAGTTTATCGCCGTAGGTGCGGCGCACCTTGCAGGTCCCGATGGTTTGGTGGCAGGGCTGAAGTCGAAAGGATTTCAGGTGACTCAGATTCTATGAGTACAGCAGCCGGCATTTCCTGGTGGGAACGCCGTTATTGGCAGGAAGTGGATGTGGCCATTGTTGGTACAGGCATTGTAGGCTTGTGCGCTGCACTGAACATTAAAGAACGCAAACCGAATTACCGTGTGGTCATCTTAGACCGAGACCCTCTGGCATTGGGTGCCAGCAGCCGAAATGCAGGTTTTGCCTGTTTTGGCAGTGTCACCGAATTGCAGGAAGATGCCCGAGAAATAGGTATGGATGCCGCGCTCAGCCTGGCTGTTAGGCGCTATGAAGGATTTCAGGCTTTGCGCGACCGCTGCGGCGACGCGCACATCGGATTGAATCTTTGCGGAAGCAGGGAGGTATTTCTTCCTTCAGAAGCACATCTGTGCAAGGAGGCGCTTGCCTGGGTTCCTGAGCTGAACCAAAAACTGGCATCGGTTACCGGAACCCCGGAAACCTTTCGATCCGCTCCTGCCGCAGGCCTAGGCATGAACATACTTCCGGATTCATTACATAATGTTTGTGAAGGTATTCTGGAAACAGATCAATTATTGCAACGGCTCAGAAGCCTTGCCATGGCACAGGGAATTGAAATTTACGGCGGCTTTGAGGCTGTAAAACATCAGGGTACCTCCGGACGACTGCGCATTTGTGCCGGAAGGCACGAGGTTCAGGCATGCCAAATCATGTATTGTACAAATGCGTTTACCCCGCAATTTTTTCCGGAGCTGTCCATTGTGCCGGCCCGAGGCCAGGTGCTGGTCACCACGCCGCTCAAGCAACCTTTCCCAAACGAAGCCTTTTTCTACGACCGTGGCTACACCTATTTCCGCCCTGTGGAAGGAAATCGTTTGCTCATAGGCGGATTCAGGAATGTCGATTTTGCCGCCGAAGAAACGTATTCCCTCAATCACGGTGGTGCGGTTTGGGATGAATTGCTCAGGTTCACCCAGTCGGTGGTATTGCCCGGCCAAACATGGAAGGTAGAATATTCCTGGGCTGGAACCATGGCCATGGGAAGCGAACGCAGCCCGATTGTATGCGCGCCTGAACCCGGTGTGGTGGTTTGTGCGCGTATGTCGGGCATGGGGGTTGCACTTTCGGCTAAGGTAGCACAGGAGGCGACAGATTTGTTGCTGAAATAGGCGCAATGAACGCAGTTCACAGGGCAAAGGCTAAATTCGCACCTTCATGTCATTGGATACGCAAACCTGGTTCTTTATCGGGTTCCTTACTTTTGTTTTGGCTGTGCTCATTATTGATTTGGGCATTATCGGAGGTAAAACAGATAAGCCTGTTGGGTTTACTGAATCACTGAGGTGGACGGCCATTTGGGTAAGTTGTTCCTTGTTGTTTGCCGGGTTGTTGTACACCAAAGGTGAGTGGATTCACGGTTATTCAACGGTTCAGGAGCTAAAGTCTTATCAGATAGACTACCAGCAGCAGTTCTCTTTGACGGGGTCGGTGGAAGAAGCTTTTCAGGCTTTTCGCTCCCTAATCACCGTTCAATACCTCACCGGATATTTCATTGAGTACTCGCTGAGTGCCGATAACCTGTTCGTTATTCTGCTCATCTTTTCGAGCTTCAATGTTCCGGAGAAATACTACAAACGCATTTTGCTGTGGGGTGTGCTTGGTGCCATCGTGTTCCGTTTCGTTTTCATTTTCGCGGGAGCGGCCCTGATCAACAATTTCGCCTGGACCCTGTACCTGTTTGGAGGCTTCCTGGTATATTCAGGACTGACGCTGTTTTTCTCAGGCGATAAAGAAGAAAAAATAGACACCAAGGCCCATCCCGTGGTGCGGATTGGAAGCAAGATCTTCAATGTGTTTCCCCGTTTTGTGCATTATCATTTCGTGATACGCAAAAGGGGCCGCCTCTTTGTAACGCCTTTGTTCCTGGTATTGCTGGTGGTGGAGTTTTCCGATCTGATTTTCGCTGTAGACAGCGTACCGGCAATTTTCGGCGTGACCAAAGATCCGTACATCGTGTTCTTCTCGAACGTGTTCGCCATCATGGGGCTTCGTTCATTGTTCTTCCTGTTGTCGGGAATCATGCACATGTTCCATTACCTCAAGTATGGATTGGCCATCATCCTGATCTTCATCGGAACGAAAATGTTCTTCGAACATTGGTTGCACGGCATAGGCTTCAACCATGTATGGAGTTTGTTGTTTATCCTGTTGGTTTTGGGTGGCAGCGTTGTTGCTTCCAGGATGTTACCTCCTGCTTCAAAAGAAAGTCCGGCGGCATGAGCCGCTTCATTTAGCCGAAGCCACAGATTACATGTAGCCCAGGGTTTTCAGCATGCTCTTGTAGCTCTGTTCTTTGCTGAACAAGCGCGTGCGGATTTCGCCGGTTTCCTGATCACGGTCAATAATGACATGCTTTGGTGCCGGAGTCAAACAGTGCTGAATACCGCCGTAGCCGCCAATACTTTCCTGGTATGCGCCCGTGTGGAAGAAGCCAATAAACAGGGGGTCATCTTCGCGGAAGCGCGGCAGGTAGATGGCGTTTACGTGTTGCTCTGAATTGTAATAGTCGTCGCTGTCGCAGGTGATGCCACCAAGCAATACTCGCTCGTATTCGTCGTCCCAGCGATTGATGGGCAGCATGATGAATTTCTTGTTGATGGCCCAGGCATCGGGCAGGGTAGTCATGAAACTGCTGTCAATCATGTTCCAGCGCTCGCGGTCGTTTTGCCGCTTTTGATACAAAACCTGGAAGATGGCACCACCTGCTTCTCCAACAGTAAACGAACCGAATTCTGTGAAGATGTCCGGCTCCGGAACTCCGTTTTCGCCACAAACCTGTTTGATTTGGGAAACGATTTCGGTAGCAATGTACTCGTAATCGTATTCGTAGTTCAGCGAGTTCTTGATGGGAAAGCCACCCCCAATGTTCAGGGTGTTCAGTTCCGGGCATTCCTTCTTCAGCTCACAATAAACCTTCAGACACTTGTGCAACTCATTCCAGTAATAAGCAGAATCAATGATGCCGGTATTGATGAAGAAGTGCAGCATTTTCAATTGAACATTTGCCTTTCCCTTGATGTGTTGACGGTAAAAAGGTAAAATGCCCCGGTATCCAATGCCCAGCCGGCTGGTATAGAATTCGAACTTTGGTTCTTCTTCGGCAGCAATGCGTATTCCGCAGGTGAAAGGCACATTCACATGTGATTCAAGCATTTCGATTTCGCGGTAATTGTCTATCACCGGAATGCAGTTGCTCCAGCCGTTGTTGATCAGTCCGGCAATGTTCTCAATGTAGTTTTCCCGTTTAAATCCATTGCATACCACGTACTTGTCTTTGCTCAGAAAGCCTTGTTCGTGCAGCATTTCAACGATGTTGATGTCGAAGGCGCTGCTCGTTTCAATATGGATGTCGTTTTTCAGTGCTTCCTCCAGCACATAATGGAAATGGTTGCTTTTGGTACAGTAACAATAATAGTATTTGCCTTTGTAGTCGGCCTTGGCAATGGCCACATTGAACCAGGTTCTGGCTTTGTGTATGTTCTCTGATATCTTGGGCAGGTACGTAAACTTCAATGGAGTTCCGTATTGCTCCACCAGGTCCATCAGGTTGATGTTGTGGAAGAGCAATTCTTTGTCCTCATCAAGGTTAAATTCCTCCTGTGGGAAGAAAAAGGTTTGGTTGATGAGGTCGAAATATTTGTTTTTCATGAATCCGTTTGAGTTACTTTGCTTTTGTAGGGGCAAATGTAAATCAGTTGGATTTTCTTTTGAAAGGGTAAATTTAAAAAGTTAGGTATGGGTAAAATACCAGCGTAGCGATGATTACACCGGCAATGCTGGCGATGAGCACCGCACCTGCCGCAAGGTCTTTAACCCTTCCTGCCAAGGGATGCCAATCGGGATGTGCCAAATTTGTGAGTTGCTCAATAGCCGTGTTGCAGAGTTCGGTAATCCACACAAGTGCAATACCCATGGTGAGCCATAAATAATCTTCCCGTTGAATGTGCAACAGCATTCCGCAGGCATAAACAACCAGGGTGGCCAATAGGTGGATGCGCATGTTCCGCTCGTGGCGCAGGGCAAAGCCAATGCCTTTGAAAGCTGCTGCAAACGCCTTGTTCATGGGTTGCGGTGAATCTTTCATCTTATGCGGGTTTCATCCCAAGTTCCAGGCCGCGTTGAATCATGAAGGCATGCGCAGCGGCGAACTCATTGGGCACGGTTCCTTCCAGGATTGCTTCCCTGATTTCAAGTTTCAACATGCCAATCTGCCGCATGTCTTCAATGTGAAAATGTTGCATGATGTCGTTGCCGGTAATGGGTGGCTGCCAGTTTCGGAGGCGATCTTTTTCAGTAACTTCTTCTATTTTCTGCGCAACCAATTCGAGGTTCTTCAGGAATCGATGCACCTTGGCCTCGTTTTTACTGGTGATGTCTGCCCGGCTGAGCAGCAATAAATCCTGAATATCGTCGCCGGCATCTACAATGAGTCTTCTTACGGCCGAGTCGGTAACGGTTTCTTTGGAAAGAACAATGGGCCGCAGGTGCAGCGCGACCAGTTTTTCAACGTATTTCATTTTGTGGTCCAGCGGCAATCGCAGTTTCCTGAAAATGCCTTTGACCATGCGCGCGCCTTTGTCTTCATGCCCATGGAAGGTCCAACCTTCGTTTGGGTCGAATCTTTTCGTTGCAGGTTTGGCGATGTCGTGAAGAACCGCTGCCCAGCGCAGCCACAGATTTTGGGTCCAGGCGCTCAGGTTGTCCAATACCTGTAAGGTGTGGTAGAAGTTGTCTTTATGGCCTTTCCCCTGAATCACCTCAACGCCTTGAAGTGCCACCATTTCAGGGAAGAAATGATGCAACAGGCCGGTATCGAACAGCAGCTTATAGCCGGTGGAAGGCTTGGCAGCCATCATGATTTTATTGAGTTCGTCGCTGATGCGCTCGGCAGAAATGATGGAAATCCGGTCTGCGTTGCGGCAAATGCCGGCATAGGTTTCTGCTTCAATACTGAATCCCAGGGTTGTGGCAAAACGGATGGCGCGCAGCATGCGCAGCGGATCGTCGGAAAAGGTTTTGTCCGGGTCTGTTGGTGTGCGGATGAGTTGGTCCTGTAGGTCCTGTATGCCGTTGAACGGGTCATGCATGGTGCCAAAGTCATCCGGATTTAGTGAAATACTCAGCGCGTTGATGGTGAAATCGCGGCGTTCCTGGTCGTCGAGCAGGCTGCCCGGGCTCACCGATGGATTTCTGCTGTGTGCCTGGTAAGATTCCTTCCGCGCGCCAACAAATTCCAGATCAAATCCCTGCCATTTTATTTGCGCCGTTCCATAATTTTTAAAGTGTGCCTGGTGTTTTTCTCCTGGCAGCCTGTCGGCAACAGCAGCCGCAAATGCCGGCCCATCGCCCAAAACCACCACATCAAGGTCTTTACATTTTTTTCCAAGCAGCAAATCGCGCACAAAGCCACCGATCAGCCAGGCTTGGGTGTTTAATTCAGCAGCTGTTTGTGCCAAATGGTTGAAAACGGGTTCCTGCAATGACGGAATCACCCGGCAAAGTTATGACGCAAGGCTGCACCGTTGCGTGCTTTTTGTCCTATTTTCGGCGCATGGCCAGGGGAACCTTACATTGGATGTGGCTGGCGGCAGGATTCACCTTGCTGTATTTATTGCTGCCCAATGCAAACCCGTCTTCCGATGCCGTGGGCTATGCCGCCACCCAACGCTGGGAACCGCTGCATTTTGCACCCCATCACCTGTTGTATCATGTTTTTTGGGCCCTGTTGCTGAAATCGTTTTTCTTCCTCCACGACCTGGATATGTTGTGGCTCATGCAGGCCGGAAACAGCTTGGTGGCCGGCGGCATCCTGTTGCTGTGTGGCGCCCTGATGCAAAAAATCCGGCCGGAATATTCGCGCGCCTCTTTGGTATGTATCGGTTCTTCTTTCGGGCTGATGCGTTTTGCCACAGAGAACGAAACCTACATGCTGCCTTTGTTTTTTGGATTGCTGGCATTGTGGATCAGCCAGGGCAATCATTCGTGGAAGTGGATTTTGGCTGCGTGTATGCTCTCACTGTCGATGTTGTTTCACCAGAGTTATGTGTTTTGGTGGCTGGCTTTTGTGGGTTACGCGTATAAAAGTGCAGGACGCATGCCCGCGCTGATGATCCTTTTGGCAATGTTGCCAACTGGCGTTGTGTATCAATTGGCGGCATGGATGGAAGGGGAACCTTTGTGGCGCTTCATCTTCCACGACGTATATGAAGGTGGTGTGCAGACATCCCTGAGTTTCCGCAACGTGTACATGACTCCGGTAAGTTTTCTGCGCAGTTTCTTGCAGCTTCACGGATACATGTTTTGGTCGTGGAAGCACGACGGTATATGGTCCATCGCTGCAAGCAGCGCATCTGCTGCCCTGTTGCTCTTTGCGGGTGTGCAGCTGCTGCGCAGCATGCAAAAGCCCGAGGCCGGCATGCTGTGGCGCTGGTTCCTGCTGCCTGCATTTGTGCTGCATTTGTTGTTCGCTTTTTATTCCGAAGGGAATGCCGAGTTTATGGTGATGCTTCCTTTGTTGCTGGTTTTGGGAGCATCCGCCTGCACAATGGTGAAGCCCCGGTCGCTATGGTTCGCAGGCTGGGCCATGTTGTTCTGGAACCTGATTCATGGTTTGCTGCCCTGGCATATCCGCGATTTTTACGGTCATGAACAACTGCTGTGTAAGCTCGCAGCTGGGCCTCCCGATGTTCATTTGGTCAGCGAAGAACCGGTCATGATGCGCAACCTGTATTATTATCATTTTGGCCTGCAGAACTCCAATCGCATTCTGGATTCGCCGGAATGGGCCGTTTCAAAAGGGAGAAGTTCTGAATCGGCGCTGAAGGCGATTGATTCAATCTTGACACAGCCTTTCCGTTCAGTGTGGTATGCAGATTACAGCCGTTATTTGTTGAACAGGGCTGCTCTGACCAGCGAAAATCAAGGGATAAAGGGTATGGAGGGTTATATCCTGATGCCAACAGACAGCTTCCGAAACATGAATGGGGTTCAGATTATATACCGTTTTAGATGAGGTTATGCCGAATAAACAAATGCACGTTTTTCAAGGGATTATCGTAAATGGTGCTTAAGTTTGACTTAGGTAAGTGACCTATGAACATTAAAATTGAAGGATTCTCTGAGTTGTTCAACATACTCCAGGGGCTATATTCCGGTTTGAAGGATGCTGTACAAATTTCCGAAAGCAAAAGAAAGGAAATGCGGGAGGCCCTTGCGGATACTGCAGAACTGATTGATGAAGCACTCAGCATCCTAAAACAACAAATGACCACCGCTTTGTCGGAATTAAAATACGGTGATAAACAAAAGGCGAAAGCGCTGATCTATATGCTCGGAAACACCGGGGAGTGGGAACAGAAGTTCAGGCAGTTTCAGTTGTGCGAACGTCTGCGTGAGGCTACCCTGAATCTGGACCGCAAGGGGCTTTTTCAATTTACGAATGCGCTGATATACGGTAATCAGAATGTGTTAATCATGAAAATGCACGATTACCTGGGAGGTGAAGCCAATGCAGCGAAATCGGTTGCTGAGATGTTGCAGGAAGTCAATGCTTTGGAAGCCCTGGTGGACAGCAATTTGGATGAAGTGGTGCTGCAATTGGAACAGGCCAGAAATGAAGTCGGCAAATGGCGTCAGACTTTTATTGACCTTGAACAGGAAATGAGAAATGCGATTTAATGCAACGTGCGATGGCTGCTTGCTGCTTAAAAAAATTGTCGGTTTGCATCATTGATTGAGGTGAACACAAGATGAATAAATTCACTAAAATATCAGGTTTAATCGGAGGCCTTCTGATTATAGCCTGCCTCCTCGGATTGATTTTTGCCTTCTCAGAGGCTTCGGGCGATGAACAAATCTTGTTGATGTTCTTGCTGATTCCGCTGTTTTTCGTGAGTCATTTTTACATCCGGTTCAGGTTTGGGTTTACGGCTGCAGCAGCCGGAAGTCGATTCATCCAGAAGACCCTGGATGTTGGCGCTGTGTTGGTATTGGTGTTGATCCTTGGCTCAGGGGTTTATTTCATTACCTCGTACTTGCTGGAACAGCGGCATGATCGGGCATTGGCAGCTAAATATTCCCGCCTGAAGGTTTGGGAAGAAAATACCCTTGCATTTAAGCTCCGGGCCAGGTTAGAGACCAAATATGATGTGGATTATGTGCGTTACAAACTGACTGTTGAAGCTGATTCCACCAATAGGTATCGGTTACAGGACCGGAATGTGTACGTCCTGAATTTCTACGACAAAGATGGATTTCTGTTGCAAGAAACCCGCATCACAAATTTCACCGAAATATTGGATGATCAGGGTTTGGTATCAGCCCACGTGGTCAATACCACTGCGTATTTTGACATTGAAGCATTTGCCAAAGTGGATTCGTGGGACTTGGCGCTCGTTCGAAATTCTTACTAAAGTAAATTCGGGAACCGGGGCTTCAGCTTCAGCTTCAGCTTTTCGCGTTTCATGGCTTAATCCGTCCAGCCAAGTTTTCCTGTAAGGGGTACAAAGCGGAAATCGCCAAGGATTTCGGTGCTGTAGCTGCTCCCTTTCTTCGTGAGGCGCACCATCTTCTGATCATTCCGATCCTTGCCAACAGGAATCACCATGATGCCGCCATCGTCCAGCTGATCCACCAGCGGCTTCGGAATGGCGGGTGCGCCGGCCGTAACCAGAATCCGTTGGTAAGGCGCGTGTTTTTTCAGCCCTTGCGAACCATCGGAAAGAAACACCTGTGCAGGGCTGTCTAATAATGTGAGCATCTGACGTGCGGTATCCAGCAGTTCCGGGATGATTTCTACACTGTACACCTCAAGTCCCATGAGGGCCAGCACGCTTGCCTGGTAGCCACTTCCGGTCCCGATTTCCAGCACCTTCATGCCGGGCGCAGACATCAGGCATTGGCTTTGAAATGCCACGGTATAGGGTTGAGAAATGGTTTGACCGTGGCCAATGGGAAATGCCTCATCTCGGTAGGCAAACTGTTCAAATTCCTTGGGAAAAAACACATGCCTGGGAATACTGCCCATCGCCTCCAGTACGCGTTTGTCGTGTATCCCCTTCTGTTGCAGTAATTCCATCAGTTGCCTGCGCTGTCCGATATGTCGGGGCTGATCTTCAGGATGATGGTTTTTAAACATGGGTTGAAAACATATCAGGTTTTTACGATGAACGCTGTGTTCATATTTGCGGAGGCGCAATTTACTACAGCGCATGATAAAAACAGGAGTACTCGCATCACGCCGCAGAATGGAACACTTCCAGCAAAGCCTGGGGGCATTTCAATTATTGAACCTTGCCGGTTACCTTGATACCGACGACAAGGCCAATTACGATGCCCAGGGCCAGCTGCTTTATGCCCGCGATTTTATGTCGCGCATCGACGCCGTGGTGATTGACCGCTACCTTGGATACATCCCTGATGATTTGATCATGCAATTGCTGCGCAATGGAAAACACATCCTTGCCGACGGTTTCATGCTCACCAATACGGATACCATGCAGCGCTTGATTGATTTGAACCAGGAAGCACGTGTGGTATTTCAGGTAGCCGGAAGCACGTTTGCCAAGCCTGTCATCCAAACTGCGATGCCTTTGCTTCAGGAGCCGCAGCTCATCAAGCTGGAGAAATACACTTCTTCGCTGGCGGTGGGCAATTTTGACCGCTGGCTGCATTTTACCATGAGCAACGAACTGGATCTGGCTTTGCGCATTATGGGAAGTGATGTTAAGTCGGTGAAGGCAAAGCCGGTATTTATGTTCAGCAACCAACCGGATTTGATCAATGTGCATCTGGAATTTCACAATGGTGGCGTGTTCCAGATGAGCATCGGGCGCATTCCTTCGGAAGATGCCTGCGTGATGCGCGTGTACAGCCGTGACCGTTTCTACAGAATAGACCTGGATCGCAATACCATTAAGGAATGCAGGTTGAAAGACGAAGCCCGGCAGCTGGGATTTGCACTGGAAGATTGGGCACAGCCGGCAACGCAGGGTTTTGAGGAGCTGGAGCGACCCGTGGCCTGGTTTGATCCCTGGAAATCGGAAGTTCGTTCCTTCCTGGAACATATTGCCTACGACCGCAAACCCGCTACCGGTTTGGAAGAAATGCATCAGGCAGCAGCCCTGGTAAAAGAGGTGAAACACCAACTGTCCAGAAACTACGTGTTTGAGTAACTTCGCAGCTTATGCGAACAGCCGCATCCTTTTGGAGTTTTTGTGCCGCACTGCTCATGCTGCCGGCTTGTGATTTCATCAATCCTGAAGAAGAAATTCCTTCCTTCCTGTACATTGACTCATTCAGCTTCAACACGGTTTACGCTACCCAAGGCTTTCCCAGTTACGACATCCCCGACGTGCACGTGTACGTGGACAACAAATTCATTGGCATATACGAATTGCCTGCGCGCGTTCCGGTGATGAAAACAGGTAAAGCACAGATCAACCTGCTCCCGGGTGTCCGCGAAAACGCGCTTTCCATAGCCCACCGTCCGGTGCGCATCTATAAATCATTCGACACTTCGGTGGTGCTGGAAGCCGGAAATACCGTGCAGCTGAAACCTGCAACCAGCTACCGCAGCAATGTGAAGTTTGCCTGGATGGAAGATTTTGAAGACCGCAGCAATTCGCTGGTATTTACCAACCGCAGCAACAGAGACAGCATGTCCATCATTCCCGCCGGATCAGCCCCATGGGCTTTTCCTGCAGCGCCCAACGCAGCATGGTCGCTTTACGGTGATCTTGGGGTTAGTGACAGCTTCAAAATTTTCGAGCTGAAAACGTTTAACAGTTTCAACGACTTGCCTGTTGCAGGCAGAGATGTATATCTTGAGATGGATTATTACAGCACTTTGCCCCTGCAAACAGGACTCTTCACCTTATCGGGAATGATCTACGAACAAGTGCCTTTGGTGCTTTTGCCTGAAACGGGAGGTTCCTGGCGTAAAGTGTACCTGAACTTAAATGTAGAATTGGCCGGACTTACCGCCGGTACTCCTGTAGAGCTGTATTTCGGAATACTGAAACAATCCGGCTATTTGGATCGTGCCAGATTCGGATTGGATAACCTTAAATTATCCTACCTGAATTGAACCGTTTCCGTCAAGTTTTTAAATATGTTGTTTCCGATTTCAGCGCGGCTTTGGCCGCCTGGTGGCTGTTCTTTCTGTATCGGAAAGATGTTATCGAAGCGGCCAAGCACGGATACAGTATTCAGGTAGGCGATGATGCCAATCTGCTCATCGGGTTGCTTGTTTTACCTTCCTGCTGGCTGTTGTACTATGCGCTCAGTGGATATTATCAAGACATACTTCGGCGTTCCAGAATCAGGGAACTCTGGCGCACGCTGGTAAGCAGTACCCTGGGTGCCCTTGTGGTGTTTTTCGTGCTGATCCTGGATGATTCAGTAACCGATTACCGCGACTATTATCGTTCGTTGCTGGTGTTCTGGAGCCTACACTTTGTATTCACCATCACCGGAAGGTGGCTCATCGCCAGCGCACTCATCCGCAAAATCCAGAAGCGGAAGCTGGGCTTCCCGACCATTTTGGTTGGTTCCGGGCCGGCTGCGGCAAAATTGTTCAGGGAGCTGGATGAAGCGCCCCGTTCAGAAGGGTTCATGTTCGCTGGTTTTGTGCATGTAGGAACCGAAAAAAAGACAATGTTTCACAGGCCCTTACCCGACTTGGGTCATGCAGGTCAACTTCAGGAATGCATCAGTAAACAGGGCATTGAAGAGGTGATTATCGCTGTGGAAGAACATGAACATCACCTTGTTCCCGAACTGGTCAATATGCTGCAGAACGAGTTTATCAGGCTGAAAATTCTGCCGGATGCATTCAGCATGGTTGTAGGCCTGGTGAAAATGAACAACATCCTTGGCGCCATCCTGCTGGAAGTGGATTTCGAAGTAATGCCGGCCTGGCAAAAATCAGCCAAGCGCATTTTTGATATTGTATTCTCACTTTTTGCGCTGTTGCTCACCCTTCCCTTTATGTTGCTGGTGGCCGTCTTCATCCGTTTGAGTTCACCTGGTCCCGTTTTTTACCGGCAGGAACGCATAGGATTTAAGGGGAAACCCTTCCATATCATCAAATTCAGAACCATGCGTCAGGATGCAGAGCAACACGGACCACGGTTGTCTTCGGCGGCAGATCCACGCATTACGCGCATTGGTCGCCTGCTCAGGAAAACCCGTCTTGATGAGCTGCCGCAGTTTCTCAATGTGTTGCATGGAGAAATGAGTGTGGTTGGCCCAAGGCCCGAACGGCAATACTTCATCGATCAAATCATGGTCAAGGCGCCGTATTACCGACGCTTACACCGGGTGAAGCCTGGAATTACCAGTTGGGGTCAGGTGAAATTTGGCTATGCCGAAAATGTTGATGAAATGGTAGAACGCCTCCGTTACGACATGCTTTATCTGGAGAATATGTCCATTGGTCTCGACATCCGAATCATGATCTATACCGTGCTGATCATGTTGCAGGGAAGGGGGAAATAAAAGCGGCATCCTTCAGAAACAATAGTATTACTTTGTTGTTGTGATAGTAATACTATAAAATTCTATGGAGTTTATAGAAGTACAAACAGGCCTTGGGCACGAGGGTTCGGCATTTTTGAAAGACCCTGATTCCAGTGAAACCGGTCGGGAGATCATTCGCCACGGCGCATCCATGATGGCTTCCCACGGAGTGGAGTCGTTCACTTTTCGGAAGTTGGCGGCACAGGCCGGCATTACCGAAGCAACGGTGTACAGGTATTTCAGCAACAAGCATCAGATGTTGATGTATTTGTTAAATCGGTATTGGAATGCCTTAGAATATCGGGCAATGCAAGAAACGGTGCACATCAACGAACCCCTGGAACGGCTGGGCCGCCTGGCGGAATTGCTGACTGTTCCGGTGGCATCTACCGCTGCAGATCATGCCATGGCCGCCGACCTGTATTCCATTGCCATGAGTGAATCCATCAAAGTACATCTGGGCACAGAAACGGGTTCAGATTGGCAGAAAGGTATGTTAAACGGCTATGCCAGAATCACCGGTCTGGTTGCTGAAACCCTGAAAGTTGCCCGACCGCTTTATCCATACCCACATGCATGGGCCGCCACTTTTGTGGACAGCGCCATGCAACAGCAATTTCTGCTCAGACATTTACCAGACCTCACAGAGATAGAACCATCCAAGGCCTCACTCACCGCCTTCCTAAGATCCCTGATTCCAAATTCAGCCGCACAAACAGATGAATCCTAAAGATCCTGCCGTTAGTCCGTTTCGACGCATCCTGAAGCTGGTGCGTTCGGAGCGAAGAAATGTAGTTTACCTCTATGTGTATGCCGTGTTCAGCGGCTTGATCAACCTATCGCTTCCATTGGGAATACAGGCACTGGTAGGCTTGGTGCTGGGAGGGAATTTGTCTTCTTCCTGGTTCATCCTTGCCATGATGGTAACCCTTGGTGTTTTGATGGCGGGCATCACGCGTTTGGCACAAATGTCTATCCTGGAAGTCATTCAGCGTCGCCTGTTTGTACACGTGGCCATGCGTTTCGGTCGAAACCTTGCGGCTTCAGTATATCCTGAAAAATTGTATCCCAACCTCCCGGAACTTTCTGAAAAATTCTTTGACATCATCACCATTCAGAAAAGCTTTTCCAAATTGTTGCTCGACTTTACAGCATCGCTGCTGCAATTGGTGTTCGGAATCATCCTGCTGTCATTATATCATCCTTTGTTCATTGCCATCGGTGCCGGGCTCATCATCATTTTGGCTGCGGTAATTCGCGCTACCTGGCAGCGGGGAATTGTCACTTCCAGGAAGGAAAGCGATTTCAAATTCAAAACAGCATTCTGGCTGACAGAGATCGCGTCCAACCGAAGCATTTTCCGCATGCAATCGCACAAGCAATACCACATGAAAAGAACCAATTCTTATGTGGATGGCTACCTCGATGGCAGGGAAGGGCATTTTAAAATCCTCATGTCGCAGGTGAGCCTTACGGTAGTGCTGAAAACCTTGCTTATCGGCAGTTTACTCTTTTTAGGCAGTTTGTTGCTGGTAGAAGAACAAATCAATTTAGGTCAGTTTGTTGCCAGTGAAATCCTGGTCATCCTGCTTCTTGAGTCTGTAGAAAAATTGGTACTTAGTGTAGAGCACATCTATGATGCGGCTATTGCACTGGAAAAAGTATCGTATGTGACCGATCAGGAAGATGAATTGCCCTCAGGTATTTCTGTTGACATGCGACGCGCTCCCGATTTATGCATTTACGACCGCAACCTGCGCAAGGATGTATTACAGGTCAATTCCGGAGAAAAAATTTGCATTTGCGGCCAACCCGGCTCCGGCAGAACACGCATTCTTAAGTGGTTTACCGGACTGTCGGATGCGCAATTTGAAATGATGGTATCCGGCGTTCCGCTGAACAACCTCAACCTTGCCGATTATGGCGCAAATGTTGGATTGTGTTTGCAATCATCCGGAATTTTTAAAGGTACATTAGCCGGTAACATTACCCTTTCGGAAGAGGCTCCGGCAGAGCGAATCAAGGTACTTTTGGAAAGACTGCATCTGAGCGATTATGTGCGTCATGTTGACCAAGGATTGATGCACCAGTTTGAAGGAACCCGCACCCTTCCAAACCACATCCAAAAGAAGATCACCCTGGCAAGAGCCCTTTACCACCAGCCAACGCTGTTGCTGATCGATGACATCTGGACGGGTTTCGACCGGAAGGAACTGGAAGACATTACCGAATATCTGAAAGAAATTCCGGCTACCGTCATTGTAATCAGCAGTGTGGCGCCCGTTGCGGCAGCTTTTGATCGCTGCATCGAGATGAGCGAACATGGATTTACAGATTATGGAAAGGTTCAAGCAGGCGCCATGCCGGCACGTTTAACTAATTTCATGTGGCAATAAAATGGATTTTAAACCCGACTCAAGAGTTACACACCTCAGCAGCTTTGGAAAGCTGAAAGAGAGTTACTGGACCCGGAAGGGAATGGGCCGACTGCTTTGGGCCATGCTGATCATTGTCGTAATTTTCCTGTTCCTGCCTTGGACCCAAAACATCCGGTCTGATGGCAAGGTTACGACCCTGCTGCCCAGCCAAAGACCGCAGGAAGTGCAAACCGTTATTGGCGGCCGGCTGGTGCAATGGATGGTGCGGGAAGGCGATACCGTGCGCAAAGGCGATACCATCGTACTCATCTCTGAAACCAAAGACAATTACCTGGATCCGGGTTTGCTCGATCAAACCGAACTCCAGGTGAAGAGTAAAGAACAATCACTGGAAGGTTACGGTTCTAAAGTAAATGCCATCAGCCGGCAAATCAATAATCTGGAGGCCATACAGGATCTGAAATACCGTCAGGCCAAGAACAAAGTGGCTCAGGAGAAGCTGAAGTTGAATGCAGATATGGCTGAACTTCAGGCTGCGCAAAACGATCTTTCCATCGCCAGAACACGATATTCACGCGATTCCGTGCTGCTCATCCAGGGATTGAAATCGCCGCTGGATCTGGAGGGCAGAAAGTTGAAACTCCAGGAATCCATTGCCAAACTCAATGCCATGGAAAACAAATACGACATCACCAAAGCTGCTTTGGCCAATGCCGAATTTGAACTGCGGAATGTATTGAATGAATATGGTGAAAAGTTGGCAAAGGCAGAGAGTGAACGATTCAGTGCTGTTTCCGGCCAAATGGAAACAGAAGCAGAAATTTCCAAGCTGCGCAATACGCTGAGCAACTATAAAATACGTTCCGGCTTTTATGTTGTGACTGCACCCCAAGACGGCATCATCACCCGCGCATTGACCGTCGGTATTGGTGAAACGGTAAAAGAAGGGGCAGCCATCTGTTCCATCATGCCGCTGCAATACAGACTGGCCGTTGAAATGTATCTGGATCCAATGGATTTACCCCTGATCCGCAAAGGCAGCAAGGTGCGTTTCCTGTTTGACGGCTGGCCTGCGCTGGTGTTTTCAGGATGGCCCGCCATGACCTATGGCACCTTCCCCGGCGCCGTGGTGGCCATCGATGCTTTCCCCGGTAAAGATGGAAAATACCGCGTGCTGGTTGCGCCTCAGGCCAATGCAAAAGTATGGCCCGATATGCTCAGGGTGGGCAGCGGTGCCCGAGGAATTGCTTTGTTGGGTCGCGTGCCGGTGTGGTATGAAATCTGGCGACAATTGAACGGGTTCCCGCCCGACTTTTACTACGGCACCGTGAAAGCGGAAACTACTGTTCCCAAGAAACAATAATGATGTACCACCGGAAGTTGCTCTTGCCACTGCTTGTTTGTGCGATGCCCTTGTTCGCGCAAGATGCAGGAATGCGCTTGCCTGTAAAGATGGTGCTTGATCTGGTTGCAGAAAATCATCCGGCACAAAGACAGGCAGCTTTGATGCTCAAAACAGCCGATTTAAACCTGTTGAAGGCCAGAGGCAGTTTTGATCCTAAGTTTTTTCTGGAGAACAACAATAAGCTGTTCGAAGGGAAAAACTACTACGATGTGCTGCATACCGGCCTGAAGATGCCTACCTGGTTTGGTTTGGAAGGGCAGCTGGGTTACGAACAAGCCCTTGGTTCCAACCTGGATCCCATGTTGCAGGTGCCAACTTCGGGCCTCACCTACGCCGGACTTTCCATGCCTTTGCTTCGTGGCCTGATAACCGATCAGCGAAGAACCGCCCTGGCGATGGCTAAAGTACAGGTGCAAAGCACCGTGTTCGAGCGCCAGCAATTCCTGAACAACCTGGGTGCCGACGTGCTTCAGGCTTACATCCGCTGGTATGGTGCCGATTTGGAGCAAGAACTTTATGCGGCTGCAACAACGGCTGGAACATTGCGCTTACAACAAATCAGGCAGACGGTACAGGCAGGTTCACTGGCAATGATTGATACCCTGGAAAACGATGTGCTGCGAAGGAATTTCACCATTTCCCGCGATGCCGCAGTGGCAAAAGCATGGAAAGGTGCAATGGAACTGAGTGTATTTCTGTGGGATAAAAATGGTGACCCGCTGGAAATGCTGTCCGGCACAAGGCCCAGCGCAAATGGGTTGGATGTGCTGGATTCTATGGCCCGTTCATGGAATTTAAATCGAATGAACCGCGACGTTCTGGAAGTGCAGCCCTTGCTTCAGGAGCAGAATTTAGAACTCCGCTTGTTTTCCCTTGACCGAAAGCTGAAACAACAGCAAATGCTGCCTGAATTGAACCTGAAGTATAATTTCCTCAGCGAAGGCAGCTTTCGCCCCAATCCACCCGGTGTGCCTTATTGGTCCAACTACCGCTGGGGATTCACGGCACAAAGCAGTCTGTTTTTGCGGAAAGAACGTGCCGACGCCAAACTTGCTGATGTTAAACTGGAACAGGCCGGCATCAAGCTGCGCATTAAAACACTGGAAACCACGCGTAAACTGGAAGCCTATTGGAATATGTACACGGCATACAGCAGCCTGGTGGATCAATATACACAGGTGGTTGCCGGATACCAGGCACTGCTGGACGCAGAACTAACCAAACTTGAAGCCGGGGAAAGCACCTTGTTTCTGGTAAATACACGCGAAATCAGGCTGCTGGAAAGTCGTTTGAAACTCGCCGATTACCAGGTTGCCAAGTATCATGCAGCCCTCGATTACCTGCGTGAAACCGGTCAATTGTGGCGCTTCTTCCCTTAAGAGGCGCGGCGAAACTTGTGGATAATAAAGCCCTTTCCTGCGAAGGTTCCCGCGGCTTTAGCGGTATTTTTACCATCCTAAAGGAAGGTTCATTCTATACATGAGTTCATCACAATCCAATCAGTACAACGCAGAAAATATTCAGGTTCTTGAAGGCCTGGAAGCAGTAAGAAAACGCCCGGCCATGTATATCGGTGATGTGGGTTTGAAAGGCTTACATCACCTGGTTTATGAAGTGGTTGATAACTCCATAGACGAAGCCCTCGCCGGCCACTGCCGGAATATTGAGGTAAGCATACTCGAGGATAATTCCATCTGCGTGCTCGATGACGGCCGGGGAATACCCACCGACATCCACACCAAAGAAAAACGCTCTGCCCTGGAAGTTGTAATGACTGTGCTGCACGCCGGAGGTAAGTTCGATAAAGATACCTACAAAGTTTCCGGTGGGTTGCACGGAGTGGGCGTGAGCTGCGTAAATGCTCTTTCCACCCACCTGAAAGTTCGTGTGTTCCGCGAAGGGAAAATTTACCAGCAGGAATACCGCGAAGGCAAACCGCAATACGACGTGAAGGTTGTTGGTGAAACAGACCAGCGCGGAACGGAAGTGACCTTTACGCCCGACAACACGATTTTCCAAAACACCGTGTACAATTTCGAAACACTGGAAAATCGCCTCAGGGAATTGGCTTACCTGAACAAAGGAATCAAGCTCACCCTTACCGACCTCAGAAACGGCAACGAAGAAGACGGGTTTCATAGCCAAACTTTTTTCAGCGAAGGTGGCCTCAGGGAATTCGTGATGTTCCTTGACGGAACCCGCGAAAAATTGATTCCCGAGCCCATTTACATGGAGGGTGAAAAACAAGGCATTCCGGTGGAAGTAAGCGTGATGTACAACAATGGGTACAGCGAAAACCTTCATTCCTATGTGAACAACATCAATACCATCGAAGGCGGAACACATGTGGCAGGCTTCCGACGTGCGCTGACCAGAACGCTGAAGGCTTATGCGGAAAAAGAAGGGCTGCTGAAGAATGTCAAGTTTGAAATCAACGGCGACGACTTTAGGGAAGGCCTTACCGGCGTCATCAGCGTGAAGGTTGCCGAACCGCAGTTTGAAGGTCAAACAAAAACCAAGCTCGGCAACAGTGAAGTATCTGGTGCCGTTGATGTTGCCGTAGGTGAAATGCTCGACAATTACCTGCAGGAACATCCAAAGGAAGCAAGAATTATTGTTCAGAAGGTAATCGTTGCAGCACAGGCGCGCCATGCGGCCAGAAAAGCACGTGAAATGGTTCAGCGCAAAGGTGCCATGAGCGGCATGGGACTGCCTGGGAAACTCAGCGATTGCTCCAGTTCCGATCCGGGCATCTGCGAAATTTATCTGGTGGAAGGTGATTCGGCAGGAGGAACAGCCAAGCAAGGCCGTGATCGCGAGTTCCAGGCCATCCTGCCCCTGCGCGGTAAAATCCTGAATGTAGAAAAATCCCTCGAACACAAGATTTACGAAAACGAGGAAATCCGCAACATCTTCACCGCTCTGGGCGTAAGCATAGGTACCGCTGATGATGCTAAGGAACTCAACCTGGACAACCTGCGCTATCATAAAATTATCATCATGACCGATGCCGATGTGGATGGAAGCCACATCCGTACGCTCATCCTCACCCTGTTCTTCCGGTACATGAATAAACTGATTACCAGTGGTTATGTGTACATCGCCACTCCTCCGCTGTATATGGTTAAGAAAGGCAAAGAGCAGCAGTACTGCTGGACTGAAACCGAACGGGATGCAGCGGTGAAATCAATAGCCGGCGCCGGGAAAGAAGACAGCGTAAACGTTCAGCGCTATAAAGGTTTGGGTGAAATGAATGCCGAACAACTTTGGGAAACAACCATGGATCCGGCCCGCCGAACACTTAAACAGGTAACAATGGAAAGTGCTGCCGAAGCCGATCGGATTTTCAGCATGCTGATGGGCGACGATGTGCCTCCGCGCCGCGAATTCATTGAAACGCATGCGAAATATGCAAAAATTGATGCCTGATGTAACACATCAGTAACCAACAAAAAAGGCAAACCCATCGGTTTGCCTTTTTTGTTGATTCTTATTGCAATCGGTTTGTGTGCTACAGCAAGCCGATGAATTCTTCTTGCAGGTCGGTGCTGTTGTTCTGTGCATACCATTTGTGTACGCGTTCCGCGTAGATGCGGTAATCTTCGCCGGCGGTCCGCGCCTCATTCACCATGCGTTGGGCTTCGGCAGGCCTTGGTCCCCAGCTTCCACATGGTTCAAAATGTGCATCAAGCTGAATCAACTTTGGAATACTCTTCCCACCATTGGTGAGCCATTGATTCATCAATTCCGGATGTTCGTCGCGCAGCAAAATGCGCAGCATCACTTTGCCATCACTGGCCTTGCTGATTTGGTGCAGTGCCGGAATATTCTGGGCAGCGTCGCCGCACCAGGCCTCCGACAAAATAAGCCAATACACCGGAGCATCTAGCCTTTCCAGTGAATTCCGCAGCTGCTCTGAAAGGGAAAAGCGCTTTTCCACACGATCCATCCGATGTTCGTTGAGCCGTGAATATTCCAGCATTTCCGGGGCGTGGTTGTCGCCGGTTGTTTTGTCCTGTGCATGCAGCTCCGAAATCAGCCTCCGATAGGCTTCATAACTCATGCCTTTGTCCCAATATTGGCGGTAATTGATCGCCATAGATTCACCATTCATTGGATTATAGAACAATACGGATCAAGCAAGGTTCAGGAGCACTATCCAAAATGAGGCCACCAAATTCCCAGGGTGTACACCACGTATTCCAGGAAAAACAATCCCCAAAATTGCATGTAGAATTGATGTACCAATTTTTGTTGGCCAACGTTTAAGCGCTTTCCGGAAACAAAAAAGTAAATGCCCGTGCCAACATGCATCAAGCCAATCCAAACAACCTGTGGCGTGAATATGCCCAGCAAAAAGCAAGCGGCCAGAGCGAAATAGGAAAGCGTAACCAGCCACAATCCAAGTTTCAGTGCGGCTTCCCTGGAATATTGTACGGCAACGGTTCGGATGTCAAAGGCAGCATCGCCTGCGGCATCGGGAATGTCTTTGAACCAGGCAATAGCCAAACTGAAGAAGAATACAAAAGCAGTGAGCGGCCACAAAAAGTAGGGCACTTCCGCCGTGCCACCCAATGCCATGCGGAAATGCATGAAAATACCCAGATTGACCAATAAGCCCCGAACCACAGAAATAGCGGCTGCCGCGCCCAGGTGATGCCTTTTGAATTTGATGGGCGGCAATGAATACACCGCGCCTATCAGGCTGATGAGTGTGATGAGGCCGAAAAAGTACCAAGAAAGCAGGGCGGACAGCACCAAAGACAAGCCAAGGCCCAACAGGCAAATCAGCAGCGCCTGATTCCGCGTCAGCAGTCCGGCCGGAATAGGAAGCCAGGGCTTGTTCAGCCGATCCAGTTCCACGTCGGCCCATTGATTTAAGCCCGTAATGAAGATGTTGCAGGCCAGACAAGCCAGCAGGGTCAACAAACCTAAATTTGCGCGCGCAGCGTTCCAGCCGGGTTGATCTGCAATGGCCAAAAGGAACAGTGCGCTCACGCTGAATAATGAGCCAATGATGGTATGCGGTCTTGAAAAGCGCCACAAAACCAGCATCGGATGAATAATGCGACCAATCACAGCAGCAAGGTAACGACGTTTTTTGATGGAACTTAGAATTTCTGCGCAGGGATGCACAGCAACAACTGAACAGGCAACAATTTATTCCCCGCCTGAATCCATCTGGCCTCTGCACCTAAAGCCAATGCATGTTCCTGCAATAAACGCCGTTGTTTCTTGCCCGGACTTTTCCAAACACTGATCAATCCGTCCCACGTTACGGTAATGAGGTTTACAGGCAGCAGCCAGGTGAACGCGACTCTTGGAAGGTTGAGGGGTTTTACCAAGGGCGCAAACAATACTTGTCCAACCGTGGTCGCCAAAAGGATGCGCAGACTGCAAGCCACATCCGGTGACAGGATTTCAGCCACAACTACGCAGTGTCCATCCGTGATGTTTCGGGCAAGTATTTCTTTCTGTTCTTCCAGGCTGAAGTGGTGAAAGGTGTTGAAGAAGGTGATGGTGCTGCCGTGTTTGGCCGTGAAAATGCGCGCATCCGCCGGGCTGTTTAAATAAGCACATGATGGGGGAAGTTTGATCTCCGGCTGCGGAAATAAATCTGTGAGCAAGAATTGCGTATGCTGCAATAATGGATGCGTGCACAGGGCAGGCAGTGGTCCGCCGCTGCCCGAACCCATGTCCGTAATATGTTCCAGGGCTTGCGCCGGAAGCTGGCTGTGCAGGATGTTTGGAATGTGCCGATATACCCGGAATGTTTGCACCATCCAGCCAATGTATTCTGTTTGCATTCGGCGCAATCGTTTGGGAAACCAGGAATAATCTTCCAGTTCTTTCATCTCCTGCAAAGCTATATTGCAGCCTCTTGACGCGCGACTTTCTACTCATAGGAATATTGGGATTGCTTGTATTGGCAGCTTCATGGGTGTCTGTACGCATGCGCAGCGCTGGTTACAACCATCTGTTTTCCAGAAAGTTGCTGCATGTGCTTGCCATTGGAAGTTGCGCTTGGGGTTTGTTGTGGCTGGAACATGCAGTTTTGATGTTGTGGATCACTGCGGGTGTTTACCCTTTGTTGTTTTGGCTGGTGGTAAACAAGCAGTTCCAGCGTGAAGAAGACAGACCTGCCTGGGGCATCTTGTGGTTCCCTCCGGCCATGCTGCTGGTTTGGTTTCTCACCCGAAATATGCAAATAACAGCAGCTGCCATGGCTGTTCTGGCAGTTTCTGATGCAGCAGCAGCGGTGGTAGGAGCTTCCTTAAAACGCCTGGAGTTTACCTTGACCGGCGATAAGAAATCCCTGCCAGGAAGTGCGGCGTTCTTTGTCAGTGCATTTGTGCTGCTATACGTGCTCAGGGAATTTCATTTTCTGGATGTTTCATTAGGTATCATATGCGTAGCAGCCTTGTGCGGCATGTTGCTGGAAGCCATGGGTACGGCCGGAAGGGATAATTTGTTTGTTCCGCTGGGTGTGGCGCTGGCACTTCAAGCCAATGATACAGACATACTCACGGCAGGCGCCTGGTTTTTGTTCCCTTGGTGCTTCTTGTTGTATATCCGCGGCTGGCTGAGTGCTTCGGGAGCTGTTGCCGCCTGGTTGTTGGCCATCGGAATCATCGCCTATGGCGGAATTTACTGGCTGCTGCCTCCGCTGTTGTTTCTGGTTTCCGGATCCTTATTGGGGAAACTGCCGGGGAAAACCGCCCATGATGCAAAGCATGGTAAGGCGCGTGACCATATTCAGGTGTGGTGCAATGGAGGCGTAGCCTTGCTGGCGCTTTTGCTGGACGCCAAACATGGAGGCTTGCTGTTCCTTATTTCCCTGGCCATCAGCTGTGCCGATACCTGGAGCAGTGAATTGGGAACCCGTTTTGGTAGAAAAACGGTTCATCCGCTCACCTTCAAACCCATGATGACGGGCGCTTCCGGAGGCATGAGTTTGTTGGGGACATTGTCGGCAGTTCCTGCTGCATTGCTGATGGCCTTATTCGCCGAAACTCCTGCATCCTTCTTATGGATTACTGTAGCAGGATTTAGCGGCATGTGGCTTGACAGCATTTTTGGTGCATTGTTTCAGGCGAAATTCTTGCACGCCGACGGACGCATTCATGAAACTGAGGCAGCCGCTGCCGTGCAGGTTCAAGGTTTGCGCTTCGTGAACAATGATGTGGTGAATGTAGCATCCAACGCCGCAGTAACTGGCCTTGCTGCGCTGCTGCTTTACCAGTTCAGTTAATCTTTAATGCACACTCCGTTTTTACAAGAGTATCCCGATGGGCATACGATGCCACAAGAGCCGCAATTCCGATTGTCGGTTTTAAAGTCGAATCGTTCATCACGCAGCCCATCGCAATTGTTGTCGATACCATCACATAATTCTTCGGCCGCCGGATTCACATTGGGGTTGTTGTCGTTGCAGTCAAATGGAATGGTGCTGTAACCAGGAATCAGTGTATCAGCTTCCAGCCAAATATTCGGGTTGCCAAATCCATCGTCGTCTTTATCCTGATAGTGTCGCACGGCATCAGCACCATCGCAGTCTTCATCAATGTCGTTGCCTGTGATTTCAGTCGCGCCCGGGTGAATACTTGCGTTGGTGTCGTTGCAGTCTGTTGAATCGGCCACAAAACCCACAGGTGCATTATTGGCAGTTTGCCTCTTGAATTGATTTCCATAACCGTCCTTGTCTTCATCGGCAAACCAATATTTTGCGTCCACACCATCACAATCTTCATCAATGTCATTGTTGGGAATATCGATGGCTCCGGGATGAATGAATTTATTGGAATCATTGCAGTCGCGCTTGTCCTTTACATAACCTGCCGGTTGTGCATTTCCTCGCTGTACCATGAATGGATTGCCGTAACCATCCTGATCATAGTCCAAATACCAGGCTTGGCCATCAAATCCATCGCAATCCTGATCGATGCCATCGTCATCAATTTCAATGGCTCCTGGATGAATGGTGGAATCCTGGTCGTTGCAATCGCCGGCGTCAGGTACATATCCTTCCGGTTGAACACAGCGCAATAGCGACATGCCGGCATTCCCGTATCCATCGCCATCGGCGTCCTGATAAAAACTAATTTTGTCTTGGCAATCTTCAGGATCTTTTTCACAAGATGCCACGAATAGGATGAACGCAGGGATGAGTAAGAATCCCGCTTTTTGTGCACAATTGCGGAGGAAACTATAAATCATGCTACAAAAATGGACTGCAAGTCTTTTAGATACAGCGATGTATTCAGGGGCTTTATGCACAACTTCACGACCTGTCTAATAGATGGTATTAATTTTGACCATCAAGCACATGATGAGGAAGTTTTTTAAAGCGACAGGGGTCACCATTGGGGTCCTTATTTTGTTGGTCTTTTTGTTCCCTTTGTTTTTCAAGGGGACCATCGTAAGGGCCGTGAAGCGCTATGCCCAAAATGCAGTGATGGCAAAGGTGGACTTTAACGAATCGGTAAGTCTGAGCCTCTTTAAGAATTTTCCCAACCTGAGCATAAGTATTTCCGATGTGCACATTTCCGGGATTGATTCTTTTGCCGGTGACACCCTGCTCCACGCCGGCAATATCTCACTTACCATCAACCTGAAATCATTGTTCGGTTCGGGGCCGATGGAAGTTTCCAAAGTGGGTCTGGACGAGGCTTCGGTGCACTTGAAGGTGCTGGCTTCCGGCAAGGCGAATTGGGATATCGTGAAGCCAGATACCGCTGTTGTCAAAACAGATACCGCGGCTGCTCCATTCCGGCTTACCCTGAAGGAACTCAATATCAGCAACGCCGCGTTGCGGTATGACGACCGTTCCCTGGGTTTCAACATGCAACTACAGGACCTGAACCACCGCCTGAGCGGAGATTTTACCGCAAGCCAGTTTCTGCTCAGCACCACCACCAAGGCACAACAGTTTACCATGGAATACGGAGGTATTTCCTGGGTACAAAAGGCAAAACTTGAACTCAATGCCGATTTGGATATGGACATGAATGCCATGCGGTTCACCTTCCGAAAGGGAACACTCTTCCTGAATGAGCTGCAGCT
Source organism: uncultured Flavobacteriaceae bacterium (assembly GCA_964586595.1). GTDB lineage: Bacteria > Bacteroidota > Bacteroidia > NS11-12g > UBA955 > REEB481. Next base: position 45,387 of record CAZPHB010000004.1, on the reverse strand, counting down.
TGCTGCTGAAGGATTTGTCGCAATGAATGATGCCGACATGGATATGGACATCCGGGTTCAGGCCCTTCGCCAGGACTTCAAATCATTCCTTTCTGTGATCCCTGGTTTCTATCAAAACGCATTCGCGCAAATCCGGGCTGCAGGCAGTTTGGCATTTACGGCCATGGTGAAGGGCAAATACAGTGAAACACAAATGCCGGCCTTCCAAACCAAATTGAACATCGGCGATGGCAACTTCAGTTATCCGAACATGCCATTTAAGGCGGAACAAATCAAATTGAATTTAGAGGTAGCAAACCCGGATGGTGTGGCCGATCATACGGTCATTAACCTCGATACCTTCCATGCAAATATTGCAGGTAGCCCTGTTCAGGCTTCTTTACATGTGCAAACGCCGGTTTCAGACCCGAATATGCGTGCGTTGCTCAAGGGAAAACTCGACCTGAGCCGTGTTTCCGGGTTGTTGCCATTGGACAAAAACACCCGCCTCGCCGGGAACGTGCAGGCCGACATCGCGGCAGCGGGAAGGTACAGTGCCATACAATCGGAGCGCTACCAGGATTTTGCAGCCAAGGGCGGAGTTCAGGTGCGTGAATTGGTGTATGCAGCCGGAGCCGCAGAACCTGTGCTGCAGTTAAACTCCATGCAGCTGGATTTCGCACCCGAAAAGTTAAGCATGCCCGAATGCAGTGGAACTTATGGGCGTTCCGATTTCAACATGACCGGAGATGTACGCGATTTCATTGGTTATACATTGGGTAAATCTGTATTGACGGGGATTCTGAAATTCAGCAGTAAACTGCTCGATGTCAATGAGTTTCTTTCCACCTCAGCCCCTGCAGCAACTTCAGAGGCCGACACCATGCCTTTGGTTGCACCGGTGCTTCCACAAAACCTGAATTTGGGTTTGGCCTTGTCCATTGATGCCTTGAAGTATGAAAATTTAACGCTAAAGGAGGTACGCGGCAATGCCCAATTAAAAGATGGGCAACTTGACCTTGCCGGTGTTCAGGCGGGGTTGCTGGGCGGAACCATTGCCATGAAAGGTGTTTATGACAGCAGGAACAGCAGCAATCCGGCGGCAAATCTTGCATTTACTGCCAGCGAAATGAGTATTCCTCAGAGCTTTACTTATTTCCCCATGGTCCGAAAGTATGCACCACTGGCACAGTATGCCAAAGGATTGTTTTCTGCCGATATTTCATTCAAAAGCATCTTCAGCGACCTCCTGAAGCCAAATTACCAAACCATGGAAGTTCGCGGACTGGTCCGCATCAGCGAAGCGGCGGTGGAACAGCTGGAAGTCATCAAGAACATATCGGCGCAACTGGGTATACCCGTGGCATCCAGGGTGGATCTAAAAAACCAGCGGTTTGCCTTCAACATCAATAGAGGGGTGTTTAGTCTGGAAGATTCCCTGAGTGCCGTGCTTCCCGGAGGCATACAAATGAAGGTGGGCGGAGGAAGTCTGCTCGACGAAACTTTGCAATACGGCGGACGTTTGCTCATGCCCGTAAAAGGGTTAAAGCCCGATAATTCCATCTTGAATGCATGGCAGCAGGAAGCCGCCAAGAAAGGAATTCAGGTGCGCACACCCGATCAGTTGCCTGTGGACTTCAGTATTGGTGGTCGTTTTTCCAATCCAATAGTGAAAGTAGCATTGCGTACCGCCGCCAATCAGGCAGCTGCAGACCTGAAAGCCCAGGCCAAAAAGCAGCTGGAGCAACAAAAAATGGCTGCTGAGGCGCGTGCCAAAGACAGTTTAGACCGCATGAAGCAAGCCGGGATTGAGGAAGCTGAGCGACTGAAAGCCGAGGCTGCCCGAAAACTGGACCAGGAAAAACAGGCTGCAGAAGCGCGGGTTCAGGAAGAAAAACGCAAAGCAGAAGAAGAGGCCAAGCGCAAGCTTGATGCAGAAAAGCAGAAATTGAAACAACAACTGAAGGATAAACTCAAGCAAGGGAGCGGAGGCGGTCTTTGAAACCTGCATCCATTTCCCGACTGAGCGGATTTCAGCTCATGCTGTTTTCGGCTTTTTTCTTTTCTCTGATGAACATCTTTGCCCGTTTATTGCCGAAGATTCCGGCTGTTGAATTGGCGTTTTTCAGAAGTGTCATCACCTTGTTGCTCAGCGCCGGCATGTTGCGTTGGAAAGGGCAGGGGCTGTGGGGCAACAACAGAAAGCTCCTCTTACTTAGAGGTTTATTTGGTTCCGCCGGACTCATCATGTATTTCATGACCTTACAAAACATGGAATTGGCGTCAGCCGTGGTGATTCAATACCTTTCGCCGGTTTTTGCAGGCATCATCGCCTGGTTGATTTTAGGGGAACGCTCTTTCCGCATCCAGTGGCTGTTCCTGGGAATTTGTGTTTTGGGTGTAGCCATGGTGAAGGGATTTGGTGCCGTGGACACATCGTGGTTCTTGGTGGGCTTGGGAAGTGCGTTTTTTTCCGCCGGTGCTTATTCCGTCATCCGGGCGCTCAGCGGGAAAGAATCGCCACATGTGATCTTGTTTTACTTCCCTGTGGTCACCTTGCCCATCACCCTGATTTGGCTGATGTTCTACCCCAAACAGTGGGTTTTACCTTCGGGAATCGATTGGTTGCTGCTCTTGCTGTTCGGTTTATGTACTCAGGCCGGCCAATACTTCATGACCCGAGCCTATCAGGCCGACAAGGTGAATCGGGTAACACCGGCAACCTATACCGGTGTGGTGTACAGCTTGTTGTTTGGTTGGATGTTGTTTGGTGAAACGACCAATGCTTTTGAATTTCTCGGTATGTTTCTGGTGGTGCTGGGCGTGGTGCTGAATACACAGGTAGATCGCTTTCAACGCTGGATGAACAAAGAAAAACCCGTCTGAAAGACGGGTTTTGAATCTCTTGTTTCAGCCAATAAAGCTTAGGGTATCACAATTTTTATCACTTCATTGCCGTGGTGCGTAGCTGCCTGCAACAGATAAACTCCGGCGGGCAGATGGTCTGTGCGCATCCGGGCACCCTGAACCCGGTGTACGCATGTTCCATTCGTGCCGTACACGCTCAGCGAATTCACCGGTGTTGCAGATTCCACTTCTATGCTGCCGTTGCCGTAGTTACGCACCTTTACGGTTGACTGCGCCGGGTTTTGAACATTGTTTCCGGCTGCGGGTGTAAATCGGAATACCGCGTTGGCTGCCGGCACTGCCGTTAAAGGACCAGCGCCCGTTAAAAAAGAGCTGTACGAAATTGGCGCGGCAGGATTCCCTTTCAGGCCGTAAGTGTTTTCACCATCGTAATCTATCAGGTACACATAAGGTCCGGATTCTCCATTCCAGGAAAATGGATTTTTTACACTGGAAGGTCCGTAGTGGTATTCAATAATGCCGCTGCCTTCATAGAACCAAACCTGGTAGCTTACCGAGTCAAACCCCAATGTGTCGTATGTGAATCCAAGGTTTCCCCATTCAATCTTAAAAATACGGTTGGGGCTGTTTCCTTCGGTGGCCTGTGCAATAAAACTGGAACCGTCTTTTCTGGGTGCGAGCTCCGCGCCTAGGGGAGCGCCTTCGTCGTTAAATTCAAATTCGGTGATGGCGTATTGACTGTTGCCCCAAACGATGATGCTGTCGCTGTATGCTTTGCCGAAATAGGGAATCTGAAAACTGGTTTTGAACACAGTGTCCAGAATGGAATTACTGTCTTTGTAGGTGCGCAAGCCAGCGCGAAGATGTTGGTAAGTGTTGGTGCGCAGGCTGTGGGTGTATGTTTGTCCATATAGCGAGCAAAAGGCAAGGAACAAACATCCCAAAAGGCTTGACTTTAATTTCATGCGGCAAATGTAAAAATTATTGCATCTGTGTGCATGTGAAAAAAAAAGCCCCCGGGCAATCCCGAGGGCTTTTTAGTGTCCGTTTAAGGCGCTTAGTTTTTAGAAATGCGGTGGGTGATGTTCACCAAACCATCAGTGAAGTTCACCAGGTACAGACCACGGGCAAATGCGCTGAAATCGATTGACTTCACTTCAGCTGCATTGTAGGTTCCAAGGATTTTACCGGTCATGTCGCTCACGGTAACAACACCTTTATCGGCGTTGATTACTTCCATATTCAGCGTGTTTGCAACCGGGTTCGGATATACTTCAAACTGAACCAGTGGTTTGCCGTTATTGTCAAGCTGCGCAGACTTGGTGCGCTGGGTGGCAACTTCGGTTCCGCTGATGCCTTCTCCGGCAACCATCATAGGCGCAGTCGCGTCTTTGTCAATAGCACCAGTAACGTATACCTCACTAACGTTTACACTGGTTCCTGCACGAAGGAAGGTAGCGTCAGCAGCTCTTCCACCATTAATCCATCCACTGCTGCTGGCATGATTGTAAGCAATGCGTTGTTTGGTTGTGGCCCAGCCACTGGGGATGTTTGCAGCAGAAATGTGTGCGAGGATGTTACTGCTGCCTCCAACACGTGTCACTTTCCAATATTCTGAAGCAACTACGGTGTCAAGCGGACTGTTTACAGTGTTGTCTCCAGTGTATCCAGTAGCGAAATATTCTATTTTGAAAGAAGCATCGGCTCCACTTACACTTTCCAGGCGTGCAGGTGCAAATGTGCTTCCTTTACCGATGGGAAAGAATGTGTACAATCTCCAGCTGGTACTTTTAGTTCTGTTAATGGTTAAAGGACCATCTACATAGCTGCTATCGGTACCTGTACCGGTTACCATTTCAAAGGAATTGGTAATGGTGAGGTCGTAAGAACCGGTTTTCACAATGCCCTTGGTGAATATAGGTTTTTTGATGTCCCAATGGCTGCCCATGATTACGTTACCGGAAGGTTTGTTGAACTGAATAACTTCACCAAACTGCGCGCGTGCATTGCTGCTCAGGGTGACTGTCTGGTCTCCGGTGCCTGCAAATACGATTCTGTTTGGTAAAGAACCAGCAGTATTATTTACTCCGGTGTTGAAGGATGCATTTCCGTACAACAGAAATTGAGCATTTCCTATATACGCATTGTTTGTGCTTGCAAAAGTCAAGTTTCCGCGCACGCCAACTACGTCTGCACCTGAAACGAAATTCGCACCGATACCACTGCTTGGGTTTGCGGTATTTGACATGTTCACCAACAAATGATTGAAGTAAACGGTGTCGCTGTTGTGGGTGAAGCCATTCATGCTGCCGTTGTTGGACAGACAAACTACGCCATTTTGAGCATCGAAAGATGTTTCATTGGCGAAATTCCAGCTGCCATTGAAATAAAGGGTGTCGTCATCAGGCGCAATCAGTTGACCATTAGCTGATACAGTCAGACCCTGGTTACCGCCATTGATGCGTGCGCTGGTGGAACCATCAAATGCAAGAATACCTTTGGTGATGAGGGTTCTGTATCCAAGCCAACCGATTTCCTGTTTGTTCAATACAGTAACACGGTCGGTTTTGTTGTTTTTTTCAATAACCACATTGTGAGCACCTTTGACCAGTGCATTGATAATGTAAACGCCGTTGCCGGATCCTGTGAAGCCGATGTTTGGTGCGCCAACTAAACCAAAAGAATTTGTGGAAACGTTGTTTGCCATGGTGCTTTCCACAATTACAGAATCGCGTGAGCCAATCATGTCAATTTGGTTGTTGGTGCTCCATTCGTAAAAGCTTGCTTCAATGAATGAAAGACGCTGAATGGCTATGATTCTGGAACCTTTTCCGGCGCCCAGGGTCTTGTTCACGCGAAGGTATGCAGGGTTGGTGATGTCACCGGCACCATCAGCTTTTTTGTCCACTTCAATGATGAAGAAATTCATTTCTGTGTTGTTGGTGTTGATGGTTCCCTCCGTGTTTCCGCAAAAACGAATCAAGCCGTTTTTGTGGGTGTAGTTACCGATGGATTGACGGAAGAAATCACCACGGATTTTCACAATCGCATTGGGATTGGTGCTATATCCATCGGGGGCATTGAAACGTGCATAGTTTCTCAGCGTGAGGTTCATGATGTCAATAGTGGTGCCGCTATGCGGACTGAAAAGGCTATTGCCCATGGACAAAGTACCGCGGATCACTGCATGGCCTGTGATCAATGTTGAGTTGAAACCCATGGTTACGTTATTCGCCATAAACGTATCGGCGGTAGCGTCAAAAACAATTGAACCACCGTTCAAGGTGACGTTGTTGGCACGCAGATAGCTCGTTCCTAAAACTGATATGCGGTTGGTGTACTTACTGTCTGTGGTGAGGTTGTTGATGGTAACATTACTCGCAATGTCACATGCCCAAGAAGTACTCATTACTACGTTGTCGTCGCAATCAGGAACGCCTGATGGTGACCAGTTGCCACTGGTTTCCCATTTGTAGTCCTTGGTTCCGTTGGTCCAAGTCTTAGTGGTAGCAATCCCGTCGCCGCAGCTGGGAGGAGGAGCGGCAAAGCTAAGCTGAGCCCCGAAGAGCAAGCCTGCACATGAGAATAAGAGTTTTTTCATAAACTGGTTTTGATGGTTGTTGCCGGCAAATATATCCAAATGTTGGCAACATGTTGACAACCGTATTGTTGTTTTTTGAAAATTACTTAAAAAAAACCAAACGAATTGATGCCTCCGCGCCAAAACACTGGTTTTATTGTTAATCGGAATATTAGGATTTATACCTAAAGTGCTGCTGTTGATTCTTGAGGCCCATTTGCCACGATGCCTGAAATTGTGTTACAGTTGAAGATGGCGGATGTCAACAGGCTCTTCCATCAGTCTAAAGGCAGCCGCCGGTTCAGGAAACATGAACTTCGGGGCGTTTAGCGAAGTGTGTGTTTTTTTGGACGTGTCCGGGTGCTTACGTGCGCCTCCCCCAGGTTGGTTATTTCAGTCGTGCAAGAATGCATACCCTGAGGAAGGGTTGTTTTGTTTGGACATTGCAAACCGGAAGTCGTTGATGTAGTACCGTTCCGTGAAGGCATAAAAAAACCATCACGTGGTGATGGTTTTTGTGGGAGCTGAGGGATTCGAACCCCCGACCCTCTGCTTGTAAGGCAGATGCTCTGAACCAGCTGAGCTAAGCTCCCTTAAATGCACCCTTCATGTGTTTGGGTGCGAAACGGGAGTGCAAAAATACAAATGCACGAAACATATGCAAATATTTTTTGCTCATTTTTTCGGACATCAAAGTTTCAAGGGGTGGAATGATCCTGAATTCAGGTGGTATTTTGCAGATGTATCATGAGTAATAAGGCTACACGATTTCGGCGTTTGTTTGCCCGCTTGTTATTGGTATTGTTCATGACCATGTTGGTTTTGGTTACCATTTTGAATGCCGGTCTGTTCTTTTTTGGGGATAAAATTGAAACCATAGCAATAGATCGTTTAAACCGATTCCTGAAATCAAAAGTTACGGTTCAAAATGTTGATTTGGTATTTTGGAGTTCTTTCCCAAGGGTCGCATTGAAGTTAGAACAGGTTGTAGTAGGCGAAAGTGAGGCAGTAACCGGCACCCCATTGCTGCGCTGTCAGTCGCTGATGGTCGCTTTTCATCCCATTGAGTTGTTGCAGGGGCGGTACCGAATTCGGGCGCTGCACATGGAACAGGGCTTTCTCAACATGGCCGTGCGTGGAAATGCAGTGAATTTTGACATCCTGAAAACAGACACCGGAGGCAGTGGCGGCGGAGCTGCCAACCTTGACCTTCAGCAAGTAAGCATGGATGCTGTTCGCTTAAGGTACCAGGATCTTACAGATAAAACCACGATTGACCTCAACCTGAAAGCGTTTCTTGGTAAAGGAGCGTTCATGTCCAGCAATTTTACCGCCGAGGTTCAAACGAACGGACGCTGTGAATTGGTCGAGATTTCCGGACTGCAATACCTGAAATCCAAGGCGTTGAACCTCAAAGCGCAGTTGAATGTGGAATCAGGTAACAGATTTCGATTCAGTGATGCATCAGTGCAGTTTGACCAGGCCGGCTTCCTGGTGAATGGATCCATCATAACGGGTAAAGATCAGTCCATGCTTGATTTGCGCATCAAAGGCCAAAAAATGACCATCGCCGATTTGCTTGGCGTATTGCCTTTGTCCTGGACTTCTTTTGTTCGGGATTTTCAAAGCAAAGGCGAAATAAGTTTTGACGGTTCGGTTGTCGGCGCAGCAGGCGCGGGGGCAATACCCAAAATTGCCGCACATGTGCAGTTGAACAGCGCAGCACTCATGCCACCGGGGGCAACGGTGCAAATTAGTGAGATTCAAGGAGATGCATTGGTTGAAAACCGAAATGATGATCCTGAAATCTTTGATTTGCGCGTAAAGCCATTGTCGTTCAAACCCGGGAAAGGCATTTTTGAAGCTGATTTAGTGTTGTTGAATTTAAGTGATCCTTTATTGGAATCACACCTTAAAGGAAGGCTGGACCTTTCCGACGTTCCTTCGCTGGCATCCATCAATGGCGTTAACGCAAACGGAAACCTCATGGTGAACCTGAATTTAAAGGGACGGATCGCTGATTTTGGCGGCAATTTGGGTGCGGTTGAAGCTGGTGGTTCGGTCCAATTGCAGCAGGCAGCCTGGAAACAGCCTTCCAAAAATATAGACATCCAACAGGCAACCGGAACTTGTGACATCGATGCAGCGAATCTCTCCCTGCATCACTGTGAAGCGCTTATTTCCGGACAACATGTGCGCTTCAGTGGAAGTATGCCCGGATTCTGGCCTTATGTGTTTCGCGACTCCGGACATCTGGAACTGCACGGCTACCTCGAATCTGAGCAGTTTAACCTGGAGCCATTTGTTGTAGCGGAGGCCTCGGCCAAACCTGCCGCCGAAAGTTCATACATCCTGCCGGATGATATGGATTTGGATGTAGCAGTGCGCCTCGGTAAACTGCACTATAAGAAATTTGACGCCCAATCTATTTCCGGGGTTGCCACCTTTCATCGCGGCCGACTCAGGCTCAGCAACCTGAACATGAAAACACTCGATGGAATGCTGCAACTCAATGGCACCTTTAATAAGGACGAAAAGGGCTACATCTGTAAAACTGCGTTTAAAGGCACGGATTTGAATATTTCCAGGCTTTTTTACGCCATGGATAACTTCGGACAGCAAGACCTGACCGACAAGCATTTGGAAGGAAGCGCCAATATCAGCGGAGAAGCCATGATTCCGTTCGACTTAGCGTTGAATGTGAACCGAAAAGAGCTTTACACCTATGCGGATCTTGAAATTAAAGGAGGCGTGCTCCGGAATTACGAACCTTTATTGTCTTTGTCATCCTATGTTAAAGTGGATGAATTGAAGGAGATTAAGTTCTCGAACCTGAAGAACAATATTGAAATAGCTGATGAAGAAATCCGCATCCCATCCATGAACATCAACAACAGCGCCCTGAATATTGAAATCACCGGAACCCATCGCTTTGACAATTATATGGATTACGGTTTTCGTGTGCGGGTGAGCGATGTAGTTGCTGCAAAATATGGCTGGCGAAAGAACAATACCGAGGGCCGATATGAGGACAATGGTTCCAAAGGGATGAGCATCTTTGTGAAGATGGTGGGCTATCCTGATCAGTTAAACATCAGCTACGATCGCCAAAGAGTGAAGCAACAAATTCAGGAGTCTGCGAAAAAGGAAAAGCAAGAACTGCGCGAAGCCATCAAATCGGAATTCTCGGGCAAAAACGCCCCTGGCGGATCACAGCAAAAAACCGGAGAAACCTACGAATGGATTGAGGATTAAGCCTGAACTATTTTAGTGTGCCCCAGGCTTCGGGCAAGTGGTTCACTACGCTCATGGCCGTCATTCCGTCTGCCGTTTCTCTGGAGCAAACGATATCAGCTGCGCAACCGTGCAGGTATAATCCAAGTGCGGCGGCGGCATTGCGTTGATATCCCGAGGCGAGTACCCCCCCGATTATGCCGGTGAGCACATCACCACTGCCTCCTTTGGCAAGGCCGGTATTCCCACCCGTATGGTAACTGAGTTTTCCTTTGCAATTAGCATAAACGCTGTAAGTGTCTTTCAGGATGATGCTGCAACAGTGGCTTAAGCAGAAATTACTGAGCATTGCCAACCGTTCCAGGTCATCCTTCCATGGGCCAACGAGGCGCCTGAATTCTCCCGGATGAGGTGTAAGCAGGGCGCGGTTGTTCAAGAATTTGATGCTGATGTGCTTGTTGGACAATAAGTTGATGGCATCGGCATCCAGCAATAAGGGCACATCGGGGAAGATCTGCATCAGCTCGTTCATAACGCTTCCGGTTTGTTCATCGGTGCCCAGGCCGGGTCCGGCTGCAATGGCATCCACATGGGCAGGAAGGAAGTCTGGCAACTCCGAAATGATGTCTTGTCCGCCAATCATACACATCGCCTCGGGAACCTGTGCCATCACCGTATTTCTGATTTCTTCGGGCAGCAATATGGTAACCAGCCCAACGCCGGAGCGCAAGGCTGCTTTCGCCGCCATAATCGCTGCACCCGGTTTGTTCTTGCTCCCCGCTACAAGCAATAAATGCCCGAAATTTCCTTTATGACTGTGCCTTTTTCTGATGGATTTTTGCTTTTTGATTTCGGATTTTTTGTACCACACCGGGCGGTCTTCACCATATTGAAATACTGACCAGTTCAGCCCAATGGGAATAACCTCGAAATCTACTTCGTGCTGAGGCATCAGCAGGCCTTCTTTGGGTGCTTCAAACGTGTAAGTCTTGAATCCGTGCACAAATTCATGGGTGGTGATTCCATCGGCATACAAACCGGAGGGCATATCTAGTGAAATCAGGTGTTTCCTTCTGTTGAGCCATGATATACACGCTGCTTCCAATCCCTCGGGAGGGCGGTTCAATCCGGTGCCCAACAGCGCATCAATCCACAATACACCGTCTTCTATGGGCAGGTAGTGGCAATCATCAAAGAAGTGGAGTGAATCCGGACGGTATGCCTGAAGCAGTTGTTGGTTCAACAGGTTGTCCGGACTATACGCTTGCTGTTGAACGAGGTAACAAAAGGTGTCTGAAAAACCTCGTTCCTGCAGCATTCTGCCTACAGCCAGCCCGTCGCCTCCGTTGTTCCCGGCGCCGCACAGGATTCTGAATTTGGTGAAGCCCGGGAAATCCTTCAGCAGCCGGTTAAGGAACAAACCCGATGCACGTTCCATGAGGTTCCAGGAGCTGATGGGCTCTTGTTGGATGGTGTAGCGGTCTGCTTCCCTTATTTGCGCAGCAGTAAGGATGTTCATACCAGTACCAACAGTGATTTTGGACAAATTTCAACCGTAAGCGGTCCATTAAAGAAACCGGCGGGCTCGCCGTCAACATGGATTGCTGTGCGCTTACTTCCGGCTACGTGAAACGTGGTGCCGTTGATTACCTTCACCTGTGGGGCCGTGTGTATTTTTTTGGTGAGCAGCCTAAACCCTATGGATGGAACAGTGAACATACCTGCAGGTTGAAAAATCAATGCATTCAAGGTGCCGTCGTCGATGCGTGCGCCGGGCATCAGCGATACGTTGTTACCCCATTGGCTTCCGTTGGCAAAGCAAATCATCCAGGCTTTTCCTTGCCAGGTTGCATGGTTTTCGACCACCTGAAAGGGCTCGGCCTGAAGTTTCAGGTTTTGTGCGATGGTTTGAACATAACCCAACAGGCCGCGTTTTTTCCGGTTTTTGAAGGCGTGGCTGATCCGTGCATCGTAGCCCAGGCCGGCAACATTGGCAAAAAAATGACCGGCGCAGGTGCCCGTATCTATCGCCTTGGCTTGCATGCGCAGGGCCTGTTTCAGTGCCTTCGCCGCTTGCATGGGCAGTCCCAGATGTCGTGCCAGTCCATTGCCTGATCCCATAGGAATGATGCCCATCGGAATGCCGGTTTCCTTCAAAAGGCTTCCTACAAAATTCACGGTGCCGTCACCGCCGCAAGCAAATACTGCCGCCGGGTTTTGTGCCAACGCATGTTCCAGTTGCGCTCGATGTGCGCCCGTAGCCACAAATTCTATGAACAATGGATGAAACGGTTCATCTTTCAGCAAGCGTTCGAACAGCGTCTGAACGTCGGCGGCTTTGCCTCTTCCTGACCTCCGATTCAACAAGAATACCAATAAGGGCTTATCGGTTGAAGGCATATTGCAAGATGTTGCTACCCATTTCTAATGCTTTTTGACGCACGGCCTCTGAATCCTGATAGGTTCCGCGGTCTTCCCAGCCATTTCCTAAATCACATTCAACATCGTAAAAGCAAACCAGGCGGCCTTCCCAAATCAGTCCGTAACCTTGGGCAGGTTTGCCATCGTGTTCGTGTATTTTGGGAAGGCCGTTGGGGAATTGAAACTTCTGATGATATATCGGATGGCTGAAGGGAAGTTCTACAAAATCCAGCTCGGGAAATACCTTCTTCATTTGCGGACGCACAAACGGATCCATGCCGTAATTGTCGCAGATATGCAGGAAGCCACCGGCCATTAAGTAGGTTCTCAGATTCGCAGCTTCTTCCGCAGTAAATACTACATTTCCATGTCCGGTCATGAAAACGTATGGGTATTGCAGCAATTCGGCAGAACCGGCATCAACAATGGCTTCTTCTTGTGCGAGCGTGGTGCCAAGGTTGGCATTGGCAAAGCGCGCCAGGTTGGGCAATGCGGTTCTTGACGAATACCAGTCGCCACCGCCTCCGTACTTCAAACGTGCCAGCTTGATGTTGGGTACTGCCAATCCGGAAAAAGCCGTAATCAGGCCTGAAATGGAGAGCAACCCGATGATCCGCCACACTTTATGCATACTACCGAAACTCAAAGGTACAAACTACTTCAAGGATAGTTTGACGCCCGCGTAAAAATTGGCGCCCATCACAGGGCCCCAGGCCAAGGCAGCGTCAAACCAGGGCAAATAGGGGTTGGCCGCCGAAACTACCGGGTTGCGGTCACCGGCACCCAGCAAATTCTCGCCGCCGATGTACCATTCCCATCCCTTCCACGCTTTGCGGATTTGGGCGTTCCAAACCACGAACCAAGGACTGTAGCCGGGCCTTCGGAATTGTTCCGGATTGGCATTGGTGATGGGAATCCTGCGCGGGGAATTGACCTGAAAGGTGTTGTTCAGATGCCATTTTCTGCGGTTTTCAAAGTCTGCAACTACGATGATGCGGTGTGGCGATTGCAGCGGCTGGATCATGCTTCCGTTTTGCAGCGGCTGCACGCTGTGCACCCAACGATATGCTGCCTTTAGATCCAATCGGCGGCGCGGCGAAAATATCCATTCAGCCTGCATGGTTCTTGCGAAACCTCCACTGCGTTCTATAAACCAGATTTCCTTTGGGTTAAAATCGCGGTCGGCTAGGATTTGGTTGTCGAAACGCGTTTCAAAGTAGTCGAGCAATAAGGTTGCCGGACGGCCATTAAACTTCAAATAGCGTGTATAGCTGGCGCCAAAGTTCCAGCCGCGTTCCTGGTTGAATCCATAGGCCATGCCTCCGTTTTTAGGATCCCAGGGAAGGTATTGCCAGCGTACCTGTCTGTTGCTGATGAACAAGGGCAGATGCTCTGCAAAAATCCACGAAGTACGTCTGCCATAGCCGGCCTGCATGCGAAACAAGTTGTCCTTGTTCAGGTCATAGCGCAGGTGCATGCGTGGTGTTACAGACCAGCCGTACAGGTTGTTCCAGTCGCTGCGGATTCCGGCTACGGCCGAGAAATTGCCTTCTTTGAGCGTGTATTCAGCGAAAGGCCCGGCGCTCATCTCTCGCCGTTGCAAGGGCATGAGGTCTATCAGCGGATTGTTTGGCCCTATAATTTCAAAAACACCATCGTATTGCAGGTTGAATCCTGTTCTTAATACATCTTCGCCCCGAACTTCCTGTTGGTAAAAAAGCTGGTAGCTGAAGCTGTTTTGGGAACCCCGGTAAAGGTTTGAGTCGCCGAAATCGGCATCAAGGGCTTCCGTATGAAAGGAAAGGATGTTGCCCAGGCTTGATTCTTTTTCTTCATTAAGGAACAAACCCAACTTCACAAAACCATCTGCTTTGCGGTCTTTTTGAGCAAACACATAGGGGACGCCGAAATGGTAATGACCTTCGGGTACCAGTTGCCCGGCACGCCGATCATCGGCGGTAAGGTTCAGGCTGATTTGGCTTTCCCAGTTTTTTTGGTTGATGTTTATCTGATTTCCGAAGAAAATCTTCTCGCCCACAGGCACATCCAGAAAACCGTCGTGGTTCATGTCCGGCTTGCCGCTTTGCACCGCCCCGTGAACCATTCCGGTGTACCAGCTTCGCGGGCTCAGTTCCACGCGGTGCATGGCATTGAGTTCAAATCTTCCCATATTTCCGGCATAGGCATTGAAAAACCAAGGCGGTTCTTTGCGGTCTGTGCGGAAGGAATAGTTGATGGCTCCCGTCATTCCTTCAAAGCCATTCATGACACTTCCCGCACCTTTGGCGATGTTCACCGATGAAATGAACGGTCCCGGAATTTGTCCAAGGCCGTTCACCTGAGCCAATCCGCGCAACAACGGCACGTTGTCGCGTCCCATCTGCACGTATTTACCGGCAAGTCCCAGCATTTCTACCTGCCTGATGCCACTCATGCCGTCGGCGTTTGAAACTTCAACAGCAGCATTTGTTTCGAAGCTTTCCGACAGGTTACAGCAAGCGGCTTTGCGAAACTCTTCCTTACCCAATACTTCCAGTTGTCCTATGCTTTTTCTGGAAAAGCTTCCCGCATCGGAACGTGCTTTAACCAATACTTCCGAGGTGCTTTTCAGGCGAAGGAAAAAGTCAGGCAATAGGGTGTCTTTGGCCATCATACTGTCGGGTTGAAAGTCGCCACGACGGGCAACGAGCAATACGGGCAAAGAGTCACAGACCAGCGAAAACCTTCCCTGGGCGTCGGTAAGTACGGACTTGTTGCTCCCGGCGGCACGTACTTCGGCTTTGCCAGCCGGCATGGGTCGGTCGGCTTCATAAAACACGCGGCCTTGAATCCGAACCTGTGCCTTAACTGCACATGGCAACACGAGCAGCAGGCAGAAGATTAATTTCCGCTGTGGTCGTCGCATGTTCCTTCGCGATAACGGCAACAGCCGGGGAGTTTCTGGTATGCTTCCTCGGCGGCAGGGAATAGTTCGGTATCATGGCCGGCCATACTCACGAGTCGTTGAATTTGTTCCAGGCTGATTTTTTTGGCTTTGAAAGAAACCTGAACCAATTTTTGTTCAGGGATGTATGTTGCCTGAATAATTCCGGGCACGTCCAAAGCCTGTTCGATGCGTTCCTTGCACATGTCGCAATTGCCGGAAGCTTTGAATGATCCTTTTACGGGCGGAACTGAGGAACTGTTGATGGCGTTGGCCATCTGTATGTTGATGAGGCCCAGGAATAGGGCAATGATGTTTTTTTTCATTTTTTTTCTTTTGAATAAAGGATTTGTTGAATGCCGGAAGCAGCAAAGCTGTTTCCACGAGAAGGTCATCCGGTCCGGTGGTGATGCGGAATGGATGCAGCGTTGAAAAGAATGGAAAGGTTTAAATGATCAAAACGCGCATTGCCAGATGCCGTTTGAGTCGTTCAGGCGGATGCGCACCGGGCAAAGCGAAACAGGAAACATGCGCCACAGCTTTTGGCAAGGCAAGGGCGTGCACGGGTTCTTGCGCGCCTGCATCCTGGATGTGTTGTTCAAATCCAATTTTAATGGGCGCAAACACCGGAGCCAGGTTGAAGAACGATTGATTCGAGCAACAATCATCTTCCGGCGCGACCGGTTTTTCGGTGCTGGATGCAGCGCAGCAGGAGGCCTGCACTTCAGCCGCATCACAACAGCGTTCCTCGCAGCAAAGGTGCATGCTTAAGGGCAGCAGACCCATCACCATGCTGGTGCAGAGCAACATAATGTATGCAGCGAGTTTGCGAAACACGTTACGAAAATAAAGAAACCGTTGTTGAAAAAATCAGCGGCCTGATTAGAAATCGAGGCCCCAGGTGAAGTAACTCATCCCTTTATTCCAGCGATTTTCGACGAGTCCCCAGCCGAAATCATATTTCAGGTAATAGCCCAAAACGCGCGAGCGCATGCCGAAGCCGGCGCCCATAATCAATGGGTTTCTGCGACTGGTGACCGTAATACGGTAGGCACCGCCATCAATAATTCGGGTATTGAACGGGTTATCCCGGCTCCAGGGGCTGCTGCCAACCCAGGCTGTTCCGGCATCAACGAACCCTGTAAACATGAAGTTGCGCCAGAAATCGGCGCGTATGGGTTTTTGGTATAAGTAGGCGAAAAGCGGGATGCGTAATTCTGCATTGAGCAGCAGGAAGTTATTGCCTGCGCGTATGTTTCTTTTGAAGCCCCTCATGTTGCCTGCTAGGCTTTGAAATACATAGGGTTGATCGCTGAGCAAAGCCAGTCCATTTTCGTACTGGTCATTGCCTTTAATCCAGTTTTCCATGGCGCCGAGGTAGTACACGGTTTTTGCTTTTCCGGTACTGCTGGCACCGCTGATGCGCGCACAAAAACTAATTTGCCTGTGCAAAGGCAGGTAATATCGGGCATCACCGCCCCAGGTCCACATATTTTTCCCACCGCCCATCAGCCAGTGTTCGTTGTATAGCTTCATGCGCAGGCCCCGCATTCTGTTGAGCCCTTGGGCGTCGGTATTGTCAAATACGTAGGTAAATCTCAGGCCGGTGTAGTATTCGCTGATATGCGGTGCGAAGATGGTTGCTGCTCCGCTCGATTTTACCAGAATCCGTTCCTGTCTGCCCAGGAGTGCAACAGTGGCTTTTTCACGCTCGTTGAATGGGTACTGGAACTTGACTTTAACGGTGGTGCTGAGGCTGCGCTTAAACAGTGCCTGGTCAGCCACATCAAACGGTCTTGCCCGCCGCACCACAGAAATTTCCCGATCCAGCCTCCGCTTAAAATCACTGAAGCGCAAAGAAATATCGGATCTGTTGAGGGCTGTATTTACCCTGATGCCACCATCCAGTGTAAGGTCCTTCATGCGGTCGGCCATGCTCATCCTGAAATGTGGGCTGAACATTTCAAACTGCATGATGTCAGGTGGAAGGTAGTTGCTGAAATAATATGAGCCTACGATGGAGTTGTCAAATTGCGACTGAAAATGATCAACGGTAAACCTTAGCTGGGCATTGGAAACGTTCAGATTTCCGGTTTCTGTTGCACTTGGCACATCAGGGGTTTCTTCTGTGCTTCTGTTCACCAGATCAAAGCCTGTAAGGTATTCCACGTGGGCATAATATCCGGTGTCCGCTTCAGTAGCTCCATTTTTTTGTTGACTGCTGTCTTGGGCAGGCAGTGGAAATGTTGCAATCTGACGGCGGGATGGCGCACTCAGGGAATCTAATTTTCGGGTGAATGTGCGCCAATCCAAATTGTTCACCGGCACTTCTTGTTGCACCCCGTCAATTTCGGTGATGAATATTTTGAATCTGCCATCAATCAACAGCAATTCTGCAAGCACATTGTTTTCCGGAGCATAATCCTGATAAATGATGCTTCTTTTATAGTTTGTTAAGCTTTTAGGAGTGGACAAGCTGTCTTTCCAATCAATTTGCCAGCTGTTCACGATGCCGGAAACATCACACAGGTACCAGATGTAGTTATCGCCGTACGAAAGGGGTCTGCTCAGGTGAACATTGTTTCCATAGCGTGTAAGTGGGGTGATGCGCGCATCAGCGTGCAGCAGGAATAAATTGCTTCCCGTGCCTGAGTTAACCGGGCGATTGCTGATGAAAACCAACTGGTCGGAATTGGGAAGTAAGCGCGCCGAATGATCAAAATAAACATCTTGCGTGATGTGTTCTGAAGTTCCATCCTTCAGGTTGTAATGGAACAAATCGCTTTGACCGTTCTTGTAGGCGCTGAGGATCAAGGCCTGATCGTTTTTGTAAATGAAATCATGTACTCCTGTAAATCCAATGATGGGATAAGTTTTTTGTTTTCTTTCTGCAATGGAAATATCCCTTAGGATGTAAGCGCCTTGTTCATTGCTCAGCACACTAAGGATGCGTCCATTTTCCTTCCAGGCCAGGATGGGGTCGTGATAATCCGGAATTTGGTTGAGTACTTTATGACCGCCGGTATAGAGGAGTTTGGTTGTTTTTTGGACCGTATGGTACAGCCATATTTTGTAGAGTCCTTTATCGTTGGTAACAATGGCCAGATGTTGTCCGTTCGGGCTGATGCTGAATTGGGTGTGTTTGAGGTTTTCCAGTCGTTTGGGTGCGTTTTCACTTCCTGAAGGCAAACTTTTACCGGCAGGTTCGGAATTGTAGGCGGTACGATAATGTTCATGCCAGGCTTCTATAAATATTCCAATACGCTGTTGGGTTACGAAATACACGGCACTTTCCACGCTGCGCGTGGTTCGTGTCATATAAATGATATTGGTGAGGGCATCCTGGCCATAGTTTTCCAGCAGATATTTCCAAAGGCTGTGGCCCGCCAATTCATAATCTTCATTGCTCAGGTTGTTGAATTTTTTAAACGTTCCGGTGGCCATGGCATCATGCATGCGGTTGTCTAAATCGGCATTCCATTCTTCGCTCAGGTAACTTTTCAGCCCGGATAAATACCAGGGTGGAAGCGCCAGCAAAGCGCTGTTTTGAATTCGTTCCTGAATGGTGCCGCCGTACATCATCTCACGAATCAGTACTTCGGTAACCGATGAACGGATTTGTTTCTCCAAAAAGCCATAATCTCCGTTAAAATAGATGGCCACCTGGTCATCCGGAACGGGCTGGTTCCCGGAAGCTGTTGTTTGTGGATTCACATAGCCGATGTTGCTCTGGCGGTATTGTCCCAGGCTGTTGAACAGCAGCAATTGTATGCTTCCACTGAGTCGGTATCCCAGTATTTTTTCAATCCTTGGTACTGTATTTCTTGCGATGTCCATGGCGCGCAGGGCGATGTTTTGACCACCATCTGTGAAATAAACATCAATATTCTGGTCCGATACGAATTGCCAATGGAACTGTTGGTACTGCACTCGGTTTTGTCCAAATTCCGGATAAAACCCTTGTCCGCCTGCAAAAGCAGGGAAAAGGAGGAGTATGGGCAACAACAGGCGCATGGTTGAATTCAAAGATAAGATGAAATGTTCCTTACGCCTGCTTCAGTTTAGGTGTAACAATGGCTTCCGAAACAAAGCATACAACCCGTAAGCCAATGATGCGCCAAACAATCCGCCGGCCAAAACATCCATGGGGTAATGTACGCCCAGGTAAACCCTGGAATAGGCCACCAATCCGGCAACGGCAAGCAACGCGGCTGCTTTTCCTTTGCGGTATCCAAGCATCAATATACTCAGTGTATAAATGGCGAAGACATTGGATGCATGGCTCGATACAAATCCGTATTTACTTCCGGCCGGGCCGTTGGGAAGTCTTGCATGCAGTTGTTCGTTCAGGAAGGGACGTTCCCTTTTGAAGCCGGGCTTGAATATTCTGGAGCTGATGCTGTCGGAAAGTCCAAAAGCGGTGAAGGCCAACAGCACAGGCAGCCAGGCTCTGCGGCCAAAGCGCTTCCAGAATTGATACACCAGCCAGGCATACAAAGGAACCCAAAACCAATGATGGCTGGCAAGGCGCATGATTGGGTCCGCCCAGGTGGCGGCAAGATCGCGGTTGATCAGGGTAAACAGGCCGGCATCGATTTGTTCAAGCCATTGGGGAAAGAAATTTCCGTTGCTCATGGTTTTTGTGAAACGATAATCATCCTCTGTGAACTGTCTGCATGATAGGCTTCCAAATCCTGATTGCCATATATTTCTTTGATGGTAAAGCCCGCTTGTTCATGCAATGCTGTGAGCTGTTCCACGGTATATATTTTAACTTGCTCCTGGAAATGAAATTGCCGATTTCCATCTTCCACCAGGATGTCCTTTTTGATGAATCCATCCTCGCGGTATTTGCAGGTAGTAAACCGAACGTTGTTGCGGGTAAGTTCCCGTTGTTGGGGTAAAGAATTCAAAACAGGTGTGGCGTTCAGGTAATCCTGAACGAACAAGCCGCCCGGTTTCAGCGCAGCATAAGTAGCTTTCAGGGCATCAAGGTCGTCAGCATCAAGAGCGGTGTACCCGAAGCTGGTGAATAAGTTCACGGCAAGGTCAAACTGTTCATGTGCGAAAGGAATGCGCATGTCATGAACCGCAAAACGCAGGTGAGGGCCCTGGTTGGCAGCGGCAGCCTGAATGCTGTTTGGGCTCAGGTCTATTCCGCAAACATCCATGCCTGCATCGGCAAGTACTTTGCTGTGTCGGCCTTTGCCGCAGGCGATGTCTAAAATGCGGGTGCCTTTTGGTATATGGAGCCGGTTCAACAGCACATGCAGAAATCGTTTCGCCTCTGAATCATCTCTGTGCTGGTAGAGTAAAAAGTAATATTCTGTATTGAACCAATTTGCAAACCAATCCGATGTCATGCAATGCAAAGTACGCAACTTTCACCGCGCCTTTTGCGCTGTTATCGGTATGTTATGAAAACTTTAAGCCAATCCCGGTTACAGTACACATTTCGGAAACATAGGCTTAAAAATAGGATTACCTGAGCCAAGGAATTTTGTAAGGAAATCCAAGATGAAGAAAACAATTAACCTGTTGCTCCTTTTCTGTTTTGCCGCCTCGGCCGAGGTGTTGATGGGGCAGGGGACCGTTCGCGGCGTAGTGCAGTCTGCCGATGGCCGAAATCTTTCTGAGGTGCTTGTTGAAATCAAAGCAGATTCCATTTCTGTGCGCACCGATGTGGATGGAAGATACCTCATGGTGGTACCTGTCGGGAAGCATGTCCTTTCCTTTTCAAAGAAAGACTTCAATGAGGAATCCGTAAACATCGAAGTAGAACAAGGTGTAGAAGTGTATCAGAATATGGTTCTCACCGGGTCGAAGATGATGGAAGGCGTGGTGGTTCGTGTGAAACCCAAAGCCACGGCCACTACCGCGGTAGGGGCCATCCAAACCAAGAAAAACCTTACCCAGCTGGCAGAGGTAGTCAGTATGGAAGACATGAAAAAGGTGAACATCAGAACCACCGCAGATGCGCTGAAACGCATTCCCGGTGCCACCATCATGGAAGGGAAGTTCGCGAACATACGCGGCATGTTTGACCGCTACAATGCAGGCTACCTGAACGGTGCTCCGCTGCCCAGTACGGAAAGCGATCGCAAGGCCTTCAGTTTCGACATCATCCCGGCAAGCATGATCGATAACATTACGGTAATCAAAAGCGGCACTCCGGACATGATGGGTGATTTCGGTGGAGGCATCATCAGAATCGGAACCCGAAATATTCCCGACAAGATTACCCACAACCTGAGCATTGGCTTCCAGTTCAATTCCATCACCACCTTTAAAGACGTGCAGAGTTTTGAGGTACAAACCAGCGAGTTGTTCGGCATCACCGGCACCAACAGGCAAATACCGAACATAGATGGTTCATTGGCAACAGCCAACCCGCAGCGCAATGCTTCGGAAAGCAGAAAGTTCAACAACAACTGGAACTTGAGGAACGTCAATCCTGGTCCAGGTGCTAGGTTCAACTACACCGTGGGTATTCCTGTAAAACTCAAAGGCAAAAAGGAACTCGGCTTCATTGCCGGAATCAACTACGCATTTACCAACCGGTATTCCGATGGCGTGGTTAATAAGAACGACCTGAGCGACAACAGGGTGTATTCATCGTTCAACGATAAACTATACAGTTTCAATGTACAGAATGGAGCTTTGTTTAATGCTTCCTTCAAAATCAACAACCGGAACCGCATTGATTGGAAAAATCTGTTCAACCTGAATTATGATGCAGGCAGCACATTGCGCACGGGTACCGCCGATGTGGACAATCAACTTTTGGGTGAAGCTTATTCCAATCAGGTAACAGCCAACAGCTTGTACAGTACCCAATTGCTCGGAACGCACCGCATCGGTGAAAAACAAACTTCTGTGAACTGGATGCTGAACTACGGAAACATCAACCGCAGCGTTCCTGATTACCGCATTGCGCAATACGCCATTCAGGATGGAACCAGGTTTTTGTCGCTGAACGATTTCTTCCAAACAGGTTCTGGAAGGTTTTTCAGCGATTTACATGAACGCACGTTCAGTGGCAGCGTAGATGTGCAACATACCATCAAAACCGGCAAGTTGGTGAACAACCTCAAAACCGGGTTGTTTGTGCAGCGCCGAGCACGGGATTTCAACAGCCGTGAATTTGTTTACGGTCCCGTAGGGAAGCAAATCATTTCCAACCGGAGCATCGGCGAAGATTTGGCTACAGAGAATTTGCGCGAAGACGGATTGTTCCTGGTGGAGAAAACCACAGACGATGCTGATGTATATGAAGCCACCAGCAGCCTGAATGCCGTGTTCCTCATGGCCGAACACCATTATCCTTTGTTTGTGGTGAATAAAAAGCCTTATTTGTTGAAGTTGATTTACGGCCTGCGCGTGGAGCAGTTCCAGCAGAAGCTTGAAAACGATTATTTCCGCAAGCTGGGCAGGCCGCTGTCTGATCCCGGTGTGAACAACGACCTGCTTCCTTCGGTAAACCTGATCACTCCGGTGAGTCCGCGCAGCAGTTTCCGAACAGCATGGTATAAAACGGTGAACAGACCTGAAATGCGTGAGCTGGCACCGTTTGCCTTCTACAACTTCAACATCAATTCAGAGATTGTCGGAAATACGGAGCTGAAGCGCGCCGAAATCCAGAATTTCGACCTTCGTTATGAATACTACCCGGGTGGTGAGAACATGATTTCCGTGGGTGCCTTCTACAAGCGCATCATCAATCCAATCGAATTTTCACTCAACACCACCCAGCAGCTCATCCGTACCTTTAATTACGCCAATGAAGATTTGGCAACGGTTGCAGGCTTCGAGTTGGAAGCGCGGAAAAAAATGGATTTCATCGGAAAAATCTTCCTTCCGGAGGTGTTCAACCATGTTACCTTTTATGCAAACCTGGCCATCATTGGTTCCAGGGTTGAGTATTTGGGCCTGGATGGCATAACCTACGCCAGAAAGCTGCAGGGTCAAAGCCCATATGTGGCCAACCTGTCTTTGTTCTATGAACACCCACAGTCTGGCATGGTGTTCAATACCAGCTTCAACAAACTGGGATCTCGCATTGCATATATAGGTGTAGATAAATCGGTTCAGCCGTTTGGTACCGATATCTATGAGTTTGGACGCGGTGTTTGGGATGTTCAGATCGGGAAGAACTTCAAGAAACGCGGAACCTTCCGCTGCACCTTGGGCGACCTGTTGGCTCAAAACGCGGTGTTCTATCAGGATCTGAACTTGGATAATCGTTACGATAAGTCCAAAGACAATACGTTGTTCAGTTTTACCTACGGCAGAACGGTTACCTTTAGCTACGCCTTTACGTTTTAAACAACTTTTTGGCACAGCTGCCAACCAAAAAACACGACCATGGGTCGTGTTTTTTGGTTTACGGGCTTTAATGCTCCCTTAATAAAACAGTCACAAAGTGGTAAAAGTGCACATGGACTTTTGCATTGGAAAAGAACATTACAATCAATGAACACAATAAACAAAGTATTAGCTCTTGTTGCCCTGATGAGCAGCGCAGCTGCGGTTCAGGCCCAATTCTTCACCCAGGTGGGTTATCAAGGTGCATTGGATACCGATCCTGCAAAAGACTGGACAGCTACCGGATGGACAAACTTCAACCCCAAGGCAAGCAACTATGCTGCACCTACGGACACTGTTACCCTTAACGGTATCGACGGTGGTGCGAACGGAAAAAAAGTGATCACAGGTTCTGTTACCCTTGATGCAAGTAAAGTTTATTTGCTGAAAGGCATGATTGTGGTTGCTGATGGTGCCACCCTGACCATCCCGGAAGGAACTTTGATCCGCGGTAAAGCAGACCTTACTGCTTCTCCTAAAAATTACGCAACCTTGGTCGTGGAACGCGGTGGTAAGCTGATTGCCAACGGTTCTGCTACAAAACCAATTGTGTTCACCAGCTGGAAAACTTCAGGCCGCGACCGTGGCGACTGGGGTGGAATCGTGATGTGTGGTAAAGCACCAAACAACCAAGGCGCCGACGTGCAGGTTGAAGGATTCAACAACGTTGCCTTTGACAATAACCTGGCTAAATTTGGTGGCAACGTTGCCAACGACAACAGCGGCAGCCTTCAGTATGTGCGCATTGAATTCGCCGGTTTGGCTTTTGAAGCAAACAAAGAAGTAAACAGCCTTACCATGGGTTCTGTAGGCAGCGTTACTACTATTGATTATGTGCAGACTTCCTATGGCAACGACGATGCTTTCGAATGGTTCGGCGGAAATGTGAACGCCAAACACCTCATTTCATACATCACCACCGATGACGACTTCGATACCGATTTCGGTTGGTCAGGTGGTGTGCAGTTTGCCATTGCTGTGCGTGACTCTGCCTATTATGACTTAACCTGGAACGCTACCTCCGGTTCTTCTACCAGCGAAACTTTTGAAAGCGACAACGATGCTTCCGGTTCCGGTAAACTTCCATTGACCAGCGGCGTATTCAGCAACGTAACCTGTGTAGGTCCCATTCCAATCGGAAGCACTTGGTCTGCCTTTGGCAGCACTTCAAGAGGTGCTTTCCGTCGCGGAGCGCGTATCCGCCGCAACAGCCGTCTGAGTGTGATCAATTCAATCTTTATGGGTTACCGCAACTTCCTGATGTACGATGGTGATTCAACATTGAATGCTTCCGGTGTGCCAACTGCCTCTTTCCCAAATACAGCGAAAGGTATGTTGTTCCGCAACAACCTGATTGTGAACAGCGCGGCAGGTGCTACTCCAGGATCCACCGCCAATGGTTTGGTGGAAGTATCCAGTGCCAACAGCAGTCAGTTGGTTCCTTTTGACACTTGGATTAAAGATGCTGCCAATGGAAACAAAATCAATCCTGTTGCTTACACGGCAGGTACTGTATTGGTAGATCCACAAAACAGGGTAGCTCCTAACTTCCGCCCTGTTGCAGGTTCACCAGCCATCGGCGGTACCAATTTTGACCTGAACCGTTTGGCTGAGTTTGGGGTGCTGAATTCAGTGAAGACCATCAGCAGCATTGAAGGCATCCGTGCCTTCCCAAATCCTGCTCAGGGTCAAATCTCGCTCGGGTTCACTGCGCAGGAGGCACTGACCGCAGCCGCTTACATCAGCGACATCCAGGGCCGCGTGGTTGCTCAGTTTGGTCAGAAGAACATCGTTGCAGGTTACCAGGAATTGGTATTCAACACTGCTGCATTGAACAATGGTGTTTATTTCCTCAACATCGAAACTGCAGCAGGTCGCATCAGCCAGCGCATCGCAGTTCAGAAATAAGAAATTCTTCATGGATTGAAAAAAGGCCGCCTTCGGGCGGTCTTTTTTTTTGCCCAAACATGTAGATTCTGTAGCGATTATCTTCGGAAGGGAAAGAAATTTCGCGGCAGATGTAACCATCACACTTTTTTTTCGTTTTACCCCCGTAATTCATGACGCTGGAAGAGTACAATACTTGTGTGGACAGCCATTCCAATGCTTTGTACCGCTTTGCCATGAAACAACTGCGGGACCGTGATGAAGCCAAGGAAATCGTCCAGATCAGTTTCGAAAAGTTATGGATCAAACACCGCGATGTAGCGGTTCAGAAAGCAAAGAGTTACCTGTTCACCACCGCATACCACGCCATGGTTGATTATTGGAGGAAAGCAAAAAGAACTACAGAGCTCGGCACACCCCTGGAACAGCATGCTGCGCCGGAATCATCTTACCGCGGGCTGAAAGAAGTGATCGACCACGCCTTGAAAACCCTGCCGGAAATTC
Source organism: uncultured Flavobacteriaceae bacterium (assembly GCA_964586595.1). Classification (GTDB taxonomy): domain Bacteria; phylum Bacteroidota; class Bacteroidia; order NS11-12g; family UBA955; genus REEB481. The sequence continues at coordinate 19,627 of CAZPHB010000004.1, read as the reverse complement.
AACGAACTGTGGTGCTGCTGCGCGATTATGAAGGATACAACTACGAGGAAATCGGTCAGATTACCGGACTGAATGAAAGTCAGGTGAAAGTGTACATTTTTAGGGCACGTCAGAAAATGAAAACCATCATTGGTTCTCTGGAATCAGTTTTATAAAGCATGAACGAAGAAATTGAACTGCGCATTTTTGATTATCTGGAAGGAAATCTAAACGAATCGGAAGCCGAAGAAGTCCGGCTAATGGTTCGAAACAATCCTGAGTGGCGCCGTGTATATCGGCTGATGCAGCATACCTACCTCAATGCCGAAGCCCTGCAAACTCAGTTCCTGTATCCCGATAAAGAACGCTTGTACCGGGGAACACGCAAACACAGACGATTTCTGCTGTACTATTCCGCAGCTGCCTCACTGTTACTCTGTGGTTTGACCTATCTGTTCTGGAAATCCGGTGCCGCCGATCCACGTGTTGTCGCACTTCCACAGAAACAAGAGGTCGCAGTGCTGCAGCCCGAAATACAGCAACCGAGCACACCCCGGTTCAGCGGAGCATTGCCGCGCCCATCCTCGGTGCCACTCTCGGAACAGCGTGTAACCATGAATTCCGAAACGCAAGCGGCACTTGCCTTTGAAGTTGCAGATTCGTTCATGCCGGTTTCCTTAATCACGCGAAGACCGGGCCCGATGACCTACGGCTTTCAGGGTCCATATCCTTCCGGCGCGGTGCGTTTTATCAATGGAAACTATGTTCCCCTCAATCAAAGGCGTTCTTTATTGCGATACCGCCTTTTTGATGAAGGACGCGAACTGCTTGCCTGGGTAAGCGAGCCGCGCCTCATGCTGGTGCGCACCGAACGCGCAGGTGCCAGAGACCGCATGGAACTCCGCATAGAAACCAAGAAAATCGGCATCATCGCCACCATCACAGATTAATCCATGAACAACCATTCAAATCTTCACTATATGAAATTCATGTATCCGTTCCTTTTGGCCGCCACCCTGGTCGGATTATCAGGAAGCGTTTTTTGTCAGTCCGAGAAAACCGACACCTCAAAGCGTGTTAAGGTGATCATTAAAGATGACGCCACCGAGCAGTCCATTGTCACCGGGCCAATTCATTTTCGTTTGGATGAAAGGGAATCACCGCCCAAGGGCATCCGGGTACCTGCACCAGCCGTACCTCCTGCACTGCCGCCTTTAAACCATTGGACTACCGCCCGTTCTTTCCCTTGCGATACCTGTCTGGTTTGGGTGATGGATCCCAATAAACCTGCGGATTCTGCCACCGCCTACCGCCTGATCGTCAATCCGAGGGTATTTGAATTCCGCTTTCGAGAAGAACACGACGCAGATCAAGGATGGCGCAGTGATGACGAATGCTTACAGGAAGTTGCAGAACCGCTGGTACGTCGTAGTGTGTTTGCTGTTGGTTTTACAGGTCTAAGGAATGAATCCTCCATCGGCCCGCGTGTTCCTGAACTCAATACAGCCAAAAGCGTAAGCTGTTATCTTGGCTTGTTTGAAGGAGGGCTGAAGCTGGACCGTGCCGGTCGCTTGCGCATCTGGTCAGGACTGGGCTATGAATGGGAGAATTATCGCTTCGACAATCCTTCCGTTCGTGTAGGTGTTCAGTCCATGCCTAATATGGGAAAAACGCTGCAATTCACCTTAGATTCAACGGAAACATCAAAAAAGAGCAAACTGGCGGGTCAATACCTCACCATCCCGCTGATGATCGGGATTCATCAGGGTAAAGACCAGGAAAAAGGTTTCAACCTGCTTTTCGGCTGCCATTTTGGTTACCGCCTGAAGAGTTTTACAAAATTTGTCTTTGACAATGGCGGTCGCGAGAAGTCAAATAACGCTTATGAGATGAATGACTGGAAATTAGCTCCTTACATTGAAGTGGGTTATGGCAAGGTGCGTTTCTATGGAAAGTACAACCTGAACCCGCTGTTCCGTCAAAATACTGGCAACCCCGCGGCGCAGCAGTTTACCATTGGGCTGCTGACCACATTTTCCTGATACGCGAAATGGAAGAACAGAATAGGCGATCTGGGTGGTCGCCTTTTTTGTTTCGTTGATATTTATCAGATACCAACTTCCTTAAATTTCAACATTTAGCCCTGCTCCATCCTTTACTTTGCCACATCATTGACCAACATGAACAGAACAGAGTTGCTGGATGCTATTGACAAGAAATACCGCGACATGGGGCAGGATCCCGACGTGCATTTGTCTGGCTTGTTGCATGCCGAACCGATTACCTATTGGGATTATATCCAGGTAGATGCACTGCTCGGCTTGCAAATCAAACGCACGCAGCTGCCCGATGAAATGGTGTTCATCATGTACCATCAAATCAATGAATTGTTGTTCAAAATGATTCTTTGGGAAATCGGACAATTGTCTGATCCGGGTGCATTAACGGCTGAGAAGTTCAGCATGCATCTGAACAGGGTAAGCCGCTATTTCGACATGCTTGCCGAGTCGTTTAACATCATGGGCGATGGCATGGAGCCTGAACAGTACATGAAGTTCAGGGATACCTTAACGCCTGCCAGTGGTTTCCAAAGCGCGCAATACCGTCAGATAGAATTCGCGTCCACAGAACTGCAGAATCTGGTGGATTTGAGGTATCGTGCGCAATTGCAACCCGATGCCGACGAAGCGGAGGTTTTTGAGTTGCTGTATTGGCAGGCAGCTGGAAAGGACCACGCTACCGGTGTGAAAAATGCCCTGCTGCGCAATTTTGAAAATCGGTATAAAGCAGAGTTTTTGGCGTTCATGAAGCAATGCAAGAAGCACAATTTGTGGACGCTGTTTAAGGCTTTGCCGGAAGCAGTGAAGCAAAACTTGCAACTGCGCAATGCGATGCGGCACTACGACCATACGGTGAATGTTCGCTGGGTGATGGCACATTACCGGGCGGCAGCAAAATACATCGGTGGAGGCGCCGCTACCGGCGGAAGTCCTTGGCAGCGTTACATGCACCCGCGTTATCAGAAACGCATGTTCTTCCCGGAGTTATGGTCTGAAGAAGAACGCGCCCAATGGGGTGAAAACAACCTGGATTCCTACAACATACTTCAGGCTTAACTCTTCTGCCACGGTATTTTAGCCTTGTTGACGAGACTCTTTTTTGGGAAGTTGTTCCTGTTCAACAGCGCAGGCCCTGCACATAAACCGCTTCTACATGGTTCACGCCAAAATGGTAGGGAATAATGGCCAGCGAGGGCTTTCCTTTCAGTACGCAGAAATCGGCGCGTTTGCCGGGCGCAAGACTTCCGCAGGTATGGCTTAAATCCAGGGCGGCAGCGGCGTTCAGGGTGATGGCGTTCAAAGCTTCTTCAGGCAACATATTCATTTGTGTACAGGCCAGGCTCATGGTCATTTGCAGGGATGGTCCCGGACTGCTTCCGGGATTGAAGTCGCTGGCCAGCGCCACAGGAAGTCCTGCATCCATCAGCGCCCGCACAGGAGTATAAGGAAGTCCCAGAAAATAAGATGTTCCCGGGAGTCCAACGGGTATGGTATGGCTTTGTTGTAAACACATGATTTCATCCGGGCCGCAGTGTTCCAGGTGGTCCACCGACAAAGCGCCGTAACGCACGCCCACCTGCACGCCGCCGGTAAGGCCCAATTCATTGGCGTGGATTTTAGGCCGCAGTCCGTAACGCAATCCTGCCTCCAGTAAGGTGGCTGTTTCTTCCGGTGTGAAGAAGCCGCGGTCGCAGAACACATCCATGAAATCGGCCAGCCCTTCGTGATGTATGGCAGGAAGCATTTCCTCGATGATCAGCCGAACATAGCCATCGCGTCGATGTTTGAATTCTGTGGGAATGGCGTGTGCTCCCAGAAAGGTGGCTTTTATCTGAATGGGGAATTCCTGTTTCAGCTTTTTGATCACCCGCAGCATTTTGAGTTCCGAAGCCGTGTCCAGGCCGTAGCCACTTTTGATTTCTACGGTTGTGGTTCCATGGGCCATCATCAAGCGCAGCCTTGCGCCGGCGTCTTCAAAAAGTTGTTCTTCGGAAGCTTGCCTCAGTTTCAGCGCGGAATTCAGGATCCCGCCTCCGGCGGCTGCAATTTCTTCATAGCTTTTCCCGGAGATGCGCATGCGGAATTCTTCTTCCCGCGCAGCGGCAAACACCAGATGCGTATGGCTGTCCACCAAACCCGGAATCAGCCAGCGGCCTTCCAATGCAACCTGTTGTTCCCCATCCTTCGGAAGGAACTGTTCCATCGGCCCGATTTCCGTAATCAGGCCCTTGCTGCAGCGCAGGAATGCATGGTCTGCAAAAGGAACTTCAGTCATTTCGCTTCCGTTCAGTCGCTGTTGTTCCTTCGGATGCGTGCCGTAAATCCTGGCGATGTCGGTGAAAACAAGGTTCATGTGGTTTCTTCCGGAAAAAGCTGCAAATTAGCACGGATGACAACATTAGAACGATTGCAGACTCCGTTGAAGCTGGGGAAAGATGTATTTATCGCTCCCGGAGCGCAGGTGAACGGCACAGTGGAGCTCGGCGAGGAAGTATCTGTTTGGTTTAATGCAGTTTTGCGCGGCGACACGGCGCTGATTTCGGTTGGCGCACGCACCAATATTCAAGATTTGGCCATGATTCACGCCGACCCGGGTGACCCGGCCACGATTGGCAGCGATTGTACCATCGGTCATGGCGCCATTGTGCACGGTGCGCAGATTTCCCATCATGTGCTGGTGGGCATGCACGCTACGGTACTGAACAACGCGGTGGTAGGTGAATATTCCGTGATTGGTGCAAATGCCCTGGTTCCGGCTGGGATGATCATTCCTCCCTATTCACTTGTTTTGGGTGTACCTGCAAAAGTGGTGCGCAGCCTTGGTCCGGAACAGGAAACGGCCATCGCGGAAAGTGTGTCTGATTATGTGGAGAAGGCGGCCGCCTTCCGGCAGTTTTACGCTCAAGGAACCAACAGCAGTCGCGCTGTGGAGTGATTGCGGTGTTTTAGCATCAGGGTATAAGTTCCCGCAGGCAGATGTTCGGTGCGTAGGCTGAGGATGTCAGATGCTGCGTACGTGCTTTGTTCCAGCAGACGGCCGTTCAGGTCGTACAATTGTACCGTTATTTCGCCTTTCCAGATTGCCGGCACGCGAATGCTCACCGCACCGCCCTGCGCAGGATTCGGCCACAGCTGCCATTGTATCGGATGTTCAGGTGAGTTGCCGTCAGACAGCGTGCGCACAGCCACCAGGGCAGCCAGTGCATCCACTTTGCCGAAGCCGAAGATGCCGTTGGGTACTTGTCCGGTGAAGGCATCCTGTTTGGCGCTTTCTTGCAGCAATGTTCGGAGTGTGGCCGGCGTAAGTGATGGATCGGCTTCCAGCATCAAAGCGGCAATGCCTGCCACATGAGGAGCGGCCATGCTGGTTCCCTGCAATACGCCATAATAATTCCAGGCGCCTTTGATGCTGTCGCGGCACAGAACCCGGTCGAACAGCCATCCGGGAAGTTGCCGGTTGTGCAGCGGTGCGCAGATTTCTGAACCGGGTGCGGCTACATTCGGTTTGATAAAGCCGTCAACCCTCGGGCCTCGGCTGGTAAATGTGGCATTGGTGTACAGCGTTTGGGCTTTGTTGTCTCTGGGGTTGTTGCGGTCGTCGGTCCATTCATTTCGAGTCACATAGGCGCCAACAGAAATGGTGCTGTTTCCGCTGCCACCGTTTTCGCCAATGGTATGTTCATCGTTGCCATTCAGGTACGTGCCTTTGTAGTCGTTGCCTTTAACTTCATTGCTGAAACTGCCTGAAGACCAGAGGTAGGCCTCGCCCGAATTCCAGGCGTGGAGGTCTGAAGAGTCCGCGTAAAATCCTAGTCTGATGTAGTTCTTCGCCGGGTTTTTATGACTGGCAATCAGCAGCATATTGGTTTTTCCATTGAAGGGATATTCTTTTTGGCTGCTGATTTTCAACAACAGGGTGTCGCTGCCAGCGGAAAACCAGGTGCTTTTACTGCTCCCATCGGCAGGGAAGAAGGGGGTTTCCAGGATTTTTTTTCCCAGGGTGTCAAAGAGTGCTGCGTTTACAAAAAAGGTTTTTCCTTTTGTCCCCCAGATGTCTGTATAAATGCTTTCGGCATTGCGGTTTTTTCGTCCGTTGTCGAAGGCAAACGTATATAAAGTGTCGCCACGCAGCGGGGCGGAAAGGTGCATGCGTGAGTTTCCGTCGTTGCCGGCGGCACCAACCACCACCAGTCCTTGTTCAGACAATTGGTCAACGGCGCGATCAAAGAGTGAAGTGCCGTCATGCGGGCCTGTGTGCATGCCCCAGCTGAGGTTGGTCACGGCGCGTTGGCCTTTAGATTTTGCATAACGAAGCACATAGTCATAAGCATCGATGATGGCTGGATTGGCAATCACGTAATCGCCCCAGGCGCTGCCGGGAATGCTTGGCGAAGAGTACATGATGTTCACAAAAACCAGATCTGTTTCCGGAGCCACACCTGCATATTTCAATCCAGGAGAACCCAGCCCGGAGCCACCTGCGATGCCTGCCACATGGGTGCCATGCGTTCCATCGTCGTTGCGTTCGGCAAGAATTTCCTGTTCGGTTTTGCATTCACGGCCATAGGTAAAACCCTGAGGAGCCGGCCCTGCGGAGGATGATTGGTTCCAGAAGCGTTTCACGCGGTACACATTTCCCGTGCTGTCCCAAAATCCGGGATGGTCGGTTTGGAATCCTACATCCACAATGCCCAGAACAACACCTTTGCCTTTTATGGGGGAAGTATTTCCTGAGTTCCAGGCCTGGCGAATATTGCTGGCCTTGCGGGCGCTGTCGTCATAAGCACGCACAGCATTCAACGGTTGAACCTCAATGTAACGAACGCCCTGTTCCAGAGCGAGTTGCGCCATCTGAGCCAACGAAGATCGGCAGGACCAAACATCGCCGCACCGACTTTGTACTTTGATGCCGAGCGATGCCGCACGACTTAAGGTGAATTCGCCCGACTGAACATTGATCAGAAAAGGATGATCAGATTCCATCATGATCGATTGATCCATGCTTGGAAGCTGGTTCAACAAGAGTTTTCCGTAGGGATTAACTTTATCAAGCTGGGCATTCAGGCTTTGGGAGAAAACCATCCCCAGCATGAGCGCCAAACAGAAGTTGTTGCGGAACATGCTTCAAAGGTACATGTCATTAAACTTCAGGGTGATGCAAACATCATAATGGAAACATGAACATGAATATGAGACAATTATTGATTTTTGGCTTTATGCTGCTGGGGGGATGGGTTAAAGTTCAGGCGCAGCCGGCAGCAGATCCTTGTGCGCAACGAGGATCGGAACTTATGCGCTTCCTGAAAGACAGTATCGGCATTACTTCCACACAGGAAGCACAAATCCGCGCCATTCACGACAGCACTTGTGCACGTCGGCTCGAAGTAAAAAGACGCACCGGAGGGGACAGGGAAGAAATGCAGCGGGAAATGGAAGTGATTCGGAAGCACAGTATGGAACAAATTCGCGCGGTTTTGACCGAAGAACAGAAAGAAATGCTTAGAAACAAGCGCAAGTCAAGGAACAGAGCTTCAGGAATTCCTCCAGGGTTGTAAATGTGTTTATGGTGGTTGAGGGCTTGAATCGTCAGATTCAGGCCCTCTTTTTTTACAAACCGATCAGAATTTGCTTTTATTCGATTAATTGACCATTTTTACGGATTATCAGCGTAAAATAGACCTATGAAGATACCATTTACCCTTTGCTTGCTGCTTTTGGGAGCCATTAAGGTTCAGGCGCAGTTCAGCAGTCCGGGTCTGCCCATACAGTCGCCGGTACATAAACTTAGTCAGGAACGCAGTTTGCGCAGCGCGACCAAGCCAACGGCCTGTAAAACAGATACAGTGGAATACACCTTGTACAAGGCTACGGCCCTCAATTCCATTTCTGTGCGTAAGGGAAGCTCGTTGGGACAGTTCTTCAGCGCGCCTCAAACCCTTACGGTACACGGATTTCGCTTTTTTGGCTGGGCTTTGTCGGGAACAGCTGCGAGCAAATACACCATCAGGGTCATTTGTAACCTCTACAAGGCAGGGACCGATTCTTTGCCTTCGGGTGCGCCGTTGGCCAGTGATACCATCACCATCGATACCACTTTTGGTGGTGGAAGGCTGGCTGTATTGCAGAAAGACATCTTCTTTAAAAAGGCTGTTACCCTGAACTATGGCTACATCATCGCTGTGGAATGTGACAGCGTGACCACAGGTGCGGGTGTGGTGGCCAACAGCTGGAGCGCAAAAAATGGGAAAAGAGAAAACCTGCTTTGCGGCTCAGTAAGCGGGAAATGGTACCGGGGACTCAACCTGAACATCAGCGGCGTTGCGCTGGATGCCGACATGAATTACTATCCTTTTGTGTCCTATGATCTGGCGGCGGATTTCAGCATCAACAATACCTGTTATCCCATTTCTGATACCGTTCGGTTTACCAACCTCAGCAACAAGAGTGTGGCAGGCAGCCGTGTGTATGATTATTATACTTACAGCAACCTGGAACGTTTTGTACACTACTGGAATACGGGTGACGGCACTGCGAACACCAACAGCATCCACCACAAGAAAAAATACACCACGAAGGCCAATTACGATGTTCGGCTGATCACCAGGCATATTCCCTGGTCGGCCCCTATTTGCGCGGACACTACTTTTAAAACCATCTACTTCAAACCCACGGTTCCCATGCTTAACGGCAGCTTCGATGCCTGTTTCGGGGACTCCGTGAAGATCAGCGCGAAGTCTGATGCCGGAGTGAAAATCCAATGGTTCAGAAACCTGAGCGATACCCTGCCTTTTTATACCGGCGACGTGTACACGGTGAAGAACCTGCAGGCCAACGATACCTTTTACGTGATGGCCAACAACAATGGATGCAACAGCGCCATGACCCGCGGTGTCATCCGCATGAATCTGTATCCGGATGACCCTCTGGTACGCAATGATTCTATTTGTTCCGGTTCGGCGGCAAACCTTTCGGCAAGTTCCAATCGCGGTGTGGTTGAATGGTATCGCGACGCAGGATCGGCTACGCCGTTCATCACAGGAAATGTGTTCACTACCGGATTGCTCAATAAGGATACCTCGTTTTTTGTGCGCGTGAACAATTTGGGTTGCCTCAATAAAGGAGGCAGGGTTAAGGTCACTGCCTTCGTTGGCAGCCAGTTTGCACCCAAACCTCCCATTGCCTCTTCAGATACTTCCGTTTGCATTCGACCGGCGGCAACCATTACCCTTAAGGCAAATGCACAAGGTCCGTATGTGGTGCGTTGGTTCAATCAGCCTTCCGGAGGCACTGTGCTGAAAACAGATACACTGTTTACCTTTAATCCTGCTGCAAGAGGTACCTATTATTATTATGTGGATGCCTTTAACGGAGTTTGTCCGAGCAGTCGTTTGAGCATTGCAGTTCATGCAGGTGATTATCCGGATGTGCTGGGTGTTTTTGGCGATACCGCATGTTTGGGCGACAGTCTGAAACCTTCGGTACTGCTGGCTTTCGGGAAGGCTGATTGGTTTGCTGCCGACACAGGAACTTCCCTGTTGTTCAGCGGCAGCGCCTATACGCACCTGCGCAGCCAAACCGGAAGTTCTTCCTATTATGTGGCCGTGGGTGATGATGGCTGTATGGCGCCAACGCGCACTAAAGTTCCGGTACGCGTGGCTCAGGCACCTGCCATCACCGGACTTACTTCGCCGGTTATTTGCAGTAAGGGCACAGCTTTGTTGCAGGGTAATGTGAGCAGTGGAACCATCAATTGGTATGATGATGAATGGGCAACCCAACCCATTGCCAGCGGCAATAGTTACAGAACGCCGATGCTTCTGGGAGGCTTTACGTATTACGCAGAATCAGTTGCAGAAGGTTGTGTTTCGGCGCGTATTCCTGTGAATGTAAAAGTGAACCCGCGTCCGGCTGCCGGCTTTACCTGGCAGTTGTTGTGGCAGCGCCGTGTGGTTTGTACGCCCATCAGCACCAATGGGGTGACCAGTTTCTGGGATTTCGGTGATGGATCAACCCTTACCTCGAATGTGGGTTCACATACCTACGCAACCAATGGCGTGTACACCGTAAGGTTGGTACAGACCTTGGTTTCAACCGGATGTAAGGATACCGCCGATATTCAGGTGGTGGCTGATCATACCGGGGTGCGTGAGCTGCAGCGCTGGGAAACCGCGGTTTATCCAAACCCTGCAGCAGCAGGAACTGTGCTGCACATCAGACTTCCTGAAGGCGTTCGTGCTACACGCATCGCTTGTTATGACGTAAATGGCAAGGCTGTTTGGAACGGCGCGCTGAACGGAAGCAGCATTCAGATTCCTGCCAACATTGCTCCCGGATGGTATTTGTGCAGTTTTCAAACCGCTCAAGGAACCTACTACGCGCGAATGGTCGTGGGAAATTGAGTTTATTCGTGGCGCAGGGCTTCGATGGGGTCCAGGCGGGCAGCCTTAACAGCGGGATATAAACCGCTGACCAGGCCTACAACCATGCAAAGTGTGAACGCGAGGATGATCCAGTTCCAGGGCATGATAAACCCCGTTCCCACGGCGATGCTGATGCCGTTTCCAATCAGCAATCCCAACAGGATTCCGGCAAGGCCTCCAAGTTGGCAAATCACCACTGCCTCGGTGAGGAATTGATTTCTGATGGTGATGCGCGTTGCACCCAAGGCCTTGCGTGTGCCGATTTCGCGGGTTCGCTCGGTAACCGAAACCAACATGATGTTCATCAGGCTGATGGCCGCACCAAGTAAGGTGATGATTCCAATGAGTGTGCCAGCAATGCCTACAGACTGAAGGTTTTCGATGGCTTCTCTGGCCAGCGCATCGCTGCGCACCAGCTCAAAATTATCTGCCGATTCCAGCCGCAGGCCTCTGATTCTGCGAAACAGCAGGTAAGATTCCTCCATGGCCTCGTCCAGCTTTTGAATATCATCAACAGATACATTGATGTTGTATGACTCATTTCCGTTGGCAAGCAAATTTCTGCCTGTACTCACGGGAAGAAGTACCAATCGGTCGCCACCACTCATGCCCATCGATGAACCTTTGCTTTTCAATACGCCGGCAACCTGCAGGCGCGCATTATTTACCCGGATGACCTGCTGAATAGGGTCGGTTTTTGGAAATAGTTTTTGCGCCACATCGCTGCCAATAAGCGCCACAGGCAGGCCCAATGCAATGTCGGTAGGAGTGAAGTTCCTGCCCTGATCCACCTCGTAGCCCGCATTCTGCACATAAATATCATCAACTCCCTGAACCCTGATGTTCGGATTGGTTTTCACAGCGCCAAACTTCACGGTGGCCGTAAATTCCAGATTGGCATTCATGGAAACCCTGGCGGGGAAATCAAGTGCCCGTTTAAAACGAACCGCTTCGGCATAAGAAATGGGTTTGTAGGTTACGCGCGCTTCACGTCTGCCACCGAAGTGCGCACTTCCCACCCTGTTCATGATGTTGAACGAATTGGTGCCCATCCTTGAAAAGCTGTCTGTGATGGCGCCCTTCATGGCATCTATGGAGGTGAGTATTCCAACCAGTGCACCAATCCCTATGGCAATAATGAGGCAGGTAATGATGGTACGCAGCAGGTTTGAACGGACTGCATCCATGCCCTGTCTGATGTTCTCCCGCAGTGTCAATGGCCCGAATGATTAATTAAATAAAACCTTAAAGCCTGCTTGACAGTGTTGCATATACAGTGGCCTCAGGCGGAAAACGATTGCCCGCAACCGCAAGTTTCCTTGGCATTTGGGTTTGAAAAAGTAAATCCCCGGTTGCTCAGTCCCTCTTCCCAATCAATGACCATGCCTGCCACATACATGGAATGTGCTTTGTTCATCACCACCGGTATGTCGTCAATCATGAATTCCTGATCTTTCTCTTCTTTTTTGTCGAAAGCCAACAGGTAACTCATTCCGGAACAACCGCCGCCTTTAACGCCTATCCTTAGGTATTGATCGTCACCTACATTCAGGTTGGCGCGCAGTTTATGCAGTTCTGCCAGGGCACCTTCGGTAAATTGAACCGGAGGTGGGTTTCCAATGCTTGTTTCTGTGGTCATCATGTTCAAACAGACTTTCAAAATTAACCATTCCATTGCTTTTTGGTTTCCGCAGCCGGCAAAGGAATCTGTTGGCATGAAAAAAGCGACCTCAAGCCTGCATACATTGGGTAAATCCATCCATTCCATACACAGGATTTGGGTTACCTTTGCGCCACTTACGCGAATCATGGAAATGCTGAATGTGCTTCTGGAAATCCTCAAGTTCATGCTGCCTGCAGTGGTGGTTTTTCTCACCGCTTATTACATCATCAGGAACCAAAGCAGGGAAACACTCCAAAAGTTGGCTCTTGAAACAAGAAAGCAGAACCAGAACCTAGTTACGCCCATTCGTTTGCAGGCATACGAGCGCATGGTATTATTCCTGGAACGCATCAGTCCCAACCAGTTGATCGTCAACCTGAATCAGCCAAATATGTCGGCGCATGCGCTGCGGGCAGACATGCTGGCAACCATCAATCAGGAATTTGCGTACAACATATCGCAACAGGTTTACATCAGTGCCCAGGCCTGGAATGTGATCAAGGTAGTCAAAGAGCAGGTGGTTCAGCTCATCAATGCACATTATGAGTTGATGCCTGAACACGCCATGGCCACGGATTTAAGTCGTGCCATCATTGAAACACTGATGAAAGGCGAGGCACAGCCAACCCAAAAGGCCATAGATTTTTTAAAAGCTGAGTTGAATTTATACTTCGGATGAGCACTTCAGAGCACAGCGAGCGCTATACCGATTCGGGTATTCGCCTGGAACCTTTTTATACCGGTTGGGAAGGCAACCACGCCGCGCCGGGGAACTTTCCATTTACCCGAGGCATTCGTCGCGATATGTATCGCGGGCGATTGTGGACCATGCGACAATATGCAGGTTTTTCTACGGCTGAAGCATCCAATGAGCGCTACCATTATTTGCTGAATCAGGGTACCACGGGTTTATCTGTGGCGTTTGACCTTCCTACACAAATCGGTTACGACAGCGATCATCCGTTTGCGGAAGGCGAGGTGGGCAAGGTGGGCGTTTCCATCTGTTCCATTAAAGATATGGAGGTTTTGTTTCGGGGCATCAAGCTTCAAGACATTACCACTTCCATGACCATCAATGCGTCTGCATCGATTTTGCTGGCCATGTATGTAGCACTGGCCAAACAGCAGGGTGCTGATTTGTCTAAAATTTCCGGCACCATCCAAAACGACATACTCAAAGAGTATGCTGCAAGGGGCACCTATATTTATCCGGTATGCCCGAGCATGAGGCTCATCACCGATATTTTCGAGTGGTGTGGGGCTTCATTGCCGAAATGGAATACCATATCTATTTCCGGTTACCACATCCGCGAGGCGGGAAGCACAGCTGCTCAGGAACTCGCATTTACTTTGTCCAACGGCATGGCTTATGTTGAAGCGGCTGTGGCCAAAGGACTCGACATCAACGTGTTCGGCAAGCGGCTCAGTTTCTTCTTCAATGCCCACAACAACTTCTTTGAGGAAATAGCGAAGTTTCGCGCTGCCCGCAGAATTTGGGCGCATTACATGAAAGAAGCAGGAGCGACCGATCCGCAGGCCATGATGCTTCGTTTTCATACACAAACAGGTGGTTCAACACTTACGGCGCAGCAACCTGAAAACAACATCGTAAGGGTTACCCTTCAGGCGATGGCGGCGGTATTGGGAGGAACCCAAAGCCTGCATACCAATGGATTTGATGAAGCCCTGAGTCTTCCCACGGAAAAGGCTGCAGCGTTGGCCTTAAGAACCCAGCAGATCATTGCCTATGAAAGCGCGGCAGCAGATGTCAGCGATCCCTTGGGCGGATCCTGGTATGTGGAACAGCTTACCGATCAACTGGAAGCAGAAGCGCAGGCCACCATTGCATTGATCCATGAGATGGGAGGTTCGGTAAAAGCCATTGAAAGCGGATGGATGCAACAACAAATTGCAGATGCCGCTTACCGTTTTCAGCGCAGTGTGGAAAACGGACAAAAAATCATTGTGGGTGTCAACCGCTTTCAAACCAAAGAATTCCAGGACACCCCTGTTTTTCGGGTGGACGACAGCATCAGACAGTCACAAATGGCCCGTCTGGCAACATTGAAAAGTGAACGGAATGAACCCCTGACACAGGCCAAACTGGAGGATGTTCGGCGTGCAGCTGCCGATGGTTCTAACCTGATGCCGCCCATTTTGGAAGCAGTTATCCACCATGCTACACTGGGTGAAATTTCCGATGCAATGCGTGCTGTTTTTGGGGTGTATAACGGATAGGAACGATGAATGTCCGCAGATGTTGCTTCGATGGGTAAATACCGTTGAAAATTCGCCTTTTTATTTATGTTAAAAAATCTTTATATGCAACCAAAATAAATTTTTTCAATGTGGATTTCTTTCCTTTTTTAGCACCCCGGTTTGAACGAGACCTACCCAGCATGAAATCGGTTTTAATATTTTTACTAACCCATTGATTAACAGACAATTAGAAGCCTATGAACGAACAACCTAGACCACAAGACCAGGCATGGATTGAATGCCTCAAAGTGATCAAGGATAATGTGACACCGCAAAGTTTTAAAACTTGGTTTGAACCCATAAAACCAGTTAAATTAGAAGGGAAAATCCTAACCATCCAAGTACCCAGTCAGTTCTTTTATGAATGGCTGGAAGAACATTATGTAGGTTTACTTCAAAAAACCTTAAAAAAAGTAATTGGTCCATCGGCGAAGTTGGAATACAATGTGATTGTGGAAAACGGCCAACAGGGAAATTCACCTTATACCGTGAATCAACCTTCAGGGAATACATCCAGACAAGTGCCGAACGAACTGGGTATGCCTATTCAGTTGGGCACTTCCATCAAGAATCCGTTCATCATACCCGGATTGAAGAAGATGAACATAGATTCTCAGTTGAATGCGAAATACACCTTTGAGAATTTTGTTGAGGGCGAATGCAACAAACTTGCACGCAGTGCCGGACTTGCTGTTGCCCAGAAGCCGGGTGGAACAGCCTTTAACCCGCTCATGATTTTTGGTGGATGTGGCCTCGGCAAAACGCATCTGGCACACGCCATCGGCAACATGGTGAAGCAAATCCACCGGGCAAAAGTTGTCCTTTTTGTAAGTTCTGAGAAGTTCATGAATCAGTTCATCGATTCATCGAGAAACAACAGCACCGCTGACTTTGTGAATTTCTATCAATACATTGACGTGTTGATCATGGATGATGTTCAGTTCTTTGCAAAAAAAGAACGGACCCAGGAAATTTTCTTCCAAATATTCAACCACCTGCATCAGAACGGAAAGCAAATCATCCTCACCTGCGACAGGCCGCCGAAGGATCTGAAAGACGTTGATGAACGCTTGCTCTCTCGTTTTAAGTGGGGCCTTAGTTGTGATTTGTCCATGCCGGATTACGAAACCCGTTTGGCCATTCTTGAGAACAAAATGTATCAGGATGGAATAAGCATTGATCGTGAAGTGGTTGAATATCTGGCACACAACATCGACACCAACATCAGGGAACTGGAAGGTGCTTTGATTTCGGTTTTGGCCCAGTCTTCCTTAACCAGAAAGCAAATCGACCTGCCTTTGGCCAAGCAGATGATGAAGAATTTCGTGAAGAATGCCAGCCGCGAAATTTCCATTGATTACATCCAAAAGCTGGTTTGCGATTTCTATGGTTTGCCTGTTGAGGCCGTGAAATCCAAAACCAGGAAACGCGAAATCGTGCAGGCCCGTCAAATTGCGATGTACTTCGCTAAAGACCTGACCAAAGCATCCCTGAAAAATATTGGCATGCATTTTGGCGGTCGCGACCATTCTACGGTGATTCATGCCTGTCAAACCGTGAATGACCTCATGGATACGGATAAGAAGTTTCGTTACGATGTGGATGAAATCGAAAAAAGAATCAAGATAAACACCTTTTAAGTACCAACATCAGTACTTTCTCACAGCCCGGGCGCCTTGCGTCTCGGGCTGTTTGCTATCTTTGACACGTGTTCAGTCGCATCGGTATTCCTGAATTTCCAGATTATGAACTAATTGATTGTGGGGGCTATGAAAAATTGGAACGTTTCGGAACCCATATCTTGCGCAGGCCGGAACCACAGGCCATTTGGTCAAAAAGCCTGAGCGAACAGGAATGGTCCGCAAAAGCACATGCTTCTTTCTTTAGAAAAAAAGGCGCGGCTACCGATGGCGATCAGGGCAATTGGGAGTTGAAAAAAGGAGTTCCCGAGCGCTGGCAAATCAGTTATCGCTACAAAGGGATGTCCCTGAAGTTCCGTTTGGGGCTTACGTCCTTTAAACACGTTGGGGTGTTTCCTGAACAGGCGGATAATTGGAATTTTATCTATGATTTGCTCCATGAAATCAAGGTGCAGCAGCCTAGGGTTCTGAATTTGTTCGCCTATACCGGTGGTGCCTCACTCGCTGCACGGGCTGCCGGAGCAGAAGTGTACCACGTGGATTCAGTAAAGCAGGTAATCACCTGGTCGCGGGAGAATATGGAGCTGAGTGGATTAAAAGACATCCGCTGGATCGTTGAAGATGCGTTTCGATTTGTAGAAAGGGAGCAGCGCCGCGGAAAAACATATCATGGCATATTGATGGATCCGCCTGCTTATGGTCGCGGTCCGGATGGAGAGAAATGGCAATTGGAAAAGCAAATCAATGAGCTGCTTTCCATGTGTTCAGGTTTATTGGAACCCAAAAACAGCTTTTTATTGGTGAATCTTTATTCCATGGGTTTTTCTCCCATGATCACAGAAACCCTGGTGCAGACTCAGTTTCCCGGAAATGACTTTACTTCCGGTGAATTGTTTGTAAAAGACCAATTTGGGAAATGCCTTCCTTTGGGAACCTGTCTTCGATTAAGTAGAACATAATGACACATTCAGAAGAAAAACCGCTGATACTGATCAGCAATGATGATGGAATTACCGCTCCTGGGATTAAGGCCCTGGTAGAAGTGATGCAGGAAATAGGAGAGGTGATTGTTGTGGCACCCGATAAACCTCAAAGCGCCATGGGACATGCCATTACCATCAATCAACCGCTTAGGCTTACCAAGGTCGAACAGTTTCCCGGTGTGGTCTCGTATCAATGCACCGGGACACCCGTAGATTGTGTGAAACTGGCCATCGACAAACTCCTTACCCGTAAACCGGATTTGATGGTATCCGGCATCAATCACGGTTCCAATGCGTCGATTAATGTCATCTATTCCGGAACCATGAGTGCCGCGGTTGAAGCCGCCATCGACGGAATGCCGGCCATTGGGTTCTCACTGTGCGATTATCGGTGGGATGCGGATTTTGAAGTGGTAAAACCTTACATCAGGCGCATTGCATTGGAATACCTGCGCAATGGATTGCCCTATGGCACTTTGCTGAACGTGAATTTGCCTGTTCCTGAAGGCGGTATTAAAGGTATTAAGGTTTGCCGACAAGCCGTGGCGAAATGGAAAGAGGATTTTGATGAACGGCTGGATCCATTCAACAGGAAATATTATTGGATGACCGGGCGTTTTGTAAACATGGATAAAGGTGAAGATACCGACGAATGGGCACTTGCTCATGGATATGTTTCCATAGTACCAACCCAGTTTGATTTGACCGATCACAGCCGCATCAGCTCCTTAAACACTTGGGATATTCATGAATAAACAGCAAAAGAAGGATCTGTTCCTTGGGATGATAGGAGGCATTTCCCTGCCTTTTGTCATCGCACTGCTCATTTTTACTGTATTTCGCAAGGAAGGAACTCAGGCAGATTTCATCGACTTGCTCGGCAATGCTGTACTTATGAGTCCGTTCATCAGAATGGGTTTGATTGGCAATGGTGTCATGTTTTGGCTGTTTTTGCGCAAGAACAGAGACATGGTTTGCCGTGGTATTTTGTTTGCTACCATGATTTATGGCGTGTATGTGGTGGCCATGGTTTTTAAATCCTGATTCATGAAGTATTACCTGATTGCCGGAGAAGCATCAGGCGACTTGCAGGGCGCAGCTTTGATTGAAGCGCTGAAGCAACAGGATCCGGATGCAAAATTCCGGTTCTGGGGCGGCGATCTGATGGCTGCTGCAGTCGGTGGAATGCCGGTGGTACATCAGAAAGAGCGTGCTTTTATGGGCTTGTGGGAAGTTGTCCGTCACCTTGGCAGCATCCGAAAACACTTAAAACTGTGTAAAGCAGATTTGTTGCAGTGGAATCCTGACGTGGTAATTCCGGTTGACCATCCCGGTTTTAACATGCGTATTGCTTCATTCGCAAAGAAGCGAGGATTTAAAGTGGCGTACTTTATCGCCCCCAAAGCCTGGGCCTGGAAGAAAAAACGAGCATTTACGCTGGCTAAGGTGACAGATTTGGTATTGTCCATTCTGCCTTTTGAACCTGCATTTTTTACTCCGTATCAAGTGCCTGTGCGTTACATCGGAAATCCGGTTTGGGACAGTATTTCCTCATTTCGGGCTGATCCAACATTTATCCAAAGGCATGGCTTGGAAATGCCATTTATTGCATTGCTTCCGGGCAGTCGCACGCAGGAAATTAAGCGCATGCTTCCCGAAATGCTTGAGGCTGCTTCCCGATTCAAAAAACATAAAATAGCCATTGCCTGCGCTCCTGATTATGAACCTGATTTCTACCGGAGCCTGATGCAGCATGACCGTTCGATACATCTGATCAGCGGTGAAACGTATCAGTTGTTGTTCCATGCGCAGGCTGCTTTGGTTACCAGTGGCACGGCTACCCTCGAAACGGCACTGCTCGATTGTCCGCAGGTTGTTTGTTACAAAACCAGCCAACTCACGTACCGCATGGCTAAACTGTTGCTGAACATTCGATTCATCAGCCTTGTCAACATCATCATGGGCCGGGAAGTAGTGAAAGAACGAATTCAGGATGACATGCAACCTGATGTTTTGGAAAAGGACCTCAAATTGTTGATGCAGCCCGATGGCGCATTTCAGTTAAAAGCGGATTATGAAATGCTGCGAAAGCTGATGGGAGAACCGGGTGCAGCTCGGCGGGCAGCATCGGAAATCCTGAATATGTTTGATGAAAACTCTTGAAAATCTATTTGTAGAACAGCGCTTCAGCGCCTTATCTTTGCAACCCGTTCTGAAACATTGTTCATGAGTACAATGCAACAGAGCAACCTTGTTGCACTTGAATCCATAGTTCAATTTAGGTGAACTATAGGCGCAGTTCTATGATAAATGGGGAATTAGCTCAGCTGGCTAGAGCGTCCCGAGGCAAGCTCGGGAAGGTCAACGGTTGAGAAGTTCTATGATAAATGGGGAATTAGCTCAGCTGGCTAGAGCGTCGGTTGAGAAGTTCTATGATAAATGGGGAATTAGCTCAGCTGGCTAGAGCGTCGG
>CAZPHB010000003.1:0-180386 GCA_964586595.1 uncultured Flavobacteriaceae bacterium | reverse complement strand
GATAGGCTAATTTGGTCAGGCCCCAGTTTTCTTCATGGACCATCTCCCCACCGTTTGCTGTGATCAACTCTCTGTAGCCTGCAACAGCTTCTTTCATCTGTTGCTCAGAGAGCACGGGTGTCAATATGATCACAGTTTCGTACTGCTGAATATTGCTCATGGTGGCTCTTTAAAAGGGCTGCAAAAATAGGTAAGAATATGGAAACGGCAAACGGGATACGCCAATAAGGGAAATATGCCACATGGATGCCCCAATTCATACCATGGTTGAAGCCTATTCCTTCGCGATCCGGCCTGGGTAAAAATCGGTTCGTTACCAATCTCCTTTTGGCAAAGCCTTGTTTCAGCGGTAAATTTGCGAACATGTGGATGCGTATGGTGAGCGGTGTCTTGTTATTGTTGCTTTTGGGCAGCGCAGTATCGCGTTTCGATGCTTCATCGGACGCTTCGCACCTTTACCTTTCAGAAAAGAGCAAATACCACGCGTTTTCCCCCGCAAGCAAGGATAGAATCAGCAACTTTTTCCGCAAAATGCATCAGGCCGGGCTGTTCAACGGAACCTACTTGTTTTTTAAAGGAGACAGTATGCTCCAGGGAAAACATGGATTTGCCAACTTCCGCACCGGTGATACACTGCTCATCGACGATTTGTTTCAACTGGCCAGTGTAAGTAAAACAATCACCGGAACAGCAGTAATGTCGCTGTATCAGGATGGTTTGCTGAACCTGGATGACAGTGTGCATCATTACCTCAGAGATTTAAAAAGGAAAAACCTAACCATCAGGCAATTGCTCAGCCACACCTCGGGGTTGCCGGATTATTTTGATTTCAGCGACCGCTACTGGCCGGATAAAAGCAGGCACATGTGCAACTACGATGTGATACAGATGCTGAATAAACTTCCGGCAACCATGTTTGCTCGTCCGGGCGCTTTCTACAATTATTGCAACACCAATTATGTGCTGCTCAGCGCTGTTGTGGAACATGTTTCCCATCATTCCTTCCGACATTTTGTAAAACATCGGGTTTTTGATCCTTGCGGCATGCCCTATTCGCACATCAACAATTTCGACAGCATTCCCCTGAGCGGATACTTCCTGCAGGGCTTTGAGCGCAGCCATTACCTGGTTCAGGATGTGCCGCAAAACGGGACCAGTGGCGACAAAGGCGTGTACAGCAATACCTGGGAACTTTTTTTGTTTGATCGTGCCCTGCGCAGTCCGTTTTTATTGCATCGTTCCATTTTGGAAGAAATGTACCGACCTGCTGTACCTACGTCAAACCAGGGGCAGTTTTACGCCCTTGGGTGGCGCGTCACCTGGATAAACATGCGCAAATGGGCGTTTCACAACGGATGGTGGAAGGGATTCAGAACTTATTTCTGGCGTTGCCTCGACGACAACCGTTGTTATGTGGTGCTTACCAACAACGTAAACGGAAGGTTTCTCAGCACCCGAGACATGGTCAGCCTGTTGGACTGAATAGCTGCCCCTGAAGCCTGTTACCAGGCTTGAATTTGTTTTTTTTCGGCATCGGTCAGGCCAGATACCTGCAGCATGAAGTCTTTGATGGTTTGAAACAGTGCATGCGCGCGCATCGGCGGATGTGTCAGAATGAAGGCTTTATCCTCGGAAAGATGCGCAGAAATACCCACCATGGAAGGCGTATTGTATTCCACGCTGTAGCGCAAAAAACGTATTTCGGTATGCTGAGGAAACTTCACTACTGCAGCATTCAACTGGGCCGAACCGGACTTTACATGTACCACTTTGTTGTACGGATTGTAGCTGAACTTGGCTTTCAAGGCCAGTGCCGAACCGTAATACGCCTGCATGACCGCATCTGTGGCCGCCTGCCCTTTGGTCAGTTTTTCCAGAGCCAGCGTTTCGGTTTCACTGTACACCGCTTTCAAATAGGTTTGCCGCACCAGAGTATAATCGGCGGTGCCCGCGAGCGTGAACAAGGCAAGAAGTAGCGACTTCATGACTAGTTTAACAACTCAAAGCCACTTTTTCTTACGAAAAAGATATAGCGTGGTAAAGGAAGACAAAAGCATCAACAGGATGGCAAACAAATAACCGTATTTCCATTGCAATTCAGGGAACGTGCGAAAGTTCATACCATAGATGCTGGCAATCAGTGTGGGTGGCATGAAAATCACCGACGCAACAGTGAAGATTTTGATGATTTTGTTTTGCTCAATATTGATCAGACCTAAAAACGTATCCTGAAGGTATTCCAGTCTTTCTGAATTAAACGTGGTGTGATCCAACAATGAATTAACGTCTTTGATGAGGATTCGCAAACGCTCCACTTCGGCACCTTCAAAATCACGTGACCGCAACATCGCCGTAACCACGCGCTGCTTGTCGATGATGTTTTGGCGCAACATCATGGTATCATCGAGCAATCGGTTGATTTGCAGGATGAGTTTTTCATCTGTGCTGCCAGTAAAGCTCAGTTCGCGGCCCAGGGCAACAATGTTTCGGGAAATCCCTTCAATGATGTCGGCATCGGTATCGATTCCGGTTTCGAACAAACTCACCAAAATTTTCTTGCCTGAACCAAAAGCCCTGCCCGATGCTTTGATCTTGCGCACGCACTCGGCGAAGTTGGAAAGATCCGCTTCCCGATAGGTGAACAGGGTCTCATTTTGCAAAATGAACGAAACACCATTGCTCACAAAACCCGCCTGCTGGCTGTTGTCTATTTGAAGAAAATTGGTGTTTGCAATAATTTCCTCATCGGTTTCAAAATACCTTGAAGAAGATTCAATCTCAGCCTGTTCCTGTTTGCTCTGGAAACGTATTTCGAAGTGCTCCTCTACATCACGGAGTTCATCAAACGAAGGATTTTGCAGATCTATCCATATGATTTCTTCCAGCCTTTCCAATTCGGAGAGCTTTGGCACCTTCAGCACCTTGTTTTGTTTCCTGAAGTAAACCCTCATCATGTGCCCAACTTTCGGATAAATCCATGGATGTACCGCGCAAAATTAGCTGATGCCATGCGCATTCCTAACCGGAACGCGAAAAAACATCACCATTAATCCTGCCATTCGGCAACAAAGATGTTGGTAGCACGCGTACCACCATTGTTCCTGTTGCTGCTGAACACCAGGTATTTACCATCTGGAGAGAACATCGGAAAGGCATTAAAAATGCTTTCATAGGTAATTTGTTCCAGGCCGGTACCATCGGCATTGATCATATACAGCTGAAAATCGTACCCGCGTTCGCTTTTATGATTGCTGCTGAACATGATTTTCTTTCCTGATGGATGAAAGTACGGTGCCCAGTTGGCCTTCCCCAATTGGGTGATCTGTTTCAGGTCGCTGCCGTCAATGTTAACGGTGTACAGCTCCATCCGTGTTGGTTCAACCATCCCTTTGGCCAACAACTCTTTATACCGCGCAACTTCTTCTTCTGTTTTTGGTCTGCTGGAGCGGAACACCAGTTTAGTTCCGTCGGGTGAAAAGAACGCACCTCCGTCGTAACCAAGTCCGCTGGTCAGTTGCTTCAGGTTTTGGCCGGAGGTATCCATGATCCAAAGTTCCAGGTCGCCGCTGCGGTCGCTGGTAAATACAATATGTTTCCCATCGGGTGAAACAGTGGCTTCTGCATCGTAACCGGGCTCCTTGGTCAACTGCCGGGTGATGTTACCCTTCAAATCAGCGATGAAGATGTCGTAACTTGAATAAACCGGCCATACATATGCACCGGTGCTCCCGGGAGCCGGAGGACAGCTGTGGCCACCTTCATGCGTGCTGGCATAAAGGATGTGCTTTCCATCGGGCATGAAATATGAGCAAGTAGTACGGCCAAGTCCGGTGCTTACCAATTCCGGCTGAAAGCTGGAATCGGTGAGCATTTGCCAGGGCGCCGAAAAAATGCGGTCGCAGGGAATACCCTTCGCAGCATCGCTGCGTTGAAAGGTAAGTTGGGTCCCATCCGGACTCCAATAGGCTTCGGCATTATCGCCGCCGTATGAGAGTTGATACAGGGCTTTGAAATGACGTTCTCCAGGAGCTGGCGTTCTTTTGGCATACGCCGGAATTGTGGTGTTTAAATCCAGGACCGCAGGTGCAGATTGTTCAGGCGCCTGGACTGATTTCCTTGAAAAACAGGAAGTAAAAAAAAGGATCAACAGTGGAAATACGAGCGCTCGGGTCTTCATTTCGAGCGCGAATTTGCAGTTAAAGTTGCTCGAATTCAAATTTCGGGTAACCTCGTTGCCCAAAATCGTTGTAATAGTCCGTGAATCTTAACTTAAAATATCCGTCATTACTGGTGCGAATCACGAAGACGCGGTTGTAGCTGACCGTGTATTTCCCCGACAGCCGATCAAACAGCTTCCAGTCGTAACCTATGACGTCCAATTTATTGCTAAAATTCAGGGACAGCGCCAGGTTACGGTCTACTTTTTCAAAAGGCACATTTCCCGAAACCTCAACACAGCTGGTATTCCATGGATTTAACAAACAACCTACGGCCACATAGTCAAAAGGTTTTCCGGTTCCCGTTTCGATGATGCTGGATTTATACTTTCGGAATACCAGATCCCAGGCATCTTTATCTAAAGGCTCCGCCTGAAGCGTATCATTTATGGCAAAACTGAAATAGGAATAGTTCTTCCCTTGACGGCGCGCGATCCTTGCCTTCTGAAAGTTGCTGTCCTTTAATCCGGCATAAAGAAGCAGGTAAGCGCCATTTTCTGTCCCTTCAATTTTGAATTTTACATAACGCGCTGCAGCGGGCATATTCATGCCACGATCAAGGATGTACCAATAACCAAAACTTCTTACGCCATCCGGAGACCATTTACCAATGCCCGTTTCTTCAGGATTTCCGCTTGGATGGTCATACCTCCAGCCTTCAAGTGGTACATTGAGGTTGTTGGGGATTGCGCCGGTATCACCCTGATAAACCCAAGCATCGTTTCCGGTGTTCAAAATGATTTCCCAACGTGCGTTTGCGCAAGCAAATCCTAAATCCCAAAGTGAACCTGTTGTTTGTACATCGCTATTGGAACCAAGGTGCACAAAAACATCACGGTCTCTGTCCTCGCCCATATCCAACATTTTGGTTTGCAATCCTTCCAGCTTTAGCGGTGGAGGATATAAGGCCTCTTCTGGTTCACATGAACTCATGAGGATGAGCAATACCCAAAAGACCAATGTGGCGCGCATGTTTTGCAAATATCAGGGTTCTTGGGGTTTATCTTGAATCTGCACGATGAGCCGTAAGAAGAATTGCCTTCCTGGTGAAATCAGCTGATCGCCATTGTTGGTGGTATGAATCCCGCCGGAAATCCTGTTGGATTGAATGCTGGTCACACCCAAAGCATTCCTGCAACCGGCACTCAGGCGAATTTGCTGTTCCCGGAAATGTCTGGAAACAATGATGTCGCTGATCCAAAAATCCTGAATGGTATAGGCTGTTCTGTCGGCATTATAGCCCCTGGTCTTACCGCTGTATTTATGAAACAGATGAACGCGCCATGCCGAATGTTCAGGAGTCCAGCCTGTATTCAACCTAAACTGTGTGAAATAGAAGAAGCGTTTATCTGCGAGCCCGCTGCCATCCAGATCATCCCGTAAACCTATGGTTGACCAGCCGGCAGTAAGGTTAAACGTCCTATGTATGTAGCTGGCGTTCATACTCATTCCCTGAGTATTGTAGCTGCCAACGTTGATATAAGTGTACAAATTGGTTAAAGGATCAACCAGTGCCAAACTGATCCTATTCCTGATGTAATTCTGGAAGATGGCATAATCAAAACGAAATGCCTGCTTCTGAGGAAGTGGCCTTCGGTAATCAAGCCCGATGCTGTAGTTGAGCGACTGCTCGGCCAGCAGGTTTTCATTGCCGCGTACGTTGTGTTGATTATCTACAAACAGCAAATTCAGTTCTTTGAGGCCGGGTGCGCGGTAGCCCACGGCCAAGGAGCCTCTGAACAACATTTGCCTGGACAAATCCCATTTCCATTGCAGCGACGGAATAACCGGTGCCAGTTTCAATCCTGATAAAGGACCCTGAGCAGCCAATGGCTTTCCAAACCGATCGTTGTAAATAAACCTGATGCCCGGCCTTAACAGCAAACGCTGCACAGGACGGTAATCTACCACACCAAACAGCGCCACATCGTGGATTCCGGGTGAACCTACGGGAATATTATCGCCACTGCCCCGTTCAATATTCACTTCATACCCGGCCATCCACTGAACTTGTGACCAGGGACGGGACTGCGCTGCAAAACCACGCGACATCCATTGGGTGAAGCGACTTTGATCGCCAAGAAAAGCTGTTAAATCACGTTCGGTACCGTTTACCAGATCTCGTTTGAAGACATCCTTATTCCGGCCAAAATACTGCCAGGACTGAAGCAGTTCCAGCCGAACCTGTCGCTTCAGCGGAATACTCAACTGCCACTGCTGATTCAGTCGATTCGTCAGATAAATATGGTTGAACCCACTGATCCCCGTATTGCTGTACTCGGCAGCCTGCCTGTCGGTAAGCCGCTCCTGAAACTTTTGAACCTGAAATCGATGCGTCCAGGTTCCTGTTTTCAAGAATAGATTGGTTTCACCAAAAGTTCTGGTTTTGGGTTTCCAGTCGAAAGGGCGGTCCTTCTTGTTGAAATCAATACCGCCAAAGAAATACCTGCCACCATTGACACTCAACGCCAGTTTTCTGTTGAAGCGGTGGTTGATGGTGACATCCTGATTGAAATTGCGCAAGCCATCCGCATAAATATTCGCATCGGCCTGGGTTCCTTTTCGTTCCGCCTGTCGCGTAATGATGTTGATGACCCCACCCAAAGCATCTGAACCAAAAACTGAAGACATCGGCCCTTCAATAATTTCTACACGGGCCACGTTGCTCAGGTTGATTTGCGAAACATCCACATTGCCGTTCAGGCGACCAATCACGGGCACACCATTGACCATCACTTTGATGTTCTGTCCGGAAATACCCTGCATGATGGCACTGGTACCCATCACTGCATCCTGCCCCATGCTGAAGTTCACTTCATTGGCCAGAAGTTCCGATAGATTCTGCGCGGCAAGTTGTTCCATTTGCTGCCTTCCAATAACCCTGATGTTGTTGGCTGAACGCGAAACCGCATTGGGTGAAGCCATGGCGGTAACGACCACCGGATCAAGCCGGGAATCCAAAGGCATCATGCTCATTCTTAAAGTATCAGGAGACGCATTGAAAGATTGCTTTTCATCGCGGTAACCCGGCATGTAACAGCGCACATCCACCAGAAATTTTGGTTCCATCAGCACGCTACCACCGGCATTGGTGCGCTGTTGGAACTCAGTTCCGTCGCCAGACCTTGCAAACACAACGGCCCCTTCCAAAGCTTGTCCGTTCAGGCGGTCAACCACCAGAAGCACCTGCTGCGCCCGCATGGGCAAAGCAAGCAAAAGTACAAACAAGGTTAAGGCCGCGCCGCGCAAGGCTCAGTTGGTGTATTACGGAATGATCACTGGCAACGAGACTTTTTTCCCCTCGGCCATCAGGGTGACAAAGTAGGTTCCGGGAGACAAGCCTGCTGTTGGCAATTCATGTTGCTGCAGTCCCATCATCATTCGTTGATTGCTGAACAGCACCCTACCGGAAGCATCGCTCAGCTGAATCATGGCTTCATGGGCAGCGGAATAATCGGTGGCCAAAACAATATTCTTGCCGGTGATCGCAGGATTAGGAAACACATTCAGGCGCAGCGCATCACCAAAACTGCGCACGCTGGCAAGATTCGTCTGCTGTTTGTGCATCACAATTTTACCGCTGGCGCTGCCGTCAAAACGAGAGAAATAAAGCAGCCAATACTGTCCATCGGTTGCTTTGATCAGATAGCTGAGGCTGTCCCTGCACACGAATTTATTGGTGGTTCTGCTGAAGGATTTCCAGTTGGAACCAATTCCGGTCAAATCATCTGCAACTTGATTCTTCCAATCACCGGGGCTGATGGAGCTTCTATCTACCCCTATAATGGCAGCAACCATTACATCTGAATTGCTTTCCACACCCATCACAGGATAAGGAACGGTTCTGCCGCTCATCGGATCAAATGTTGGTGCGAAATATTGGGTGAACACCAAATCCCATGCGCCAGCAGGTTCGCGCAGAGGTTGGTCTTTTTTCTGCAGATGGAGGTATTTAAACTTACGGTTGCCTGCTGTGGCACTCAACACATTCATGGTGGTATCACCGGAGCCATCCAGTGCGGCAATGCGAATTTGCAGGTTTCCCTTGTCGTCTTGTTTTACAGGATAGAACTTGCGAAAAAGCTGGTTGGGCGTGCCGGCATTCAAAATCAGGAGGTACAGAGAATCACCAACCACCTCGTGCGTTGTAGTGTTGTACACACCCCAACTAAAATCCCACATACCAGGACCTTTCTGCTGATTGAAGGCACCC
The DNA here is from genome assembly GCA_964586595.1 of uncultured Flavobacteriaceae bacterium. Taxonomy (GTDB): domain Bacteria; phylum Bacteroidota; class Bacteroidia; order NS11-12g; family UBA955; genus REEB481. The sequence continues at coordinate 171,956 of CAZPHB010000003.1, read as the reverse complement.
AGTTCCCTTTTCTTCAGATCGTTGAAAACCATGCGCCATTGCTGCCAACCAGTGGTATCGAATGAATTCCAGGCATCCAGCGCCCCTTTGGGGTAAGGCACCACCCGCACGCCTGCTACGTGATTGGCACGGATGGCGTTGTCCATCCTCACCTGCGTATGTGCCAATTCCCAGTCGGTTAATGGAGAAGTTCCCTGAATGCCGGATCCAAGTGCGTAAAACACTTCATTACGGTACCCTGGCCCCATTTGCACAGAATCAGTGACCCACTGCGCTGAAAGCGAAAAAGATTGGAATGCCGCGAAGCATACCGCCAGATATGTTGTTTTTCTTGAGAACATCGTTGTGCTAATGAAAATCTGGGCGAATTTAGAATCCTTCTACAAACGCTCCCAAACAGAAGTTAGGTTTATGACTTCTATCACCTTGATTTCGACCAGTTGAAACTGAACGATTTTTCCAAACAAAATAAATGCTCATCTGTATGATGATGGGGTAATTTTGCCTGTACTACATGACAAAAATCAGCATTGATCTGAAGAAAGCGGAAATCGTTGCGAGTGAAACCATTATTGGGATAGACTTGGGAACCACAAACAGCCTGGTAGCAATATGCGCCGGAGATGCACGCAATCCGGCATGTCTGGAACAAAATGGTGGTGTGATTGTGCCATCTGTTGTGCATTTGGCTCCGGATGGCCATATCATGGTGGGCAATGATGCACGTGCCATGCTGGTAAAGGATCCGGCAAATACCATCTACAGTGTAAAGCGTTTGTTGGGCCGTTCTTACAAGGACATACGCACACATGACCGCTATTTCGGCTACCGGATCGTAGAAGACGAATCGCAAGAACAAATCAATGTGTTTGCGCATGGCAAATACTACAGTCCGGTTGAGCTCAGCGCGATGATCCTTACCGAGATTCGGCAACGGGCTGAAGCCGCCATCGGCAGCAAAGTGCAAAAAGCCGTTATTACCGTTCCTGCTTATTTTGATGATACTCAGCGCCAGGCCACACGGGAAGCGGGAAAGCTTGCAGGCCTGGATGTGCTGCGCATCCTGAACGAGCCAACGGCGGCAAGTCTGGCCTACGGCCTTGGACAATCCACGGCACAAAAGAGAACCATTGCTGTTTACGACTTCGGCGGAGGAACTTTTGACGTCTCGATTTTGCAGCTCGAAGAAGGTGTATTTGAGGTGCTTGCCACGCGCGGCGATACTTGGCTGGGTGGCGATGATATCGATCAAGCGATTGTGGACTTCTGGCTGAATAGCAACACGGCGCTGAAAGCACATACCGGACAAAGCGAGGTCATGCAGGTGTTGAGGCTGATGGCTGAAGAAGCAAAAATTGTTTTGTCTGACGGAACGGTCAAGCAGTACCAGCGGGAAGACACGATTGCCGGCGTCGATTTGGTGTTGCAGCTCAGCGCGGTCGAGTTCAGGGAATTGTGTGCGCCGTTGCTCCAAAAAACCATAGACATTGCACAACTTGCCCTGGAAGATGCCAAACTCAAACCCACAGACATCCAGGAACTTGTTTTGGTAGGCGGATCTACACGTCTAAACCTGGTCAAAGAAAAAGTTCGTGCACATTTTCAGGGAGTACACATCAACGATAGCCTGAATCCCGATGAAGTTGTTGCCTTGGGCGCAGCTGTGGAAGCAGACATCCTGGCCGGAAACAGAAGAGATATATTATTGCTTGATGTGACGCCTTTAAGCTTGGGCATTGAAACGCTTGGCGGATTGATGGACGTACTGGTTCCGCGCAACAGCCGAATTCCATGCAGCGCAGCAAGACAATACACCACTTCGATTGACGGGCAGGTGAATATGGAAATTTCCGTATTTCAGGGTGAGCGTGAATTGTGTGCGCAAAACCGGAAACTGGCCTCTTTTCAATTGAAAGGAATACCTGCCATGCCCGCAGGGTTGCCAAAGGTTGAAGTGCGCTTTCTGATTGATGCCGATGGAATACTCAGGGTCTCCGCCAAGGAACTCCGAAGCGGCATCAGCCAGCAAATTCAGGTGCAATATCAAAAAGACCTGAGCGACAAATCCGTTGAAGAAATGCTGATGGACAGCCTGGCCAACGCACAGACAGATGTTGCTACCCGATTGCTGGTAGAAGCCCAAACCGAAGGCAAACAAATGGTGTACACAGCCAGGCGATTTGTTGAGAAGAACCAAACCTTGCTTTCTGAAGCTGAACAAGAACATACGCTTGCCTTGTGCGCAGAAGTGGAATCTGTGTGTTCAGGTAATGATAAAGACGCAATTCTTGCGGCAATTGAGCGTTTAAACGACTATACACGCCCATTTGCGGAACGCCTGATGGATCAGGCCGTAGGTGCGGCCCTAAGAGGAAAATCAGTAGAATGATGAAACAACACACATACTGGCTTTTGGGATTGGGTGTTCTTTGCTTCCTTGGTGAAGCACATGCACAGGTTCGTTCTGACGGCGGTCTTGCAGATCAAGAACAAATGGAGGATTTCACCAGGCAGAATTATGGGCTCCGCATGGGTGCAGGCGTATATACGATGCTCGGCAGCGAGTTGAAAAACCCGCGTCCGCTTTTTGGTTATGCCGGCGGATTCTTTGCCCAAAAAAAAATATCGCGTACCGCACCCCACTGGATCTATACCGAACTCTCCGCCCGATTTGCCGGTGCCAATTTTGCCAACTTCGAACTTGAATCTGATTACACGAAGATTTCTCAGATTTTCCTTGATGTTCCGGTGCTTTGGAAATTCAACCTTAACCCTAAAGCAACGAAAGACTTAGGACGAAACATTTTGATCGGCATTCAGGGCAGCCATTTAATGCGTTCAGCCATATACCTAGGACCGGAACGTGTTCCAAAAAACAAACTCATTTGGTGGAAGCGTTGGGAACCTCTTCCATTGAAGCCATTTGACCTGAATGCGATGGCTGCCTGGGAATACGCAGGTGAACAATCCTCTTTTATGATCAGCCTGCGTGTTGGGCTGATCAATGCCAATAATGGATTTTTCATCCCCGATGTTACACCTGCAACCGGCAACAACGGAACCATCCGCAATTGCTCGCTGGAAGTCAGTATGCTCTTCTAAATCAGAAACTGCTTCTTACAGAAAAGGCAACTTCACCACCTTGGCAAGCAACTTCTTGCCCCGTACATCGATGAAGATTTCACTGCCCGCAGCACTGAATGCGGCAGCAACATAACCCATACCGATGGCTTTATTCAGCGATGGCGACATGGTTCCACTGGTCACTTCGCCAATGTTATTGCCTTCGGCATCTTTAATTTCATAATGCTGTCGTGCAATGCCTTTATCGACTACTTCAAAACCAACCAGTTTCTTGGTTGGGCCTTGCTCCTTCAGCTGTTTGTGGTACGCAGCGTGGGTAAAGACCTTGTTAAACTTGGTGATCCATCCCAAACCGGCTTCAATGGGAGAAGTTGTGTCGTTGATGTCGTTTCCATAAAGACAAAAGCCTTTTTCCAGCCTTAAGGTATCGCGGGCACCCAGCCCGGCGGGCTTGATGCCAAATTCCGCACCTGCTTCAAACAGGGCATCCCAAAGTTTCCGGGCATCCTCGTTTTTCACATACAGCTCAAAACCACCGGCTCCGGTATAGCCTGTATTTGAAATGACCACACCCTGAATATCGGCACAACTTCCGAACGCAAAGTGGTAATATGGAATGGCTGATAAATCTACGGATGTGAGTTTTTGCACGGTTTCAGCGGCTTTGGGACCCTGAACTGCCAATAAAGACCAGGCATCACTTACGTTGTATAGATCACAACCGAAGGTATTGTGTTGGGTAATCCAGTTCCAGTCCTTTTCGATGTTGGAAGCATTCACCACCAGCATAAATTCTGTTTCAGTGAACTGATACACCAGCAAATCATCCACAATTCCACCTTCATTATTGGTCATGCAGCTGTACTGAACCCTGCCCGGATGCAGCTGCTTTACATCGTTGGTGGTGATGGAATTAATCAGGTCGCCTGCCTGTGCACCACGAATGATGAACTCGCCCATGTGGCTTACATCAAAAACGCCAACGGCCTGACGCACGGCCAAATGTTCCTGAATCAGGTTGTCGTAAAGCACAGGCATGTTATAGCCTGCAAATGGAACCATTTTTGCGCCAAGTTCCTGGTGCAAAGTTGTAAGCGCCGTATTCCTGAGATGTGAAGCTTCTGACATGAGGCGCAAAGGTAGGATACTGCGGTTCATGTTGCGCTAAGTTCACAAGGTTTATGCACCATGAACAGCGGTAAAAATGGTGGATAATACAGCGAATCGTACATGTTAGCTTTGCGGCATGAGCAGAAAGAAAATTGTTGCTGGTAATTGGAAAATGCACAAAACGCTGGATGAGTCCATGGCACTGACCACCGAAATAAGGGGCATGGTTCGTGATGAACTGCGTGGCGATACTCAGGTGATTTTGTTTCCACCCTACATCAGCATGGCTGGTATGGCCAGACTTTTGGAAGGTTCTTCCATTGGTTTGGGTGCACAAAATTGTCATTGGGAAGACCAAGGCGCTTTTACCGGTGAAATTTCTGCGGGAATGATCAAGAGTACCGGAGCCGGCTATGTGTTGGTAGGCCACTCTGAACGCAGGTTGTATTCCGGTGAAACCAATGATCAATTGGCCCATAAAACCAAAACAGCCATCCGCCATGGATTAAAAGTGGTATTCTGTGTGGGTGAAAGCCAACAGGAACGCGAAGACAAGTCTTATTTCAAGGTTATTGAAAAGCAAATCGCGGAAGGATTGTTTCATTTGGATCGCAAGGAGTTCGCATCGGTAGTCATTGCCTATGAACCTGTTTGGGCCATTGGTACCGGTTTAACTGCTTCTCCTGATGATGCCCAGGAAATCCACCACTTGATCCGCAAGCTGGTGGCCAACTACTACAATGAGGAAATCGCCAACGGGCTAAGCATTTTATACGGAGGTTCTGTAAAGCCTGATAATGCAGCACAGCTTTTCGCCATGGATGACATTGATGGCGGATTGATAGGTGGCGCAGCGCTCAAAGCCCGTGATTTCATTGAAATCTGTAAGGCTTTTCAATAAGTCCCAGATACGGCAACACCCTAAAGTAGCGTTTTGGGGTACGGCATTTGCTGTTCACCCTACACGGAAATGATTCACCTGATGTTCAGAGCATTAATACTTACCATATTCGGCATGGCTGTTTGTTCGGAAGCTACCGCACAAATCAAAAGTTTCAGCCCGGATCCTTCAGTCTTCATTAAAGAATTCGAACAATTCATCAGGAGTGCCGAAGACAAGCCCCTGGATGCGGACTTGGATATCTTCCTGGCCAATTGGCGAAGTACAAAGTTTGATGCAGTGCAACAGAAAAACATTTCCAAACTGTGCAACAGCATGATTCAGCGGGGTTTAAACATTAAACCCTATTTCAGTTTGGTGCTTTCATCCTTAAATGCCTTTGCCAGCCGCCGCCTGCCTGCAAAAAATTTGCAACAATGGCAACAAATCGCAGACAACCTGTTGGGCAGAAATCCCGCTGAATACCTCAGTTTTTTACAATTGGCCAATAACCTGTTTCGGGACAATACCATTTTTCGCGACCCTGCTAAACGCTGGTACGCGAAATCTATGGACTTCGACATCCTGTTTACCAACCAAATTGAGGTTCGTTTTAAAAAAACAGACCTGGTTTGTCGCACCTTATTTGACAGCCTCATCATCACCAATACAGAAGGCACATTCATTCCTGGCAAGAACCTTTGGAAAGGCAATGGCGGCCTTACGGGTTGGGAAAGAACAATGCCGGGAGAACAGATGAAGGTGCAGCTGTTTCGCTATGAAACTGACGTGTTGAGCAGCGGTTATCTGGCAGATTCGGCCTGGCTTTCCTACCCAAAATTTTTCTCCAAACAGGTATTGGGACAGTTTGAAGACCGATCATCTTATGCCAGCAATACCGAAGAAGTAAGAACCAGCTCTTACCCCAAATTCAGCACCTTCCGAAGCGACCTGGAAATTAAAAACCTGCTGGGACCCAGGGCTACTTATACCGGTGGGCTTACCATCAACGGCGGAGAAATAACCACGGTAAATGCGCAGGGAAAGGAATCGGTGATTACCATTTATTTTAAAGGGAAAAAGAAAATCATTGCCAAATCGGCTTCGTTCAAAATTGCCAATGGCACCGCCTCTAGCCTGGAAAGTTCTTTTCTGTTGATTGCAGACAGTACGAAAGGAAATATTTACCACCAAAAGGTCCAATTCAACTTCAACTTTAAAGAAGGCAAACTGGTGGTTACCAAAGGTGTCACTGGTTTGATGCGTGCGCCTTTCAGCGATGATTTTCACAAACTCGATATCGACGTGCAACAGCTGCGCTGGAATATAGAAGAACCGTTCATCGACTTCGACATGGTCAACAAGAACCAAGATGCGAAGATTGAATCGGCCAGCTTCTTCAAAGAATTTCGATACGAAAAACTCCAGGGAGCCTTGCGCTACAACCCTCTGGAGAAAATGACAGATTTTTACAGAACCAATCTGTCGAAGGACCGTCGCATCAAGTTTGCGGTGAAAGATTATGCCGCGTACCTCAAAAATTCGGTAGAACATATTGAAGCGCAACTGATTGACCTGGCAGATGGCGGGTACATCGTGTACAATCCATTTGAAGACTCCATTACCATCCGCGCCAAATTGTTCAACTACGTTCAAAGTCACCATAAACTGCGCGATTACGATGTGATTCGTTTCTCTTCATTAATTGCCGCCAGACCAAACGGCACTTTAAATCTGCTGACCAATGAACTCAAGCTGGAAGGAGTTCAACGCTTTTACTTCAGCGATTCACAAAACGTGGTTGCCTTGCCCACTGAACAAATCATCACCGTTCTGGAAAATAGAAGACTGAAGTTCAGCGGAATGATCCGTGCAGGCAGGTTTGACTTCTTCGGAAAAAACTTCGAATTCGACTACGACAAGTTCCAGATCCTGTACACCAACATCGACAGCATGAGGTTGTATTTCCCGGACAGCAGCGGGAAAGCCATCGTTCCGATTAAATCTGTGCTGCGCAATATTTACGGAACCCTTTACATCGACAAGCCATTCAACAAGTCAGGACTAAAGAGTTTCCCTGAATATCCCATCTTTAGAAGTGACAAAGGCAGCGTCATCACGTATGAAAAATCGTACATCCATGGCGGAGCATATAAACCAGATAAATTTTACTTCGAAGTAGATCCGTTTACCATCGACAGTTTGGACAATTTCACCATTTCGGGTCTGGCGTTCGACGGCACCTTCAGGTCGGATGGAATTTTCCCGGATTTCCGTGAGAAAGCCCGCATACAAAAGGACTATTCGCTTGGTTTTATCTCACATACACCGCCGGGTGGTTTCCCCATGTACCGCGGGAAAGGTAAAGGCGATATGGCCATTTCCCTGAGCGAACAGGGTTTGTACGGCAGTGGAACCATCGAATACAGCGGCAGCAAAACAAAATCGAACAGTTTTCTGCTGCTTCCTGATAAAATGAAGGCACAGGTGGAAAGTTATGAACTTCCGCAAAGCGCGAAATACCCTGAAGTTTATGCCGCCAATGCCGGCGCAGAATGGAAGCCCGGTGAAGATAAATTCACCATCACCAACGGTGATGCGCCCATCCGCATGTTTAAAATGGGCTACAGTTTTTATGGAAGCATCACCCAAAGCCCGGCGCAGTTGAAAGGAGATGGTGTGCTCAAATGGTCTGAAGCGAATTTCTCGAGCAAGGACATGACCTTTGGGTCGAACAAAACCTCCGCGCAGGAGGCGGCATTGCAAATTTTCTCACTCGACAGTACCCGCGTTGCATTCAGAACCGATCATGTTCGGGGAACCCTGGATTTTGACAAAGGTGCCGGCGACTTTACCAACAACATTCCGGGCAGCCCAACACTGTTCCCCTGGAATAAATATGCCACCAACATGAGCGATTACCGTTGGGACATCCGCAACAAGGCCATTGAAGTAAAAACCGGTGCTTCCATGGCGGGCATTACGCCCATGTTTGTGAGTACACACCCCAACCAAGATTCACTTCGGTTTGAAGCCAAGAAGGGAATCTACGATTTGCGCAATGAACTGCTTCGTGTAGAGGGAATCCCACACATTGACATCGCAGATTCCCGCCTGGTGCTGAAAAATGGTAAAGTCACCGTGCGCAAAGATGCCGATATGGATCCGGTGGACAGTGCCAGAATTACGGCAAACAGGAAAGACAAGTTTCATGAAATTTACCGCAGCGACGCCAAAATATATGGCCGCAATAAGATGCGCGCCAAAGGATATTATGTGTACGTGAACAAAGTCAACTACAAGCAGGAACTTTTTCTGGACAGCATTCTGGTAAACAGAGAAAAGCTGGTCGAAGCCTGGGGGAAAGTTGAAGAAGCCAAAAATTTCACCCTAGATACCAAAATTGCCTATAAAGGCTTGATTAAAGTGCTGAGCAATGAGAAATATCCTCTGTTTACCGGATACTTCAAACCCTTGCATACCTTCAAAAATGTATTGCCATCGGCCTGGATTCGCTACAGCGATTATGTAGATCCTAAAAAGGTGATTCTGAAAGCAGACGACCCACGAGATAAAGACAACAAACGGCAATATGTAGGACTTTATATCGCCAACGATTCCAGCCATGTGTACCCGTTGTTCTACAGCTGGAAAAAACGATACAGCGATCCTGAAATTACCGGCGATACCGGAATCCTGTATTACGACGATTTGCAGTCAAGCTTCTTCGCAGGAAACAAGGAAAAGTTGCTGCAAGGTGGTTTGAAAGGGAACTTCATCCAATTCAATGAAAAAACTCATGCCATTCACGCAGAAGGACGTATGGATTTTGGTTTTGACAATTCCACCATCAAATGCATCAGTGCCGGTACCGCAGATTTGTTGGAAGGCGACAGCAGCTTTAATTTCCAATTGGCGATGTTCCTGGATTTCCCACTTCCAAAAGCATTCAATGAACGTTTGTACACGCTATTCACTGAAGAAGGAGCCGGCAAAGGCAGCTTCAGCAACAATGACCTTTTTGTAAAGAAGGCTGTAGGAGAATTGATTTCTGAAGATAAAACCGCACGAACCGTGATGAAAAACATGGAACGCACGGGCATTTTGGAAGGTCGCGATGAAGCCGCATGGAAGTTCTGTTTTACTAAAGCCGATTTTCGCTGGAACAGCAAACAAAGAGGTATGGCATGCACCGAAGAATTGTCACTGGCCAACTTCGACGGCAAAACCGTGAACCGTGACTTTGAAGCGAAAATGCTGGTTGAACACAGACGTAGTGGAGAAAACATGTTCCTCTACATGGAAATCTCAGCAGGCAACTGGATATACATCAACACCCAGCGTAATGTGACTTATGTATGGACAAGCGATGAGCTGTTGAATCAAAGCATCATCAACGAAGGACCGAAAGTGAGTACTGATACCTATACACTGCGCACAGCTGCACCGTCTATGGTAGACCGGTTTTTGAGGAAAATGGAGTGAAGGAAGATAATAGAGTTGGGAGTTTTGGGTTGGCTTTATTGGTGGTTGTTTAAATGCAACGGATCACCAATAATTAAACATCACGCCCAACTACTCCCAACCCCCAAGAACTACCAACTACTCCCCACCGGCAAACAATTCCATCGCATCCTGGGAAATTCCGGTAAAGGAAAATCCTCCGTCATGGAACAGATTCTGCATGGTTACCATGCGCGTGTAATCACTAAACAGGGAAACGCAATATTGCGCACATGCTTCACCTGTGGCGTTGCCCAACGGACTCATTTTATCCGCATAATTATAAAAAGCATCAAAGCCCCCCACTCCGCTTCCGGCAGTAGTTTTGGTTGGCGACTGTGAAATGGTATTCACGCGAACCTTCTTAGTTTTACCGTAGTGGTAACCGTAACTGCGGGCAAATGATTCCAGTAAAGCTTTGGCTTCTGCCATCTCATTGTAATCAGGGAATACACGCTGTGCAGCAATGTAGGTAAGTCCAACGATGCTGCCCCATTCATTCATGGCATCATGTTTCATCAACACTTGCATCAGCCTATGGAAAGAAATGGCACTGATGTCAAAAGTTTTGTGCATGAAGTCATAGTTCAGATCAGTGTAGGCATTCTTCTTCCGAACATTGAGACTCATACCTACACTATGCAATACGAAATCTATTTTACCACCCAATACCTCCATACTTTCTGCTACCAAACGATTCATATCGTCTTCACTGGTTACATCGGCAGGAATCACTTTTGCATTTCCACAAGCCGAAGCCAATTCATTTATCGCCCCCATGCGCAATGCAATAGGTGCATTGGTAAGGGTAAATACTGCGCCTTCCGCATGGCAAGCCAGTGCAGTTTTCCAAGCGATGGATTTTTCATCCAATGCACCGAAAATGATGCCTCTTTTTCCTTTTAGAATTTGATTGCTCATATTAATTTGACCTTGCAAACGTACAATCTTATGTTAAAACCAAAAACTGTTTCGGCCAGGCCTTCCATATCAAGGTGCTAGACGATGAATCCGCCATTGTGATCCATTGCGCTCGTAATGCAATCGATCATGGAGTCTGTTGCTGCGGCCTTGCCAAAACTCTATAGTTTCCGGGAATAAGCAAAATCCTCCCCAATGAGGTGGACGAGGTACAGATCCTTCTGTATAAGTTTCCTCCAAAGCCCTAAGTTTTTGTTCCATTTCTGCTCTGTCGGCAATTACCTGGCTCTGCATGCTTGCCCATGCCCCTAATTGACTTCCATGAGGGCGACTGAAAAAATAAGCATCATTTTGTTCAGGTGTCAACCTGCTGAGCCTTCCTTCAATACGAACTTGCCGTTCCAGGGCTTCCCAATAAAACACCAGTGCTGCAAATGGGTTCTCGTCTATTTCCCTGCCCTTTCTGCTCAGGTAATTAGTGAAAAAAATAAAGCCATCTGCATCAAGACCTTTGAGTAAAACCATTCTTGCGGATGGACGACCTTGTGCATCAGCCGTAGCCAATGTCATCGCATTTGGTTCCACACAAACCTGTCGGGCTTCTTCAAACCAAAATTCAAATGCCCTGAGTGGATCATCGGGTAAATGTTCCGGTTCCAATTCACCTTTTTTATAATCAAGCCGCAGTTGATGAATATTATCCATGTACCATTTTGGGATGTAAAGATAATCATGACACGAGCTCCACAATTCAAAGTAAAGTGCATAAAAAAAGGGGACGCAGTATGCGCCCCCCTTTTGTGATGAATTTAAAGGTTGGTTAGCGACCTACCACTACACGAGTGGTAGAAGATACACCATCCACAGTTACCACAACCTGATACAAACCAGCGGGCAGTTGCTCCACACGGAGTTTGTTCTGCGCTGCACCTAATTTCTCGGTGAGCACCAGTCTTCCGGTTGCATCCAACATGCTAACGGTTGTATTGGCAGCGGCAGCTGGCAAATCAACATTGAGGTAACCGGTTGCAGGATTCGGATATACGCGAATTCCGGCAGCAGCTACATCGGAAACACCCAGGTTAAGTACATTGAGGATACGTGTTGATTGACATTCGCAGCCTGCAGAATTGCGGGCAGTGAGTGTTACGGTAAACGGACCATCATAGGTGTACTGATATTCGGTTGATGCCTGATTGCTGTTTCCACCGTCACCAAAGGTCCAGCGATAGAAGCTGTAATTGGTCACTCCGGGGGTAAAGCTGAATGCGCGGTGGCCATTTTTGTAAATGTCGTTGATGGTGAAGTCGCACTTAGGCAATTCAAACACGGTTACTGTTTTCACCAGAGAATCAAGACAACCACCCAGAACCTGAGCCTTCAGTGTAACATTAAAGGTACGTGAAGTGGCGATGTTGTACACCGGCTTTGGAACGCGCTCTGTTGAGGTATTTCCGTTTCCGAAATCCCATGCATATACGATGTCGCCCTGAGGTGCGTCAGACAAGTTGGCAATGTTGATTTCTTTACCGGAACAGTTATTCTCAATGGTGAAGTTAACATTGGGAAGAATACCAGGTTCTACCATTGCACTTACGCTGTCCACACAACTGTTGAACGGAGTAACTATGAGGGTAATCTTTCTCGGTCCGGGAGTATTCCAGGTGCGGCTTGCATCTTTGGTAGCGCTGGTCTGACCATCGCTGAAGCGCCAGAAATACTGTGGATTCAATCCTGAAGAATGCTGAGAAGTATTGCTGAAGGTAACGGGTTTATTCAGACAAACCTGTCCGTTTACAAAGGAAGCCATGGGCTTTTCCTTAATAACCAAAACCTTGGTCATGGTGTCTGCACATCCGAATTCGCTGATGGCAATCAAACGAACATTGTAGCTTCCGTCAGTTGCATAGGCGTGAACCGGATTAACCACAGTTCCGAGGTCGCCATCACCAAAATCCCACAAGTTGCCTACGTTACCGGCACCAATGGTGGATTTGTTGGTAAAACTACCTGCTTCACGGGCACAATTTTTACCGGAAGGAAGGTCAAACGATGCAGTAGGTCTGTGGAACAAATATGTGTTTTTGGTAATGGAAGATGCACAACCATTTACAGATGCTGTAAGCGTTACTGCATATCCGCCCGGGCTGGAATACTTGTATGAAGGATTGCGCAAGGTGCTTGTTCCTTTGCCATCACCAAAATCCCAAGAATAAACAACCGTTCCGGTGCCACCATATGTAGTGGTATTCTGGAAATTGGTTGCTGAACCTTCGCAGGAATTGTTCTTGGTGAAATTCACTTTTGGAATTTCAGTAACAACAACATCAATGGTGGTGTCTGTAACATATCCGTAAGGAATGGTGGTAACAATCAGTTTCACTTTCCAGGTACCGGAAGTTTTGAAGCGGTGTACCGGATTTTTGGCATCGCTGCTGTCACCATCACCGAAGTACCATTTGTATTCCATACCGCCTGAAGAAACAGTAGAGGTATTTTCAAACGCTACGTCCTGACCGTCACAGGTTGGTGAAGTAAAGGTGAAATTCGGTTTGGCTCTTGGTGCAACGCGAATCCAACGCTCTACGGTGCTGTCGCAGTTGTAGGGGCCAAGGTCCTGGAAGGTGATGCGCACATTCACCAGGCTGTCGATGATGCTGCTGGTAGGATGGAACCACATTTTCGCATTTGCAGTGGCACCAGGATTTGATACTGTATAGTTCGCAGCAGGAATGATGTAACCGTTATTGGTTATTGCCGTGAAAGAGGTAATCGTCCAGGTAGTACCATGATCTGCATTGGCATAGCCGGTGGGAGGAGTCAACTCAAAAGAAATGGTATCCTTATGGGCAACAATATCTGGTGATCCACGGAAGCCGGGAGTGCCGATTCTGCTGGATTTATATGGTGTTGAGGCTACTGATTCTGCGCCTATCGGGCGAGGATTTACAGTGATGTTCTGCGTAGCGGCCGTGGTAGAAGCACAACCTGGCTCAATATGCAAGCGTACTTCCGGACGGAAACCGCGGGTATATGTGAAGGAGAATAGACCTACAGCAGACAATGCTCCCGGTAACAGGTCAACATAAGTATTGCCTGTTGCGAGGGTGGTCTGTTCGCAATGCGTGCGGAGGGATTGAACAGCGTCCAGAACAACCATGTAGAAGCCATAGGTTTTTCCACTCAACAAGTACATATCGTTGATGTCAATGAGCACTGTTGGCTGCTTTACACCAAAGGAGTTGAACGTATTGGTGATGGTTGTTTTTCCGCAGCTTACCCATCCGGCAGAGGTTGATTCATAACCGGTAGCTGTACCCTCACGGTAGTAAACTTCCACCTGATATTGCGCTTGAGACGCATCGCTGATTACCGCATCAAAACCGGTAAACAACATATCCGCCTTCGTTCTGATGTCGAAGTAATAACCCTTTTGTTGCGGGCTGGTACCACCGGTGTAAGACCAGGTGTTCAGCAAGCTGGTGGAGAAAGTATCAGAAATACCGTTCAGTGTAATTGCATCAAACTTGTAGTAATTGGGTAAAGTTCCGTTTGGATACAGTTTGGTTTTGCCGTAAACGGAATCACCTGCAGCGAGGACAAAAGGATTGTAGTATTTGTCAAACCAAATGGTTCTGCCGGTTTGTTTTTGGGCTTTGTGAAGTGGATATCCGGAACCGCATTGCACCTGATCAACGACCTTAGTGGTAGAAGGTTGTCCGAAAACGCTGGAAACCAAAGTAAAGGTATCGTTGGTTACGGCTGAATCGGTTTTGTTGTTTGGCAGGCTGGTAAATGCCTTAATCGTGTATGTTCCTGTACCGGTAAAGTTATAGGTGAAGTTCACATTTGCAGATGAACCTGAGTTGATGCGCTGCACCAACCAACTGTTGGATTGCACGGTTCCATCCACAGAGAATCCAACACGAACACTATCCCATGCGGAACGACCGCTGTTGGTAACAGTTGCTGTGATGGTTCTGCTTCCACCGCAAACGCCGGGCATGCTCAGGTTGGTAACGGCTGCATCCCAAGTACGGTTTGGTCCATAAACCTCGATTTCCCTAATGGAGGGATTAGAGGCTTGCGAACCAGTAGTTACGTGGTTGGTAATCCTGATTATGGTGGTTGTTTGTGGACTTGGAAGTGTTATGTCAAACATCAACTGCGGTGAAACAGAGAATGTCATAACGTTTGTAAACGAAGACCCGTTCCAAACCTGCACTGTTCCACCTGTGAGGGTTCTGGTTGTTGTATTATCGGTGTAGAAACGGATGCGCTGGATGGTTTGGGGAGATGACCAGGAATACTCATGCCAACTGCTCGTGCTGGGATTTCCTGTTGTGGATACCCAACCAAAAACACCGGCGGTAATCACTTTGTCGTTGTAGTTGGAAGGTCCATAACCGGTAGAATTCACTCCCCCGCCTGAATGGTTCGGTGTGCCTGTGAGCGCCAGATTTACCTGAGCCCGCAGACCGCCTGCCGACATGAGCAGCAGCGCCAATAACCATGTGGTTTTTTTACGTATTGCTTTATTCATAAGTCTGTGTTTTTCAATCGTTCAAACGCCAAATATACCCGATTTCTGAAATCAGCACAACAATTTTTCACAAACAAGCATCGGTGAACCAAAAAATATTACCGACCAAAGCGAAACGGCATGCCTGAAGCTTTCATCTTATTCATGGTCTTCATCATTTGTTTCATTTGGGCAAACTGAGTAAGGAGCTTGTTCAATTCCTGAATATTCCTGCCACTGCCGCGCACAATGCGTTGCTTTCTGCTGTTGTTCAACAATTCCGGATTGCTCCTTTCTGCCGGAGTCATGCTCTGAATCAAAGCCTCAATTCCTTTGAAGGCAGAATCATCGATGTCCAGATCTTTGATTTTGCTTCCAACGCCGGGCAACATGGCCATGATGTCTTTCAGGTTGCCCATTTTTTTGATTTGCTGCAGCTGTGTCAGGAAATCGTCAAAATCAAAGCTGTTCTTATTGATTTTTTTCTGAAGCCGCTCGGCCTCATCCTTATCAAAGGCATCCTGGGCTTTTTCTACCAGCGATACAATGTCGCCCATCCCCAAAATCCTGCCTGCCATTCGTTCCGGGTAAAAAGCGTCCAGCGCATCTAGTTTTTCACCCTGGCTGATGAATTTTATGGGCTTCTGAACAACGCTTTTGATGGACAAGGCAGCTCCGCCACGGGTATCACCATCCATCTTTGAAAGCACCACTCCGGTGAAATCAAGTCGTTCATTGAAAATTCGGGCGGTATTAACGGCATCCTGACCGGTCATGGCATCTACCACGAATAGGATTTCCGAAGGCCCGAGCGCTTTTTTCAACTGCTCCACTTCCTGCATCATCGTTTCATCAACGGCCATGCGTCCGGCCGTATCTACAATCAGTACATTGTGGTTGTTGTTTTTGGCGAACTTCACTGCCTGCACGGCAATATCCACAGGGTTTTTATTTTCCGCCTGAATAAAAACAGGTACTTCAGCCTGCACGCCAAGTAAACGAAGTTGTTCCATGGCTGCAGGTCGATACACATCACAGGCAGCCAATATTGGATTCTTCCCTTTGGACTTCAGGTATTTGGCTAATTTTGCTGAAAAGGTGGTTTTACCTGAGCCCTGCAAACCTGCTATAAGGATCACGGCAGGATTTCCCTGAAAGCGAACCTCGCTGTGCGCACCGCCAAATAAGTCAACCAATTCATCGTGGACAACCTTAACCATCAGCTGCCCTGGCGATACCGCCTGCAACACTTTTTGTCCAATGGCTTTCTCCTTTACTTTGTCTGTAAACTCCTTGGCAACTTTATAATTGACGTCGGCATCCACCAATGCCCTTCTGATTTCCTTAACGGTTTCGGCAACATTGATTTCCGTAATTCTTCCCTGACCCTTGAGTTTTTTAAAGGCCCCTTCCAATCTGGATGACAGATTCTCAAACATAATCGTGCAAAAATAGGAAATGAATCAGCGTAACAGTGACAGGTTGCCATTCAGGACAAACAGCTTCCCGTCATACCCTACACCTTTTATCTGAAATGCATAAATACCCTGCGCACAGGCACGCCCTTCAAAAGTTCCATCCCAAGTACCATCGGGATTGTTTGTTTCAAAAACTTTAGCGCCCCAGCGATCGTAAATGCGCAGGTCGAACTTACGAGCGGGGTCCAATTGTTCTTTCACTATGAATAAGGAGCGCGCGGCAAAAACATCATTCAGTCCGTCACCATTTGGGGTGAATGCATTTGGCGCAAACAACCTTGATGACGGCACCAGATACACATGATTGCTCACAGAAGTATCGGCGCGTCCGGAAGCCCTGATTGCAAGCACACGATACCGCAAAGTATCATTGGAAATGCTCAGGGCACCGGGATCCTTCCACTGAAGCGTTTGCGGCGACAGGCTGCTCATTGTTTGAAACACACCTTGCTGATCCAGCCGCTGAACCTGGTATTCCTTAATCCCCTCCGGCCATTCCCTGTATGGTGTCCATTCAATGGAAGCGATGTCACCGTCCATCTTTCCAGAGGCAAAAATGCTTGTTCCCGGAAGTCCCCAACCTGAAGCTCCGCCACAATGATCCATATAACTTACGGCATAAGTTTCTGCCTTTTGGTTCACCTTGGCACCAAAATCGCTGAAGCGGTTTGCTTTGGTCTGACCAACTTCATTCCAGCCACTCCCCTGCATCCTTCCTACCAAATAGGTAATTCCTGAATAATGATCAGGGGCATGTTCCCAAGCCACCGTGGCAAAGGAGGAATTCAACACGGAAACCAACTGCAAGGGTATCAAATTCTGCGGAACATCATATAAGGGTTTTCCGCAGGTGGTATTGCTTCGGGAAGTCCAACCGTTTTTGTGGTGCGCCACCACGTAGTAGCAATAATCGTGGCTGCACAACAAGGTATCCAAAAGGTTCAGTTGCCAGGGTTTTAACTGTCTGTAGGGCGCAAAAGAATTTCCATCTTTGGACCTAAACACCTCGTAATACTGGACCTCCTGCCAGCCCTTGTAAGGTGTCCATTTCAACTCCAGCGAATATGGTTTTCCGGGAGGAAGGTCCACTTGGGCAAGAATGGTGCAGTGTGATACGCCAAAACCGCTGTTCATACCGCATGTGTCGGCCACCTGAATGGCGTAGCAAACACTTTGGGCACCAAGCGAGTTCCCATGAATGTAGGTAAATGTGGTATCTCTATAATTACTGAATGTGTTTTTCAGGAAATACGCCGCGCTGTCCTGATGCAAGAGGTAACAGTCAAAATCTTTCCTTGTATAGGGATTCCAGGAAAGGTACACCGACTTGTTGTCCGGAGCCACCGTTACAAATTTCAGTTCCGGGTTTTCCGGTGGAATGGTATCCTTCACATAAACAGCTCTGGAAGCCTGAACAAAACAGAGGTTACTGTCCATGATGGTAAGGCGCACCGTTTTTTGAAAGGGTGTTTTGTACGTCCAGGATGCACGCTCTTTGCTGCTGAAGTCTGACAGTGAGGTTTCATCCCCAAAGTCCCATTGACGTTTTTGTATTCCGGCAATGCCTTGCACCACAGCAGTGAAATGGATGGGTGTTCCAAAGCATACCGAATCACCGGAAATGCCGATATCAACCAATGGGCTTGGGAATACGGTAATGGGCTGAGGCCAGATAAAAGTATCGCGGCAACCATTGTCGTTTTCTGCTACCAATGTTGGCCTCCATGTGCCGGGTGCATATTGCCATTGTGGATCTGGTGTGTTGAGGTCAACAACACCATCGCTTTCGAAATCCCAATATAACTGTTTCCAAAACAAGGATTTATTGGTAAAACGGGCCAGTTCAGGGATGCACAATTGCTGGTCTTCTACGGTAAATGATGCTTCGGATCCCGATATAACTACCACAGAATCACGGCTTTTGGCATATACAAAACAACCAAGTGAATCCACCAATGCTATGGTGGGATAATACGCCTGATATGGCAGCGCTTTATTCCCTACCAGGTAGGTATGTGTGCTCAGGCCTGTAGAATCTTTGACGATTCCATTGCCATAATCCATGTAATAGCGGCTGTATGAAGTGCTTCTATTCCTGAAATGAACCGTTAGTGGCTCGCATCCTTTATTTTGTTCCAGCTGCAAATCAGCAACAGGGCCAATCACTTTGATGTAATTAAATCTGGTAAGTGAATCCCTACATCCGTATTTGGATTCCGCAACCAGTTTCACATCAATGCCATTGGGATTGTTGAAGTTGAAGACCTTCTGTGCTGCTTTATTGTTCAGTGAAATGGTAATGGATGGATCGTTGCCAAAGGTCCAGTAGCTTTTTGCCGCCATCCAACTGGTATTGTTGAGCTCCACCATTTTAGGAGCGCAGTAGGCAATGGTGTCCAAGGTGAAAAATCCCGCTTTGATGGAATCAATTTGCACCGGCAGGTTGAAGGTATCTGAACATTCAGAAGCCTTAAAAACGATCAGGCTCATGAGGTAAGAACCTGCTTTAGGGAAAATGAACTTCGGATTTCTGGATGTATCGGTTGGCAGAATTTGAACCCCTTGGTGTGCGCCAATCCATTTAAAATTCGTGGCTAATTTACTCGAGTAGTTGATGACCTGATACGTATCGCGGGGGCAACGTGTGCCACCACCCAAGGCAAACCCACTTGATATCCCACCATAAGCCGTGATGTAAGATGATGAATCCAGGCATCCGCTTCTACCACGATAGCGTAGGTTGAAGAACTGCTTTCCCTTATAAACTATGGCCTTGGTAGTTAGCAATAATGGAGAATCAATCAGCGATTGCCGGGGAAGGTATCCACTCCAGCTGTGGGTAGGCTTGACATTGTTTTTTTCATAATCGGGATCAGCGAGGATTTTACCGCGCAGCCAGGTCTTCAGGGGGGCACAATCTTCAAAAGGATCGGCTGTGATGGAAATCACGGGGCCATTGACAAACAGGTTCCCCGGATACCACAACTTAAATGAACATCCGCCCATGGCCGTATCAGAATACGAATACTGTAATCGGTGACGCCCATTTTTGAGCATCAGTAACTTGGCGCTGTCCTTTCCTGAAGCCACTCGGTAGCCCCCGGAATCCAGATTATACACATCCCACCAATGCCGCGCGGTAGGTGAACCGTTCACCTGTTTGGCATAAAACACCGCCGACTGATTTCGACACACAATACTGTCTGCGATCCGCAGGGTTGTGTACGGATAATAAACCTTGATGGTATCCTTCAGGAGCAGCGTATCATAACAGCTTTTCCCGTCGAATACAATCATGCGCACGGTAAACTTTCCGGTGTCATTGCTTGAAAAATTGGTTGTTTTACCACTGGAAGTACCAAGAACAGTACCTTTTCTATTGGTAATCTGCCATTTGTAGGTGTATCCTTTTCGATTCCGGATGTCGTTTTCATCCGGGAGGATATTCACGGTTTGTCCGGGACAAACCGTAGATGGCATAACCAGCACGGGAACATAAATACTGTCTGAAAGCACTGCTCTCTCCATGAGCAGGGAATCTTTACATCCATTGGTGCTTTGCGCCACAAGCTTTACGTCAAAGTCAGACTGTTTATCGGGATACCATACCAAATCCTTTTGAGTGCTTGAGGTTACTGGCAATCCAAATTCATCGGTCACCGTCCAACGCCAGGTGGTGGTAAATCCTTTGGGTTCTGCGGTTCTGTTCACAGCTTCCAATGTATCCGGGATGCTGCAGTAAGATGGTGTTTTGATGCCTATGTTCACCTTAGGGCCCTGCACCTGAACCAATTTCGGGAAGATTCGCTGTGATACGCAACCCAAATGCACCTGTTTGAGGGACAATGCAAAGAAACCGGTATCCTGAAAGCGGAAACTTCTGGAAAATCTGCTGGCAGAATCGGTTTGCATGGCCGTTGGCACCCAATCCCAGACTATGGGATACTGGGTATTCCCATTTACCGAAATGTTGGCGATGCCGTTCATGCAAATGGTTTGGATTCCTGAATTGACAGAAAGTGCCGAGGGAACTCCAAAGTTCAGATAGTTGCTGTCGGGGAATTCGTACCGGCAACCCGCCTTTGTTACTACGGTAAGGACTACTTTGTGTGTATCGGCCTGTGTGTAAGTAACTTTAGGAAATGCACGCCCTTGGTAGTTCGGAGGCCCTTTGACGCCAAAATTCCAGTTCAGGTAATCCAATGGTGCTCCTAATGAATCAACCTTGTATGAAAATTGAACCGCCCGGGGAACGCAGCCTTTCACCACATCTGCCTGGAAGCTGGCCTTCACTGAATCGAACACACCAACTGCCGAATCAATGTACTTTGATCCGGTGCAACCATTGGAGTCCGTTACAATCATGAATACACCCTTATAGCCTGCAGGCGGACCGAAACGAACCTTGATGCTGCGTGGTGCATTTCTGTATGTTTTTCCATCAAGAAACCAATCGCGCTTCAGGGAACCCGGTGTGACATCTTTAAAGACAATGCTGTCATTGCCAAAACATTGGGCCATTGCGCTGGCTTGCAATTTCGGCTGAGGCGTGGCCACGCCCACAAAGAGATTTTG
Source organism: uncultured Flavobacteriaceae bacterium (assembly GCA_964586595.1). GTDB lineage: Bacteria > Bacteroidota > Bacteroidia > NS11-12g > UBA955 > REEB481. Next base: position 150,883 of record CAZPHB010000003.1, on the reverse strand, counting down.
ACGCACCTGCGTGCATGTACCTCCTCCGGCCAAACGCAAACGGATGGTCACTGAATAGGTGCCGGCCTTTCCCACCAAGAACGAAAAAGTATCTTTTCCGGGAACAAAGCCATTGCCTAAATCCCAATCAATGCCATTGCAGGTAAGGCATCCGGTTACCTTTAATTTCACAATTCCAGGAACGCAAACCTGGGATTTATCAGCCGTTATGGTTACACCGCATTGGGCAAGTGCAGACGTACCGGCTTGCAGGAATGTGAAAAAAAACAAAACACAACGAACGTACTTGTTCATGCTGCCGAATTATCTTCGCCGGTACTATTAAACAGCAAATTTACTTCCCTAAAGTAAAAAACAACCGAACCCCGTAAAATCAAACATGAAAAATATCCTCCTGTTCTCCATGATGGCTGTTGCCGCTTCTTCATGCCAACAAGCACCTTCCAAACAAAACAACGCGTCACATGAGGTCGCCGTTTTTGAAAATGCGCGAAAGGTTGGAGATCGTGGCACCTGCATCACGGCACTGCATCGAATAGCTGTATTGGATTCAACCGCAACATGGGTCAATGACAGTCTTGCCCACTATTATTACTTCTATACCCAAAACCCCAAAGCCGCGGATTATTATGTTGACCGGAGTTTGAAATTGAAACCGGAAGACATCGGCATGAATGAACTGAAGGCCAAGGTGGACATCCAACAACAAAAAGATTCCGCAGGCATCGCACGTTTTGAAAAGCTTTGGAACAGAACAAAAGATTACACTTATCTGTATAACATTGCAGCCACCCACATCCTCACCGGACGCGTGATAAAAGCCGATTCTATGGTGGTTTCTTTACTGCAACTGAATCCGATTCCCGGCGGGAATGTGCGTATAGAAGTTGCCGAAGCGAACATGCAACAGCAAATTCCTGTTGAAGCGGCATTCACTTACCTGAAAAGTTATTTGGTTTTGATGAATGGAGAGCGGGCTTTAGCCATGAAAATGATTGACCGCTGCCTGCAGCTGAAGCCAGATTTCATGTTGGCACAGGACATGAAAATGAACATGAACAGGCAACCCGCACAGGGCGGATACTAATACAAAAACATGTGTATTAAAAGGCAAGCATCCTCAGGTGCTTGCCTTTTTTCGTGGCATCCAGATTACTTCCTGTCCGCCCTCGCTGCGGTCGAGGAAGCGTGCCAATGTGAATAAGTAATCACTTAGCCTGTTGAGGTATTGAATAACCAAAGCATCAACCGGGCCTTCTTCATTCAAATAAACCACCAGTCGTTCGGCCCTCCTGCATACACAACGCGCTACATGTGCCTGGGCACCGGAAAGACTTGCTCCGGGAAGCACGAAATTCTTCAGTTCCGGCAATTCCAGATCCATTTGATCTATTTGTGATTCAAGAAAATCCACATCGCCCGGTTCCAGTCCGGGAATCATAAAATCTGCATCTGCAGCGGTAGCCAATACAGAACCGGCGGTGAATAAACGATTTTGGATTTCGGACAGGGCTTCCAACATGTTGGGGTTTTGTGTTTGTGCACGCAACACCCCGATGTGCGCATTTAATTCATCCACCGTGCCGTAAGCCTCTACCCGAAGGTGGTGTTTCTTTACCCGAGTTCCGCCGATCAAACCAGTAGTGCCATCATCTCCCTTTCGGGTATAGATTTTCATATGCCCATTGAAACAATGATTCTTGGGAAAGGTTCACAGCAGCACACCGACAAGTGCGGCATTCAGGTAATTGGCAAGCGTTCCGCAAAGCAGCGCCCGGAAACCCAATTTTGCCAGGTCAGCTCGGCGTTCCGGTGCTATTTGCCCAATCCCGCCAACCTGAATGGCGATGCTGCTGAAGTTGGCAAAGCCGCAAAGCGCAAAGGTGGCAATGGCAATACTCTTGGGAGATAAAGTACCTTGTTGGATCATGGGAACCAAATCTTTGTAAGCCACGAATTCATTCACCACGAGTTTGGTGCCCATCAATCCGCCAACCTGATTGATCTCTGCAGCAGGAACACCCATCAGCCAGGCAAAACCGGAAAACACCCAACCCAAAATCCATTGCAGGCTCAATGGTTGATGTACCAGGTTTCCAACCAAGCCAAGCAGATAATTCACCAGGTAAATCAGGGCAATGAAGCCAATCAGCATGGCAATCACATTCAAGCCAATCTTCAAACCATCGGAAGCGCCATGGGCAATGGCATCCAGCAGATTGTCGTGTTGTTTCTTCACCTCTAATTGCACCTTTCCTTTGGTTTCGGAAGGTTCTGTTTCCGGCCACACAATCTTGGCTATCACCAATGCCGCAGGTGCCGACATCAGGCTGGCGGTGAGTAAATACCTTGCATCAACACCTGTAGAGATGTAGTATGCCATTACACCGCCGGCAATACAGGCCATGCTTCCACTCATGCTCGACAGTAATTCGCTCATGGTCATGCCTTTCACATAGGGTTTAATCAAGAGTTGCGCTTCTACCTGCCCCACAAACGCACTGCTCACATTACTCAATGCCTCACTCCCACTCACACGCATTACCTTGTGTACAAAACGGGCGAAGTACCTGATGAAGAACTGGAGCATGCCCAGATGGTACGCAATGTTCACCAGAACAGCCACGAAGATGATGGTTGGGATGATTTTGAAGAAGAAGATGGTGCCCTGACCAAAAACCGAATTCATGAGTTCGGCGCGCACCAAGGGACCAAACACGAAATCAGCGCCCATGTCAGAAAATTCTAAGAGTTTGTTGATGCCTTTCCCAAGGAAACCAAAAATATTCGCACCCAGTGAAGTCTTCAATACAAACAGCGCAAAAACAAGCTGAAGTAATAGGCCACTGATGACCAAACGGTAATCAATACGTTTCCTATTATTACTCACAAGCCATGCCAGGCCCAGAAGAAAGATAATACCGAGAAGCCCTGTGAAGCGGTCCATGGCCGCAAATATGTAAAACTCATCACATATTACCGAATGATGAAGCAGAATCTACCCGAGGGGCCAGACCAATCGGCGGTTTTACCAAAAGTTTAAAAGACTAGTCCAATTGTAGCGTATTTTTGAGCCATGAAGCAGATGCTGGCCATATTTGTGCTGATTCCATTGAGTTGGAATTCGCTCGCCGCGCAAAAGTTCTGGACCTTACAAGAATGCATCCACCATGCATTAAACAACAGCCCTGAAGTTTTACAGGCTGAAATCAGTAAGGAACAGGCCGCCAACAATCTGGAATTAAACCAGTGGAACCACTTGCCGGATGTCAGCCTGAGTTCAGGTCAATTTCTGCAAAACGGACGCTCCATTGACCGGTTTACCAACACCTTTACCCAAACCCGAATTTACAGCAACAACGTTGGTTTGCAGAGTAATGTCCTTCTGTTTGCCGGCCGACAACTGCATTACAATACACAGCAGTCCCGTTATGCCTTTCTTGCATCTTCAGACGATGTACAAACAGTCAACAACAACATCGCCTTGCGCATTGCCAATTTTTACCTGCAGGCACTACAGGCCCGGGAACTGCTCAAGGCAGCGCAGGTGAATAAAGGAAGTTTACAGCGTCAGCTGGAACTGAATATGAAACTCTTCGAAGCGGGTAGCATCGCAGAACCTCAAATTTTGGCACTTCAGGCGCAATTGAGTTCTGAAGAAGTAAATATTGTGAACGCCCAGAACCAAGTGGAACAGGCTTTGGCCAACCTCCGCTCCTTGCTGCTGCTTCCCTTTGACGCCGACTTTGATGTACTTCAGCCCAACCTCCCGGTGGGAAATGAACAACCTGAAGATTATCAACCCGACAGCATTTTTGAGATTGCCCAAAACTTCCGTCCTGAAATAAGGGCCGCCAGGTACCGGGTAATCAGTGCACAATTTGCCGTGAAAGCTGCACAGGCCGGCAGGTATCCAACCCTTAGCGCAGGTGCAAACCTCAACACCCTGTATTCTGAAAACGCCAAGCGCATCGTCAACACACAAATCACCGGAACCCGACCCATAGGATTTGTTTCAGGCACCAATGAACTGGTGGAAACCGTAGAGCTGGCCTATACGCTCAACACCATCCCGTTTGCCGATCAATACAAAGACAACTTCGGTCAAAGTGCCGGAATGCAGTTCAACTGGACATTATTCGGAAAAAAAGGTGTGGACATCCGGGTCAAGCAGGCACAATTGGCCTTAAAGAGCGCTCAATTACAGGAAACCAGCGCACGTTATCAACTCTATACAGAAATTGTCAATGCATACAATGGATTTCGTCAGGCACACCTGCGGTACAAGGCCAATGAAGCGGCCTATCAGCTGCAGCAATTGAATCTGGATTACCTGGAACGCAGGTTCGAGGCCGGACAAGCCAACCAAACCGAACTGGTGGTTGCGCGCAGCATGCGATTTACCGCCGCATCCAACCTCATTCAAAGCAAATACGAACGCATTTTTCGCCGGATGATTCTTGATTTTTACAGCGGAACTTCCATTGAATTGAACCCCTAAACACCCATGAGCAAAAAAAGAATTTTCATCATTGTTGCCGGAATAGCAGTGCTGTTGTTGCTGTTTACCTGGATCTTCGGAGGCAAGAAATCCGAGCTTCGGGTAAGCACCGAAAAGGCCACCCGCAGAACCATTACCGAGGTGGTTTCTGCCAGCGGTAAAATCCAACCAGAAACAGAAGTGAAAATAAGCGCCGACGTGAGCGGTCAGATCATTGATTTATACGTTGCAGAAGGCGACTCTGTGGTTCAGGGTCAATTGCTGCTGCGCATCAATCCGGAAATCTATGTTAGTACGGTAGATCAATTGCAGGCCAGCCTGGACAATGCACGTGCCGGACTTTCCACGGCACAGGCGCAGGCCACAAGAGCGCAGGCAGCACTGCGGCAGGCCGAGAATATCTTCAAAAGACAACAAGGACTATACCAGCAAAAGGTGATCAGCCAACAGGAATTTGAAACGGCAGAATCCCAATATCAAATGGCCCTCGCAGATGCAGAAAGCAGTGCCAAGAATGTACAAGCCGCAGGTTTTACCGTAAAAAGCTTCCAGGCCCGTTTGGATGAAGGGCGTAAAAATCTGGGCAGAACCAGCATATATGCCCCGGTTTCCGGAATCGTATCGCAACTGAACAGCAAGCAAGGCGAACGCGTGGTTGGAACAGCCCAAATGGCAGGTACAGAAATCATGAGGATTGCCGATTTAAGGATGATGGAAGTGCAGGTGGACGTGAACGAAAACGACATCATCCGGTTACAGCAAGGCGACAGCGCAGTGGTCAAAGTGGATGCATTTCAGGAAACTTCCTTCCGTGGTGTGGTTACAGACATCGCCAATTCGGCAAAATTCAATGCCGCCCAGGTTATGAGCGACCAGGTTACCAATTACACCGTGAAGGTGCGCATTTTACGTTCCTCTTACCTGGAATTGCTGAAGAAACAAGAACACCCTTTCAGACCCGGAATGACTGCCACGGTTGACATTGAAACGGAACAGGCAAGCAATGTTATTTGTGTGCCGATTGCCAGCGTTACCACGCGCAACCCGAAAGAAGAATCGGCTTCAACCGATGCCGGTAAGGAAAAAGCAACCTGGGTTTTTAAGTATAATCAGGGAATTGCCACCGCCGTTAAGGTGAAAACCGGATTGCAAGATACCGAGTACTTCCAAATCACAGAAGGAATTAAAGAGGGTGACGAACTGATTACCGCTCCCGGGCTGTTGATTTCAAAGACCTTGCAGGATGGAAACAAAGTGGTGAAAACCGACCGCGCTAAATTGTTCGAAAAACAATAATGTACGCCAGTTCCTGAAACGTGACTGCAATCAGCAAAATTTGTATCCTTGGCGGTGGAAGCTGGGCTACGGCTTTGGTTAAAATCCTTTGTGAAAAAAACAATCTGAGCCTGCGCTGGTGGATTCGAAATGAAGAAGTTGCCGCGCACATCAACACCTATGGACACAATCCCAAATACCTGAGTTCTGTAGGTTTTAAACAGTATCAGGTTCATGCCTTTTCCAACTTCTCCGAAGCGCTTGAAGCAGCTGAATTGGTTATTGTAGCCATTCCGGGTGCATTTCTCCACAAGGCGCTGAACAACAAAACACTTCCGAAAAATGCGCTGTACCTCTCTGCCGTGAAAGGGATGATTCCTGAAACCAGGCAAGTAGTGGCGCGTTACCTGCAAACCGAACACCAGATCAATCCTGCACAAATTGCAGTGCTGTCCGGGCCATGCCATGCAGAAGAAGTTGCCTTGGAGAAACTCAGCTACCTGACCATTGCCTCCCTGGCATTTGAGCCGTCGCGCGCCATCGCAGAGTTGCTTGGTTGCAGGTACATCCGCACCTCTGTGAGCACCGATTTATATGGGGCCGAATATGCAGCGGTACTTAAAAACATCTATGCCATTGCTTCAGGAATTGCCCATGGGCTGGGTTATGGCGACAATTACCAGGCCGTATTGGTGGCTGCAGCCATTAGGGAAATAGAACGCTTCCTCGATGCCATGCATGAAACACATCGAGATGTTAAAGAATCGGCCTATCTGGGCGATTTACTGGTTACAGCATATTCTCAATTCAGCAGAAACCGAACCTTTGGAACCATGCTCGGCAAAGGCTACAGCGTTGCCAATGCACAGTTGGAAATGAATATGATTGCGGAAGGTTACTATGCAACCGAGAGCATCTATTCGTTGCAACAGGAACTTGGCGTACAGATGCCACTTCTTGAAGCCGTGTATTCCGTACTTTATCGGAAACGTCCCGCCGCACAAACCTGGAACGCTTTGAACCATGAGCTGGTTTGAACCGCAGGAATCAGTGCAAAAGACCCTGAAAAAGCAAAATACCTCACTTCAGCAATTCCGTTTTATCCCTGATTCTGTACACGGGGTATAAACAGTGCGTGCGCTCGTAATAAGCGGACTTCTTGTAAATCCAGTTCAACTGCGCCTGAGCATCAGCCGCAAAAAGTGGATCATGCGATTTCCGCAAAGCAAAAGCTTCCGCCAAAGCACTGTCTTCTTCCAACAACCGCAGGGCTACATCCTCAAATACATAGGCGCTGTAACCTTCCTTTTGTTGCAGTACGCCGTCAAAAAAGTTCCAGGCAAAGTAAGAATCTGGTGCTTCCGCCGTAAGCACACTTGCCAGGTATAAAGCATTCTTCGCGTCAACTTCTACCCAATAATCGCCCGGCATAACCCGCACATTCGTCCAGGTATGTTGCGTTTTTACGGTGTGATGTAAGAAATGCCCCTCGTATGGACTGCGCAACGACTCCCATGATTCCAGATAACATACTTCAGCCGGGATTATGGCTTCCTTATTCAAACGATTCAACTTCACTCCATTCCATTCAAGTCGCTCAATCACCTGATGCCAAGCTTGTGGAATCACATAGGCCTCAGGAATGGAAACTGAATCTACCGGCACATAATGGTTGAAGTACGGTATGATTTTCCGGTACGGTCGATTTCTTAAATATGCCAGGCGTGTGTGACCGGTTACCGCGCTGGGAACACGTGCCGCCTCATAACCATGAAACAAAATAGAATCGCGGGCGCGATCCGCCAATTTCCAACGCACCGGAACCATGGTGCCGGGTTGGAAATATCCTGCCTGTTGCGCCGGCGATTGCATGCCCTTTTTCAGGAAACGCACATCGTCTGGTAAAAGCCGCATCAATGATTCCATGAAATCATAATTTGCCCGTACCCTTTGCGGAAAGGGTTTGAGCATATGTGTTTCGACCGTGAAACCCAGGCAGTGATGCAAGGCTGCAAAACCTGTTGCGTATCGTCCTGTTTCAAAGAAACCAATGATTCCGCTGTCGGGCACTTCCCTTCTGGTTTCCACGTATGGGCAAACATTCCAGCCGGCCCGATTTAATGCAGTATCTAATTTGGGCTTTAACTTTTCGAGCCATTGACGCAGCGCAGGATCGAGTTTGGCCGGATGCGTGGCAAAGTAGGTAAGTGTATATTGATAATCGGCGCCATTGCTGGTATGATTATCTACGAACACATCGGGTTTTATGGAAGTAAAGAACCGTATGAACGACTGCGCATTTCTGCTGTCAGCCTTAATAAAATCACGATTTAGGTCCAAGTTTCGGGCATTGCCACGAAATCCGTAAGATTCAGGCCCATTTTGATTGGCACGGCTGCAGCAACTGCGGTTGACCACACCATCAACGTTGTATTGCGCAACCACATATACCGTATAGGTGCGCAACAACGCGGCCCAGCTGTCCTGATGTTCCAAAATGTCACGCATCAGCATCATGCTGGCATCTACACCCTCAGGTTCTCCGGGATGTATCGCATTATTGATCAGGAGCACAGGCCGCGGAAGTAAAGACTTACGCGGTGCATTCAGCGCAAACACATTGATGTCCAGGCCTCCGTCGGATGTTCCGATGGAGAAAAAGCGTGCACCTAGTTGAGGGAATGATTTGAGCCGAGTGTATTTCACGGCCAGAACGCGATAAAAATCGTTGACCTGTTCATACGTGGCTGTTTGCGTTGAATCCTGTTCATAAGGCGTGGTCAGCGCCTGGGCACGCAGCTGAAAAGGAACAAAAAGCGCAAGTAAGAAGTACCTGAAAACCTTCATCAACGCAGCCGATCCATGTTGCGCACCAAGAGTTCATCTTTCCATATCCCACGCATGGCAAGGGAAATGGCCACCAGCATCAGCAGCGGAAACAGGAACATAATACCAATGCGGCCTTCCACGCCCGTTTGTTCCATCAGTTGTGCAGACATATTGCGGTAACGCATATAGGCCATGATGGCAGACAACACAACCATTGCCATCAGAATCCAGCTGTATAATAGCTGCAGTTTTCTGTTCTTGTAGATAAAAATGGTGTAACCAGACAAGCCGAAAATTCCGGCCATGAGCAGGGTGCTGAATACCTCCGTAACTTTAACGTCATTGATGGTGGTGGCCGTAAAGGACAATGTTGAAGCTTTGGTTCCTGTGGCTGAATAAAAGGGCCATCCACCAAATAGGGCCATCGCTGCCAGCAGGGTTACGGAAAGAAGAAAAAGCGATTGTACGCGTTGAATCATGTGGCAAAGATAATGTCGGTTTCAAACTGCGCCGGCTTGGGTAACTTTGCGGCACCATGGAAGATGTTTTTGTGATTGATGCTTTGCGCACACCTGTGGGCAAATTCGGAGGAAGCCTTGCCGGCGTGCGTCCTGACGACCTTGCCGCGCATATCATCAGCGCCATACTCGGGCGAAATCCTCAACTTGATGTTCAACATATTGATGAAGTAATCTTTGGGGCGGCCAATCAAAGCGGCGAAGACAACCGAAACGTGGCACGCATGGCTTCACTTTTGGCCGGCTTGCCGATGGAAATCCCCGGTTATACGGTCAACCGCTTATGTGCATCGGGGCTGCAAAGCATCATCAACGCCTATGCGAACATCCGCAGCGGTTTGGGAAATTTATATCTGGCAGGTGGTGTGGAAAGCATGACCCGCGCCCCTTTTGTAATGGCGAAATCATATCAGGCTTTTCCCCGCAATGTCGAGATTTATGACACCACGATTGGATGGCGTTTTACCAACCCAAAGCTGGCCGCACTTCACCATCCCTATGCCATGGGTGAAACCGCGGAAAATGTTGCCGAACAATTCCATATTAGCCGCGAAGACCAGGATCAGTTTGCCTTTGAAACCCAATTAAAATGGAAGGCGGCTCAGGAATCCGGTTTGTTTGAGGCTGAACTTGCCCCCGTATCCATTCCACAGAAAAAAGGCGAACCAATACTCTTTTCGGTAGATGAACATCCACGGTTGAGTTCACCGGAAACCCTGGCAACGCTGAAACCTGCGTTTAGAAAAAACGGAACCGTTACAGCCGGAAATTCCAGCGGCCTGAATGATGGCGCCGCCTGTTTAATCCTTGCCGGGGAAAGCATGGTGAAACAGATGCATGCTCAGCCAATAGCAAGGGTTGTTGCCGTGGCCGCTGCCGGTGTTGATCCGGCCATCATGGGCATAGGTCCGGTTCCCGCAGTACAAAAAGCACTGAAGCAGGCAGGTTTAACCGTTGCCGACATTGATGTATTTGAACTGAATGAAGCTTTTGCAGCTCAGGTTTTGGCCAGCATGCGCGCCTTAAATATTCCACGCGAGCGGGTGAACATCCGTGGTGGTTCTATTGCCATCGGACATCCGCTGGGCGCATCAGGAGCGCGAATTTCCACTACATTGTTGCACCTCATGCATCAGAACAATTATCGCTACGGAGTGGCCACCATGTGCGTGGGCGTAGGCCAGGGTGTGGCCATCGTATATGAACGGATGGCATGAGGTTCCGGCTGGACATCAGCTATAAAGGAACCGCTTACCAAGGCTGGCAGAAACAACCCGGACGCCCTACCGTACAAGGTGTTTTGGAAGAAGCTTTGTCGGTGCTGCTGCGCGCGCAAGTGGAAACCACCGGTTGCGGAAGAACAGATTCAGGCGTGCACGCGCATTTCTTCCCGCTGCACTTCGATTACGCATACGAACTGCCACAACATTTCCTGTATCGACTGAACGGCATGCTGCCGGCTGACGTTGCGGCCCTTAGGTACACAAAGGTGCCTGATGAATTTCACGCCCGATTCGATGCCGTTTCGCGCACCTATCGCTATTATCTGCATTTTTTGAAAGATCCGTTTCACCGGGAAACGTCGTGGTTACAACATAAAAAACCTGATTTATTGCTTTTGAATGAAGCTGCTGCATTATTGACCGGAGTGCAAAATTGCAAGAGCTTTACGAAAGGCGAAGAACCCGCCCATCACGGTTATGAATGCCTAATCTACAAGGCAGCCTGGCTGGAAGAACATGAGCAACTGATTTTTCATATTGAAGCAAACCGCTTCCTGAGGAATATGGTGCGGGCACTGGTAGGAAGTTTATTGGAAGTTGGGTACGGAAATAAGCCTGTTTCCTGGTTTCAGGGGTTGTTGGAAGGGGGAAGCAGATCGGACGCAGGTCAAAGTGTTCCTGCCCATGGATTATTCCTGGAACATGTTGGTTACCCGGACGCAGGCTGAATCAATCCACAGCATGCACATCTACAACCCGGTTAAAACCCGTGCTAAGCTTTTTCCCAGGTTCACATACACGCAAAAAAGCCCCACACATGTGCAGGGCTTCGTTGCTGAATGTAACTGAACTTAAGCCAGGAACTTAAAGTTTCTGCCGTTGAACTGCGCCTGTGCTCCTAATTCTTCTTCGATGCGCAACAGTTGGTTGTATTTTGCCATGCGGTCGCTGCGACTTGCAGAACCTGTTTTGATTTGTCCACTGTTCATGGCTACGGCCAGATCAGCGATGGTGCTGTCTTCAGTTTCACCACTTCTATGGCTGATGATGTTGGTATAACCATTGGAGGTGGCAAGCTGAATTGCGTTGATGGTTTCAGTAAGTGTACCGATTTGATTAACCTTCACCAGAATACTGTTGGCCACGGATTGTTGAATGCCTTCACGCAAACGGTTCACATTGGTCACAAATAAATCGTCACCAACCAGTTGTACTTTAGCACCGATGGCTTCTGTGAGCAATTTCCAGGACTCCCAATCATCTTCCGCACAGCCGTCCTCAATGCTCAGGATGGGATATTGTTCGGTCCAGTGTTTCCAATACTCCACCATACCGGCTTTATCGAGCTGGCGCTTGTCTGATTTCTTGAAGGTATATAAACCGGTTTCCGGATTGTACAACTCACTGGTGGCAGCATCCATGGCGATATATATATCGGAACCAGGCTTGAAACCTGCTTGTTCAATGGCTTTAAGCACGGTTTCTATAGCTTCTTCGTTGCTTCTGATGTTGGGTGCAAAACCACCTTCATCGCCCACATTGGTGCTGTATCCTGCCTGTTTCAATACATTTTTCAGGTGGTGAAACACCTCAACGCCCATTCTGAATGCATCGCTAAAGCTGTCGGCATTCACAGGCATAATCATAAATTCCTGAAAGTCAATGCTGTTGTCTGCATGCGCACCGCCGTTCAGGATATTCATCATGGGAATGGGAAGTACACAAGCATTCACACCGCCAACATAACGATACAGAGGCATTCCCAGTTCGTCGGCAGCGGCTCTTGCAGCAGCTAATGACACCGATAAAATAGCATTGGCTCCAAGTTTTGCTTTATTATGTGTACCATCCAGCTCAATCATGGCCTGGTCGAGCGAAATCTGATCGCTGACTTCCATGCCTTCGAGGGTGGAGGCAATAAGTGTATTTACATTGGCAACCGCCTGGGTTACGCCTTTGCCAAGAAAGCGATCCTTTGCACCATCGCGCAATTCCACGGCTTCATGGATACCGGTACTAGCTCCGCTGGGAACCGCGGCCCGGCCGAAGCCGCCGTCTTCTGTGAATACTTCTGCCTCAATAGTTGGATTTCCGCGGCTGTCCAATATTTGACGTGCCTGAATATGTACAATACTGCTCATGTTGATGTTTAATTTTTATGGTGGCGAATCAGCGTGATGAATTCATCAAACAGGTAAAAACTGTCATGTGGGCCGGGATTGGCTTCCGGATGATGTTGCACGCTAAAAGCGGGTTTGTCTAATCGCGATATTCCTTCCACCGTATCGTCGTTGAGGTTGATATGCGTTAGCTTGATCCGGTCCGAAAGTGCCTCGTTAAAGCGCACGGCAAAGCCATGATTCTGGCTGGTAATTTCACTTCTTCCGGTAATCAAATTTTTCACCGGATGATTACAACCACGATGGCCGTGATGCATCTTATAGGTTTCCAACCCACTGGCCAACGACAATAACTGGTGACCAAGGCAAATGCCAAAAGTTGGTATGGAAGCATCAATAATTTGCCTAACCGTTTCAACAGCGTAATCCATAGCCGCAGGATCACCGGGTCCATTGCTCAGCATGATTCCATCGGGTTTCCATGCAAGGATTTCCTGTGCGCTGCTGCGTGCCGGAAAGACCCCCAGGTAACAATTTCTTTCCAACAAACAACGCGCAATATTCTTTTTGCTCCCAAAATCAAGCAAGGCCACGCGAAAATCCGCATGTTCATTACCCATGGTATAAAATTTTGGCGTGCTCACCTTGCTGGCAAGTTCCAGTCCACTCATGTCAGGACATGCACGCGCCATAGCGAGCAATTCCTCATCATTGGAGATGTCACTGCTGATTACGGCATTCATGGCACCCGCGGTGCGGATATGGCGTACCAGCTGCCGTGTATCTATGTCTGCAATTCCAACCAAATGATGTTCGGTGAAGTACTCATCCAAACTTTGATGCGCTTGTTTTCTGCTGTATGGATAGGAGAATTTTTTACAAACCAGACCGGAAATCTGAATTCCATCAGATTCCACTTCATCAGCTTTCACCCCATAATTGCCAATATGGTCGTTGGTCATAATCAGGATTTGACCGGTATAAGAAGGATCTGTAAAAACCTCCTGGTATCCTGTCATGCCTGTATTGAAAGCTATTTCGCCTGAAGTTGTACCTATTTTCCCTATTGCTGTTCCCTGAAAGATGGTTCCATCTTGCAAGACCAGCTTCGCCGGAGTCTTAACGCTTACCGTCATCTGGAAGCGCAAATTTACAGGTGGAAACTATCTGTTAAAGAAACAATTTATCCATACATGAAAAAAGCCGGTCTTGGTGACCGGCTTTCAAGGAACTTTCCTAAATCAACCTTCAGAAACTTCGTCATTGGCATCAGTAGCAGTTGCCTCTGATTTGACTTTACTTCTGCTTCTTCTGGTAGTTTTCTTCGCAGCAGCTTTCTCTTTGGTGAAGCCCTGGAAGTAATCGTTGAAATCCACAAGCTCAATCATTGCGATTTCGGCATTGTCACCCATACGATTACCCATCTTAAGAATTCGGGTATAACCACCTGGCCTTGAAGCCACCTTCTCAGAAACGACACCAAACAATTCTTTGATTGCGTCTTTGTCCCTGAGGTATGCGAACACTGTTCTGCGGTTATGGGTATTGTCTTCTTTCGATTTGGTAATCAATGGTTCCACATATACGCGAAGCGCCTTTGCTTTAGCAACGGTGGTAACGATGCGCTTATTCTTAATCAGACTGGCGGCCATATTGGAAAGCATGGCTTTCCTGTGAGGTGCGGTCCTGCCTAAATGATTTACTTTTTTTCCGTGTCTCATGATCTACGTGCTTATTCCCGGTATTAGTCCTCAGTTAAATTATATTTTACCACATCCATACCGAAATTCAATCCTTTTTCACGAACAAACTCTTCAAGTTCACTCAGTGATTTTTTGCCGAAATTTCTGAATTTCAGCAGGTCTTCTATATGATAACTTACCAGTTCGCCAAGGGTTTTGATTTCCGCTGCCTTCAGGCAATTGTAAGCACGAACGGAGAGGTCGAGATCAGCAAGCGGGGTTTTTAATACTTTCCGCATGTGCAAATATCCTTCGTCAACTTCTTCAGAAGCGGCTACTTCATGAGGGTTAGGGATCATGCGCTCATCGCTGAACAACACGAAATGTTGAATCAGGATGTTCGCAGCTTCCTTCAGTGCTTCTTCCGGATGAATGCTTCCATCCGTAGTAATTTCCAGCACAAGTTTCTCGTAGTCGGTTCTTTGTTCCACCCGGAAATCTTCTACTGTAAATTTCACGTTTCGGATTGGCGTAAAGATTGCATCCACAGAAATGAAACCGATGGCAGCGTCTTTCGGCTTGTTTTCATCTGCAGGAACATAGCCCCTACCCTTCTGGACCACCAATTCCACTTCCATGTTCACGGTAGGTTCCAGATTGCAGATGACCAATTCAGGATTCAGGACCGTGAAGCTGTTGGTATATCGGCTTATGTCGCCAGCGGTAAACTGATCTTTTCCCTTGATGGAGATATAAATCTTTTCTGAATCGTCAGCACTGGAGGTTTTCTTAAAACGAACCTGCTTCAGATTGAGCACGATGTCTACAACATCCTCAATAACACCTTTGATGGTTGAGAACTCATGATCAACCCCGATAATTTTCACACCTGTAATTGCATACCCTTCAAGAGAAGAAAGCAGAATACGACGGAGGGAATTACCGATGGTTACGCCATAACCTTTTTCCAAAGGACCAAATTCAAAAAGCCCATGAAAATCATCGGCTTTTTGCATGACCACTTTGTCAGGTTTTTGAAATGGTATGATACCCATTGTTTTTCCTTACTAAACTGATTATTTACTGTACAATTCTACGATCAACTGTTCCTTGATGTTCTCCGGAATTTCGTCCCGTTCCGGATAATTCAGAAACTTGCCGTTGTAATCTGCTGCATCCCATTCCAGCCAGTTGAAACGTTTGCGGGAATTAGAAGTGCTGTTGCCAATTGCTTCCAATGATTTGGAACGTTCCCTAACACCTACCACATCACCTGGTTTCAGGCTATAGGAAGGGATATTCACCACTTCACCATTTACGGTAATGTGCTTGTGACTAACCAATTGACGGGCAGCGCGGCGGGTTGGAGCAATACCCAATCTGAATACGGTATTGTCAAGCCTGGCCTCCAACAATTTCAACAAGATTTCGCCAGTAATGCCTTTTTTGGCGGCAGCACGACGGAAGGTAATGGAGAATTGACGCTCCAATACACCGTAGATGTATTTAGCCTTTTGCTTCTCGGCAAGCTGAATCGCATATTCTGATTGTTTAGGACGGCGACGGGCGTTCCCGTGCTGACCCGGACCGTAGTTCTTTTTTTCCAGTGCCTTATCGCGACCAAAGATGGGTTCTTTGAACCTGCGGGCAACTTTGGATTTTGGACCTCTGTATCTAGCCATTTAATGTATTGTCTGTATGTATTAAACCCTACGACGTTTTGCTGGGCGACAGCCGTTGTGGGGAAGAGGAGTAATGTCGGTTATGGTAGCAACTTCCAAACCTACGGCCTGGAGGTTACGGATTGCACTGTCACGACCTGAACCTGGGCCCTTTACCCAAACATCCACTTTGCGCAAGCCGGCATCAAAAGCCACTTTCCCACAATCCAAAGCTGCTACCTGAGCCGCATAAGGTGTGTTCTTTTTTGACCCGCGGAATCCCATCTTACCAGCACTTGACCAAGAAATAACCTGACCTTCCGTATTGGTGATGGATATGATGATGTTGCTGAATGTAGCCTGTATATGTACCTGGCCGTTCGGATCAACCTTTACTTTCTTTTTGGTTACCTTTCTCTGGTTCGCCATTGTCCGTACTTTCTACTTATTATTTAGTTGCTTTTTTCTTACCGGCAACTGTTTTACGCTTGCCTTTCCTGGTCCGTGCATTGGTCCGGGTTCTTTGTCCACGCAATGGTAACCCTTTACGATGGCGCAATCCACGATAACAACCAATGTCCATAAGACGTTTGATGTTCAGTTGAGTTTCGGAACGCAACTCACCTTCAACCTTGAGGTTATTGGTGATGAATCCGCGAATCTTTGACAAATCATCGTCGTTCCAATCGGATACTTTTTTGCTTTCGTCAATACCGCTATCAGACAGAATCTTTTCTGCTGTGCTGCGACCTATACCATAAATATAGGTGAGGCCTATTACACCTCTTTTGTTTTTGGGAAGGTCTATACCTGCTATCCTAGCCATGTTCTTATCCCTGTCTTTGCTTAAACTTGGGGTTTTTCTTGTTGATTACGTAGATCTTACCTTTCCTGCGAACGATCTTACAGTCTGCGCTACGTTTCTTTACAGAAGTCCTTACTTTCATGTCTTTTACTTGTATCTGTACGAGATTCTGCCTCTGGTCAGGTCATAAGGCGACATTTCCACCTTAACCCTGTCTCCGGGTAGTATCCTGATGTAATGCATCCTCATCTTGCCTGAAATTGTCGCAATGATTTCATGTCCATTTTGAAGCTTCACACGGAACATCGCATTAGATAGCGCTTCCATGATTACTCCGTCTTGTACAATTGCGTCTTGCTTCGGCATTTCTAAAGGGCTGCAAAAATATGTTATTGTGCTTTAATTTCCAACCTGTTGTTGATACATACCCATCCTGCCTTTAATTCGGCCACTGCGCATTAATCCATCGTAGTGACGCATCAGGAGAAAACTTTCAATTTGCTGCAGTGTATCTAACACCACACCCACAAGAATCAACAAGCTCGTACCTCCAAAGAATTGAGCGAATTCCGGGTTTACACCCAAAACGCTGCCCTGAGCTATTGCAGGCATAATGGCCACTGCAGAAATAAACAAGGCTCCGGGAAGCGTAATCCTGCTGATTACATCATCTATGAATTCAGAAGTTTTCTTCCCGGGCTTGATTCCGGGAATGAACCCGTTGTTCCGTTTCATATCATCAGCAATCTGCATTGGATTAAAGATGATGGCGGTGTAGAAGTAGGTAAACAGTACAATGAGCAACACCATGATTCCATTGTGTGTTATGGAGGTGGTATCCGCCAGGTTCAACAACCAGGCAGGTACGTTTCCACTTTTGTACAATCCCATAAACGAAGCTGGCAGGAACATAATGGCCTGAGCAAAAATGATCGGCATCACACCTGCACCAAGTACCTTCAAAGGAATGTAATTGCGCTGACCTCCATACTGTCTGTTTCCTACAACCCTTTTGGCGTAATTCACGGGAATCTTTCTGGTTCCCTGAGTAAGTAAGATAACAGTTAGGATTACCGCTATCCAGATGAACATTTCTATGAGGAAAATGAACGGACCGCGTTTGTTGAACGTAGATTCAAGTTCGAATACAAAGGCCGTTGGGAGCCGGGCAATAATTCCCACCATGATGATGAGCGAAATGCCATTTCCAAGACCCTTATCGGTGATGCGTTCACCTAACCACATGGTAAACATGGTTCCGGCAGTCAATAAGATCACGTTGGTAAACATGAACCAGCCCTGAGACATGGCATCAGGATTTGTGAAAATCAGCAATGCACGTTGGTTGTTTGGCGTAGTAATCATGTTGTTCAGATACCCAATGGCCTGAACAGCTGTAAAGGCTATGGTCAGGATTCGGGTATATTGATTGATTTTCCTGCGCCCTTCTTCCCCTTCCTTTTGCATTCGGGCAAAAGCCGGGATGGCTAATGACACCAGTTGCATGAAAATAGAGGCAGAAATGTATGGCATAATACCAAGGGCAAGGATGGCCCCGCGTGCAAAAGCACCACCTGCAAAGATATTCACCAGGCCTAGCAGCGAATCACTTGATTGCTGCTGCAGCCCGGCCAATTCCTCTGAATCAATACCTGGAAGAATAACGAAAGTTCCCAGGCGATAAACGAGCAGGAACAATGCAGTATTCTTAATCCGCGTACGAAGTTCTTCAATACGCCAGATATCCTTGATCTTATCGATCAGTCGTCGCATTTCAGTTGATTATTTGAATAGAACCACCGGCCTTTTCGATGGCTTCTTTTGCTGAAGAAGAAAACGCATGCGCATGAACTTCAAGCGCAGCGGAGACAGTACCACGTCCTAAGATTTTCACCAAATCATTCTTGCCAACCATGTTGCGGTCGATCAACACTGTAAAGTCGATTTTGTTGATGTTCTTTTCTTCCGCTATTTGTTGCAATACATCCAGGTTAATGGCTGCGTATTCTACACGGTTGATGTTTTTGAATCCACCTTTCGGGATGCGGCGTTGCAGCGGCATTTGTCCGCCTTCAAAACCCACCTTCCGAGAATAACCTGTGCGTGATTGAGCACCTTTATGACCTTTGGTAGAAGTACCACCTTTTCCGGAGCCTTGGCCCCTGCCAATACGTTTTGATTTCTTTACCGAACCGGGAGCCGGCTTTAGGTTGCTGAGGTTCATAAGTTCAGTCTATTGTTTCTATCGTCAACAAATGCTTCACTGTATCAATCATACCCGACAATTGGGGATTGAGTTCCAATTCGCGACTGCGGTGAAGTTTACGCAATCCGAGTGCAACCAAAGTTGCTTTCTGATTCTTAGGGTGACCTATGGCGCTGCGCACCAGGGTAATTTTCACTTTCGCCATGTTCTTAACCATTAAAAACTTTCTTAAGATGAACACCGCGAAGTTGCGCCACGGTATAAGGATCCCTCATTTTGGTCAGTGCATCGAAGGTGGCTTTCACCACGTTGTGCGGATTTGAACTGCCTTTCGACTTCGCCAATACATCGTGAATACCTGCACTCTCTAAAACTGCACGCATCGCACCACCGGCGATAACACCGGTACCATGCGCCGCGGGTTTGAGGAATACATTGCCACCACAAAACTTTCCATGCTGTGGATGCGGTACGGTTCCATTGATTACGGGCACCTTGATCAGGTTCTTCTTGGCATCTTCAATACCCTTAGTTACGGCATCCTGAACTTCAGAAGCTTTTCCAAGGCCATGACCAACAACACCTTTACCATTTCCAACTACAACAATCGCTGTAAAGCTGAACGTACGACCGCCTTTTGTAACTTTCGCTACACGGTTAATGGCCACAACTTTTTCGGTAAGTTGCTCCAGGTCACTGGACTTAACACGTTTTATATTCTGATTGGACATTTCTGTAGTTTAGAATTGAAGACCTCCCTCCCTGGCTGCTTCAGCCAGGCTTTTTACCCTGCCGTGGTAAAGGTAACCACCGCGATCAAATACTACAGATGTAATTCCGGCAGCAATTGCTTTCTCGGCAATCTTTTTACCGACCAGCGCGGCTTTTGCCACTTTGGTTTCTTTTACAGCTGCAATATCCTTTTCTTTTGAAGAAGCAGCACATAAGGTATGACCCTTCAGGTCATCTACTATTTGAACGTAGATGTCGGTATTGCTGCGGAACACATTCAGGCGGGGCCTTTCTTGCGTGCCTTGTATTTTACCGCGGATTCTTTTGCGGATTTTATCTCTTCTGGACGTTTTTCTCGTTGCCATTGCTCTTAATCACTTATTTAGATGCAGATTTACCGGCTTTCCTTCTCAACTGTTCGCCTGCAAAACGAACACCTTTTCCTTTGTATGGCTCAGGTTTGCGGAAGGAGCGAATTTTAGCAGCAATATGACCAAGCAGTTGCTTGTCAACACTGGTCATGGTAATGCTCGGGTTTTGTCCTTTCACAGTTTCTGTAACCACCTGAATTTCTTTTGGCACTTCCAGAACGATTCTGTGCGAATGACCCAAAGAGAAGTCAAGGATGTTTCCCTGATTGCTCACTTTGTACCCTACACCTACCAATTCCTGCTTTACGGTATGGCCGTCATGAACACCAATAACCATGTTGTTGATGAGGGAACGGTAGAGGCCGTGGAGCGCTTTATCCTGCTTCGATTCACCGGGCCTGACTACAGTAAGATTTCCATCTTCCTGAGTAATGGTGAATCCGGGATTGAGTTGTTGTGTGAGCGTACCTTTAGGTCCTTTAACCGTAACAAGGTTTGCTGAATCAATACTTACCTCCACTTTGGCAGGCAGTTTAATGATTGATTTTCCTACGCGTGACATTTTTTTTCTCTTTTGATCAGGAAACGTAACACAAAATTTCTCCGCCCACATTGTGTTGACGGGCTTCTTTATCGGTCATTACACCTTTGCTCGTAGTGATGATCGCTACGCCCAAACCATTCAGCACTCGAGGAAGTTCATCTTTCCCGGAATATTTGCGCAAACCTGGCTTACTGATACGGATCAGATCGCGGATGGCAGATTCTTTAGTAACCGGATGGTATTTCAGTGCAATTTTTATTACGCCCTGATGGTTTTCTGTTTCTTCAAACTTGTACTTCAGGATGTAACCTTTTTCGTACAACACACGTGTAATTTCACGCTTGATATTACTTGCAGGGATTTCCACGATGCGGTGGTTTGCATGAATGGCATTCCGCAATCTGGTGAGGTAATCTGCTATTGGGTCAGTCATGATTGTTTCTTTTAAAAAATTACCAACTGGCTTTTGTTACTCCGGGGATTTTACCATCGTTGGCCATTTGACGGAACATATTCCTGCACAAGCCGAAGGTGCGGATGTAGCCTCTTGGTTTTCCAGTGATTTTGCAACGGTTGCGCAAACGCACGGGTGATGCGTTTCTGGGAAGCTTCTGCAAGCCTTCATAATCGCCTGCTTCAATCAGGGCTTTGCGCTTTTCGGCATAACGGGCAACCATTTGCTCTCTTTTGCGCTGCCTAGCTTTTATTGACTCTTTTGCCATCTAATTATTTGCTTTTGAAAGGAAAGCCCATGTTGCGAAGAAGTTCTAAACATTCCTCATCGGTTTTGGCTGTTGTCACGATGGTGATGTCCATACCGTTGATGCGGCTTACTTTATCGATATCTATTTCTGGGAAAATGATCTGTTCGGTGATGCCCAGCGTGTAATTGCCACGGCCGTCAAAACCTTTTACAGCCAAACCCTGGAAGTCACGAACACGGGGAAGTGCTACAGAAGTAAGGCGTTCAAGGAATTCATACATTCTGTCCCCACGAAGCGTAACTTTAGCTCCGATGGGCATGTTTTCCCGAAGTTTGAAATTACTGATTGCTTTTCTGGAGATGGTAGCTTGTGCTTTCTGACCGGCGATGCGCGACATTTCGTCAACTGCAGCATCAATCATTTTTTTGTCAGACACAGCAGCTCCAACGCCCTGGTTCAATGAAACCTTGGTAATTTTAGGTACTTCCATCGGATTACCATATCCGAACTTCTGCATCATTGCAGGAGCAGCAGTTTCTTTATAGTGCGTTTTCAGCCTTGGTGAATAGTTCATGAAATTTGTATTAATCGATGAATGAACCTGTGCGCTTGTTGTAACGTTTATTCTTGCCTTCAGCGTCTTGCTTACGACCAACTTTAGCCACATCACTACCTTCCATAACCATGAGGTTACTCATGTGAATGGGGGCTTCAATTTTCTCGATGCGACCGCTCGTATTTTGAGCTGTTGGCTTATAGTGTTTGGTAACCAGATTTAGTCCTTCAACCACTGCGCGGTTGCTGGACGGAATCACACGGATTACTTTCCCTGTTTTTCCCTTTTCATCACCGGCGATTACCTTCACCGTGTCGTTTTTCTTGATTTTCAGTTTCATAACTTCTTATAGCACTTCCGGAGCCAGTGAAACAATTTTCATGAACTGCTTGTCGCGAAGTTCGCGCGCTACAGGTCCGAAGATACGTGTACCTTTAGGTTCGTCGTTGTTGTTAAGCAATACGCAGCTGTTCTCATCAAATCGGATGTACGATCCATCTGGACGACGTACTTCTTTTTTAACACGAACAACTACTGCTTTTGAAACAGCGCCTTTCTTCATCCCTGAAGATGGCATAGCGGACTTCACGCTCACAACAATTTTATCGCCGACACTGGCATAACGCCTGCCGGTACCACCGAGCACACGAATGCATAACACTTCTTTTGCGCCGCTGTTATCGGCTACTTTGAGTCTGGTTTCCTGCTGTATCATTACTTAGCCTTTTCAACAATTTCTACGAGCCTCCAACGCTTCATTTTGCTCAGCGGACGAGTCTCCATAATGCGTACAACATCATTCAAGCCGCATTCATTTTTATCGTCATGAGCATAGAAGGTTTTGGTCTTCTTAAAGTACTTTCCGTATTTCGGATGTTTTACGTTGCGCACCACCGCTACAGAAATGGTTTTGTCCATTTTTGCACTGGTTACGCGTCCCACGATTTCTTTGCGGGCGTTCCTATTGGCTTCCATTAATCCTGTTCTTCTTTACGTTTCAAAGCCGCAGTTTCAAAAGTAATGCGGCGGGCATTCAATTCAGTGAGATACCTGGCTACGTTCCGACGTGCTTCTTTCAATTTACTGGGTTGATCCAGTTTCGAAACTGCATCGGTAAAGCGCAACTTCTGATAACGAAGTTTCTCTTCCTTGTATCGCTCTATCAATTCGCGCGTTGGCGTTGATTTGATTTCTTCGTATTTCATGATCAGTTATCCTCTGAAAAATCAGGTTTTACTACAAATTTAGTTTGCACGGGCAATTTCATGGCTGCCAAACGCATTCCTTCCTGAGCTGTTTCCAGGGGAACACCTGCCACTTCGAACATGATGGTACCAGGTTTGATGATGGCCACCCAATATTCAGGTGCACCTTTACCCTTACCCATACGTACTTCAGCAGGCTTCTTGGTCACAGGCTTGTCTGGGAAGATACGTATCCATACCTGTCCTTCTCTTTTCAGATAACGGGTCAGTGCGATACGCGCCGCTTCAATTTGACGTGCAGTAATCCAGGCAGGTTCTAGGCTTTTCAGGCCACAGCTGCCAAAATTTAGACGATGACCGCGTGTTGCAAGGCCTTTTACACGGCCTTTCTGCATTTTGCGGAATTTGGTTCTTTTAGGACTCAGCATTGCTCCTCTATATTATCGGTTATCCCTTCTTGGCCCGCGATCACGGTCACCGCCGGTACGACGACGCCTGTCATTGTTACCTCCCTGGTCACGACGGCCCGGGCCGCGTCCACCATGTCCGTCTCTGCGGTCTGATTTCTCATGAACCGGAGCCAAATCAACTTTTCCAAAAATGTCGCCACGGCAAATCCATACCTTGATGCCGATCTTTCCATACACCGTTTGAGCTTCACTCAATGCATAATCAATGTCTGAGCGAAGCGTATGCAATGGAGTACGACCATCTTTGTATTGTTCCGTACGGGCAATTTCTGCACCATTTAAACGGCCACTGATGCGAATTTTTATGCCTTCGGCACCCATACGCATGGAGCTTCCGATGGCACCTTTAAGGGCACGTTTGAAAGAAATCCTTCCTTCAATCTGACTTGCTATGCTGTCGGCCACCAATTTCGCATCCAATTCAGGGCGCTTTATCTCGTTGATGTTGATTTGAACGTCCTTCTTGGTGATTTTGCGAATCTCCTCACGGATGGTATCCACTTCCTGACCACCTTTACCAATCACGATGCCCGGTCTGGCTGTGTTGATGGTAATGGTGATGCGCTTCATGGTGCGTTCAATCACTACTTTACTTATTCCGCCTTTGGGAATACGCACGCGGAGGTATTTGCGGATTTTCTCGTCTTCGACCAGTTTATCGCTGTAATTCTTACCTCCGTACCAGTTGGAATCCCAACCGCGGATGATTCCCAACCTCAGACCTACGGGGTTTACTTTTTGTCCCATTTTATGCGTTTGTATCTTCGGTTAATGATTCTGCTGATTTTTGTGCGCCAACATCCTGACGGCTGTCCACAATGATGGTGATGTGGTTGCTGCGCTTGCTGATCCGGTTGCCACGACCTTGTGGCGCTGTGCGCAGTCGCTTGATGGTGAACCCGGCGTCAACCATTACTGTTTTCACAAACAGGTCGCTTTCTTCAATACGTCTGCCTTCATTTGCTTGCGCCCAGTTTGCAATACCGCTTCTCAACAGTTTGCTGACATATTGAGCATACAAAGGACGCTGGCTGAACTGCAGGATATTGAGTGCCTTATCCACATTTACACCGCGAATCTGGTCAACAACCAGACGCATTTTGCGCGGTGACATGGGACAGTTTCTTAAAATTGCTTTTGCTTCCATCCTGCTTCTTACTTATTGTGTCCTTTAAATGTACGGGTAGGTGCAAATTCACCAAGCTTATGACCTACCATATTTTCGGTGACATATACAGGGATGAATTTATTGCCGTTGTGCACTGCAAAAGTGTGTCCAACCATGTCCGGAATGATCAAACTCCTCCGGGACCAGGTTTTAATCACGGTCTTTTTATTGGTTTCATTCATTTTGGCCACCTTCCGGTCGAGTTTAAAGTCTACGAACGGGCCTTTTTTCAGCGATCGTGCCATGTAGTTTATTTGCTGTTACGTTTGCTCTTTCTGCGTTCAATAATCAAGCGGCTGCTGCCTTTCTTGGTACTTCTGGTTTTCTGACCCTGAGCATAGATGAGGTTTCTGGAACGGGGCTGACCACCCTTGTTCCTACCTTCACCACCACCCATCGGGTGATCTACCGGGTTCATAGCTGCCGGACGTACACGTGGGCGGATGCCCAACCAGCGTGAACGGCCTGCTTTACCTTTGCGGGTATTGCTGTGGTCGCTGTTGGAAACAGTACCAATTGTAGCCATGCAATTTGCCAATACCAAGCGAGATTCACCTGAAGGCAACTTAATGGCAGCGTACTTTCCTTCACGAGCCAGCAGCTGTGCTGAAGATCCTGCGCTTCTGCAGAGGCGAGCACCCTGACCTGGCTGCATTTCCACGTTGTGGATCATGGAGCCCAAAGGTATTTGACTCATAGGCAATGCGTTTCCAACTTCAGGAGCCGATCCTGGACCGCTTTCCACCTTCATGCCTACTTTCAGGCCTGTTGGTGCAACGATGTAACGCTTTTCGCCGTCGGCATAATTCACCAAAGCAATAAACGCTGTTCTGTTCGGATCATACTCGATGGACATAACTTCTGCAGTCATTCCCATTTTGTCTCTCTTGAAATCGATGATCCTGTATTTGCGCTTGTGGCCTCCGCCAATGTAGCGCATGGTCATTTTTCCTGTATTGTTCCGTCCACCACTCTTCTTGATGGGGATCAACAGGGATTTCTCTGGTTTATCAGAAGTAAGCTCCGCAAACGCATTCGCAATGCGAAAACGAGTTCCTGGAGTTACCGGACGTAATCTGTTCAGTGCCATTCCTCTTTAGATATTTTCGTAAAAATCAATAGTTGAACCTTCCTTCAGGGTAACAATTGCCTTTTTCACGGCCTTGTTGTATCCAGAAATGAGCCCGGTGCGTCTGTTCTTGCGTGATTTACCTCTTGAAATCATTGTATTTACCCGATCCACCTGAACATTGTAAAAGTCTTCAACCGCTTTGCGGATTTCGTCTTTAGTGGCTTTGGGATCAACAACGAAGCCATACTGTTGCCTCTTTTCTGTGAGGCCAGTCATTTTCTCTGTAATTAGGGGTTTTTTCAGTACCATCTCAATCGTTGTTATAAGTATCCCCAATTGCCTTTACCGAAGATTCAAAAAGAATCAGGTTGTGGGCTTTCATAATCTCATAGGTGTTCAAATCCGAAGCATTCATGATTCGGTTGTTGGGAATGTTTCTGCCGGAGAGGTACACATTCCTGTTCAACGAGGGAGTAACAAACAGCGTTCTGCCGGTCACATTCAGATTACCCAACATGCGGTTGAAGTCACTGGTTTTTGGCGCATCCAGCGTCAAATCCTCCATTACCTTGATTTGATTTTCCTTGACTTTGTAACTCAGTGCGGAAAAACGAGCCAATCTTTTGAGCTTCTTGTTTAGTTTGAAGCTGTAGTTTCTTGGACGCGGACCATGGATACGACCACCGCCTACATAAATACCCGCTTTAATGCTGCCGTGACGCGCTCCGCCAGTACCTTTTTGCCGAAACAACTTTCTGGTACTTTTGCTGATTTCGCTGCGGTCTTTGGATTTATGCGTACCCTGACGTTGGTTCGCCAGGAACTGTTTCACATCCAAATAAATGGCATGATCATTTGGTTCAATACCAAATATTGATTCCGGAAGAACAACAGTTCTGCCTGTTTCTGCACCTTCTTTGTTTAAGACTTTAAATTCCATCTCAGCGTTCAATTATTACCGTGGAACCATT
Organism: uncultured Flavobacteriaceae bacterium; assembly: GCA_964586595.1. Lineage (GTDB taxonomy): Bacteria > Bacteroidota > Bacteroidia > NS11-12g > UBA955 > REEB481. Next base: position 124,270 of record CAZPHB010000003.1, on the reverse strand, counting down.
GTAGCCCGGGATGCTTCCTTTTACAACCAAAAGGTTTTGATCCGCAACTACTTTTAAAATTTGGAGGTTCACTCCTTTAACCCTGCTGCCTCCAGTGCGTCCGGCCATGCGAATTCCTTTGAATACACGAGCCGGAAACGAACAGGCACCAATAGAACCCGGGTGACGCTGACGGTTATGCTGACCGTGGGTAGATTCACCCACACCTGCAAACCCGTGTCGCTTTACGACACCTTGGAATCCTTTTCCCTTTGAAGTTCCGATGACATCTACAAAATCTCCTTCGGTGAAGATGTTTACATCTAACACGTCGCCGATTTGTGCAGTGGCCTCAGCGCCTTCTGGGTTGCGAAACTCATGATATGCTCTTTTGGGAGCAGTGTTCGCTTTGGCGCAATGCCCGGTAATGGCTTTGGAGGCATGCTTGGGTTTCATGTCGCCCCATGAAATCTGAACGGCACTGTAGCCATCTTTTTGTTCATTTTTCACATGGGTTACAACACATGGACCAGCCTGGATGACGGTACAGGCTACACTCCGCCCGTTTTCGTCAAAGATGCTGGTCATGCCCAACTTTTTACCGATTAATCCTTGCATGATGATAGTTATATTTTGATTTCCACGTCAACACCACTGGGAAGTTCCAGTTTCATTAGTGCGTCAACGGTTTTGGTAGAACTGTTATAAATGTCGATGAGGCGTTTGTAGGAACACACCTGAAACTGTTCCCTGGCCTTTTTGTTCACGTGGGGTGAACGAAGGACTGTAAACACTTTCTTTCTGGTTGGCAGTGGAATTGGTCCACTTACCACTACACCGGTTTGTTTTACGGCCTTTACAATTTTCTCCGTGCTTTTGTCAAGCAGGTTATGGTCGAAAGACTTGAGCTTTATCCTGATCTTATGGCTGATCATTGAACTATTTACTTTTATGCGTTAGATGATGATTTTCCGTTCACTTTCTTGAGCACCTCATCGGCAATATTCCTTGGGGTTTCGGCATAGTGGCTAAACTCCATGCTTGAACTTGCACGACCGGAGGTAATGGTGCGTAAAGAAGTTACATAACCGAACATTTCGCTCAGTGGAACTTTTGCCTTCACTACCTGGGAACCTGCGCGCTCATCGATGCCTTCAAGTTGACCGCGGCGACGGTTCAAGTCACCCATAACGTCACCGGTATTTTCGGCAGGCGTTACCACTTCCAGCTTCATGATTGGTTCGAGCAATACCGGGCCGCAGTTTCTTGCAGCTTCACGGAAACCGCCGCGTGCAGCTACTTCAAATGAGAGTGAGTCAGAATCCACGTTGTGGTATGAACCATCGAACAGGCGAACTTTCATCCTGGTGATTGGATAACCAGCCAGCACACCATTTTCCATAGCAGCTTTGAAGCCTTTTTCAACAGATGGTATGAATTCACGGGGAATAGATCCGCCCACGATTTCATTCACAAACTGCAATCCTTCTGCTGTAAAATCAGCATCAGCAGGCCCCAGTTCAAACTGGATGTCGGCGAATTTACCACGGCCACCTGTTTGCTTCTTGTAAACTTCTCTGTGGGTGAAGTTCCTGGTGATTGCTTCTTTATAAGCAACCTGAGGTGCACCCTGGTTGCATTCAACTTTGAACTCCCGCTTCAAACGATCAACGATGATCTCGAGGTGCAGTTCACCCATACCCGAGATAACGGTTTGACCGGTATCCTGATCGGTGTGCACGCGGAACGTGGGATCCTCTTCAGAAAGCTTTGCAAGCGCCGTTCCCAATTTGTCCACATCCGCCTGAGTTTTGGGCTCGATGGCCAATCCAATCACGGGATCGGGGAAGTTCATTGCTTCAAGTACAATCGGATGATTTTCCGCGCACAGCGTATCACCTGTTTTAATGTCTTTGAAACCTACAGCTGCACCGATATCGCCTGCTCCCAGAAACTCAATTGGATTTTGCTTGTTGGCATGCATCTGGAAGATACGTGAAATGCGTTCTTTTTGACCACTTCTTGTATTGAGCACATAAGAACCTGCATCCAGTTTGCCTGAGTAAGCGCGCATGAACGCCAAACGTCCTACGTATGGATCAGTGGCAATTTTGAACGCCAGGGCGCAAAACGGCTCTTTATAATCAGGCTTGCGTACTACTTCCTCTTCAGAATCAGGATTAGTACCTCTGATTACGTCCTTGTCGAGCGGGCTTGGCATCAATTCCATCACCAGATCGAGCATGGTTTGTACTCCTTTGTTTTTGAATGAAGATCCACAAACCATTGGAACGATTTTCATTTCCAAAGTGGCTTTGCGGAGCGCATTCAGTATTTCACGCTCCGTGATGGAAGTAGGATCATCAAAGAACTTCTCCATCAGGGTATCGTCGTATTCAGAAACAGCTTCAAGTAATTTTTCACGCCATTCAGTAGCTTCATCCAACAAATCAGCAGGGATGTCAACCACTTCATAGGTCATGCCTTTATCAGCTTCATTCCAAATCATTCCGCGGAAGTTGATAAGGTCAACAACACCGCGGAAATTGTCTTCAGCTCCAATAGGTAACTGCAGAGGAACTGCATTGCTGCCCAACATTTCCCGAACCTGGCGCACTACGTTCAGGAAGTCGGCACCGGCGCGGTCCATTTTATTCACAAAACCAATGCGGGCCACATTATAGTTGTTGGCCAAGCGCCAATTGGTTTCCGACTGAGGTTCCACACCGTCAACGGCGCTGAACAAGAATACCAAACCATCCAGAACGCGAAGCGAACGGTTCACTTCAACGGTGAAGTCAACGTGGCCGGGCGTGTCGATGATGTTGATGTGGTATTTATTGCCACGATAATTCCAGAAAACTGTGGTTGCTGCAGAAGTAATGGTGATACCACGTTCCTGTTCCTGTACCATCCAGTCCATTGTGGCAGCTCCATCGTGAACTTCACCAAGTTTGTGGTTCACACCGGAGTAATACAGGATGCGTTCTGTAGTTGTGGTTTTGCCCGCATCAATGTGCGCTGCAATACCGATATTTCTTGTTAAGGCTAAGTCGCGAGACATAAATATTCAATAGACTGTTATACCCTGAAATGACTAAAGGCCTTGTTTGCTTCGGCCATTTTGTGGGTATCTTCTTTTTTCTTCACAGCAGCACCTTCACCCTTAGCTGCAGAAAGAATTTCACCGGCAAGGCGGGAAGCCATAGATTTTTCGTTGCGCTTGCGGGCATAGGAAATCATCCATTTGATACCCACGGCAATTTTACGTGCCGGAGGTACTTCGATTGGGATTTGAAAGGTAGAACCTCCAACCCTGCGGGCTTTCACTTCTACGGCAGGCATTACGTTATTCAAAGCGCGTTTCCAAACTTCCAAACCTTCTTCTTCGGTTTTTTTAGCGACCAAGTCGAGCGCATCATAAAATATAGCAAATGCAGTTGACTTCTTGCCATCCCACATCAAGCCGTTCACGAAACGTGTAACGAGGGGATCGTTGAATTTGGGATCAGGTGCAGTAATGCGTTTGCGCGGGCGTGCTTTTCTCATTTCAGTTCAGCTTATTTTTTATCCTTTGCTTTCGGACGTTTCGTTCCATATTTCGAACGGCGTTGGTTACGTCCTTCAACACCGGCCGTATCCAAGGCGCCCCGAACGATGTGGTAACGCACACCAGGTAAGTCCTTTACCCTGCCACCACGCACCAATACGATGGAGTGTTCCTGCAGGTTGTGGCCTTCACCAGGAATGTAGGCGTTCACTTCTTTTCCGTTGCTCAGGCGAACACGGGCTACCTTTCTCATTGCTGAGTTTGGCTTCTTCGGTGTGGTGGTGTACACACGGGTACAAACACCCCTTCTCTGAGGGCAGGCATCAAGCGCTGGCGACTTGCTTTTGTTCACCAGTGTTTCCCGGCCTTTTCTTACCAATTGTTGTATGGTTGGCATTGTGTTTTTTGCGTAATCTTCCTTAAAAAGGACGGCAAAAGTACGATTATATTTCGGCTTTCGCAACAGTCCTTCAGACTTTTTTCATTGGGCATTTCGTTTGGTTCCAGGCGCAAACTTCCTGCAATCGGTATTTACTTCCTGATGCCCGTGAAGAGGCCTGCCGCAGGGAATTATGGCTCGAGGAGCATGGTTTTATTCCTGACAAGCATGAACATAACCAATGGTGCACCGATGATCGAACAAACAACATTTACGGGCAAATTGCTTCCAGCAGCGGGAAGCATGGAACAAAAATGGGCTGTGAGCATAAATAGTGCGCCCAACATCACGGTTCCCGGCAATAAATGCTGGTGTAACGCACTTCCCAAAAACAACCTTGCCATGTGCGGTATAACCAGTCCAACAAAAGACAATGGACCACACCAGGATGTTACGGTTCCCGCCAAAACAGCTGTGAGCAACAACATCCATCTTCGGAACACATGTATATTCAAACCCAAACTTTGGGCATAAGCATCTCCAAGTTGATAAACATCCATAGCACCATGGCGGGTTCGTAACCATGTATAAGTTCCGAGGAGCATGAAGGCAATCATCATGTGCGGAATCCAACCGGGCGTGTGTAAATTACCCATTCCCCACAACACAAAATTTCGGATATCACTACCACTTGCCATGTATTGCAGAAATTCAACAATTGCCGAAACAAAATGGCCGGCGAGCATCCCGAAAATCAATAGGGAAACCGTGCTCCTTAATTTACTGTACACTGCTATGTTCAGAAACAGCATGAGCAAAGCGCCAATCGTAGCAGCGAAGGGTTTTATGGATGCTATACCTAAGTAGGCCGGAATACTTGCTCCGGCGAGCACTACAATGGCTATTCCCAAACTTGCACCGGAACTTATTCCCAACACATAAGGACCTGCCAATGGATTCCTAAAGACATTCTGCATCATCAGTCCACACACTGCCAGTGCAGCTCCGGCGAGCACTGCCATAATCGCAGCAGGCAACCGGTATTCTACCAACAACAGTTGCGCCATTGTCGATTCTATGTTCCATATAAACCCGCCGCTGCCCAAGATTAATGAAGCCATGAAAACCACAGCCAGCAGGATCCAAAGGAAGAGGAAATGTTTCGAACGGGTCAAGGTAATTTACGGTAAAAATACAAAGGAGGCGAAATGGTGCTGTCATGAAAAATGCGCACCAGGTCTTTCAACACCAAATCCGGACGCACCACTCCGAGTTCCCAGAACGGATTTGCGGCGCTGCCGGTCTTCCGGCCATTGGCGGCATAAACATTTCCGTTGCGGAAGGCTGCGAACGATGCCAATCGCTGATCATCTGCAACCAGTTGCCTGCGTTCCGTATAGTCGTTACAATTGAGCCAAACATCAGCAGATATCGCCTGCTTAAGCACTGCTTCCGGCTGCAGGTGTAAGGTTCCGCTGCCGGGGCTTTTCGCCCAAAGGTATGTCCCGCCGGCGTCTGCGATGAGGGTTGCCATATAATTATTCCCTTCGGGCTGGTCCCAAACGCCTCCGAACGGAGCATTGCAAAATACTGTGGGCCGATATTCACCAGTGCGATTTGCCCATTCCTTTTGCTGGTGGTAAGCCAATGCTAATTGATCGAACAGCGAATCTGCTTGTTGCCTCTTTCCGAATAAACGCCCCATAAACCGGAGCCATTCTGCCCTTCCCAACGGGTGTGACTCGGTATAACTGTTTACAGGAATCAGGCGAACTCCGCGTTTGCGGAGCAGATTCATTGATGCATCTTCCCCATTCCCGCCTTCATAATAAAGCACCGCATGCGGCCTGAGCGCAAGGACTGTTTCTACGTCCAACTGTGCGCCCGGTTTAACAGACTTCAATTCGCCTGACCTGATGCGGCTGCTCAACGAAACACTGCTGATGTATTTGGCATCATCTACGGCAATTACCGTATGGCTCAATCCAAGTTCTTCGAGGTAAGCCACTATCACAGATGAAAGACAAACAATCCTGGAAGAAGGGTTGAGCGTTTCTTGCGGCACCGGCATCCAGGTATTTGCTTGGCTAATGGATGCTACCCATAGAAGTGAATCGCCTTCCATGCGGAATTTGTTCGCAAACCTCGGTGCCATTCCTGGCGCGTGTTCCTGGTTATTTCCTGCTTCGGAACAGGCAGAAAAACACAGACATAACCATATCAGAAACCGGTGTTTCAGGGCAACTTGAAACTGAAGTTTACGTTTATGCTCCTCGGTCTGGTGGTAAATCCTGCGATATCTGTGTAGGTGCGGTTGCTGATGTTCTGCACGGCAAGACCAAGGCTGCATTTTTCACCAATCTCCGTCCGGAAAAGTAAATCTCCCAGGGCATAAGACTGAACCTCGAGGTAATTCAGCGCACCAAATAAACCAAGAGCCGCGTCGTAAGCCACATCGTATTTTCGGGAAACTGAACGGACCCTTAAAGAGATGGCCGCATTTTTACCCAAGCTTCGCGTCAATATCAGGTTCGCGGTAGAAGCCCTCCTGGAAAGTTTGTCGATCTTGTTGTCGCGGTTCATAAACACGCCACTTTCAAATGCCTGATATAAAAATTCTGAACCTTGCACCCGATCCAGGAACTGGGTTCCCTGCACCATGGAAATATTTCCACTAAGTTGAAACTTCATAGGTAAAATCAGGATGCCTTCAATTTGAATTCCATTCTGTACCGACTTGCCATTGTTGATGTAGGTATCGCCTATATAATCGGAGAAGCCCAGACTGTCCGGATGTTCATTGGCCCAGGCATATACATATTGAATCACGCCACGGGTATTTTGGTGAAACGCTGAGGCCTGAACACTCCATTTAGTGGTTTTGTGCTTGAAGCCTAGTTCTGCAGTAGTGCCAACTTCAGGTTTCAGGTTCGGGTTGCCACGACGCATGCCCGCAAAGGAGCGCTCAGGGGCAAGCATCTGATACAGCGAAGGCGTATTGAACCCGCTGCTCAGGTTCCCGAAAAGCATGCTGCTTTTCCCGATTTTTATGGAAGGATTGAAGGCGCCATTCCACACATTGCCGAATAAATTATGCCTGCTGACTCTTCCGCTTACCGCCAAAGACATTTTGCTGTTGCTGAAGAATTGCGCCATTCCGTAAGCAGCCAGGATGCGGCTGTTTAAACCCACGGTGTCGTAGCTGGTGGTGCTTTCAAAACCCCATGGGCGGCTGAAGTAATAGGAATTAACGGACGCCGATTCAGCATAATAACTCAGTCCTCCGGTCCATTGGATTTGTTCGTATTTACCCTGCAGAAACAAATCCGTACTGGCATTGGTTCCCCGAAACACATCGCGACCTACTGCGCCGTCGTAAATACCGGGAGCCACAAGTGAGGAATCATTGTTTGCCTTGCGCTGCAAGTTGCTCCAACCTCCGGTAAGGTTTAATTTCACATGAGGGTTAAGCTTCCAATCGGCGCCGCCATGCAAGGTGTGCCTTTTCATGCCCAATTGGTAATTTTCATCATCGCGGAATGCACCTGCATCGATGTCTGCTTGTTGGTTATTGTGCCTCCATCCGGCCCAAATGGACGCAGTTTTACCGGCCCATCCACCGCGAAGCGACAAGTCTGTTTTACGGAATCCATCCTTTTCAAGAAGCAACCCGCTCGATACTGGCGGAGGCAAAGTACTGTTCATGCCACCTGAGCGATATTGCTGTCCCTGAACGTTGAAAAATGTATTTCCAAAACTGCGCTGCACACCTGTGGAAACACCCCAGGCGCGGCCCGGTCCGAAAGCTGCTCCGTGCAGATTTACATGGCTGCGGTTGGTTTGTGCATTTTTCTTGGTGATGATGTTGATCATACCTCCCAAAGCACCAGTTCCAAACATGGCACTGTGACCGCCCTGCACTATTTCGATGCGTTCAATATCGGCGAGCGATAGTTCAGACAGGTCGATCGCACCATTTGGTGTGGACGGGTCAGAAATTCTTAGTCCGTCGATCATGATTACTGTTTGATTGCTGCCGGATCCACGTAAAAAGATGGATTGATTTGCGCCCGGATTTTGGACCGCTCCAATCACCGAGGCCCCCAGTTGCATGGAAAGAAATTCGCCCAGCGATTGCGCCTGTGATTCAGCAATATCGCGGGCTGAAAGCACGGTAACCATTCGCGGCACGTCCTGAATGCGCTCTGTAGTTCTGGATGCAGATACCGTTACCAGATCCATCATGCCGGAGGTATCTGAAATCGAAATCTGGGCATCCAACATGCCACTCTGAATGCACATTATGGTGCAAATGATATACGCGTTCCTGTTCATTTTTCAAATTCTTGGAACGACAAACGAGATGTGTGGAATTAACAAGTAATGTCCACGCGCTTTTAATCCCGAAAGCCGTTGTTCAGAATCAGGCAGGTCTTCTGACTTATTCCCTGCATCCAGCCTTCCCAACGAACAAAGCCGTCAGTGGCTTCAATTTGGATGCGCTTCACGGAACTCACAGCAGCGGGTACTGTTCCGGTTTCTCACCGGATTCCCTTTTCAGCCTAAAGAAGTATTCACTCCTTTAGTCACCAGATTCTGCCGCAAGGATATACTTCAAAAAGTTAAACAAAAAAACAAATAGTTACACAAATCAAATGTTCAACGCAAGGCAGGATGTTTATCCGGCTTGGCATATGCGTACCTACCTTTCAGGGTTGGTTTGTAATAAGCATCCAGACCAGCAACGCTGACCAGCTTCGTCACTTCAGGGTTGATAAAACCATCTGATTCAACGGCATCTGCACTGCATTCCAGCCAACAAACGCTGCCAATCACAATGGAAGTTCCATTGAGCGCTATCTGAATTTCTTCTTCCAGTTTCATGCCCATGCGCAGGGGGGATTCCAACACGGCCGGCGCAAAAAAGTCTTCGGGATGGAAGGGCGTAAATCCAACGGCTTCAAATTCAGACAGAGCTGCAGGATAACGCGCGGAGGTTTGGTGTGCCGCAGCTTCCATGCCTTCAGCAACAAGATTCAGGGTATAGAAGCTTGATTCGCGGATGTTGGTAAGCGTATGTCTGTCTACGGAATCCGGGCGAAATACCAAACCGAGCAGTGGCGGATTGGCCCCTACGTGAAACAAAGAATTGAACACCGCAAGATTATTCACGCCATGGGCGCTTCTTGTTCCCACAAGACAAAGGTTTTTATAACCGGGCGCCGAATTGATGAAATTGGCGCGGTAGCGCTGTTCCATCTCTGCAATGTCTTCTGCGGTAAAATGTATCATCAGGCAGTGCGCAAAGTGCTCAATCCTCCGTCTATACCGATTACCTGACCAGACATCCAACTGGCCTGGTCGGAAAGGAGAAATGTGGCGAGAGCGGCAATTTCTTCCGAGTTACCCACCCGACCAAGGGGGTGACGTTTTGCGGAATTTTCCTTTTTCACATCGGTGTCCAGCAATTTGGCTGCCAGCGGTGTATGCACCAATCCAGGTGCGATGATGTTTACATTGATGTTGGGTGCCCATTCAGCGGCCAGTGAGCGGCCCAAACCTTCTACGGCACCTTTGGAAGCGGCAACGGAAGCATGAAAGGGCATGCCCTGGGCCACTGCCACGGTGCTGAACAAAACCACCGAAGCCTGTTGTGCTGCGCGCAATGCAGGATGTGCGGCCTGCAACAAACGCACAGCGCCCAACAGATTCACCTGGAAATCGTTCAAAAAATCATCCGGTTTGAGCGCGCGAAAGGAACGCAGGTTGATGGAACCGGGCGCATACACCAAACCGTGTAAAACCTCTGGCCATCCCGAAGGCTGTGTATTTGCCGTGGCATCCCAGGTGATGTGGTGGACTCCGGGTAGAGACGCATCATTTCTGGACATGGTCCAAACCTGATGACCCTGCGCCAGTAAGGCTTCGGCAATCGCTTTACCAATTCCGGATGTTCCACCGGCAATGAGGTAGTTTTTTTCCTGCATCCCTTATTAAACCAACGGAATTACGCTTGGTTTGTGGGAGTGCAGAAGATTAAGAATTTGGTATCGGGTTTCAGAAGCTGCGGTTCACCCCAAAAACGAGGAAACGTTGGTTGATCACAGGTTTCCCGTCAGGGGTAATGTTGCGCAATAGCGGCACATCGAAGCGCAGCGTAATGGGGGCGGCACCGCGTTTACCAAACAGATTGCTGATGGTCCAGGCTGTTCCGAAACCGGCATTTGCCATCAGCACGGGTGCATAATTTCTGAATGCCTGATTGGGTCGCATCAAACCTGCGTCGGCAAACAAATACACATCTGCCTTCAGCCAATTGCGGGTAAACTTGGGCGAAAAGCGAATAAGGCGATCCAGGTCCAGTTCGGCGGAAGCAGACAATCCTGCATTGCCACGGAGCAAAGACACTGTGCTGTCGCCGTAATTCTGTGCAACCAGCGAATTGGAAAAACCACGCAGGTTGAGGCCTCCGCCTTGCTGCCAGATCAACTGCTGCTGTGCCCTTCCAAACTGGTTGTGCCAGTCAGAACGGGTAAACTTGCTGTCGTGCCATTGCTGCTCAGGATTTGCCCCCGCTGCATATAATGCACTCTCAAAAGGCAGACTTTGTGCCGAGAATTGACCGAAAAAACGCGTGTTTAAATCAATTTTACCCAGCTTGTTTCTGTTGATGACTTCCAAGCCAAGCCAATTGTATTGCACCTGACTTCCGGGGGCAGCGCTGCGGGCAAAGAGGTGCATTTGTCCTGTACCTTTTACGTAGCGATAATCGTGTTTCAGTCCGAAATTGAAGCTGGCATTACGAGCAGCCCCCCAGCGCGCTTCGTCCCACCAGCCGGGCAGGTTGCCAAATTGGTCGCGTAGGGTTCCACCAAAAACATAGCGCATATCCCAGCGTTTCATGTATCGGTAGTTGGCGTATGCAGTATTTGCCGCCCAGCGCTTGGAAATCCCTGCCTGTGCTACCTGAAGGCCGTCTAGCCACTCATGGCGCAGGTTGTATTCAAACAGCCGTCCAACGCGGTTGGTATAATCCAGGGAAAGCGAGAACAGGTTGCCGGAACGCATCGGTGATTCAGGATCCATTGCAGCCGCAGCATTTACCCAGAAAAACCCATCCAGACGATGCTTGCGCATGGCATAATTGCCGGAGAAACTGATGCCAAGCTTCACCCGATCCACTTTATTGTACCAGATGTCCGGATTTACCCGCCATACGTATTGGTGCATGTCGCCAACCTTGTTCCATCGCAGTGATTTCAGCCTTACGCAACGATCGTTCAGCCTGTTATCCAGCTGATATACGTCGGCCAGCCGCTGGGAAGGGTCGATGATGAGGTTTTGTATGGGACTGGAGGTGCGGAGTTTCAGGGTGTATTCGCGGTTGATGTTGGCCCAACCCGACCAGACATTTTGAGCCTCAGTAATTTTTTGAATGGGAATCAAGGCCGATTCATAAGCCGGAACATAATCCTTCCTAAAATAGGTATTGGGAATCAGCACCATTTGGTTTTCGCCCGACTTTGTTTGCACGAGCAAATCAACGGGCATCACCATATCACCTTTGCGTTTCAGGGTAATGCTGTATTGATATCCATCGGCAGTTTGCTCCAGTTTTTTCACCTTTTTGATGGCATAGTCTGCGGTTTTGGTGGTTTCGAACCATTGGTCGAAGAACCAAACCAAGTCCACTTTTGAGGATTCATGCACGGCCTGACGGAAATCTTCCACATAAGGATGGGCAATCTTCCAGGTATTGAAATAGTACTTCATGGCTTCGAGGAATCGTTCCTTTCCCAGCACATATTCCAGGTTGTAGAGCATGGTAGCCGTTTTCATGTACACATGACTGTATCCGCCCCCGTGGCCTAAAGCGCCATTGAAGTCGTCGCTGTGCGTATTGAGGATAGGATCGGTTTGATCCATGGCGTCGTAGAGGTAGCGGCCATAAACGGTACCGTCGTCAATGTTGTTTGGATGTTTGAATTCGTTGCGGTAGCGTCGCAAGCACCAACTGGTAAGGAATTGAGTAAATCCTTCATCGAGGCTGGCGCGGTAGGTTTCGTTGTTGCCAACCATCCCGAAGAACCAGTTGTGGCCTACTTCATGTGCGATGAGCCCCTGATGTGAAGGCCATTCACCGCCATCCAGCGTAAGCATGGGATATTCCATGCCGTCGCGGGCGTCGGCGGCAACCATTTTAGGATACGCATAACGACCGAAATCGCGAGAATAGGTGCTTACCACAAAGGCCACAAACCCTGCGGTTGGTTGCCATTTGGGCGCATGGCGCTGTTCGGCAATCGCCACACATTTCACCCCTTCCCAATTTGTTTCCATCATCCTGTATGTTGGGTCTGCAGTCCAGGCGAAATCGTGCACATTTTCTGCGTGGTAACGCCAAATCCTGCGCATACGCGGATTGGCCAGCAGCAGGGGAAGGCTTTCCGCCTGTTCCTTGGTTTTGTAGCGCGCCATATCCGCTTTTTCACGCAAACCATCGGCATAAGCCTGTTCCGGGTTGATGAGTGTTCCGGTTGCTTCAGTGACATAATGTGCCGGCAGGTAGAGCTCTACATCGAAGGTGCCAAAATCACCATAAAATTCATGTTCCAGATGTTGTTGTACATCCCAGCCAAACTTGCGGTCGTACACGCTGATGCGGGGATACCAGTGTACGGTATTGAAGTGCTTGTATCCGCTGTCCACATCATACACCTTCATGCGGCGGCGCACCGAGCCGCGGTCAAACCAGGTATTAAAATCTATGCGGAACACCATGCTGTCGCCGGGATTCAGGGCAAACGGCAAATCCATACCCATCACCGTATTGTCATACCACGGCTTCAGCGGTGTAAACTGCTGCCTGATATCGCTGCCGTGTGTGCAAGCAATATGGTTCACGCGTGTACCCAGCTTTTGAGCTTCGTACCTTCCCCATTCAGGCCTTACTTTATTCGACCCATACAACCTGTCCAGGTAGGATTCCGGCTGAAAGGCATTCTGATACAGATGAAAAAACACCTGCCTGAGCGTGTCGGGGCTGTTGTTGAAATAGGTCAGTTCCAGCTTTGCATCTATGCGCTCGGCGGTATCATCCAATACAGCTTTGATGCGGTAATGCACATCCTGCTGCCAGTAACCCGGTGTTGGTGTTTTATGTTTCCAGTACAGCGGGTTGCTGCTGCTGCGGTAGTTATTGCGCACCTGCCATTGCAGCGCAAAAGGTTCGTTCTGAAATGCCTGCGCGTAAAGGCTTCCTGCGCAAAACAACAAGCTGAAGATGGATGCACGATGCATGCAACAAAAATGCAGGAATTGCATCAATTTCCTATACAGCAGCAGGCATCAGCTTTCAGCCTGTTTCATTCCAAACTGGCTGCGGTATAAGGTTTGGTACAAACCGGAAGTTTCGAGCAACTGATCATGGGTTCCCCATTGCACACAGCGACCCTGGTCAAGCACCATAATGTAATCCGCGTTTTTAATGGTGCTGAGCCGGTGTGCAATGACAATCCCGGTTCTTCCTTCAAGCATTTTGCCAATGGCTTTCTGGATGAGCGCTTCCGTTTCGCTGTCCACGCTGCTGGTGGCTTCATCCAGAATGATGACCGCCGGATCTGTGCTCAGGGCCCTGATGAAACTGATCAGTTGTCTTTGTCCCACCGATAAAGCAGAACCTCGTTCCATCACATTGAAGGAAAATCCGCCGGGCAATTGCTCAATAAATTCGTAAGCGCCAATGGAACGAGCCACCGCTGCCAGTCGCGCTTCAGAAACCTCCGGATCTTTCATCCGCATGTTGTCATACACAGAACCTGAGAACAGAAATACATCCTGCAGCACCACTGCAATGCGCCTGCGCAGGCTTTCCAGGCGGTACGATTCGATGTTCACCCCATCCATGAGAATCTGGCCCTGCTGATGTTCATAAAATCTACTAAGCAGTCCGATGATGGACGTTTTTCCCGCGCCTGTAGGGCCCACAATTGCCAGGGTTTTACCTGATTCCAGATGAAAGCTCAGGTCATGAAGCACAGGCGTTGAGGCTTCGTAAGAAAAGTTTACGTGCTCAAAACGGATGTCACCGCGCAGCTGATCGGCATCGAGGGTACCTTGCTGCTCGCGGTTTTCGGTTTCATCCATCAACTTAAAAATGCGCTCCACGGCAACCAGGCCCATCTGAATGTTGTTGAAGCGATCTGCCACGGCGCGTACCGGCCTGAAGAACAAATTGATGAATAGGATGAACGCAGTGATTTCACCAAAGGCAACCGTTCCTGCCAACATTCCCTGGGCACCATACCAAACCAGCAGGGCAAACGTAAGCGCCACAATCAGTTCCACCACAGGGAAAAACACAGAATAATAGAACACACCTTTCACATGTGCTTCCCGATGGTCGCGATTGATTTTTTCGAAGCGTTCAAACTCAACATCTTCTCTGTGGAACAATTGCACCACCTGCATGCCGGTGATGCGTTCCTGAACAAAAGCATTAAGCCTGGCCACCTGAGCGCGTACTTCCTGAAAACTGTCGCGCACGCCAATGCGGAACTTCTGGGCAGCATAAAGCAAAATGGGCAATACCGATAAGGAGATGATGGTGAGTTTCCAGTTCATCCAAACCATAAAGAAGAGGATGACCAGCAATTGAAAAATATCTCCGGCAATGGTGATCAATCCGGCAGAAAAGAGGTCGGCGATGGTTTCAATGTCGCTGATGGTTCGTGTGACCAGGGTTCCCACAGGCGTTTTGTCATAGAACTTCATCCGCAGGGCCACCAGGTGTTCGTACACGTAATTGCGCAGGGTGCGCACCACTTCCTGCCCGGCGCGGGCACTAAAATAACCTGAAAGGAAGGTGATCAGCGCCTGAAGCAATACCAACCCAAGTAAAATCAGGCTCATGCGTGCAATGCCGTTTACATCGCGGCCGGCCACCTGTACGTCGAGTGTTTGTTGGATAAGGTAGGGCTGCAAACCAACCAACAATCCCTGCAGGATGGTAAGCACGGCCGAAATCCTCAGCAATGGGCGAAAGGGCCTTGCAATCAACAAAACCCTGCGCAAAAGTTTCCAGTCCAATTGTTTCCAAAAAGGAGGTTTCGACATAAGGCCGGCAAAGTTGGGAATATTTTCGTGCAGAAATGCGGAGCTTGAGCAACTGCTGCATAAAGAATTTATCATGCGGTTTGACCTGCATCGCAACAAGATGGAAGCCCGAGTACAGATGCAGGTTTTGGATTTATCTTTGCCCGAATGGCGGAAAGGCCTGAATCAACTAGGGTGTTTTGGCAATTCAAGAGCCGTGAGTCGGCTCAGGAAATGCGTATTGCCGTGCACGACGGCAAAGTTTATTGTTTGGGATGGGATGCGGACGGCCATCCTTCGTTCTATGAAATTCGCGAAGGTGACGAAGGAATTGCAGATGTTCCCAGTTTGAATCTGGATGCGGAAAGCAGCTTCATTCCCGAGGCCTTTTCCGGACTCAAAGCATTGCCCTGGGTGGAAGCAGCAGTGCTTCAGGAAAAGCCTTTGGACAACCTGATACTGGCCACGGCATTCCCTGTTGCAACAGCCAAAGCACAAATCCCGGTGGCTGAAGTTTTATACCATATCGCCAAGGAACGCGCCACCCATGCCGGCACTCAAAATTACAACCTGATCATGGTGTTGGATGCACACGTACACGTGATGATATTCAACGGAGGTCAACTGGCTTATTACCAGAAACATCATGCCGATAACGAACATGCCGTTTTGTACTTCCTGGTGGCAGCGCTCCGCGATCTCGGAATTCCGGTTGAAGATGCAGTTTGTGAATTACTGCTGAACAGCCCCGACGATTTCAAACCATACCGTAACTTTACCTCATATTTCCGATTTTTTGGTGCCTTTTCCTACGATGGTATCAGGGCATTGGTAGGCGAACATTTGCCACCTGACCCCTTGTTGTTGTACCTTCTGGCCAAAACACCGGCATGCGCATTATAGGCGGACAACTGGCGGGAAAAACCCTAAAAACAGTTTTCCCGGAGCAGGTAAAGCCAACCACCGATGTGATGCGTGAGGCGCTGTTCGCTCGGCTGGAACAACAATTCACTTTTGAACACTTCCGGGTCCTGGATTTGTTTGCCGGCTCAGGAATTGTATCACTGGAGTTTCTTTCCCGAGGCTGTCAGGTCGTTTCCGTGGACCGCGACCGCAAGAACCAACGGATCTGGCAGCAGATAAAAAAAGAATGGACGCTGGAACATTGGGAACTGCGTTGCGCCGATGTGCTGCAGGAACTTGACCGATTCCAGCCCGCAGCATTCGACCTGGTATTTGCCGACCCGCCCTACGACTTGCCCGGCATTCAGTTACTTCCCGCAAAAACCCTGCCCCTGGTGCGCAGCGGTGGCTTGTTTATCTTGGAACACCGGCCGGACATCCTGTTTCCCAATCCACAGCCAAACGAAGGCAGGAAGTATGGCCGCAGCGCCCTGAGTTTCTTCCGGAAAGATTAATACGGCATTTACCTGCCCGGGCGAACCGGTATAGAAGGGTCATGATTTTCCCTCAAATAACACCAACGGTGCGTCGTACTTTCGAAGGCATGAAATGCATTCTTTTATCGGCAGTCCTGCCCCTGCTGGGCTTGGCAGGATTCATGGAACCCCTTGCTGCTCAATATCAGGATCCGCTCACGCCCACGAGAATTGTACGCGTGAAATTATACCTGCAGGGCGCTGAGGTGTATCGCAGTGCACGCACAGAACTTCCCAAGGGAGTCAGCGTCATCACGCTGGGAAATTTAGCTCCAAAAATCAATGCTTCCAGCATTCAGGTTTCCAGCACCAATAATGTGGCGGTGCTCAGTGCCACCTTCCGAAATAACTACATGGTTCCGGTGAAGTTGCCGCTGCAAATTCAACAATGGAAAGATTCTGTGGCCCTGTTGGAAACAGAAATCCGCAGACTGGAAACGCGGAAAAATTTGCTGGAAAAGGAATCTGAGATTTTCCTGAACAACAGAAGTATTGCCGGAAGTCAGAACGGGGTAAATGCCGCCGAGTTGCAAAAGGTAGCCGACTTGTTCCGCGCGCGCATGAATCAAATCCGCGAAGAGCATTTCGATGTGGTACAGCGCATGGGCAAGCTGCAGGAGCAGGTGAGCAAACTGCGGAATCAAATTGCCGAACGCTCCGGAAACTCGAGCAAACTTACCGGCGAAATCGTGTTGCAACTGGCCAGCGAACAAGCCACTGCCACCGAGATTGAATGTACGTATCTGGTTCAGAACGCCGGCTGGAGTCCTTTGTACGATTTGCGTGCCGAAGGCCTCAATCAGCCGATACGTGTGATCAGCAAAGCAAGTGTGTACCAAAATTCCGGAGAAGAATGGAATCAGGTGCCGCTCATCCTGAGCACCGGAACCCCAAACACCAGCAGCAACCTGCCGGTACTGCAGAAAAACGATGGGTTCGGCTTCAGAAGTAAAAACTATGAGAATTACGGCTACGCGGAAGACGTCAGGATGCAAAATGCCCCGCCTGTTCAGCAAGAAATGGCCGGAGTTGCGGTGATGTCGCGCGCGGAAGAAGACATGGACGACCAGCGGCAGGATCGGCTGCGCAAGTCGCTGAACACCCAAACACTGGGCAACCTGATTGCCGTGAACAGCAGTGCCATCGCAGTAGATTATGAAATTGCCCTTCCCTACACCATTCCTGCGGATGGAAAAATTCAGCTGGTCTCACTGAAGGAATATGCTCTGCCAGGCAACTTCAGCTATTACACCATTCCCAAATTGGAAAAAAGCGTGTTCCTGGTGGCGGATGTAACCGGCTGGCAGGAATTAAACCTGCTGCCAGGCCCTGCAAATCTGTTTTTCAAAGGAAGCTTCACCGGACAAAGCCAGCTGAATTTGAACCCGGAAACCGACACGTTAAAGCTGTCGTTTGGGAAGGATAAAAAAGTGCTCGCAGAACGGAAGTTGATTCGCAATTACGCCACGCGTCAGCTGGTGGGCGGCAAAAAATCCATGGAACTGGGGTATGAAATTCAGTTGAACAATACCAATAAAGAATCCATCAATCTGGAGATTCGGGATCAGATACCGGTTTCTACTTCAGAAGAAATCCGTATTGACGAAGTGAAATTTGAAACCCCAAACGGCGTGAAAACCATTCAGGATAAAGAAAGCGGACAGCTCACCTGGAAACTCACGCTGAAACCTGCCGAAACCCAAAAAATCAGGGTTCGCTACCGGGTAGTTTATCCCAAAGAGCTGGAATTGTTGGGGTATTGAGCCATGCAGTCACTGTTGGGTGAACGGAGTTGAACCCAACATTAGCGGCGGATGCGCGGAGTAGAACTTAAGGACCACAACGCATAACCATTACTTCATTCCGTTCACGGCGGGTTCGACTCCGCTCACCCTCCGTTAAATTTGCGCCATGCGCGAAAAATCACTTTACGGGATGATGGCCCTGGTGCTGCTTGCTTACATCCCGGGATTATGGGTGGATGTGATGGATGTAGATGCCTCGCAATACGCTTCCATCAGCCGTGAAATGGCCGATTCGGGTAATTTTTTGGAAGTGATGCACCGCGGCGAAAATTATCTGGACAAACCGCCGTTGCTGTTCTGGCTGTCTGCCCTCCTGTTCAAAATCTTCGGGCCGGGGAACCTGGTGTATAAGCTGCCCAGCTTCCTGGTTACCTTATTGGGTTTATACAGCCTTTTTCGGCTTACAGAGCGGTGGTACGACCGCAATACCGGATTGCTGGCCGCCATCATCCTGGGCAGCAGCCTTGCCTGGTATCAGTTCAACAATGATGTGCGTACCGATACCCTGCTCGCAGGTTTTGTGGTGTTTGCCGTTTGGCAGCTGGATCGATTCAGCATCTCGGGGAAGGCCCTTCATTTCATTGCCGGCTTCGGCGGAATTGCCTTGGCCATGATGAGCAAAGGTCCGATAGGACTGATTGCACCGGCCATGGCTTTGGGCGGACATTGGATGTTGCGCCGAGAATGGAAACAGATTTTTCGTCCGGTTTGGATTTTGGGTTTGCTGCTCATAGGCATCCTGCTCTTGCCCATGTTCGTGGGATTGTACCGACAATACGGTTGGGAAGGCCCTTATTTTTTTCTGTGGAAGCAAAGTTTTGGGCGCATCACCGGCGAGAATGTGTGGTCAAACGATGCAGGCTACTTTTATTTCACGCATATTTTCCTTTGGT
Source organism: uncultured Flavobacteriaceae bacterium (assembly GCA_964586595.1). Classification (GTDB taxonomy): domain Bacteria; phylum Bacteroidota; class Bacteroidia; order NS11-12g; family UBA955; genus REEB481. The sequence continues at coordinate 105,131 of CAZPHB010000003.1, read as the reverse complement.
CGTTTGCACCCTGGAGCCTTGCCGTAATCGGCGCTTTATACGTAAACATCAGCACATGGATGCGCAGCCGCTTTCAAACCATATCCGTGCAAACGGAATTCATTAGTCTGTTTGGCTGGCTGCTTCCCTTTGCGGCCCTATCCCTTTCTCAATATAAACTGCCGCATTACGTATTCGTATGTTATCCGTTTGCGGCCATGTTTCTGGCCGGCTTTCTGAAGGTGCAGCTGGAACAGCAAACAAAATCCGCGCGTTGGTTCCTTGCCGCCTTCCGGCTGTTTCCACCGGTAATGGTGTTGCTGGCTTTGGCCATCCCTGTGTTCATTTTCCCGCCGCAGAATTTAAGGTTCTGGGGATTGTTGCTTTGTGTGATCATATTCTGGGCGACTATGGTACTATACTGGAACAAGCAACACGGCACGGTACTTCAGAAATGGATTGTGGCATGTGTACTCGCCGTTGCAGCCCTTAATTTTCAGATGAACAGCTATTTCTACCCCAATTTATTGCGTTATGAAGCGCCTGCAGCAGCAGCCCGCGACATCAGCGCATTAAACATTCCAATAGAACAGTTCAGGCATGCGCCTCAGGCGTCGAACATCCACGCGTTTGAGTTCTACAGTGAACACATCAGTCCGTATTGGCACGGCAACGACATCCGGATTTGTAAACCTTATTACACCTTGTGCAAAAAGAACACGCTGGACAGCCTGAAAGCGGCGCAATGTGATTACACCATCTATAAAACCTACGCCGATTACCGCCCTACTACCCTTCGGCTTAACTTTCTGAATCGCGCCACGCGCGGGAAGGCAGTGGATACGCTTTATCTGATCCACTTCGGAACACGCTGATTCCAGTATCTTCGCCCCGGTGTCATGAAGAAAACAGCGGTTTTTCCAGGAACTTTTGACCCGATTACCCTGGGTCATGCCGACATTGTCATGCGTGCGGCAAACATCTTTGACGAGGTGGTTGTGGCTGTTGGCAAGAATTCCAAAAAACAAAATCTTTTCCCTTTGGAACAAAGGATGAACTGGATTCGGGAACTGTTCAAGAACAACCCTGGAATTCGTGTAGAAAGCTATGAAGAACTCACGGTGGCATTTTGCCGAAAAGTTGGTGCTTCTTACATCATCAGGGGTTTACGCAGCTCAGGTGACTTTGAATATGAAGCTCATCTGGCACAGGTGAATCGCAAATTGGATTCCGGCATTGAAACCATATTCCTGATTACCAGTCCTGAATTAAACAACATCAGCAGCACCGTGGTGCGCGACATCATAGTTTATGGAGGCGATTATACGCCATTTGTGCCTTCGGTGGTAAGGCTATGAATAACACCGTGTAATAATTCACGGATGGAATCAAAAGCCTGAAAATCAGGCGATGTGAAAAAATCCAGCGGAGCCCAACGGACTTCGGTAATACCTTCTTCAACCTGAGGTTTCAGGTCGCCCCGGAATCGTGCATGCATGCGATACCAATGTGTTTCCTTGAGGATGATGGGAGAATAATCATCAGCGTATGCATGATAAGTTACGCCAATTTTATCGACAAGATTCATGGATTTCAGCCCTGTTTCTTCGGCAACTTCACGGAGTGCTGCTGCTTTTTTATCCTCCATTTTCTCAATCTTCCCTTTCGGCAAATCCCAAAAACCATTGCGAAAAATGGTCAGAATTTCCCGATCCTCATGCATCACGATGCCACCGGCTGCCCTTACCACGGGAAAGCGTTCCATCAGGAAGTCCATTTGCTGTTTGGGCTGTTCCGATAACAAAACATAATTAAGGTTCTTACCGGCGCTTTCATCCGAAAGCATGATGCGCACGGTACGCTCCAATCCATCATCATCAATAAAGAAAACATTTGGAACTCCGGCAATGGCTTCCGGAGTGGGCGCAATGATGAGGGAACAGCGGTTAAAGTAGATTTTGTAGCTTTGCCCCTCCATGAATTCAGACCTCGCTGCAAAATTAGCAAATTATCTCCTCGAGGTGAAAGCCGTTCAATTAAGTCCTGATGACCCTTTTACATGGACAAGCGGAATTCGCGCTCCCATATACTGCGACAACAGGGTTTTACTTAGTTTTCCAGAGATCAGAACTTTTATAAAAAATAGTTTGATGGAAGCCGCCGGACGTGCATTTTCCGACGCTGGCATGATTGCAGGGGTGGCAACCGCCGGTATTGCGCACGGGGCTTTATTGGCCGATGGGTTGGAACTTCCTTTTTGTTATGTTCGACCAGAACCCAAAAAACACGGATTAAAAAATCAGATAGAGGGTCGTTTGGTTCCGGAACAGCCCGTTTTGGTTGTTGAAGATTTAATAAGCACCGGAAAAAGCAGTCTTGCCGCAGTTGATGCTTTGGAAGCAGCCGGTGCAACCGTACATGGTATGCTGGCATTGTTCAGCTACAATTTCCCCGATACCCAGAAGCGTTTTGAGGAACGAAACATTCGCCTGCATACGTTAACCGACCTGGACCACCTGTTGCCGGTAGCCGCCGCGCAAGGGTACATCCACGGTGAACAAATGGAAAGCATCCATAGGTTCATCGATGACCCACAAGGTTGGTGGAACTCCTAAGCAAACGCACAGCACTGTGCAAAACCTGAGGACAGCAAATGCCGTCCGGATGCTTTTTTTGTACCTTCCTTGAACCACGACGAAGAACATATCCTTCCTTCTGATGAAGCACCTTCTGAAACCATCATCGGTTCCGGGCACAGTGAAATACAGCCTGTAAGTGGCCTTTTTCAAAATTGGTTCATAGACTATGCCAGCTATGTAATCCTGGAACGTGCGGTACCGGCACTGGAAGATGGCTTAAAACCCGTGCAACGCCGCATCCTTCATGCCATGAAGGAAATGGATGACGGTCGATACAACAAGGTTGCCAACATCATCGGTGCAACCATGGCATACCACCCGCACGGTGATGCGGCCATTGGCGATGCTCTGGTTAATATTGGCCAAAAGAACCTGTTGATTGATACCCAGGGAAACTGGGGCGATCCTGCTACCGGCGACAGTGCCGCTGCTCCCCGATATATCGAAGCCCGCCTGAGCAAATTCGCGCTGGAAGTGCTTTATGATGAGGAGCTAACCAACTGGCAGTTAAGTTATGACGGCCGCAAGCGAGAACCCCTCTTGCTTCCGGTGCGCTTTCCGCTGGTGCTTGCTCAGGGTGTGGAAGGCATTGCCGTTGGTTTGAGTACCAAAATCATGCCCCATAACTTTATCGAGTTATGTGAAGCCAGCATTGACGTACTCCGCGGCAAGAAAACCAACATCCTGCCTGATTTCCCTACGGCCGGCATGGCTGATTTCAGCAACTACAACGGCGGTAAAAAAGGAAGCAGGATTAGGGTTCGCGCCCGGATAGAGGAAGCCGACAAGTCGCGATTGCTGATCAAGGAAATCCCCTACAGCACCACAACCGGTTCCCTGATTGAAAGCATCCTGAAAGCCGCCGATTCAGGCAAAATAAAAATCAAAAAGGTGGTTGACAATACCGCCAAGGATGTTGAAGTAGAAATACAACTTGCCCCGGGCACTTCACCCGATAAGACCATAGATGCGCTTTATGCATTCACCGACTGTGAAGTGAGTATTTCACCGGCCGCCTGTGTAATTGTAGGTGATAAGCCGGCATTCCTCAGCGTGAATGAAATCCTGGAACGCAGCACCGCAAATACCCTGGAACTGCTTCGCAAAAGCCTGGCGAACAAGCTCAACAGGCTGGAGGATGATTGGCATTTATCTTCTCTGGAGAAAATATTCATAGAAAACCGCATTTACCGCGACATCGAAGAATGTGAAACCTGGGAGGCTGTCATTGAAACCATAGACCTGGGCTTAACACCCTTCAAAAAACTCCTTCGCCGAGAGGTAACGCGCGATGACATTGTCCGGCTTACGGAAATTAAAATCAAACGTATTTCCAAATTTGACAGCTTCAAGGCCGATGAACATATACGCGGTGTTGAAACGCAGATTGCCGAGGTACAGCACCACCTGAACAACCTCACCGATTATGCCGTGGAATGGTTCAGGAAACTGATCAAGAATTATGGAAAGGGCCGCGAACGCAAAACCCAGATTCGCAGCTTTGAGAGCATTGAAGCCAATGTTGTTGCCGAGGCCAACGTTAAACTATATGCCAACAAAAAGGAAGGATTTGTAGGCTACGGTCTGAAAAAAGACGAGTTCATTTGTGACTGTTCTGACATTGACGACGTCATTGCCATCCGAAAGGATGGGAAATACATGGTGAGTAAAGTGAGCGAAAAGCAATTCATGGGGAAAAACATCATCCACGTGGACGTGTTCAGAAAAAATGACGAGCGCATGGTGTACAACGTGGTTTACTACGATGGTGCATCCAAACGAACCCTTGTGAAGCGCTTCAACATCACCGGAATCATCCGGGACAAAGAATACGACATTACTCAGGGAAGTCCCGGTAGTGAACTTTTGTATTTTACGGCCAACAGCAACGCCGAAGCAGAAAAGATTGCGGTGCATTTAAGCAACCTCGCCGGTGCGAGGGTGAAACAGTTCGATTACGACTTTGCCCAACTTGCCATTAAAGGAAGGGGCTCACAGGGAAACCTGCTCACACGTTATCCGGTACGCAAAGTGGAACTGAAAGAAAAAGGACGAAGCACTGCAGGAGGACGAAAAATTTGGTACGAACCCGAAGTTGGGCGGTTGAACACCGACGGTCATGGGCAATTTCTGGGCAGCTTCGATGGCGAAGACCGCATATTGGTCATCTGGAACGACGGCCACTACGAACTCACCGATTATGCTTTAACCAACAGATACAATACCGAGCAAACATACTTGGTTCAGAAATTCGACCCTCAAGTACCTGTTCATGCGTTTTATTACCACGGAGCACAAAAGAAATGGTATGCAAAGAAGTTCCTGATTGAAACCCTGTCGTTGGATAAGAAATTCAACTTCATTGGTGATGACCAGGGAAATAAGCTGCTTGCCTGCAGCCTGATTGGTGATCCAGAGCTTGAGATTTCATGGAGCGGCGCGGACAAGAAAACGTGTAAAGAAACCTTCAAGTTTAGTGCGTTAACGGAGTTGAAAGGATGGAAAGCACTTGGAACAAAATGGCATGAATTAAATGTTCTGAAAGTAACCCTTTTATCTTCCAGGACCGAGAACATTGACCTGACAACAGGGCAGAAAACTACACCGGATCACAGCACTGAGGAAGATGGTACAAACAGCCAATTGAACTTGCTGTAAAAAGCTTTGCTGCAGGTCAATGGTTGCTTATGTTAAGAAGTTTCCTGAGAAACTTCTTAAATGCTTCAACATTCCTTTAAAAACACATCATATTGGGACAAGTTGTCATATACTTTTCCACAAATCCGGAGCGCACCTCGAGGCTTATTAACTTTGCACCAACAATAAACAATTCTATGAGAAAATACATAACTCCCCACTTGAAAAACCTAAGTGTGGCTGTAATGGCTTCGTTGTGCGCAACAGGACTTTCAGCCCAATCACAGGTAGGCTCCGACATCATCGGAGGCGCATCCGGCTTCCACATGCAAATGGCCAATGCATTATCCGCCAACGGCCTGACAGTAGCTGTTGGTGCTTCATGGACCAATTCCAAAGCAGGCGCTGTGCGCATTTTTGAACTGGTTGGTGGCACTTGGACCCAAAAAGGTTCCACCATCTTCGGTGAAGCCACCGACGACGAATCAGGTACTTCAGTTTCATTATCGGCCGACGGTTTGACTGTGGCCATTGGCGCTCCGAACAATGACGATGGTGGTGTTTCTGCCGGTCATGTGCGCGTATATCGTTGGAATGGTACTGCATGGGCACAACTCGGCAGTGACATTGATGGCGTTGCAGGCGGGGATTTGAGCGGTACCGCCGTTAAAATTTCTGCAGACGGTAATTCCATGATCGTTGGTGCGCATTCAAACAATGGACCTACCGCCACGCAAACCGATATCGGAATGATTCGCGCCTTCACTTGGGATGGCAGCACCTGGAATCAGAAGGGCAGCACCATTTATGGTGAGAACCTCGGCGATTTCTTTGGATATTCTGTGAGCATTTCTGCAGACGGAAACCGCATTGCTGCAGGTGGAACATCTAATGACGACGGTGGCTCCAACGCTGGTCATGTGCGCATTTATGATTGGAATTCAGGTACATCTGCATGGGTACAGGTGGGATCAGACATCAACGGTTCAGCAGGTGAAGAATCAGGCTGGAGTATTGGTTTGTCTCATTCCGGAGACACCTTAGTAGTTGGCGCTCCAAAGAGTTCTGCCAACGGTACCCGTTCAGGTGTTGCACGTATTTTTGAATTTGCCGGAAGCTCAGCCTGGACCCAGGTTGGTTCCGACATTGCAGGTGAAGCTGCAGGTGACTCATCAGGTTTTGAAGTTGGGATTTCTTACAATGGCCGTACCGTTGTGATTGGTGCACCACGCAACGATGGTGGCGGCGTAAATTCCGGACACTTCAGAATTTTCAAGAACCTGGGTTCCGGTTGGAATCAGGCATTAACCGACGATGTTAACGGAAGTGCCGCAGGAGAACAATTTGGTCGTCGTGTATCAATTTCCGGAAACGGTACCCGCGTAGCCGGTGGTTCCAGGGAATATAGCAGCAACAAAGGCGTAGTTCGTGTGTACACTACCGCACCAAACACCTGCTCGGATGGAACCGTAGTATGGGACGGCGGTGGAAGGGACGAACAGTGGAGCAACAGGTTCAACTGGGTTGGCGATAAGTGTCCCTGCGATGGTGCTGACGTAGTGTTCAACCAAACCAACAGCACCAAACATGCCATCATCCGTGATACGGTAAGCATGGGCAGCATCACTGCAACTACACGTTACAGAGGTTACATTCGTTTGGAAGGTGATACCGCAATGCTGACTGTCGGAACAATGATTCTTCAGGGTGCACAGGTACGCGCCGATAAAGGGAATGGTCAACTATTCCTCGGCAATGTTGAAGTAACTTTCAACAGCATGTTGTACACCGGTGTAAATGGCCTGAATGTTTCGGGTCTGCTCTACATCCGCGGCGGTCAATTGCACCCACTTGCAGGCTCTACCCTGAATCTGAACAATGTACATGTTGACAAGAATGGTATTTTCAATTCACCTACCAGTAATGGTATTGTGAACCTCCGTGGATACCTGCGTCTCGGTGCAGGTGCCATGTTCCGCGCCAACACTTGTACCTGGAATATGACAGGTAATGCCGCTCACGACCTGAGCTACAATACTTCGGCTGTTACCACCACTACCTTCACCAAATTGAACATCCACAATACGGCCAGCTTCAGCAATGACAACATCGTTGTAACTGATTCGTTCCGCACCATCGGTGCTACTTCAAACGTAAGTGGCGGTATGTTCCAGGCTCAAGGCCGTGTGATGATTGGCAGCAGCAACAACACCATGACTTCCCTTACCTTCAACAGGGCAAGCGGCAATCAGATTCTTTCTTCTGTAAGCGCTGGCGGATTGAGCGGCACTCCAGTAGTTATCAATAAAGCATCTTCAGGCAATGTAGTATTGGCAAGCGATGTTAACTTCGGTGCATTGACCCTGACCAAAGGACTCATTGATCCTGACGGAAACAAAGCCACACTGACCAGCAACGGCATCAGCGGTGGTAACAACACATCTTACATCATCGGAATAGCTTATGTGAATAAGACTGACGGTGCCTTATCCGGAAGTAAAATTGTTGTACCTGTTGGTGGTAATTCCAGCAACTACCTTCCTTTGACCATCGTTACCTCCAGTACTGTTAACGACTGGAAAATTGTTGCACTCGCAGCTGATCCTGCAGGCGTAGATCCAGACCTGCACAGCAGTCTTACTTCCATTAACAGCGCCAATTATTGGACTGTAGAGCGCATCTCAACTGATAATATTGATGTTTATTTTGGACTGCCAACGTCTGGTTCATTTGATCGTATTGCCTGGTTGGATAATGGATCATGGCGCAGCATTGGTGGTTCAATCGCAAGTGGTACAATCACCAGCACTGAAAATACTCTTTTCAACAGTACCGGCACGTACAACCTGACTCAAGGTTTATTTACTGCGCCTCCAGCTCCCATCAACGTAGTTGCTGACAAAGACGCAGTGAGCGGTACTGAAGTTGCGCTGGATAAAGCCGGTATCAACAGCCAGTCTGCTGCAAACAGCATGAACATGAACCTGTTCGTGTACCCAAATCCTGCCCATAACAACATCCAGGTAGTGCTTCCTTCAGAAGCAGTGAGCTACCATGTGAGCGATATGGCAGGTCGTATTGTAGCCAGCTATCCTGCTTCTGTACGTCAGCTTGACCTGAGCAACCTGAACAACGGAATGTACCTGATCACCACAGAGGTGAACGGAACCAAACAGAGCATCCGTTTCGTAAAGAACTAATAAATTCAATAACCATTCGCTCTGAGTGGTAAAACAAAAGAAAGAGCCTCCCGAGGGAGGCTCTTTCTTTTTTAAAGTCCCCAGGATTCAGGGGTCCGAGATAAGTACCTTTTTGAACCGCGCATTTGCTCCACGGCCTATGCTGATGCAGCTTTTAGGCACACTCAATGTATTAGACAACAATTCAATTAAAGCCTTATTTGCCGCGCCATCTACCGGTTTTGCACGTAATCGAACCAAGTAGCTTCCATCCTCCAATAGTTCCACCGAGTTTTTGGAAGCGCCAGGCTTCACCTGCACATATAGTTCCCGCATCCGACAAATAAAGCAATGACAAATTCTTGCAGCAATGAAATCAAGGTATATTTTAGCCAACTTGGAATACGATTACTACAAATTGCTTGGTTTGAAAGTAGGCGCTGAAATTGCTGAGGTGCGGAAGGCATACCTTCAGGCAGCCAGGCGCTACCATCCGGACCATAACCCAAACGATGCTTCCGCCGAGCAGATGATGAAAATCCTAAACCAAGGGTACGACCTGTTGTCGAATCCAGGGAAAAAGGATGTTTATGATGCCATGCTTTACGGCCACTACAAGCAACAGAAACAACCTAAGACAACGGGTCGCGAAGGATTAAGTAAAGAAGCACGGCGATCACGTGTCCAGGAAATTCTTCGGGAACGCGACCTTCAATTCGTGGCCGACTACAAGCGTCGTTATCGCTCCTTGCGCATCCAGTTGCTGTTGCTTCCGCTGATAGCTGTTTCAACACCCTTTTATGCATGGCTCAACTGGTTTGCCGATGAAGCCAGCTACGACCACTTGCTTACATTGCTTTCATTGGTATGTTTTCTCATTTCGGTATTGCGTATGGCAGCCCTGCTTTGGCGTTACCTGAATGTACGACACATCCTTAGCAATATAGAATTTCACGACGCCTGGATTTATGGCTTGGTACTCGCCGTCATCGGCCTTACGCCATGGCTCGTTTATGAAGGTGCCCAATGGCGCTACCGGTACCACCTCACACATTTTGCCGCAACTACAAACCTGCACATAGAATCTTACAACAATGGATTTCTGCGCTATTCCTTCGCCGCAGGAAGCCGCCGCATTGAAAAACTTAAAAAAGGCTTCTTCTGGAATACTCCCATGCCCATGGATATTAACTCCGTTTTCAAAGTCAGGTATTCAACCCGCGACCCGCGGATCGCAGAAATTATTTTAGTTTCGCCCAACCCATGAAAATCATTTGCATCGGCAGAAACTACCGCGACCACGCCTTGGAACTCAACAACGATGTACCCACGGAACCGGTCATTTTCCTGAAACCGGACGCTGCATTGTTGTTGAACAACAAACCGTTTTTTATCCCGGAATTCAGCAACGATGTGCATCATGAAGTTGAACTGGTGGTGCGCATCAATAAACTGGGCCGCCATATTGAACCTAAATTCGCCCATACGTATTACCATGAAATTGCATTGGGTATTGACTTTACCGCGCGCGACCTTCAAAGTGTGCTGAAGAAAAAAGGGCTTCCCTGGGAACTGGCCAAAGCCTTTGACCAATCGGCGCTGTTGAGTTCCTTTGTACCGCTGGGAAACAGGAATATCCAGGACCTGCATTTTGCGCTGCATAAAAACGGACAGCCCGTTCAAAACGGACATACCGCGGACATGCTCTTCCCTGTGGATGAAATCATTGCCTTTGTCTCCAAATACTTCACCCTGAAAATTGGTGACCTTATTTATACCGGAACGCCTGCCGGTGTTGGCCCCGTGGCCATCGGTGACCGTCTGACCGGTTTCCTCGAAGGTGAAGAAATGTTCTTTTGCAACATCAAATGAAAAAAGCCATCATGTTGAGCTGCCTGGCCTTCGGACTGTAGCTTTCCGGACAGCGTCCGGACAGCACGAGAATATTCAGCGAACAGGAACGCAATGAGCTCAAGTCGAAGGTATAAATCGGCCTCAGTGGCGGATTCCTTTCGAACAATGCCGATCAAACACTGGTGAATATTCGACCGGAAATTTCATTTGGCGGGAGTTTGCGCATGCTGCTGGCGCCCAGCTTCTACTGGACACCATGGAACAATGCCGACAGTTTGAAAACCACCTACCTGCTCGCGGGTCTGGCAGGTCAACACATCATCAATGGATTTTTGATTCAGGGAAAGATGATGACCAACATCAACAGGGGCCGCAGCAATTTTCAAATCGCGGCAGGCATGGGGATACCGCTTTCCGAAAAAGCCTGGTTTCGCTTTGATTACACCGTACAGCTGGAACAGCGAAGCCGGTTTAGCGGCAACATGCTCAGTGCCGGGCTGTTGTTTTCGCTACATTAAAACACCTGCGGAAATCAGTAACCCGCCGGATTTTTCAGCGCCTGAACCAGCGCATCTACATCGGAAGGTGCAGTGTATAGATGCGGCGTGATGCGAATTCCGTTTACCACCGGATGTTCGATGGCTACGGTAAAGATTTTGTGTTTGTCGAACAACAGCGTTGCAAATTGCCCGGGACTGAGGCTGTTGTGGTTCACGGTTGCAATGGCACTGTTCCTTCCCACCTGATTCCATGGGGTTTGCAGGCTCAAAACGGATGAATCAGCTGCAGCTGAAGCCCAGCGTTTCATCAGGAATTTCAAACGGGCCTCTTTCAGGGAACCACCTACAGCCTGATGGAATTTAATGGCATGAGGAATGCTCATGAGGTTCTGAACGGGACGCGTTCCCTGATGTTCAAAGCGCCGGATATTGGTTTCCGGCATGCCTGTATCACCCATCAATGGCCAAATCTGAGGAATCCATTCCGGCCTCATCCAAAGCATACCCGCACCCAAAGGGTTGCACAGCCATTTGTGCAGGCTGGCGCCCACGATATCAGCAGCCAATTCCGGTAACCGAAACTCGAGTTGGGCAATGCTGTGTGCGGCATCTACCACCACACAAATGTTCGGATTGATGCTTTTTGCAGCCTTGGCAATGGCTGCCACGGGAATCACCTGTCCGCTGAGGTTGATCAGATGTGTGAGATGCAGCATGCGTGTCTTCGGACCGATGAGCATTGTATAGGCCCGCACCAGTTCTTCATCGGTTTTGGGCAATAAAGGAACGCTCGCCGTGCGCACCTGAATCCCGTGACGTTTGGCATTCTGGCGGAAGGCTTCGTTCATGCTGCCATAATCCTGGTCGCCAATAATCACTTCATCGCCCGACTTCCATGGGAAACCGGAAATGACGGTATTCAACGATTCAGTAGTATTTCGTGTTAGGGCGAGCTCTTCGGCAGGAATACCGAGGAATTCCGCAAGTGCGGCCCGTGCAGTTTCAATGGCTTGTTCCTGCTCCCGACGCATGAAAAATGAACTCGTGGCATTGATGCGGCCAGCCTGTTTCCAGGTAGTCTGAAATACGGATTCTGGTTGCGGACTGAAATAGCCATTTTCAAGATTGATGAACCCACCTTCGCGACGAAAGGCGGTGCGCACAATACTCCAGAATGCTTCGTCTTCAACGCGCGACAAATCAGGATTCGTTGCCCGATAAGCATTCAGTTCAGCCACCACATGGTTAAAAGCGTTCGGGGTTATTGGCAACAATGAACAGGCCGCCAGACCCATACTTGATTGACGAATAAAATTTCGGCGATGCATGAAGTCAAAGTTAATTCATTGAAGCACTAGCTGCCTGCTCCATCTCTTCCAGCACATACAGCGCCTGATGCAAGTCTTCTACCAATCGAACCTGCAGGAACAGCATTTTATCCGTTTGACGCACGCTGAACTTTTCCGGCTTGCCGGCAACATACTGCAGCATTTTTTGAAAACGCTCGCTGGAAAACAAAGGATGTGTTGGATCTGATGGGAAGAACAGCTTCATGCCTCCCCTTCCCAAGGATACTTTTTCAAGTCCCAGCTCCTTACCGGCCCACTTCAGGCGAACCGTATCCATCAGGCTGATGACTTCATCCGGAAGCTTGCCAAAGCGGTCGCGCAGGTTGTCGCCAAAGTTGCGCAAGCCGTTTTCCGAATCCACGGCTGCAAGTTCATTATACAACGCAAGTCGCTCGGAAATGCTGCTCACAAACCAAGGTGGTATCAGCATTTCATAATCCGTTTCCACCACACATTCCCGCGTGCTGGTATCCTCCGGAATATCACCGAACACCTCGCCAAATTCTTCCTGCTTCAACTCGCGAACGGCCTCATCCAGAATTTTATGGTACATGTCAAAACCCATGTCGGCGATGAACCCGCTCTGCTCTGCGCCCAGCAGGTTTCCGGCTCCGCGGATGTCAAGGTCGCGCATGGCCACCTGAAATCCGGAGCCTAGTTCATTAAATTCTTCTATGGTGCGCAGGCGCTTTCTGGCTTCATCGGTCAGCGTTGACAAAGGCGGTGCCAGCAGGTAACAAAAAGCGCGGGTATTGCTTCGTCCCACGCGGCCGCGCATCTGGTGCAGATCACTCAGCCCGAACATGTGGGCATTGTTGATGATGATGGTATTGGCGTTGGAAATATCCAGGCCGCTTTCAATAATGGTTGTTGCCACCAACACATCGAATTCACCTTCAATGAACCGAACCATTACCTGTTCCAACTCTTCTCCGCCCATTTGTCCGTGGGCAACAGCGACCCTGGCTCCGGGACAAGATTCTTCTACCATCCGGGCAACTTCATGGATGTCTTTCACCCGTGAATGAATCAAGAATGCCTGTCCGCCACGGTTCAGTTCTTCAGAAATGGCTCGGCCAATAAGCTCCTTGTTAAACACGTGCAATTCGGTATGAACCGGTTGTCGGTTCGGCGGTGGCGTATTGATGATGCTTAAATCGCGGGCGCCCATCAGTGAAAAGTGCAGCGTGCGCGGAATGGGCGTGGCCGTAAGCGTGAGCGTATCCACATTCACACGAAGTTCTTTCAGCTTTTCCTTGCTGGAAACCCCGAATTTCTGTTCTTCGTCAATGATCAGCAAACCCAGATCTTTAAACTGAACATCCTTGGCCAGCAATCGATGCGTGCCGATGATGATGTCAATTTTTCCTTCCTTCAGTTTGTGCAGGGTTTCTTTTTGTTCCCTGGCACTTTTAAACCTGTTCAGGTAAGACACGCTTACCGGAAAGCCACTGAAACGCTTCACAAAGGTGCGGTAATGCTGGTGGGCCAGGATGGTGGTTGGCACGAGCACGGCCACTTGCTTTCCATCGGTAGCCGCTTTGAACGCCGCACGCATGGCTACTTCTGTTTTTCCGAAGCCTACATCGCCACAAACCAGCCTGTCCATGGGATGTTCGGCCTGCATGTCGCGCTTCACATCTTCTGTTGATTTTGCCTGGTCCGGAGTATCTTCATAGAAGAAACTCGCCTCCAGTTCCACCTGCAGGTAGCTGTCGGGTGCATAACTGAATCCGGGCTCTGCCTTCCGGCGTGCATACAGGGCAATCAACTCACGGGCGATGTCTTTAACCTTTTTCTTGGTGTTTTTCTTCTGACGATCCCAGGTAGCGCTTCCCAACTTGTGCAGGGTGGGCGCTGTGCCATCTTTTCCGGAGTGCTTGGATATTTTGTGCAGGCTGTTGACGCTTACATACAATTCGTCGCCGTCTTTATAAACCAGCCGAACCACCTCCTGCATCACGCCATTCATTTCCATACGTTGCAGACCGGCAAACTTCCCGATGCCGTGGTCAATATGGGTCACATAATCGCCGGGATTCAAGTTGCGCAGCTCGCGCAAGGTCATGGCCGTGCTGCTGCTGTAACGCTGTCGGCTGCGCGGCCTGTAGTATTTGTCGAACAGCTGATGCTCGGTAGTAAATGCGGCCGAAGCGTCTGCGTCTATAAAACCCTGGGATAAGCCGTGGTAAATCGGGTGGAAGTTGATACCTGCATTCAAGTCGTTAAAGATGGTATGCAGGCGTTCAATTTGTCTGGGATTGTCACTGAATACCAGGTTGTGTATGCCGGCATCCTGATTTTGCTTCATCCAGTTGATGAGCATATCAAAGTTGCGCTGGAACTGCGGTTGAGGCGACTGTTGAAAGCGAATGATGTTTTGATGTTCCGGTCGCTCGCTGCCGAAATCAACCGTTTTGAACCGTTGCCGCCAACGCGACAGGCTGCCCGGTGGCATGTAGTGTACTGAAGGTGCTACTGGCTTTTCCGCCGATTCGCTGTTCAGGTGTTCTTGAAGTGCTGTTGCCCATAACTTCTTCAGTGAGGCTTCCTGCAATACCGGATTGCGCATCCACAAGAGCGTATCGGCATCGAGGTAATCTGCGAGTTCTACCCTGTTGCGGGCAATTTCATCCGAACGGATGTCCGGGATGAGTGTGAAAAAGCCTATTTCCTTGATGGAAAGTTGTGAACTGATGTCGAAGGTACGGATGCTTTCCACCTGATTGCCGTCCAACTCAATGCGGTAGGGATGTTCGTGGGCGAAGCTGAACAGGTCCATAATTCCACCGCGAAGGCTGAACTGCCCGGGTTCAAACACAAAATCCTCGCGGGTGAAGCCATGTTCCTGCAGATATTCCAATAAAAAATCGAGGTCGAGGTCCTGGCCAACACTCAGTTCAATGGTATTGTTTTTTAACTCCTGTTCTTCAATCACCAATTCGGCGGCTGCGGTAGCATAAGTCACCAGGATGCGGGAGCGCTTTTTGCGCAGCAGGCTGATGGTTTCGGCCCGTTCCTGTACAGAACCGGCGTGCACCTGGGCAGGCTTAAAGGGCCGCATGGCAGATTCGGGCAAAAACAATACTGTTTCTCCCGGAAGCAAATGTTCCAGATCGTTTTTGAAGTAGAGCGCCTCCTCTTTTTGCTCCAGAATCACCAAAACAGGATTCCGCTGCTTGTTCAGCAAGGAAGCTAGAATCAGTGCCGGACCGGCACCGCTTACCCCTTCCAGGTATATGGCCGATTCCCGGGGCAATTGCTCCGCCAGCTGTTGCAGCGGCCTGATGCTGCCATATTCATTCAGTACAGTTTCAAGATTCACAGGGTGCGGACGACAAAGGTAATCAGGAGGCCTGAGCCGTGGGTTCCTCGGCCAAATCTTGCCCGGCAGGTTTGTTCAACCTTTGCAGCCGTTCGTAAATGCCAATATTCATCAGCATGCACAACATGTTGTAAAAGAAATCTTCTACAGGTATCGTCCCCAACCGTTGCCCAATTTGTTCTGCCGGTTTATACCAAACCACCGGCAGCGCGGTCAGTACACCGTTCACTACAAGCATGGGAATAATGCAAATAATCCAGGCAAGGTAGAAAAACGAAAGATACTTACTGCGCCAAACCCAGGAATGCATCAGCAGAAAGAACAAAAGCAACATGGCGGTAACTGCTGTGTACAGGCGATCGAAATAAAAAATCAGTGCAAGGGCCATCAGCAGCATCACGGCCACGTGAATTCCTTTATAAAAATTGCGCAGCGGGTCTGATGGGAAATATACTTTCAGGCATTCGTACACAAACACGCAGGCATACGGCACCACCAGAAAAAATGTGACTTCTTCCAAAGGCAAATTGCCCAAATATGCCCCTGTGATGTATGCAGGTGTGAAACCCCAAACACCCCAAAGCGTAAACATATAATCCCAAACCAAAAAGAATATGGCCACAAGAAACATGGCCGGAAAAAGGAATTTCCATTTACGCCAGAATGCAACTTTCTTGTCGAAACTCAACAATAAGGGAAACAAAATGGTTCCAATATCCAGCAGTAAATAGGTTGACTTCATGTGGCTCATAAACAAAAACAGGGGACTCGCTCCCCTGTTTTAACTTCTGCAAAAATAATCAGGCTTTTTTGCGGTCGTATCCAAAAGCCTCGCCGTAAGCATGCAGCCTTTTACGCAACATCCTGCGCGCTACAAAGATTCTGGTTTTCACCGTTCCAATCGGTATGCCCAACTCTTCAGCTATTTCGTGGTACTTATACCCTTCCACATTCATGGTAAAGGTTACCTTCAGTTCAATGGGTAAATCTTCAATGGCATCTTCCAAGTCGCGGCGAATGAATTTCAGTTCAGCCACGTTGTCGGCGCGATGCGCAGGAATGTCCAGGAAATAACCATTATCTGTAGAATCCAGGAAGGTATTCCTTTTCACATCTCGGCGATACTTATTGATGAAGCTGTTTTTCATGATGGTGTACAACCAGCCTCGCAGGTTGGTACCTTCTTCAAACTTGTCCATGTAACGGATGGCCTTCAGCATGGTTTCCTGAACCAAATCCCCGGCGTCTTCATCATTGCGGGTTAAGGACAGCGCAAAGTGCCTCAAGGGCAACAATTCGCAGGCAACCATTCTATCAAAGTCAACTTTTGTCATAACCTTTCGCTTTTGTATGAACAAATGTGGCAAGAATTGTACCTACAACCATTGTGTTTTGTTTAAGAAGTAACGGTAAAAAGTTAAACAAAATGCAAAGCGTTGATTATCAACAACTTACGCAAATGAATACCTTTGATATTTCGATATACGTGCCTGAAACATGCTTTTCAGCAATGGATAACAAAGCATGTCGATGAAGGAATTCCCGGTAGAGAAAGACACAATGTCCATAATGACCGCTCCTTGACCGGAAGTTCTGACAAGATGTTTGTGTTTCCAGTGTTTCAAGGGAAACGGTAATTTCAGGCCAACATCTTCGAACCAATAAGTTCCGGGTGTTTGCCCGGCGGCAGAAACCAAACCTTCCCAGCGTAAATTGAAGATTTTTGGCCCCAACTGCATGGAAAATTTATCGCCCTTCCTTTGGCCGTCATAACGCAGGATGCGAAGTTTCATCAGCGTGGGGCTCAGGGCCTCCAAGAGTTGTTTGTTGAACCCTGCGCATACTTGTTCAAAAGGAACGGCGACCTCGCATCGGATGAATATTTTCCTCACCCCAAACAAACCTTTCAGATTAGATTTGGTTTCATGAAGTATTAGATGAAGGTTTCCGTATTCAGAAAAGCACATTTTAACGCAGCACATCGCTTGCATGTTCCGGAGTGGACGGACGAACAAAACCGTTCGTTTTTCGGACTTTGCAACTTACCCAATTACCATGGCCATAACTACGAGGTGGAGGTGATGGTGCGCGGGGAAGTAGATCCTGTGAGCGGCTACGTGATGGATATGAAGGTTTTGAAGGAATTGATGGATGAAACTTTCATCGAGCCTTGGGACCACCGCAACCTGAATTTGGACACCGAGGAATTTAAACATCTGAATCCTACTGCAGAAAACATTGTGGTGGTGATTTGGAATAAGCTGCGCAAGCGTATAGATGAAAGTTTTGAACTGAGCATACGCTTGTATGAAACACCCAGAAATTACGTCGAATACGATGGACAATAAACATTTGAAAGATTACGAAACCCTTGGTGATGACCACCTGGGCTCAAGCGCCGAAACGCCATTAAGGGCGGATGCCTTCGCCATGGACGACGCGCTGAAAATTGAACTGATTGCCAAGCACTTCCGTGAGGTCATGCACATCCTTGGTCTGGACCTGGAAGACGAAAGTTTGAAAGGCACACCGCTGCGCGTAGCGAAGATGTACGTGATGGAACAATTCAAGGGACTGGATCCCAGAAATATTCCTGCTGCCACACTGTTCACCAACAATTTCAAGTATCAGGAAATGTTGGTTGAACGCGACATCAATTTCCACAGCACCTGCGAACACCATTTTGTTCCCATCATTGGCAAAGCGCACTTAGCTTACATCTCGAGCGGAAAAGTTATTGGCTTGAGTAAGCTCAACAGGATCGTTGATCATTACGCCAAGCGCCCGCAAGTGCAGGAACGGATGACTGTGCAAATTGCCCAGCACCTGAAAGAAGTATTGGAAACAGATGATGTGGCTGTGGTTTTAGACGCATCACACTTGTGTGTTGCCAGCCGAGGCATTAAAGACGTAACGGCTTCTACGGTAACGGCTTCTTACCACGGTAAATTTCACGACCAGGCCGTACGCAGTGAATTCCTGAAATACCTCGGATTGAATTCCGATTAATCACCAAAATAAGGTTTCTTGAGCAAAGGCCTCGTATTCACGAGGCCTTTTGTTTTGTTCCGGCAAGAACGTATGATGAAAAGCTGAAACAACCTGAAGACTGTTTGAAGTTTATAATTTCATCATCAATACCTGCCGGGAATAAAAAAAGGCCGCACGTTGTGCAGCCTTTTTTTATAGATAAAGAAGCGTTGTTACTTCAGCGCAGTAATGCTTACGCTTATTTCCATTTCCTTCTTCACCACACCATCTTTGATGGCCATCATGGCTTTTTCAGCAAGACCGGCTTGTTCGCGTTTGTAGTTTACACCCCAGTCCAGACGATTGATTACAACTTTACCGTCGGCACTAACCTGATTGCCATTTACCGCAACCTTAGCAGGGAAAGCGATGTTACGGGTAACATTTTTCAGGGTAAGGTTTCCTTCAATGATGCTGTTATTGCCTGCTGAATCGGCAGGTACTGCAGAAATACCGGTGATTTCAAACGTTGCTTCAGGGAATTTGCTTACAGCAAAGAAGTCGGTATCGCTCAAGTGGGCAATCAGCTTCTTGTTCTTTTCAGCATCGGTGAGGTCTTCACACTTTATGGAAGTCATGTCCATAACGAATTTACCGGCCTTCAATGCTGCACCTTCAAACTGAAGGGTACCTGATTTGACGTTCATGCTGCCGAAATGTTCGTAGCCAAGGGTGTTGAACCCTTTCCACTTCACGGTACTCTTGGTCACGTCAACCTGATAAGCCTGAGCACCTGCACCAGCCTGGGCTGCAGAATCAGCACCTTTGCTTTCTGTTGACTTCACTCCGCCACCACAGGAAGCGAGGGCTATGGCCGAAGCCATCATGATGGAAAAATTTAAAAAGTTGTGTTTCATAATGTGTATGATTAACAATGCTTATGCAAAACGGTTTCCAACCCAAACGAATCTTTTGGAAATAAAATCACCGTTCGTGAAACTCGCATTTCCCGCCGCGTTTCCACCTGTTACATGAAAATCGCTGAAGGCAGCATGTGAGTTTACGAATGCAGCACCGGTAAAGTTGAATGAAACCGGGGTAAAGGTTTTGTTCATGGTATGTTCAATGCTTGCCATTACTTCGTTGTTGGTGGTGTATGCCAAGCAGGTAATGGCGCCATTTTCGGCAACTGCATGCGCGGCAAGTTCGATGGAATGTTGGGTATCATCGGTCTTCACCACCAAGACGCAGGGCCCGAACAGTTCCGAGAAATTACCCGCCACTTCTCCTGCAGAAGCGGTAAGCACCACGGGCGCGTACATGCGGGCATCAGGAAATTCAGGATGCGTTACCTGCCCAGATTCCAGCGCAACATGTGGGAAACGCGCCGCTGCTTCCTTGGTTCTTTCAATGGTATGGTCATTCTGGATGGCACCCAAAGTAAACGGACCGGCCTTGGGATTGTCCACCAGTTCTTTCACTGCAGCGGCCAGGCCGGCAACAAAATCGTCATAAGAAACAGTGCCTTCAGCTGTTTGCACGCCGGCGGCAGGAACAAAAATATATTGCGGCGCAGTGCACATTTGACCGCTGTACAAACAGATGCTGAATGCCAGGTTCTGCTGAACCGCTTTTACATCTTTAACAGAATCAACAATCACCGGATTCACGCCGGCTTTTTCGGTGAAACAAGTTTTCTTCAAGCCTTCCACGTAGAAGCCAAAGGCAGGGCCTCCGGTGTAATCGATCATCTGCACGGCAGGATGTTCCGCAAGTTGTTTGGTTACCGGATCATGAGCGGTATCAGGTGCAAGCTGAACCAAATCGGCATTCAAACCTGCTGCTTTCAGGGCATTCCTGATTTCTGCCACCACGATGGCAATAGGTAAAATGGATTTAGGATGCGGCTTCACAATCACCGGATTACCGGTAATTAGGGCGGCATACAGTCCGGGAACGGTATTCCAGGTCGGGAAGGTCGAACAGCCAATCACCAGATTGATGCCTTTGGGAATGGCCTTGAATGTTTTGCGGATGCTGAGGTCAAATTTCCCCATAGGCTTCACCCAGTTCACCTCTGAAGGATATTGCTCCAGGGCTTCAACGCCCACGGCAATGGCTTCCAGTGCGCGGTCGGCTGCATGCGGACCACTGGCTTGGAAACTCATCATGTAACCCTGACCGGTGGTATGCATGGTGGCATATGCGATTTCAAAAAAACGAGCTTTGAACCGCTCCAGGCTGTCAATAAGCACTGCAGCCCTGTTCCGGGCCGGCAAAGCAGCCCAGGCATCCCAGGCGGCACTGGCCTGTTTGATGTAGGTTGCTACCGAAAAAGCAGGATAATGGATGCCCAAACCTGTTTGGAGGTAAGGACTAACTTCCGTTCCTATCCATGATTCCGGAGCTTCGGTATGCAGCTCTGTAAAATTCTGATTGAGCTTTTGCTGGAATGCAGCCAGCCCTTGTTGGGATGCATCTTCCGCATAGGCTTTTGGCTGTTCGGGAAAAGCGGCAAAAAACACGCGCTTGTGGTTGGCTTCAATAGCCTCATGCAACAAATTCATTGATGGGTTTGTCATGATGTTATTCGATGGGCAAAGTTAAACGGAGTTTTTCAGCCTCTTCAAAAAAGCGAGGATATACGAAAACTCATTTATGGTGTGCGTTTCCATGCAATAAATGCAGCAGGCGATGACCAAATGGCGCCAATAAGACGCCGGCGGTGGTGATAAATACCAATCCGCTGAACAGGGCATAGAAACTGGCAAATATTTTCGCGCCTGCATTTGGAAGCGGATCTACCGGCCCCATGCCACCCAGAATCATGCTGGCATTGAGCAGGGCGTCAAGCCAGGCAAATCCGGCAAACCAATGATAACCCAATACACCAACCAACAAACCGAAACCCATTACCAGAAAAGAATAAAGCAGAAATGTGAGCTGACGTCCGGCGTAGCGGCTCCGGCTGATGACCGGCTTGGTGCTGTGTTCAAATCGAAAGGGCATGGGAAGGGTTTATGTATGTGATTGCATCCAGGCATGCACGTGTTGGCCTACCGCCTGGCGGTGTTTGGGAAACAGGAAATGACCGGCATGCTGCAACAAAACAGCATCAGCACCCGACTTCAGCCAAGGGTCTTTGCTTCCCAACACGAGCAAATATGGTTGATTGATGGAAGCTGTACCAAATGCCAATAACCAGCGCAGCACTGTCCTCGTTTGCTCCGGATTCCAGTGCCTGAGGGCGCGGCTCATGGTCACATATATTTTTCTGCCAAACACACGCATCATCGGCACGCCGTATTGAAACACCAAACGGGCGGGTAACCGCAAAAACAACCCCATCAAACCTGAACCGGCGAGCCAATTCAAATAATTCCTCCAGTAATTCCTGGACGGGGCAAACGAGAGCA
Organism: uncultured Flavobacteriaceae bacterium; assembly: GCA_964586595.1. Taxonomy (GTDB): domain Bacteria; phylum Bacteroidota; class Bacteroidia; order NS11-12g; family UBA955; genus REEB481. The sequence continues at coordinate 83,283 of CAZPHB010000003.1, read as the reverse complement.
GCAGCAGCCCTTTGAGCCGGGGCATGGTTTTGGCTTGTTCGCAGGCAATCATTCCACCGAGGGAAAATCCGCCGAGGAACTCGGTTTGCGGTGGAATTTTTGTTGCAAGCCGCGCACACCAGGAATGAAACGTTTCTTCCGGCTGAGGAGGATCAGGAACAAGCCAATAAACTTCATCCCCCGGCATTTTTTGCCAGGGTTCGGGCATCTGTTTCATGCCCAATCCGGCCCAAATGGCCAGAACAGCCATCAGGCCTGTCCGGTTTGACCGCCAAAATTCAAGGGCAGGTGAAAACCCGATCCTTGTTCCTGAATGTCAATTTCCCCAAAAGTTTCTTCAAATTTGGCCAGATTATCACCCAACGCAAGCAACAATCGCTTGGCGTGCAGCGGCGACATGATGATTCTGCTCTTTACCCTTGCTTTGGGAACACCGGGCATCAGCCTTACAAAATCAATGACAAATTCAGCATTACTGTGCGTGATGATGGCCAGATTGGAATAATTGCCTTCAGCCATTTCTTCTGAAAGTTCAATTTCCATTTGTTGACCATGTTCTTCGTTCGGATTCATAGATGCAAAATAAAGACAAGAGGGTGAGGATTTTTGCCCGATTTTTGCGAATAATTCGCTGCTTTGAAAAAGCTGAACCTGTTAATCATTCGCGCTTTTACCGGTCCTTTTCTGGCAACTTTTGCCATCAGCCTGTTTTTATTTCTCATTCATTTCCTTTGGAAATACATCGATGATTTGGTAGGCAAAGGCATAGATACCTTCACCCTGTTGAAGCTGATTTTCTACTCCATGGCCGACCTGGTGCCTTTGGCGCTGCCGCTTTCCGTAATGATTTCCAGCCTGATGACGTATGGAAACCTGGCCGAGAGTTATGAATTGGTGGCCATCCGAAGTGCCGGTGCCTCTTTGTATCGCGTGCTTTGGCCGGCGTTTATGGTCATGGTATTGTTCGCCTGCATCACCTTTTATTTCACCAATATTGTGATTCCCCGAGCCAATCTGGAAGGGAAAAGTCTTTTATACGATTTAAGACAGAAGAAACCGGCGTTTAACATCACCGAAGGTGTGTTCTACAACCAAATTGAAGGCTACAGCCTGAAGGTGGGAAAGAAAGAAAAGGACGATGAAACCGTTCGTGACATCATGGTTTATGAATACCGACAGGGCAACAGCCAATTGAATATTGTAAAGGCTGAAAAGGGAATCATGAAACTGTCTCCGGATCGTCGTTTTCTGTATTTCACCCTGTTCAATGGGGTTCGTTACGAAGAGATGACGGACATGCGGGATTATTACCGCTCCTATCCCCACAACATCACAAGATTTGCCAAGCAACAACTCACCTTCGATCTGAGCAGCCTGGATATGAAAATCACTGATAAAGAGGCCTTTCGCGGTGACTACCGAATGATGAACATCTCAGAGCTGCACATCGAAATTGATTCACTGGAGAAACAGAAAAAAATGAAGCTGCAGCGCAGCATGGATTTCTTCATGACTCCGTATTTCCATTTCCTGCCGGACAGTGTAAACAGCAAGCCCGGAAATATCTCTAAAGAGCAAATCATTCAGAATTTCCCCGAGAACAAGCATGCCGACATCTACCGCATTGCCCTAAGCACAGCCCGGGGAATTAAAAGCATTGCCGACAACAACAAAGCAGAATTTGACCTGCTACAGGCAGAGTCTGTAAAATACCAGGCTGAATGGCATAAGAAATTCACACTGTCTGCCGTCATCATCCTTTTGTTCTTCATCGCGGCACCCTTGGGAACCATCATCCGGAAAGGCGGCATCGGACTTCCGCTGGTGATTGCCGTCATCATGTTCATCATTTATTACGCCATCAACATCATCGGTGAAAAGATTGGCAAAGAAGGCATCGTTCCCTTGTGGGCCGGAATGTGGCTCAGTTCATTTGTGCTGCTTCCTGTGGGTGTTTACATTACCGTAAAGGCCAGTGCCGACAGCGCAACTTTGAGTCTGGAAGCCTACCAGCGTTTTTTCAAACGGCTGTTTCCACTAGATCGCGTGCGCAAATTGGTAAAGAATAAGGTTGGCAAAAACAGTCAGGAGCCACAGCCATGATGAACATCCTGGTGGTCAGCAGCAGAATCCCCTTCCCATTGCGCGACGGTGGCGCCATTGCCACCTTCAACCAGGTAAAAAGCTACGCAGCGCTGGGCCATCAGGTTACTTTGTGCAGCCTGAATACAAGGAAGCACTATGTTTCCAAGAAAACCATTGATGCGGAACTCCCCTTCCTGAGCAGGGTTCATACGGTTGAAGCCGATACCGATATCCGCATGATTCCCGCATTGCGCAGCCTTTTGGAAGGCTCATCATACAATATGGTGCGGTTTGATGTCCCCGAAATGCACCAAAAACTACGCGAACTGTGCGCTGCTGAAACATTTGACCTCATACAACTGGAAGGGCTATTCACCACACCGTATATATCAAGCATCAGGGCCAATAGCCAGGCCCCAATTTTATTGCGCCAACACAATGTTGAGTTCCGAATCTGGGAAAAGCTGGCAGCCAATACGCCCCGGGGTCCGAAACGCTGGTACTTAAGCCTGCTGGCACGGAGACTGAAGAAGTATGAGGTGAGTCAACTGTCCAAGGTTGACCTGGTGGCTGCCATTACCGAAGAAGATAACCGGGACATGCAGCAATCCTGTCCGGGGGCCCGCATCATCACTGCGCCGGCAGGCATAGAGCTACCCAAAAACATTACCGAAGGAAATCCATTGGATATCTACCATTTAGGCAGCATGGAGTGGATGCCGAATAAAGAAGGCGTTCAGTGGCTGCTAGGAGAGGTTTGGCCCAAGGTACAAGCTCGGGAACCACGCGCCGTTTTGCATCTAGCGGGCAAAGGACTGAGCAAGGATTTTTTCCAGGAACTGCCCAAAGGCGTGATCAATCATGGGGAAGTACCCGATGCAGCCGACTGGTATGAACCTTTTGGAATTTCTGTGGTTCCCTTGCATTCGGCTGGCGGCATCCGAATGAAAACCCTGGAGGCCATGGCTGCAGGAAAAAACGTGGTAAGCACCAGTGCAGGAGCACGTGGCTTGCCGGTACAACATCATCGGGAATTGCTGATTGCCGATAGCGCCGATGCATTTGCGGATGCGCTGTTGTCTTTGATTCAGGATGCAGCCCTGCGCACAAGATTGCGACAAGAAGGCCGCACACGGGCAGCACAATATGAGCGTCTGACTTTGTCGAAAGAACTGCTGGAACAAGTGAAGACTATGAACCCATAAAACATCTGTGAAGTTATTAATTCAATACCTCAAACCTCACCAAAAGCACATGGCCTGGGCCTTGCTGCTGGCCACCATCAGTCAGACATTTTCGATGCTTGATCCTTGGGTTGGCAGAAATATCCTTGACCAATACCTGATTCCCAAAAACACCCACAGCTCCGATCAGTTCTTATGGGGCGTTACGGCCTGGCTGGGCATTGGTGTGGGCGTGGCAATGGTGAGCAGGATTGCCAAAAACCTACAGGATTATTTTGTGAATGTGGTGATGCAGAAAGCGGGTGCCAAGATTTTTATGGATGGCATTGAACATACTTTGGATTTACCTTACGAAGATTATGAAGACCGGCGCAGTGGAGAAACCCTAAACATCCTGCAAAAAGTGCGCAGCGACAGCGAACGACTGATCAGCCTGGCCATTAACCTCATATACAGCAGCCTGGTAGGAATGATGTTCGTATTTATTGCATCACTGTCTGTTCACTGGTTTATTGCTCCGGCGTTTTTGGTGGCGATGTTGGTGGTTGGTATCAGCAGCTCCATGCTGAGCAAAAGAATTAAATTGATTCAGGGTAAAATCATGCGTGAAACGTCGGCGCTGGCGGGAACAACCACAGAAAGCCTGCGCAACATAGAACTGGTAAAGAGTCTGGGTCTGGTAAAACAGGAAATCAGACGCATCAGCACCAACACGCTAAAAATCCTTGGACTGGAGTTGGAGAAAGTAAAGCGTATCCGCACACTCGGGTTCATACAAGGAACTACGGTAAACCTGATGCGTAATTGCTTGCTGCTGTTCCTCAGCTGGATGGTATTTACGAACCGCATCAGCGCAGGAATGTACCTGCAATTTTTGTTCTACACCTTCTTCATCTTCAATCCGCTGCAGGAATTGGGCACCTTTATTCAGGCTTGGAGGGAAGCACAGGTTTCTTTAGGACGTTATGCAGACCTCATGTCGGCATCCATTGAACCCAAACCGGACAATCCTGTTGCCATAGGCGCCATTCGCAGCTTGCGTTTTCAGGATGTAAGCTATAAGCACAGAAACAGTTCCAGACCCGCGCTGCAACATATTGATCTTGAAATCCATCAGGGAGAAACGGTGGCCTTCGTTGGTCCTTCGGGCAGCGGCAAAAGCACATTGGTCAAACTGATGATTGGATTGTACAAACCCATATCCGGAAACTTATATCTAAACGACGTTGAAGCGTCCAAAACCGACCGTATGGAATTGCGTGCACAGTTGGGTTTGGTTACACAGGAAGCCCAACTATTCAGCGGCACCATCAGAGATAATCTACTATTTGTACAACCCCGGGCCACCGAAAGTGAGCTCATGGACGCATTGCACCTGGCTGCTGCTGATGGCCTGCTGGCGCGCGCGGAAAAAGGATTGGACGCTACCATTGGCGAAGGTGGAATGAAGGTTTCCGGAGGTGAAAAACAACGAATTTCTATTGCCAGGGCACTGCTGCGGAAGCCGTCATTGATGGTTTTTGATGAAGCTACTTCTGCCTTAGATTCTCTAACTGAAAAAGAAATCACGAATACCGTGAGGGCGCTGTCCCAAAAACGCGACCGCATCCATGTGCTGATTGCACATCGATTGAGCACCATCATGCACGCAGATCGTATTTATGTGCTTGAACAAGGCAACATCATAGAAACGGGCACGCACGAGCAACTTTGCGCGGCAGGTGGCCTGTATTATGCCATGTGGCGGCAGCAAATTGGGGAAGGCGAAGATGTGGAATCAGGCCATAAGGCTTGATTCAATTTCGAGGATAACGGCATCGCAAGCCTCATGATTTTCTTTAAGGATGCCTTGAGCCTCCGCAACCAGTTGGCTCGCCAGCGAACGGTCCTTCAATTCTTTGGCATTAATCAATACATTAAGCCAGGCGCCGCGCACTGCTGTTTTGATGCACAAAGCAGCTACGGCAGCATCTGATTTGGAATTCGGATTTCCCTCCTTAGCCATGGCCCGGATTAAGGGAATACAGGCGAAAGCCGTTTTCATCACTTCCAGCGGTACTCCTGCAGCATAAGCATTTGCCTGCTCAATGGCCGCAGCCCTTGCCAGCTTTTCCGCGTCAGCATCCTTTGGCAGCTTGAACGCATTCATCACTGCTTCGAACGAACGGGTATCCTCGTCAACCAAATACAACAGTTGCTTCTTCAGCGACTGTCCCTGCTCCGCCCAATCACTGAAACCAGAGGCGCGGTCTTCCCAACCTTTCTTTACCGCGGAAAGATTAGCCACCATCGCACCAAGTGCCGCCCCTAAAGCTCCGGCCAGCGCGCTCACGCTGCCGCCACCGGGAGCCGGCGCATCGCTTGCGGTAAGGTCACAGAAATCCGAAACGGACATGCGCACCAATTTCTCTGTTGCTGCATTTTTCAAAACGTATTCGATGATTCGTTCTTCCGGTTTAAAAGGTCCCAATTCATCGAGTCCGAGGGAACGCACGGCAGTATGAATCAGGGTTGCATCTGAAACACCCGTACTCAGCCCTTGTTTCTTCAGAAAATACCTGCCTGCCTCAAGCATGGGCTCCAAAGGAACCAAACCAACAAGTTCGCTTCCCGTAACACGCAAACCTCTGCTGATTGCCGAATTACAAGTTTCTTCAAAAGCTACATGCAAGGGAGTTACCTTGTAATTCGTAAGATTCATGCTGATTTGCGCCGTTTGGTATTCTTCTATATACCAGCCAATAGCCTTAACAGCTTTTAATTTCCCTGGAATGCGCACAGGTTCACCCTGAGCGTCCTTCACGATCGGACCATGATAAGGATTGCCTTCACGCTTTACCCTTCCCGCTTCGCGTACATCAAAGGCTACCCTATTTGCCAATCGCGTGCTTTGGGTATTGAGGTTTACATTATAGGCGATCAGGAAATCTCTTGCGCCAATAACCGTTGCTCCAGCGCTTTCGTGAAGTTGAACCGGACCAAAATCTGGTTTCCATTCAGGCAATTTTATTTTTTCAGCAAAGCCTTCAAATTCACCAGCCCGAATCACAGACAGATTGCTTCGATCTTTATTTGCCTGGGCATACTCATATAGATATATCGGGATATTCAATTCCTCGCCTACCCTTTTAGCCAACTTCTGAGCATAGGCGGCGGCTTCTTCCATACTTACGCCACTGATTGGAATGAACGGACAAACATCCGTAGCGCCCATGCGCGGATGCTCCCCATGATGCTTGCGCATGTCTATCAGTGCAGCCGCTGCCTTTATTCCTAAGAAAGCTGCTTCTACAACTGCCTCCGGTGTTCCAACAAAAGTGACAACCGTTCGGTTGGTGGCTTTTCCCGGATCCACATTGAGCACCTTCACAGCTCCCTGAGCAGCAATGGCCTGAACAATGGCATCAACAATTTGAAGGTCACGTCCTTCACTAAAATTTGGGACACATTCAATGAGTCTTTGAAGCATGGCGCAAATGTAAAAAACAAAGCCCCGACAAATTGCCGGGGCTTTGGTAGTTTCTAAAATGTGCAGAAATCAATACTCCCAGAGATCGTGTTCAAAAACAAACAAGTCGTTTTTGATGCGGTCACTCTCCAGCAGAGCAGCAATGCCATCATCTTTGAACTCGGGCATATCCGCTATGTATCTGTCGAACTGATTGCTGTGCCTTACGATGTAACTGTCAAAGAGACGCAGGTTATTGAAGAAGTCATCCACCGATACGCGCATGGCATCATTGTAGCGATTGAATACTTCTGTTTTAGCGAAGGTCGGACGAAGATCATCCATTTTCAACCAAAACATAGGGTATTCACCAAGGTCCTGACCTGTGCTGGTTTTGAACTTCAGCATCGGAGCCAAACCAATAATACGTGGTTTGAAAACCGAATGTTTGTAATCAAAAATCCAGTCTTCCAAAATCATGAATTTCTGAATTTTATCAAAATCCGGATTCACCCAATATTGCGTGTCCTTCACAGCGAATTCATCACCTGGATAACGATAATCCTGAATCTGGGTAATAACCTCGTATGAACCTACCTTTTTTACATCTTCCGGAGTGTACCAAGTTTTGAGCGAATCGTCTTTATACGGCCTGATTTTTCCTGTCAGGGCCATTTCATAAACGATTCTTGTCAACGGATTTCCGGGCCATGTAAGGTCTCTGTTCATCTTTTGACGCAAGTCCACCACCCTCCAGATTCGACGACGGAATTTAACGTCACCTTCTCTGAGGTAAGGATAAGGAACAGGAACATTTTCACTTACGTGTGGGTCGTAATTCCATTTAGGTTCGTAGTGCGAACCAGCAGGTGCGTCGTACATTGGCGTAACGCTGCCTTCACCTGAAGTACCACCTGTTGCTCCTGCGCCGGAACCGGAAGTTACGGAACCGCTGGCCTGACCGTTAACGGTCACTGCTCCGATCAAGGAAAACACGGTGAATAATCCTGTTTTTAGCCTGTTCATGTTCTGCTTTTTTAATTTTTTTATTGAATTTGGATGGTCAAACCGCTGATGGCTCGTGAACCGTCCGGACCTGTAGCCCTTACGCCCATGAACACAACTACGTCACCACTCCTCAGGTTTGAGAACAATCCTGAAATGCTGCTGATATCGGCACCATTGATTGACTGCTGACGTGGTGGCTGACCTTTAGCTGCAACGAGCACTGTTGCCTGAGTTACGTTGTATTTAACACCTTGGTATGGGAAGCTTTCACCCATGCTGGCGAACAGCGTGCGCTGCATGCCAAGTTCCTGGCGTGTTACGGGACGGCTTCCATCAATGGATGCACCAACCTTCAGTGTAGGAATTGGAAGGTTACGAACACGGAATTTGGTACTGCCCATGGATTGCTGTTTGCCATCAGGCATTTTGGCCGAAACGTTCACAGAAACCTCAGGTACCCTGGTATTGAATTTGGCTTTGTATTTTCCACCGCCAACATTCTCCAAACTACCGCCACCAGTCATGGAAACCGATACATTTCGAGGATCTACACCAGGCACGGAAACCGTAATTGGGTTTTCCAGTCCAACATAGAACAGATTCATCTCGTCGGCTGCTACAGAGGCAAACGGTTTAAAGGCTGAATACTTACCTTCAAAATCGTAGTTTTTGGTTCCACCCGCCGGGTCAGGAACAACGATTTGTCCTTTGAACGTTTGTTCTCCCACACTTTGCGGCGTCACTTTGTATTTACCAATACCGTTTTCCAAAGTGAGCGCGTTTCCACCAACAAATATTTTGTTATCGGATTTGGTGTTACTTGCCACGAGCAGGATGTCTGCCTCGTATGCAGTTCCAACCATAACGTAAGAACTTGCAGAAAGGACCTTCGCTTCAAGACGGTCGAATTTGAAATCCATGGCATCGATGCTCTTCGCCAATTCATTCACCACTTCAGCTTCCAGGTTGCGACAGTCATTCTCCACTTTGCTCAACATGGCAAATACAGCGGCCAAGGGAGCGTGCTCCAATGTCATGCTTTCCCATGATTGCGGTGTTCCATCGGAATTCTTGCCGTCTTCCGCACGGAGTGATGTGGAAGCTTCATAAGCCTCTCTGATTCCTTTAGGAATCTTGCAACCATCCGTTGAGTCGGTATTCAGGAATCCAACCAAAGCAAGGCGGGTATCGTTGATTTTCTTTTTCAACTCTTTGCCTCTTGAACCCTGGTTTTCTACCATGAAGTAATTGGCATGCACTTCGATGTTGTCACCTTGAGAAAGCTCCGCTTTGTCACCGGCTTTTCCTGTTGATTTGGCACCATGCCCGTCGTCATCGGTTTTACGGCCACCGGCCTTTTCTTCCAATTCCTTCTTGATCTGCTTGATGTACGTCATGAACGCCTCAGACGCAGCACGAGCCTGTCCGGCCCTCTTGTAATAGGGCGCAGCTTTGGCGGCTGTAGCCGGATCTTCAGCTTTCTTTTGCAACGCAGCAAACATTTGATTTGTACGATCATTCATGTTGCTGGCCGATTTATCAAGGGAATTTTCAATCTGGTTGAACGCCCTGATAATTTCTTTGGATACGTTCAACGCCAAGAGCGCGGTCAACACGAGATACATCATGTTGATCATTTTCTGGCGTCCTGATATTTTACCACCTGCCATCTCTTATTCTTTTGGTTCTGTGAGTATGGATTTGTGGTGCTATCAGCGGCTGCCGCCCATGGCGCTCAGCATGTTTCCGTAAATGGTATTCAGGTTACCAATATTCTTATTAAGCCTTCCAAGCTCTTCTTTGAACTCAGCTGTAGCTCCTTCTGAAGCAGTAAGGTTGTTCAATACGTTGCTGAGGCCGCCGGAGAAAGAGGTCAGCGAGTCGTTCACCATATCGTTGCTCTTTGAAATTTCTTCCATGGTGCGTGCAGCTTTTTGTGTATTTGCCGCATATTCAGCAGTTGCAACAGATGCATTGCTCAAATTACCCATGTCCGAAACATTATCAGAAAGCGACTTCAATCCGGTTCCCAAGCTTTGGATCAATTCAGGACCGATTTTAGCTTCTTCAAGCATTTGATCAAGCTGCTGAGTTACCGTCAAGTTGCTGGTAACCTTTTGATCAGGTTTCTTGCCTGTATCCACACCGGCCAACTCTGGATAAACCAAGGACCAATCTGGATCCATGTGAACTGGTTCGAATGCTGAGATGATAAAAATCACGCACTCGGTTCCCATACCTACCACCAGCATCATGTCTGCACCTTTCCAGTGCATGATTTTAAACAGCGCGCCGGCGATTACTACTGCTGCACCAATTCCATAAACCATGTTCATGAATTGTTTCCACTTCTTGGTTTCGAAGAAACTCTTGCTCATGTGTGTGTTGTTTTATTGTTTGTGTTTAGTGAATGTTCTTTTTTATTTCTTGTCGCGATTGGAACGACCAAGGTAAGATTGCACGCAGCGGAACCCTACATAAGATTTGGAGGTATCCTGGTATTCAAATGTTCTGGCACCATTTTCAATAAAATATGCCACATCTTTCCATGAACCGCCGCGAATTACTTTTCGCTTCAGTGATATTGGTGTACGGGCGGCCTCAGGACCGTATTCAGGAATGCGCGTGTAGTATTCTGCATTCAGGTCATGAGTAATCATGTTGTTGCCGATTTCATAAGTGGTTGATGTCCATTCTGAAACGTTTCCGCTCATGTTGTACAGACCGAAATCATTGGGGAAGTATGAATCTACGCGAACCGGATATACACCTCCATCGGCACCGTAATTACCGCGAAGTGGTTTGAAGTTGGCCAACATACAACCTTTCTCGTTTCTGGTGTATGGACCACCCCAAGGATATTTGGTTCCGATTCTTCCGCCACGTGCCGCATATTCCCACTCGTATTCCGTTGGAAGTCTGAAGTCTTCTGTAACTGGCAGCCCAAGGGATTCCCAATAATTGTTTTTGTAAATGGTACGCCAGTTGCTGAACGCCACCGCTTGGTGCCAATTCACACCCACCACCGGATAATCATCGAATTTAACATGGTGGAAGTAATGGCGGGCCTGTGGTTCATTGAAGCTGTAGGTGAAGTCGCGAACAAAGGCCAAAGTATCCGGGTAAACCAGGGTTTTTTCCTTTTTGATGAACTGCGCACGGTCCTTGGGCGCGTATTTATCCCTGTCGAGGTTTGCCGCCATCACCATATCATACCACTGATATACGTAAGTCAATTTGCGTGTGTCGATTTGTTTCTTACCGCGGAAGCGCTCGCTTTCACGATAGTACATATCCTCCAACTCCTCACGATATTTCTCCCAATCGAGTTCCACGTCATAATTGATTACGCGGTTTCCGTCTTCGTCTTCGATAAATAATGCATCGTCATCAACCATGTAACGCGCGATGGAATCAATAACGAAGTGGACGAACTGACGGTATTCGTTGTTGGTGATTTCCGTTTCATCCATCCAAAAAGCAGTAATGGTTATTTGCTTGTTGGGTTGGATGTACGAGGAGAATACGTCTTGGTCGGCCTGTCCGGTATGGAACGTGCCACTAGGTACATAGACCATGCCGTAGGGTTGAGGGTGAAACCATACCCGCCTTCCCTGTACACCAATCACATCGCCGGTGTCCTGCTGGCCGCAACCTGCTACGAATAGCGCCGTTCCGGCTATACCTAGTTTTGCCGTGTGGCTCAGGCGAATTTTTCCAAATTCCCTGATGCCATTCAAAACTTTCGCAAAGCTTTTGTTCATGACAGCTTTTTTGTTTGTGTTTTTTTGTGAATCTGCAAAAATAACTGGATTAGTCACATTTGCAATTATTTGATTTTGTAAGAAGAATAACGCTCTGTGTAGCGAAGTATTGTTCGTTGGTCGAAATTTTATTCAATGTCGTTATTGCGATCTAAGTGTCTTGGTGTAAGGATGATCACCGGATCTGGAGGTGGAGGTAATTGAATGGTGAAGCAATAGTTCACCTGAAGTTCATGGGTACCGTTACTTGCGCTTTGAATTCGGCTCAGAGTGACGTCATATGAATAACCGATGCGCAATTCAGGACGGGCATAATAACCCAGCAACACAGAAACTGCATCGCTTTCTGTTCGGTAAGCCAAGCCACCGGCAAACAGGTTGTTCATTTTCACCATGGCGCTGAGGTCAACCTGTGGTTTGGTTCGGTATTTTACCAAAACGGAAGGCATGAATTCCAGATTCCCGTTGCCCATGAAATTGGGTATGGTCATACCGGCTACCCCATAAAAATGGCGAACCGTAGTTACCTGGATGGCACTTGCCGTTCCGTAGGCATAGTCCTGAGGAAGCAGGTTTGTCGTAGAGACCCCAACATACAAATCGTTCATGTTCGGGTTGCGGTACATCAAACCGGCACTCAGTGTGGTTTTTTGGTCGGAAAGGCGGGCATTGGGGATGAAAGGATCGTTGGGTTGCAGCGGACGCAACTTAGAACCGTCAAGTTCTTTTTGCAACATCCCTGCATCCACGCCGATGCGCAATTGGGAACCGTTAGACATATTTAAGGCTCCGGCAAATGCTACACGGAAGTTTGTATTCAGTTCGTATGCCACGCGGTCGGTGTAATAAGAAAGGCCGATTCCACCGAAATTCACCTGGCCTTTCTTGCCATTCAGAGGTGCTGAAAAGCCAAAACCGCTGGTTCTGGGCCCCACTTGCGTCTGTATTTGGCTTTTGGTGGGAAATGCCGGCGTGGTGTATTCAAAAGTACGGTCATCGTACCCCCGCCACTGCTGGTGAGAAATTGCATTCACACACCATTTTCCGCTTTCACCTGCTGTTGCAGGATTGTAGAATAATTTGTTGAAAGCAAAATGCGTGAAATAAGGGTCCTGTTGAGCGACAAGGGGGGAAATTCCCGCCAACGCCAACACAGTTCCATAGGCCACCAGTTCCCTGATCTTCATCTTCTTTGTAGATTTTGACAATAGCTTCAAACGACAAATATGGAGATTTCTTTAAATGATTGCAACAAAACGTTGAAAGCTCTTAAAAAAATGACGGGCTTGTTTTGCCGCCACGTTTATTTACCGCCGATTTCTGATTTCAATACCAACATCTGCAGCGCAGTTTCTGCAGCTTCTCTGCCCTTATGACCGTGTGCGCCTCCGATGCGGGCTTCCGCCTGTTCGGGGCTGTTCACGGTGAGCACTCCGAAAATACATGGCTTCTGTGCATCCAAACCTGCCCTAAGAATTCCATCCGTGGCGGCGGCACTCACGTAGTCAAAATGCGGGGTATCTCCGCGTATGATGGTTCCCAAACACACTACGGCATCAAAACCTTTCGCGAAGCACCAGGCTGCGGTAAGGGGTAATTCAAAGGCTCCCGGACATTCAAACACAAAAACTTGTTCCTCGGGCAAACCTCTTTCGGCACAAACAGCTTTTGCACCTTCCAACAAACGACCTGTGTAATGTTTGTTCCAGGAGGTATAAACCAACGCGATTCGGCTTCCCAAATCCAATGCCTCAAGGTGCGACGGTTTGTATCCGTCTTTGCCTTGCTGATGCATCATTCCCGGTTGAAATCACCCATTCTGGCTTTCACACGATAAATGTATTTATCAATGTCGTTGCCTTCAACGGTGTTTCTGAATTCTTTGCCAATGCGCTCGTAGCAGCGCAGCGCGTCTTGATCCTGACCTGCTTCTTCGTAATGAATGGCAGCCATTTTCAGCATACCGGGCGTGGTCATGTCATTTTTCGACATTCCGGCAGCATCTTCATACAGACTTCCTGCTTTTGACACATCCCCTTTTTCAGCATAGCAGGCAGCCAATGCTCCTTTTGCCGAAGGACCCAGGAAATTATCGTTGAAACTGGCACGTTCCAGATATTCAATGGCTTCATCAAACTTACCGGTCATGCGGTAGCTGATTCCGGCCATCAACGCAGCTTCTTTTCCTGATTGGGTGGCGCCAAAATCATCCGCCAATTCAGGCGCTCCGGGGAACCCTTTTCCACCTTTAAGTACCGTTTGGAATGAATCTTTGAAGAATACAGACCTGATCTTAAAGATGTAGGACTGCGCCTCTTTTTCCTGAGATGGAATCCAATAGTAACGATATCCAAGATACAGGCCCGCCAAAGCAACTACTGAAATGGAAATCAGGTTTACCTTTTTCTTATTCACCACATACCAGTCGGTGATTTTTTGATTCAGGCCGGAAAAGAAATTCTGTGATTCAGACATTTTTATTAACCCCGCGAAAATAATGATTTTACCTCCTCAGCCAAATATCACGCTGTGATGAACGGATAATCATGTTCCACATACACTTCAGTAAACAGTTCTGAAGGATCTGGGTATGGACTATTTTCAGAGAACACCACGCTTTCATTCACCTGTTCAATGATTTTTTCCTCGATTTGTTCGAGTTCCTGTTCGGTGGCATAGTTCAGCTTCAGAATTTTTGCCCGGGTGGTTTCAATGGGATCGCGCTGTTTGTAATCGTTCACTTCTTCTTTGGTGCGATACGTTGCCGGATCACTCATGGAATGACCGCGGTAGCGATAGGTCTTGATTTCCAGGAAGGTAGGACCATTGCCGGCGCGCGCATGTTCACACGCCTGATAAATAGCATCATGAACAGATTCCGGGGTCATCCCATCCACCTGAAATGAAGGCATGTCGTATGCGCTGCCAATTTTATAAATGTCAGGCATGTTGGTGGTGCGTTCCACCGAGGTTCCCATTGCGTATTCGTTATTTTCACAGATGAACACTACCGGCAGCTTCCACAGCATGGCCATATTGAAAGTTTCGTGCAATGCTCCCTGACGAACAGCTCCGTCGCCCATAAAGGTCAGGCAAACATTTTTTGTTCCCCGGTACTGCTCTGCAAGGGCAATTCCGGCACCCAGCGGAATCTGACCACCTACGATGCCATGTCCGCCATAGAAGTTGTGCTCTTTGCTGAACATGTGCATGCTGCCGCCCTTGCCTTTGGTGCAGCCTGTTGCTTTTCCGAACAACTCGGCCATGACCGCATTGGGTGAAATTCCAACAGCCAGCGCGTGGCCGTGGTCGCGGTAAGCGGTGATTACAGAATCTTCTTTGGTAATGGCCGTCATCATGCCGGCGGTGATGGCCTCCTGACCTATATACAGGTGACAGAAACCCTTAATTTTCTGCTGACCGTACAACTGCGCTGCTTTCTCCTCGAAGCGGCGAACCAGCATCATCTGCTCGAACCAGTAGAGGTATTGTTCTTTGCTGAACCCTTTTTTGGCGTTTTTACCCATAATTAAGCAACCGCAAACATACAAAAGAGGCTTAAACCGGAAGGCTTAATTTTGTACCAATGGAACTACAGCGTTTGCACCTGATCAATTACCGCAACCACGAATCGCTCACGCTGGATTTCTGTTCGGGTGTTAACGGCATTACCGGACCAAACGGGGCAGGTAAAACCAGCATCCTTGACGCTGTGCATTACCTGGCAAATTGCAAAAGCTATTTCAATGGAATCGATGCACCATTGCTTCGGCATGATGCCGATTTTTTTACGCTCAGAGGGATTTTCACCCTTGGCAGCGCGCAGGAAGAAATAGTAATCCACGTTCCCACCCAAGGAAAAAAAACCATCAAAAGGAATGGGAAAACCTACGACCGTGTCATGGATCACATCGGACTCCTGCAAACCGTGATGATTGCACCGAACGATGTGGAATTGGTTTGGGGCGGAAGTGAAGAACGAAGACGGTTCATCGACCTGACCATCAGCCAAACGCACAGGTTGTATCTGGAAGCACTCATGCAATACAAACATGGGCTGGAACAGCGGAATGCCCTGCTCAAAGCTTTGAAAGGGAAACCAGCTGACCCGATACTCTTTGAAGCCATTGAACACCATTTGGTGCAGGCCGGACAAAACATTTATAAAAGTCGCCGCGCTTTTTTTGACGAGTTCCAGCCTTATTTCCAGTTGGCATACGCACGCATCAGCGGTGCACATGAACTGGCCGGACTGCAATACCAAAGCGATTTGGAGGGGAATGACCTACAGGGCCTGTTGGATGCGAACCGTCATAAAGACGCCATCCTGGAACGCACCACAAAAGGTACCCATCGGGACGATGTTTTGTTTACCCTCAACGGTTACCCGCTGAAACGCTACGGTTCCCAGGGACAGGTAAAAAGCTTTGTACTGGCTTTAAAAGCAGCACAATACCAGTATTTTCTGCAACAAAAAGGACAAAGGCCAGTTCTGTTGCTTGATGATGTTTACGAGAAAATTGATGAAGACCGGGCCCAGGCACTGATGGACTTGGTTTCTTCCGGAGATTTCGGACAAATCATCATCAGCGATACCCATGCAGACAGGGTAGAAAAACACCTGGCACAAACGCAGGTAAAAAAGCAGTTCTATGCCTTGAATCGAGGCGGTTCCCTGCTTACTTGATGTCGAAGGTATTCATGAAGGCCGTAGTAAAATTACCCTTCCTGAATTCTTCGTTCTGCATGATTTGCTGTTGCAGCGGAATGGTTGTTTTCACTCCTTCTATGATGAATTCCCCAAGGGCACGTTCCATCTTCACAATGGCTTCTTCCCTGGTTTGGGCAGAAACGATCAACTTGGCAATCATGCTGTCGTAAAAAGGAGGAATGGTATATCCGGCGTAAATATGCGAATCCACGCGGGTTCCATGACCACCTGGTTTGTGCATGGAGGTAATTGTGCCGGGACTGGGTCGGAAGTTGTTGTAGATGTCTTCCGCGTTGATCCTGCATTCAATGGCATGTTTCAATGGAATATAATCCTTGCCCGAAATGGGGAAACCGGCTGCAATCAGGATTTGTTCCTTCACCAGGTCGTAATTGATCACCTCTTCGGTGACCGGATGCTCCACCTGAATTCGGGTATTCATTTCCATGAAGTAAAAATTCCGGTGTTTATCCACCAGAAACTCTACCGTTCCCACGCCTTCATATTTGATGATTTCGGCAGCTGCTTTGGCTGCGGCACCCATTTTCTCGCGCAGTTCGGTGGTCATGAAGGGTGAAGGCGTTTCTTCAATGAGTTTTTGGTGACGGCGCTGGATGGAGCAATCGCGTTCACTGAGGTGACAAACCTTGCCGTATTGGTCGCCGGCCACCTGAATTTCAATGTGGCGGGGTTCTTCGATGTATTTTTCCATGTACAGGCCATCGTTTCCGAAGGCTGCACCGGCTTCCTGCTTGGCGCTGTTCCATGCATTTTCCAATTCATCTTCCGCCCAAATAATCCGCATGCCTCTTCCTCCGCCACCTGCAGTAGCCTTAATGATCACCGGATAACCAATGGTTTCGGCAATGTTTTTTGCTTCCTGTAAATTATCCAGCAGGCCATCAGAACCGGGAATGGTGGGCACGCCTGCCTTCTTCATGGTATCCTTGGCATTGGATTTATCGCCCATGGCATCAATTTGCTCCGGCGTTGCACCAATGAACTTGATGCCGTGGTCACGACACAGTCCGCTGAACTTTGCGTTTTCACTCAGAAACCCATAACCCGGGTGGATTGCGTCGGCGTTGGTAATTTCTGCAGCTGCAATAATTCTGGGCATGTTGAGGTAACTGTCTCTGCTGGCAGGCGGGCCAATACACACGGCCTCGTCGGCAAAGCGCACATGCAGGCTGTCGCGGTCTGCAGTGCTGTAAACAGCAACCGTTTTAATCCCCATTTCCTTACAGGTACGGATGATACGCAGGGCTATTTCCCCGCGATTTGCGATTAAAATTTTCCTGAACATGAAGCGCTAGCTTAAGCCGGTTCTACAAGGAACAGCGGCTGGTCGTATTCAACAGGAGAAGAATTTTCCACCAATACCTTTACAATGCGGCCGCTCACTTCGCTCTCAATCTCATTGAACAGCTTCATCGCTTCGATGATGCACACCGGTTTACCGGGCTTAACCTCATCACCTACATTCACGAAGAACGGTGAATCAGGATTGGGCGAACGGTAAAATGTGCCTATCATGGGCGACTTGATGGTGATCAGGTTGCTTTTTGTTTCAGCGGCAGGTGCTACCGGTGCTGCAGGAGCAGCGGGTGCCGCAGCAGGAGCTGCAGGCATTGCCTGTGCTACCGGAACCGCTTGAACCTGGGCTACTGTTGTTACAGCCGCCGGATTTTTCTTGATGACCAGTTTAAAGTCTTTTTGACTGATTTCCACTTCATCAACCCCCTGTGAAGACACAAATCGGATCAGTGCCTGTATCTCTTTCAAATCCATGTTTTTCAATCTTGAAATGAGGGGCAAAGAAAGAAAAAAAAGTGCACATGGCGTGCAAACTCTTTCTAGGCCCTTAGAAGACCTGAAAATACCTGGCTATTATGGTCTGTACACCAAACCCAGCTGAACAATTCCCTTTGCGATGCCGGTTTCCATCATGATGCCCAGATGTTCCGTGGCCATCAGTCTGAAGCCGATGGTTACATCCATGCCCAGATTGAACGGAATAAGCAGGATGTTTTCTTCAAATTTGTTTCCGCCTGAAGGGCTTGTGCTCGTTTCTTTAATGCGGTCGCGCCGGTAGCCAACCCCAAATCCAAGATACGGATCAAAAAATCTTCCCGGCTTCAGGTGGTAATTGACCCTTGCCAATGCACTCCATCCGCTGTAATGGCCGGTGCCGCTGCTGCGCGCCGCCGTGTCGGTCCACTCATTCTTCAGCGACATGAATGCCAGATGCACGCCAAAGTCCAGATTCGAACTTAAAGCCCACGCTCCTTTCGCCATCAGCGGACCAATGGCGGTGCGTATTTGCTGGTTACTCGATAAATCATTGGCTTCGAACGTGCTGCGCAGAAAATTGCCAAATCCATAGGCTACGGTGATGAACACATCATTTTCTGCAAATGCAGTTCGCTCAATTGAATCCTGAAACTTCAGGCTGTTCGTTGTTGCCTGGGTATCGGCAGCACTGAGCGCCGGCAGCAGCAAACAGGAAAGTAAAATGGAAGGCGGCCATTTCCGAATCATGGCTACAAAATTCAGAAACCGGTGCAGTCGGGCTGTTGACCAGGGTCAGGATTTAGCCTGAATAGCGCTGTTTACAGCGGAATATTCCCGTGTTTTTTCCGCGGAAGATTGCGCACTTTGTGTTCAAGCATGCTGAAGGCCGCAATCAAACGCGCCCGGGTTTCTTCAGGATAAATGACTTCGTCGATGTATCCACGTTCAGCGGCGCGGTAGGGATTGGCAAACAGTTCGCTGTATTCCCTTTCCTTCTCCAGCCAGGCCTGCTCTTGATTTTCCGCCGACTGAATCTCTTTTCTAAAGATAATTTCAGCAGCACCTTTGGCACCCATCACCGCAATCTCTGCACCCGGCCAGGCATAATTCATGTCGGCGCCAATGTGTTTGCTGTTCATTACATCATAAGCACCGCCGTAGGCTTTCCGTGTAATTACGGTGATCCGTGGCACAGTAGCTTCACTAAAGGCGTAAAGCAGCTTCGCGCCATTGGTGATGATGGCGTTCCACTCCTGATCGGTACCGGGCAAGAAACCGGGAACATCTTCAAAAACCAGCAGGGGAATATTGAAGGCATCGCAGAAACGCACAAAACGGGCTCCTTTTTGGGAGGCATGCACATCGAGAACACCGGCCAGATGCGCAGGCTGATTGGCTACCACGCCAATACTGCGTCCGGCCAGACGGGCAAAGCCCACGAGTATGTTGGGTGCAAAATCTTTATGAACTTCCAGAAAACTATCTTCATCAACCACACCGGCAATCACTTCGCGCATGTCGTAAGGCTGATTGGGATGATCGGGCACAATGCTTTTCAATACTTCACGCACTTCTGAAGCTGCGGATTGGTATGGGATGGCGGGCGCCTGTTCTTCACAGTTTTGGGGAACGTACGAAAGGATGTTTCTCAGGGTGCGGATGGCTTCGGCTTCGTTGGCCGACGCAAAATGCGCCACACCACTTTTGGTGCTGTGCACGGAAGCGCCGCCCAGGTCTTCGCTGCTCACTTCTTCATTGGTGACTGTTTTCACCACATTCGGACCTGTTACAAACATGTAACTGGTATGCTCCACCATTAGGATGAAATCGGTGAGTGCCGGAGAATAAACTGCGCCACCGGCACAAGGTCCCATGATGGCAGAAAGCTGCGGAATCACACCGGATGCCTGTACATTTCGGTAGAAGATGTCTGCATATCCACCCAAAGAAACCACACCTTCCTGAATTCGCGCGCCACCGCTGTCGTTCAGTCCGATGAGTGGAGCGCCATTTTCCATGGCCAGATCCATCACCCTGCATATTTTCTGGGCATGTGTTTCGCTGAGCGATCCGCCAAAAACGGTAAAATCCTGACTGAACAAATACACCGGCCTTCCCTGGATGCGTCCATAACCTGTCACCACACCATCTCCCGGAATGATTTGCTTGTCCATGCCGAAATCTGTGCTGCGGTGTGAAACGAATGCGCCTATTTCCTGAAAAGAACCTTCGTCCAACAGCAGTTGAATGCGTTCACGGGCGGTTAGTTTCCCCCGTTTATGCTGCGCAGCGATGCGTTCTTCACCACCACCAAGCAGGGCCTGAGCTCTTTTCTCCTGAAGTTTTGCGCGTTTATCCATGATAAAAAACGGTTGCAAACATAATTAATTCGCCGTGCCGGAGGTTTCCGGAAGGCTGTAACGTTCAATGACCCATTCAGGAATGCGGATGGCTTTGCCGGCCGCTGTATCCATCAGTGCATAATGAAAACTTCCTTCACAGGAAACTTTCAGGTCGTGTTTCCGCAGGATGCGAAAATGAATTTCGGCCTGATGGCTGTCCAGGCCATGAATCCAGGTTTCCACGAGCATGGCGTCACCCAGCAATAAAGGTCTTTTGAATTCAAGCTGGGTTTTTCGAATCACCCAGGCCATGCCATGTTCCATGAATGATTCCATGGAATACCCGTAACAGCGCGACATTTGCTCGTACCGGGCCGCCAGCACGTAATCCATGTAACGGCTGCTGTGCACATGACGAAACATATCCAGATCGTCAGGGCGCACCTGAAGTTCTGTGGTGTAGTGTGTGGTATTAAGTGGCATGAATATACCTCAGAACAAGCCGTGCAATGCAGTTTCCACCTGGGTGATCATGTGGTTGGCATGTTCCGGATTTTCCTGGTAATCCAGGTCATCGATATTTACAATGATCATCTTTCCAGTATAGGAACTGATCCATGCTTCATAGCGTTCGTTCAGGCGTTTCAGGTAATCCAGTCGGATGGCTTCTTCATATTCCCGGCCGCGCTGTTGGATGTTGCTCACCAGTTTTGGGATGCTTGCCCGCAGATAGATGAGCAAATCAGGCTGTTTCAGGTTCTGATTGATGGCACCAAACAAACGGGTGTAGTTGTCAAAGTCACGGGTACTCATCAAACCCATGGCATGCAGGTTCGGGGCAAAGATGTACGCGTCTTCATAAATGGTGCGGTCCTGAATGACGCTTTTTTCTCCTTTTCTGATATTCTGGATGTTGTTCCAGCGCACCGTGAGGAAATACACCTGGAGGTTAAAACTCCAGCGTTGCATGTCGTCATAAAAATCGTTGATGTATGGATTTTCCTCCATGTCTTCCAACTGCATTTCCCAGCCATAGTGGCGGGCAAGCATTTGGGTGAGGGTAGTTTTTCCGGCGCCTATGTTTCCTGCGACGGCAATATGCATGGCCATGTTGCAATATTACCAAAGGGAAACATGTTGGCTGCGCTATGTGGAAAAGAAAGGCTGCTTCACAAAGCCATGAAATTCAGCTTAATTCTGTTTAGTAAAACTTACGGAATCCAATGACGTTGCGCACTTCTGAAAGTGTTGCCGAAGCGCTGGCTCGGGCTTTTTCTGCACCCATGGCTGCCGTGCGCGCCAACAGTGCATCGTTGGCAAGAATGTCGCTGATTTTCGCCCTCCAGGGCGCAATGAATCGCTCCATATCTTCGGCAAGCTGTTTTTTCATATCGCCGTAGCGAATGCTGCCCTCCTGATAAGCATGCAGGTAATGAGTGCGCACGTCTTCGCTGCATACCAGCTGCATCAGGTCGAAGAGGTTCTGCACTGCCTGAGACGGTTGCTCGCCGGGCGTTACCGGGCCTGAATCAGTTTTTGCCCGCATGATTTTTTTATTCAGTGATTCGGCGGATTCCGCCAAATAGATACAATCGGCTTCTCCGGCGCTTTTGCTCATTTTGCCCGCGCCGGTGAGGCCCGGCACCTTCACCAGTTCCTTGCGTTCAGAAAACGCCTGTGGTTCCGGGAATACCTGTGCCTGATAAAGACGGTTGAACCGGTTGCCAAAGGTTCGCGCCATTTCCAGATGCTGTTCCTGATCCTTCCCTACCGGAACTCGTGTTCCTTTGTGCAGCAAAATATCTGCGGCCATCAAAACCGGATAGGTGAGCAATCCGGCGTTGATGTTGTCAGGCTGCGTCCTTGCCTTTTCTTTAAAGGATGAAACGCGCTCCAGCTCGCCCAAATATGCGTTCATGTTGAGGTATAAGTATAATTCTGTAACCTCAGGAACATCGCTTTGCAGGTATAATGTTGCCTTTTCAGGATCCAGTCCGGCGGCCAGGTATTCAGCAAGCACGCGCTTCACACTGCCGTGCAAATCGCCGGGTGTTGGATGGGTGGTCAGCGAATGAAAATCGGCAATAAAAAAATAGCAGGGATAATGTTCCTGGAGCTGAATGAAGTTGCGCACCGCACCGAAATAATTGCCAATGTGAAGCATGCCGGTGGGCCGGATGCCGCTGACCACTGTTTCCATGCGGCAAAATTAGCACGCTGCGCTGCATTTCCGCATTCCCCAGAGCAAGGTGCGTCTTTGTTTTGACTCCATTTGTGAAAAGCTGAACATCCACTGGTGTATCATTCACATTAATCTTCGATTTTTGCAACGATGGAACTTAAGGATATCGTAGCCATTTCCGGAATGGGCGGGCTGCACCAGGTGATAGGACGGAACAAGTCCGGCTTGATTGTTGAAACCATTCATGGCAACAAGAAAAGGTTTGGTACCACCATGCAACAGAAAATCTCTGTGCTTGCAGACATCGCCATTTTCACCAGCGATGAAGACGTAAGGCTGCTGCAGGTGTTTCGCAACATCGAAGCTGCCGAGGGCAGTGGATTGACCGTGCCGGATGCAAAAACAGACAATAACGGTCTGAAAGCATTTATGGAACAGGTACTGCCGGCATACGACCGCGAGCGGGTGTATGTTTCCGACATCAAGAAAATAGCCAGCTGGTACCTGATGCTGAAAGGAATCGTTGACTTCCAGAAAGAAGAAGAAGTAACTGAAGGCGCTGAAACTGATGCTGAAGGAGTTACAACCGATGGCGCAGCCAAACCCAAAACCCCGGCTAAGAATTTCCACGCAGCAGGCGGAAAAGTAGCCGCTCCCAAGGGCCCGGCAGGTGGCAAAAGCAAAACCAGCACCCCGCGAAAAATGGGTAGCTAAACCATGAGCAACCGCAAATTCCTGCCTGCATCGCTGGTCATCCAAAACTGGAACGACCTGAAACCCTATTACGAAGAACTTATTAAGCGCCCGGTTTCCGGAGTGGAAGCGTTCCGCACTTTGCTGCAAGATACCAGTGAACTGGAAAGTGTGGTGAGTGAAGACCTGGCCTGGCGCTACATCAAGATGACCTGCGATACCGGCAGTAAAGAAGCCGAGACGGCATATCTTGATTTTGTACAACACATTCAGCCGCATATTGCGCCGGCTGAAGATGCGCTGAATAAGAAAATCATTTCCTGCCCTGAGACTGCTGCACTGGAAGCGGAAGACGAGGCATACCGTATTTACTTCCGCAGCCTGCGCAACGCAGTGGAATTATTCCGTGAAGAAAACGTTCCCATACAGGCCGAACTGCAAACGCTTGCCCAGCAATATTCCTCCATTCAGGGCGCGCTGAGTATTCAATGGGAAGGCAAAGAATACACCATGGAGCAGGCAGCCATCTTCCTTCAAGACCCAAACCGGAAGATTCGTGAAGAAGTTTGGACCCTCATGCACGAACGGCGCATGCAGGATACGCAAAAGCTCGACGACTTGTTCACAGAGATGGTTCAGAAGCGCCATCAGCTGGCTTTGAATGCCGGTTTCCGCAACTACCGCGATTACATGTTCCGCGCTTTGGGCAGGTTTGATTATACACCGGAAGATTGTTTTCAGTTTCACGAAGCCATTGCTACGGTAGTTGTTCCCATGTTGCGCAAGCAGTACCAACACCGCATGCAATTGCTGGATGTCGACTCCTTGCGGCCTTGGGATCTGGCGGTAGATCCGGAACAAAAACCGGCCTTGAAACCTTTCCGCGATGGCGCGGAACTGCTGGAACGCAGCATCCGCTGTTTGTCGTTGACCGATCCGTTTTTTGGGGAATGCCTGGAAGAGATGAAACAATTGGGCTTGCTGGATTTGGAAAGCCGCAAAGGCAAAGCTCCGGGAGGATATAACTATCCACTGGCAGAACGCAATGTCCCGTTCATCTTCATGAATGCCAGCGGTAAAATGCGCGATGTAGAAACACTGGTTCATGAAGCCGGTCATGCAGTGCACTCTTTCCTCAGCGCTTCACTGACATTAAATGCCTTCAAACATACGCCGAGCGAAGTAGCGGAACTGGCCAGTATGAGTATGGAATTGCTCACCATGAATCAGTGGTCGGTGTTTTTCGACCAACCGGGCGATCTTACCCGCGCCAAACGCGAACAACTCGAAGGCATTATTCAAACCCTTCCATGGATTGCCATCGTTGATAAATTCCAACATTGGGTGTACGAAAACCCCAACCACAGTATCGAGGTACGCAAAGAAGCCTGGGTGCGCATCAACAGGGAATTCGGCACCGGTTTGGTTGATTATTTAGGCTTTGAAGATGCCCTGGCATGGGGCTGGCATCGTCAGTTGCACATCTTTGAAGTACCCTTTTATTACATCGAATACGGCATGGCACAGTTGGGCGCCATTGGCGTGTGGAAGCGATTTATGGAAGATCGCGCCTCAGGCATAGGTGCTTATAAGGAAGCGCTGAAACTGGGCTATACACGCAGTATTCCGGAGATTTTTCAGACCGGAGGCATCCAGTTTGGCTTTGGTGAAGCTTATGTGAAAAGCCTGTTTCAGTTTGTAGATCAGGAAATTCGCAAGCTTCCTCAGAAATGAGCAGCAGGCATCCACTTCAACACTATGGTTGGCTTTGGGTGCTCCTTGCATTCCTGAGCCAAAAGCTGCTTTTGTTTGCCGGATTTCCGGAGCTGGGCCGGAACCATTTCAATCCCGATTTATGGGTTCGTTGGGACAGCGGACATTATATAGCCATTGCCCAACATGGATATGAAGCATTTCCATGCTGGACTAAATTCCCGGCCTATGGCCTGAATTCGGAGGCGCTTTGCGGAAACTGCGGCTGGATGCCAGGATTTCCCATGCTCATTCGTCTGTTTCAGGTCTTGGGGATGGATGCCGCCATTGCCGCGCAATGGATAGTCAACGGAACCTTTTTGTTGTTCCTCTCTTTTCTGTGGAAGCATATTTTTAGGCCTGCAGGAACTCAGGGCGTTCTGATGTTGTTTTTAACCGCCTGCTGGCCGGGTGCCGTTTATTACCAGGCAGCCTTCCCCATTGCATTGTTTGTTTTGATGGTGGGCATGTGTCTGACGTACCTGCAACAAGGCCGGTGGAAATATGCTGCATTATGCGCGGCCGGAGCCAGCCTGGCGTATTCTACCGGATTTCTTTTGGGCGCGGTGATGGTTCCATACATTGCATATCGCTACAGACATTCCATGCGTGATGTCTTGAGGTTTATGCTGATTCCGGCGGCCTCGATGTTCAGCTTTGTACTGGTACTGTGTTATCAGTGGTGGCAAACAGGCGTTTTCGGCGCTTTTTTCAAAACCCAATCCAAATACGGACATGGCTTAAACAGCCCATTGAAAATTCTTGGATTCATTTGGAAACGGGCCTTGGAACATCCTGAGCCAGAAGTGCGTTTTACCGACTGGCTTACGCTGTGCATCACCGCCGGTTTGTTGTTGTTCCTCATTTGGTATTTTCTGAAAACAGAAAATACGGAACTGAAACTGTTGATGGGTGCCTATGTGTTGGGCTTCTGGTTTTTACCGCTATCCATGAGCCAACACCTTGCCTTTTACCGACAGGCCGCTGCATTGGCGCCCTTGATTTTATTCATGCAGGCACTGCCCAGGCAAACGATTGCGGTGGTGCTGATAGCCTGCATGGCCATCAACCCGATATTGGCCCGCTTCTTTTTACAGGATCTTCTGCCCTAAGCTTACAGTATTTGTTCGCTGTGGTTCTTGGTATCAACCTTGGCAATCACAGACGTAATCACACCGTCGGCATCAATCACAAAAGTGGTTCGGGCCACGCCCATGTAAGTTCTGCCGTACATGCTTTTTTCTACCCAAACTCCGTAAGCGGTGGAAACGGCATGATTGGTATCGGCCAACAAATCGAAAGGCAATTCGTATTTATCAATGAATTTCTTGTGCTTTTTGGCATCGTCCGGACTTACACCCAGGATGGCATAACCGGCATCGAGGAAGCGCTGATGATGGTCTCTGAGGTTACAGGCTTCAGCCGTACATCCGGGCGTATCGTCCTTTGGATAGAAGTACAATACCAATTTTTTTCCTTTAAAATCGGCAAGACGGACGGGTGAACCATGCTGGTTTACTGCAGAAAAATCAGGCGCTTTTTCTCCAACGGCGGGTGTTGTCATGTGAACAAAAACACCCATTGCAGGAAAAAGTTCATCCGCGAAATGCAAGTTGGGTGAACTTCATTTGCATGTATTTTTATGTTTGAACTAAACGAAGAAGGGAAACGAGTAATTCATGTACTTACCCAGGAGCGACCGGCGGTAGCCTTGCTGACCGGCCCTGCGGGAACCGGGAAGAGCACCCTGATACAGCGCATGCGCGAAGAAGTATTTCCGGGCATGTTGCTGGCGGCGCCTACCGGAATTGCCGCGCTGAACATCCGCGGACAAACGCTGCATTCCCTGTTTCGTTTGCCTTTGGGCCCCTTAATCCCCGGCGATGAACGCATCTACAAATTGCGTTTCCGCAGAGAGCAGCTGCAGCTGTTTCGAAAGATGGATTTGTTGGTGATTGACGAAATCAGCATGGTTCGGGCCGACACCCTGGATGCTGTTGACGCCGTTTTGCGCATGGTGATGGGTAAAGATGAACCTTTTGGCGGTAAGCGTGTGTTGCTGTGTGGCGACCCTTTTCAGCTTCCTCCGGTAGTTACGGGCAGCGAATTGCCATTGATCCGGGAATACTACGATGCGCCTTACTTCTTCAAGGCAAAAGTGCTGGAAGAAACAGGCTTCAGCAGCCTGAAACTGCATACCATACACCGGCAGAAAGACCGTGGATTCATCAGCATCCTGGAGCACATCAAACGCGGCACACCTGAAGAAGACCACCTAGAAACCCTGAATAAAAGGCTGCGTACTTATGATGGAAGCGATTTCGGCATCATCTTATGCAGCTTGCGGGCACAGGCCGAGCGCATCAATCAGCTGCGCATGGATGCATTGCCCGGTAAGGCCGCTTCATACACAGGCATCCTTAAAAATCAGTTCCGGCAGGATTTGTTGCCTGTTGATGCCCAACTGCAGCTCAAAACCGGTGCTCAGGTGATGATGATGCGCAACGATGCAGAACGCCGCTGGATGAATGGAACCTTGGCCAAAATTGCACACCTGGCCGATGATCATATTGAAGTAATCACCGAAGATGGCACCTCCTGTCGCGTGGAAAAAGCCATCTGGGAACATATAGAGTACAAATGGGATGATGAACGAAAGCAAATCAAGGAACAGGTTACGGGCAGCTATACCCAATATCCCATCAAACCTGCGTGGGCCATCACCATCCACAAAAGCCAGGGCTTAAGTTTTGACCGGGTGCACGTGCACCTGGGCGGACATGTATTTGCGCCGGGGCAATTGTACGTTGCACTGAGCCGCTGCACGAGCCTGGATGGTTTAACGATGGAACGGGCACTGAAGCCAGGTGATTTCATCACCGACCCTGCCCTCACCGAGTTCGCCGATCGTTTGTAAGGGTCAATCTACCCGTTCAATGCGGGCACCAACAGCGTTGAGCCGAACTTCTATGTGCTCATAGCCGCGGTCAATCTGCTCAATGTTTTTGATGATGCTGGTTCCTTTGGCACTCATGGCGGCAATCAGCAATGCCACGCCTGCGCGGATGTCAGGACTGCTCATGGTGATGCCGCGCAGTTTGGTTTTTCGGTCCAGACCAATCACGGTTGCGCGGTGTGGATCGCACAAGATGATTTGCGCGCCCATATCAATCAGGTTATCGACAAAAAACAACCTGCTTTCGAACATTTTCTGATGGATAAGGACCGTCCCTCGGGCTTGTGTTGCCGTTACCAAAGCAATGCTGATCAGATCAGGTGTGAATCCCGGCCAGATGGCATCACTCACGGTAAGGATGGATCCGTCTATGAATGATTCAATTTCGTAGTGTTCCTGCGCGGGGATGAAGATGTCATCGCCCCTGAATTCCATTTTAATGCCCAGCCTGCTGAACACCCTTGGAATGGGACCTAACATGTCCAGGCGACAATTCTTGATGGTGATTTCACTTTGGGTAATGGCAGCCATGCCAATGAAACTGCCAATTTCTATCATGTCTGGCAAACAGGTGTGGCTGGTTCCGGCAAGGTATGGAACGCCTTTGATGTGCAGCATATTGGAACCAACACCACTGATTCGTGCACCCATTTGGTTCAGCATGGCACACAATTGTTGAATGTATGGTTCACATGCGGCGTTGAAGATGGTGGTTTCGCCTTCCGCCATCACGGCTGCCATGATGATGTTTGCCGTGCCCGTAACTGAAGCTTCATCAAGCAACATGGAGGCGCCCTTTAAAGGAGCTCCGGAAACACGGTACAGCTTTTCCTCCGGCACATATTCAAACTTGGCACCGAGGCTCATGAAACCTTCAAAATGGGTGTCGAGCCTGCGCCGACCAATCTTGTCGCCACCGGGTGTAGGAATGATGCCAACGCCATAACGCGCGAGGAGCGGACCTACTATCATGATGGAACCGCGCAGCGCTGCAGCCTTCTTCCGGAATTCATCCGTATGCAGGTATTCGAGGTTCGGCGCTTCCGCCCTAAAGCTGTAGTTGCCCTGGCCCAGCCGCACTACTGCAACACCCAAGGCCTCCAGAAGTTCAATAAGTTTTAGTACATCGCGTATTTCAGGGATGTTGCTGATGCGCACTTCCTCGGGCGTGAGCAAAACCGCGCAAAGCACCTGCAGTGCTTCATTTTTTGCCCCTTGAGGATGTAATTCCCCGAACAAACGGTGACCGCCTTCAATGCGAAAACTTCCCATGAATCAGAATTTTCTAAAATTCCTGTTTCGGCGGTTAAACTTCCCGCCTCCACCACCTTGGTTGCGCCCGCCACCCTGTCGAAATTCTCTTTGTGGCCTTTGAAATTTCTTGTGGACGATGCTTTGATCCTGATATACTTCAAGGCGCTCCGGATTGAGTGCCAGTTGGCCTTTAGACAGAATCCTCAAGTGTTCTGCAATAACCTCATTGCTCAGGTTTTCATTATTCCAGCTCTTGCAGCTGTTGTACATAAATGAGGCAATAAGGTTCACCAGATCCTGCTTGATGGGGCCATCTTCCATTTCCGAAGCACGTTGCACCATCAACTGTAGATTTCTTCCGTAAAAACGGAAGCGTATCATGCTGTCGTTGTAAGGTATATGCTGTGGCTTGTTGCGCACCGATGCCTCGGTAGGTGCAGGAAACGGCCCGTCAACATCCAATTTGAAATCAGACAAAAGGTACAGATGATCCCATAATTTTTGCCGGGCATCTGCCTGCTCCCGCATGGCAGGATTCAGCGTCAGCATGACCTGAACCAATGAATGACATAGACTGGTTCGTTTAGCCTTGTCTGGTTGCTCCATGATGTAGTGAACATAATCCTGAATGGCACGTCCAAATTCCGAATTCTTTAATTGTGGGCGGCTGGTGTTGTAATCGATGTGTAACATGGTGCGCAGCTTATGGCAGCTTTTGTATTTGGGTTAAACAACAAAGCCCTCCGGAGAGGGCTCTGAAATTATCGTGTGAAAAATTTCAATACCAATAAGGTTCACCGTTCACGGGGGCGAGTTCCATCGTCCAGTCAACGCTGGCACGATCTTTACCACGCACTTTCATCTGTTTTTCTTTCAACATGATGATGCCCCAATTAAACGAGCCGCGTACATTGAAACTGTCCGCGCCGGTGCTCAGCTCAGGGAACAACTGAATTTTGTCGTGGCGGTAATCGAAAGACCACTCACCGTTCATCTTCAGGTCCTTAAAGGGAATGGGAAGATTTTTGCAATAGTTGTTGTATTCCTTCACCCATTTTTCATTCCACTTGCCGGTATGGCTGGAATTTCCATCCTTGTCCAGATGAACCATATTGTATTTTCCGGTACGTGAAAGGTTCAAAACAGATGTGAACAAGGAATCATTTATTCTTTTGGTAACATCCACTCCGCCATAAGTAAGGTTTACAACCTTCCATTCATTGGCCACCCTGTCTCTTTTGGAGCGAAGGCTGATTCCGGGCCCTTCGTCATATTTACATGAAACCAGGGCTGCTGATGCCAGGATTGCGATGGAAACGAACTTAAATGCTTTCATTTGGAGGTACTTTGGGGACAAAAGTAGGAGATTCTTCCGAATAAACACGTATGTTCATCGTAAAATATACCAACAACGAACTTTTACTTCCCTCAGGTTGTTTTCAGTTCAACAAAAAGAAAAATGAGCGACCGTTCAAGCATCACCCAATTGTACATAGAACAAGTTTTGGAAACAGGCACTGTTCCGGCTTCGGTGTTCAGTTTCTGTAAGAAAGCCGGCATTTCTGAATCGGACTTCTACGGCCTGTTTTCCAGTCTGGAACACCTGCGCGATTCCATTCTTGCCTCTTTAGCCAGCGCAACCTACAACGATTTGAAGAACCAGGAATCATTTAGGGATTATGGATTCAGGGAACAGGTTCTGGCGTATTTTTTTGCTTTTACAGAAGCCTTGCTGCCTTTGCGCAGCTACATACTTTTGGAATTTGGAAGCGTTCAGGAGCCGATGCAACAGTTTCGCACCCTGAAAGCATTTCGCAAAAGCTTTATGGAAGCTGCAGGTCCCATGATCGACCATGGCGTGCGCACCGGCGTGTTGAAAGACTATAAATTTCAGAAGAACCTGCAGCAGGAAGCCCTGTGGCTGAATTTACTCGCCGTGTGTTCCTTCTGGCTGCGCGACAAAAGCTCCGGCTTTGAGGATACAGATGCCATGATTGAAAAGTCTGTTCACCTGAGCCTGAACCTGTTGGAACAAAACACCCTCGATAAAGCCATTGACCTGGGAAGGTTTCTGATCGGAAAGGCAAGTTCCTGAACATGTCGTCGAAAGATAAAATCCCAACCGGGAAGGTTGCGCGTGCCATGAAACTGGTGGGCACCGGTGCCAAAATTGGCGGGAACTACATCAAATATTACGCAAAAAAGGCGGTGAATCCGGAAACGGATAAGGAGCAACTCCATGAAGACAATGCCGCAGATATTTACAACAGCCTGAGTGAGTTGAAGGGAAGTGCGCTCAAGGTGGCCCAAATGCTCAGCATGGATAAGAACCTGTTGCCCAGGGCATATACCGAGAAGTTCGCTCTTTCGCAATACAGCGCGCCACCGCTTTCTGCGCCCTTGGTGGTCAGCACCTTTCGGAAGGCATTGGGGAAAGCCCCTTTGGACGTTTTCGACCGGTTCAATGCGGAAAGTGTGGCCGCGGCAAGCATCGGACAGGTGCATGAAGCCTGGCTGGGGAATCAAAAGCTGGCCGTAAAAATTCAGTATCCGGGCATCGCCGACAGCATACGCAGTGATTTGCGTTTGGTGAAACCTGTGGCTTTGCGGATGTTTGGCCTCAACGAACGGGAAATGGCCAAGTATTTTGAAGAAGTGGAAGGAAAACTCCTGGAAGAAACCGACTATACCCTCGAACTCAGCCGGGGCCGGGAAATTGCAGATGCATGCAGGCATATTGAAGGTTTGAAGTTTCCCGGATACTATCCGGAGCTTTCCGGGAAACGCATCTTGTGCATGGATTGGATGGAAGGCACACACCTCAAGGAATTCCTTGCCACCAATCCTTCCAAAACAGTGAAGCAACGGATTGCCCAGAATTTGTGGGACTTTTACAACGTGCAACTGCATCAGTTGCGCGCCATTCACGCCGACCCGCATCCGGGCAATTTTCTGTTCAACCAGGATGGCACCACAGGTGTCATTGACTTTGGCTGCGTAAAAGAAGTTCCTGAAGCCTTTTACTTCCATTACTTCCCTTTGCTGTTGCATGAAATCAGGTCTCAATCGCACCTCATCCCTGAACTGCTTAATTACCTCGAAATTTTATTCCCCGGCGACAGTCCTGAGGTTCGGGCAGCACTTACCCGTGCCTTTTTGGAGATGACAGACCTGCTGGCAAGACCTTTCTCCGTGCCCAGTTTTCATTTTACGGATGCATATATTGATGAGATTTATGCCAAGGCTGATGAATTATACCAGATGGATGAAATCCGCAGGCCAACAGAACCCAGGGGAAGCCGACATGCCCTGTATGTCAACCGCACCTACTTTGGTTTGTACACCATGCTCGCCGACCTGGATGCAGAAATCAACACCGAACCCGGTGCCTGGAAACAAGATTTAATCGCCCACTGGGAACAGCGTTAGCCTCCGCTGACGATGCGCATCTTCGCAAATTTCAGGACCAGCGTTTTTTCTCCGTATGCTTCAAATTTGATGATGGCCTTGCGCTGGTCATCCACACCATCAATGCTGAGCACCTCCCCGAAGCCAAAGCGCTGATGTTGAATGTTCATCCCGGCGCTGAGGTTGCTGATGTCATCTTCCTGAAAATTTGGGTCGTGCGGTGGCGTGGCCATGGAAATACGCGGCGTTCCGGTACTTTTTTTCAGTTGAAAAGAAGAAAATTGGGGTTCATCGCGTTGTAAGGGGGACTGCTTTTTCAGCCCGGCCAAATCCATATCGAGGTATATCGGATCAATTTCTTCAATGAAGCGACTTGGCTCACAAGGCAATATCTGGCCGAAGCGAAGCCTGGAAGTAGCAAAGCTGAGTGTAAGCTTGCGTTCTGCGCGGGTAACGGCAACATAAAACAGGCGGCGCTCTTCCTCCAGATCCTGCCTGTCGTTCAGCGCCATTTGTGAGGGAAACAGGTTTTCTTCCATACCCACCACATACACATAAGGGAATTCAAGTCCCTTGCTGGCATGGATGGTCATTAACGTGATGGTATCTCTGTTGGGATCTTCCTCTTTCCGCTCGTCGGTGAACAAGGCAACCTCCTGCAGGAATTCAGACAATCCTTTTTCGGATTCGCTGGTATCGTCTTCCACAAACTCCTGGATGCCGCTGAGCAGTTCCACCACGTTCTCGTATTTGGAGATGCCCTCAACGGTTTTATCCTCGCCCAGGGTTTTCAGCAATCCGGTTTGCTTGGCCACATGCAAGGCCAGGTTGTATGCGTTGTGTGTGGCAAGCATGGCCTGAAAGCTGCGCATCATGATGGAGAAATTGTCGATGGCCAGTGTGGCGCTGCCCAGAATCGGGTATTTGCGTGCATTGCACACGATGTCCCAAAGGGAACAGGCGTTTTCCGAAGCCAGCAGGATGATGCGGTCGATGGTGGTTGCACCAATCTTGCGCGCCGGATAATTGATGATGCGTTTCAGGGCTTCCTCATCGGTAGGGTTGATGATGAGGCGCAGGTATGCCAGCACATCCTTGATTTCCTTCCGCTGATAAAATGACACACCGCCATACACCTTGTAATCAAGATTGAGCCTGCGCAGGCCTTCTTCAAAACTTCTGGACTGGGCGTTGGTGCGGTACAGAATGGCAAAAGCCTTGTTGGGCAGTTGCTGCCGCATCTTTTCTTCGAAGATGTTTTGCGCCACCCAACGTCCTTCTTCGTTGTCGGACAGGTTGCGCACCACTTTGATTTTGTCGCCCGGTTCATTGGAAGTCCAGACATTCTTCTTCAGCTGATGCTTGTTGTTCTTGATGATGCTGCCTGCGGCCTGAACAATGTTTTGGGTACTGCGGTAATTCTGTTCCAGTTTGAATACCCGGGCATCCGGGTAATCGCGTTCAAAGCTCAGGATGTTCTGGATGTTCGCTCCGCGGAAGGAATAAATGCTCTGTGCATCGTCGCCTACCACACAAATATTTTGGTGCACCGCCGCGAGCCTTTTGGTAATCATATACTGCACGCGGTTGGTATCCTGATACTCATCGAGCATCACGTATTTGAATTTATGCTGCCATTTATGGCATACATCAGGGTGCAGGCGCAGCAGTTTTTCGGTGTTGAGCAGGATGTCGTCAAAGTCCATGGCGCCGGCGCGTTTGCAACGGGCTTCGTATTCGGCAAAAAGCTCCCCGAAGCGGGCGCGGCCGGCTTTTCGGTCTTCCCCGGTCAGTTCCTCTGCATTGTTGTAATCGGATGCAGCGATGAGGTTGTTCTTCGCCATGCTGATGCGGCTCAGCACATTGCCGGGTTTATACGTTTTATCATCCAGATTCCATTCCTTGAGGATGGTTTTGATGAGGCTTTTGCTGTCGTCGCTGTCGTAGATGGTGAAGTCGCGCGGGTATGAAATTTTCTCCGCTTCCATGCGCAGGATCCGGGCAAATACGCTGTGGAAGGTTCCCATCCAAAGGTTTCGGGCTTCTGCACCAACCAGTTTTTCAATACGTTCCCTCATTTCGCGGGCCGCTTTGTTGGTAAAGGTCAGTGCAAGGATGGAAAATGGATCTGCACCTGATTTAAGCAGGTGGGCAATGCGAAAGGTAAGTACCCTAGTTTTGCCTGAACCGGCGCCGGCAACAATCATCACGGGACCTTCGGTATGCATTACAGCACCCCGCTGAGGTTCATTTAATTTATCGAGGTAAGGCGGAAAATCCTGCATTGGTGGTTCAAAATTAGCTTCCTTGAAAGCCATTCTGAACTTGAGTTATGCACCAGCCTTGGGTGTATGCTTCCTTCTTTGCCTTTCGGCCCTGATCATGGCCAGTTCACGCCCCATTTGTCCGGCCATGGCGCTGTTTTCCTGCGCCCTGCGCCCCAGATAGGGAAGCACTGCTTTCACCGGACCGTAAGGAACGTATTTGGCTACGCGGTATCCGGCGTGGGCCAGATTGAAACTGATGTGATCGCTCATGCCCAGCAGCTGCGAAAAATAGATGCGCTCATCGCTCGGTGCCAGTCCGCTTTGCGCCATCAATTGCATGAGGTAGCTGCTGCTCTGTTCGTTGTGCGTACCGGCACAAATAGAAACACGTTGTATGTTTTGTACACACACCGTCAAGGCCTCGTTGTAATCGCGGTCCGTAGCGGTTTTATCCGGTTGGATGGGGTCATCATAACCCAAGGTCTTTGCCCGTTCGCGTTCTTTTTCCATGTAGGCACCGCGCACCAGTTTAAATCCTAAATACATCGGATATTCGACAATCATCTGACGCAGGTAAGCGAGTCGGTCATGCCTGTACAGCTGAATGGTATTGTACACGATGGCTTCCTGCTGATTGAATTCCTGCATCATTTCCATGGCCAGCCGGTCAATCGGATCCTGGATCCAGCTTTCTTCGGCATCTACAAAAATCCGCACATGATGCTCATGGGCCGCGCTGCAGATGCTCCGGAAACGCACGCGAACTGTGTCCCATTCGCTTTGTTCGGCAACGGTGAGCGCGGCACCACTCTGGATTTTCTCCAGCAAACCAAAGCGTGCAATGCCGGTGGTTTTAAACACGGAAAAAGGGATTTCGGCACTGCCGGCGGCACGTTTGATGGTGCGGATGATTTCCTGGCAGGTCGCATCAAAAACTTCTTCACGGTCTTCGCCTTCTACCGAGTAGTCCAGAATAGTTCCCACGCCAAAGCGATGCAATTGCACAATGGCATGTTCACAGGCGTGGATGTCTTCTCCTCCACAGAAATGACTGAAGATGGTATTTTTCACCAAGGATTTAAATCCGATGCTTACAGCCATCGAAGCCAGGGCCGGGCCATTGCGCACCAGCCAGGGGTAATTGAAGGTTCTGAACAGCAGCTCTGCCTTGCGTAAATCATTGTTGCTGAAGCGCTTAAAGGCTATTTCTGTATTGGAAAAGGAAACGGGCGCGGATTGCATGTTTGAAGGTGCAAAGTTATTTGTAAGGACCCATTGGTTTACGGTCAGCGCAAGCGCAGTTTTAAACGGTCCATCATTTCACGGATCATGGGGTTTTCCTGCATCATGGCCTGCAGTTTCTCCTTATCGGTATAGGGTTTTAATTCTGCCGGCACATAAGCACCGATACGCACTTCCAGACTCAGGGATTTTTTGTATTCCCGTCGGATGTGATCCAGCAACAAGGGCCTAACCTGATCCATCATGTCGCGCTGGTGGCTGCCGGCAACTTCCACCACGATGACTTCACCTTCCTGAGATGGTTTGGCATCTTTCATGAGGATTGCCTCCGCTGGTTTTCCCTGCTCATTCAGGTGTTCGGCAAACCGAAGCCAACATTGGGACAAATCAAAAGGCGGTGCTGCGGAAGGTTCTTCTGCAACCAATGCAGCCGTTTCCGGCTCCTGAACCAAATTGGGTGTGTTTTTCTGCTGCGCCTGCTGCCTGCGAAACTCCTCATAACTCATCAACTGGGTTCGGGGAGGACTCTGTTTGGTCTTTGGTACTTCGGGCGCGGGTATTTTAGCGGGAGCTTCTGCGTTTGGAACCGCAGTGGTGGACGAAACTTGGGTGGAAGCCTTGGCTTTGCCTTGGGCGGCACGCTTCAGTCTTCGCTCAGAAATTTTTTTTTTAATTCCTCAATATCGGGCGCCGTTCTGATGAACTCATTGAGGTGGCAAAGCTTCAACAATGACAGCTCCACCAACAGGCGTGGATTGCGGCTGGTGCGGTATTGCTGGTCGGCATCGGTGGTAATGTTGAGCGCATTCAACAAAAAAGACAAACTTACCATTGCGGCCTGAGCAGCGTATTTGGGCTTCAGCGCCTCGGCAACGTCCAACAACATTTCAGTTTGCGGCTCCCGGCACACCATGAGGTTGCGGAAGTGTTCGCTCAATCCACTGAGGAAAAATTGCCCGTCGAAGCCCTTGCTGAGGATGTTGTCGAACAAGAGCAAAGCCTGCGCCCTGTCTTCCTTAAGAATGAAATCCGTGAGTTGGAAATAAGTATCTGCATCCAGTACATTGAGGATTTCAATCGATTTGGCATAAGAAAGCGTGCCACCTGAAAAACTCACCAACTGATCAAAGATGGACAATGCATCGCGCAAGCCACCGTCTGCTTTTTGGGCAATGAGGTGCAGTGCCTGTTCTTCTGCCTGCACACCTTCTTTAGCGGCGATGTCCTGCAAATGCGCCACCATATCGCGCAGTTGGATTCTGTTGAAGTTGAACACCTGGCAACGGCTCAGAATGGTGGGCAGCACCTTGTGCTTTTCCGTTGTGGCAAGAATAAAAATCGCGTAGGAAGGCGGCTCTTCAAGGGTTTTCAGAAATGCATTGAAAGCGGATGTACTGAGCATGTGCACCTCGTCAATGATGTACACCTTGTATTTCCCCACCTGAGGTGGAATCCGCACCTGTTCGTTCAGGCCGCGAATATCTTCTACGCTGTTGTTGCTGGCCGCGTCCAGTTCAAAGATGTTGAAGGCAAAATCCTGATTGGGATCGACGCCCGGAACACGGCTGTTGATTACCTTAGCCAGGATGCGCGCGCAGGTGGTTTTTCCTACACCCCTGGGACCGGTGAACAGAAACGCCTGGGCAAGTTTGTTGCTTTCTATTTCGTGGATCAGCGTTTCGGTAATATGCTTCTGCCCCACCACATCATCGAAAGATGCAGGTCGGTATTTCCTTGCCGAAACGAGATAATTCTCCATAAAGCCTGCAGCAAAATAAATACGCGACCGGCTTATTTGATATAGCTGTGTACAACTATCAATCCAGTTCGAATAAAAATTCGCGTTGCCTGCTCCACACCTTCATCCATTTATCGGCGGCCTCGTTTCCGTAAGGGTCGAAGTCAACACGCATTTGCTGCCCACCGCCAATGATGCTTACCTCCCCGGAAGTGAAGGTTCCTTTTGATTCCGGGTTCCCGTTCAATCCCTTGGTATTCCACAACATCTGCCAGTTGTCGCTGCGCAGCGACCCATCGCCGCTCAGTTGGTAATCGGGCAACCCGGCACCGGTATTTTCTCCAAAAAACGCAGCAGCTTCTGCTTCAAATCGTGTGCTGCCCTGATCCGAAATTTCTTGAAAAGCCGCTTCAAGCATGGCATTTTGCTCCTGCCCTGCCTCAAGATGCATGCGCCCGACAAACCTGTAACTGTTGGTTCCGTTGCTCAAGGTACAACTGTCGCGCTCGGTCATGGTCAGTGCCATGTACAAACCTGCACTCCAGCTGTCGCCGCTTAAGGATGCCCGGTATATACCGCTTCGGTAATAACCGTCGCGGCACAATACGCCAAAGGGTTTGGCCTTGGACCGTTTTCCGAAATCGATGTAAAATTCCATACCATCCCAATCGGCCAATGTGCTGTCGGTCCAAACCACACGTGCACCCGGTGGAAGAATGGCGGTTGCCTGGCCACTGATGCTCAGGTAAGCCAGATGCCAATGCAACGCCAGGTGATGCATGGACTGAGCCACTGCCTTTGCAGGCAATACTGCTTCTTCCCTGCCCTGTTTTCCACAGGAAGCACCAAACAAGGCACTGAGGCCAATCATCACTGGAAGAAACAAGCGCTGCATGGAGTTGCGAATTAAACCGAAAATTGTGACAAGCGGCGGGGAAAGGTGCTTGCATGGGTGGCGTTGCCAGGGCTAAAAAAGAAGAAACCCCGACTGTGCAGGGTTTCTTCATGCTGGGCCGCAAAGGATCAGCGAACTATGAAATCAAATGTTTTTCCGTTGATGGTGGCTCTGGCCAGTCGGTCGCAAGCTCCGTCTTTCTTCGGATCAAAATCCACGCTGATGTAACCTCCGTTGTCGTTTACAATTTCCAGCACACCTTTTACAAAGGTATTGGCGCAGCCTTTTTCAATGTTCTTGATGAGGTCTTCCTTCACCAGCCAGGTATAATTTACGCCGTCTTTATTGGTACCACCACCAGAACCGTTGATGGTGAATTCATCACCAATAATACCGGGACCTCCGGGTTTGGTATTTTCAATGAAACGGGTGCCATAGAAGAGCCAGGTTTTGTTGTTCCGTTCGGCTTTGCCGTTGCGCACTTCAACTGTCACTTTATTCACCGCGGTGCGCGTAATGCTCAGCGCACCTGAAAGCTTGGTCATCACCAAACCGTCGCCCGAGTAATAATTGTTTGAGTCGGCAATGGTCAGGATGCCCGTAGCGCCTATTTCCGAGTAGCGCTTGTCCAGCGAGAAGCGAAAAACACCGGCCCTGAATTTCCCGTCGTTGCATTCGCGGCCAAAGGGCGCAGCGGTTCCCAGGGGGCCAAAGTCAATTTCATAAACCACGCCATTGCCGTCGGAAAAGGAAGAATCAATCCAGGTAAAAACCGCTCCGCTGGGCAGGATTCCGGCGCTGGAAGAACGGAGTTTAAAATCGGTGGAATTCAAATCATCGCTCACATCAAAGGCTGCGGTGAATTCACTTTCACTGTTGGCAAAATCTTCCGCACTGGAAATGGTTTCTTTCGTTTCGCGGATTTTGTCGCAGGCAGAGAACCAGATAAATCCAAGCGTAAGCAGCAGCAATGCGGATGTTTTTAAACGGTGTTTCATGATGAATCTTGTTTTAGGTGAAATACAACTGTTTGAAGGCTCAACCCCCAAGTGGTTTAAATCAAATGAGTATTTCGTGCAGGGCGCGCAGCAGAATTTCCGAAATGGTTTCTGCTTCCTCATCGGTCATCACCAAGGGCGGTGCGATCCTGAAGGCATCCGGAGCAAACAGGAACCAATCGGTAATCACCCCCAATTCCAGGGCTTTGGCAATGAAGGCCCTGCATTTTTCTGCCGAAGGAAGTTTCACCGCCAGCAATGCACCTGAGCCTGAAATTTCAATACCCTGAACGGATGTGAGGCGCGTTTTGAATATTGCTCCAAGTTGTGCTGCACGTTTCGGCAAATCAGTGGTTTCCATCAGTTCCAGTCCTTTGATGGCGGCGGCACAACACACAGGATGCCCGCCAAACGTGGTGATGTGCCCAAGTACGGGGTTGTCAGACAAGGCCGCCATAATTTCCCGGGAAGCTACAAAGGCCGCGAGTGGAAAACCCGCACCAAAGGCTTTGCCGCACACCAAAATATCTGGAGTTACTCCATATTGTTCAAAGGCAAACAAGGTTCCTGTGCGGCCCATACCGGTTTGAATTTCGTCTGCAATAAGCAGGGCATTCACCTCTTTACATCGCTGGGCAACTGCCCTGATGAACGCTTGATCTGCGACCTTGCACGCGCGTTCTGCTTGTATAAATTCAAGCACTACTGCTGCTGTATCACGGTCGATGACATGTAAAGAAGCCGTATCGTTTTGCCTGATGAAACGAACTCCGGGAACCAAAGGGCGATATGCTCCGGTATAGTATGGATCACTCATGAGGGAAAGTGCACCGGCGGTGCTGCCGTGGTAGGCATCCCGTTGGGCCACCATCCAGGGTTTGCCGGTAAACCGCCGAGCCAGCTTGACGGCACCTTCAATGGCTTCAGTACCTGAATTGGTGAGGTAAACGGAATTCAACGATTCCGGAAGCAAACGGCTTAGCTTGGCCGACAGCAATGCCTGAGGCGCCTGTATCATTTCCCCGTAAACCATGACGTGTGCATGACGGTTCACCTGTTCAATCACCGCTGCATTGATTTCAGGATGCATGTGCCCATAAGCACTCACACTGATGCCGGCAATCAAATCCCAATAGGCACGGCCCCGGGTATCGTAAATTTTACACCCTTCTGCACGAGACACTTCCAAACCCAGTGGTGCCGGACTTGTTTGGGCCTGATGTTGCAGAAAGAGTGCGCGTATATGCATGGCACAAAAATAAAAGACCCCCGGTTTGCGGAGGTCTTTTATCTGATGTGGTAGATGTTTTTACTTTACTGTATCGGAAAGATCAGCACCAGCCTTGAAACGCACCACTTTCTTGGCAGAGATGTTGATTTCTTTGCCTGTTTGTGGGTTGCGGCCTTTACGTGCACTGCGCTGAGAAACGGAGAATGTTCCGAATCCTACCAGAATCACTTTGTCGCCTTTTTTCAGGGCATCAGTGCTTGCAGTGATGAAAGAATTCAGGGCAGCCTGTGCTTGTGCCTTGGTGATGCCGGCATCGCCAGCCATCTTTCCGATGAGGTCTGATTTGTTCATGGTCTTTTTTGTTAAATGGTTGGTCAAAAATAGGCACGCAGTAAAGGTTGTCAAGTGCTGCAATCCTGCAGGTGTCCTGATTTTATTCACCAGAAATTAACAAAACCCTAACCACGGCGCCAATTCACGCGTAACTCGTTGATTAACAAAGTGTTACAACCTTATCAGCCGATGTGATTCCAGGATTTCACCTTGCCAATTTTGGCAAAACTCACGCCGTTGCTCCATAAATTCAGACAATGTTGCAGGGGGTTGGGCTTCATTCAACATCAAAAGCAAAGGCCGTTCGGTTCATCCTTACCCCTCTTTTACCCCTTTTTGAGCAACGTTTTTCTTGAATTAAAAGGACGGAATTGGCTTCACACGGAAGAGAAATCTTTCAGCGCCTTACTTGCCCTGAATCTAACCATTTTCTTGGCGCCTATGTTGATTTCTTTGCCGGTTTGTGGGTTGCGGCCTTTGCGTGCTGCGCGCTCTGTTAAAGAAAAATTACCGAAACCGGGAAGTGAAACCCTGTCGCCGTTT
Source organism: uncultured Flavobacteriaceae bacterium (assembly GCA_964586595.1). Taxonomy (GTDB): domain Bacteria; phylum Bacteroidota; class Bacteroidia; order NS11-12g; family UBA955; genus REEB481. Next base: position 41,455 of record CAZPHB010000003.1, on the reverse strand, counting down.
TTCAGCGCTTGTTTGCTGGCATCCAGGATGGACTTCAGGGCAGCTTGAGCTTGGGCCTTCGTAATGCCGGCGTCGGCGGCCATCTTTGAAATGATGTCTGATTTGTTCATGATTCATTCAGTTTGGTGTTATTTCAAAAATAATAATGTGCTGAAAACTTGTGCTTGCTGCCCACAATGACCCTCGAATTACAGTGCAACGCACAGAACCGCGGAAGGCTGTAACCCGCGCACCAAAACTCACCGAATAACTTGACACACGGCAAGATACAAATCATGTTCGCTGAATTCCCCGTTCATCATCAATGCCGATTTCTGGTAATAAGGCGCTCTTTTTTCCAGTAATTCCAACAAACGCGCTTCAATACCCTTGGCATCTTGCTGCCCAAACAAGGGTCTGAACTCCCGATCAGCAATCAATCGGCGCACAATTTCTTTCAACCCCGGATTGAGCCAAACAGTCAGACCACTGGACAACATCACATCCATGTTCCCGTGATGTGCCACTGCGCCACCGCCTGTGGCAATAACTGCATCCGATTTCCTGGCACATTCCTGAAGAACTTCCGACTCGATCAGCCGAAAATACTGTTCCCCCTTAAGACTGAATAATTCAGCGATGGTATGTCCGCAGTGCGCTTCAACCAACCTGTCGGTATCAAAAAAGTCCCAATTAAGGCGCGTTGCCAATGCGCGTCCGAAGGTACTTTTCCCGGAAGCGGGCAATCCAACCAGGTATATGCGTTTATTGCTGACGGACACGCGGATCAAGGATTTGATACAGCATATCGGTGGCAAAGCTGATCAATACAAATAGTGCCGCACTGAGCAAAACCGCACCCATCACCACAGGTAAATCACTTTGTTGCAGGGCATCGATGGTCAGCTTGCCTATACCCTTCCAGTTGAAGATGTATTCGGTGAAAAAGGCACCTGCCAACAAACTGGCAAACCAACCGGTAACGGCGGTGAGAACAGGATTGAGGGCATTGCGCAACACGTGTTTGAACAGAATGGCGGCTTCTGTTAATCCTTTGGCCCTTGCCGTACGCACGTAAGGCTGTGCCATTTGTTCCAGCACATTATTGCGTGTGAGCTGCACAAAAACCGATAAAGGCCTGATGCCCAAGGCAATGGCCGGAAGAATCAGGTTTTGTAAAGCCAACACACGACCGCGTCCCAATGGATCTACCTCGTACATGCTTCCGGTCATGGACAATCCTGTTACATCGCTCCACAGATAACCAAACAGCCAGGCAATGAACATGGCTGCGAAAAAAGATGGGGCGGAGATGCCCAGATTGCTGAAGGTGGAAATGCAATGATCAGTGAACTTCCCGGCCTTCCAGGCGGCCAACATACCAAGCCCAATGCCCACCAGAGCAGCAAAAAACAGGGCTGCACCTGCCAGAAGCAAAGTTCCCGGAAACGCATCCAGCAACATATCCATAACCGGTTTCTTGCTTTGGTAACTGGTGCGCAGCCAAGGCTTTTTCAACACAAAAGTTGTGCTTCCCGTTTGTGCCAGCTGCCATCCTGAAACCTCTTTCAATTTGGCTGTATCGGTGTATGCCGAAACCGGAGAAAGGTCGTTGAGGAAGTAAAGGTAGCGCCTGTACACTGGTTCGTCCAGGCCCAGTTCACGGATGATGGCCTCTTTGGTTTTGACATCGCTGCGTTGTCCAACCAGCATTTCTTCTGCCGAAGGCAAAGCCATGAACAGAAAAAACACCAGGGTAGCCACGCCCCACAGGATCAGGCAGGCAAAGCCCAATTTCCGCAGGATGAACCGAAACATCAGCGCATATATTTTTTCACTGTTTCCAGATCCGGAATATTGGAAGCCGGCCATTTGGCGAGCACCTTGCTGCCCTGGAGCAACAATACGCCGGGATTGCTTCTGATCATGGTTTTCAGCACGGTGCCGTCGGTATTGTAAAAACGATACGGAACGCCGTGTTCCTGGCGATAGGCTTTCTGGGTTCCCTGCTCCGATCCGGTAAGGGCCCATACAGCATGGCCTGCTTTGGTCCAGGCTTCTGCCAGGGTGTTCAGGTCTTTTTGGGCTGCCTGTGCGCGTGCTTTTTCCAGAATGGCACTCACGATGATGAGTTTGTATCCTTTGGAATCAAGCATGGAATCCAACATGGACATTCCTGTTTCGGGATCTGTAACTTCCAAATCGTGGATGGGCGGCTTGTACGCCGGAACAATGATTTTATCCTTGCGACGCCGATAAGTCCATCCAGCTTTTTTGGCGCTGTCCCACTGCTTCAGGGTAAACTCCGCAGAGTCACTTCCTTTGCCCATCACAAACACCATCTGTATGGAATCGGTGGCGCGTTCTCCAACAGGAACTTTCATCTGTTCGCGGATGTCGTTGCCTACTTTGTAGGGAAGGAAATCAAACATGGGCAGGCGGTAGTAGCATAGCAAAGCCAGACCGAGGGAAGCTGCCGCCACCAGCAGGGTGAGCTTCCAGGCAAAAGGAGGTGAGAATACCGGCTTGATGAATTTTCTGCGGAAGAACAGAATCATGATGAACACCAACAGCACCAGGTCTTTGTAAAATGACTGCCAGGGCTTGAGTTTGATGAAATCACCAAAGCAACCGCAATCGGTCACTTTATTGTATTTGGCAGAATACCAGGTCAGGAAGCTGAAGAATAAAATCATCAGCAGCAAAGACCAAATGGTGAATACCGGCTGCCATCCAACCAACAACGTAATGCCAAGAATTATTTCGAGCACGCAAATCAGGATGCTCATGCCCACGGTATATTCCTTCATGGCTGTGAACCAACCCACAAGGAAGGAATCCTTCTTCACCATTTTGGATACATCTACTTTGTGTGAAAATTGGTGGGGATGGGCAATGCCGATGATGAAATCTTTGCTGAACAACACCACCGAATCCGCCTTTACCGTAAACAAGATGCTGCGCACCGACTGGCTGTCAGGGAAGTAGTATTCAGTGCTGAAGAAGTTATCTCCGTCAAATACGCCATAAACGGAAACACTGGTTTGTCCAAACGCACCGCTGGAGCTGTCTGTAACCTGTGATGCGCTGGTATTGAACTGCACTTCCTTTACATCGTCGAATGCATACAGCTGCTGCGATTTCAACTCCAGCACCTCTCCGGCCTCTTTTACAGAAACATGCAAGGTATCCTGCTTTGCACTGAGGTCTTTTCCGAATACATCAAAGTATTCATTGAGCTTGATGCTGAATCCGGTGGGATCATTTAATTTAATGAACCCTGAAAAAATGAACAGGCATCCAACAAATAAGCGGGAAAAAAGGGTCAATGGCTTCATATCAGGTGCGGTTCGAATTTGATTTGAGGCGAATTAAGGCAAAAATTGCGTAGTTCATCATATCGCTGTAATTGGCTTCCACGCCTTCGCTGATTTGGGTGGAGCCATCGTTGTCTTCAATTTGTTTTACACGCAACAGTTTCATGAGGATTAAATCGGTGAAGGTGCTGATGCGCATGTCCCGCCAGGCCTCGCCGTAATCGTGGTTTTTGCGCAGCATCAGGTGCATCACTTCATCTGCGTGTTTGTCGTACAAGGAACAAAGTGTTTCCTGGTCGGGTGCTTCGCTTTTTCCGGCGGCCAATAATTCCAACTGAATCAGGGCGATGATGCAGTAGTTGACAATCCCCCTGAACTCACTTTCCACGGTCTCTCCCACCTTTTGCACCCCTTTTTCTTCAATGCTGCGGATGCGCTGGGCTTTGATGAAGATCTGATCGGTGATGCTGCTGGGACGAAGCACACGCCATGCCGGACCATAGTCTTCGTTTTTACGGGAAAATATTTCCCGGCAGCCTTTCAGTTCCTCCTGGTATTGGCGTGTGGTATCCTGCATGTGGTTTTAATTTGCAATAATAATGCCTCTCTTTGAAGCTGCTCAGCACTTTTCCCTCAATTGCCGGGGTAAACTCGTGCATGCGGAACGCCCGCTGGTGATGGGGATTTTGAACCTCACGCCGGATAGTTTTTACGCCGGGAGCCGTTTTAACGGCTTTGAGGCGGTTTTGGCACAATCCGAAATGATGCTGGAAGCAGGTGCAAGCATCCTGGATCTCGGCGGACAAAGTACACGCCCCGGCGCAGCACCCGTTTCCGCTGATGAGGAACTAAGCCGGGTGCTTCCCGCGCTGGAAGCCTTGTTGAAACGATTTCCAGATGCTGTAGTGAGTATCGATACCTTTTACGCAAGCGTTGCCCGCGCCTGCGTGGAAGCCGGTGCTTCCATCGTCAACGACATTTCCGCCGGTGAAGATGATCCGTACATGCTGGAAACAGTGGCGCAACTGCAGGTTCCCTACATCGCCATGCACAAAAAGGGCAAACCACAAACCATGCAGCAACTTGCTGTTTATGATGATGTCACGAAAGAAGTGATGGCCTATTTCGCCGAGAAAATATCGTTATTCCGGGAACACGGCATCCATGAAGTGGTTTTGGATCCGGGCTTCGGATTTGCTAAAACGGTGGCGCAGAACTTCGAACTGCTGAGCCGGCTTGAAGATTTCCGGGCACTTGGACATCCTTTACTGGTGGGCGTTTCGCGCAAATCCATGATCTGGAGAACCTTGAACTGCACGCCGGAAGAAGCTTTGAACGGAAGCACCGCCCTGCACGCAGTAGCGCTGATGAAAGGAGCCTCCATCCTGCGCGTACACGACGTGCGCGAGGCTGTGGAAACCATCCGCCTGCTCGATTGCCTGCCTTAAGGTTGCGCCTGTGCCTTGTTCAGGGAATCCTGACGGGCGCGCTGCAGCACTTTTTCCAGCAACTGCTCCGGACTCAATTCAATGTCGGGAAGCAGCAAACGCACATCATCGGCGAGTTTGGAATTGGGAAACTTCTGTAAAAAGGCTTCGTACATCGCCTTGCCCTTTTTGGTATTGCCGGATTCCACGTAGTTGTGGGCAGAGGCCAGCATGGCGCGTTCCAGCTTCTTCCCTTCGGGAAAGAGCTTTGCATATTGTTCGAAATTCTCGGCAGACTGATACCATTTGCCCTGACGCTCATACACCGAAGCAGCTGCAAACAAGTAATCAGGGCTGTTGGCATTGCCGGGATACATTACCGCAAAATCGCGCAACGGCGTGGCCAGGGAATCCGGGATGGAATCCAGGCCGCGTTCCTGTTGAACAAACTTGTTGTAAGGTGCGAAACGGGCGGCCTGCTTTTGTTCCCTGTTTTCGCAGGAAGTCCAAAACAGCGATAAACTCAGTGCAGCAATAAAGATGCGGTTCATGGTTCAAAAATAAACACGGAAGGGGGCTTCAGCACTCACGCGGCATCAATACCGATTTCTTCTTCGGTATTTTTCTCTACCCGCAGATTGTCTATGATGAATTCCTGCCGTTCCTGAGTATTCTTGCCCATATAGTAAGTCAGAATCTTTTCGATGCTGGCATCGCGCAGAATTACAGGTTCCAAACGCATGTCGGCGCCGATGAACAGACTGAATTCCTCCGGAGAAATTTCACCTAATCCCTTAAAGCGGGTGATTTCGGGCTTGCCGCCCAGCTTCTGTAGGGCCTTCTGCTTTTCCTCGTTGCTGTAGCAATAGATGGTTTCCTTCTTGTTCCGCACCCGGAACAGAGGCGTTTGCAGGATGAACAGATGTCCGTTGCGGACCAGGTCGGGGAAGAACTGCAGGAAGAAGGTGAGCATAAGCAGGCGGATGTGCATGCCGTCCACATCGGCATCGGTGGCAATTACAATGCGGTTGTAGCGCAGGTTGTCAATGCTTTCTTCAATATCCAGCGCGTGTTGCAGCAGGTTGAACTCTTCATTTTCATACACCACTTTTTTCTTCAGCCCGTAGCAATTCAAGGGCTTACCGCGTAGGGAAAAAACCGCCTGTGTTTCAACCCTGCGGCTTTTGGTGATGCTGCCACTGGCGCTGTCGCCCTCGGTGATGAACAAAGTGGTTTCGTGCTTCAGATCGCCATTGTTGTCGGAATAATGAATGCGGCAGTCGCGCAGCTTTTTGTTGTGCACGGCGGCTTTTTTAGCGCGTTCCCGGGCCAGTTTCTGCACGCCGGCCATGTCCTTGCGCTCGCGCTCGTTGAGCTGGATTTTCTTCAGCAGGGCTTCGGCAATCGGAGCGTTTTTATGCAGAAAATCGTCCACAGCCTTCTTCATGAAATCCAGCACGGCGCTTTTCACGCTGGGACCATCGGGACCCATTTCGATGCTGCCCAGCTTGGTTTTTGTCTGGCTTTCAAATACCGGCTCCTGCACGCGGATGCTCACCGCCGCCACAATGCTACCGCGGATGTCCGAAGCTTCAAAGTCTTTCTTGTAGAACTCGCGGATTGTTTTCACATAGGCCTCGCGGAACGCTGCCAGGTGTGTACCGCCCTGGGTGGTGTATTGTCCGTTTACGAAGGAATAGTAATCCTCGCCATAGGCATTGGAATGTGAGAAAGCGATTTCCACATCCTGCCCTTTCAGGTGCACGATAGGATAGAGCAGTTCTTCGCTGTGGGTTTTATGTTCCAGCAGGTCGAGCAGGCCGCGTTTGGAAATGTATTCCGTTCCGTTGTAGCGGATGCTCAGGCCGGCGTTCAGGTAGGTGTAATTCCTGATTTGCTCTTCCAGGTATTCGGGAATGAAGCGGTAGTTGCGGAAGATGCTCTCGTCAGGCACGAAGCTCACAAAGGTGCCGTTGGGTTCTTTGGATGTGCCTTCAGGCACGTCCAGAACGAGTTCTCCCCTGCTGAATTCGGCCCTTTTGGTTTTTCCGTCGCGGAAGCTCTGCACCACAAACTGTTCGCTGAGGGCATTCACCGCTTTGGTACCCACGCCGTTCAGTCCGACGGATTTCTGGAAGGCCTTGCTGTCGTATTTGCCGCCGGTATTGATTTTGCTCACGCAGTCAATCACCTTGCCCAGGGGAATACCCCGGCCGTAGTCGCGGATTTCCACACGTTGTTCGGTGATGCTGATGTCGAGCTTTTTCCCGTGGCCCATCACGTGCTCGTCAATGCTGTTGTCCATGACCTCTTTCACCAGCACATAGATGCCGTCATCGGCGCTGGTGCCGTCGCCCAGTTTGCCGATGTACATACCGGGGCGCAGGCGGATATGTTCTTTCCAGTCCAGGCTCCGGATTTGGTCTTCGGTGTATTGCACATTTTCGGCCATAGAGCAAAAATAGGAAGCCGGAACGGGCTGCCGCTGCAGAGTTTTACACAGGGGCTTTCCCAAAATGCTTCGAAATCAGGGCTGCCTAATTATTTCTGCTGAGGTGCCGCTGCATCAAACAGGGTGACGCAACAAACGGGTATCGAAATAAAATAGCTCCTTCGATAAAATGGTCACTTCCCGCATCCGTGGATGTCGCGTGTTCAGCAGCACATTTCGGGACGAATGCATCACGGCACTGGGCACCATGAGCGCCAGATAATCTCCGGCTTCTATCCATGCCTGTCCGATTTCCGTGAGCTGTGCTGGTGCGGGGAAATGATACCAGTTTTCGGGTAAATCATTCGTGTTCAGTTCCAAGATGGAATCATCGGGAATTTTCAGACTGAGCAAGGTCAAATCAGGCAACATGAGTGGCGGGACATGAACCAACTGCTCCAGCAAGGCTGTTTCCGCACGTTCACTGGTGTACAGCACCGGAACTCCGGGTTTGTTCCATCGGCCAGGATACAGTGCTGCACCGATACCGCTGAGGTCATCGCAATAAACGCTGTTTGCAAGCCGAAAAACCTGCACGGGAATCAGCTGTACACGCCGTATTGAATTCTGCCAAGCAGATCGCGCACCTTCGAAATGCCTCCCGGAACTTCAAGTAATTGCAGGGGCTCCATACCCCCCAAGGCAACATTCGGCAGTTCTGCCCATTTAAAAAAGTGTTCTCGGTTTTGAAATACTTCCTCACCGTACAGGAATAAGTCTGCCAGCTCGAACAACTGCACGGAATAATTCTTATCCAGCAACTTTTCTTCGCGCGTCCAGCGGTAGATGGTGGGTTCTGAAACCTGCAAGAGTTCGGCAGTGCGGTCGCGGGTAAGCCTGAAGTACTTGCTAAAATTCCTGATTACCTGCGCATTCACCCCATTACGGGCAATCCGGATGAAATCAAAGGAACTCTCTACAGAACCATGAATGTATTTTCTGCCCAGGATGCTCACCAGGGTGTCGTAACGATCATAGCCTCCGGACTTCCGCTTGCGCTCAGGTATCATTTGATGAACTATTTTATTATTTGAACGAAGTTAAGCCTTTTTATGTTTTCAAAAGCATTTTAAGCAGAGGTTTCTGTTTTCCTCCAGCCTACGCTTCACACCCACTTCCCCGGGTTCAGGATGCCTTTCGGATCGAATACCTGTTTGATGCCGCGCATCAATGCGAAGTGTTTTGCTGAGAATACAATGTCGAGGTAGTCTTTCTGCACCAGGCCCACGCCATGCTCTCCACTGATGGTGCCGCCGAGTTCGCGGCAAAGGCTAAAAATTTCGCGGATGCCCTTGGGCACCTCTTCATTCCATTGGGCATCTGTGAGTGCATCGCGCAGGATGTTCACGTGCAGGTTGCCGTCGCCGGCATGACCGTAGCACACCGTGCGAAAACCGTAGCGGCCCGCGATTTCCTTCACGCCTTCCATCAGTTGCGGCAGGGCAAAGCGAGGCACCACGGTATCTTCTTCCTTATACACACTGGCACTTTTTACCACCTCGCCAATGCTGCGCCGCACCTTCCACCATTGTTCTTTGAGGGCATCCGTATCCGCCAGCAGCACCTCCAGCGCGCCTTCCTGCTCCAGCAGGGGGAACAGTTGTTCAGCCTCCTGCATGAGCAATTCCGGATCGTTGCCATCCAGCTCCAGCAGCAACCAGCTTTCGGCATCGTCGCGCAGGGGAAAAGGTGTCTTCGTGGCTTCTGCCGACAAGGCCACGCCGCTCTGCTCCATCAGTTCCAGGGCCGAAGGGTTGAAGCCGGCCAGCAGCACCGCATTCACCGCCCTGCAGGCCTGCACGGGGTTGGCGAAGGGCGCGAGCAGCAGCAGCTTGTGTTTCGGCAGACTGATGAGGCGGAACACGATGGCCGTCACGATGCCCAGCGTTCCTTCGCTGCCCACCATAAGTTGGGTGAGGTTGTAGCCCGTGGAGTTCTTCACGGTATTGGCGCCGGTCCAGATAAGGCTGCCGTCGGGCAGCGCCACCTGCAGGTTGAGCACATAGTCGCGGGTGGTGCCGTATTTCACCGCTTTGGGTCCGCCGCTGCTGTGGGCAATATTTCCACCCAGGAAGCAGGAGCCCTTGCTGGCAGGATCGGGTGGATAGAAAAGCCCCTGGGCCTCCACCGCGCTGCGGAACACCTCGTTGATGACGCCGGGCTCCACCGTGGCCTGAAAATTCTCGGCATCAATGCTCAGGATGCGGTTCAGCTTTTCGGTAGCAAGGCTTACGCCGCCACACACAGGCAGGGAGCCGCCGCTCAGTCCGGTGCCGGCCCCGCGCGGCGTTACGGGAATCTGGTGTTCGTTGCAATATGCCAGGATGGCCGCTACTTTCTCGGCGGTATCGGGCAACAGCACGCAGTCGGGCAGGAAGGAAAGATCTTCGGTATAGTCGGAAGCGTAGCGCTGCCGGTCTGTTTCAGAAACCAGCACCGCATCGGATCCAAGCAGCGCGCTGAAAAAATCGAAATCTGCCTTGCCCGGCTGTTGGTATGGATGGCCCATGCTGCAAATTTGAAGGGCAAATATGGAATTTGCTAAAGGTCATGGTGGCTGAGGCACTCGCTTGTCCCGAGCCCAGCCTCGGGGAAACCATCTGCAACGAAGCAAAGTCCTGCCGGTGGCTGAGACGCACGCTTGCCCCGGGACTTTCAGCACCATGACAGGCATCGTACTCTTAAAGTCTCATTGCAGATTGAAAAAGAAACAAGAGAAAACCTCAACAAAAGGACCGGCCTTCAAGGATGAAAGGTGTTAAACGCAGTAAACAACCGCTTGTCATTCGCAGGCTAAAGAATGTATTTTGGTATAAACCGTTGCGCCTGCCCCGCAAGCTTGCGATGCGGGGAGGAGATCGCCGATAGCATTCGGCTGATTGTAAGTGGAAGGCCTTCCAGACTTTTCAGCCTTGATTTTTTGCTTACTTTTTCATCAAGGAAAAAGTAAGATGAAATAAGGTAATGGTTGCATTTATGTGCATTAGTTAAAATTCATTTAAAGCACGGATACCTTCTGACTGGATAAGTTGGAGCGGGTGTATTGGTTCGTGAGTCTAGATTTTGTCCATCCTTCGGCAGGCTCTGGATGACAAAGGGGGCAGGCTCCATGTCCCTCGGCAAGCTCCCCCGAGGCTAAGCTCGGGACTCCCTACGGTCGCCCGGGACTTTCAGCACCATGACAGGCTTGGTTCCCGAGCGGAGTCGAGGGACACCATGACAGGCTCCAGAACTTCCAGTAAAATCAACCTAACATTGCATCTTCATGTCCAACGGGGCGCCCCTCATCTCCATCCTCCTTCCATACCGCAATGCGGCGCCCTGGCTGCAGGAATGCCTGGAATCCATTGCCGCGCAAAGCCTGGGCAACTTCGAGGTGATGATGGTGAACGACGGCTCTGTGGATGAATCGAGGAATATTGCGCTTGCCTTCGCCGCTGCCGATGCCCGGTTTGTAGCGGTGGACAATCCCGGATCCGGACTGGTGGCCGCCAACCGCTTCGGACTCAGCATGGCCAGCGGAAGGCTGCTCACCCGCATGGATGCCGACGACATCATGCCCGCGCAAAAACTGGAATGGCTGGCCGCTCCGCTGCTGCAAAAGGGCCGTGGATTTCTGAGTACCGGCAAAGTGCAGTTCTTTCCGGAAGAAGCTGTGGGCATCGGCACCCGTTATTATGCAGATTGGCTGAACGAACGCTGCGACAAGCAGGATTACTGGGACTGGATTTGGCGGGAATGTGTGGTGCCCAGCCCCTGCTGGATGGCGTTTCGGGAAGATTTATTGAACATCCAGGCATTTGAATACGACATCTACCCGGATGATTACGAGCTGATGTTCCGCTTTTATCGGGCCGGATTCAGCGTGCTGCCCGTGATGGAACTTTGTCACCTTTGGCGGCAGCACAATAAACGCATGTCGCGCGGGCATGAGGGCTTTAAAACCGAAGCGTTTATGCGCCTGAAAGTGGATATGCTTCAGCAGTGTTTTGATCTTTCAAAACGTAAACTCTGCATTCTGGGACATGGGAAGAAGGGTAAAATGATCACCGAGCTTCTTCCCGCAGGGCAATCGTTTCAATGGTTCAGCGAAAGACCTCAGGGTGCAGGCAACGTAATCAGGGGACAAAGCATCTATGGTTTGGAACAGTTGAAATACAGTGATGACATCTTGCTTATTTCCACTTTATCTACTTATGAAAATCACGACAAATTATATCAATCTCTTATGGAACAAGGATTTGCATGGAACAAGACCTTATTACGTTGGTGTTGAACAACGGGTAATGTCATATTTTTGTCAGAGGGGAATCTTATGAAAAGACTTTACCGCAGCATTTTTGTCTTCGCAAGCCTGTTCAGCGTTTTAGGTACAAATACCATCCTGCAAGCGCAGGGCTTGCCGATACGGCTGAAAAGTGAAACCGTTTACCTTGACGCCGAAACACGCGTTCCGAATATTTCAGGAACAGATGACGCGCTCATGCTTTTGCAGTTCAGCGCAATGCCTGCCAAGGATGTGAGAAGCGAACTGAGCTTGGCGGGAATTGAATTGCTTCAATACATCCCTGAACTAAGCTGGTACGCTTCGGTGAAACCCATAGCTTCCGGCAAAGACCTCAAGGATTTTGGAGTATGGGCCATCAGTACCATCAAGCCTTCCTGGAAGTCTGAACTGAACTTAGAAAAGGACTCCTTGCCGTCATGGACGGAAGTGGGTACAGACCGCTGGCAGTTGCGTGTTTTTTATCCTGCTGGATTTGCTTCCGAAGTGATCAACAAAGCGCTGCTAGTCAATGGATTGCAGATTGTGGAACACGCCGCACAATTTCACTATTTCGAAGTTGCCGGGAACCGCACCGCATTAATTCGCTTGGCTGAAATCAACGGCATCTACTGGATTGAACCAACATCGCCTCCGCTGGAAATGCACAATTACCCCGGCAGGGTAAACCACCGTGCCTTCACCCTGAACATGCCCAAGCCCAAAGGGCGCGACCTGCTGGGCCAGGGAATTGTCATTGGCGAATGGGACGGTGCCGGAGCCGGCTTGCATGTGGATTACAACGACCGAATGATTCGGAAAGAGGCATTTGTAGCTGGTGCCAATGGAAACCATGCTACGCACGTGGCCGGAACCATGATCAGCGGTGGCGTGATTGACCCGTTCGCTCAGGGCATGGCGCCCAAAGCACACGTGTTTAGTTGGAATTTTAACGGCAATATTCCTGCGGAAATGGATACTGCTGCACGCCGCGACAGCATCGTAATGACCAACAACTCCTATGGCTATGGATCAGATCCCTGCCCTACCCGCGGCACCTATGATGGCATCAGCCGGGCATTGGATGTGCTGGTGAATAAATATCCCTACCTGAGCCATCAGTTCAGCTCCGGCAACTCTCGTTCCAGCAACTGCGCCACAGGAGGTTACCGCACCATCAACGGGGGCTTCCAGGCAGCGAAAAACAACATCACCGTAGGCGCGCTCACCGCTACCGACGGCAACAGCAGCTTCCACAGTTACGGCCCCATGCGCGACGGAAGGATGAAACCCGAAATCTGTGCGCAGGGCGTGAGTGTGTATTCTACAATGCCAAACAACACGTACCAGGGCGGATGGAACGGAACTTCGATGTCTTGTCCCGGCGCAACAGGAACCATCGCTTTGCTGCACGAACGATTCAAACAGGTGAACAGCAACAAGATGCCCTGGGCACATACCCTGAAAGCAATTGTATGCAATACCTGCGACGAAATTGGGAATGTAGGACCGGACTACGCCTTTGGCTTTGGACGCATCAATGGCATTACCGCGGCTGAAGTAATCGAACAAGGGCTGTGGAAGTCGGACAGCATCTCCCACGGGAACTTATGGACAGATACCGTGTACGTGGCACCCGGCACATCCCGCTTTAAAGTGATGCTTGTTTGGGATGATCCTGAAGCCGCAGCCAGCGCTGCACCTTCTCTGGTGAACGATTTGGATCTGGAAATTACAGATTCTCTGGGACAGGTTTACCTGCCTTGGACCCTGAACCCCGCATGTCATACCTGCCTTGCCGTGCGCAAACGCGACAGTCTGAACAATGCCGAACAGTGTTACGTGGACAATCCCCCTTCCGGGAAATGGGTGATACGCGTGAAAGGTACCAAGATTACCGGCACTAATGAAGCGTTCACCGTAAGCCATTTGGGCATCAAACCATACATCAGGGTTACTTACCCAAACGGCTTGGAATCATTCGTACCGCCCACCGCAACGGCTGCGCAAACCATCGCCTGGGACGCGTTTGACGTGAGTGGAACCTATACCATTGAATACAGCGCCGACAGCGGCAGCACCTGGAATTCCATCACCACCGGCCTGGCCAATACCAATCGGTACTTCACCTGGAACAACGCACCGGCCGGCCTGAATACGCGCAAAGCGCTGATTCGCATACGCACGGCTGCACTCAGCGACATCAGCGATGCAACCTTCCACATTTACTCCTTAGCCAATACCCCACAGGCTGTAACCTGCAACAAGCAAATCCATCTCTACTGGAACAGGACACCCGGCGCAGCTGGTTATCAGGTATTGCAAAGCAAAAACAGCCTGATGGAGCAAATTGCTTATACCACCGACACGTTCTTCACCGTTACCGGATTGAACAACGGAACCGCTTACTGGTTCTCGCTGCAGGCCGTTGGAACCAATGGCGCCATCGGCCCAAGAACCCGGGGTGTTTCCTTTACGCCGACGGTAAATCCGTTGCCGCCCACAGTGGTTACTGAACCACTTTCCAAAACGGTTTGTGCAGGAAGTACAATGAGCATCTTCAGCAGGGCAACGGGAACAGCGGCCTTAAGCAGACAATGGCAGTACAGCAGCGATTCGGGAAAAACCTGGATCCATCTTCCCGGAAAAATAGGCGATACGCTGAGCATCGGCAACTTCCCCTGGACCAATAAAAACTACCTGTACCGAAACCGCTACCAGAATGTGTGCAGAAACTTTGTGTACAGCAGTCCTGCCAAAATTGACGTGGATACGCCCGTGGTGTTCACCAATACCCCGGCTGATGCCTGGAAGTGTGAAGGCGATTCGGTGGAATGGACCATGAGTTATACCGCCGCCAAGAAACCCTTCCTGCAATGGCAACGGAGCACCGACAATGGCACAAGCTGGGCAGACTTAAGCGGCGACACTTCTGCCACCTTGAAGCTGTACAACCTGACTTACGCCAGCAACAAGAATCGTTACCGCATCCTTGCCAGCAACTTCTGCGAATCAAGGAAACCCGGCAGTGCTGCGGTATTGCATGTGCGCGCACCGCTGCGCTTGTTGCTGCCACCTGATACCACGATTTGCTTCGGCTCTTCCATTGACCTGATGGCCATGGGCACCGGTGGCGACAGCACCCGCTACATCTTCAACTGGCAAGGCTTCCCCAGCGGAAAAAGCATACAGGTGAAACCTGTGACAAGAACGGTTTACCCCGTAAATCTGGATGACCAGTGCACCAACTACGATGCCCAGGACAGCGTGGTGGTTCTGGTGCGTGCGCCGCTGGCAGTTGCCGTAAACAACGACACAACAGTTTGTAATGGAAGAACGGTGCGGCTCAGCGCACGTGTGAACGGTGGTCGCAACGCTACATATCAGTATTTGTGGACACCCGGAAACTTCACCACGGCTTCCATCAACATTACGCCCTTGGACACTACCCGTTACCGCGTTCGTGTGCTCGACGGATGCACACCTGATTCTGCCGTGGCCAGCGTGCTGGTGCGCGTATTGAAACCATTGGATCTGACCCTCTCCCGCGACACCATCTTATGCCAGGGAAGAGGAATCTGGCTGAATGCCACAACAAAAGGCGGTCAAACAAGCGGCCATGCCGTTCGCTGGAACCAAGGCCTGGGCAATGGCCTGACAAAATGGATACAACCCACGTCCACCACGAGTTACATGGCCATCTTGAGCGACGGCTGTTCGGTGAAAGAAGATACCGCACGGGTTACAGTGCAGATGCGGCAGCCGCTGTTACTCAGGTTGAACAGTGATACCACCATTTGTGCCGGCACCAAAGCCAACCTTTCAGCTGCTTCAAGCGGAGGTTTGAGCAGCGGCCACCTGATCCAGTGGAGCCAGGGATTGTCCAATGGCAGCACACATCAGGTACAACCTGCCGCAACAACTACGTACAGCGCAGTATTGTCGGATGGTTGTACCGTGAAGAATGACACCCAAAAAGTAACTGTTACGGTGCGTCCCCTGCTGGACGTGCGCATCGGCAATGATACCGTCCTGTGTTACGGCAACAGCCTGACCATGAATGCGTTGAGCACTGGTGGTACCGGAACTTACACTTATCGCTGGGAAAACAAAGCCAATCCGGGTGTTTCACTGGGAAGCGGAAACAGCCTGAACGCAAGTCCATTGGTGAATACCACCTATAGGGTCATCCTGTCAGATGGATGTTCAGCGAAGAACGACACCGATGAACTCATCGTAACCGTATTACCCAACCTGAAGCTTGTCACAAGCCCCGATACCGCCATTTGCTTTGGAAATTCGGCCCTGCTGCGCAGCAGCGTAAGCGGCGGCAAGGGCGGCTATACTTATACCTGGACGGATGTATCCACAAACCTGAGCGCAGGGAATACGGCACAAATCAGCGTGAGCCCGGGCACAACCCGAAAGTACAGGATTGCCGTCAGCGACGGCTGTACCGCCAATCCTCCTTCGGCAGAAGTACAGGTAACGGTGGAAGCCTTGCCTACTGCCGCGATGTTGTGGTCAGACACCACAGCCTGCGCACCGGCTGCGTTCCAATTGCGTAACAACAGCACGGGAGTTCGTTTCACCCTGAATGGCAGGCGCTACAGTGGTGCAGATACCAGCATCCGCCTGAATCCGGGCATCAGTATCCTGAAGTTGAAATCCTTTAATGTGCTGGGCTGTGCCGACAGTGTTTCGCAAGCGCTGGAAGTGTATCCAAAACCGCAGGCCGGCTTCAGCTACGCCCCTGCCGACCCGCGTGAACTCGACGTGGTTCAGTTCACGGACCAAAGCAACGGCGCCGACGCCTGGAACTGGGAACTGCCCCACGGCAGCTTCTTTACTTCCGGCGTACCTTCCTGGAGTTCAAAAGATACCGGAAGCTGGTTGCTGCGTCAGATTGTGAGCACCAGCAAAGGATGCAGCGATACGTTCAGCACCTGGCTGCGTGTGGGTATTGGATATTTCCTGCAAATCCCAACGGCGTTCACACCCAACGGCGATGGACTGAACGACCTCTGGAAACCCCTCACCCGCGGCGCCCGCCTTTACGAGCTGAAGGTGTTCAACCGCTGGGGACAAATGGTTTTCAGCAGCAATAATGCCGAGCAGAGCTGGGACGGAAGTGAAGCCCCTGAAGGCGTGTATGTTTATACCCTGAGCTTTGTGAACGCCTATGACAAACGCATCAGTGAAAAAGGCGTGATTACGCTGCTGCGCTGATGACGAACGGTGGCTGAGGTTCTCGAAGCCAACGGTGTAGGAGTCATATCATCCCGGTGGCAGAGGCTCTCGAAGCCTAGTTGTTTCGGTGGCTGAGGTTCTCGAAGCCAACGGTGTTTCGGTGGCTCAGCAGCTTGCCCCGCAATTGGAGCGGAGCGTAAAGATGCGGGGGAGCCGAAGCCAGCGGTGCAGGAGCCGGGTCATGGTGGGATTCGACTCCGCTCACCCACCATCCGGCTCCGCTCACCCACAATGTACTTCACCCACCATGAAGGCTTCGAAGCTTCGCCAACTCTTCTTTCAAGCGTTCATTCTCCTCCTCCAGTTTGCGGATGTATTTCTCCATATAACTGTCGGGATAATTATTGTAAGTCCCGCCATGACTGTATCCGAGCACGGCCTTATTTCCTGAAATATGAAAGATATTGTGTACGTCGAAATTCAGGATTTGCGCAATGTCAACCTCCAGTGCTTCGGCAATCTGAAACAACCTGCTGAGGGTGAGTTCAATCTCCCCGCGTTCAATTTTTGAATACCCGGAAGCACTGAGTTCAAGATCAGAAGCCAACTGTTCCCTGGTGATGTTTTTCAACTCCCGGAACTTCCGAATATTCATCAGCGCCTTTTCAATTTCCTTTTTAGGATCAGCATTTCCATTCATGGAACAAACTTCCTCAAAAGTATCGAGAAATGTATAATACAAGAAACTACAGTCAATGCCACATACTCATACTTTGTTCATTTATCAGGTCAACAAAACGGCAAAGCCGCCCGAAGGCGGCCTTGCAAATTCATATTAAATAAGAAATGGCTTACTCTTTCACAAAACGCACGGTGTACTTCTTGCCGTTGATTTCGGTGCTGATGAGGTACATGCCTTCGCTGAGTTTGCTGATGTTCACCTGCTGCTGGCCGGCGTTGTAGCTGGCCAGAACACGTCCTGACAGGTCGCTGATGCTGAAGCGCTGCGCACCTTCGGGCAACTGCACGTGCAAAATTTGCTGCGCGGGGTTGGGGTAAACCAGGATGTCGTGGGGAATATCATTGTGGTAAACGTTGGCTTCTAGCGCCTCAGCCAACACCACGGGCATCGGCGCAGTAGGTTCATCCAACGTACCTGCGGTGATGTACCAATCTCCTGTGGAAGCAAACAGCCCGCTTTCGTTGCTGGTGATGCTGTTGCCGCTCACGCTGCCGCCGATGCTGCGCCAGGCGCCGCCGTCCAGCAATGCCACTTGATCAAAGCCTGAACCAGCCAGGATTTTGAGGAAGGTTTCTGCGGAACCGGCGCTGCTGCTCAGTCGCTGTACGCGCCAGTAGCCTGTGCTGCAGATGGAAGTAAGACTTGCGTCCAAGTCAGCATCCAGATCTGAAGGATTCCCAGCTACATAGTCCAGCTGCCAGTCGTTGTGCGATCCTGAAGTATTGAGGCTGATGCTGTTCAGGCTCAGTCCGTCGCCGTTACTGAGTGGTACAGTGATGCTGTTTCCGGAGAACGCGCCGTTGGTTTTCAGCACGTACGCGCGGTCTTTGATGTTGGACTGCACGTTTTGTCCGCTGATGTCATTTCCGGTGAGGATGAACTTCTTGCCGTTGGGATCCAGGATGCCGCTGTTGAAGCGCACACTGCCCAGACTCAGGTCTTTGCCCAAAAGCACTTTGCCGGAAGGCTTATGCAACACGACGGTTTCTGAGAACTCGGAAGCGGTATCGCAGCTGATGGTTTGGTTGGCAGTTCCGGTGATGAGCACGCGGTTGAAGGCGCCGTCAAGCCATGATTTGCCCATGCTGATGTTGCCTTTGGCATTGAGCACACCGCCCTGCACGCGGCTGTTGGTTCCGTTTACGGCGAAGTTTCCATTCACCTGAATGGTGTCGTTGTTGGTGATGCTCAGCGTATTGCTGTCGGTTTTGGCGATGTAGAGGTTATGGAACACCACACGCACGGGATTGGATGTTCCCACGCCGGGGTCGAGGCTGCTGTTCTGGTCGCCGGAGAAGTTCCAGGTTCCGTTGCCGGGGTTGAAGTTGGACACAAATTCACGAGTGAAGTTTCCAATTAAGTTTACCGCACCATTATCCCCGGGCGCATTGAACACGCCCATGCGGTCGAGGTAGAAGTGGCGCAGGTTCATCACGGCGTTGCTGCGGGCGGAGAAGCGGCTGCCGCGCACATAGAACAGCGAAGCGGCATCCAGGCCTGCACCGCCGGTTTCGGAGTAGCCGTTGAAGGTGAGGCTGAAGCTGTCGCAGGAGATTTTACCGCTGTTCTTTTCGGCGGTGAACATACTTCCGCGCAGGTCGATGTCGTCGGCGAAGATGGCAGCTTTGGAACCTTCCATTTTCAAGCGACCGGAATAAGCGGTGGTGGCGGAGAAGTCTGCGATTTGCAGCGTATCGCCAAATACGCAGTTCTTATTGCTGGTGTTGTTGAACAGGGCATTCGCATCAGGACAAGGCAGCAAGTCGCCGCTCATGTTCTCCTTGGTGCGCGCGGACTGGTCGGAACCGCCGCCGTCCCAGGTGATGGTGCCGGAGGCGCAGGTGGTTACGGTAAGCGTAACAATCGCGGAAGTGTCGCGGCAGGAGTCAGAACTTGCCACGCAACGGAACTGATGCCCGTTCATGCTCAACGCCGCATTACTGATGGATAAGGTATCATTGTCCACACCGCTGAAGGTGCTGTTGTTGCTTAGGTTGCTCCAGCCCGAACCTGTATTGCGCTGCCATTGCAAATTTGGGTTTCCTAATGTTTTTACAGTGAATTTAGTGTTGCTGCCGGCAAGGATGGTTTTGTTGTAGGGTTCAGCGCTGATTATATCACAACCTGGGAGGATGTATAGGGCTGTTATTTCATTTGCTGTTAAGGCGCGGTTGAAAATTACGATGTCATCTAGATACTGCGTTGGTGCAGCATCAAGTTGTGAGCCGGTATTACCTAACTGTGCTTCGGACTTCCCAAAAATAATAGGATAGTCATTTGAAACATATGTATTAACACTAAATTTAGTTGAATTATAATTATAATCAAAAATTATATTTTTAGAATCTGATATCAATACTCCATCTCTGTAAATTTTTACACTTCTATAGTCGCCAACTGTACTGTCAATAACATAAGCATAATTGTGCCAATATAAACTATCTCCAATTTTAGCGGAATACATCAAATTCATATTTCCAGCATCTATGGACGCTCCTTCTAAAGTGTTTGGCCAACAATTACATTGATCATTTTGATAGTTTCTATTTAAGACGATTGCAAAACCATCACCCCTGAAGGTACGCCCACCATACATTATTGGTCTAATTACCCTATTTGAATATTTATTTTTTATCCAAAAAGAAAAAGTTCTGGGCGAACTTCCACCTATTCCAATAAAGCTTGTCGAAATAAAGTCAAATAGACTCAAATAATAAGCTTGATTAGTTGATTGAAATCTATCTTTAGTTAATGTCGCCCCATTCACCGTCCCATGATTTCCATTTCCACTCTCATCCTGGGCATTGCCATTAAACGGCCACCAACCAACCAGACCATTGGTGGGCAGGTACTCAGGAACTACGAACAAGGTTGCGCTATCGGAATTGTTAGAGTAAGCATCTTTGCTCACCACACAGCGGAACCGATGTTGTTTCTGGTTCAGGCTCACGTTGCTGATGTTGAGGGTATCATTGGTCGCCCCGCTGAACTGTCCGCCGTTGCTGAGATTGCTCCAGCCTGAACCTGTATTACGCTGCCATTGCAAACTGGCGCTGCTCAGGTTGGCGCCAACCACAAACTGCACATTATTGCCAGCTTGGACAGTTTTGTTGCTGGGTTGGGTGGTGATGGAGAGGACGGGAAGGGAAAACAAGCGCACTGTATCACTACCAGCGATAACAAGCCGGCTTCCATCATGTGAAAGACTCAAATCACCAGTGAAACCTATAGATGCCATTCTAGTGAAATTAGAGTTAAGTTCATTCTGTCTATAGATATATGTTTTATTACCGCTGAATGTAATAATTGAACCATCGGAAGATACATCTATATATTTCCCAAGACTCTCATAAGGTTCACCAACTATTGAATCTCCATATTTAACCCATTGGTGATAAGCATTTTCTTTAAAAACTGTAATCTTTCCTCGATAGGTGTTGTCATATCCATAATAATACATTGATCCTGTTAATATAAATTTACCATCATTACTAAATGATATTTTAGATATTTGCCCGTCAGGCTGAAATTCCTCACCAACTCTTACCCAAATATTTTTTGTTGTATCAAAATCGTAAACTGCAATTTTTCCAGAATATTTAGCTATTCCCAACCTATTTCCATTTTTAGATAGGATCACAGGTGCAAAATTATCGGTTTCAAGAGTATCTCCTTTTTGAGTCCATTTGCTTTTAAATGTGTCCCATGAAAAAATTCTGACGCAAGGAGTCAAATCATTATTCTTATCTCTTAAATTATCTCTTAAAGCAATAACAGATCCGTCATTGGAAATGGAAAAGTAACTATTGACATCATATATTTTAAAATCTTCACCTCTTTTATTCCATTTAAGTTTAACACTATCCCATATATAAACCCGCGTAATCCAATCTATTGTTTTAGTACTGAAACCAATAACTAAAACCTTACCATTTTCAGATAATGAAGCTTTAGGACCATTGTAAAATTCACAAAAAGCCACGCTTGTATCACCGTTTATATCTCCACCTATTTGTTTCAATTTCATAGAATCTTCAATCCAATCCCAAACAAAGAATTTGGAAGTAGTTGAGCATGACATTGCTGATTGCTGAGAGAATATTTTCACAGAGCCTAACGCTATTCGATTTCCATCTCTGGAAATATCGACGATTGATTGCCATCCTGAAGGATGCGCTGCTACATTCTTATCTCCCCCCAACTGTACCTGCCCCATCACTTCACCACCAAGTAGGAAGATGAGCATTAATAAAGGTAGTTTTATTTTTTTCATGTTGATTTATTTCAAGGCTGAATCTATAAAAATGCAAATGCCTCAACATGCCTTATTAAGGCTATTTATTCCATAATAATAACAAAGGCGCTCATGCACGAACGAAACTCTCAGTTTCTTTTTTCACCACTCGTCTATTTAATAGATTGATTTTGAACTAATTACATTGTCACAAAATCAGAGAATCGCAACTACCCTTGTCCTGATTTCTCCCAAAGCCGTTTTTGGCGTCGGCGTGAAATGGGGAATTGGGTGGATTTTCTGGAGGAATTGAAGTGGTCATTTCAAAGCTTACCGACACAATAAAGGCCAGCTTTATATTTCGGCACTTTTGCCATCGCCCAAAAGTGCCCAAAAGGCTAGTCGCGACGAAGCTGTTCCTTGAAAACTACGCACAGGGACACCGCGCGGCTAAGGCCACAACTGCGCTGAATATTGTGGTCATGAAGGGTGTAAATGCTTTTTTTACCAAGCGGGTTTACCTTGCATAGGTTGTGGCTGAACCCGCGCTGACATTTAGAATTAATACCGAATGACGTCTGTCCCTGTACTTGTATTCTACGTCCACCTTCGTATGCGACGGTCCGACAAACATATAAATACGAATATAGCGACTGGCGCAAGATGGCAGGGCTCCCAAATCCCTCACACCATGACTTCCTCCAAATTTGTCTATCAGGATATGATGAATTTGAATCACATCTTGAACATCCATCATTGAGCAAGTCTTTCCAAAAGTTCTTTGTCTTCGGTAAGGATCTGCCGCAAATTGCCGCTTAGTATGACCTTTTCAGCGGGTGTTTTCTGAAGCTCTTTTAAAAAGTTCAGCACATCCGGTAAAACGTTTTCCGGTATGCTGTCCAATACCTTGTCTATTTCTAAATGTATTGCCGACTTGGTCATATCCAGATATACTGAAAATCGGATGCATTTTGTTGCGCACATGGCATTTTTACATGTTCGGTGGCTGAGGCGCTCGAGGCCTAGTTGTTACGGTGGCTGAGCAGCTTGCCCCGCAATTGGAGCGGAGCGTAAAGATGCGGAGGAGTCGAAGCCAACGGTGCATGAGCCGGGTCATGGTGGGCTTCGAGTGCCTCAGCCACCATTCGGCTCAGCCACCATTCGGCTCAGCCACCATTCCGCTCAGCCAACGCTGATCCCCAACTCTTTCAGCTGTGCTTCATCCAGCGTGGAGGGCGCGTCGATCATCACGTCGCGGCCGGCGTTATTTTTGGGGAAGGCAATGAAGTCGCGGATTGAATCGCTGCCGCCGAACAGGCTGCACAGTCGGTCGAAGCCGAGGGCAATGCCGCCGTGCGGGGGCGCGCCGTATTCAAAGGCGTTGAGCAGGAATCCGAAGCGGTGCTGTGCTTCTTCCGCAGAAAAACCCAGGAGGCTGAACATACGTTGCTGCAAGGCCCGGTCGTGGATACGAATGGAACCACCACCTATTTCCACACCGTTGATGACCAAATCATACGCATTGGCCCGCACCGCGCCGGGATCGCTGTCCATCAAATGCACATCTTCGGGCAGCGGACTGGTGAACGGATGGTGCATGGCATGCCAGCGTCCGGAGTCGGCGTCGAATTCGAGCAGCGGAAAATCCACTACCCACAAGGGTTTGAAATCAAATGGATTGCGTAAACCCAGTTTGCTGCCCATTTCCAGACGCAGCTCGTTCATCTGCTTGCGGGTTTCGTGCAAGCTTCCGGCCAGTACCAGCATCAAATCTCCGGGATTCGCGCCACAGGCTTGCTGCCAGGCCGCCAGGTCTTCCGGACCATAAAATTTGTCCACGCTGGATTTCAGGCTTCCGTCGGCTTCCACCCTGCACCAGATGAGGCCTTTGGCGCCAATCTGCGGACGTTTCACAAAATCAGTAAGCTCGTCTAATTGCTTCCGGGTATAAGAGGCCGCACCGGGCGCACAAATGGCAATAACCACCTCGGCACCGTCAAACACCGGAAAACCTTTGCCCTTGGCGTGTGCGGTGATGTCGCAGAACTTCATGCCGAAGCGCACATCGGGCTTGTCGCTGCCGTACAGACGCATCGCGTCGGCGTAGGTCATGCGGGGCAGTTCAGGAAGTTCAGTGTTCAGCACTTCTTGAAACAGCCTGCGGGTCAGGCCTTCAAAGGTTTGCAGGATGTCTTCGCGTTCCACGAAGCTCATCTCGCAGTCTATCTGGGTAAACTCCGGCTGTCGGTCGGCGCGCAGGTCTTCGTCGCGGAAGCATTTTACAATCTGGAAATATTTATCGAAGCCACTCACCATCAACAATTGCTTGAAGGTTTGCGGACTCTGGGGCAACGCATACCATGAGCCCGGATTCAGGCGGCTGGGCACCACAAAATCGCGGGCACCCTCAGGCGTGCTTTTGATGAGCACCGGAGTTTCCACTTCCAGGAAGCCGCCGTCGCTCAGGTAGTTGCGGATGGCGCGGGCGGTGTTGTGGCGGAGTTCCAGATTCTTGCGCACGGGATTGCGGCGCAGGTCCAGGTAGCGGTATTCCATGCGCAGCTCATCGCCGCCATCGGTTTCATCTTCAATAGTAAAAGGAGGCGTTTTGGCCGGGTTGAGCACCTCCAATTGTTCTACCATGATTTCTATTTCACCGGTGGGAATTCCGGAGTTCTTGCTTTCCCGTTCACGCACCGTGCCGGAGGCCTTCACCACAAATTCGCGGCCCAGCTTTTCGGCAGCGGCCATCAGGTCGGCGTTCACGGCTTCGTTGAAGGAAAGCTGGGTGATTCCGTAACGGTCGCGCAGGTCCACAAACACCAGGCCGCCCATTTTACGGTTGCGTGCCACCCAACCGGCCAGGGTAACCTTTGTTCCGGCATGACTTAACCTCAGTTCTCCACAGGTATGTGATCGGTGCATGCGGCAAAATTAGGGAACAAAAGCGCCCAAAGCAGGGAATATGCTAATTTTACGCCCCTTGAAACCCGTAATTTCCCTGATTGTTGCAGCAGCCGCTGATGGCTCCATCGGACATGAAAACCGCATGCTCTGGCATCTACCGGATGATTTCCGCTGGTTTAAAAAGCATACGCTAGGGCATCCGATGGTGATGGGCCGCAAAACCATGGAAAGCATCGGCAGGCCATTGCCCGGTCGCCGCAACCTGGTGGTGAGCCGCAGCAAACAGGAACACCGAGACGGTTATGAGTTTTTCGACAGTCTTGAGTCTGCTCTGGCTTCGGCTTCAGCTTCCAACGAAACAGAAGTGTTCGTGATTGGTGGCGGGAATATGTACGCTCAGGCATTGCCGCTGGCAGGAAGGATTTACTTTACCCGTGTGGATGCCCGATTTCCGGAGGCAACCGTACATTTCCGCATGCCTGAACAAGGCTGGCATTGTGTTTCTTCGGAAGCACATCCTGCCGATGAACGGCATACATTTCCCTTCAGTCTGGAGATCTGGGAACCTCAGCAACACTAAAACCATCAGGCCTACACCAAGGTATTTAAATTCGCAGCGCCATGCACCAAGTTCATTCACACGCCGGCACCACTTTTTCCCTGTTATCAAAATTGGGGTTAGGCCTGGTATCCGCACTTTCCTGCTTCATGATGGAACTGCATGCGCAGTCAGACACGATTTCCATGGAGGCTGCCGAAATCCGTTCCAGCAGTTTCAGACAGGCAAGGGCCGATTTAGGCAGAAACATCACTTATGTGGATGGGGCCGTGTTGAGGCAATTACCAAGTGTGCATTGGGATGATTTATTGAAACACCTACCGGGCATAGAAGTGCAGCAGCGCGGTGGCTTTGGAAGTCAGGCAGACATCACCATGCGCGGAAGCACCTTTCAGCAGGTATTGATTCTGGTGGATGGCCTGCGCATCAACGATCCGCTGACGGGACATTTCAACGGAAACATCCCTGTAGTTCCTGCCGAAATTGACCATATAGAAGTGATTAAAGGTCCGGCGGCCATGAATTTCGGGCCGGAAGCTGTGGGCGGCGTCATCCACATCATCACCAAATCTTACAGCGGAAAGGCTTTGCTTCCAGGGAAGAAATTCAGCAGCAACCTCACCGGCGGCGAATGGAATTACCTGGGTGTACAGGCTTACGCTTCGTTTACCGATGTTAAAGGAAAGAACAACATCAGCGCCTCCTACATGCACAACAGCAGCCCCGGCCAATTGCTGAGCGGCGACAGCATCCGGGGAAACTTCCGGAACAGCATTGCCGCGCTGACCTATACCGGACGATGGGGCGCAAAAACCGTGGCAACAACGCGCGTAACAGGCGCTCTTTACGATTTCAACGCACGATTCTTTTACACCCGAAGCACCGCCGACAAATCACAGGAATGGGTGCGCCGGCTGAGCCTACAGCATAGCATCGTCATCTTGCACAACAAACGCAGCATGACGCAGGTTCAGACCGCCATGCAACGCACAACAGACTCTTTTCTGTTCAATCCGGCGTTTACAGGCAATGACCACATCATGTGGCTGTGGCAGGCTCAGGTATTCCACCGTTATCAACTGAGTCCCGATTCCAGAAACTTCTATCTGCAAACGGGCATGCAATACTTCGGACGGGACATCAAAAGCAATGACCGCGGATATCATCAGGAACATGAAGCAGGTGTGTATGCGCAGCTCTTCTACAGCGTAAAGCAGATTCCCCTCCACATCAACGGTGGAATGCGACTTACGCTGGATGCCCTGAATCGAACGCACCTTACCCCGCAAATCAATGCTACTTACCGCAGCGGGATTGTCACCTTGCGCGGAGGATTTAGCCGCAGCTTCCGCAATCCGGACTTTACCGAGCGCTACGTATCCACCGGACTGCCGGGAGTGCTGGCGGCTGGGAGAAACCTGGGGAACCCTCTGCTGAAGCCTGAATTTTCCTGGAACTACGAAGCCGGCCTTGACCTGAAACCGGGCAAGAATCTGACCATCCGAAGTACGGCCTTTCTTCGCCGCAGCAACAACCTGATTGACTTCCTGTACCTCAAAGGGCTGTACATTCCGGTTAATCCAAAAATTGACACAGGTCGCAGCTATTTCTATGCGCAAAACCTCACGCCGCTGAGCACCTCCGGATTCGAAGCCGATGTGCAATGGAAGGGAACAATTTACCGAAAATGGAAGGCCATGATTATGGGAGGATTCACTGCCTTGCGCTTCAGCAACAATGGCAGCAGCCAAGGAATTTCCAAGTATGTGGCGGGGAATGCTGGTTTATTGGCCAATGCGCAGCTCATACTGCAACGAAGTCAGTTTTTCCTGGGTATAAACGGGGTTTGGAAACAACGTACTGCGGAAACAGCCCTGGTCATCAACAAAGAAATCAGCCAATCCTATTTGGTCATGAACGGAAACCTGAGTTGGAATCGTCCTGACAATCGCTTGAATGTTCGCTTGCAATGCATGAATCTGGGCAACCTGCGCTACTCCGACATCATGGGCGCAGAACTCCCCCGACGCTGGTGGATGCTGGGTATTGGCGTGAGCTTCTAAACAAAAACAGGGAACCCGTTTGGATTCCATGACATCATATAGATATGAGGTAGTTAGCATTAATGGTATTGATCGACTCTTAACAAAAAAAATGAAACAGAGTAAAGGCAGGAATCAGTAATTTAGTAACTTGAAAATTCAAGAAAAAATGCATACACCTTCATTATTCGACAACCCAGACACTATTAAGTTAACGGGTAACAACATTCTTCCAAAAGACGGAGAAGTTTTGTTTTTCCCGAACTTTTTTAGCAAGGCTGACAGCGACAGACTTTTCAAATCATTAACCGAAAATATCCTTTGGCAGCAAGACCAAATTAAATTTTTCGGCAAAATGATTGACTTGCCTCGCCTGACAGCTTGGTATGGGGAAAATGACTTGCCTTACACCTATTCTGGTATTCCTATGAAACCACACTCTTGGACACCTGACTTGATTGAAATCAAAAATAAAATTGAAAAAGAAGCTAAAGTCAATTTCACAAGCGTGCTTCTCAATTTGTATCGTGACGGAAAAGACAGCGTAGCTTGGCATTGTGATGATGAACCTGAGCTTGGAAGAAATCCAGTCATTGGTTCAGTTAGTTTTGGTGCAACAAGAACATTTAAATTTCGTCATTTGAAAGACAAAATTGTTGAGAAAGTTGAACTTACTCACGGTAGCTATATCTTAATGCAAGGTGAAACCCAGCATAATTGGGAACACGAAATACCAAAAACAAGCAAGGTCTTAACACCACGAATAAATTTGACATTTCGTGTAATCAAATAAACAGTATGCAACAAACAATATTAAACACCTTGTTTCAGTTGCATAATGTAACTACAGAACAAGCAAAAGCAACATTTCTTCAAAATCTTCAAGCACCCGCTTTGGAAGTTTGGAGTGCATTCAGAGCATTTCCAGTTAGAGTAAACTATACTCGACAAGATATTCAATCTGTTTATATGCTCCGTTACTTTCCACCCTATTCCCAAATAATTAAAATCATATTAAATGCTCTTCACCACAATCCGGGCCACTTACCATTCAACGGACAAATAATTGGAGCAAGCTTTATTGGTTGCGGTCCTTCACCCGAGATATACGGATTCTTTGAGTTTCTAAATTCAACAGCACATAGACCACAGCAAGTAAGAATAAACACCTTTGACATTTACTCTGACCATTGGGCATTCTCCCGAAATATTACATTTCAATCTTTAATTCCAAGAGTTTGGAATCGCAGCCCCATTCAGTCAACAAACAACAATTTAAATATTGCTTCACACAATTCCTTACAGCCGTTTGCGACAGCTTTTCAAAATTCCAACTTAGTAGTTTTCCAAAACTGTTTAAATGAGATTCCTGAAAATCTACACGGTGTTGTAAGAAATAACTTAATGGCAATTATAAATAACATTCCTCGGGGAGCAATTATATTAATTATTGACTTATTGGGTTACCAACCAGTTCTTGACTTATTGGCATACTTAGAAGAGGATAACGAGCTGAATCAGCGTGTAGAAATATTGAGAAGCTCAAGACAAGGTGAACAATCTTACGATGCAAGGGAATTAGTAAATACAATACCACCTATTGTAAGACAGAATTTTCTAACAGGAATACCCTTTCAAGTCGAGAATGGACTAATACCAAGGCGTTACATAAAGTATCACCATTTGACGCTTAGAAAGAGATGACAGAAAGAAACACTACAGCTAACAGCACCTACCAAAAAAATATTCGGTTCAGTGGTTAAATCAAGGTTTATGTTTCTATCGTTATTCCCGTTTGGTTGACATTTTAGTGCTTCGAAATTGCCACCTTCGGGTAGCTGCAAAACGACCACATTACTTACTCACCAGCTTGGCGCGTACGTATTCGCGGTTCATGCGGGCGATGTTGCTCAGGTCAATGCCTTTCGGACATTCTGCGCTGCAAGCACCGGTATTGGTACAGGAGCCGAAGCCTTCCTTATCCATCTGGTCAACCATAGCAATGACGCGATTTTCGCGTTCTGCCTGTCCCTGAGGAAGCAGGGCTAGCTGGCTCACCTTGGCACTCACAAACAGCATGGCGCTGCTGTTCTTGCAGGCAGCCACACAAGCACCGCAGCCAATACAGGTAGCAGCGGCAAACGCTTCATCCGCAGTATCCTTAGGAATCAGAATGGAATTCGCATCCACGGCATTGCCGGTATTTACGGAAACAAACCCGCCGGCAGCGATGACTCTGTCAAAGGCGCTGCGATCCACGGCAAGATCTTTGATCACCGGGAAAGACTGCGCCCTCCAGGGTTCTACCACGATGGTATCGCCGTCTTTAAAGCTGCGCATGTGTAACTGACAGGTGGTAACACCTTGCTTGGGACCGTGCGGACGTCCGTTGATGAACATGCTGCACATGCCACAAATTCCTTCGCGGCAGTCGTGGTCAAAAGCTACCGGATCGCCCCCTTCAGTAATGATTTGCTCGTTGAGCACGTCAAACATTTCCAGGAAACTCATATCCGGACTTACGTGCTGAAGTTGATAGGTTTCAAATTTACCTTCAGCCTTGTTGCTTGGCTGGCGCCATACCTTCAGCGTGATTTTCATTGATTCGCTACCCATGATGTTGTTTTTTACTTGTAGCTCCTTTGTGCTATTTTAATGTTTTCGTAATCGAGCTGCTCTTTGTGCAGGCTCCAGTCGTTTCCACCTTTGTATTCCCAGGCAGCCACGTAGCGATAGGCTTCGTCGTCGCGCAGGGCTTCTCCGTCTTCGGTTTGGTATTCTTCACGGAAGTGGCCTCCGCAGCTTTCGTTGCGATCCAGCGCATCAAGGCACATCAGTTCACCCAGCTCGAGGAAATCTGCCACACGACCCGCTTTGTCCAATTCAGGATTAAACCCTTCCTTGCTGCCGGGCACACGTACATTCTTGTAGAAATCTTCACGCAGGGCGCGGATTTCCTGGATGGCTTCCTTCAAGCCTGCTTCGCTTCGGGCCATGCCGCATTTGTTCCACATGATCAGCCCCAGTTCGCGATGATAGCTTTCCACCGTTTTCTTTCCCTGTATGCTGAGGAATTGATCCAGCTTTTCCTGAACAGCTTGCTCCGCTTCAAGAAACGCTTCATGATCTGTGGAGATGGCTTTGGTATGGATTTCTTTGCTCAGGTAAGAACCTACAGTGTAGGGAATCACAAAGTATCCATCGGCCAGACCTTGCATGAGTGCAGAAGCACCGAGGCGGTTGGCACCGTGGTCGCTGAAATTGGCTTCGCCCAAGGCATATAAGCCCGGAACAGTGGTCATCAGTTCATAATCCACCCAAAGTCCGCCCATCGTATAATGCACCGCGGGATAAATGCGCATCGGCACTTCATAAGGATCTTCGTTGGTGATCTGTTTGTACATGTCAAACAGGTTTCCGTATTTCTCCTTAACCACTTCCCTGCCCAGACGAACCAGCGTGGCATCATCGGGGTTTTCAATGCCGAGCTTACTGGCTTCTGCGCGTCCGTATTTGTGTTTTAGGTTATAAGCAAAATCCAGATAAACGGCCATTTTGCTGGGTCCTACACCATAACCGGCATCGCAGCGCTCTTTGGCGGCGCGGCTGGCAATGTCGCGGGGAACCAGGTTTCCGAAGGCGGGATAGCGGCGTTCCAGGTAATAGTCACGCTCTTCTTCGGGGATATCATTCGGGTGACGGTTGTCGTCTTTGTGCTTTGGAACCCAAATACGTCCGTCGTTACGCAGCGACTCACTCATCAGGGTAAGCTTGCTCTGGTAATGGCCCGAAACAGGAATACAGGTTGGGTGAATTTGGGTGAAGCAAGGGTTGCCGAAATAAGCACCCTTTTTGTGGGCTTTCCATGCTGCGGTCACATTGCTGCCCATGGCGTTGGTGCTCAGGTAGAATACGTTTCCGTATCCGCCGGTGCACAGCAATACGGCATGGCCGAAGTGGCGTTCCAGCTTGCCTGTCACCAGGTTGCGGGCAATGATGCCGCGGGCTTTGCCTTCGATGGTTACCACGTCAAGCATTTCATGACGGGCATACATTTTCACATTGCCCAGACCAACCTGTCTTTCGAGGGCGCTGTAGGCACCGAGCAGCAACTGCTGACCGGTTTGACCTGCTGCGTAGAACGTGCGCTGCACCTGAGTACCGCCAAAAGAACGGTTGCTCAGGGTTCCGCCGTATTCACGGGCAAAAGGAACACCCTGTGCCACACATTGGTCAATGATGTTCACGCTTACTTCCGCGAGGCGATATACGTTGCCTTCACGTGCGCGGTAGTCACCGCCTTTGATGGTATCGTAGAACAAACGGTACACGCTGTCGCCGTCGTTCTGATAGTTTTTAGCCGCATTGATGCCGCCCTGAGCCGCGATGCTGTGCGCGCGGCGGGGAGAATCCTGAAAGCAGAACGCCTTCACCTTGTAGCCAAGTTCGGCAAGGGTAGCGGCGGCGCTGGCACCGGCCAGACCGGTTCCCACCACAATCACTTCCAGGCTGCGCTTGTTGGCAGGATTCACCAGAGGAACCGTGCTTCTGTATTGGGTCCATTTTTCTGCTAATGGACCTGCAGGAATTTTGGAATCAAGTGTTTTACTCATGTTGTGCAGATATTAGCTGATTACTTGAGGAAATAAACGTAGAGTGGAATGATGGCAAAACCAATCGGAATGGCCACGCTCACAATCACACCAAGGCCTTTGATTAATGGATTCCAGCCGGAATGGTTGATGCCCAATGACTGGAACGCGCTGGCAAATCCATGCCACAGGTGAAAGGCAATCATGGCCATGGCCAGCACATACAGCGCCACAAGCCATCCTTGTTCGAAGGCTTCGGCGGTTTCCTTGTACAGATCTTTGGTGATGAACACCTCTTTATCGCCGGCTACGCCCATGCGGATGTGCGCGCCATGATCTTCGGAAGACATATCCGTAGCGGTTGTGGTTTCATCGATGATGCTGGTTTCGTATTTGGTCCAGGGGATGTCACCAAATTTGTATTCCCACCAAAAATCTGCCATGTGGCCCACGATGAACAACAATATCACGGTTCCGAGCAGGCCCATGTTTCTGCTGGTCCAATGGCTGTTTGCTCCGCCGTTGTAAGCTCCGTAGGCTTTGGCGCCCCGTGCTTTCCTGTTTTGAAACGCCAGATACAGGCCTTTGAAGGCATGCAACAAAATGGTGGCGTACAGAAGGTAGGAAACGGTTTTGATCAGCGGATTGGTGGTCATAAACCACGCATATTTGTTAAACGCATAGCCACCGTCATCCTTCAGCAATTGCAGGTTTCCGAGCAGGTGAATGACCAAAAAGAGGACAAGAAATAAACCGGTCAATGCCATCAGCACCTTTCTGCCGATGGAAGAGGTAAACAGAAATTGAAGAACCTTCATAGGGTATTTGCTTACGTTGCCGCAAATGTAACAAAGGCGCTCACAAATGGTTGAAGCGCTTTTCTTATGCCATTCTATTTAGAATCTTTTTAAAGAACGGGTCAAACTCCAGATCTGTTCAGCTTTTGCAGGTACTTGCCAAGGATGTCAAATTCAAGGTTCACCGACATTCCCGGAAGGATTTTGCTCAGGTTGGTATGTTCCCAGGTATAGGGTATGACCACCACGCTGAAAGTTTCATCCGTGCTGTCCACTACTGTTAGGCTCACGCCATTGATGGCAATACTGCCCTTTGCTACGGTAATGCCGGCTTCTGCAGCATGAGCGAACCACAATTTCCAGCTTCCGCCCATTTCTTCTACCCTGCTTAACTGTCCTTTGGCATCCACATGACCCTGTACAATGTGTCCATCCAGGCGTCCATCTGCACGCACGCAGCGCTCCAGATTCACCATCGTTCCTGTTCCCCAGCTGCCTAAAGTACTTCGATGCAGTGTTTCAGCGACGGCAGTTACCCGATGGGCTTCGGCCTGCACTTCCGTAACCGTAAGGCATACGCCGTCGTGGCTGATGCTTTGGTCCACGTGCAGTTCGTGACTGATGGCAGAGCGGATCAAAAAATCAAGGTTTGTGCCCTTGCTGTGCACTTCAGCCACCGTTCCCAGGGCTTCAATAATGCCGGTAAACATGGGGCAAAGTTCAGCGTTCCAACGCTACTTTGGCAAAACCTGCAGCAGTTTGCACCCAATACAGGCCGGTCGGCATCTGTGCAACTTCCATCTCGAAGCTGTGCTCCTGCCCGTTCAACCTGTGTTCCATCATTATTTTACCTTCCGGATTGACCAGGCGCACAAATTCCAAAGGCCCTGATGCCTGAAGCTGCAGTTTGGTAATGCCTGATGAGATGGGATTTGGGTAAATCTGCAATTGGGGCAATTCCGCCAGTAACTCATTTGTACCGAGCGACCGAGGCATTACCATGGGATAAAAGAACTTGGCTATTTCGTCCAAAGCCTTGCGAAAGCTGGCATTGTTGTTGGCACCGGACGGCCAGCCATGGCCTTCTTTTTCCAATATCATGGAGTCGTAAAGAATGCCCTGCCTGCGGAGTTCGGGCAAAAGCTTTCCGGTTCCGCAAAGTTCCAGCACATTGGGCAGGCCCAGACCGGGTGCACAGTTGAAACTCACCGTGGCATCATCGCGGCTGTGGGCCATCCATACAGGTTCTTCCGCAGGAGAAACCCAGTCCGTTTTATGCAAAGCGCCTGCAAGACTGAACAAGGCCGTAACATGAGACGCATAGCCCGAATTTCCTGCGTCGCCTTCCAGGGTGCCGATGGCGTTTTTCAGAAGCAATTGTTCGGCGGCTGTAAGTTCATTCAGGCTGTCGATATAGGCGGTATGCAGCGCAGCCACAGCTCCGGCAGAATAACCACCAAGGAATACCTTGTCGGCATTTATGCTGAATGTATTGCTCCCTGCAGCGTCGGCGCGGAAATAGCGAATGGCACTTTTTATATCCGCCATAGCGCGCATGACCGTCTGCATCTGGTTGTCTTTGCTCTGCATGAATTGCAGCAAGGTTGAAAGTCGGTAATTCACCGACACCGCGGTATAACCCAAACGGGCAAAATGCCGACAGAAATCGCGGCAGTCGTCGGAGGCTTTGTCGCCGGAAATGAATGAACCTCCATGTACATAGAGCAACAAGGGTCTTCTGGTGGAGGTATCGCCGTGGGGTTGATACACATCTGCTTTATGGGCAGCATCTTGGAACACGCTAGAGTAATTGATGGTTTCCACCAATACTGAATCAAAAACCGGCTTTTGGAAACGGTCCTGTTGTGCATGCAAGGACTGACTTCCCAAGATGCAAAGGAGGGGTATGAAAAAGCGAAGCATGGCTGACAAAACTACCCGAAAAACGGAAAAAAGCATGATGGCAGGCAAAAAAATGCGCCTTATCCGCTGCCAGCCTGTCAGCAATGCAGGCATGGCAATATCTTTGCGCCGGCGCGAACAAGATGTTACCAGAAGAAGAACTGAACGAACAGCAAAGCTCCGGCGAACAGCCGGGTTCCGAAGAAACTCAAGAAACCAAACAGGAACAGGTTACTTCCGAACCAGGGATGGAAAGTCCGGAAATGAAAATCGCCGAACTGGAAGACCGCTACGTGCGCCTGTTTGCGGAATTCGACAATTTCAAGCGCCGTACTTCCAAAGAGCGCATCGAATTCATGCAGCAGGCGGGCAAAGACATCATCGTGAGCCTGCTGCCCGTACTTGACGACCTGGAGCGCGCCATCAAGGCCAGCGAAACACAGAGCGACAAAGCATCCATTGAAGAAGGCGTGAAACTGGTACAGAAGAAATTTGCCGGTATTCTGGAAGGCCTGGGCCTGAAAGCCATCGAAGCCATCGGACAGCCCCTGGATGTGGATCAGCACGAAGCCATCACCAAGGTTCCGCCGCCAAGTCCTGATCTGGCAGGAAAAATCATCGACGAAGTTGAAAAAGGTTATACCCTGCATGGCAAGGTGATTCGATTCACCAAAGCTGTGGTTGGCGCATCATAAACACCCATGTCAAAAAGAGATTACTACGACGTATTAGGCGTAGCCCGAAACGCTTCCGCAGAAGAAATAAAAAAAGCATATCGGAAGCTGGCCATTAAATACCATCCGGATAAGAACCCCGGCGACAAGGAAGCAGAAGACAATTTCAAAGAAGCTGCCGAGGCTTATGATGTGCTGAGCAACCCGGAGAAGAAACAACGCTACGACCAGTTTGGCCATCAGGGCATGGGCGGCGGCTTCGGAGGCGGCGGAGGTGGTGGCTTCAGCATGGACGATATCTTCAGTCAGTTTGGAGATATTTTCGGCGACAACGACATGTTCGGCTCCTTCTTCGGAGGAGGCGGACGGCGCGGTTCTTCACGTCGTTCTGTAGGTTCCAACATACGCATCAAGCTGAAACTTACCCTGGCAGAAATGCGCAGCGGCGTGGAGAAGAAGGTGCGCTACCGCCGCATGGTGGAAAGCAAGGAAACCGAGTGGAGCGACTGCAAAACCTGCGGTGGAACCGGCGCCGTGCGTCGCGTAACCAATACCTTCCTGGGCCAGATGGCCACCAGCAGCACCTGTCCGGAATGCAACGGACTGGGCCGCAGCATCAAAAGCAAAGCCAAAGGCGCCAATGAATACGGACTGGTGCCGGAAGATCAGGAAACCAGCATCCGCATCCCCGGCGGCGTGGCCAACGGCATGCAGTTGTCGGTGAGCGGTAAAGGCAACGACGGTCCCGGCGGTGGTGTTCCCGGAGATCTGATTGTGTTGATTGAAGAAGTGGAACATGTAGAGCTGACCCGCGATGGCAACCACGTCATCTATCAGCTCTGGCTGAGTTTCCCTGAAGCCGCTTTAGGCGCCAGCACTGAGGTGCCCACCCTGGAAGGCAAAGCCAAAATCAAGATAGATCCCGGAACACAGGCGGGTAAAGTGCTGCGCCTGAAAGGCAAAGGCTTCCCCGACATCAACGGATACGGCACCGGCGATCAATTGATTTACGTGAACATCTGGGTACCCAACAAGCTGAATCAGGAGGAAAAAGAATTGCTGCACAAACTGCAACAGAGCAAGCATTTTCAGCCCGATCCCGGGAAGGAAGAAAAAGGCTTTTTCGACCGCATGAAAGATTTGTTCTGACCCTCATAGTGTTGGAAATCAAAGACTTAGCTGACGAAATCCCCAAACTGCGCTCAACGCAGTTCTAACTTTGCACACGCTTAATTCGCTTTCATGATTCAAACAGACATCTTGATTATCGGCGCAGGTCCTGTAGGTCTGTTCACGGTATTCGAAGCAGGGCTGCTGAAGTTGCGCTGCCATATTGTTGATTCTCTGGCGGTTCCCGGAGGACAACTGGCGGAGATTTATCCGAAGAAACCCATTTACGATATCCCCGGATTTCCGGAGGTTCTGGCCGGCGACCTGGTAGACAACCTGATGAAGCAAATCGAACCCTTCAAGCCCGGGTTCACTTTGGCGGAACGCGCCGAAACGCTGGAACAGGATGCAGAGGGCCAATGGCTGGTCACTACCGACAAAGGAACGGTTCACCGTTCGCCTGTTGTGGCCATTGCAGGCGGCCTGGGATGCTTCGAACCCCGCAAACCGCCCATTGCCAACATTGCCGATTTCGAAGGAAAAGGCGTGGAATATCTGGTGAAGGAACCCGAGCAGTTCAGGAATAAACGAATCATCATCTCCGGAGGCGGCGACAGCGCCCTGGACTGGACCATCTTTTTGGCAGAAGTGGCTTCCGAAGTGGCCCTCATCCACCGCCGCACCGAGTTCCGCGGGCACCCGGACAGCGTGCAGAAGGTGCTGGATCTGGCGGCGGCCGGTCGCATCAGCTTATATACCAATGCTGAAATTACGGGTTTGCGCGGAACCCCGGCATTGGAGGCGGTTGAATTGACCCAGAAAGATCAGGAAAACCGCTGGCTGGAAGCCGATTATTTCCTGCCGCTGTTTGGTTTGACACCCAAATTGGGCCCCATCGCGGATTGGGGATTGACCATTGAAAACAACGCCATCCTGGTGGACACGGCTGAATACAGCACTGCACGTCCGGGCGTATATGCCATTGGCGATGTGAACACCTATCCCGGCAAGCTCAAACTCATCCTCTGTGGTTTCCACGAAGCCACATTGATGTGTCAAAGCGCATTCAAACGCATTCATCCAGACAAGAAAAACGTGTTGAAATACACCACGGTGAACGGGGTGCAGGGCTTCTAAACGCCTGATTTATTCCATTTTCCCAAGGAACCGAAACCGCGGCAGTTCCACATCGCCTACGCTTACCATTTCCCCAAACATGGCAGCAGGCCGCACCCACAGCGTACCTTCGGGAATGTCGGGCGTGTCGTATAATGGCCGATACACCACCATTGGCTCCAGGGTTTCGCTGTGCAGCGCATGGCCGATGACTTCGTATTCACGACCTTTATAATGCAGGTATCTCCCCTTCTGAAGCATCATACAAACATAAGTACAGTAAAAATTCTGGAAAGACGCTGCAATCAATTACTGATAACCATACTTAAACCTATTTGGAACGCTTCAAATCATAATAAAAGCCCACTTGCAAGAAATCTCTTCCTATCTCGTCATTGATGCGGTAATCAAACTGATGAAGATAGCCCACTTGCAGCATGGTTAAGTCGTTTAACTTCCAGCCCAAGCCGCAGGAAACTCGGTTGCGTTCAAAATATGGTTCACGGTCGGTAAAGAAGATTTCATTGTGAAACGAAAATTGCAGCGGTCTGCTGTCGTTCAATTCCTTACCAAAAGGAAATATGAGTCCGAAGCGATAGCGAAACCGATTGCGATACCCATTGCTTGTGAAGCGGAATTCCATACGGTATCGCTGTTCCAGCTTCAGCCTGCCGAATGATTGGGCGCTTTGTATTTGCGGCCAGATGCGAAACTCGTCGTTGTTTTTTGGAACAATGAAATTACCGCCTTCAGCATAGGTCTGGTAACTTCCTCCGGCCAGGGTGAGGGCTGCCTGCTTATGCAAACGGTGTTGCACACCAAATTTATATTCATGGTAATGGAAGTGATTATAAAAAAGGAGTGAACGCAACTGTGCTTCACCAAATACAGACCAATGGGAATTGTAGGTGTACTTCATGTTCAGGATATTCCAAGATCCCAAACCAGCCTGCTGGGCATGCATTTTTTGCAATAGGGTTCCAAACAAAAAGCACAAGAAAATGAAACGTTGCATCCGTTTACAAAGATGAAACAACTGATCCGAATGTACATTCAGAACCCGCAGCAGTTGAGTATCTTCCAACGAAAGGTAGAACTCCGGCTAGGTTAGCTTCCTGCTCTAATTGCACTTCCAACTGTCGCAAGAGGGTTGTTTTTCCCACCTGCCGCGCACCCGTCAGAATCGTCACTCCTTCGCCTCCAGATGCTGGCGAATCACCTTCATTTTACGCCTTTTCATTCGTATCAACACAGTAAATATCGGGTTTTTCTTGTACTTGAATACATGAATTATCTGTTCTTTATTGTACTTGAATACATGAATTATCCATTTTTCTTGTGTTCAACGATGAATTACCCAAGAAGTGAACCTGATCATATTAAATCGCAGCCCGATGTCCTGGTCGTAAATTCCAATAACATCGCCCCATCCGGATTTCAGATCTTCAAAAATCTGCATAAAAAAAGCCCCTGAAATTCAGGGGCTTTTTCATCTTTAAAGGTTGCAATGCTCAGGAAATCAATCCTTCGAAATGCTTTACGGTGCGCAACTGCTACATACACGACGTGTTTCGCGGAGCGCGGGTGAGCAACTGCACCAACGAAAACAATAGAACCACCTTTCACGGCAACCGCTTTGCCAACACCTCCGGCTACGCCATTGAATACCGCGATAACCCCGGCGGCATACTGTACATCGGCAACCAGGAAGATACCACCCTGCGCAATACCTTTGACAACTGCAACTGGCAGGCCATCGGCTGTTTCAACAATACCAAGCCGGGGCTACCCAACCAGCCACCAACTACGCAAATCAACATCAGCAACAACCGCTTTGACCGCCACCCTTATGCCGGGGCGGTGTTTGTGGGGGAAGCCACATCGCCTGACCCCAGCTACAGCAGCCTGCTCATTACCCGCAACAGGATAGGCCTGAATGGCCGCCTCGGCGCCGGCATCACCCTCAGCCAGGTAACCGGCCTGAATCCGCGTGTGCCGGATTTTAAAGAGAAACGCTTCTTTGAGGAAAGCTTCCGCATCGACAGCAATCTGATTCAGTTTACCAACAGCATCAACCTCTGGGCCAACGGCATTCACCTGAGCAATGCGCGGCGCCTCAACGTGCTGCGCAACCAGGTGAACTCAGGCACCTGGGGCGATTACCGCCCCTCTGCCCTGCACATGGCCGAAGGACCCTGGAACCTGGTAAACCAGAACCAATTTCAGGGCGGCGCCGGTGGCTGGTTCCGTATTGACGGTGACCGGATGCGTACGCTGGATTCCAGCGGCATGTACTATCTTTGGATCATGGGGCCTGATTCCACGCACTACAGCACCCACGCCGACCGCTGGTATCACCTGGCTTACGCCGGCCCGCAGCAGCTGGGTTGCGGCGAAGGCGCCGCGCCGGCAGCCCTGGCTGCTACCCAAAGCATCTGGGCGGAGCGGCTGCGCATTTACCCGGTGCCGGCTTCCCAAACCCTGCACGTAAGCGGCCTGCCTGCCGCCTGGCAACTGCGGCTCCAAGACCTTTCCGGCAGAACTTTGTTATATTACAGCGGAGCGGAACAACAGGTGCAATTACCCATACAGGGCTATGCCCCCGGCATGTACCTGCTGGAGCTGAGTTCCAAAACCGCGCAACACCGCCATGTGGTTAAAGTGCAGATACAATAAACCCCTGCTTTTGCTGGCGCTGCTGGCATGGGCCACCATGGCCCGGGCCCAGCGGAGCCTGTTGTTTAAGGTGGAATTCACCCTGGGGGCAAACGATGTGCTGGAAGACAGCGAGGGCGGTTATCTGGTGCTTACAGGCGTTGATTTCCGGCGCTATGACCCTTCGGGCAGGCTGCTGTGGATACGCCACGTATTTTACCCCACCGGTGCGGCCATCCGCTACGACCCGATCCACCGCTGGTATGTGGTAGCCGGGCAGGTGGGAGCCCTGGGCGGTTACAGCCTCAAGGCCTTTGACCTTGAGGGCAATGAACTGTGGGGCAGAACCCAGGATATTGTGGAAGTGCAGGACCACCGTCACGATGTGATTCATGATTTTCTGATTGATACCCTGCGCAGGCAGATCGTGATTACCGGCGAAACCCGTTACTACAACACGGTCAAGCGCGCTCTTTGGATAGCCTTTGCCGATTTGCAGGGCAGGATTTTCCGGCAGGAACGCTCCTTTATGCTGGGAACAGGAAATGTTGGCATGGCGAATCTTCTGCAACTTCAGTATACCCCTTCCAACAATGGATACATTGCCGCGGCCTCCATTGGTAGTAGTTCATCTAGTTATTCGTTGGGCAATAACATATTCTTCGTGCGCTTTGACACGCTGGGGCGTATTGTGGCAGCCCGCAGTCCGGGTAAGCAGGACACCCTTTCCTGCCCGCGGCCTGAAAACATTTACACCAACAGCGATGAAGTGTATGACTTCCGGCGCCTGAATGATTCGGAGTATTACGCCCTGGTGGACTACGACGGCAGTTGGACTTATCTGCACATTTACGACGAGTACCTGAACCTGAAGCGCTGCGGCTATGCTGACCAGGATGAAAAATTGAAACGCTATTATGGCTTGCAGGACTGCGACAGCTTTTTCTTTAGTTTGGGATATCCATTTACGTATAACCTGGACAGGCTTACCAAATACACCAAAAACCTGGACATCATCTGGCAGCGGGAGCTGAAAATACCGGGCCACCCGAAGGTGCCGGGACAGCCCTGGGAAGACGCCATATTGGACGCGGTGGTAAAGCCCTCCGCCCGGGGCGGGTATTATGGGTATGCCCGTTACAGTGAGTGGAATAAGTTTGTGTATATCTTCCGTCTGGACTCCCTGGGCAACTTCAATGTGCTAAACGTGGAAGACCCGGAGGCGGTGCGGCTGGCGCCCAACCCGGCACACAACCGCCTGCGCTTTGAGGTTCCGTATTACCTGTACCATGTGGATGCGGTATTTTACGACCTCACCGGCCGCGAATGTCTGCGCCTCAATGGCCACAAAGACGTAAACCACGATATTTCCACGTTGCGCCCGGGCCTGTATCTGGTGCACACCACCATTCAGGAAACCGGCCGCAAACAAGTGCATAAGCTATGGGTGGAGTGAG
>CAZPHB010000002.1:58328-221168 GCA_964586595.1 uncultured Flavobacteriaceae bacterium | reverse complement strand
GCTACGCCGCAAAAGGATCGGCCTCAAATGATGGGAGGCGTTAAACGCCGCAAGCGGGCGTGGATGAAAAGACAACTCAAATCGCATTGAATTCCTCTGCCATAAAGCGCCTGCCCCGCAAGCTTGCGATGCGGGGAGGAGATCACCGATAGCCCTTCGGCAGGCTCAGGGTGACATATTCGGCTGATGGCAAGTGTGCGCCTTTCATCATTTGCAGCCTTGATTTTTTGCTTACTTTTTCATCAAGGAAAAAGTAAGAACATAGAATATGGTTGATTCGGTGTGGGGGGGTAAAAATCAAAATCGTCAAAAACTGACTGCTAAACCCTTGATAATCTGCACATTAACAGTTCTATAAAAAACGTTTTGGACAGCAGTGATGGCTGTATTGTAAAATATTAATAGGCCGAACTGCTATTGTATCATGATGTTCAAAGGTCCATGAATAATCAATGTGCTTGAAAGATGTCAACCACAGGATCGGCTGAAGTAATTTATTCGAGGTAACTACTTCAATTTGATTCAGAAATATTTCATTCATTGCCCCATGGTTGCCGCGCATAGGTGAGTTCGTCAAGCGGGCTAAATGTTCCTTCCAGATATGACTGATATGCCGCAGAAGCAATCATGGCTGCATTATCGGTACAATATTCAAATGAAGGAATAAATGCAGGTATGTCATATTTAGCGGCAAGTTCGGTGAAAAGTGTTCTCAGTCTGCTGTTTGCAGATACGCCGCCACTAAGCGCAATAGAGGCCGGTTTGAGTTGCTCGATGGACTTAGCCGTAACTTTTATCAGGTATTGCATTACATGTTCCTGATAAGATGCGCAGATGTCTTCAAGATGCTCCTTAATGAATTCAGGCTTTTTTTTGTTCAGGAAATACAACAGAGATGTTTTAATGCCGGAAAAACTGAAATGGTGTTCCTGAACACGGGCCGTAGCAAAAGAAAAAGCACCAGGATCTCCTTGCCTGGCGAGCCTGTCTATTTCCGGACCTCCGGGATAAGGCAACCCCAAAAGTTTGGCAGCTTTATCAAGGGCTTCTCCGGCAGCATCATCTAAGGTGCTTCCTATAATTTTTGCCTGTGTATCTGCTTGCATCCAAACCAGTTGCGTATGACCACCGCTTACCAGCAGGCAAAGCATGGGTTTGGGGATGTTCGGATGTTCGATGCACACTGCTGAAACATGTGCATGCAAATGATCAATGCCAATGAGTGGTATGCCTAATGCTACCGATAATCCCTTGGCGAAGCCTGCCCCAACCAGCAAACTGCCCATTAAACCCGGTCCTCTGGTAAAGGCTATGGCACTTAGGGATGCGGCGCTGATGCCGGCCGTGTTCAAGGCTTGCTGTACTACAGGAAGTATGTTGCTTTGATGCGCCCTGCCGGCCAGCTCCGGAACCACGCCGCCATATTGTTTGTGAACCTCCTGACCGGCAACAATATTGGCTCGGATTTTGCCATCGCAAAGCACTGCAGCGGCTGTATCGTCGCAGCTGCTTTCAATGGCAAGGATATTCACAGCAGATTGATGCATGATGATTGCAGCCCCAAGGGCTAATTTTGAAACGAATTGAAGGCAAAACTACGCAAAATACTGCTCGGCCTGGTCCTGGGATTGGCACTCAGCGTGGGGTTGCTTTTGGTGTTGTTCAGAAGCAAACCTGTTCAGCAGTATGTAGTTACAAAGGTTTCAGCTTTCTTAAGTAAAGAATGGAATGTGGTGGTTCGGATAGGAGGATTGGAAACAGATTTCCTGAATAACTTCACCATAGAAAATGTACTGGTTGAAGACCGCAGCCAGGATACCCTGTTTTTCTTTCGAAGAATACATGCAAAACTTGCCGCCTTAAACATCCGCACCCACGCGCTCAACTTAAAGGTGTTTGAATGCTCCAATGGCTTGGTGAATCTGGGTATCCATAAAAACGATACCGGTCAAAATATCAATTTCCTTATTGATTATTTCACGCCCAAAAAGAAACGTACAGGCCCCAAAGTTATTTGGGAATTGAGGGCGCAACAGGCACTGCTCCGCAATATGGAGTTTCGAAATTTTGACGACCACGAGCCCATGCCTGTAGCCGGATCTTTTGATCCTTACCACCTTAGATTCAGCCAAATCAGTGGAAAGTTGGATACTTTTCTTTTGTATGATGATTCGATGCACTTTGGCATCAAAATGCTGAGTGCGCGCGAACGTTCGGGGCTTTTGGTTCAAGACCTGAGGGCACAATGCCGGGTCTCTTATTACGCACTCGATGTTTTGGGATTTCGTTTAAAAACAGCGCACAGTGTCTTAGGCGATACGTTGAAGTTTCGTTATCAGGGCTATAGGGCGTTCTCACATTTTTCAGAAGAAGTGTTCATGAGTGGACGGATGCATCGGGCTTCTCTTGGATTGCGCGACCTGGGTGTCTTTCAGTCGCAGATGTCTCAGCGAACAGATGCATTGCGCCTCGGATTTGATTTTAAAGGCCGACTTTCAAACCTGCAATTCAAAAAACTGGATGTACGCTACGGCAGTCAGGGAATGATACAGGGTGCCGTTTCCATGAATGGCTTGCCGGATTGGCGGAACACGTTTATCAACGCAAACATTCAGAAATGGCAAACAGATGCCGTTGACCTGGCGTCCTTTTTGGGTGGCATCAGGCTTCCCACCAACCTGAATTCACTGGGCAACTTTCAATTTAATGGAGCTTTCACCGGCTTTTTCAAT
Source organism: uncultured Flavobacteriaceae bacterium (assembly GCA_964586595.1). Lineage (GTDB taxonomy): Bacteria > Bacteroidota > Bacteroidia > NS11-12g > UBA955 > REEB481. The sequence goes on along the minus strand of CAZPHB010000002.1, from coordinate 218,436 downwards.
CAGTTTACCGCCAGCGGAGCGCTGAACAGTACTCTAGGGCAGGTACGCCTGGAGGATTTAAACATGAATTTTCGCCAGGGCTACAGCCAGGCAAAATACGATGGTAAGGTTCAGATAGATCGCTTCAACCTAGGTGCATTCTACGGTTTGGAACCTGCCCTCGGTTTGGTCGATGCTTCTATTTCCTTGCAGGGAACCGGACTTGGCAAATCAGACTTTAACCTGACGCTTGATGGCTTGATCCCCATGTTGGAAGTGAATGGCAGGCAGCTGAAAGATGCTTCTGTTGATGGTGTGCTTACGCCCACCAGTTTCACTGGAAAGGCCGCGCTTAATGACCCCATCCTGAGCCTTGATCTGGACGGAGCCGTCCGTTTCGCAGGGGAGCTTCCTGAGTATCGATTCAAGACATTTCGGCTGCATCAAGCCAACCTCAAGGCACTTGGTTTGGATTCACTCCAAAGCAGCTTGTCCTGTGCCGGCAATTCAGACATCAGTATGGGCAATGCCTCTGAACTCAAGGGGCAGATTTCCCTCAACAGCATCACCTGGAATAGAAACGGCGTCAATCACTTCATACCCTACGCGCAGTTCACTGCCACCCAATCAGGTGGCGTGCGCGATTGGACTTTGCGCAGCCACATCGGAGATGCAGGTATTTACGGATCATTTGGAACCGGCACTTTGCCCTCGGCCGGCATGGCTTTGCTCCATGAGCTGATGCCGGAAGTAGTGCGCCGGCCCCGTGATATAGATACAAGTTTGAACATCTCTTTCTACCTCAATATGAGGCAGACAACATTGGTTTCTTCCTTGATTGCCGATGATTTTACCATGGGACCACTGATGCTTCAAGGTACTTTGGCATCTTCAGGAAACAGCGTGCATCTGCGCACGGAACAGCCCACCTGGTTTGAGTTTCAGGGCAATAAGTTCCGAAACGTGCAATTTCAATGCGACAAAGCTGCGCATGAAGCTTTGCGGTTTAACATCGGCGCGGAACAAATGCGGCACAAAGGAAGCACCTGGTTCAATCAGCTTCAAACCAAAGGTACTTTACATCAGGGCGTTTTGCCTGTGGAATTGCACATGCTTGATTCCACAGGAAATAACAACATAAATCTGGCCTGTGATGTGTTCTTACACAGCGATTCTATTCCCATCCACATTAAAAGTGGTTCTTTGAATTGGTTTGGCGCCAGGTGGATTCTCGACACTTCCGGGCGTATTTGTTACCGAAAAGAAGCCACAACGTTCAGCAATTTCTACCTGGGCAGCACCCGAAACTTCATAGAAGTGAACGGAAGTCTGGGAACTGCACAAAACCACGAACTATTTGCCTCGTTCGGCAACTTTAACATCTCCGATATACAGCCTTTTTTGGGCATCGGCGGTGATTCCATGGCGGCAAGCTTGAATGGAACTGTATCTATCAGGGCCGGGCTGTCCGATCATCCCAGTGCCGAGTGCAATGTTTTAGCTACCGGAATTCGGTACAACGGCATTGCGTATGGTGATTTCAGGCTGGAAGCATCGAGTTTGGATGTAGGAAAGCGCATCTGGGTAGAAGGCATGGCCACACGAGGGATGCTGAAAGGTGCCTCTGTAAAGGGAACTCTGGGGATTGGCGGATCGGATGAACGATTGAATCTGGATGTATTCATACCAAGAGAAACATCATTGGAAGGCATTAAGCCATTTACCGATGGTGTGGTTTCGATGCACAAAGGGTTTGTCAGTGCACAATTACGCGTGGAGGGCACCATTAAAGAACCCCTCCTTAAAGGTTCTTTTGAATTGCGCGATGTGCAGTTTATGGTTGATTACACCAAGGTTACCTACACCATACCGGCCCTGCGGGGAAAATCTGACAAGAATATTTTTAGTGTTATTCCTTTCCATATTGTGGATGAAACAGGCAGGGGCAGAGCCATTGGTCAGGCCAGCATCAAGCATGAATTTTTCAGCAATTTTTACATTGATGCGGAAGTAGCAGGTGCCAGCAACCTCAAGGCCCTGAATACCGGGGTTAAGGACAATGAGCTGTTTTATGGAACAGGGTATGCCGATGGCAATGCCAGGTTTATTGGTCCTTGGGATAAGTTGGATCTGATATTTAACCTGAAAACGAGGAAGAATACCCTTATTTCTATCCCGATCACCGAATCTTCCACTACCGGTCCCGTTTCATACGTCACCTTCCGGAGAAAGTACACCAATGAAGTACCTGAGGATGCACCGCATGAGCCGGGAAACAGCGTGAACAGCATATCGGTAAATTTGGAGATAACACCGGAAGCCGAGGTTCGACTCATATTCGATGAGAAAATGGGTGACATCATGAAAGGAAATGGTACCGGCGACCTACGGATGAGTTTGGATGCCTCCGGAACTTTTAGCCTGTTCGGTCAGTTCAATATTACCGGTGGTGCTTACCTGTTTACTGCCCTCGATTTGATCAACAAGAAGTTTTATGTGAATAACGGGGGGACCATTACCTGGAACGGGGATCCTTATGATGCGCTGATAAACATTGAGGCAGAATATCGTCAGAAAATCTCACCTGCGCCATTGATGGCCGGTCGGAATTTAACCCAAACAGTAAGTTATCCGGTGACCGATGTGGTGAGTAAACTGTACCTCAAAGGCAAGCTTTTTCAGCCGGATATTCGATTTGATCTGGAATTTCCCAACCTGCAGAACGCCACAAGCAGTACCAACCTTAGTGATTTAAACGCCACGCTGCAACGCATACGCGCCGATCAGGATGAAGTGGCGCGGCAGGTATTTGGATTGCTGGTGCTGGGAAACTTTATTCCCCCCAGTTTTTCGCTGCAAGGAACAACCGGCACCGAGGCTGCCGGCAATACGGTGAGCGGTTTGATATCCAACCAATTGAACAATTGGTTGTCGCAATTTGGAGGTAAATTCCAACTGACCCTGAACATGGAAGCATTGGCACAAGGTGCGCAAAATCAAAACCGGATGACCGTGAATGTAAAAGTCCCGTTGTTTAATGATCGATTGATGATAGACGGTACCTACGATCCAACCCTGGCCTTGCCCAATGTGAATGTGGAATACAGCATTACCCAGGATGGTACTTTTCGGGTGAAGGCCTATTCGCGAAACGCCAATCAACTGTACCAGGCACCTGGATCTTCCAGCAACCTGAGCACAAATACCATGGGCCTAGGCTTATTTTACCGCCGGGAATTTGAACGCTGGCGGTTCAGTCGTAAAGCCAAAACAGAAAGTTCCGCCCCTCAATAGGAACCAACTTCACATTCATTCAGAAAAACAACAATTCTATCCTTTACTTTGAACAACGATGTTTCGCATTGCGTTAAATGTGGTAAATGAAAGCCTGGCAATGGCCTGGCAGGTGTTTGTTACGAATAAACTCAGGTCATTCCTGTCTGTATTGGGCATCACCATTGGCATCTATTGCATCATTCTGGTGTACACGCTTGTACACAGTTTGGAGCGAAACATCAAAGACAGCTTTGCAGCCATTGGTTCCGATATTGTATTTGTACAGAAATGGCCTTGGGACAATATGGGATTTGATTATCCCTGGTGGAAATACATGTCGCGGCCGGTGGTCACCTATCAGGAAATGGAATACCTGCGCAATCATCCACCACAAAGCCTTCAGGCGGCAGCTTTTGCATTTGCCATTCAGGGGAAATTGGTGGAACGCGGACAGGAAAAGGCCGATGGTGTGGACCTGTTCTGTGTTACCCACGATTACCAACAGGTACAAAAGGTGGACCTTGCCGATGGTCGTTATTTTACCCAACAGGAAAGTGATGCGGGAAGACCGGTGGTGATTTTGGGTGCAACCATTGCAGAACGCTTGTTTCCGGAGGGAAACCCGGCCGGAAAATCCGTGCAGGTGATGAAACAGCATTGCACCGTGGTGGGTGTGCTGAGGAAAGAAGGACAGAGCATCATCAACTCCAGTTTCGATGAAAGGGTTATTCTGCCGCTGAACTTTGCAAGAGCGTTCGCAAATACGCGCAATGAATCCGGAAACCCTCAGATCATGTTGAAGGCGAAAAATCAGGCTGGTATTGAAGAATTAATCTGGGAAACCAATGCCACCATGCGGGCCGTTCGCAGAATCAGACCGCATCAGGAAGAAAACTTCGCCGTAAATAAAATGAGCATGATTACGGACAACATCACATCCTTATTTGCGCAATTGAACATGGCGGGTACCATCATTGGCATGTTTGCACTGCTGGTAGGTTGTTTTGGTGTGGCCAACATCATGTTTGTGAGCGTGAAAGAACGCACCCAGCAAATAGGCATTCAAAAAGCATTGGGCGCAAGAAACTATTTTATTCTGTCGCAATTCCTGAGCGAAGCCGTAATCCTGTGCTTGTTTGGAGGATTCCTTGGTCTGGTCTTGGTTTACTTCACCACCATGCTTGGAAACTTCATTCTTCAATCTGCCTTGCAAAGCAGTTTGACTTTGGGCTTAAACAGCAGCGATGCCATCACCGGAATCGTTGTTTCCGCAGGAATCGGGTTGTTGTCGGGGATTCTTCCTGCACTGCAGGCGGCAAGGATGAATCCGGTGGATGCAATTCGTTCCCGTTGAATTACTGCAGTCTTACAAGGAGGCGTAAATTCAGCATACGTCCGGTAAGGAATTCCGGCACGCCGTAAATATTCGCACTAAAGTCCTTCACCCACAAATAGCTGATTACATTGTCAATGCCTAAGAGGTTGAAAAACTCCAGTGATATCCAGCTGCTTTGAACTTTTTCCCAAATCTTCCCTTTAGGACGCAGCGAATCATTGACCAGTACTTTGGTGAATCCAATATCAATCCTGCGGTATGGAGGAATTCTGTAAATGTCTTTATACCGCAAATCGCCTCCCAGATAATAGGGCATTCCGGTACCTAAAATCAGGTTTAGGTTCATGCGGTATCTGTTGTTTCCCGGCAGTTCATCCTGAAATACAATGGCCGCATTTACCCGTTTATCCGTTGGACGGCGTAAATATGGACTTTCCACGCTGTTTCCCACGCTGTTCACGTAGCGAATGCGTTCCTTGCTTTGCAGCACGCTGAGGGTAAACCATGATTCCAGGCCCGGAATGAACTCGCCATTAACCCTGTTGTCCACACCCCAGGCATAACCATTGCTGCTGTTTTGCGCGTAATAGCGAATGCGTATGTTGTCGAACAGGTAAGGAACCTGATTTTGCAGCTTCTTATAATACGCTTCACTCAGCCATTTGAATTTTCGACCCCACATCATAAACGACCGATCCATACCGCCCACCAAATGGATGCTTTTTTGTGCCTGTAAGCTGGTGTTGAGCTGCCCGTCAAAACCGCGCATTTCCCGATAAAACGCCGGCTGGGCATAAATTCCTGCAGCCAGGTATAAGCGCACGCTCGGTTTTCTCAGCGAATCTTCCGCCTGAAGGTTAAATCTGCGGTTTGGTTCCATGCTCAACTGAACCCTCGGACTGTGTATCCATTGCTTGTTTAAGCTCCAGTATTGACTTCGCGTGCCTATGGTTACGCGCGCATTGGAAGCCTTATTCAGGATGAAGTTGCCTTGAATATGGCCGGACGACCTCCACGAACTCAATGCGGCAGCACCACTCACATAGCCATCCATAAATACGCTGTCGCGGCCAAATCCAAAGGGTGGAATGTTGTACTCGGAGGAATCATTGTACAGCCATTCGTGGATTTTATCGCGGATCTCTTCTTGTTGGATGCGCACACCCCAATGCAATGACGCTTTGCGGTTGAAGGAATTCCAGTTGCCCAAGGTGGCCAAATTCACCACTCTGGTGTTCAGACGATTTCTTCCATGGTCAATGAAACTGCCCGCACCTAAGTTGCGTATGGGTTTTCCGTAGGTTTCGGATGAAGGGTCTTTGTCCAGCAGACCCAAGCTGTAGGCACCGAAGATGTCAAAAACTTCTTGCTCGCGTGTGGAGAAAGCCGCACCAATGAGTTTAAGTTCCGTACTTTTTCTTGGTTTCCAGATCAGCGAAAGGGCAGACATCGCGCTGGTGTATCCGCTGAATTCCTGTCCGCCCATACCCACGTAAAGGTTGAATGCATTTTGCGCGGTGCCGAATGAAGTTTCCCGGCTTTCCGGATTCAGTCTGTACCGATTTTCAGCAATATTTCCCAGCCACTCTGCACGAAGGCGGGTGGTGATTCGGTATGAAAGCAACCATTGTGCATCATAGAAGTTGGTTACATAACGACCACTCACATCTAAGGTGTTGAGTACCAATGTGTTGGATCTCCACCGGATGCTGCCGATGCCGCTGAATCTGCGGTTCGCAGACAATTGTTCCAAGGCCATGGATGCCCCCAGCAATCCTACATCAATGGTGCTTTCAAACTTCGTGGGTTTGCGGTATTCTACATCAAGCACACTGCTTTGTTTGTCGCCGTATCGCGCTTCAAAACCACCTGCGCTGAATTTCAGGTTTTTCACAAGCAGTGGGTTGATAAAGCTTAATCCTTCCTGTTGTCCGCTGTGGATCAACTGCGGTCGATAAATTTCCACATCGTTTACATAAACCAGGTTTTCATCAAAGTTTCCGCCACGCACGCTGTACTGCGAGGATAATTCGTTGTTGCTGAATACTCCGGGCAAGGTTTTGATGATGTTCTCAATGCCACTTCCCAACCCGGTCATGCTTTCCACCGCTCTTGATTTCAGATCAATGCTCAGTCCTGTAGATCCTCCGGAGGTGATGCGCAACAATTCCATACTGCCCATACCGGAGTTCAGATATACGATTCGGTAATTGTTGGTGTCATTGCTTGCTGCAAGCAAAGCGGTATAAACACGTTTGCGTTCAAATAAACCTTCCACAGAAATTGCAGAATCACAAGGAACAGGCAGTACACATCTGCCTTCATCATCGGTGAAGGTTCCATTTAATGAACCTGCAGGTTTTACCCAAACCCCGGGAACAGGCCGGTCTTCAAGATCATGTAATTCCAGCCTCAGGAAGCATTGGCCTTGTGCCCGAAGGCCAGACATACCGGAGAGTAGAATCATTATAAGCAAAAGCCTGTGCACCGGCATTCAACGTTCAATATTCATCCTTTGTTATATGCCGGCGAACAAGTTTTCAGTTGAGCAATCATTTCTTTGGGGTTGGGCGCGCCAAATACTGTGTTGCCTGCAACCAATACATCGGCACCGGCTTCAAGCAACAAGGGTGCATTTTCCAGGGTAACTCCGCCATCAATTTCAATCATGCATTGGCTGTTGCTCGCCTCAATGAGGCTGCGCAGTTGGGCTATTTTCCTGTAGGTATGTTGAATAAACGACTGACCGCCAAAACCAGGGTTGACGCTCATCAGGCAAACCAGGTCACATGAGGTGATGATGTCTTCAAGTAAATGTACCGGACTGTGCGGATTCAGGGCCACACCGGCCTTCATGCCTTCCTGACGAATATGATCCAGGCTGCGGTGCAGGTGCGTGCTTGCTTCCAGGTGAATGGTCAGCACCGCGGCACCTGCATCTTTAAAGGCTTTAATGTATCGTTCCGGCTGAACAATCATCAAATGCACATCTAAAGGTTTTTCGGCGTGTTTGAAGAGGCTTTTCACCACAGGGAATCCAAAGGAAATATTTGGAACAAATACGCCGTCCATGATGTCCACATGAAACCAATCGGCCTGACTTTGATTGACCATTTCGGTGTCCCGTTGCAGGTTTCCGAAATCGGCGCTCAGCATGGACGGGGCAATTAGGTGTGGCATGGTGCAAAGATATTCAGCGAATATGGACTTCCCTGATGGTTTCCGTGCCGAGGTCGGTATTGATGCGCTGCATAATTTCGTCTTTGCGCATCATCAGCTCGGCTTTCAGGGGCGCATTGTCGATGGTCAATGTCAATGTTCCCTCTTTAAATCGGATGTTTTTGGTGTGATTGGCAATCAATGTGCCCATAATGGCAGGCCAACGTTCCTTCAAAGCTGCTTCCGTTAATGGACTGCTCAGATGGTATTTTTCTTCCATTTGCCGCAGCACTTCACTGATGCTTCTGCTGCCTTGTCTTCCTATTCTTTTCATCAAATGCCTTGTTTGCTGAGTTTGCTTTTTCTGTAACCGTACAAGAAGTAAATGGCCAATCCCAGGCCTAACCATATGAAGAAGCGTTCCCAATTCTGCGCGCTCAGCTCCGCCATCAGATACAGACAGCTCAGCAGGCCCAAGCTGGGGATGAGCGAAATACGCTTGAAGAAGGAACTGATGGTAAGCAGCAGGAGGGTGGCCAGCAAGAGCATTCTGGGCATCAGCACCAGCCAATGTGTTTGCGGTCCCAGTCCACATGCTTTCAGGGATTGTTCGGGATATGCGATTGCCAGCGCAAACAGGGTGATGCATAAGGGCAACATGGCCCACCATCCGGGGATGTATGGAATTCGAAACCCCGACTTTGGTCCTTCGGTTTGAACATCCATCAAGATGACACCGGCATTTACAAGCACGAATGCGAATAAGGTGCCGATGCTCGTCAAGTCTGTTACTTCCGTGAGGTTCATAAACAGCGCAGGTATGGCTACCAGAAATCCTGTAACGATGGTGCTGAAACTGGGGGTATGGTAACGCGGATGCAATCGGGAAAAGATTTTTGGCAATAAACCATCTCTGCTCATGCTCATCCAGATGCGTGGCTGGCCGAGTTGAAAAACCAGAAGCACGCTGGTCATGGCGATGAGTGCGCTAACCGCGATGATTCCCTTCATGCTGCTCAGTCCTACTTCACTAAAAACATAAGCAAGCGGATCACCCACATTTAATTTGTGGTAGGAAACCATCCCGGTTAAGACCAGCGTAATCAAAATGTACAAAACGGTACAGATCAGCAATGAATAGAACATACCACGCGGTAGGTCCCGCTGTGGATTTTTACATTCTTCTGCCGTGGTGCTGAGCGCATCGAACCCAATATATGCGAAGAATACGGCAGAAACTCCACTCATGATTCCACCAAACTTATTGGGTGCAAATGGAATCCAGTTTTCGGTATTGACAAAAAAAGCACCGACCACAATCACCAGGCCGATGATTGCGAGTTTCAGCAGCACCATGGCATTTCCGGCGCGTCGGGTTTCATGGATGCCTACATAACAAAGCCATGTTACCAGAAAAACAATCAACAGGGCAGGGATATCAGCAACAAGGTGAAATCCCATGAATTGGGGTGCCTGAGTGTATGCTGCATATCCTTCGGAGCCGGTTAATCCCGCATCAAACGCCCTTTTGGCACTTAAATAATCCATGGTCATCCAGGAGGGAATACTGAACAATGAATTTCCTTGAAACAGTCCGGTGAAATAGTCACTCCAGGAAATGGCCACAGCGATGTTTCCGATGGCGTATTCCAGCAACAAATCCCAGCCGATGATCCAGGCCAGCAGTTCGCCGAAGCTTAGATATGCATAGGTGTAGGCACTTCCACTTACCGGGGCAATGCTGGCAAACCGGGCATAGCTTAAGGCTGAAAGGCCACAGGTAATTCCGGTAAAAATGAACAGCAGGATGATGGCCGGACCGCCGTCGTGGGCCGCTTTGCCGATGGTTCCAAAAATACCGGCGCCGATGATGGCGGCAATGCCCATGGACGTAAGGTCTCTAACGCCCAAAACCCGTCGCATACTGAGTGAATCAGTACCCTGTTCTATGCTCAGTGAATCAATGTTTTTCCTTCTTCGGATGTGCTTCCAGAATGACATGGCTACGCAACAAGTTTACGCAAATTAGTTCAGGATGCGTCCCAAATACTTCCCTGTTTTATGCCGATTTGGTTGGGAAATTCCGTTTACGTCTGATTTAAGATTTCCACTGCCGAACAATGTTTTTGATCAGCTGCGGACCTCCGTAGATAAACCCTGTGTACAACTGCACCAGGGCAGCCCCGGCTTGCTTTCGTTGTACCGCATCGTCGGACTTCATGATGCCGCCAACACCAATAATCGGGAATCCATGGGGCAGACGTTGCGCCAGGTATTCCAGTTTTTCTTGCGCTTTAGTTGTGAGCGGTGCGCCACTCAAGCCACCTGCGCCCAGGCGTTCAACTTTTTCAGGAGCAATGCTCAGACCATCGCGACTTAAGGTAGTATTGGATACTACCAGTCCATCGATGCCTGTTTCCAAGGTTAACGCAGCAACATCATCTAATTGTTGCTCGTTTAAATCAGGAGCGATTTTCAACAATAGTGGTTTTTTTGCCAAACCCTGGCTGATTTTCTGGGCACGTGCCTGCATGAGGGATTTCATGATGAGGGTTAATGGTTCTTTGTCCTGCAGGGCCCTTAAACCGGGTGTATTTGGCGAGCTGACATTTACCACCATATAACCGCACAGGTGATACAGCCGATGAAAACACTTCAGGTAATCATCAAGTGCTGTTTCATTCGGTGTTTCTTTGTTTTTGCCGATGTTGACACCAACGATTAGTTGGTCAGACCTGAATTGTTCCAGCCTTTTTGCCATGGCATCCATTCCTTCGTTATTGAAACCCATCCTGTTGATGATGGCCTGATCCTGAACAAGCCGGAACAAGCGCGGTTTGGGATTGCCCGGCTGAGGTTTGGGCGTGACGGTTCCTACTTCTACAAATCCGAATCCCATGGCTTCAAATACATCCAGATGCTTCGCATCTTTATCGAATCCTGCGGCCAGGCCTACAGGATTGCGGAATTTCAAACCCATGCAAGATACTGGTGCGGATGCCGGCCGCCACTGCTGAATCAGGATGTGGCGCAATCCGGGGATGGAACAGGCCACGCGCAGCAAAGTCATGGTTGCGGTATGTGCCTGTTCCGGAGGAAGCAGGAATAAAAGGCGTCTCAGGATTCCAAACATGGCTGCAAAGTAAAGGCATGCATTCCAAGGCCGTGAATCCCGGAATACATGCCTTGATGGAAACCAAATGAAGTAGTTATCGAATATCTGCCTTGATGCCAAACATCAGGCTAATGGGCATGTTGGGACGGTAGCCATTGGGAAGATTGGCCACAATGCTCCTGTTGTTTGTGAAGTTGTTGATGGTGCTGAAACAGGTCAGCCCTTTGCCCATTTTGTAATTTGCTGAAAAATCCATCACCAAAAAAGCAGCGATGCTGTTTACCGTGCTGAATGGATTTTGGTCGGAAGGTGCTACGGTATTCCCCTGTCCGGGTTTGGTTCGGGTGGTACCCACATACCTTGCATTGATATTGGCCGAGCATCGTTTGCTTTCGAAGCCAAGGTTCAAGGTGAATGCATGTGCCGGAATAAATGGAATTTTATCGCCCTGATAAATCATGCCGCTGCCCCAATCGCCTCCGGCATTGCGGAAACTGTCCTTAAACTGTGCGTCTGTGTATGTATAACAAAACTGTATGGGTAAACTCCAGTTTTTGTTTTGAATCAAAGTGGTGTTGAAGCTCAACTCCAATCCCTGAATGACTGCATCACCTGCGTTGAACATGTCACCGGTTCCTGCGCCGCCTGCGGACATATTGTCGGACCCAAGGATGTTTTCATAATCACTGCGGAAGCCGGCAACATCAATCCGCAGTTTTTTGTATTCGTATCGATAGCCAAGTTCGTAATTGATGGCCATTTCAGGTCTTGCCTGTTCAACGCTACTGGTTACAGAAGGCATTCCCGGAGGAGAAAACCCCTTGTGGATGCCTGCATATACATCCATGGTTGGGTCAATTTTATAGTTCAGGCCAATGCCGGGAAGGAAAACCTTCATTCGGTTTGTTGCAGATTTGAGCGCAGTTCCGAGGCGAGCCTCATCTGCATTCCCATAGTTGAACAATTCAAACCGGATGTCTTCATAGCGCAATCCGGGTGTGATTACCAAGCCTTTCCATTTCATGGTGTAATTGAAGAATGCCGCCACACTGCTGGCATTGCGGATTTGATTTTCCTGATTACCGCGGATGCCTGAATTGGTCAATACCATGATTCGATGTTGCATGGCATAGCTAATCCTGGTAGCATATCGGTCTGCCTGATCTTCGTGATATCGTATTCCCAATTGCGCATTCGATTCAAAACCTTCAGCCTGAAATTTGAATTGTGCCTGTGTTTCTATACCTCTGGAGAAATATGTTCTGGCCGCACTTTGAAAGTCAATAGTGCCATTGGAGTCGCCAACCATGATTCCATATGATTTCTTGTTTGACATTGGATTTGCCAGAATGGTGTTCACTGCGGTTCCACCTATAGAATTTACCCTTGCCCAATCCCTGAACGTACCTGAATAGTATGCTTTTGTTACTAAGTTTAGATTCTTACTTGGCGCGATGATGTGGTTCAGTGAAACATGGTGGTGGTTCATGTTCAATTGATCTTTTTGGGTGGCGGCATATCTGCGCAGTGGGTTGGCCTTGAAATCATCGTATGAAAGACCGAGGTAACTTTCGTTGCCAAGCTCAGACATTTGTACCACTTTCAGGCTCACTGATTGAGGCAAACGTGCATTTACATCGCTGTGCCAGCGAAATTTGCCCATCACATCACGTCGGTCGAAGCCCGTATTTCCGCCGCCGTCCAATTGCTTGAATCCATTGCTTGCAAGCCGGTTGAATTCTACAACGTAATCAAAATTTTTCCTGCTGTCACCCACCCAAATTCGTTGTTGATTGGTGCCAAAACTGCCATAAGTAAGCTGGATGAATCCTTTAAAAGACTGCGGAATAGGAGTGGACAACAGATTGATGGCCCCGCCTATGGTGTATGGACCGTACTTAATCTGGCTGCTTCCTTTCAGCACCTCCACGCCATGCATCCGTGCAAAGGTTGGAAAGTAATAAGCCGATGGATCCGCATAAGGAGCCGGAGCAATCAGGATTCCGTCTTCCATCAGGGTGATTTTTGCACTGCGGTTTACCGAAGTGCCGCGCAGTCCAATGTTGGGCCTTAAGCCAAATCCCTCTTCATCTCGGATGTTTACCCCCGGAACCATCCGAAGTACATGATTCACATTCGATTGGTTGAGCAGTCCCAGGGTTTTGCTGTCTATATATGTACCAGAACCAAATCTTATCCGGCCTTTGCCACTGATGATGGTCACCTGGTCCAGGTCGGTCAACTTGCTGCTGTCCATTACAATTGCTTGTGCATTCAAGTCAGGCCAAAGGAATGGAAGGAAGAGTAGCAGATACCTGACTGTGCAAATGTGCTTTTTCATGAGGCGTTTATATGTTGTAATTCCTGTGCGCAATGTTGCTGCTTCACGAATGCCGGTGTGTTGAAATAGGGGTGAAGTTTGTTTTCCCAAAATCTTGGCTCCAAGTACACCATGGTTCGGATGTGCGCCCATTCATGGTTTTGCAATCGCGTGAACATTATTTAGAAAGATTATAAATAAGTTTCAAGGCGCAAATAAATCACCCCTTTGGGATAAACCCAAATTGTTTAGAATGATTTTAAATAAAATCCGTATGATTTATGTCATCACACAAAAAAGCCCGCACCTGGTATTCGAGCGGGCTTTTTTCATCGCTTATGTACGATGATTCTATGCTTTAGTATCAGGGCTGAGGTACACAAGGCGCCTTTTTACTTTCTTCGGATGCCTTGGCTCTTTTGCGCTTACCCCAGGGCAGTGGCAGGTATTTATCCGGATAGCTTTTGATGTCGTTCATGAGGCAGGTTAATTCGGTACTGGTTTTTACGAGGTTGTTGTACAAGGACTCGTTTGTGGCCAGTTGTCCAAGGCTTCCTTCGCCATTGTTGATGCGGTTAATCACCGAACCCAGGTTGTTGATGGTTGCCTGAAGTTGGGCCATCATGGCTGAAATATCAACACTGTCTGCTTCTTTACCGATGCGCTCAAAACTTTTCAGTGAAGCGCTGATGCTCTGGTTATACGATTTCAGATTTTCGGTAAGCTGTTTGATGTTGCTGATGCTTCCTTCTACGCCAGGTTTGCTTTGCTGGATCAGTCCATTTACTTCTTCAATGGTTTTTTGCAGCGAGGTGAGTGTACCGGGAAGTCTGTCTTCAAACTGAATGAGGGAAGGCCTGCTCAGTATGGCATTGAAGCGTTGCAGCACACTGTCGGCTTGTTCGGCTATGGGCCCCAGTTTTTGATTCACCTTTTCGGTCATATCTGTTTCTAGGATGCCGGTAAGCGTGTCGCCGTGTTGTGCGTATTGATTTTTGGTACCGAGCAACAACTCCATCCGCTTGTCGCCGAGGATTTCAACAACGATTTTCAGTCTGGAATCTTCGGGAATATCGAGTTCGGAATAGATCTCAATGCGGGAAACGATTTTATGATTTTGGGCATTGAGTGCTACTTTTTTCACCTGTCCAATACGCACGCCGTTGTATGTTACCGCGGCACCTTCATTCAATCCGCGCACATTGTCATAAACGGCATAGAAAACCCTTCCTTCGCTGAACACATCATCTTTGCCGGATAAATAGTTGTATCCGAGTACCAAGATGGTGATGGCAACAGCGGTCAATGCGCCTACTTTACTCTCGTTGCTGATTTTCAAAACGCTTTTGTTTGATTGGGTTCAAAGATACTTTCTGGGGTCGATAGCAAAATAGCCTTATCTGGTTAAGCTGTCGCGCTGTACTTTAGGTGTGGGTTCCGGTGCGCTTTTCGGGAGTCTTGCTTCACGTTCCTTTTTGTATTCGCGCACCGCCCTGAATAAGGCAAGTGCAATTTGCTTCTGGCCATCGGCGGTTTTTAATACCGCACGGTCTGCGGTGTTGGTAAGGAAACCAAGTTCCACCAAAACACTGGGCATAGCGGTTTGCCACAAAACCAGGAAGCCTGCTTGCTTTACACCACGGCTTTTGATTTTTCCGGTTTTGGCAATGTGGTATTCAACTTTTGAAGCAAATCCGGAGCTTGCCTCCATGTATGCATTTTGCACCAGGGTGAAAATGATGTGCCCTTCGGGGCTTTCCGGATCAAATCCACCGTAAGAGGCATTGCTCTGATAATTTTGCTCCAGGGTAATGGCTGCGTTTTCACGTTTGGCAACACCCAGGTTGCCTTCAGTTTTGTGCAAGCCCATGAGGTAAGTTTCAGAACCTGCAGCACTGGTATTCTTGTTGGAGTTGCAATGAATGGAAATGAACAGGTCGGCACTGTTTTTGTTAGCGAGTTCGGGTCGTTTGTACAGTTCAATGAATTCATCGGTTTTACGTGTGTACAGAACCTTTACATCTTTTAAGCTGTCTTGGATCAATTTTCCCAGCCTCAGGGCAACGCCAAGGGTAACCTGTTTTTCAAAAATTTCTCCGGCACCGTTGCACCCAGGGTCTTTACCTCCATGTCCGGCATCTATGACAATTACCGAAACCTTTCCCGAAATGGGCGATTGTGGCCTTTGGAATGAAAAGAATGAAGCCATAAGGAATGCCAGAAAAATAGCGAGGGGGAGTTTAGTAAACATAGGTGAAGCAAGTAAGTTTAATCTGTGTACTGCTCTTTGAAGTTCCGAAAGTAATTTGCGCCCTTTCATGTTGCTCCATTCGCGTTCAAAACTTATGCCACTTGCCGTGTTTATGGTCTGGCAAATTTGGATTGCGGGCATACCTAAACTAAATGCTGCATTGATTTTTCGCACGCTGTATGTAAATGTGGACGACAGCGGAAAAGTGATGCCAAAGAGTTCTGGTTTTGACCAGGAAGTGGACTATAAGGCCGATGATTCCATCATCTTTGACCTGAAAAATCAGGTGGTGCATTTGTACCGCAATGCTTTTCTGAAATATGGTTCAGTAGAATTGGAAGCGTATTACATACGTGCCGATTTACGCAAAAAGGAATTGTTTGCCCAAGGTGGTGCCGACAGCCTCGGCCGCTATGCGTTTCAACCAAAGTTGCACGACGGCGATGATGCATATACCGCCGACAGTATGCGATACAACAGCGAAACGCGCAAAGGCAAGGTTTATGGTTTGCGTTTGGTGGAAGATGAAGCCATCGTTTCCTGCAGACAAGTATTTCGCAATGCCGATGGGTCCTTTCTGGCCGATCGAGGGAAATTGACGACCTGCAATGCCCCGCATCCGCATTTTTACCTAGATGCCCGCAGGCTGAAAGTAATCCCCAACAATAAGGTGATTTTTGGTCCGGCCAATCTGGTGGTTGAAGACCTACCCACGCCGTTGGCACTGCCCTTTGGCCTGGTCCCTACCAAAAAGGGACGTCGGAATGGGGTGTTGTTTCCAAGTTATGGCTTTCAACAAAATCGGGGTGGTTTTTACCTTGAAAACCTGGGCTTTTACACAGGATTGGGCGAACACCGTGACCTGACCCTGAGCGGAGCAGCGTTCTTTAATGGCGATTATCGCGTTTCGGCAGTTTCCCGCTTCGTGAAGCGTTATCGCTATCAAGGCAATTTTAACCTCGGTTTTTCAGTGTATTCTCAAGGTGAAAAAACCAGTAATACGTTTTTCAGACAGCGCGATTTTAACCTCCAATGGGCCTATAGCCTGCATCAAAACGTACGCCCGGGAACAAGATTTTCTGCCACCGTTGACATGGGAACACCGGGATTTAAGCGCATTAACTCCAATGATCCCAGAGCCATTGTACAAAGCCAGTTTAACTCCAGCGTCAGCTATGGAAAGACGTTCCTGAACAATCGCTTCAACCTGAACATCGCGGCTACCCACAACCAGAATACGGCCAACAGGTCGATCAGTTTCAACCTCCCGAACGTCAGCATGAACATGCAGCGCTGGCAGCCATTTCTGCGGAAAAATGAACCGGCCGGTAATTGGATCAAGCAATTGAACCTTACCTATAACCTTGATGTTCAAAACCGTTTGTCCACCTTTGATACCATCATTTTTTCGGAAAATTACCGCGATGCTTTAAGCAAGCTCCAAAGCGGCATGAAGCACAATATACCGCTCAGTACCATTGTAAAGTTGAACAAGGGCAGGATCAACATTACACCCGCCGTGAATTATCAGGAATGGTGGTACATGAAGCAAAACGTTCTTGTTTATGATACCGCGCTGAAGCGCGCTGTAGATGCAGATGAGCGCGGGTTCATCCGCGCATCCTCCTATTCCGGAAGCCTCAGTGCTTCTACCAATATTTACGGAACCTTTACCAACTTGAAGTGGGGCGCCATCCGTGCTTTGCGTCATGTGATTACGCCCACGATGAACCTGTCTTACCGGCCTGATTTTGCCAGCCCCAAATTCCGGTATTTCCGAAATGTTCAGGTTGATTCATCAGGAAAGCGCGAAACCTACAGCGTGTTTAGAAATGCTGCGCTGGGCGGACCAACGGCAGGAAAGGAGGGAAGCCTGAACTTTTCCGTAGCTCAGGTACTCATGGCTAAAGTGCTGCAGAAATCCGACAGCACAGCCAAAACCAAAAATGTGAATCTTATTGACAATGTTTCCTTGCGGGGTGGATACAATTTCCTGGCCGACAGTTTTCAGTTGAGCGACCTGCAGCTGAGTCTGAACACACGCCTGCTCAGCAAGGTGGGCATTCAATTCGATGCAAGCTGGGATCCTTATGCCCGTGATTCCAGAGGATTGCCGCGCAACATCCTTGAATGGACTGCCAGCCGCCGCCCTTTGCGGTTCAATCAAATGCGGCTAAGCATCAATACAGGTTTAAATCCGGAAGTGTTGAAAGGTAAGAAAACTCCTGCACAGGCAGCGCGACGGGATCGATATACTGAAGGTGAATGGGGCGAAATCCAAAACAGGTATGGTGATTTCTATGATTTCAACATCCCTTGGAACTTATCGTTGAATTTCAACTATTCCCTGAATAAAGCCGGTTTGAAGCCTGTGGTGAATAATGTCATCAACATCAGCGGTGATTTGAGTTTAACACCCCAATGGAAAATCGGATACAATACAGGATACATCATCAACCGAAAAGCGTTCAGCTTCAGTCAGTTTACCGTATCTCGCGACCTGCATTGCTGGCAAATCAGCTTCCAATGGATTCCTGACGGCTTGCGCAAAAGCTGGATGTTTACCCTGAGCCCCAAAGCGGGAATCCTGCAGGATATGAAATTAAATAAAAGGGTTCTGTGGAATGAAATCCGGTAAGATAGAAACCGCATGAATCAAGGTTGCGGAACGACATGGCGCCCCGCAACCTGATGAATAAATCTTATTCTTTCCACTTGATGCTGCAACCAATGGCGCGTGTACCGGTAATGGTTACGTTTTTGCCCGCCTGAATTTCTGCAATAGCCTCCGCAACAAAATGACGGTCGGCTTTGGCAGCGTCTTCGTAGTTATTGTCGATGGCGCCCACGTACTTCACCACCAGCTTTCCTTTTTCTTTGGCCAAAAGGTAAACATGTGGGGTTTTCAGCGCACCATAAGCCTTGGCAACCTCCTGAGTCTGGTCGTAGAGGTATGGAAAACTATAGCCTTTTTCCTTGGCGCGTTTCTGCATGTTTTCATAACTGTCATCAGGTACTTTGGCGCTGTCGTTCGGGTTGATGGCAATCACCGGAAAGCCCAACGGCTTGTACTTTTTGTCCAGATCCATGATGCGTTGTTCGTATTTGATGGCATAGGGGCAATGATTGCACGTGAATACCACAATAAATCCTTTGGCATCTTTGTCGTCTGAAAGGCTCATGGTTTTTCCGTCAACATTCTTCAGCCGGAAATCGCCGACCGTGTCGCCGGCAACATAGCCAGAGGTTTGTTGTTTCATGGACAAGCCGGCAAATCCGGTAAATGCCACGAGTGCGGTGGTGAATATGATGTTCTTTTTCATGGTTTTTGAATGAATTGTAATAGTGCCTCCAATTGTGGAAATGCTTGGTCATGAAAGGCATGTTTTCCGGATCCCAATATCAAAGTGATTGGAATATTCCCTTGCCAGGATGCTGAAACGCCCCTGATCAATGCATCGTGATCAACTTCGTCGATGAGGAATCCGGGGTCATTAAAGCCATGTTTTTGCATCAATGCTGCTGCTTTTGAGGTATGTTCCTTCATGTCGAAACTGAAGAAACTGAACTGAACCGCATGTGTGCCGAGCAAGCTGTCTGCAGCGCGAAACAGGGGCAATTCCTGTACACAAGGGCCGCACCAGGTGGCCCAGAAATTAACCACATGCACCTGTGTGGAATCTTGCTCCCAGCGATGCAATGAATCCAAAATGGCAGCCGTACGTATGGGTTGGAGCCTGGCAATGCCGGGGTCCTTGTCATTTTGTGCCTGAATACGAAAACCCAAATTCAGACAAAAAAATAAACAAAGAATGATGCGCATCAGGTTAAAAACGCAGGATGGCCGCGCATTGTTCAGCCTTCGATGCGCATATTGTGGAATACTTTGATTACGTCGTCGTCTTCTTCCAGCTTATCCAGCAGTTTTTCTACGTCTGCGCCCTGCTCGGCGTTCAACACTTTAAAGTCGGTAGGCAGGCGTTCGAATTCTGCGGTGCTGATTTCGAAATTCCGCTCTTCCAGTGCCTTCTGGATGTTGCCGAAGTCGGTAAATCCTCCGTACATCACAATGTGGTCGTCTTCCTCAAACAGTTCATCCACGCCGAAATCGATCATTTCAAGCTCCAATTCTTCCAAACTCATGGCTGGATTTTTCAAAACTTTAAAAACGCTTTTGCGGTCGAAGAGGTAATTCAGCGATCCGGTAGTACCTACTTCACCACCTGATTTGCTGAAATAGGCCCGAACATTGGCAATGGTTCTGGTTGGATTATCGGTATTGCATTCAACCACAATCGCAACTTTATGAGGCCCGTTGCCTTCGTAAACCATTTCCTTGAAATTGTCCACTTCCTTATTCACGGCGCGTTGAATGGCGCGGTCAATATTGTCCTTGGGCATGTTGGCCGCCCTGGCATTTTGGATGATGGCCCGCAGCCTGGCGTTGGTATCGGGGTCGGCGCCACCTTCTTTGGCAGCAGTAGCAATTTCCCTTCCAATCTTGGTGAATACCTTGGCCATATTGGCCCATCGTTTCATCTTGCGCTCCTTGCGGAATTCAAAAGCACGTCCCATGCGGCAAAGATACACAGGGCTTTTTTCAAGTTTCAATGCGGCAGGTGTTACTTCTTAATTTCGCATCATGCAACAGCCACAAAGGTTCCCCAATTTATTTACCCCGCTTGCCCTTGTACAGTTGCAGGCGCGCATCGATCAACTCCAACCCGATTCAAGGCCATTGTGGGGTAAAATGAATGTTTCGCAAATGCTGGCACATTGTTGTATTCCCTTTGAACAAGCATTACACATGCGGCATGATGGACCAAATATGTTGATGAAAATTGTGCTCCGTTTGTTTTTTAAAAAGAGCATGATCAATGAAGTTCCATATCGCCATAATTTACCAACGGCACCTTCATTTATTATTCACGATGAATGTTCATTTGAAGCGGAGCAACTCCGACTAAAACAGCTGCTGGAAACTTTTTGTGGAAAAGGTGAAGCGCACTTCGAAGGCAAAAAGCAAATCACCTTAGGTGCATTAAGCGCTACAGCATGGAACAACCTGATGTACAAACACCTGGATCACCATTTAAGGCAATTTGGTGTTTAAGAAATCATAAAACGCCGTTCAGGCTCGGTCGAGTATTTTTTCCAGGGCAGTATCGTACACTTCAGCGAAGGTGTGCACAGCGCCCCAGTCTTCATCGTCCACCACAAGCCTTTCGGGAATGGTGCGTCCGATGACACTGAATGGTACGCCTTGCATTTCAGCTATTTGTTCCACTGTTGCTAAATCTTCTTCATCAGCTACCGTGATAATGACGCGGCTTTGCGCTTCACCAAACAACCAGGCGTCCTTGCGGATGACCGGGTTGGAATGTATCCTGAAACCAAGTGCTCCGGCTTTGGCTGATTCCAATAAGCTGATGAACAAGCCGCCTTCACTGATGTCGTGGCAGCTTTGAATGTTCGTGCTTCGGATCATCTGCTTCACTGCCTGATGCAATGCAAATTCGTGATCCAGATTGAACGCCGGACATGGAGAATACTGCACGCTGTGATATTTTGCGAGGTACTGGCTGCTGCCAAGGTCTTCGTGCTGATGGCCCAGCATTACAATATGGTGCCCTGGCGCTTTGAAATCTAACGTAGTGATGTATTCCTGACGTTCAATCACACCTACCATGCCAATGGTCGGCGTTGGAAATACGGCAGTACCATCGCTGCTCTGATTGTAAAAGCTCACATTGCCGCCTGTTACAGGTGTATCAAACTTGCGGCATGCCTTGCCCATACCGTCAATGGCGTGTTTGAACTGGTAATAAACCTCTTGATTGTAAGGATTGCCGAAGTTGAGGCAATTGGTAATGGCCGTGGGTTCCCCGCCGCTGCATACGATGTTCCGCGCGGCTTCTGATACCGCGATTTGCGTTCCCTTATCGGGATCGGCATAAATATAACGACTGTTGCAATCTACAGTAAGTGCCAAACTTTTTTCTGTGCCTTTGATTTTCACTACTGCCGCATCACTTGGCCGATTGGTGCTTTGCATGACCGTGCCAACCATACTGTCGTATTGTTTGTATATCCAGCGTTTGCTGGCAATATTTGGCGTTGAGGCAAGAAACAATCCTACTTCCTTAAGTTCCGCCGGAACTTCAATCTGATCTTCACGGAAGGCTTCAATATGTTTGAAATAAGCTGGAGTTTCCCAAGTGCGTTGATACACAGGTGCACCTCCGCCCAGCACCAGACTTTCCGCCGGGATATCGCCTTCCAGGTTGCCGTTCATGTAATAGCGTACCCTGCCGGTGTCGGTTACAACACCAATTTGAGCATAGGTGATTTCCCATTTGCGAAACACTGCTTCGGCAGCAGCTTCCATGCCTTTTTTTACCACCACCAGCATGCGTTCCTGACTTTCACTTAGCAAAATTTCCCATGGTTTCATGTCGCCTTGGCGCAGCGGTACCTGATCCAGCCAAACATCCATGCCCGTGCCGCTTTTGGCGCTCATTTCGCTGGTAGAACAGGTGATTCCGGCAGCGCCCATATCCTGAATGCCAACCACAGATCCTGTGTCAATGAGTTCCATGGTGGCTTCCAAAATCAATTTTTCCCAGAAAGGATCGCCCACCTGTACGCTGGGCAAATCATTGGCCGCGTCTTCGCCAATATCCTTGGAAGCAAATGCAGCGCCGTGGATGCCGTCTTTCCCGGTAGCAGAACCAAAGATGTAAACGGGATTTCCGGGGCCATCTGCGGAAGCGCTTACGGTTTTGCCAACTTCCACCAGGCCTACGCTCATGGCATTGACCAGAATGTTCGTTTCGTAACAATCATCGAAATAAACTTCACCACCAACCGTGGGAATGCCAAAAGCATTTCCGTAATCGCCGATGCCTTTCACCACGCCCCGCAACAACCATTTGGTACGATCGGTATTGATGTTTCCGAAGCGCAGCGAATTCAATTGGGCAATAGGTCTGGCGCCCATGGAAAACACATCGCGGTTGATGCCCCCGACTCCGGTGGCCGCTCCTTGGTATGGTTCGATGGCGCTGGGATGATTATGGCTTTCTATTTTAAAGCAACAGGCCAGTCCGTCGCCAATATCCACCAGGCCGGCATTTTCCTCACCGGCCTTGGTTAAAAGCTTGCTGCCTTCACGTGGAAGGGTTTTAAGCAAGGTAATTGAATTCTTGTAACTGCAGTGTTCACTCCACATCACAGAATACACGCTGAGTTCATTGAAGTTCGGCGTTCTGCCCAGAATTTCCTTGATTTTTTCGAATTCCTCAGGCAGGAGTCCCAGCTCTTTTGCTTGTTCCAGGGTTGCTGTTTGCATGCGCGCACAAAGGTAATAGTTCGCTCAGGCTTCTGTGAACAAAAGCCTTTTCTGCCAATCAGGAATTACTTGCTTATTCATATATGGGTTTCGAATGAAGTTGAAGGCGGTGTTCTTGTTTCACAATCTTTTTTTTAAAAAATGAAGCATGAAATATTTTAACTGATTTTCTGAACATGTATTTTTGCAGCCACGAGCGAAACTTAAGGATAGAATCCTTGTTGATTCTGAAACTCAAGTGCGATGATTTCATGCTCCGATCATCAGACCATAATTTATGGTCTTGGTGTTGATTGCCGAACCTTCACCTGATTAAATTCAGGTTGATGATACGACCGCACCTGGAGGGGGTGTTTGAAGAGGCCATCTTCGTATTTATACGGAGGTGGCTTCACTTTTTTAGGGGAGGGGAAATATTTCTGATGCTTCAGCATCGCTCCAGCCTTCAATAATTACCCGGGAAGGATTCATGTTACCATAATACCAGTTGCTCGGGAAGCAGGCGAAAACTTTTGCGGTGATATGGTGTAACACCATGGATCCGGATGGCTTCCCGATGTGCTTTGGTAGGGTAACCCGCA
This sequence comes from uncultured Flavobacteriaceae bacterium, assembly GCA_964586595.1. GTDB lineage: Bacteria > Bacteroidota > Bacteroidia > NS11-12g > UBA955 > REEB481. The sequence goes on along the minus strand of CAZPHB010000002.1, from coordinate 195,068 downwards.
TTTTTATTCCATCCGTATTGAGGATGCTGCACATGCAGCGCTTCCATGTATTCGTCTCTGTGGGTTTTCGCAAGTACACTGGCTGCTGCAATGGAAACAAATCGCGCATCACCTTTAACCTCGGTGCGGTACGGAATATCCATGTATGGTCTGAATTTATTCCCGTCCACCAGAATCAGTTCCGGGCTTGATGGCAATGTCGCGAGGGCGCGATGCATCCCGGTAATGGAAGCCTGAAGTATGTTGATGCGGTCAATTTCTTCGGCATCAACCATGACCACAGACCAAAACAAAGCTTCCTGTTCAATGATGCCGCGCAGCATTTCACGCTGTTTGCGAGACAGTTGCTTGCTGTCGTTCAAAACAGGATGCGACCAGCCTGAAGGCATCACCACGGCTGCGGCACAAACGGGGCCCGCCAAACAGCCACGACCTGCTTCATCACAGCCGGCTTCCTGAGCGCCCGCGGAACTGCCTGGCAATATCAGCATGCAGCGAAATTAAGTATCACAGTGAAGAGGCTGAACATCGTTCCCGAGGGTAAAAGAGTAAATTTGCCGCTCATGACTGCATATCGCCAACTTCTTTATTCTCAATACCACACTACGCAGAGTGGACGCGCTTCAGGTGCAGATCGGGAGGTACTGTTTACCAGAGAACGTTTGCAGTTCTCCAGAGAAATACTTCCATTGATGGCTGGTCTGAATGCCCAGGCAAAGATTTTGGATATGGGCTGCGGTTCAGGTTCTTTATTGTCGGCATTGAATCAAGCCGGTTTCATGGATGCCCTTGGAATTGATGTGAGTCCCGAACAAGTTGCCTTAGCACATGAACTAGGTGTTCCAGGGGTAAAACAGGGTGATGTGCTCGAAGTGCTTCGAAATTCACGTGGTCAGTTCGATGTGATTACCGGCATGGATATCATTGAACATTTCACAAAGAATGAGCTGGTAACCTTGCTTCAGGTTGCATACGAAGCGTTGAAGCCGGGCGGCATCATGATTTTACGTACTCCGAATATGGATGCGCCCATCGCTTCGGTATTCGCTTACGGTGATTTCACTCATGAACTCTTGCTCAATGCATCCGGCGCACAACAGGTAATGTTGGCCGCGGGATTCCAAGAGGTACAAACCCTGCCGTCATGGATGCAAACAGATGGCTGGCTGAAAGAGCAAATCAGAAAGTATTGCTGGAAATTAATTTCTTTCAAAATGAAGCTGGAGTTATTTGCCACGGCCAGGAGCAGCCGCAACATCATTTTTACCCCCAACCTCATCATCAAAGCAAGCAAAGCATCATGAACCAGGAACAACCTGTTGCCATGATTACCGGCGCAAGTTCCGGAATTGGGGAAGCCATTGCGCGTGTTTTGGCTAAAGGTTCCCATCGTTTAATCCTGGCCGGAAGAAGATTGGATCGGCTGGAAGCGCTGGCCAAAGAATTATCTCGCGACTACCATACATCAACCTACATCTTGCCAGTGGATGTTCGCCACCGCAATGAAGTAAATCAAGTCATTGAAGCTGTACCTGAATCCTGGCGTAATATCCGTATTCTGGTAAACAATGCCGGATTGGCTTGGGGGTTAGAGCCTGTGGATGAGGGTGACCCCGATAAATGGGATGCCATGATCGACACCAATGTGAAGGGCTTGCTGTATGTCAGCCGGGCTGTCATTCCGATGATGCCCAAGGACGGCACAGGGCACATTATCAACATCGGTTCCATAGCCGGTAAAGAAGTGTATGCAAATGGTGCGGTGTATTGCGCAAGCAAATTTGCCGTTGATGCACTGAGCAAGGGGATGCGCATTGATTTGGCGAAATATCCCATTCGCGTTGGCTGCGTGCATCCCGGAGCTGTGGAAACAGAGTTCAGTTTGGTGCGTTTTGATGGTGATGCGGCGCGCGCAGCAAAAGTGTATGAAGGATTCGAAAATTTGGTAGCTGCAGACGTTGCTGAAGCCGTGTGGTTTATGCTGAATCGTCCGGGGCATGTGAATATCAACGAATTGACCATTATGCCTACGGCACAGCCGGCGGCGGCCATTGTTCACAGGAACAGTAATTAGGAAACGGGAAATGAGCAACAAGAATAAACACCGAAACGGCATTGTGTACAGCACCAACCCTGAATTCCAGTTTCATCAGGAAGAAGCAGAAGAAACTCCGGAACCCGCAGCCCAGCAATTGTATGTGCGCCGGGAAGTTCGCAACGGCAAAGCCTGCGTGGTGGTGAAGGAGTTCCGCGGTACATCTGCCGACCTCAAAGAGTTGGAACGCAGTTTAAAAGCGGCATGCGGTACCGGAGGAACGGCCAAAGACGGTGAAATCTTAATCCAGGGAGAAGTGCTGGATAAGGTGCGCGACTTATTGAAAAAACGCGGCTACAAAACGAAAGGTTAACGGCTTTCGTTCTGCTCTAAGGGTGTTGCCCTCAATCGTTCACGGAACAGTTTTTTGAATTTTTCCACTTTCTCGCCAACCACGTAGTGGCAATAAGGGTTGTCGCTATTCAAACGGTAATAATCCTGATGGTATGCTTCTGCAGGATAGAACATGGAGAGTGGTGCTATTTCCGTAACAATGGCGCCTGAGTAAACGCCGGCTTCCTCCAGTGCTTTTTTACTGAGCAGTGCAATGTCACGTTGGGTTTCTGTGAGGTAGTAAATACCGCTTCGATATTGAGTGCCAACATCGTTTCCCTGACGGTTCAATTGTGTTGGATCATGGATGCGCCAAAACACTTCAAGCAATTCAGCATAAGACACCGAATCTGGTTGAAATAAAATTTTCACGACCTCCGCATGGCCTGTGCGTCCTGTGCACACTTCCCGGTAGGCAGGGTTCTTTACAGTGCCATTGCTGTAACCGCTGATTACACCTACAACACCTTTCATGTTTCGGTACACGGCATCAAGACACCAAAAGCAACCACCGGCAAGTACGGCAGTATCTGTGTTCATGGAATCTGAGTTCATTGTTGGGTTCAACTTGTTTGTTGCTGACTTTTGATTATTGGTGTGCAACTGCCCGCAGTTACTGAATGCACTGAAGCCCAAAACACATCCAATGATGAGGTTAATTCCTGACATGTACATAGTGATTGAGCAATGCCACGCCACAGCCGAGTATCATTCCGGCCAGCACATCTGTTGGGTAGTGTTTTCCGGATGCAATGCGCAGTGTGGCAATACTTCCTGCCGTGATAAACGATGCTGACCCAATAATTGTTCGCGTAGTCCCGGAAATCCCCAGATTTTTAAGTGCAAGGGTTGTTGCCGTAGCGATACAAAATGCCGCTGAGCTGTGTCCCGAAAGAAAAGAATAACGTGCATCAGGATTGTTGCGCACCGTTTCCGGCGTAGTTGATGAATAAACGAAAGGCCGTGAACGCAGCCTTAAAAGTTTGATGCCTTGCGTCATGTTCATGGTCCATAATAGGGATTGTGCGCCAACCATTGATGCGCTGTAAAGTTGCGGGTTGTTCATGCGTGTCAAACCCACAATCATTGGTATTGCCAATTGCGAGGCCATGAGCAGGTCTGAGCATTTTGCCGGTTTTGGACGATACTGGTAAGAAAACAGATGATCCGGACCAAGTTTGAACTCCGACTTTGCCGGTGGAACGGGAAGCGATTTTTGCTCAAAGTGCCTGTACTGAAGAAAGCCCTGAACCGCAATTCCAGAAATGCTAAGGCCAAGGTCGAATTTCGGACGAAATTTGTACCCCTGGGCCAACAAAATCCCTTGCGATTGAATGATCGTGTTCCATGTTGTAAGTGTCAAAATGACACTAAGTTTTAAGGAAAAAAAGTGTTTTCGCAAGGCCTTGGTACACAGCGCAAACCCGCGCCGGTATTGATGATTGTCATGGATGATGATTTTCATTCCTGAATGGCAAAGATTCATCAATTTTCGGAGTCCATGGTATTTAAAAATGTACCTTTGCAGCGCTAATTAAAGTCCTCATTATTCATGAAGAACACAGAAATTCTGAACCACATTGCCCAAAAGGCAGGGAAATTGTATCAGAACCTCAGCACCGATGAATTGGTTGCGCAGGCTATTGAGCGAAAAGAAGGCATCATCACCGATACCGGTGCACTGGCGGCAGACACAGGTTCCTTTACAGGCCGTTCACCCAAGGACAAGTTCGTGGTAAAAGACGCCAACACCGAAGCTACGGTTTGGTGGGGTTCAGTGAATCAGCCTTTTGGTTCAGATCAGTTCGATGCCTTGCTTGGAAAAGTGTTGCGTCATCTTGAAAACAAGACGCTGTTTCACCGCCGCGCTTATGCTTGTGCCGATCCGCGTTTTCGTTTGAACATTGATGTTGTTACGGAAAGTGCATACCAGAACCTTTTTGCGAAGCACCTTTTCCTTCGTCCCGGCAGCGACGAAATTTTAAATGAACCCATTGAATGGCTCATACTTGCCGCCCCATCTTTTCATGCTGTTCCGGCTGAAGATGGCACCCGTCAGCATAATTTCACCATCGTTGATTTCTCCAGAAAAATTGTGCTGATTGGTGGGTCAGGTTATACCGGTGAAATCAAGAAAAGCATCTTTACGGTGTTGAATTACGTGCTTCCTCAGGAGCGCAATACGCTCAGCATGCACTGTTCGGCAAATATTGGCGAACGCGGTGATACGGCAATTTTCTTTGGATTGAGCGGTACCGGAAAAACCACCCTGAGCGCCGATCCGGCCAGAAAACTGATTGGTGATGATGAACATGGCTGGTCTGATGATGACATCTTCAATTTTGAAGGTGGATGCTATGCAAAATGTGTGAACCTTACCGAAGAAAAAGAACCCCAAATCTGGAATGCCATCAGACACGGAGCTTTGGTAGAGAATGTGCGTTTTGTAGAGGGAACCAATACCGTTGATTACGACGATATTTCGGTTACTGAAAATACCCGTGTGGCTTATCCCATCAATCATATTGACAATGCAGCGGTTCCTTCCATTGGAAAAACACCCAAGAACATCTTCTTCCTCACTGCGGATGCCTTTGGTGTATTACCACCCATCAGCCGACTGACTCCTGGCCAGGCCATGTATCACTTTATCAGTGGTTATACCGCCAAGGTGGCCGGCACTGAGGCTGGTGTTACCGAACCACAGGCAACATTTTCGGCCTGCTTCGGTAAAGCATTCCTTCCATTACATCCGGGGAAATATGCTCTGATGCTCGGCGATAAGTTGCATCATCACCCGCACATTCGTGTTTGGCTGGTGAATACAGGTTGGACCGGGGGGCCTTATGGCGTTGGTTCCAGGATGAAACTTGCATATACCCGCGCAATGATTACTGCCGCCCTCAATGACGAATTGGAATCTGTGGAATATCAGAACCATCCCGTTTTCGGCATCAGCATGCCACTTTCTTGTCCCGGCGTGCCTTCAGAATTGCTGAACCCCAGAAACACATGGGAGGATAAATCTGCTTATGATGCCAAGGCAAACCACCTGGCGCGTTTGTTCAATGAGAATTTCGCAGGTTTTGCCAGCGGCGTGAACGATGAAGTGAAGGCGGCAGCTCCGAAAGAGCAGGCTTCGGCTTAAAACATATTTTGTTCAAATGGAAGCCGGTTGCCCAAGGTAGCCGGCTTTTTCCTTTTATATCACTTCCGCAACAACAAAAGTGCTGCCGCCAATATAGATGAAGTCTTGCAAACCGGCATTGGATTTGGCTGCCTGAACCGCTTCTGCCACACCCGCGTAAGCATTCCCGGTTAACCCATTGCCAGCAAATTGTGCCTGCAAAACAGTGGCGTCCAGTCCGCGTTCCAAATTCGGTTTGCAGAAATAGTAATGGGCGCTTTTGGGAAATAAAGGAAGGATTCGATCGAGGTCTTTTTCCTTTACAAATCCCAAAACCATGTGCAATGTTTGATAGGAGCAGCTTGTTATTTGGTGCATCACCTCGCGCAAACCGGGTTCGTTATGCGCCGTGTCAGCCACAATTTGCGGTCCTTCCCGTTGAAGTATGTCCCAACGACCGCGCAATCCGCTGAGTTCTGTAACCTGATTCAACGCTTGCTGTACTTGTTCATCATTCAACGACCAGCCTGATTTTTGAAGCATCCGTACTGCTTCCCAAACGGTGCGCAAGTTTTTTTGTTGGTAAAATCCCTTCAGGCTACTTTCAAAGGTGCGTCCGGCCCATTCAGGGTTTTCAGAAGCAACAAGCATTGGGGCATTGCATTCGGTACTTTTCTTTTGAAATACCGGGCCGCTCACCTCATCCCATTCTCCAACAACTACCGGAATATTGGGTTTGATGATTCCCGCTTTTTCAGCGGAAATATGTTCCAGGGTAGGTCCAAGTAAATCTGCATGATCCCAGCCAATATTGGTGATTACCGATAACTCCGGGGTGATGATGTTGGTTGAATCGAGTCTTCCGCCCATGCCCACTTCAACGATTGCCACATCCACCTTTTGTGCTGCAAACCAGGAACATGCCATGGCAACGGTAAGTTCAAAAAATGACGGATTGATGCGCTCAATCAATGGAATGGTTTTATTGACAAAGTCGACAACATACCATTCATCAATCATCAATCCATCAATCCTGATGCGCTCCCTGAAATCTCTTAGATGTGGAGACGTGTACAGACCGGTTTTCAATCCATGACGAACGCACACGGCAGCAAGCATACTTGATACCGAACCCTTTCCGTTGGTACCACCAATGTGAATGCTTTTGAACCGGCGTTCCGGATTGCCGAGGGCTTCGCTCAGCAGGATGGTATTGGTGATGTCTTTTTTGTAGGCACTGGCTCCCTGATGTTGAAAAACGGGAAGTCTGCCGTACAAGTAATTTAAGGCTTCTTGGTAAGAATTTAAGACCATAGCGCAGAGAAAAACTGCCTGCAGATTGGTATAAAATTGGGATGCTTCCGTGCTTAGTAACCTCTTCTCAGCTGAAAGGTAATCTGACCAATCTGAGGACAATCACCGTTGGTGATGGCGGTGAATTTAAGATTCCTGATCAGCATTCTTGCAATTTCATCCTGATCCACAGCATTATAGGTGCTTCCGCGAACATCGGTATCTTCGATGGCGACAACCTGCCCGTTACAATCTATTTTAAGGCGTACAATGATGTTGCCTTCACCATCGGCCCCAAGCGAGCGTAGGTTCGTAGAAGGGCGCGTACCCCTAAATGTGCTGTTGCCTATCAAACCGCCACGTACGCCATTGGGGTCATCACCTGTACCCTGCGGATCCCCTTGGTTTCCTCGTTGTACGCCATCACCTCGGCCATTCAAACCGGTACCGTTTGGATCGCCGTTTTCCATACCCTGCTGGCCGTTTCCACGATTTCTGTTTCGATTGATGCTTGGAAGGTCTGAAGTAGGCTGAACCGGCTGGGGTTTATCATGTGAAACTACCTCTGCGGGTCTGTCGCGCCGCGGTGGGTTGATTGGCGGAAGTGTTACGGTTGGTTCCGGATCGTCCTGAGTGAGTACATCATCACCGCCACCGGTGAGTGGTGCGGCACTTTGTTCCGGGCTATAATCTCCACCCAATCGCGCGGCCACATCGTCGGGCCCGCCCATATAGGCTTCACCAAGGCTGATTTCCAATCCGCCGGGTTCCTGAGGAAAAGGAGGATTGGGCGTGGTGAAACCAATCAGGGTCAGCAATAGAATCAACAAACCACTGATGCTCATGGATCCGGCCATGGCCGCAAGCTCATTTTTCCGTTCCAGTTCCATGTATACTTATTCCTTTGGTTTGATTAAGGTAAACGCAGCAGTTCAACCCTGGCTCTTATTTTATGAGTCCTGGTAAAAGTGGTCGCTAAATTAGCTGCCTCCTGTGGGGTAGTGGATTCACCTACAATTACCCGGTAGAGCGCACTGCTGTTGGGTCGTCCAATGTTTGCGCTGATTCCAAGTGCGGCGAGCCTTTTCAACTCTTCAATGGCAGCTTTTTCTGTGATGAAACATGCCGCAATTACCTTGTAGTGTCCTTGCTTTTCTGCGGATTGTTTCGATTCTGCTTTTGTGACAGATTTCGGAGCAATCAAAGGTTGTACAGCTTTGGGTGCTATTGACTCTTTGCGCAGCGCGTCTGAAGGTTCCGGGTTTATTGAAGCTATAGCGACTGCAGGTTGCTGTTCTTTCCGGAGGAAATGAGTGATCCGAATTCCAGCTGCCGTGCTCAAACTCAGGATGGCCACTGCTGCAGCCACCTTCCAAACCTGTGTTCGTTTGATGGGGTATTCCGCTTCCGGCGCAATGGAAATTGGAGTGGCTGTAGCGGATGTAGCGGTTGTTGGGGTTGTTATTACCTGCGTTGCAATGGGTTTTCTGATTGCTTGGGTCAGCGTTTCTACCACCGCTTCCAGAGGCACTGGTTTCAGTCCATAGGAAGCATCTGAAAGGTTCAAGGTGACCGACGGAAGGAAGAAAAGTTTGTCGTGTTGGTTCAGGTAAAACGAACCCAAGATGCCAAAAACCTGTTGCTCATGTGAAGCACAGCGCCGCAATAAGTCCTGAACTTCTGCATGTACAAACGCTTGGGCTTCTGAATAAGAGATTTCCAGATCACTGCTTATGGTATGCAACAGAATACCATCATCCTGGCGAAGAATATCATTGAAGAAAATGGTTCTGCTGTGCGGTTTCAGCTGACCATTAAATCTGTTCAGGGATGCGCTGTGATCCCGGGTAATAAAGCCTCCAAGTCCTGGTACAACCACACACTCGTGGCGCCGAACCAGCTTTTCGACAAAATAAATCAGGGATTTTTCATGTGCATTCATGCGCATCTGCGAAGATAAGTGATCAAAATGACATGGCGAGGCCACCTAGTGCGGTGAAACCGTAGCGTGGATAGCGATACCAGAATTGATAGGCATTGCTGGTCATGTTTGCCAGGTTGAGCCACACACGAAAATGCGTACTCAGTTTATAATCGGCCATGATGTTTGCATCCAGAAATCCTTTCACCTTTAGGTTGTTTTGCTTCAGATAAACCTGTTGATAACGTGATCCCATGCCCGTAACAAGCGCAGCAAGACGTAATTTATTTCCAATAAGGTAGCTGGCATTAAGGTTGAATTCAGCATTCGGCAGTTGCCAGGCTCTTGCACCGGATTCAAGGTTGTATGCATTTAAATTGGCGCTCAGGGCTAGTTTGAATTGCTCGCCAATGCCAAAACGCAACTCCGGATTCAAGCGGGTAATTCCCACATTGTCGTACACTGGAATGAAACTGTTCAAAGAATCACCCGAATTGATGAAGAGGGGCATATTGTTCATGCTTCTGTGGGAAAGGGTAATTTTGAATTCACTGTTGTTGGTGATTTTTCCTTTGGCGCCACCGTATATGGAGAAGCCTTCATAGGTCTGGCGAACCTCAACGCTGTCGTAAATGAAGGGATTCATGACATTCATCCGACTCAAAGAATTGGTTTCCAGTCCACCTGAAATGCCTCCGAATACATGAACAGCGTCGGGCATCAGTTCATAAGTTGCGTAAACTGTTGGGTTTATGTAGAAATTCTGCGCCGCACCCTCGGTAAGATAACTGGCGTTGAAGCCCACCCTGAGCATGGTTTTCTTCTTTTGAAAGGTGTAAGATGGACGGACATCAAGAATAAACACCTTTTGTTCCAAGGTATCCTGGCTGATGTTCAGGGACCGAACACCCACACTGCCGAACAGCGCACCATGTTTCAGGTGTTTTTGGACACCCGCATCTGCGCTGATTTCGGCTTCGCTTTGGTTCAGGTTTGTAGCGAACTGGTTAAAGGAGAACCCTGCATAAATGCCGGCCTTTTTTCCCATCTCCTTACTTTCATACCTGCTGGTGAACCTCCATGCATCGGCAATTTTCTTGGTTTCCACGCCTTCTGCCGTGAATGCGGTATCCATGCCGTAATAACGAATCATATTTCGGTCGTACGATACCAATCCGGTAAAACTACTTCGGTTGAAAAATCGGCTGCCGCTCAACAGGATGCTGTTGTCTGAAAAGTCTCTGCTGCTTTTGTTTTGGTCGGCACTCAGGTGGTGCACCTTGATGCCATAACTGTGCCTATTGTTGGGTTTGTTGGCCAAATACACGCCAAGGTGTTTAAAGTTATACATGCCGTAACCGGCCTTGGCGTAATTGGGTGTTCCGCTGCTGTCTCCACTCACTTTGATCTTAGACGGTGCCTGTACCTTCACCACCCTGCGGGCATCCCACTGAACGGGATAAATCGTATAGGTAAGTCTTGGAATGTCAAATTTACGTCGTTCTGTTTCGGGGATGAGGTCTATTTTCCGTGCATCGCGAAGGTTGGGTTCATAAGTTACCTGAACTCCGATTGGATCAATCCGGTTAATGGTGTCCTGGCCTAAGAGCACACAGGGCATCATGGCTGTGCATAGTAAGAATCGACGGATGTTCATCGCTGTTCAAAAGTAAAACGCAGCCTTAGCTTGGGAAACCCGAATATTTCCACATTGCTGCTGCTGTTATGCCTTAAACGACACAAGGTTGTTTTTATTTGCGGCACGGTGAAGGTTTTTTCCGGAAGAACTTTGATTTTTGGAGAAATAAGCACTAAGTTTGCGCCCTCATTTTTCGAACATGTACGCAGTTGTAGAAATAGCAGGCAAGCAGTTCAAGGTGGCTGAAAATCAGTCCATTTATGTTCACAGGCTGGCCGCGGAAGAAGGTTCAAAAGTTTCCTTCGACCGTGTTTTGCTAGTAGAAAATAACGGCCAAACGAAGGTAGGTACACCGGTAATCAACGGCGGAAGCGTTGAAGCCAAGGTGCTCAGCCACGTTAAGGGTGATAAAGTTTTGGTGTTTAAAAAGAAAAGGCGCAAGGGTTATGCTGTAAAGCGCGGACACCGTCAGCAATTCACCCGCATTCAAATTGAATCCATCAAGGCTTAACGCTTAAAGAGAATAAAAAATGGCACACAAAAAAGGCGCAGGCAGTAGTAAAAACGGACGCGAATCGCACAGCAAACGCTTGGGCGTGAAAATTTTCGGAGGTCAAAAGGTAATTGCAGGGAACATCATTGTTCGTCAGCGCGGTACCAAACACCATCCCGGAAATAACGTAGGCATTGGCAAAGATCATACGTTGTTTGCATTGACTCCGGGTGTGGTTAAATTCCACAAAGGAGCAAACAACCGGTCATTTGTTTCGGTGGTGCTTGCTGAAGCCTAAACCAGGCGATACATAGAATATTCGAAGACCGGCCCAGTGCCGGTCTTTATTTTTGTTGCCAATTCATGAAGAACCATAGCAGACCTCCAAAGGACAGTTTCACAGTGATGAATGAAATTGTGCTTCCCAACGATACCAACACCCTTGGAAACCTCATGGGTGGACGCCTCCTGCATTGGATGGACATCTGCGCGGCCATTGCTGCCCAAAAACACAGCAATCAAATTGTGGTTACCGCTTCGGTGGATAGTGTGTCATTCAAAGAAGCAATTCATCTGGGTGATGTTGTTACGCTCCAGGCGCAGGTTTCTCGTGCGTTTAACTCCAGCATGGAAGTGTACCTTGAGGTATTTGCTCAAAATATACCCAGAAATGAAATTGTGCGATGTAATGAGGCCTATTATACGTTTGTAGCGCTTGACAGCCGCAATAAGCCCGTGAAAGTTCCTTCAATTCTCCCTGAATCTGAGGCGGAACAGCAGCGGTTTGAGGGTGCGCTCCGCCGCCGTCAGGTGCGCCTCATCCTTGCCGGGAAAATGAAGCCCGATGAAGCGCAGGAGCTGAAAAACCTTTTTCTTCCTGAGTGACGATTATTTAATCAATCCAATTTCGCGCAGCCGTTCCATCAGGAATTCATTTGCGCTGCAATCGGAATATTTCTTTGGATGTGTTTCGTCAATGCAAGAGGGAAGACAATCCAATCGAGTTTCCGGGCGGGGATGCAGGAAGAAAGGGATGCTGAAGCGAGGGGTATTCCAAAGTTCTCGAGGCGGATTTACCACGCGGTGGGTTGTGCTCTTCAAACGGTCGTTGGTGAGGCGCTGTAACATATCGCCTACATTCACCACGATATGGTTTTCTACTTCAGTAACTGCAACCCAATGGCCGCTTTTGTCCAATACTTCCAATCCGTCGGCACTGGCTCCAACCAGCAAGGTAATGAGGTTTATGTCTTCATGTTCCCCGGCGCGGATGGCATCCTTAGGTTCACCGGTAATGGGTGGATAATGAATGGGGCGCAAAATGCTGTTTCCATAGCGTACCCTTTCATCAAAATAATGTTCTTCCAGATTCAAGTGAAGCGCAATAGCGCGAAGCATTTGGATCCCGCATTGTTCCAACGCCTGATAAATGGCCTTGCCACTTTCGTTAAATCGAGGAACCTCTTCCACCGTTTTGTTGGGAGGATAATAGGAGTAAAGCGGATCGGTTGCCGGAGCATATTGCCCAAAATGCCAGAATTCTTTCAGGTCGCCTGCATTTCGGTCTTTGGCGTGTTCTTTACCAAATCCGGTATAACCTCTTTGGCCACCACCTGCGGTATCATCGTATTTCAGTTTAACTGATTCAGGCAGCGCGAAAAATAACTTGACATCTTCGTAAAGTTGCTCCAGCAGTTCAGCGTTAACCCCATGGTTGCGGATGGCTACAAATCCTATATCCTCGTAAGCCTTGCCAAGTGCCTGGACAAATTCGGTTTTTCTTGAGGCATCATTGCTCAGGAAGTCCGATAAATCGAGCTTGGGAATAGCAGATAACGTTGTTGGGTTGGCCATATTGATGATGCAAATGAACATTCAAAAAAAGTTCATTTGTTCATGAAATGAATATTTTTTGCGATGATTTATCGCACCTGTAACGTCATCCTTTGATTAAGTGCTTATTTCCATGGAACTATCCTGTGACTCTTCCATGATGATTTGCACAGAGGTGGGATGTGGTTTCATGCTGATGCTGTTCAGTGCGTCTGTGGTTAGTTTCAGAAAAACTGAAAATTCTCGCAGCTCCTGATTGGATTCCAATGCCAAGGATATCAATTGATTTTCTTCGGCACTGGTTTCTCCATAAGCATGGCGAATGAGGTCTTCTTTGGTAATTGTTGGGTGCATAGGCGTGAAAATCCTCCTAACGCCCCGTATTGTTGATTATTGCCCTGGTGTGGAAAAATGCATCATTTTTCTCAGGTTTAGGATGGCATAGCGCATCCGTCCTAAAGCGGTGTTGATGCTGCAGCCTGTTAATGCTGCAATTTCCTTGAAGCTTAAATCACCATAATGTCTGAGAATGAGCACTTCTCTTTGCTCTTCGGGCAGTTTTTCAATCAAAGTTGCCAGCAGGCTGTTGGTTTGACTTAATTCAATTCGCTCATGTGCATTTGGTTCATCAACCTTAATGTAACCAAACACATCTTTGCCTTCGCTGTCGGTAATGGTGGGCATTTTCTTACGCCTGCGGATGTGGTCAATGCATAAATTTCTGGCTATGCGAATAACCCAGGGCAGAAACTTGCCTTCGTGTTGATATTTTCCCTGTCTTAAGGAATGAATTACCTTTATGAAGGTTTCCTGGAAGATATCTTCTGCCAAATAACGGTCATGCACCAGCATGTAGATGGAAGTCATTACCTTCTGTTTGTAACGCCTGATCAACATTTCAAGCGCAGCTTCATTTCCTTCTAGATAGGAAACTACCAGCTTCTGGTCGGGAATTAAGTGTGTGTGCATAGTTAAACCCTTTTTTAGTTCGGTTACAGATGAACTTATGCGGAAAAGTTTCTGTGGTAAGGGTTTATCTATAGGCTTTTTTGAATTTGTAATCAGCAATTTAAGGGAACCTTATTCAGAATTCCAAATTTTGTAAGGAAAGAATTCTAAAAAAATATCGAGGAACGCTGGAAAATCCGGGTTAAACATCTTTCATCCAGCCATTGGCAAAGTCTGCAGCCGTCATGCGCTTTTTGCCTTCCGGTTGCAGCACCAGTACCTCTATGGCGCCTTCTTTGCAACCAATCACTACGCGATGATGGTTGAGTTTTGACCAATTGCCTGCTTCAATATGTACCTCAGGCAACATGCGGCATTCCAAAATCTTAACCTGTTTGCCCTGGAATAGGGCCGTAGCGCCGGGTGCGGGAGCCAGCCCACGTACCTGATTATGCACTGCTGTGCAGGTTTGATCAAAATTGATGCGGCAATCTTCAGGGAAGATTTTTGGCGCCGAATGTAGTGGCCCATGCGCAACCTGTGGGATCGGTTTTAGCTTGTTTTGTTGTATTCCCTCAAGGGTGCGAAGTACCAAATCAGCACCTAAATGCATCAGCCTTAAATACAGGCTTCCTGCATCTTCCTCCGGGCCGATGTCTACAGATTCCTGGAGCAAAATGTCTCCGGTATCAATTTCGTGTTTCAGGAAAAAAGTGGTGACCCCGGTTTTTGTGGCGCCATTCATCAGGGCTCGATTGATGGGCGCTGCTCCGCGGTAATCGGGAAGCAGTGAAGCGTGGAGGTTAATGGTGCCCAGCAAAGGCAGGCTCCAAACGGATAATGGAAGCATCCTGAAGGCAATAACTACGCCCAGGTCGGGGGAAAGTGCTGCCAGTTGTTGTTGGAATTCAGTTGCTTTGAGGTTCACCGGTTGTAATACGGGAATTCCCGCCGACAAGGCTACCTGTTTCACCGCGCTTTCGCGAACGTTCAATCCACGCCCCGCAGGCTTGTCAGGTGCGGTCACAACGCCCACAACATGAAAGCCATGGTCAATGATGCGTTGCAGGCTGCATGCCGCAAATTCTGGGGTGCCGAAAAACAGGATTCGCATAAACTTAAGGGCGCAAATTTGCCTAAATTTGTGTGAAAACCCCTTGGGTCGTAATGTTTAGGTTCATTCTAACTGTTTTCATCAGCTGTTTTTGTTTGCCTTTAGGGGCGCAACTGCGCTTTGTGGAAAACCTGGGTCAATGGCCGGATCAGGTTCGTTTTCGCGCAGATCTGCAGGGAGGGAAACTTTATGTGGAAAATGATGCACTGGTATTTCAACGATACGACCAAAGCAAAGCCGGAAGCTGGCATGATGAAGTTTCTGATGGTGATACGCTGCAGATGCATGCCTACCGGATGCGCTTCTGTCATGCAGCAGCCAATACACGCGCCGAGGGCAGCGATCTGCTTCCCGAGTACTTCAATTTTTTTCACGGACAAGATCGATCCCGCTGGGCTTCCGGAGCAAAGGCTTTTGCTTCCGTCTGGCTTCGAGATTTATACCCCGGGGTGGATTTAGAGCTGGCCGCAGCAGGAAATACCCTGAAATACAATCTGCACCTTAAGGCAGGTGCTTCATTGGCGCGTATCGGTATTCTATACGAAGGCGTGGATAGGCCTTACCTGTTCAAAGGAACATTGAATATTGAAACTACTTTGGGCATTATTCAGGAACATATTCCTTTGGTGTACAATCCTGAACGCGGTCCGATGGAGGCTTTTGATGCCGCCTACCAAATGCATGGCGATACCGTGAAGTTTGCCATCCGACTGCCCGATCATTACCGTGGCCCTTTGGTCATTGATCCATTGTTGGTGTTTTCCACCTATTCCGGATCTTTCGCCGATAATTTTGGATGCACCGGAACCTATGATGATTTTGGGAATGCCTACGCCGGAGGTACCGTATTCGACTTTGGATTCCCCACCAGTATGGGCAGCTATCAGCCCCGTTTTGGTGGCGGTGATCCGGAATCAAGAACCGGATATGGTGGAAGCCGAGATATGGGCATCCTCAAATTTTCTGCCGACGGTAAGCGTTTGCTCTATGCAACTTATCTGGGAGGTAATGGCAATGAACAACCACATTCCATGATGGTAGATCCTTCCGGGAATCTGGTAATCCTCGGTTCCACCCGCAGCGTAGATTTTCCCAATACCGGAAAAGGCTGGGATTTAACCCACAACGGTGATTATGACATCATCCTCGCAAAACTCAATGGCACAGGCACCGGCCTTTTGGCGGCCACGTATGCCGGTGGCTCTGGTATTGATGGTATGTTGGGCGATCGTGAACCGTTACCGGATGCAAACGGAATCCCTTTGATGTACAATTATGCGGACGAATTTCGCGGAGAAGTGCTTTGTGATTCGCTGGGAAATATCTACCTCGCATCTACTACCTACAGCGCCGATTTCCCGGTAAAAAATGAGGTTCAGCCCTTCTCAGGAAACCAGGATGCGGTAGTGATGTGCTTTGACAATAGCCTGAACACGCTCAACTGGAGCAGCTGTCTTGGTGGAACCGGTTTTGACGCAGGATATGGTTTGGCACTCGGACAAAACCAGGATGTATATATCAGCGGTGGAACCAACAGCGCGCGTTTTCCGCTCAACTTCCAAGCTTTTGCAAATACCAACCGCGGTGGTATGGCAGATGGATTTTTACTTCGGTTGAACAGAAGCACAGGCGCCTTCCAATCAGGTGTTTTTGTAGGAACTCCGGCTTATGATCAATGTTATTTCGTGCAAACAGATACCAAGGGCAAGCCTTATGTATTCGGACAAACCGAAGGTAATTGGTTGATCAGTTCTGGGGTTTTTGGGAATACCGGCGGCGGACAATTCATTACCCGGTTTAAAACGGATTTGAGTGCGGTAGATTTGAGTACCGCCTTTGGAAGTGGTGGACAAAGACCGAATATTTCTCCATCGGCATTTCTGGTAGATCGCTGTGATCGGATCTTTGTTTCCGGATGGGGTGGTGCCACCAACAGCAATGTTCCCAAGACCCAAAGAAATCGCGGAAATACACAGAATATGCCCATCACGCCCAATGCCGTTCAACGCGCAACAGACGGAAGTGATTTTTATGTGGCTGTTTTTGGCAGAAATTTGAGTGGGTTGCTCTACGGAACGTACTTCGGAGGTATTTCCACCCGAACTGTTGATGCAGATGAGCACGTAGATGGGGGCACCTCCCGTTTCGACAAAAAAGGTATTATTTATCAGGCTGTATGCGCAGGTTGTGGTCAAAACGGCTTGTTTCCTACCACCCCTGGTGTTTACAGCCGCACAAACAACAGCGACAATTGCAACAATGCCATCTTCAAGATTGATTTTGAAAACCTGAACAGGAAACCTGTTTCTAAAGATACCCTGTACCGTGTTACTGCTACTGAATCGCTCAACTTCAGTATCGTTGGTACGGACCCCGACGAGCAGGATACCGTGTACCTGAACATAGAACGCATCGGTTCCGCCTGGGATGCTGTGCAAGGTCCTTATCCCCAGCTCACGCTGCAAAAAGGTGCAGGTCGTTCGGTTGGTCTGGTTCAGTGGAATACCAATTGTACCCATTCCGGAACAGATACATTTTTCCTTAGGGTGCGCGTTCACGACCGCGGCTGTCCTAAAATGGATACCACCTGGAATATCATCGGAATCATTGTTGAACCACCGCCTATTGTTGAACCACCGCGTGAAATATGCTTATTACTCAATGAAAGTACCGGCGTGGTTACACTGCAATGGCCAGCTTCCCCTGAACATGACTATTGGAAATGCCTGCTGTTGAAACGGCAGGAAGGCAGCCAGGTAATTACCCTCGACACCTTGCGCAATGCCAATGGTGGCACATTTACCGATCGCAACGCTTTTAATCCGAGGATACGTAATTATTGTTACTTCATACAAGGCGTAAATATTTGTGATGTAGTTACGGATCGTGGCTTCAGGGTCTGTACCCAAAAAGAATTGAATGCACCTATAGACAGCACCTACATCATTACTGCCACGGTTGTTGATGACAAAGAAGTGAAGGTGCTTTGGTTCCGCAGCGCAGAAGCAGATTTTGGCAGTTATGAATTGTTCAGGGCAACACGGGATGGCAAACAGCCCTATAAACTGATTGCCACCATCACCAACCGCGACGACAGTTTCTACACCGACCGCGATGTGCTGGTGGATCTGGAAAGCTACTGCTATAAGGTGCGGGTGCTGGATCGCTGCGGACATGTGAGCAATAAGTCCAACCGGGCCTGTACCATTGTGCTGAAAGGCGATGCCACCGGGAAACCTTTATATTATTTTGATTTGTCCTGGATGGAATACGACTACTGGAAAGGCGGGGTTGCCGATTATGTTCTGGAAAGGCGTGTGGATACCGGAACGCTGCGGCCTATCGTTGCGCTGCCGCATCCTGGTTTTGATTTTCGCGACAATAAACTCAATTACGACTGGGGTGGTTATTTCTATCGGGTGAAAGCCAGAGAAGCATCAGGTGGTTACAATGCTGAAAGCAACAGCAATGAAATTTACTTGTTCCAGCCTCCGGAACTTTATGTGCCCGATGCTTTCACGCCGAATGGTGATGAAATCAATGATGTGTGGGGAACGGTGCCGGTATTTGTGCGCGATTACCACATGATGGTATTCAACCGCTGGGGCGAGAAGGTATTTGATTCCAAAGACAAAAAACTGCAGTGGAAGGGTGTGATGGGCTCGGGGAAACCAGCCGATAATGTATTTGCCTGGATGGTGGTGTATATGGGCTGGGATAACCGCCGCTACACACAACAGGGAGTGGTGCATGTTTTGGAATAATCCTACCTTTGGAAGATGCGTAGTTTCTTCCTTTATAAAGTCGGCGTCGCCAGCCTCGTTTTACTTGCCTTTTGCTCGCTAAACGGAATTCAGGCACAATCTGAACGTGAAGTTCTGTTGGTAAACAGGTATCAGCCCAACAAGAAATACGTGCAGGAAACGAATCAGCGCAGCGATATGTTGGTTCGTTTTGAAAATGCCCCTGCAAGTATGCCTGCTGAAACCATGCGTACATCCATGCTGGTAAACAGCAATCAGGAATTAAGAACGGAAACCAGAACCCCCCAGGGTTTTGTTCCATTTGAAGCAAGCTTTAGTCAGAAACTCAGCCTCAATGTGAACGGTGAATCACAGAAAACTCCAACATCTGACCTAGGCAAATTCAGCTATCGCGGACGTTTTGATTCTACTGGCGGCATCACCGTTGATACCATCCGCGCCGGCAAGGAGCTTTCCGAACAATTGCGCAGCACCATCAATTCCTTGTCCAGAAACATGCAGCTGCCCAACCAAAAAGTAAAGGTTGGCGGTAAATTGTCGCAAAAGGTTCCTTTTCAACTGAATGAGTTTTCCGGTGAACTGCTGATGAAATATCGCCTTGATTCCATCATAGGCAATAAAGCATTTTTTTCCATCGACATGGATATGGACATGGATATTCCTAATCCGCAAATGAGTTTGAAAGGAAATGCCAAAGGTCCGGGGAACTTGACCTACCTCATTTCTGAGCAAATCGTGGATTACATGAGCAATGAGTTGAGCATGAATCTTAAGGGTTCCATGGGAGAAATGACGGTTTTAATGACCGGGAAAACAGCGTCAACGGTGCATGTGAGGATGGAATAATTAACCCGGCAGCCGTGGTTGCACCACCAATACTTGTTCGCGTTCTACCAATACTTCACCGGGGGCTCCGCCTTTTCTTTTTCGCACGTATTTCCGTTCGGTGTATTGCACCGGCAGCCAGCCTTGTGTTTTTCCTTTGGAAAACCAGGCAGCCAAAGAAGCGGCTTGTTCCAGAACAGCCTTGGGAATGCCGCCTACTCCGCTGCTGCTGCGCAACAACACATGACTTCCGGGAACGTCGCGGGCATGCATCCACACATCATTCTTGCGGCTGTAACTGTTCAACAATAATTCATTGGCTTTTGCATGCTTCCCCACCCAAACCATATATCCCAACAGGTTGAATTCATGAAAGGGTAAATCGCTTTGCTGTGCCTTTCCTTTTTTTTCAGGAATGGGTATGTTTCTCAGGTCTTTTGAATGTTGGGCAGCCTCCAGCAATTTCAGCCAGTGCAGGGCTTGACGGTGACCATCGCGTGTTGTTGCCAGTCGCGCTTCAATCAGTTCTGCTTCCCTTGACTCATTTCTGGCTTTGCGGTAGTAGGCTTCCGCATTCTGAATGGCATTGAGGGTGGTGTTGAGTTTGATTTTGATGATTTGGGTTTCTTCAAAATTGGGGAAGCGTATTTCCTTCAGTCCAGGCTGTATTTCCTGTAAATGAGCCATGATCAGATCGCCCATCAACCGATAGCCCGGTCGCTCTTTGATCCGTTTTTCTTCCTTAAGCAGGTCATCAAGCATGTGGCCCAAGCGAATGGCATCTTGTTGCCACAAGCTGTGCAGTTGTTGCTTCCTTGAGCGAAAATGGAATTGGTTGAGATACGCTTTTACATAGCGATTTAAGGCTTCTTGTAAAGATGACACCGCGTTTGAAGCTTCAAAGGGGAAAAAGCTGAAATAGGGAATTCCTTCTGTTTCACCAATGTACCAATGACGTTGATTCAGCTGATTTTTAAACCCCATAAACGCAGCTCCCTTTTCAGCATCCGGCAATCGGAAAAAGCGCTGTCGGATCAGATAATCTAACAAAGAAGGTATTACAAATGGGTAGGCCTGCTGAAAGTGCTCAGGATCGCTGCAGGAAACAACATCAAATTCGAAATCGCGTTTGTGGTTGAACGGAGCGAGCGACGAGCGGGCATCGCCCTTGTGGTGCAAGCGAAAATGCTGGTTGCAGATTTCTGATCCTGCTTCGAAATACAGCACATTGCTGTGTCGGCCCCAACATTTGAAAATGATTTGAGACCCATCGCCAAAAAGGAGTCGGAAGCTTCGGTCAAAACCGCAATCTTGTATTTCTGCAACCTGTTTGCCAACGGCATCCCTGAACTGGTTGATGGTGTTTTTACCGGCATTTCCGGCTTGTTCGGGCATGCTGATGAATAACTGGCCATCTGCCCAGTTTAATTTTAGGTTGAAGTGCTTGTCACGAGCCTCAAACTCCAGCAATAATTCATCTTTTCCGGTACTGAAACAGGTAGTCAGGAAATATCCCGGCAGTTTTTCTCCAAGATATCGGGCTATGGCCCGCACTGTAAAACTACTCTGGTAGTGATCCATGCCGCAAATATCAGGAAGGCCTCAGGCATTGGACTTATTTTGTTTTAGCGTATCAAATGCACCAAACCGCTGTGTACCTGCCTGTAGGTCTTACGCCCCTTGTAATGCAGGGAGTAAGCATAACAGCCGGATGGACAATCCTTGCCCATAAACATCCCGTCCCAGCCCTGGTTGGGGTTGTTGCTGCTGAAGATTTTAGCACCCCAACGGTCGTAAATATCCAATTGATATTCACGGGCTCCTGTGATGGTGGGCAAAAAGACTTCATTCAGCCCGTTTTTATTGGGTGTAAAAGCACTCGGCACAAACAACAAGACGGTATCAGTAACACAGATGTTCAGTTCCGCAGAGTCTGCGCATCCACCATCGTTGCGGATGATCAGTTGAACCCGATAACGATTGGTATCGGTTTGGTAAGTATGGTTTGGGTTGTTGCCTGGTTGGTAAGGTTCGGTGCTGCCATCGCCAAAATCCCATGATCCGCTTGTTCCGCCGCTGCTCATATCCAGAAAATACATCTTAGGATTGATGTTGCTGAGGCAAATTCCTTTCGGAGGATTGGTGATGAATGCCGCATTGAGTTTGCGAAAACCAGGAATTTCCAAACTTGTATCCTTCTTGCAGCCGCTGTTTACATCCATCACACTGACCAGATACCGGGAACCGGCCAGGCCACGCATGCTGTCGCCCTGTTGCTTGGGTTGTGTATTCCAGGTGTAAAGGTACGTGCCGGGCTGGCTCATGGATAACTTGAGATAGCCCGGCAGGCCAAAGCATTCAGGAGCGCTGCTTTTCGCGTTGAACCAGGTGTTGGGATGCACAAAGAGCAACCTTGTAGCGGTATCAGGTTTAGAGCAGCCATCGCTGACCGTCACCTGAATTGTGGTGCTGTTTTTGGGGCTGAAATAGGCCTGATTCGAACCTGTCAAACCATTCGACCATGAATATCGATATGCAAATCTGTTTCCCCCAAGCGCCTGCGCAGTAATTAAAACATTGGATCCCGGGCAAATGCTGTCGCTGCTCCCTGAAAAGGAAACACGCAAGGTGTCCGCCACCACGATGTCTCTTTGCAGCAATCCGGTACACGCTCCCTGAGTGATGCGGTATTCCAGACGTTTGTTTCCCGAACCGGATTTCCAGGGGTTGAAATAGGGATGACTCACTCCCGGGCCACTGAACAGCCCACCGCCGGGCAGCGCCTTCAACAGATAGGCTGTATCTTTCAAACACGGTGCACTCGGAACAAGCTGCCACTGCATCGCAGGAATGGTATCTACCGTAACAAAAACAGTATCAAAACATCCAAACCTACTCACATAAATGATGCGGTTTTTTCCTTTCAGCGCGATGGCCGGGTTGAACAAGCCTTGTGCACTGTTGCTGATACCGGTTCCGTAAAAATAGCCGCCACTCAGGCTTACTTTAAGCTTGAAAATTCCTGAGGTGCGGCAAACAGCAGTATCCTGTTGAATACCCGTCTTCGGACGCACGCAAATCCTCAAACTGTCCCTGCATCCATTTACGGAATAAAAAGCCAGATGTGTACCGTAACCGGATGCTGCCGGTTTAAAAAAACCTTTGGCATTGGTGATGCCTTTCCCGCTCCAGGTTCCTCCCGATGGCGTAAACTGAGTCAGGGCCTTACTCAGCCAGATTCCGGTATCCTGCGCACATAGAAACAAGGTGTCGCGTTTGCCCACCTGCGTGGGTAATAGAGTCAGGAATTTACGGTCTGCACAACGCCCATTTCTAATAGTCAGCGTATCGGTAAAACTGGTTTTTCCCAAGCTGCTGAAATACCCTGGATTGTATTCGGGTTTTGTCGTATCACTGATGCCCCGGCCCGTCCAGGAATAGCCGCTTAAAGGCCTGAATCCGCTGAGGGAGTGCACACCGGCCGCCGGACAAATGGTGTCAAAGGTTTTACCTGCATCTATGGGTAACAAGGTAAGCAGGGTGGTATCCTTGCATCCTCTGGCGTTGAAGATGATGGTTTTGGTACCCGGGCCTCCCATCAATGATGGATTTACGGTTCCGTAATAACTGTTGGTTAAACCAGGAAACCAGTTGAAAAAAACGCCAATAGGGTTGAATTGCAGTTGATGAAAAGTACTGCTTTCACAGGCTGTGTCAAAAGGCTTGGCCCAGATTTGCGTCACGCGGACAGTTTTGGTCGAAACACATCCTTTCCATGTGTAGGTGAGCTTGAATGTTCCGGCACTGTCCGGGTTAAAGATGCCGTTGCTGGTAACCTTTGGACCGGTCCAGGTTCCGCCGGTGGGATAAATATGGTACAGAGATGATGGCGGCGTATTCGGACAAAAGAGGTTGTCCCCATTCCAGATTCCGGTGGAAGTAACCAGAACGGTATCTGCACAGGAACCAATCTGATACCATACTTTATGGGTTCCACCGCCGCTTACAGCCGGACTGAATATTCCATTCGCCGCATCGGTGATTCCTTTTCCCTGCCAAAATCCTCCGGCCGGTATAGCCCTGAGTTTAAAGGGTGCCGAGAGGTAGCAAACCATGGTGTCGGGCTGGGCACTTGGTGGAGCCAGAACGGTCAGGTCAACGGTATCTGAGGCGGGAACCGAAAGTCCATCGGTAACACGTAAAATGTAACGTGTAGCACCTGTTGGACAAACCAAGTGTGGCCCTGCGCCACTCAAACTTCCAGGAGTCCAGGTATAAACATAACGCGATGGTGTTCCACCGGAAACGGTTGCACGCAACCAGGTACAACTGCCTCTGCACAGCGTATCCTTGTCAGCAGTGAGTTGAACCATCAATGGACAATCGCTGATGGTAAAGGAGGTCTTGCTTTTTAAGGTCCAGATGCTGTCGCAATAATCCTTGAAAAACAGCGTGGCTTCCAGTGTGTATGTGCCACTCATGTTCAGCGCATTGGTGAGTTGTAAATTATAAGTGGCGGAAGTTCCACCCGTGCAATTCACCGGTGTAACAGTGCTCACAGCGCTGCTTATCGGTCCCGACAAAACAAAACTTCCGGGTTTTACTGAATCACAGGGGAAGGCCCTTCCCAGCAACAGGCTGAGGGATTGTTGTTTGCATTTGGGTGCTGATTGCAGGGTGAGGCTTGGTGCCGTAATCACGCGCATCGTGGCGCTCCAGGTTGCTTCCCAGCCGGAACAGGCGATGTTCTTATCGCTTTTAAAGAAGAAGGTGATGAAGCTGTCGGTACTGCGCACCAAGCCCGGATTGGTGCTTCCCGAGTAACGCGGACCGAGCTTTGGTGCAAAGGTGTCTTTCCCGTTGTATATCTGCAGGTAATCGTTGTCTTTTTCTGTACAGAAGCTTTTGAAGTTGATGCTGATATTGCTGGCGCCCGGAACACTGATTGTGAAGATATACGATTCGTTATGGTCATAATCACCGGGCGTTTTCCCTTTTTCACTATCCTTGAAAATGCCTGAACAGGCCCGCACCCTGCCATTGCTCATGTAATAAGTGTTTTGAGCCGCCAGAACGGTTGGGCATGCCAGGGCGATATACAGCAGGATTTTCAACTCAGCGTTTGATGTTGATGAGTGGGGTGCTTACCGAATTGCTCCAATTTCCGCTGCGGTCTTTGATGCGCAGGGTGAATGTTGTTGGTTCTGTATTTCCGCTGCCCAGCAGGAAGAGGTTTTTCATGCGCAGCACAAAACGTCCTTTGATGTGTACCTTAGCATTTACGGGTGCCTGTGCCGGCACGAAGTAAAAATCAGGTCGGTTGAATCGTGCGTCCTGAACAGATAAACTGTTGCTGTCCGGATTTAAGGCGCCTAAATCACCGTCTCCATCTTCAAAGCGCAGATACATACGCAAACTGTCTTTGAATTGGACAATATTGGTGCTGCTTACGCTGTCCAGGCTCAGAAAGGGTACAGGATTAGGTGCGTAGGGATTTTCTTCGGAGCAGGAACAGAGGCCGGCGCATAATAGCCAGCCGAGGTATATGCGCAGGTTCATATCCAACGGATGGCTAAGTATTTTTTGAGGTAAAACAATGCGTCGCTGTTGGGAATCATGGAATTGCCATTCACCCCGTCGCTGATGTTCAGCTGCAGCCAGGTAACATCACCCGGGTTCCAGCCATTGGCGTTCAGCATGAACCTGAAACCGTAACTTTCATTTTGGCCGTAAACCGATTTAAAGATGCGGGGGCTGGCTGCCTGGATGAGCGGCTGTGCATTCCCGGAAGTATAGTTGCCGGGATCCAGACTGAAATTGATGCTGGCATTGCTTAAGGCAAGCTGGGCAGCTTTATCATCTGCGAAGCAAATCCATAATTCAGCATTACTTCCCACCGGAACCTGAATGGGTTCATAACGTCCGGGCCTAAAAGCTTCTGTTCCATTCACCAGCACGGTCATGCCCAAAACCTGTGGCGGTTGGTCGGGCAGGGCAGGTGCGTTTCCGAAAGGGTCTTTGGCGCCGTTGTTGATCCAGGTTCGGATGTCGTTGAGGTAATCTGCTTTTTTGGAAAGCCAACTGCTGCCCGGATCTACCACCAATGGCATGATGCCTGAATTTCCTCCGAGGTCCACGGTGAGTCGGTACCACAGCATGCTGAGGTCTGCATTTCCCGGCATAACCCTGGCTGCAAAAGTTCCTGCGCTGTCGTTTTTGATGGGCTGGCGGTACAACAAAGAATTGTAGGAACTGGAAACCGTCCTGAAATCGGGTTCAAAAGTACCGTCGTGGCATCCGCTGTTGGCACAGGTGGGTTTCAGGATGTTGTAGTGAATGCCCTGGATCGTGCTGGCTGCCGGAGCCGTGAACGTATCTTTGGGTTGATCCTTGGCATCCTGGTCAAATGGATTGTCAGGCCTTTGATTTTCTTTGGTGCAAGCCTGAATCCAAAACAGCAATAAAAGCAGTTTCCAAAAGTGCTTCATATGCGGTCGAATAAGGAGCGGGCCAAGGGGTCGAGTAGTCCGGCATTCATTACTTCATCTTTGATACCCAGTGCATGGGCAATGGTTGGAACGATGTCGGTGAGTCTGCCGCTGGGGTTGTTTTCGTTGCCAACCACAAGATCTCGAGGAACATTTGGACCGGCCATCAGTCCCCAAACACGAAGTGCGTTGGCATCGCTGTGGTCGTAAGCATACCAATCGTTTTCGTCCTGTATGGGATTGGGTTTGAGGTTTCGTCCACATTCAGGAGCCACGATCATCATCGTCTTGCCGCTCATTTCGGGAATATTGCGTTGTATCTGATCCCAAAGCCAGCCTGTGGCGTGATCGGCGCGGTGCAGGCTTTGCAGGTAACCGGTGAAATTGCTGTGACAACCGTCCACGGCGCTCATGTTCACCACGAGTATTTTTGGTTTAAAGGTGCGGAGCACTTCGGCAGCCATGCCGATGTTGAAGCTGTCACCTCCTCCGCTTACCGGGGGGAAAGGAATCTGACCATTGGCCAGGCGGATATACACATCACGCATCCATTCTTTGATGCGGTTGCGTTCCTCGGGATTGTTGCGCACGCTGAGAAATTGTTCCGGGTTGAGGCCGAAGTTCTGATCCAGGAAGTGCTTCATGGCATACATGGGGGCCAGTTCTTCGTCGGAATAAGGTTTTGCGTTGCTCAGTACGTCGCGTCCTGAAGATCCAAAGGTGAGTGGTGCAGCGAAGAAGTTTCCACCGTATTGCAGACCATACGATTCATGCACGCTGGAGTTAAGCAGGGGAGTGGAATTCCCAATGGTATTGCCAATAAACCAGCAATCGGAAGTTGAATAGCCGGCGTGTTTCCGCAGATATTCAAAGATGGTAGGGAAGTTTGGTCTGACCTTCAAGCCCTGTCCGGTGCCTGGATTTCCGGTGACCAATGTGTTCAGTCCTACATAATGTCCGGCACTTTGTGCGCGCATTTCCCGAAACAAGGTACCTTGTTTCTGAAGGGTTTCGCTCAGCAGCCTTGGGATGGGTTGTCCGCCGGAAGTGCCGCCAGGCGCGGTTGTTCCATAGGCTATTTTTGAAGCCGGAGCTGCGCCTTCCAGCAGGTTGTACATGATGTTGCCTGGGGAGTTAACGCCCTGACTGTCGTCGAGGTAACGCTGCAGCACTGCTTCCTGTTGCCTCACCCCGCCTGCAAACATCACCAGCACAACATGGTCCGCCAATGGTGTATTGGTGCGTGCAAATAATCTGCCGCCGGGCAGGATGTATGGAGCAGCAACACCTCCTGCGGCCAGCAAGCCTGCTTTCTGTATAAATTCTTTACGTTTCATGCTCAATAAAAGGAATATTCATCGCTGGCTGCAAATGCAGTATAAACCATCTCTACGCTGGCATCCTGATTGGCTTCGATGTAATTGCGGAACCAGGTTTTTTCTGCTTCGCTGGGATAGCGCAGGTAAAACCGCTTGTAAGTTTCCAGGATAAAGCTGTCCAGCCTGCCGCGCGCATTGCTGTTGGAAGGAATCTGGACGGATCCCTGATTGAAATAATTGCTCAGCAACATTTCATAGGCCAGTGTTCGGTCGCCAATGCTGTACACCACATTCTGGGTTTTGTAAAGTTCATTGGGGGATATAGGCTTTTGATAAAGATTGGTGTATAAAATACTGATGTATTCACTTTCGCTTTTGTTTTTGGTTTTGAGGGTTTTATCCTCGTAAACCTCCTGATCGAGCAAGCCATAGCTCAGCCGTTCGTTCTTGGTGCATGCGCTGAAGCACACCAACATCAATAGGGCGAGGAAGATTTTACTGGAACTGTGCATATTCATCGGTTTTGAGGATGGCCAATTGAACTGCTTTGAAATCGCCACTGTTCTTGTAGGCTGCAAGCAGGTTTAAAACTTCCGGAGTTGTTGCTTCTCGTTGCAATAAAGTGAAATAAGCCCAGCGAATCTGAGCTTCGTAAAACTCTACTGATTCTGTAAGGGCGCGGCAGTATTCATTTTTGTTGGTGCAAACCCTTCCGAAGACGGTCCCCGGCTTGTTGTACTCTATGACCTGGTAAGCCTGCTCAAATTCATCGCGCACCGGAAAACGACGGAACAAGTCATCAAAGCTGGCATTCACAAAGTTGAAACTGTTCATGTTAATTTGGTCATAAATACCATTATTCATCATGAAGGAGCACATTTCTCCAAGGGAAATAAGTCCTTTCCGGTATTTCCAGCGGCTGTCACGTACATTTTTGTATTTGTTGATTTGATCTTGCGCTGCAAATACGCCAACAGAATCGCCGTTCAGTCGGGCAATGGTTTGTGCAAATTGAGCATTACCCAGGCGCAGGTTTATTTCAGCTTCATCAGCACCTTCCATGAATCGGGCCTTAAGCAGGTTATACATGCGTTCATGCCAGGCATGGCTGTAGCTTGAATCGCCAATGCGGTAACTGCTGTCGCGCTGCAGTTTTTGAATCAAACTGTCGCGGGTTACAAATGCAAGGTTGCTGCTGCGCAAAGAAACCACACTTTGCATGCGCTCACTGTCGGTCGCTTCCCGGCCCAACAAATCAATAAACAGGCGGTTTACATAATTTTCTACCTTGATGGTTGGAACACCTTGATAGTCGGGTTGCTTGTTTCCGGGAATGAGTACATCCTCATTTTTTTCACACGACTGAACACAAAGTACAGCACTCAGAAGGACCCCTATTCTGTAAATACGCACCCTCATCCATTACGAAACTACATCAAAAATAGCTGAAAGGCAATATTGATCAATGCTGCCGCAATTGCCTGCATGACAACACATGAATTTAGCTACGAGATTCAGGATGATGGTTCAGCACCATCAATTCTGGCCTTCAACATAGGTTTTGAAATTATTCAGGATGGCCTGCCATCCTTGTTGCTGCAAGTCAACAGAATTTTCTGTTTCCGGGTCAAAAACCACCCGCACAATGGTGCTTCCTTCCTGTTCAATGAAGGTAACGGTAGCGGTTCTTTCGCCAAAGGAGTAACTAAACGACTCCTCGGGTTGGATGGCGGTATAATAGGCTTCGAAATCGAATCCGAAACTGCCGTCTCTGGCTTCCATCCTGGCACAATAACGCCCGCCGATGCTCAGGTCATTGCTCGCGGTGGGGCAATGCCAGCTTGGGTCCGCAAAGTTCCAACCTGTGATGTGGGCAGGGTCGGTATAATAGTTCCATACATTCGGCCTTTTGGCAGCAATCAGTGCTTCTACGGTTATTTGCTCAGGGTTCATAGGTTTTATTCAGGATTCTGTTGGGTGTTTAAATACATGAATTCCCATTGGTGTCCATCCAAGTCGGCAAAGCTGTCGTAATACATCCAGCCATGATCGGCAGCCGCTCGGTAGCGTGTAGCGCCCAAGTTCAATGCTTTGCCCAAAAGTTCGTCAACGGCCTCCCGGCTGTCAAGTTGCACGGCTGTAATCACCTGCGTGCTTGTGGCATCGGCGATGCTCCTGTTGGTGAAGGAATGGAACAGTTCATGCGAAACCAACATCACATACATCAAACCTTCATTCAATTCCATACACAAAGCTTGTTCGTTGGAAAACTGCTCGTTGAATGTGCATCCAAGTTCAGACCAGAAGGCCCTTGTTTTCTGCAGATCTTTTGCGGGTAGGTTGATGTATATGGCTTTTGCAATCATAGGATTGGAAGGGTTGTTCTTTTGAACATCAGGCTGTCAAAGATACTCAAGCTGCAATTTCATTAAAGGTTCAGGATTCCATCTGCAGGGTAAAAAAAGAACCCGACCTAAGCAGGTCGGGTTCTTTTCAGGATGTTTGAATGCATCAAAGGCGCTGTCAGCGCTGAATGCTCAGGTCAAAGCGGTCCAGATTCATCACTTTAGTCCAGGCGGCGATGAAGTCTTTGGCAAATTTCTCGCGTGCATCGGCGGAAGCATAAACTTCTGCCAGAGCCCTTAATTCGGAGTCTGAGCCGAAAATCAAGTCTGCGCGGGAAGCGGTCCATTTTTCGTTGCCTGTGTTGCGGTCAATGCCCACAAATACTTCTTTGCGGTCGTCTTTAGCTTTCCATTCGGTGTCCATAGACAGCAGGTGGATGAAGAAATCGTTGCTGAGTTGTTCACTCTTGCTGGTAAAAATGCCGTTTCTGGAGTTGTCGAAGTTGGCGTTCAGTGCACGCATTCCACCCACCAGGACCGTCATTTCCGGAGCGGTGAGGGTAAGCAGTTGCGCTTTGTCCACCAGCAGTTGCTCGGTAGGCACGGTATATTGTGTTTTTACATAGTTTCTGAATCCGTCAGCCATAGGTTCCAGCAGGTTAAAGGATGCTACATCGGTTTGTTCCTGGCTGGCATCGGCGCGGCCTGGCGTAAACGGTACACTCAGGGTAAAGCCGGCGTTTGCTGCAGCTTTTTCAACGGCAGCAGAGCCGCCCAGCACAATAAGATCGGCCATCGATACCTGCTTGTCTTTGTTGCGTGCGTTGAAATCAGACTGGATTTTTTCCAGAGCGCCCAACACGCGGTTCAACTGAGCCGGATTGTTCACTTCCCAGTTGCGCTGAGGCATCAGGCGGATACGTGCACCATTAGCGCCACCGCGGCGGTCGGAATTGCGGTAGGTAGATGCTGAAGCCCAGGCGGTACTCACCAGTTCACTGATGCTCAGTCCGGAGCTTAGGATTTGCTGCTTAAGGGTTTGAACATCTTTAGCGCCGATGGGCTTATAGCTCACTGCGGGGATGGGATCCTGCCACAGCAGGTCTTCTTTTGGCGCTTCCGGACCGATGTAGGTAGATCGTGGGCCCATATCGCGGTGGGTTAACTTGAACCACGCTTTGGCAAAAGCCTTGGTAAAGTCTTCAGGATGCTCCAGAAAGTGACGTGAGATTTTGTCGTAAGCGCTGTCGTAACGCATAGACAAATCGGTGGTGAGCATGGTGGGGCGGTGCATCTTTTTCGGATCGAAGGCGTCGGGGATGATGCTGTCGGTAGTTTTTGCCACCCACTGATGCGCACCGGCAGGACTTTTGGTCAGTTCCCATTCATAGCCATAAAGCATTTTGAAGAAGCCTTGTCCCCAGGTGGTGGGTGTGGGTGTCCAGGTTACTTCCAATCCGGAGGTGATGGCATCTTTGCCTTTTCCACTTCCGTAGCTGCTGCGCCAGCCGAAACCTTGTTCTTCAATGGAAGCAGCTTCAGGTTCCGGCCCAACATGCGAAGCCGGTGCAATGCCATGTGCTTTTCCGAAGGTATGTCCGCCGGCAATAAGCGCAACGGTTTCTTCGTCGTTCATGCCCATGCGCCCGAAGGTTTCGCGGATGTCGGCAGCGGCCAGCACC
Organism: uncultured Flavobacteriaceae bacterium; assembly: GCA_964586595.1. Taxonomy (GTDB): domain Bacteria; phylum Bacteroidota; class Bacteroidia; order NS11-12g; family UBA955; genus REEB481. The sequence goes on along the minus strand of CAZPHB010000002.1, from coordinate 163,849 downwards.
GGGTCGGGATTGCCATTTGGGCCTTCAGGGTTTACGTAAATCAGCCCCATCTGAACGGCAGCCAGCGGATTTTCGAGTTTCCGTCCTTCGCTGTAGCGTTTGTCATCAAGCCATTTGGTTTCAGACCCCCAGTACACGTCTTTTTCAGGTTCCCAAACATCTACCCGTCCACCGGCAAATCCGTAGGTGGGAAATCCCATATTCTCCAAGGCCACGTTGCCGGCAAGCACCATCAGGTCGGCCCAGGAAATTTTATTGCCATACTTCTGTTTCACGGGCCAAAGCAAGCGACGTGCCTTGTCGAGGTTGGCATTGTCCGGCCAGCTGTTCAGTGGAGCGAAGCGTTGTTGTCCGGCCCTGGATCCGCCTCGGCCATCGCCGGAGCGGTAGGTTCCTGCGCTGTGCCAGGCCATGCGGATGAACAGCGGACCGTAGTTTCCGAAATCAGCAGGCCACCAGGGTTGTGATTCGGTGAGCACTTTGGCAATGTCTTTCTTCAGCGCAAAGTAATCAAGGCTGTTGAACGCTGCGATGTAATTGAAGTTTGGACCCATGGGGTTGGACAGCGCTGAATCACCATTCTTATCCGTTCCAAAGCCAATTAACTTTTGAGTGCTTTCCGGGAATAAAGAATTATGCAGTACAAGGCTATCTAAGAAATCTCTCAGATCCCTGTATTGTAATGTATTAGAACTCTTAATTACGGTATTTCCGTCCTTACGCCATACGAAAGATTCTTGACCCTCGCCAATTCTCTCACCGTATTGTTCATTAAAAGTCTTGGTTGTGTTCTCAATCCAAATACCTCGCTCCCGGGCGTATTCCTCTATTTCCTGCTCCTGCCGATCATTCCTCTCGTCTTGCGTTTCGTCTGCTTGGACATCTCTTCCCAGGAGTACTGTTGCTTCGATAAGCGTTCTACCTCCATCTGTGATGCCTCGCTGCTCTGACGGTGAAAATCGTTCAAATACTGCCGTTCCATTTTCGATTTGTCCTGCATAGTTTTCTAATAATGACAAAGATACATCAGTTATGCCGTTTTGTGCAACCTCTTCGTTGTTCTGGCGCAGGAGCTCCAGGTTCAGTTTGTTGGGCCACCAGTCGCGGATGCCCTGCGCCTGTTCCCGCCGCATGGTGGTTTCCGTTTTTGGCGCGCTGCCATGCCCCATCGGGCATTCACCTGAAGGCTGGGTGTAGGCCGAAGCCCCCCAAATCAGGGTGAAACTTAGAAATAGGTGTTTCATGAATATGATGCTTATAGATGTTTACGTGTATGATATAATCCCTGTTTCGCTGAATTGTTTTTAAACCTGCAAAAATGTAGGATGACCGATGTGGGTATGAAGCGAAATTTACCAAACCGCATGGAAGGGTGTTCAAAAACGCAACCTGTTGCCTGTATGGCGCAACGACTGCCTGATTCATTCAGCTTCTTCTGTTCGCCAGCAGCAGGGGTGCGCTTCCGTCAAAAGGATTGTCGTTGCGACCTATGCTCTTGGCCAGCATGCCCGCGGCACGCATCACCGAGCGATCGCCGTAGCGGTTGCGGATTCGGTCCATGGCTTCGTACAACTGCATCATCTCGGCGCGGTCTTCAAACAAATCCATCTGATGACCCCCACCCACCAGCTCGCTGAAACGCACCCCGATGAGTCGTATCAGCATGCGTCGCTGGTACAGGCGTTCAAATAAATCGAGCACTTGTGGGATAAGTATATGATCGGCACTGGTATAGGCAATCCGCTGCTGTAAGGTATGCGTATTGAAATCGCTGTACCGAAGTTTAACGCTTACACATTGGGTGAGTTTCTGTCCTTTGCGCAACTGATAGGCCAGACTTTCGGTCATGGCGGTGAGGATTCCTTTCAGTTTGACTATATCAATGGTGTCGCGGTCGAAGGTGCGCTCCATACTCAGGCTCTTTCGTTCGTGCCAGGCGATGACAGGACTGGGGTCTATGCCGTTCGACTTTTTCCAGATTTCCACGCCGTTCTTGCCCAGGGTTTTCTCCATGAGTTCCCGGGGCATGACCTGTATGCTTTGGATCTGCTCAATGCCCAGCCCGCGTAGTGTTCTGTATGTTTCTGCCCCCACACCGGGTATTTTTCGCACCGACAATGGTGCCAGAAATCCCTTCTCCTGACCGCGCTGCACCTGAAGCTGCCCTGCCGGCTTGGCCTCGCCGGTGGCTACCTTGCTTACCGTTTTGTTGGTGGATAAGCCAAAAGAAATAGGCAAGCCGACCTCTTTATGGATTCGTTGCTTCAATGCCACAACCAGTTTCATACAGCCGAAAAAGCGATCCATTCCTGTAAGATCAAGGTAGAACTCATCAATGCTTGCCTTCTCATATAAAGGCACACTTTCGCGAATCACTTCTGTAACCACGTTGGAGTATTTGCTGTACAAACCGCTGTCGCCTCGTATAAATACCCCATGCGGACATAATTGCCTGGCCGTTTTCATAGGCATGGCGCTGCTGATGCCATAAGTCCGGGCTTCATAACTGCAGCTGGCCACCACGCCCCGGTTGCTTTGCCCTCCGATAATGACCGGCCGGCCCTCCAAACGGCTGTCTTGTAAGCGTTCCACACTCACGAAGAATGAATCAAGATCCATGTGTGCAATCTGATGTTCCATGTTAAAAATATTGACAGTTATCTGCCATTAATATAATCAAAAAAATGAACATCGTTAACGCATCCTGGTCGCTGAGGCCCTCGCTTGTCCCGGGCGAGCAACGCGAGTCCCGGGACAAGCGCAACCCGATGGAATGGCAGATTATTTAACGAATCAGGCTGATGGTTCCCTGAACATGTACCTTTTCCCCGTTACGGGATTTTGTGGCTTCCAACAGGTAGTAGTAAACACCTTCCGGGCAATCGCTGAAGCGGTTGTTTAATGCTCCGTTCCAGGGCGCCTCATCAGGCAGGGTGAATTGATGGACCAACTGCCCCCAGCGGTTATACACGGTAATCTTCACAGTATTGTAACCGCTGTGGTTTACGGTAAATACATCGTTGATGCCATCGCGGCCGGGCGTAAATACATTGGGGATTTCTAGCTTTTCATTGTTGCAGGGTGCAAAGCGTACCCGCAGGGTGTCACTGCTGCTGCAGCCCAAACTGTCGCGCACGCGCAAAACCAAAGTATCATTGGTGCTCAGCGTGACGAAACCACCGCCCGCCGGACGGTTCCAAGAAATATTTTGTCCGGGCATCGCCTGATGGGAAGTTCGGAACAAGCTTCCTTCACACAAAAGCGTATCCGGCCCCAGGTTCACGTAAGGTGCCCGTGTAACCACCACAAAACGTTCCAGCGTATCAGTGGGACACATGCCGCCAACAGTAGCAATCATGCGCACCCGGAAACGGCCATTGCTGCCGAATCGATGCCGAACATTGTTTCCGGAATACGATGAACCATCGCTGATTTCCCAGCGCACGGCGCGCAGGCTGTCGCCTGCGGCCTCCATGTTCAGCCAGGAATCAGGATGACAAATCAGTTCGGTATTCAGGTTCATGCTCAGGTTGCGGTTTTTACCTGCCATGCGGCACAGTGAAAAGGCATAGCCCTCTCCATCACCTAAGCCGAGGGCATAAGCTAAAAAAGGGCTGTCACACTCCAATCGGTGCACACCGGGTACCAGCTGTAAGGTACCTGTTTTGGGAGCATGGCACGAACTGTTCTGGAATATGGTTTGATTTACCGGTACCCCGTCAAGTTTGAGCGAAGCCAATGCTCCGGCACTTGCTACGATGTTTACGTAATGCTCGTATTTACTGAGCAGGGTTGGAACCAGCCACCAACAGGAATTTACGGCTCCTTCATCAGAAGAAAGGGTCAGACTGCTTGCATCGCCCAGTTTTTGCGGATGTCCATTGCAGGAACCACTGCGGCTGTATTGCAGCGCACTGAGGGGCTGATTTGCCACAACACAGCGATCGGCAGCGCCGGGATAGGCGGTAGCAGTGCCGCCCCGGTTCAGGATGATGGCCGGGGAGCTTCCTGAAATACTTACCTGAGTATTGTTGAGCCATGGACTTAATACATAAGAACCAGGCACTCCTTGTGCAGGTTGCGAAGGAATGTAATAGCTGTTTTGCCAATGTGTAACAGGAACGGCCTGTTCATAAACATGGTCTGCAGATGTACAAGCAGCATCATCATTACGCCAGCGCATGCCATTGGCACCCTGAAAAACCACCACCTGTTTACATGATTGTACAACCCTGATCCGCGTACCGCATAATTGCTGGGAGTCAAGTGCCCGAATAGGATAGGAGTTGCCGCGGTTGAGGGTGATGGTGAAAGGGATTCCTGCCGGTCTTCCTGTGGCCAGGGTACGAAAGGGTGTGATTTCCACCTGTGTTCCGTTCTGTAAAGCCACAATAACTGCCATGTTGCTGAATCCTTTACCTACCGATACATCGTTGATGATGTATTCCGGAGCTTTGGGCAGGTTTACAACAGGTATTAATGCCGTGGCTCCGGCGCTTCCCGCGCCCTGGCTGAATGCCGTGGCCGCTACGGGTCGATCTGATTGGATAAAAATACCGCGGTCCTGGATCGCGTTTCCGGGATCCGGAACTGCAAATACTGAAGGAATATTTACTACTGCAGCACCGTTTGCAGCAATGGTGAATGATTGACTGTATGCTTTTGTTGGGATGGAAACTGTGCCTTTACAGGCTTCCGGTCCACTGATATGGATTTGCACATTGCCGGGCGCACTGATGTTTTCTAAAAAAGCACACCAGAATTCCGTGCCCAGGTTGTTGCGGTTCTGGGCAAAGACTGCTTCTGGCAGCAGGGCACTGATCATCAGCATCAGGCCCAAAGGCCGGCTAAACATGCTGCAAAGGTAGTCAGGCACAGACAAACGCACGGAGTCATAAATACGGTTTATCGCAGTATTTCAGTGATGTATCCTGATACTTATTATACTCCACCACTGAACAATTACTTTTGCCAAAATCTATTTTTCGCAAAGCACTATGAACAAACGCTTAGTCATCACATTCCTTTCCTTACTGCTTGCAGTCAGGGTTGTGGCGCAAACAGCCACCCTGGTCGAGAAGGTTGAAGCTCAACCCGGCAAGGCCATCATTGCTTATGAGAAGTACAAGCTTCCCAACGGCCTCACCATCATTGTCCATGAAGATCACAGCGATCCGCTGGTGCACCTGATGGTTTCTTACCATGTGGGTTCAGCGCGTGAGTTGCCCGGGAAAAGCGGCTTTGCCCACTTTTTTGAACACATGCTTTTTCAGGGTTCGGAACATGTAGGCGATGAAGAGCACTTCAAAATTATTTCTAATGCCGGTGGTGAAGTGAATGGAAATACCACCCGCGACCGCACGGTGTACATCCAAACCTTTCCCAGCAATTTTACCGAAACAGGGTTGTGGATGGAAGCCGATCGCATGGGATTCCTGCTGGGCGCGTTTACCCAAAAGAAGTTTGAAATTCAGCGCAGTACCGTGAAGAATGAGAAGGATCAGCGTTACACCGTTCCTTACGGCTTTTTGATGGAAGTAAAAGACCAAAACCTTTACCCGCAAACGCATCCGTACAGCTGGCCGGTGATTGGTTATGTAGATGATTTGGACCGTGCAGATTCCAACGACCTGCGCAACTTTTTCCTGCGTTGGTATGGACCAAACAACGCCACGGTAATTGTAAGTGGCGATGCAGACGCCAAACAGGTGGTTCAATGGTGTGAAAAATACTTCGGAAGCTTCGCTCCCTGCCCGGAAGTGAAGAAACAACGTGTAGCTCCGGTAACTATTCCCGAAACACGATTTGCCAACTATTTTGACGATAAAGCTTCCGTTCCTGTAATCTATGCGACATGGCCTGCCGCTGCCGCTTATTCAAATGATGAAGCAGCGCTCGACGTGTTGAGTCAGTTGCTCGGAGGTGGAAAAAGCAGCCTGCTGTACAAGCGTTTTGTAGAATCAGAATTGGCCCTTCAGGCGAATGCAGCCAACAATCCAATGACGGCCATGAACCATGAACTGGCCGGTGAATTTTCCATCACCCTGGCAGGTTATCCGATGAGCGATGTGAATTTTCTCCGGAGGAAAATGTTCGGACTGGTGGACAGCTTTGACATCATCGGCTTCAGCGACGATGACCTTGAGCGCGTAAAAAATGACATCGTCAGCAATTACTACGGTGTGTTTGAAAGCGTCGAATCTAAGGCCAGTCTGCTGAATGAATACAACTACATGCTCGAAGGGAAGAGTTTCAACATCCAGGATGATATCGACCGCTACCGCAGGGTAACCCGGGAAGATGTTTCGCGTGTTTACCGCAGATACCTGAAGAACAGGGGCGCAAGTGTGGTGATTATTGAACCCAACCCGAGGAAATACACCGACCCTAACTATCAACCTACATCGTATCAAAGCTATAATCCCAACGCTAATTTAAAGCCTAACACCGCCGAAGCAGAATATGCAGGCCTCACGTATAAACGGCCGGTGGATGATTTTGACCGTGCAAAAATGCCTATACCTTCTTCGGCCAAGCCGGTAACCATTCCCAGCCTGAGCCGAGAAAAACTGTCCAACGGAGTGGAAATTGCCGTGTCACAGTCAACCGAGTCGCCTCTGGTATTTATGTCTTTTAACATTGATGGTGGCCACCTCCTGGAAGGCAGCACCATTAAGAATGGAACCGCCGCCATGACTGCCGAAATGATGAGTGAAGGAACTGCAAGCCGCAGCTCAGAAAAAATCAGTCAGGAATTGGAAAAGCTGGGTTCAAGCATCAATTTCGGTGCCGGCGCAACCAGCAGCAACATTACAGTGGCCTGCCTTCGCGAAAACCTCGACAAAACCATGGAAATACTGGAAGACATGTTGTTTCATCCGGCGTTCCCTAAAACCGAATTTGACCGCAACAAAAAGCAATCGCTGGAGCAGTTCAATTTCATCAAAAACAACCGCTCACAGGCTGCTTCAAATGCCTGGTCGGCCCTGATGTATTCTGGAACACCACTGGCCACCATGTCTTCCGGCATGCAGAAAGATGTAGAAAAGCTCACCATTGAGGATCTGAAAGCCTTCCATGCGAAATACTACGCACCTGAGCTTACCAAAGTAGTTGTGGTGGGAAATGTGAGTAGGGAAGAAGCCATGAAAGCACTTTCCTTCCTCAATAATTGGAAGCAAACCGGTGTTGCCGCACCTGCATTGCCTAACCTGCCCAAATGGGAAAGCAACCACATCTTTATGGTTGATTTTCCCAATTCTGAGCAGTCTGAAATCCGCATTGGATTCAATGCATTGCCCTACGACGCCAATGGAATCTACTTCCGCAGCACCTTGATGAATTTCCCGCTGGGCGGTAATTTCAACTCACGCATCAACCTGAATCTGCGGGAAGAAAAAGCCTGGACTTATGGCAGCCGTGCCGGTTTTACTCCGGCGTATAAGTCATTGCCCGGCAACTGGGTTTTTGGGTCGAGCGTGCGCGCATCTGCCACCGACAGCGCCATCGTTGAGGTGGTTAAGGAAGTAAACAAATTCAAGCAGGAAGGCATGACCGACGAAGAGTTCAACTTTACCCGTAATTCTGTATTGGCAAATCAGGCTTTGGAATTTGAATCCAACATGCAGAAGAGCGGCTTCATTTACAACATCCTGAACCGCAACCTTCCTGAGGATTATACGCGCCAACAGGAGCAAGTGCTGAAAAGCATAACCAAGGATGAACTGAACCAGCTCGCTGCCCAAAACTTAAATACAGACCGCATGGTTATTCTGGTGGTTGGCGATGCTGCTACGCTGAAGCCCAAGTTAGAAAAATTAGGTTACGGCAAAGTACAAATGCTCGATGCCTTTGGACAGGGTAAATGGAAAATGAATAGCAAATAAGCAGGCAAAGCACCCCTGTTTCAAAAAGAGCCGTTTCTTTCAAAGAGCGGCTCTTTTTTTTAGCAGCAACAAAAGCTTCTATGCTGCATCTTCAGAAGCTGAATTCCATTCAACGGGTTCAAACTCACCTTCCCAGCGGGCTACAACGCAACTGGCCAAACAGTTTCCAACCACATTCACAGCGGTGCGGGCCATATCCATCAATACATCGACACCTAAAATCATGGCAATGGGCCATTCCGGCAATCCAAATGTTGCTGCAGTGCCGCTCAGGATCACCAGCGATGCGCGTGCAACTCCGGCAACACCCTTGGAAGTAAGCATCAGGGTAAACACAATGAGCAACTGTTGCCCTATGCTCAGGTTGATTCCTCCGGCTTGCGCAAGGAAAATGGAAGCCAAAGAAAGATACAATGTGGTTCCATCCAGGTTAAAGCTGTACCCGGTGGGCAATACAAACGATACAATTTTCCTAGGTACGCCAAGCTTTTCCATATTTTCCATGGCTTTAGGCAGGGCTGCTTCGCTGCTTGCAGAAGCAAATGCAATTCCTACGGGTTCTGCTACCGCTTTAATAAAGCTGCGCAAGGGCAGTTTGATCAGCCATGCCATTGGAATGAAGACCAACAGAATGAAAATACTCAAGGCCGCATACAGCGTTGCAACCAATTTCAGGAGTGGCGCAACCACATCAAAACCCATCGTGGCAATGGTATGCGCTACTGCACCGAACACCCCGAAAGGGGCGAAGAACATCACGATGTGGGTGAACTTGAACATCACCGAACTTAATCCCTCACACCATTCGAGCATTACACTCTTTTGATGACCATGCATCAATGCCAGCCCCAGACCAAATAAAATGCTGAATACAACAACCTGAAGGATCTGTCCTTCCGCTACCGATTTTGCGATGTTTTCAGGGAAGGTATGGAGCAGTATTTTCTCCCAGCTCTGTTTTTCCGGATTGGGTTTGGTCTGTAGGTCTTTTGCCTGAGCTCCAACCTTAAAAACCAGCTGCCCGTCTTTGTTTGAGTATGTTTTTAAACTATCTGCCGGAATGATTTGGGTACTTTGCTTAATTACCGGTTGAGGAATTCCGGCCCCTGCCTTGCTTAAGTTTATTGCTGCCAGGCCAATGAACAATGCTGCCGTGGTGGCCAGTTCAAAGTACAACAACGATTTCCAGCCAAGACGTCCCACTTGTCGGATTTCACTATGACCGGCAATGCCAACTACCAAAGTGGCAAACAGCAGCGGCGCAATGACAGTTTTGATGAGTTGAATGAAGATCTTTCCCAATAAATTTAGGTGTTTTCCAAGCTCCGGGAGCACATAACCAAACTCGCCGCCCAACAGCATGGCAGTGCCTATCCAAACTGTGATGCTTCTTTTTTTCAGCGCGTAAATGAACAACAGCAACTCTGCGCACCAGCGAATCGGGTCCCGAAACCAAAGAGGGGCATCGAAAAACCAACTCAGAATGGCAATGAAGAACATGATTGGCATTCCTATGCCCAGGATTGTATTCAGTTTGTTTTTCATGCTAAAGTTGCGAATATGCCCGTTTTCTGTGGAATGATGTGCAGGAGTTATGTTGTCCTGAATATGGAACATTTGTTGATTGTGTGGAAAATGAACAATTGGTTCTAAGCTTTATCGTTTAAAGCCTATCTTACATTTGAAATTCAGAAGATGAAAACGGGGATGAAAAAAACACTATTCAGCGCACTTTTTCTTGCAGCGGTATCAGGGATTGCTGCCATGCCGGCTGACTCTGTGGGTCGCAAAATTTCTGGAGGGAAATTCTATTTGCTGCACAAAATCAGCAGTGGCGAAACCCTGTATGGCGTGTGCAGAAAGTATGGAACCACTGCAGGAGAAGTTACTGCGGTTAACCCGGGCATAGGAGCATCCTTTCAGATTGACAAGGTCATCATGATTCCGCGCAAATGGGGTGTGGCGGCTGCATCCACGAATCCAACCGCATCAACACCTGATGCATCTCCAACGCAACCTGCAAATTCCGGAAGCAGTGTCATAAAGCACAACGTGGTGAAAGGGGAAGGCCTGGGAATAATTGCCAGAAAATACGGTGTAACCATTGCGGCCATAAAAGAGGCCAACAACCTGAGTAACGACAATGTGCGCATTGGTCAGGTGTTGCGGATTCCATCCGGTGCAACGACTGCCAATACAAATGTGGCCCAGGTTTCAACACCCAACAACAATGCAGATCCTTTGCCCAAAACCGAAACCCAGGAACCTGCTCAAGTTCTGGTTGCACCTACAAATCCTGTGCGTCCTGCTGAAATCAGAGATCCAGGCATGACCGGCGCCAATACTGCAAAACCTGTCTATGAACCGGCTATTGATGTAAATGAAGAAGGAAAAGCGATTCTGAGTGAAAAGGAAGGTTTAGACCAGACAAGGAATTTCATCATGCACCCAACGGCACGCGTTGGTACAATTGTGATGCTTACCAATCCATCAAACAATGTGCGTGTTTTTGCTCGGGTTGTTGGAAACTACAGGGCTTCGGATTACCCTGGTACTGCCGTTCAGGTTACCAAAGTGGTAGCCAATTCACTTTCCGGCGGGTCTGCAGAATTTCCTGTGAAGATCAATTACGCGCGCTGATATTTGCCGGAAATCCGGCATGCGCCTAAACGCTCAACTCGTTCCTGTCCTTCAACTGTCGGGCATTCTATTGTCACTTGCAGGTGTACTTTTCGCTCCTGCTTTGGCTTCAATAGGAACAATACTGTTGCTCTTGATTGGATTGTTTCATTTCAATTGGGCGCAGGAAAAAAGACATTTGCCCTGGACAATTTTGGTATTATGGCTTGTAACATCCAGCTACATCCAAGGCTGGACCCCAGACACCAGCAGGTTGCTCCTGCTTAAGCTTCCGGTATTGTTCATTCCCTTGCTTGCAGCTTCTTTCAGGGTCATGAAACCAGGTGTATTGCACATCGCAATTGCTGCAAGTATTTGGCTTTTTTATGCTGCTGCCATGGCCAGCATGTTTGTTTATCTGCAAGATCCGGGCTGGTATCATCAATTGGTTCTTGAATCTAAGCCCATGCCCGTTTTGGCGAAAATGCACCATATTGAATTCAGCTTATACCTCGCGTGTTCCGGCTGGGCAGGATTGTACCTTTGGTCAATGAAGCCAAACCACCCTGGCTTGAACGCGTTGCGTTGGTTTACCTTAATTGCTGCTTTACTCAATGTCATGCTCTTGCATTTCCTTTCTGCAAGAACCGGACTGCTCGCATTTTACGTAGGATTATCCGTATGGTGGATTTGGATGTTCAGGCAGCGCTGGAAGCAAATGATTCTTGGTGGCGTGGCGTTGATTTCTGTTCTTGCCGTCGCAGCCCTTTGGGTGCCCAGTTTAAGGAACAGGGTGCTCAATACATACGATGATTTGCGCACCGTAACCGGGAAAGCGGACCCGAATGATAAATCCTTTGCCCAGCGTTGGGAAGCCTGGAAAGCATCAATTTATTTGTTGGGTGAACAGCCTTTATTCGGGTTGGGAATGAAAGAGCTGGCCCCCGAATTGTCCAGAGCACATGAAGCCATTGGCAGTGAAGTGTTGCCCTGGAACCGAAAAATGCCGCACAATCAATTTTTAGAAACGGGTGTTCAGGGCGGTTTGATGGCACTATTGCTGTTGTTATTGGGTTTATTCTTTTGGTTCAAAGACGCTGTGAAATCCGGCAATTCCTTGCTGCTATCCATTTTGGGGATGTTGATTGCGGCCTTCACTTTTGAGAGTTTGCTGGAACAACAATCAGGTGTGCTTTGGAGTGTATTTTGGCCCGTATTGGCAGCTTACATCCATGGCAAGAATATAAAGAACCCTGAACCCTTGCATCAGTAAATAAAAATCACCATATTTGCAGCCCCAAATCTGAACTATGTCACGTGTTTGCGATCTTACCGGGAAAAAGCCCTTGAAAGGGAACCATGTTTCCCATTCGAACAGGAAAACCAAGCGCAGGTTTAACCCAAACCTGCAAACCAAGCGTTTTTTCCTTCCCGATACCGGTGAGTGGATCACCCTAAAGGTGAGCACTTCCGCCATCAAAACCATTGATAAAATAGGTATTGTAGCAGCGCTTGACCGCTTGTTCAAGAAAGGAACTATTTAAGGTATGGCGAAAAAAGGAAACAGGGTACAGGTGATTTTGGAATGTACAGAACAAAAAACTTCTGGCGTTCCCGGAATGAGCCGTTACATTACCACGAAAAACAAGAAAAATACGCCCGAGCGGATTGAAAAGAAAAAATACAATCCCTACCTGCGTAAAGTAACTGTGCACAAAGAAATCAAATAAACATGGCAAAAAAGGTAGTTGCAACACTGAAAAAAGAAGGGCAGGGCAAAGATTATGTGAAAGTAATCAGAACCATTCGCTCAGCCAAAACCGGCGCCTACACGTTTAAAGAAGAAATCGTTACCAACGAGGCACTGAAAGATATCTTCAAAGGTTAAGGTATGTTCCTTGCCGAAATCAGCTCCCTGAACCTACGGGGAGCTTTTTTTGTTTAATCGGAAATGATGTCAATTTTTGGATTTTTTGGCAAAAAAAAGAATGATCCATCAGGTCAACAAGACAACCTGGGTCAGGCGGTTGCTAAAACCAGAGAATCGCTCCTGGGGAAAATTTCCCGAGCATTCCTGGGCAGAGATAAATTGGATGAGGCATTCCTCGATGAATTAGAGGAAATCCTGATTGGATCAGACGTGGGTATTGATACCACCCTGGAAATAATTGACAACATCAGAAAAAAATCATCCAAAGTGGGGATTCATGGCGAAGATGATCTGAAAGACTTGCTTCGGGAAGTTGTTTCCTCCATCATACCGCCACCCACAACACAGGAACAGTTCCCAAATTCCAAGCCTTATGTGATGATGGTCGTTGGTGTCAATGGCGTTGGTAAAACGACAACAATTGGCAAACTGGCTGCACAGTTCAGTTCAAGCGGTTTGAAAGTGCTGCTTGGTGCCGGAGATACCTTTCGCGCGGCAGCCGTAGAACAACTAAATACCTGGGCACAGCGTGCCGGTGCAGATTTACTCAGCTTGGGAAGTCAGGCCGATCCCGCATCTGTAGCACATGATACCATCAAGAAAGGAGTGGACGAAGCTTACGATGTGGTGATCTTGGATACTGCAGGCAGGCTGCACAATAAAGTTGGCTTGATGCAGGAACTGGCTAAAGTGAAACGTGTGATGCAGCGTTTCCAGCCTGATGCCCCACACGAGGTTTTGTTGGTTCTGGACGCCAGTACAGGGCAAAATGCTTTTGAACAGGCCAGGGCTTTTACAGAAGCTACGGAAGTCAATGCACTGGCACTTACCAAATTGGATGGCACCGCACGCGGGGGCGTGGTCATTGGGATAAGCCATAAATTTAAAATCCCGGTAAAATACCTGGGCGTTGGTGAAGGGATAGATGATTTAAGACCTTTTGACGCCCATGATTTTGTTGAAGCCATGTTCGGAAAACACAAATGAAAACGCGCACGCACAAAACACCTTCGGTAAATGTAATTACGCTGGGTTGCTCTAAGAATTTAGTGGATAGTGAAGTACTGATGGGCCAATTGCGCGCCGGTGACTTCCAGGTATCGCATGAAAAATCGGGTACTTCAGACATTGTAATCATCAATACCTGCGGCTTCATTGACAATGCAAAGCAGGAAAGTATTGACACCATTCTTCGCTATGCAGATGCAAAGCAAAACGGTGATATTGAAAAGTTGTACGTTACAGGGTGTTTGTCGCAACGTTATCGCGATGAGCTCACTTCAGAAATTCCAGAAGTTGATGCTTGGTTTGGAACACTTGAATTACCCAACCTTCTGCGTACGGTAGGTGCTGATTACCGGCATGATTTATTGGGTGATCGAATGCAGGTTACGCCGCGTCATTACGCATACATAAAAATTTCCGAAGGATGCGACCGGCCTTGTTCATTTTGCGCCATCCCGCTGATGAGGGGCGGACACGTATCAAAACCCATGGAGCAAATTGTGGCCGAAATCAGCAACAGGGTAAAAAATGGTACTTCTGAATTCATGCTCATTGCACAGGACAGCACCTACTACGGATTAGATCTTTACGGATCCCGCAAACTGGCTGAACTAATGGAACGAGTCAGCGATATCCCTGGTGTTGAATGGATCAGATTGCACTATGCATTCCCGGGACAATTTCCCATGGATGTGCTTCCGGTGATGGCATCGCGCCCGAATATTTGTAAATACCTCGATATTCCGGTGCAGCATCACAGCGATAAAATGCTCAAATTGATGCGCCGTGGAATTACCACCAGACGCAGTGAAGAATTGTTGGTTCAAATCCGCGAAATGGTTCCGGGAATCTCGCTGCGTACAACACTTTTGGTTGGCCATCCAGGTGAAACAGATGATGATTTTCAACAGTTGCTCCAATTTGTACAGCGTTTCAGATTCAATCGTTTAGGCGTATTTACCTATTCACACGAAGAAAATACGCATGCCCACAGTTTGGAAGATGATGTACCCCAAGACGTTAAAGAACAACGCGCAGCGGCCATAATGGAAGCCCAGCGTGAAATTTCAGAAGCCCTGAATCAGGAAATGTTAGGTAAGGAATACAGGGTGATGTTCGATCGCATGGATGGAGGGTATTTTGTGGGTAGAACAGAGTTTGATTCTCCGGAAGTAGATAATGAGGTTTTGGTGCCAGTAGAAGGTAATTACGTGCGTGTTGGTGATTTTGCACAAGTGCGCATCACCGAAGTAACACCGTATGATCTTTATGGAACCCTGGCATGAATGCTATTCCGCTGAAAGTACCTGATTCATATTTTCCCGCCCAATTAGGAAAGGCAGAAGCGATTTCTGATTTTCCGAAAGAAATTACCCAACAACTGATTCATCAGCGCCAATTCCCTGATGACAAGCGCGCCATACTTGCTGATACGCTGCTGAAACAATACGCGAACACAACCGGATTTTCTGGGTCACTAACTGAAAAAAACATAGAAGCGCTGAGGAATCAGCACACGTTTACCGTAACTACCGGACAGCAATTGCACATCATGCTCGGTCCGTTGTACGTTTTGTTCAAGATTACCGATGTAATCCGCACATGCAGGCAGCTGAACACAGATTTTCCCGCATACCATTTCGTTCCGTTGTTCTGGATGGCAAGTGAAGACCACGACTTTGCCGAAATTTCCACCTTCGAACTTTTTGGCAAAACCTACCATTGGGAAGCCGCATCCGGAGGCCCTGTTGGCCGCTTGCCTTCTGATTCCATGCAGTTGATGTTTGCGGAAGTTGAAAACAACCTGCATCGCGCCGAAGAGAAAAATGCCTGGAAACAGTTTTGCGCCTGTTATAAGCCCGGTATTACCCTTAGTGAAGCGACTAGAAATTTTGTGCACATGCAGTTTTCCGGCCACGGATTAGTTTGCCTGGATCCCGATGATGCTTCGCTAAAAAAGCTATTTCAGCCACTCCTTGAAAAAGAATTAATGGAAGGGGCTTTTGCCGCTGCGTTTCTCGAGCAGGGCAGTCTTTTGTCGGAAAAAGGTTTAAAACCGGAGGCACATGTGCGTAACCCTAATCTGTTTTACCTAAATCCTGATACGGGTACCCGGAACCGCATTGAACGCGACCCTGATGCTCCCGGTTTTTTGGTGGATGGTATTCGTTGGTCAAAAGCAGCCCTCCGGGAATCGCTCCATGCGTTCCCCGAGTTTTTTAGCCCCAATGTGCTGATGCGTCCTTTATACCAGGAAACCATTCTGCCCAATTTAGCATACATAGCGGGGCCTTCGGAATACGTTTACTGGCAACAAACGGCCCGTGCATTCACCCGGGCTGAAATGACGCTTCCGGCCTTGTTAAAACGTACGTCTTTTGTGATACCCGATGCCAAAACATCCTTATTGTTGGCGAACGCTAACCTTGAATTGGCGCAACTTTGGCTGGAAGAAAACCAATTGCAATCTTACCTTTTAAACCAAGTGTTGCACGACGACGGATTCCCTGAATTGGTGAACTCATATGAAACTTTGGTGAATCAGTTGCATGCATTGCTTCATGTATGGAAAAGCCCTGCATTGAAAGAGCTGAAAGGAATGAGCGATAACTACCTCAAAGGACTTCAAAAGGCCCGTAAAACCTATGAAAGTCATGTCATTGAACAACCAGGTCAAATGCTTGAGATTCGACGGCTGTTGAAGGCGGCGCAAAGGTATTTTTCCACCGCACATCCACAAGAGCGAACAGTACATGCAGCCGCATTTTTGCTGCCCGGCACCCAATTACCTGATTATCTCGTTTCATCGTTTATTGGCGAACAGGGTTCAATGCACCTTTTATTGGATGCGACATGATTTACTTCCGCGAATCAATCTTGCAAAAAACATAATCCGTGCTTATGTTTGCGGAGAAATTATTCTGATTGTTCAATGAAAACGCTGAAAAGGTTGTCCCTCTTTCTGATCGTTCTGGGTTCTTACACTGCATATGGTCAGGGTTTGGATTCCAGTGCCGGCAATAATACTGGCTCCGTTCAGGGAGGTGTTAAATGGCATCCCACTGCTGAGTCAAAATGGCCGGCTGGAAAGGGTCGGACAGACCGTACAAACGATTCCGGTCAGTATTCTGTTACGAGTTATTTTGTAGATCGTCGCGCAAAAAAATGGTCTTTAGGCATTGGTGGCGGACCTACCGCGTTCTTCGGAGATGCCGATAAAATTGTTCCAAGCTGGCACGTTCGTCCGTTTGTGAAATATTCTATCTCTCAAACTTTTGGCCTTCGTGGAGAATACAACTACGGATTCCTGCGCGGAGCCCGTGATTATCAGGCACCAACCAACTTTAAAGATTTCTTTGAATTCCGCAGCCGCTTCCAGGACATGAACGTCCAGATGGTGTTCACCCTTGGAAACATTTCATTCCTGCGCCCGCTTCGCAAAACCCAAATGTACATGTTCGTGGGCATGGGCATCATGGCATACAGGTCAAAAGCCACATTTGTAGATCAGCGTTTGTTCATTGGTGGAGATTACTACCTGACACATTATTTCAGTCAGGGAAAGAAAAACCCAAATTTGGGTAAACCAGTTGAAGAGCGTTGGGAGAGTCGCAATGCAATGGTTCCTTTTGGATTCGGTTTCAAACACAACCTGGGTCGCTTGTTCGATATAGGGTTCGAATACCGCCAAACTTGGGTTCGTGATGACGATGTCGATGTGTACAACACCCAAATATTTCAAAATCGGTATTTCGACAGTTATGGTCTGATGAATCTGAATCTTTCCTGGAAATTTGGCAATAAGAATCCACAGCATTATGATTGGCTGAGTCCGGTGGAGTCTATGTATGACAAAATTGCCAAAGTGGAGAAAACCCTCGACACGCTGACTAAAGATGATGATAAAGATGGTGTAAGCAATTATTTCGATGTTGAAGCAGATACCCCAGACAGCTGTCATGTTTATGGCAATGGCTTGGCCGTTGATACAGACGGTGATGGTATTCCAGATTGCCGCGATAAAGAAATATTCTCTGACGCCAATGCTGATGTTGATTCAGAGGGTCGTATGAAAGATGATGATGGTGACGGAATTCCAAACCACCGCGATCTTGAACCGAACAGCGCAAGAAATTCCTACGTAGATGCACGAGGACGGGCCATTAATGTGAACTGCTGCAATTGTGATGATATGCTGTTCCCCAGCATGTATTTCTCAGCAGGTCGTTGCAACATCAATCCTGAATTCTCCATCATCCTTTTTGAGGTTGCCAATAAGATGAAGCAATGCCCCGATAAGAAATTGACCATTTGTGGGCACAACGGCAAAGGCAAAGAGAAAATGTACAGTGGAACAGAGCAAGACAGAATCAACGCTTGTCGCGTGGACAACATCATCAACATCCTGGTTTCAGAATACGGTTTGAGCCGCGACAGGATTATTGTTGATGAAACCTGCAAGCCCGCAGACAAGAATAAAATTGATTTCAGATTTCAGAATGGTGCAGCTCCCAGAAGCACTGCGCCACGTCCAATAGCTCCGGCAGGACGATCCATTCGCTAAATAAGAATTGAGTAAATAAAAAGAGCCTTGGAATTACCAAGGCTTTTTTTTTGAACTTACTGGTTGTGGATGATTGTGCTTGAAGGCCGTATTTTGCAAGCCCATGATCAAAAACAAAAAAGTTGTAGTCGTGATGCCAGCCTACAACGCGACCAAAACTTTAGAGAAAACATGGAAAGAGATTCCATTGGATGTGGTTGATGAAGTAGTTTTGGTAGATGATGCCAGTGGTGATGGAACTTCCAATTTGGCCCATAAACTTGGAATACACCATGTAATTCGACATGACCACAATAAAGGTTACGGAGGGAATCAGAAAACGTGTTATGCAAAAGCACTCGAATTGGGCGCGGACATTGTCATTATGGTCCACCCAGATTACCAGTACAGTCCGAAACTGATAGAAAGTATGGCATACGTTATTGCACATGATGTTTATCCTGTGGTGTATGCCTCCAGAATTCTGGGAAAGGGGGCATTGAAAGGTGGCATGCCCGTGTATAAATATGCTGCCAACCGGGTCTTAACACTTTTTCAAAACATCATGATGGGCCAGAAATTAAGTGAATATCATACCGGGTACCGTGCATTTAGCGGTGATGTTTTGCGCAAATTGGCTTTAGAAAAAGATTCTGATGATTTTGTCTTTGACAACGAAATCACCGCGCAAATTTTTATGGCAGGTTATGAAATCGGGGAAATAACTTGTCCAACAAGGTATTTTGAAGAAGCTTCCTCCATTAATTTTAAACGGAGTGTAATTTATGGACTGGGCGTTCTGCGCGTTTGTTTTCAATACCGCATGCACCGTTGGGGTTTAACCCGTTTCGATTACCTGCGGTCTGACAAGTAATGATGGTCCAATCCATAATTCATCATGTATTGGTTGAATTCCAGATAAGACGATAATACCAGCTGAGAATAGTTTTGTGCAGCATTTTTGAAACTGCCGTATTCTACATTCCACAATGCCTGTATGAATGCCTTTCCGGAAGGTACGTTTGGAAGAATTTGCAAGGCTTTACGCACATTATATGCACCTGCATGATATACATGCATCACAAGCAATCGAAACCATAAGCTTTGTTCGTGGTGATCATAGCCAAGTTCATCGAGCATTTTGGCACTATGCGGAATGCAAATTTCTTTAAATAACCGGGCAGCAGCTATTGCGCTTTTATCGAAGTTGGCCCTTTCATCTATTCGCGCATCAACTTTCAGACCGAATTGCCTGGCTACAGATGGCATCAATTGAAATTGTCCATAAGCCCCTGATTCGCTTTTTAAGTTACCTACTGGACTTTCGATCAGTAATACCGCCTGCGCAAGGAATGGATCAACACCCATGCTGTCAAAAATTTCTACAGCACGCTTGATACGAGGGGCGATTTGTTTTGGGTTGTAAAACCAATTCTTGCCGCTGGTGATAAACACTTTTTCCATTTCCGGCAATTGATGTTTCTGTCGCCAATCAGTCTTGAATGAATCTCGCTGCTCTTGTGAGAGGTTCAGGTATTGCTTCATGGAGATTTTCCCCAAAATCACCCTTGAACCCGCGGTATTCACCAATGCACTGTCGGGATCCAGGCGCATAATCTTTCGCCAGAAATGAATTTGCTGTAATGTATCCCATCCTTCAGAACGAACACAAGGAAGTTGGACAAAACAAACGGGCACGCCATCAGGATCCAACTTGCACACTACCCTGGCTGTACCGCAGTGTACCGTAAATGATTCCCGATGAAGCGAGCTTCCCTTGGGGAGGCTAAGCACTATTCCTCCGCAAATCATGATCAGCGCACAAATAAACCAGCCAATTTTATTCATGAGGGTTAGGTACTTTAGTGCAATAACGCTGTAAATATTCAGAAGCTTCCGTGGATCCCAACAATACTGCTCTTTCCCAATCAGCACAAGCTTCATTTCCCTTCCTGAGGTTATATTTCACAAGTCCACGAGCCATCAATGCAAAACGCAAATCCTCACATTTGTATTTCAAGGCCAGATCAAAATCTTCTTCTGCCGCCTGGAACTGTGCCCCTTCCAACCTGATTGTGCCAAGTTCAAGGTAGTAGTTTCCATTGCTGCTGTCCAACCTAATCGCCTGTTGGTAATCAGAAATGGCATCTGATGATGCTTCAATTTCGTTTTTTGAAGCCGCCCTTAATGCATATGACGAGGCATTGTTCGGCTGGGTAAGTATGCACAAGCTGTAATCTTCAATGGCTTTAGGGTAATTTCCTGAAGCATGGTGGTTCCTGCCACGCAACTGATACAATTCGAACGATTCGGGGAATCTTTGCAGGCAATTGCTCAGCCAGGAATCAGCGGCACTGTATTGTTCAGATTTTGTAAGGGCGACTGCCGTGCGAATCATGATATCCAGGTTGTCCGGTGCTGCCTGCTGATACTTCATCAAAACTTGCGCCATACCCCGGTAGTCTCCCAATTGTTCCAAAATAGAAGCGGAAAGCAATAATGATGATGCATTCCCGCTGTCGTATTCCAGGTATTTCGAAACATCATTTAAGGCAAAGGCGTCATTGCTTAACTCATGATGTACAAGCGCTCGGTTAAAATAGGCTTCTGCAAAACCTGTATCAATCAATAGACACTTGTTCAGGTCTACAAGTGCCAATGATTTAAAGTTCAGTTCGTACCGAACTACCGCCCTGTGGAAGTAAGCCAATGCTTCGTCTGGCTTTTGGCTGATGGCGGAGTCATAACAAACCAAGGCAGCTGCAAATTGTGCTTCTTCCTCCAATGCTTGTCCTTGTTTCATCCATTGCAACCAGGATTGGGAATTGCCTGATTTGGGTAAAGCAAACAGCAACAATGCGCCCCAAAACAATTTTGTTATTATGATTCGGTACATCAATCTTTGTAATGTTCGGCAAGGATAACTTGCCACTTCAGTATTAACATACAATTTTCATGCACATTTCTTCATTTGGCGCTGCCGGAAGGGTTACCGGAAGTAAACATATCATAACCACCGTAAACGGAACCAAGGTGTTGCTTGATTGCGGACTGGTTCAGGGCGAAGGAGCTGAGGGTGAAGCCCTGAACCGCCACTTTGGATTTTCACCGGCTGAACTCAACTATGTGCTGATTTCACATGCCCATATCGACCATACCGGGTTACTGCCAAGATTGGTGAAAGAAGGTTACCGAGGACCGATTTTCTGCAATGCACCAACAAAAGATCTAATGGACCTAATGCTCCTGGACAGCGCGAAAATTCAGGAAAGTGACTTAAGCCATCTGAACAAGCGTCGCGCGGCAAAAGGACTTCCGCCCATTGAACCGCTGTATGATGTTGAAGATGTGCAGCAGGTGTTTCGTCAGGTAACAATAATGCCCATGAACGGTGATTACTTTGAACTGTGTGATGAAATTTCTGTATTGTGTACAAGGAATGCCCATATCTTGGGAAGCGTGGCCATTACCCTTGCCATTAGGGAAGGCATGCACGAAAAGAAAGTAACCTTTACCGGAGATATTGGCCGTCCGGGCGATCAAATCCTTTCCGGCCCTGATCCATTTCCACAGTCGGACATCATCATTTGTGAAAGCACGTACGGAAACCGAAGGCATGAACCTACGAAAGATGCAGAAGCACACCTGCTCCGTGTGGTGAAAGATACCTGTGTGCACAGGGGAGGGAAACTCATCATTCCCGCCTTCAGCATCGACCGTACCCAGGAGTTGATTTTCCTTTTAGACAAGCTGGCACACAAGGGTTTATTGCCCAAAATACCTGTTTACGTAGATAGTCCTTTATCGGTTAATGCCACTTCGGTGATGTCCAGGCACAGAGAAGAGTACAACAAGGAGATATTGGAATACATCACCCGCGATGGAGATCCTTTTGGATTCAGCAACCTGCACTACATCAGCAAAGTTGACCAAAGTAAGGCGTTGAACAACGAAAAGGGACCGGCCATCATCATTTCAGCTTCCGGAATGGCCGAAGCAGGAAGGGTCAAACACCATATTGCAAACAATATTGATGACATCAATGCTACCGTGTTGATCGTAGGTTATGCCACGCCCATGAGTCTTGCCGGGCAACTCCGTGAAGGAAAAGAGCGAGTTCGAATTTTTGGTACGGAATATCCAGTGCGGTGCCGGATTGAAGTAATGGACTATTTCTCTGCCCATGCGGATTATGAAGAAATGTTGGAATACCTCAGCTGTCAGGTTCCGGAGCGCGTAGAACATATGCTCTTGGTTCATGGTGATACAGATGCACTTCAGGCTTGGCAAAGCCGTTTGTTGGCCAGGGGTTTTGCCAATGTACACATCATGAAAATGGGGGAGGAATATGCTTGCTGAGCATCCAAATACAACGGCTACTGGTTTGGATAAAAAGAACTTGCTGTTTTTATTCCTTGCAGGATTTTTCCTCACAAATGCACTGCTCGCCGAATTTATAGGCGTGAAAATTTTCTCAGCCGAAAAAACCCTCGGATTGCCCGATGCGGGTTTCCGAATTCTCGGATATACGCTGAATTTTCAACTCACGGCAGGTGTGATCCTTTGGCCGGTAGTATTTGTTATTACCGACATCGTCAATGAATATTTCGGAAGGAAGGGCGTGCAGCGCCTTACCATGATGGCCATTGTGCTCATCATTTATGCATTTCTGATGGTTCGCTTTGCCATTTGGCTCACACCAGCGGATTGGTGGGTTAAAAGTGCCAGTACAAAAGGCCTCCGTGATTTGAATCAGGCCTACAGCCAGGTTTTTGGTCAAGGATTGTTCATTATTGCAGGTTCCTTATGCGCATTCCTCATTGGACAGGTCGTGGATGCAGGTATTTTTCGGGCCCTGAGGAAACGAACCGGTGCACGTGCCATCTGGCTCCGTGCCACGGGTTCCACCCTGGTTTCCCAATTGTTAGACAGTTATGTGGTGCTGATCATTGCCTTTTACTGGGGTGCAGACTGGCCGTTGAGTCAGGTACTGGCCGTTGGAACCATGGGTTACATCTACAAATTTTCAGTTGCATTGTTGCTTACGCCGGTACTATACGCAGTGCATCATCGCATCGATCGCTTTCTTGGAAAGGAATTGAGCGAATCCATGATGCAGGATGCGATGAATTAACCGGTTTTGTGCAGAAATAAGAGCCGGTTGTGCTGATGTACCTGCTCAATGCTTGCCACAAGAAAATACGGCCGGTATGCACGAAGCACCTGTTCAGTATATCCTTCCTTAAAGGACATAAGGTTGATGACCAAAACACCACCCCGTTTCAGGATGCGATGTAATTGCCTGATGTATGTGTCATCCAAGAAGAATTCAGGTTTTGTAACATCTACGAATAAGTCGTCAATGATGGATGTATAGGTTTCATCTGAAGCGCGCTCCACCCAATGACATGCATCTGCCTGAACAATGCGTATCTGTTCCGACTCATGAATATGAAACGTATTTTGGGCGATCTCCAAAACAACGGAATCAATTTCTATGGCGGTCATACGGAGCGCGGTTCCGCATTTCTGTTGTGCGAGTTTCCAGGCAGAGCCTCCGCCCAACCCGAGCAGTAATAGGTTTTGCAGGTCATGGCTGCTCAGTGTGTTGATGGCTACTTGCATCACTTCATGTAAACTGCCATAGGAATAATTGGCATGGGCCGAATTCAATACCAGCGTGCCGTTTTCCCAACGCAATTCGAGGTCGGGATTCCTTTCAGAACGGAACCCCTGTTCCCTAATGGGCCAGAAATGGCTCAGCCAGCGTTTCCAATGCACTTTTACCATGCCGCAATTTGTTGCATTTTTGTCGCTCATGTTGCTGCCTGAAGCTTTTCCGGGAATCATTTTGGCCAGTCGTTCACCCAGACGCAGAACCTTGTTCAGTGAAACAGGTTTTGATGTGACTATTTGCGATTTGGATGCCGATGAATCGTTTCCCGAACACCTGAAAGATGCTGAAGTAGCCGAATACCTTGCATGGAAAAAGGCCCATGCCTTTAAAGGTGATGATGTGGGCAAGGTATTGGTTTGCGCCGATACCATTGTGGTGCATCAGCACACGGTACTGAACAAACCGGTTGATGAACATGACGCGTTTGCCATGCTCAGCCGACTCTCAGGCGATGTGCACAAGGTGTTTACCGGCGTTTGCATGAAATTTGGACCACATGAACGGGTGTTTCATGAGGTTACAGAAGTGCATTTCCGCAGCATGAGCGACGAAGAAATCCGATTTTACATCAACAACTATAAGCCCTTTGATAAAGCAGGTTCTTATGGAATTCAGGACTGGTTGGGATATACCTGTGTTACCCGGGTAAACGGTTGTTTTTACAACGTGATGGGTTTTCCCATGTCGCGTTTTTACCGCGAGCTGAGGCAGTTCATGAGTGAAGTTCAGTAAAGGCTCTGTCGCTTCATCAGAAAGGGAAGCAGCACCTGCCGGAAATCAGATGCAACATCTACCGGGATGAAATCAATTTTATACTGTCGGCAGCGGGATTTTAACTCCTGAATCTGCGTAGAAATGGTTTCTTGGTAGGTGGTGCGAAACTCCGAAGGTTCCAGTTTGATTTCTTCGCCACTTTCGGCGTCAACAAATCGATAGGCCTTTTGGTCGAAGCGCAGTTCAAGCTCCGTTTTTCGGTCGGTAACATGAAACACTATCACTTCGTTCTGTCCGTGTTTCAGGTGTTGCAGACTTTTGAACAGCAGTTCGGGCGCCTCTTCGGTGAACATGTCGCTGAATAAAATGATCAGGCTGCGCCGGTGCTGCCGCTCGGCAATATCGTGGAGGATTTTCGCTGGGGCGGATCCTTTCTGGCGTACTTCCGGCGTGAGCTGCTTTTGAAGCTGATGCAGCAAAACGTCAAAATGCGCGGCCGTGCTTTTGATGTCGGTTTCTTCCAGGATGTTGTCTGCAAAAAGGGTGAGCCCAAAGGCATCGCGTTGCTTTCGCAACATCAGCATGATGGCGGCGGCGGCCAGCACACTGAACTTCGCTTTGGGTGTGCCTTCACCGGTGAACATGCTGCCAGAAACATCCAAAACCAGCCGGCAGCGCAGGTTGGTTTCCTCCTGAAAGCGCTTCACAAACAAACGGTCGGTGCGCCCAAACAACTTCCAATCAAGATACCGCACCGATTCGCCGGGATTGTACGGACGGTGCTCGGCAAATTCCACAGAGAAGCCATGGAACGGACTGCGGTGCAAACCGGTGATAAAACCTTCCACCACCTGACGGGCAAGCAATTCCAGATTTCGGAAGTCCTGAATTTCGGACAGCAGCATGGGGCGAATTTAGGGATGGATATGGCCTTTAGCGCCCTATGTTCTATGCACAAACAGTTGCAGTGACTTCCTTCATGAAACCATACCGGAATCAGCAGTTGTAACCTGGCGTACACCAGCCAGCAGCTTCGGGTATGTTATGGTCTATGTCAGGCCTCCAGTAATCAGGAATGATGGGTTTGTAATCATCAAAATAGTTTTTGACCCATGCCAGATGTGCCTGAACATGAATTTCCAGGTCTCGATTAGGCCCGGTAATGTATCTTTCTATGAGCCTGCCACGATAGTAGAAATAACTTAAAGGAACAATTCGCGGTTGTAATAGTGACAAAGCTTCCTGATTGAGTTGGTCTGCCTCAATGGAATAAAACCGCATGTACCTTTTATATTTTTCACTCAGCTCTTTTTGATATTGAACGGCCCTGATGCATGGCGTATCCCACTTTCCCCATAGCAGCAACATGACCAAATCTGGGGAATCGATTACTTTACTTTGAATTTCTTCAGGTTTAATTTCTATGACCATATACGTTAATTGATGATATCAAGGATAGGAATTCCTAATGTAATGTTCAGCCTTATGACGATGGATCTCACCAATCCGGGGATGAAAAGCTTACTTGTCATCCTGAGCTTGTCGAAGGATGGATTGGTTTGAGTCTGCTGAATTACAAGTCCAGATGAGGCCGTAGGGTAGCAATGATGTCGCTTTCATTCCTTGCGCCGAAGATTTTTTCAAGGACCTCACCATTTTTTATAAGAACAATCGTAGGAAGAATAGGCCGAACTACATACTTACCTGTCGTTTCCGGAGCAGCTTCGACATCTACTTTCCCAATCTTCAATGTACTCGCAAACTTATCGCCAATGCGTTCCAGCGTTGGATACAGGTTTTTACAAGGCGTACACCATGCCGCACCAAATGACAACAATACCGCAGATTCAGCATTCAGTACCAGTTCTTCAAAATTCAAATCAGTTATTTCATGTAGCATATTTATATGTATTAGTTTTTCGAAGCTATGTTGTTTCGCATCCGAACGGTTCAGGTACTTATGCACAAGCCGATGCAAAAAAAAGACCCTGCACATCCAAAATATGCAGGGTCTTTTGCTGTTGCGTGAAGCAAATACTCAGGCCGTCTGAGCTTCCAGTTTAGAGGCGAGCACACCTTTTGAAACCACGCCCACCACTCTATCGACAACTGCTCCGTTTTTGAAAATGAGCAGGGTCGGGATGCTTCGGATGCCGTACTCACCCGCTGTATTCGGATTGGTATCTACGTCCATTTTACCAACCAATGCCTTGCCTTCAAAATCATTGGAAAGCTCTTCCACCAAAGGGGCAATCATCCGACAAGGACCGCACCATGCGGCCCAAAAGTCAACCAGCACGGGCTTGTCTGATTTAAGCACCACTTCGCTGAAGTTCGAATCTGTTATTTCTTTAGCCATAGTTTTGTGTTTCTCTGAATTTCAAACCTTGCTCCAAAGATATTCCTACTGACAATTTGTTCGCTATTCGATGTGAACGTAGTGGGTAAATATCCGATTAATTTGCAACAGCGATGCATGACCACAGCCACCATCATCAACCCATAAATGCCAGCCTGACGGAAAGGCAGCATCGTGTATTTGTGGCAGGTGTGTTGGTGAATCTGGCTTTTGTGGGCATTGAGTCACTGGCAGCTTTTTGGTCGGGGTCCATTGCCTTATGGAGCGATGCCGCCCACAACCTGAGCGATGTGTTTGGTTTGCTGATTTCGCTGTTTGCTTTCTGGCTCAGCACCAAGCGGCAGCATCGCCTGTACACTTACGGCTATGCAAAAACAACCATCCTTGCCGGACTGATCAATGGCCTTTTATTGCTGTTGATGGTGTTCCTCATCATTCGGGCTTCGCTCACGCGCATCAACCATATTCATGATGTTCAGAGTGAATGGGTGGTGCTCACAGCTGCCGCCGGCATTCTGGTGAATGGGTTCACGGCCTGGCTGTTCATGCGCGATGGGGAACACCGAAACGACATCAACTTCCGTGCGGCATTCCTGCACATGGCCGCCGATGCGCTGGTTTCCCTGGGAGTGGTGATCAGCGGATTGCTGGCCATGTACGGAGGCTGGGTTTGGCTGGATCCCGCAATGGGGTTTCTTATTGCCCTGGTGATTTTATATGGAACGGTAAAACTGCTGATGGAAAGTATTCGGCTGGCGCTGGATGGAATTCCTCACGGTATCAATCCGGATGCAGTGCGCACAGCGCTGCTTCAGGTGCCTGGTGTGCAGGAAGTGCACCATTTGCATATCTGGGCGATTGGCAGCATGCGTAACGCCATCACATTGCATGTGTTGCTGGCACCTGAAGTGGACAGAATTCAGGAACAGGAAATCAAACAGGAGTTGCGCCACAGATTGGAACACCTGAATATTGGCCACAGCACCATCGAAACGGAGTTTAGCAAGTGTGCTGAAGAACCTTGCTGCTGAATTGATTTTGGTGAGCGGCGTAGAGCCCAACTAAAAAGGAATCCAACAAACACAAGCAACATACTGGCTGCGCTCGTGAATGATCGGGTTAATCTTTTCCGCTCATTTCCAGGCTGATGCCGAACAGGGCAAAGTCATAGCGCACGGGGTCGTTCGGATTGAGTTTACGCAGGGCCGCACTCAGTTCCAGGCAGGCCTGCCAGTCAGATTGTTTGCGCTGGAGCAATCCAAGGGCCAGAGCGGCGCGCTGCACATGCACGTCGAGCGGGCAGAGCAGTTGGTTCATGCCGATCTGGTTCCAGAGTCCGAAATCAACGCCGCGGCTGTCTTTGCGCACCATCCAGCGCAGAAAGAGGTTGATGCGCTTGCAGGCCGATTTGCGCTCGGGCGTTTGCAGGTGTTTCTCCGTGCGTTTCAGATGGGGCAGGGAGAAGAAATAGCGGTGGAAATGGATGAGTCCGTTTTCTATGTGCACGTCGTCCGCCTTGATGCCTGAGGTAAAGGCCGTTTCCAGAGAATCATGCTTCCGGTAATGGTATTGCAGAAATTCGAGGAAGTACAGCAGGTCGGGAAATTGGAAAGTGCGGTGTACCCAACCTTCCATCCGTTTTCGATCTTGTTCCTGATGGTGGATGATGAAATCGGCCGGGGCGTCATCCATGAAAGTCATCAGGCGATTGGCACTGTTGATGATTGAGGTGCGGTTGCCCCAGGCAAGCAGGGCTGCAAACAATGCCGCAATTTCTATGTCCTGTTTCCGGCTGAACCGGTGCGGCACGGAAATGGGGTCATGTTCTATAAATTCCGTCCGGTTGAACTGTTCCGCTTTTGCATCCAGCAGTTGCCTGAGCTGTTTTTTGTTCATGAAGCTTATGAAAAATTGTTATCCCGTACTGTGCAAGTAATACGCGGACTAAAGTTCATTTTGGGTAGATGCATGACGCATCCTGCTATAAATGAACACATGCGGTGTTCCAGGGGTTTGCATGATGCAATTTCATAAATAGGCGATTCAATCCCATGAGTTGAATCGCAGGCAAATTAATCCGATTACGCTCAAAGATTCCAAGGAGTACTCCTTGAAACATGAATCATAAAAAAGGATAGATTTTTAAAATACCGTCAATCAACTGACTGAATTTATGTAAAAACAGTCATTAAACTGACTGAAATTACATTTTGTAGGCATCTTGCCCGCCTGACAAAAGAAACTGTAGCGTTATTTACACCGCGGCCAGTGCCTGTTCCAGGTCATCAATCAGGTCGTCCACATGTTCAATACCCACGCTGAGGCGAATGAGGGAATCCACCAGCCCGGACTTCATGCGTTCTTCCCGGGGAATGGAGGCATGGGTCATGGAGGCGGGGTGCCCTACCAGACTTTCCACGCCGCCGAGGCTTTCCGCCAAGCTGAACAGGTGGGTGTTTTTCAAGAACGTAAACGCTGATTCCAGGCTGTCGTTTTTCAGGGTAAAGCTCATCATGCCGCCGAAATCCTTCATCTGCCTTTTGGCGATGGTGTGGCCGGCATGGTCTTCAAAGCCTGGCCAATGCACCACACCCACTTTCGGATGATTGCGCAGGAAATGCGCCACTTTCGCGCCGTTCTCACAGTGCCGCTGCATGCGGATGTGCAGGGTTTTGATGCCGCGCAGCACCAGGAAGCAATCCTGCGGGCCGGGGGTGGCACCGCAACTGTTTTGTATGAAGGCCAGGCGGTCGCGCAGTTCCGTATCGTTTACGCATAGGGCGCCCATCACCACATCGCTGTGTCCGTTGATGTATTTGGTAACGCTGTGCATCACAATGTCGGCACCCAGCACCGCGGGGTTTTGCAGGTAGGGACTGGCGAAGGTATTGTCCACCGCCACCAGCACACCTGCTTTCTTGCCGATGGCCGCGATGGCTTCAATATCCACGATGCGCACCATGGGGTTGGTAGGCGTTTCTGCCCAGATCATTTTGGTTTGCGGGTTCATGGCTGCGGCAACGGCGGCGGTATCGGTCATGTCCACAAACGAAAAGCGGATGCCGAGGGGTTCAAATATTTTGGTGAAGATGCGGTATGTGCCTCCGTAAAGGTCGTTTGTGCTTACCACATGGTCTCCGGGTTTGAGGAGTTTCACGCAGGCATCTATGGCGCCCATGCCGGTGCTGAAGCACAGCGCATAACGGGTTTGCTCCAGCGCAGCGAGGTTGGCCTGCAGCGCATCGCGGGTGGGGTTATGGGTTCTGGAATATTCGTAGCCTTTGTGGTCGCCCGGAGCGGCCTGAACATAGGTGCTGGTCTGGAAAATCGGAGTCATGATGGCTCCTGTAGATGGATCGGGTTCGATGCCGGCGTGCAGCACTTTGGTTTCGAAATGCATGCGGCAAAGTTAATGGCTGTTGTGAAGTATTGCCCTGCATCAGAGCATGCCCTCTAGGGCTGCAGGGAACAGGCGGAATTCGATTTCGTGGATGCGCTGTTTTAACGATTCAAGGGTATCGTTCGGCATGATTTCAAAGGATTCCTGCAACAGGATTTGCCCTTCGTCGTAATGTTCATTGACCAGATGCACGGTAACACCATGTATGGTTTCTTTATTGGCCAATACGGCGCGATGCACGTGGTCACCGTACATGCCTTTTCCGCCGTAAGCCGGCAGCAGAGCGGGGTGGATGTTCACAATACGGTTGGCGTATTGCTGCACCAGCCTTTCCGGGAACAGCCACAGAAATCCTGCGAGGGCGATGATGTCCGGTTGAAAAGCTGCCAGTTGGACGTCAAAAAATCCGGCATCGCGGATTTGCGCGCGGTTAAATACCACGACAGGAATACCTTCAGCCTTGGATTTCTCAATGATTCCTGCTTCCGGATTATTGCAGAATACCGCTACCACGCGGGCCTTGTTCCCTTTCCGGAAGTGTTGAATCAGGTTCATGGCATTGCTCCCGGTTCCGGATGCGAAAACCACGATCCGCTTCATGGATTTCGGGCCGTGTTGTTGCTTGTCCATTGAAATCCGGCAGCAATGATGTCAAACATCCGGTAATAGGCGCTTTGCGGAATTTCCGGAGCCTCCAGGAATCCTTCCAGCCAAATGGTTCTTTGTCCTGATTGATCAATGAACTGGAACCTGCGGAACGGCCCGCGCTGCCACTGCCCGTTGATGGTCCACCAGCCACACCAGCCCGGAGTTTGGTTCAATGGGTGTGTAAAACTTGGAAATTCACTGCTTTTGCTGGTCATCATTGGCCACCCCTGATTGCCGCGTACATAACGGCGGGCGAATGTGTCTCTGGTTTGAATCATTTGTGCCAGGTTTACCACACTGTTGGTATCAGGGGTAATGTTCACCCATAGGTTTGCCCTAAAGTCTCGTCCTTCCCAAATAAACCAGAGCATTTCTTTGTTCGATTGTACCAATCGAAACTGAGGCGGAAGCGGAAACTTAAATCCAAAGTCGCCGGCAACCCTGTTCATCACGCTGTCGGAATATTGGTTTGGAATCAGTCCGCCCATCAATCCCTGGGCGCATTCAGATGTATGGAGGAGGCCTGCCAAGGAGGCCTCATGCAGCTCTTGTGGTGCATTCAGCAGGAAAACGGTTTGATTTTTGGCCCAAACATCTTTTGCCACCAGCACACCAGATTTTTTTTCTGCTTTTCCAGCAGCTTCCTCCCAAAGGCGGTTCAGTTTTTTGTTCGATAGCTCGGCTTGCTTCACCAAAACGAGCAGGGATGTGCCCAAAGCATCGCCGGCGGCCTGTTTCGGGTCCAGCAGTGCGCAGTGATACATCGGTTCTGCCGGAATTAAACCTTTATTTGGTCCGCCAATACCGGAATCCAATGCGCGATTCAACCATGAATCGGAGCCTGGTGCAGCAACAATCAGCACTTCAGCAGGCATTCCCTGTGCCTGCATCAATATCTTTTGTTTTCCGGCATTCCCGCAGGAAAGAAGCAACAATACCGAAATATTTAACAACAATACGCGCATCATCATCAATGCAAAGCTAGGGAAGTGGTCAGGCTTTTCTGATGAAGATTAAAGAGCGGACAGGTCTGCACTTTTTTTCACCCAGGTAGATTTTTTAATCACCAAAGTTTGTCCGGTTTTCAGCGGAGCCTTGCTTAGTTTGTTCCATGACCGTATTTGTGCAACGGTTACTTTGTGTTTTGTGGCAATGCTGTACAATGATTCGCCCTTTTTTACTTTATGATAAACCGTTGTGGTTTGCTTTTCATAAACGGGTTCAGCGGCTTTGGCAATGGCAATTTGTGCTCTGGAATAGGTAAAGATTTCCTGCTCCCGTTCCAGATAGCTCATGGCCAAATGATAAGGAAGCACAATTTCATTTTTGCCTGAGTTGGGTACTACCTGTTTGATGTAGTGCTCATTGTACGCTTTGATTTCCTGAACCGGAACATCAAGCACTTTGGCAATGTGCTCCAAATGAACCAACGAATCTACAGAAACCCTTGCCGTAAGCAGGGAACGTCCATTTTGTCCGTCGTCGCCCAGGTGCGTAAAATTCATCACGTAGGCCATCGCCAGAAAGCGTGGGATGTAGTTTTGGGTTTCTTTGGGCAGGAAGGGTTTGATTTCCCAGAAGGTTTTTTTGCCCCCACTGCGGGCGATGGCCTTTTTTACATTGCCCGGACCGCAGTTGTATGAAGCAATGGCCAATAGCCAATCGCCAAATAAGTCGTAACTGGATTTGAAAAACTCGCAGGCTTTTTCTGTACTCTGAATGATGCTCTTGCGCTCGTCCACATACTGGTCGATGCGCATGTCGTACATTTTTCCCGTATAGGGCATGAACTGCCACAAACCTGTGGCGCCGCACCAGGAAACCGCATTGGGATTCAGGCTTGATTCAATGATGGAAACATATTTCAGTTCCTGCGGAAGGTTGTAACGGTCGAGCACCTGTTCAAACATGGGGAAATACAGTAACTTCCGTTGGTGCAGGCGGTCGAAATAAGCCGGAGCGGCGATATTCAGTGAGGATAAATGCTGTTTGACAAAAACATTGTATTGAAAAGGGATGGCACTGCCAAGCATCAGCATTTGTGCGTTAAAATCAGAGGCACTCAATTGGCCGAACCAGTCACGTTCGCAGCGAAATGCGTCGTGATTTGGAATATTTTCCAAAAACAAACAAGTCAGGCTGTCGATTCTGTTCAGGCTGTTTTGGGTTTCAGGTATGGCTACAGGAACCTGTGCCCTAAGTTCAGGTAGCAGCAGAAATAAACAGGAAACAATTCCCGAAATGATGCTTGCCTGTTTGAATTTGTGCTTCCGGTGCTTCACTACTTCCTGCAAAATTAAGCCTCATGTGCGCCAATTGAAACCAACTGTGCATAAAACGTCCGTTCAACTGTGCATATTTTGTAGATTTGAGCAAAAAACTCCCCGGTTCAAAGTTCAATATGCCGGCATGGCTGGATGATGACAGCAGTTGAGTGAACGTAGTAAAAAAGATACAATACCCTAAATATGTCCATAAACTTACCAGAATTCACTGCTCCAGAGGAACAATCTGCGCTTGAAGCCCAGCCCAAGGCGATGGCAATCAAGTCGAAAAACGGAGGTTTGTATATAGGAATTCCCAAGGAAATTACTTTTCAGGAAAACAGGGTTGCACTCACTCCAAGCTCTGTTTCGTACCTCACTGCCAATGGACATAGGGTAGTGGTGGAGTCAGATGCCGGTAAAGCATCACATTTTACCGACCAGCATTACAGCGAAGCCGGTGCAGAAATCGCGACCACTAAAGAAGAAGTTTACAAAAGCAACATCATCCTGAAAATAGATCCGCCAACTTCAAAGGAAGTGGATTTGATGCATCCGGGCCAACTCATCATCAGCGCATTACAGTTGGATCAGTTGGATGAATTGTTGTTGCGCAAATTGATGGACAAGCGCGTAAATGCGCTGGCTTATGAGTTTCTTGAAGATGATTCAGGTGCTTTGCCCATCATCCGGGCCATGAGCGAAATGGCCGGAACTGCCAGCATCATGATTGCCGCCGAGTTGCTCACCAACAGTCAGGTAGGGAAAGGTGAGCTATTGGGCGGCTTTGCCGGTATTCCACCCACCCAGGTGGTGATTATCGGTGCAGGTGCTGTTGGTGAATATGCAGCCAGAACAGCACTTGCCCTGGGTGCCAATGTAAAGGTATTCGACAATAATGTGTACCGGCTTCGCCGATTGCAGAACTTGCTCGGGCGAAGTATCTATACCAGCACGATTCATCCCAATGTATTGTCGCATGCTTTATCGGCAAGCGACGTAGTGATTGGCGCACTGCGCGGAAAATCAGGTCGAAGCCCGGTGGTTGTTACCGAACAAATGGTGATGCAGATGCGGCCCCGAAGCGTGATGATTGATGTGAGTATTGACCGAGGCGGAAATTTTGAAACCAGTGAAGTTACCAATCATGAAAAGCCCATTTACCGTCGCCACGAGGTGATTCACTATTGTGTGCCCAATATCGCTTCCAGAGTAAGCAGAACGGCGAGTTATGCCCTGAGTAACATCTTCACGCCATTGCTCATGGATATGGCAGAAACAGGCGGATTTCATGAGTACTTGCGCTTTCGTGCGGGCGCCAGAAAAGGAACGTATTTGCTGAAAGGGCTGCTGACCAACAAAACCCTGGCCGAACATTACAACATGCGCTATCAGGATATCAACTTGCTGATAGGGATGTTCAGCTGAATGCCGAACCATTCCCAAGGCACCGCAATACTTCTTCTTTTTTTTGTGGAGAAACTTCCACTTCGCTGCCGTCGCTCAGCTGCAGAATCCCGCCTTTGCCTCGTTGCCAAGCCACGGCATACTCCATATTCACAAGGTGGCTTTTGTGCACGCGCAGGAAACCGTCGGCCTGCAACAGTTGTTCAAAGTACTTCAGTACGCGGCTCACGGTTTTGCGACGCTGTCCGCTCAGATGCAGGTCGGTATAGTTCCCGTTTCCGCTGATGCGCATGATTTCATCAACCTTCAATACTTCAAATCCATTGAGCGTGGGGATGAGTATTTTTCGGATTTTACCGCTGCTTAGGTTTTCTCTGATCACACCAGACTGCAACACGTTGGGATTTTGGTCGTGGGTGGCAATTTTTTCAACGGCGCGTACCAATTCATCAATATTCAGCGGCTTGAGCAGGTAATAAGATGCACTTGCGTTGAGTGCGCGCAGGGCGTATTCGCTGTAAGCAGTTACAAATATGGTTTTGTACGGAAGCTCAGAAGTTTCCTCCAGCACATCGAATGCATTTCCATAGGGCATTTCCACATCCAAAAATACCAGGTCGGGTTTCAATTCACGGATTTGATGAATGCATTCGCGTACATCTTTTGCCTCGCCAATCAGCTCCAATTGCGGACAATAACGCTGCACGTAATGCCACAGTGTTTCCCTGGAAGATTGTTCATCATCGGCAATCAATGCGCGGATTTTGGTGCTCATGCGGCAGCGATTGATTTTAATGGAATTAATATACGCACCCGCGTTCCGGCTTGTGGGCTTACATCTTCTATGTTCACCAGAACCCCTGTTTTGTAGAGTTTATTCAAAATGTTGATTCGTTCTTCTGTGTTTTTAAGTCCTGTTCCGGTGCTTCGTTTTTGGTTTTCGGTTTTCAGTTGCTTGCTGCGATTTCTGCCGATGCCGTTGTCTGTTACCGAGCACAACAAGAATCCTTCCGACATGCCTATGTGAATTTGAAGTAAACCCCGCTCTTCCTTATAGCGCAGACCATGCCACACGGCATTTTCCACATAAGGCTGAAGCAAAAGCGGAGGCACCTGTAACTCATCCAGCGGTAAATCATCTTCCATTTCCCAAAGAATTTCAAACTTATCCGAAAATCGGGCCTGCTCCAGATCGGTATAAATGCGCAACATGTCCAATTCTTCCCGCAGGCTGATAAAATCTTTACCTGAATTGCCCATCACGTTGCGCATCAGGGTGCTGAAGGTGCTCAGATAGCGGTTCGCCTCGCGTTCCTGGTGCAGGCTGATGTAATGGTTGACTGAGTTCAGGGAATTGAAAATGAAATGCGGATTCATTTGGTTGCGCAGCGACTGTAATCTGTTTCTGAGGTTGGCCCTTTGCTTGGCCTTTAGGGTGCGGTACAACAAAAACAACAGGATCAGGAAGAGCAGCAACGCAAAGCCCAATATCATGATGGCCTGTTTTTGTTTCTGTAGTTCCCAGTCCCGCCTGATCTGGTCTGTTTCCAGCGTTTTGATGCGCTGTTCCTGTTTGGCAAACTGTTCGTTCAGGCCGAGCTTGCGCACCTCTGCAAGTACTTCCAGGTGGCGAAATGAATCTCTGAAGGCAGTGTAATTCCGGTAGGCTTGCAATGCACCGACCCAATCGCCGGTTTTTTCCTTCGCTTCAGCAATGTGCAACAGTGCTTCCTGAGCACCCAGGTCATCTGAATGTTGTACCGCTGTTTCATAACCCGCAGTGAACATGCTCAGCGCACGCGGATAATTTTCGGTTTGACTGTATGTATTCCCCAGGTTTAAGTAAGCTTGTCGGGCCACAAGGTAATTGTTGTTGTCCAGCGCGCCTATCAGCAATTGCTCGTTCATGCTCAGGCTGCTGCTCAGGTTTCCGGAGTTGATCAGGGCGTCGCCGAATTTCCAGGCATAGGTGGCGGCGTCGCTGGATTTAGACTGCGATAAAAATCCTATGTTTTCCTGAGCAAGCCTCAGTGTGGCCACGGTATCGCCCAACTGACCGTAAATACCCTGCAGCTGGTTCATAAATTCGAGTTTCACCAGGGTGTCTTTTTGAACCTCTATTAGGTTTTGTTCCAATTCTTTCTTTGCTTCTGCCTTTAAACCATTTCGGTACAGGATTTCTGCATTTTTGCTGCTGGCCCTGATTTTTTCCTTTTTAGAAATGGCAGAAGAGTTCATGTAATTCTTCTGAACCACTGCAGCTTTATCCAGTTTTCCAGAGCCTTCTAAAGCCAGAGCCAACAGCTTGTCTGACTCAGCTTTTGCCGCTGCATTTTGAAGTTTACCATAACCTGTTGAAGCCTTTTCCAGCAATTCAGCCGCGCGCTCTTTGTTGCCATTGTTCAGGTGCAGTCGCCCCAAAAGCAGGTAACACCGTGTGATTTCAACCTCATTCTGTTCTTTAACGGCAAGGGCAAGGGCCTCTGTGGCCAGTTCCATGCTTCGCGCCGGCTGGCTGTATTCGATGCGTTCAGCTTCATCCATGATGATGATTCCACCCCTTGGCTCAGGAGCTTTCTGAGCATCGGCAGCAAAAGCCCGGATACACAAAGCGAACAACAGAAGTTTTTGACAGCGCAACGCACAAATTTAATGCACGAGCACCAAGTAACATGTCTGAAACCATTGGCCATCAGCCCGGTTTAGGCAGCTTCGTCAGCCAGTTTGACCCGTTTACTCAATGAACCGTACCGTTGGCTCATTGCGGCTTTTGCATCTGGAAAGATGCTCCAGCTTTGAAGAACCAATAAACACATCATGCAACAAATCATCACCGCCCGCATCCTCATGTTCGTAGCCTTTGGCTTTGCCGGCCAGGTACACGCACAGTACAATAAGGAAAACCTGAAGCTGTTCAACAACAAGGTGTCACAGACCGATACGGTGTATCGCATCAGCAATGAAAACAACGGAGCTGCCCCCACTTCCTACAACTGGGCATTTGGCGATAAAGGACAGAAAATGAAACAGGAGCTGAGTGCGGAAGAGCAGCGGTTCACCTTTGGCAACCTCCGCTTGTACATGATCTCTTCCGAACCTGAATTTGTAAAGGCACATCGCGGACTGGGCAACTATACAAGTTTCAAAGACGCCCTGGCCAAAGGGACCATTAAGGTTACCGAACTGCAGGGTGGAACTGTGAATACGCTCGTTTTTTTGAATACCGGCAAGGACACTGTTTTGGTGCTGGCCGGAGAAGTGGTTACCGGTGGAAAGCAAGACCGCGTAGTTGGAAAAGATGTATTGCTGCCTCCCAATTCCGGGCCGGTGCAGGTGCCGGTTTTTTGCGTGGAGCAAGGAAGGTGGACGCCCAACGGCAGCGGTTATACGTTCAACAACACCTTTGGTGTAACCTCACCATCGGTGCGCAAGGCTGCGGTGGTTGAAAAGAATCAGGGAGAAGTATGGAGCAAGGTTGCCCAGAAGAACCGGGCGGCCGGTACTTCATCCAGTTCCGGTACTTATGCCGCCATTGCCAATTCAGAAAAAATCAACAAAGAATTACCTGCATACCTGAAGCACTTCGAAAAACTGATGACACAGGATTCAGGCTATATCGGATTTGTTGCCGTTACCGGCGACAGCATTATTTCCTGCGACCTGTTTGCCAACAATCAGTTGTTCCGACAGCAGTCGCCAAACCTTATAAAGTCAGCAGCTGTAGAAGCCATTACCTCTGGTGCAGTGGTCAGCATTGCCGCGAGTAAAGTGCTGGCATTTCTGGATGAGTTGCTGCACGAAGAACAAAAACAGGAACAGCGCATTCAGGATAACGGTACCATGTTGAAATCGGGCAACAGCAAATTACACATCAACTACTACAAAGCAGGGAAATGAAACGATTATTCATCATGCCGCTGCTGCTGGTTTCCACTGCCGTTGTTGCGCAACCGGGGCCAATACATATTCCGGATTCATTGCTTCAGCGCGGTTTTCAGGCCCAACTTCCGGAACTCAGCAGCATTTATATGCCACCGCCATGGTCATATTCCGAACCCAAATTCACGCTTCCCACTTCCTCTGTACTTTTTACGCTGGATTCCACGCCACACCGAAGGGTGGACAGTCTGAAACGTGCCGTAGATTCCATCGTTTTATCGCATCAAACCCAAAGCACAGCAATGGCCGTAAAGCATGAAAAAGTCATGATGAAGGCAGCAAATGAATTTCAACAACTGGCATCAACTTTGGCCCGTTACAGAAAACTGTTCTTTACAGCCCTGGCTTTAATAGTGGTTTTGGTTTGGATGCTGTTCAGGGTGAGGCGATCAGCCATGCGGGGAAAGCCCTTAGTTTTGCCGCATGAATCCGCGCATGAGCCAACTGTTGGAGTTTCTGAAAGAATCACCGGATGATCCTTTTTTGAATTATGCCCTGGCACAGGAACATGTGTCACAAGGGAACAAAGAAGAAGCCAAACGCCTGATGGAATGGCTGCTGGAAAAACATCCTGATTATGTGGCCACCTATTACCACCTGGGTAAGTTGTTGGAACAGGATGGTCAAAAAGAGGCTGCCATGGACGTTTATCAGGCGGGCATTGTCGTGGCCGGCAAACTTGGCGAACAGCATGCCAGGTCTGAACTGCAAAGTGCCAAACTGGAACTTGAATACGGAGATTGAACAGCGAATGGCGCTTATTCTGCAGCCTGCTTCAATTTCAATGTATTTAAGCTGTCGGCTTGAGCCCTGGTGCTTTTCAGGGCGGCTTCCAGGGCCCCGGTAAACAACAGGCTGCTGCGCAGGGTAAGCAGTTCTATATGTGAAACTTCACGCGCAGAAAGTGTCTTATCTTGTTCCAGTGCGGTCAAATTTTGGGTTATTTCATGTCGCAAACTCATGAATTCAGCAGGGTTGTTTGCGGCATAGTTCGGGTTTGCGGTTAAAATGAGTTCCAAAGAATCAAGTTCCTGTTCACATGCAGTAATTGTTTTGTTGGAATTGCTGCAGGAATAAAGGGAAAGGATCAAAATGCATGGAATCAGTCGAACATTCATAAGCCATTGAATTGCAGGCAAGCTACTTAATTTTGCGCTCATGCGCCGTACCATTTTGTCGCTATGCATGACCAGCCTGACCATGATGGAACTTCTTTCCACACCACACATAAACTACCGTGTTTCTTTCCCTGAGCCGCATACGCATTACGCTGAAGTCAGCATGCACATCACGGGATTCAAAGAACAGGTGCTTGACATCCGCATGCCTTCCTGGACGCCCGGCAGCTACTTGTTGCGCGAATTTGCAAAAAGTGTAGAACAGGTAGATGCGGTGGCTGATGGCCAAAAAGTTGATTTTACCCGCACCGATAAAAACACCTGGCAGTTCCCGGTGAAAGGGTTGAAATCGATCACGGTTTCCTATAAGGTTTATGCGTTTGAATGGTCTGTACGCACCTCATTCATCGATGCAGACTTGGCGTTTCTGCATCAAACTTCGGTGTTTATGCTGGCCGAACAATTAAAAGACGCACCGGGAACCCTGGAAGTGCAGCTTCCCAATAGCTGGAAACAGGTGCATGTGGCGCTTCCGCGAACCAAAAACACCGAAGCACATGTGTTTTCATTTGAAAACTATGATGCACTGGCTGATGCCCCGCTGATCGCCGGAAATTATCAAACCGCTGATTTCCAGGTTCATGGCGTTCCGCATACCGTTGCGGTGGTTGGTCCGGGAAATCAGGATATGCCTGTTTTTATTCGTGATTTACAAGCCATTTGCGATACCACAACGGGTATTTTTGGCCAACATCCATGCAAGAACTACCTGTTCATCGTGTTGAATACCGAAGCAGGCGGCGGTGGATTGGAACACGCCAACTCATGTACCGTTATGATGCCGCGTTGGCAATGGAATAACCCCACCCGATACAAACAGTTTCTGGGTTTGTGCGGACATGAATACCTGCATTTGTGGAACGTGAAACGCATCAGGCCGGAAGCTTTGGGACCTTTTGATTACAGCAAAGAGAATCATACCGATATGCTGTGGGTTGCTGAGGGAATCACCAGCTACTACGATGAGCTCATCCTGCGTCGTGCAGGGTTCTATTCCCGCGAAGCGTATCTTGACAAAATGGCCTCAGCCATCAACGATCTGGAACAGCGCCCCGGACGCTTCTACCAAACCCTTGCTGCAAGCAGTCATGACGCCTGGATTCGCGAGTATCGGCCCAACGAAAACAGCCGCAATACCACCATCAGTTATTATGGAAAAGGACAAGTACTGGCCTTTCTGCTCGATGCCATGATTACTTCAAGGACGGCAGGAACCCGCAACCTGGATGATGTGATGAAGGGACTTTGGAACTTATACCTCAGGCGGCCCGAACGCGGGTTCAGCAATGCCGAGTTTTACGCCATGCTCGATGCTGTGGGTGGTGCCGGCCTGGGTGCGGAAATACGCCGGCTGGTGGAAACCATTGAAACACCCAATTATGCGGCCATTCTTGCCAAAGCAGGCATTGCAGCTACCAACCCGGGAAAACAGGAAACTACCCTCGGAATCAATACCGCTTTTGAAAATGGCAGAATGCTGGTAAAGTATGTGGAACGCGACCTTGCTGCGTGGAAAGGCGGCCTGAGTGTAAACGATGAATTGGTAGCCGTGGATGGCCGACGTACCGGAAATTCGTTGGATGAAGTAAATCGTTTGCTCAAGGTCAACCAGCAAGTTGAGGTATTGATAAGCCGCTCGGGAATGATCCGCACCCTGACCCTGAACCCTGAAACGGTTAACCGTGCAGCCTGGAAACTTGAAGCACAATCGGCACCTGCGGTACAAAACATCCTGAATATTTTGCTGGATTGAAGTTGCTGCAGCACATGCCGGCAAACATGTTTCACAGGAAGTTGCTGTCTGGCTTTGGTGTGATGTTGTTGCTGCCCTTTTCGGGCATTGCGCAATCTGGTGCTCAGCCGCAGCGCTCCAATCCTGCTGCTCAATTCACCGGAACCACGGGCTATATTTTCACCGAGCAGGCGCTCGCGTTGAATCAATCGGGCAGGAGGGGAAGTACAACAATCAATTTCCCATATCAGCCTTTAGGTGCGGCATTTTTAGTGGCCCCGAACCTCATTTTGGGCGCAGGCATGCATGC
The DNA here is from genome assembly GCA_964586595.1 of uncultured Flavobacteriaceae bacterium. Lineage (GTDB taxonomy): Bacteria > Bacteroidota > Bacteroidia > NS11-12g > UBA955 > REEB481. The sequence continues at coordinate 122,238 of CAZPHB010000002.1, read as the reverse complement.
ATCCGGGATGCATAAGGAGCGGTGTTTCTGGATTCCTGCACAGGATCTTTCCAAACAGATACCGGATACGGCTATTTACGAGGTAATGCCCATGGTTCAATCTTTCACTGGTTTACGGGGTATAGACGAAAATTATGCCTTGTGGAAACTGAAGCGAACGACCACATTACCGGTGTTCAGTATTGCATTTGCACCACTCAAATTGGGTGATGAGTTGCGCGTTTGTATGGACGATGGTACGTTTGAGTCCATCACCATTGCTGCTGATGAAGGTGAGAAATCAGTGTTTATCGAAGAGCAGTTTGCGCGTGCCGCTTCCGGCTCGGCAGTGTTGAATTTACAAGGAAAAGCGGTGGGCATACTTATTCCGGGTCCACATGCCACTTCCTTGCAGGGAGCATCGGGCAGTCCTTTGCCCTTATACGGAAATGCCATTGTACGTTTCAGCGCCCTTCCTGCCGGAGTGGTGCAACCGATGCTTGCCGCAAACATGCGCTGTCAATTGCTGCGTGGCAACATACAGGAAACAACATTGTTTTGGCCTTATTTGAACTTGTTGTGTGGCGCTGAGGAGGATTTATTGTGCGCGGCCGCGCGAAAAGAGCAGGATTTATTATTAGACACTTTATTGCACCTGGCCTGTAATCGCGGCTGTTTTGACGTGAACCGGCCCGATGAAACGAAGTCCGTACTGTTGCATATTCTGGTGCAACGTGGGCAGTTAAGTCCGCAGTTGCAGCGTTTGTTGCGGTGTGCCCAATTACAGGCAGATATTCCGGATGTGAACGGAAAAACTGCGTTGCAGCATGCAGTACAGCAGGGCCAAACGGATTTGGCGTCTATGCTTCTTCAGCGTGGAGCATCTGTGCGGGTGCTACATCAGCGCGAAAAACCATTGCTGCTTGAAGCGGTCGGCCTCGGTTCTTTGGAACTGTGCAGGTTATTGCTCGCCCATGGCGCTTGGGATGTTTTAAGCAGGGCTGAGCAAGAACAAGTCATGATACAGGTGAAACACACGTCAAATGCCGCGTTGAAGCAGTTATTCAAAAAGTACAAAACCAGACGGATTTAAGCTTATTGCAGCGATTTGACCACGGTACACATGATGGACGTGGCGCGTACAACCACAGGGCCATCGTCGAGCCATAGTTCGGCTTCGCAGAAATGCAACATGTTTCCTGTTTTTACAACCCTTCCCCGGCCATATAAAACGGCACCGATTCCGGGAAAATGGTAATCTGTTTTCAGATCGGCAGTAACAACACCGGTGCCTTTGGGAACCAAGGTCCATGCGGCAAAACCCATCACCAGGTCGCAAACAGTTGCACTCACGCCACCGTGTAAATAACCATGCTGCTGCAGGTGTTGCTGACCAAGGTGTATATGACCTTCGGCAAGTCCTGGTTCCACAAGGTCTAATTCAAAACCAATATGCTTCATGAAGTGCTGACCGGGCATGATTAACTGCAGGTCTTCCCGGAAATCCGGATTTTTTGGTTCAAATGCGGGTGGTGTAAATGGAGGCTTCATTTTGGTTTATAGGCAGATTCCCGCAGGATTCGTTCCGGGTCGTTCAGCAGCATCAGGTCTTTAAGGCTCATGTTTTTGTTTTTGCGCATGAAGGCTTCTACGATTCGGTAGCCGCTCCATCTGCCAATCATGGGCGGACAATGTTCCGGGATGCCGCTGCCTCGGGTTTCATTTCCTTCAATAAAATAACGACTGAATTCGAGGCGGCTGCTGCTGTATAAAACCTGTGCATCGAGGTAATGTTTCCAGATATTGGCTTCTTCTTCCAGGCACCATTTCCATTCAGCTTCAGAAAGGCCTGCGATGCGGTGAATTTCCATCCATGAAGCTACGACAGATGTTGCATACAACAGTTTGCCGTAATAAATCATTTCGCCCAACATGTTGTTTCTGGCATTGCCGGAGTCATACAGGTAATTCAAACGTGCCATGGCCAACATGGGCGGCACCAGATCCGGCTGGGTAAAACGGCCATACCATTTGGGCAGTTCCAGGCTTTTGTAACCTATGAACGTATCGCCAAGGAACATTTCAACGCTGTATCCTAAAGCGACTTTTCCGTTTGCTGCCGGAGCGGCCAGGGTAAAGTAATTGCTGAATTGCGAATAGTATGCGTAAATCTCAGGCATGGAATCTGCCGGAAATTGTTCAGACCAGCCTGCAAGCATTTTTCCCATGTGTTTGGTTTGCAATTCCAGCGCTTGTTTGGCGGCCTTGATGCGCTTCAGCACAAAACTGTTTCGCTGCGTGAAGAAGTTGAGCCTGGCGGCCGTTGCAGAATCTGAAGGAGTCCACAGTCCAAGTACTTCCTGGGTGTAATAGTCAAAAAACACCCCAAACTTCCGCTTTAGGTCCAGGTATGCACTTGGGTTTAAATTTCCTTGGGAGGTCTGTTCCAGTGCAGCAAACATATCCCTGATTTCATATTTCGGTTCAGCAGTGCTGCCGCAGCCAAGCATCATGGAAAGCACTGCCCACGTACCGTATTTTTTTATGAACTTCGCAACCATGTTCAGAAGAATCAGCCTGCAAAGAAAAGGCTTCCTACTGATGGCTTGCTTAGGTTTGTGTGCACAAGTTGCCGTTTCTCAACAAAAAACGAATGTGCCTGATTTGAAGAAGTTGCGTTTGGGGTTTAAAGCCTCGCCAAATTTCTCCTGGATGCATGCCCTCAACGATCAGGTGAAATCCGATGGTCTTGGTCTTGGTTTTTCCTATGGACTGATGGCTGACCGTTCCTTCACTGAGAACTATGCACTGTCGGTGGAAATGTTGGTGAGCAGTATGTCTCTGAGTTTGAGTCATCAGGATACATTGATTTACTACCGCAATGGTTTTGGGCAGCCTTTTGCCGATGTCTCGTTTGATTATAAATTACAATATGTGCAGTTCCCGGTGGCCTTAAAACTGAAAACCAATGAAATCGGCAAGTTTATTTGGTACGGACAGTTTGGAATTGCGCCATCCTTCTTAATCAATAACGCCTTACGCACCTGGTCTAATCCTGTATATGTTTCCAAAAAATACACACCCAACGGCACTGAAAATGATTTCAATGGACGTGCCGGCGAAGGAGTGTTTCGTGATGATGTTTCCATCCTGCGCTTTTCCATGTTGATGGGTGCCGGCATAGAATATCACATCAGCGGATCAACCATGCTCAATGTGGGTTTGCGTTTTGACAACGGACTCAACGATTTCCTTAGAGATGCTGCCGCGGCAGGCCGTGGCAATTTTCTTGCACTGAACGTGGGTGTTTTCTTTTGAACGAAAGGCTTAGATGAAAATTTGTCTGGCCCAGTTGAATTACCTGATCGGTGATTTCGAGGGCAACCGCACGAAAATTAAAAATGCTGTAGCAAGGGCTAAGTCTGAAGGGGCTTCCCTGATTGTGTTTAGTGAACTGGCAGTTTGCGGCTATCCGCCGGAAGATTTTCTGGATTACGATTGGTTTGTTGATGCTTGCATGGACAGTGTGCGTGAAATAGCTTCTGCCTGTCAAGGTATAACGTGTATCGTAGGTTCTGTAGATCGAAACGCAGGTATGGGAAGGTTGCTGCACAATGCGGCCTTTGTGCTGCGCGATGGAAACATTGTGTCGGTACACCACAAAAGCCTGTTGCCCACGTATGATGTTTTTCATGAAGCGCGTTATTTTGAGCCTGCAGGAACACTGCATCTGGATTACATCGAAGGTGTAAAAACCGGTGTGCTTATTTGTGAGGATCTGTGGGATCGCCACAATGATTTTTCGTATGCCCGTGTTCCACTGGACGAATTGAAAAAAGCACAGGTGGCTTTGCTCATCAACCCTGCAGCTTCACCTTTTGATTTAGGAAAGGAAATGAAACGCAGGGAAGTGTTGCAAGACAATGCCCGAAGGTATCAGTTGCCTGTGGTGTACGTGAATCAGGTAGGTGCGCACGCCGACCTTATTTTCGATGGAAACAGTATGGTGGTGGATGCTGCGGGCAATGTAATTCTTGAATTGCCGCGATTTGAAGAACAACTCGCCTACGTGGAACTGGGAGAAGATGGAATGCGCGCTGAAGCCGTTTTGTCGTCAACCCAAGCAGAGCCCATAGCATTATTGCATGATGCCATCGTTTTTGGCATCAGGGAGTATTGTTCCAAGAACCGATTTAGGAAGCTTGTGGTGGGTGCTTCAGGAGGTATTGACAGTGCTGTTGTTCAGGCTTTAGCCTGCAGGGCTTTGGGTGCTGCCAATGTGCAGGCCCTGTTGATGCCGTCTCCGTATTCCAGCGAAGGATCGGTCAGTGATGCTCAAAGGCTGTCTGAGCATTTGGGGAATCCTTATTTATTGTTGCCCATAACCCAGGTTTTTTCCAGCACACTTGAATCTTTACAGCCCGCATTTGGCGCATTGCCTCATGATGTAACAGAAGAGAATATCCAGGCGCGGATTCGTGCATTGTTTCTTATGGCCTACAGCAATAAACATGATCATTTGCTGCTGAATACTTCCAATAAAAGCGAAATGGCGGTGGGCTACAGCACCTTGTACGGTGATTTGTGCGGCGGACTGAGTCCGATTGGGGATGTGTACAAAACCCACGTGTATGCACTTGCTGCCTACATCAACAAGAATGAACCGATAATTCCGGAAACCATCATCACCAAAGAGCCAAGTGCAGAGTTAAGACCAAACCAAAAAGATCAGGATTCACTGCCGCCTTACGCTTTGCTTGACGATTTGCTTTTTCAGTACATCGAAGAACAAAAAGGTATGGCTCAACTCGTAAATGCCGGTTTCGATGCTGACTTGGTGCACCGCGTCATTCAAATGGTGCACCGCAATGAATACAAACGATTTCAGGCGCCGCCCATTTTACGCGTTAGCAGTAAGGCGTTTGGCAACGGAAGAAGGATGCCGCTGGTAGCGAAACATGGCTGAACGCATTGCGTTTCCACGGCAGTTTTGGTTGATGAGCCTGGGTTCATTGATGTTTTTCTGCAGTTTTAACCTGCCTGTTCCCGAATTTAACAAGCACCTTACCGACCTTGGCAGGCCTGACCTCAAAGGGTTGGTCATCCCCGTTTTTTCCTTAATGGCGCTGATATCGCGGCCATTCAGTGGGGTATTGACAGATACCATCGGACGAAAACCTGTGATGATGATTGGCGCCATCGCCACGCTCATCTGCGGATTGCTGTACCCTTGGGTTCAGGTGGTAACCATGTTTTTTGCCTTGCGCCTGATGCATGGCTTGAGCACAGGATTCACGCCAACAGGAAGTACAGCGTTTATTGCCGATACGGTCCATCCTTCAAGAAGAGCAGAAGCGATGGGCATTCATGGATTGCTCAGCAATGTAGGAACAGCCATTGGTTTTTCACTGGGGCCTGTTGCCGCTGCTACGCTGTCGCGTGAATGGATGTATGTGGTTTCTGCACTTGCAGCTGCCATTGCCCTGTACATCTTTTCATGCATGCCAGAAACACTGTGGCGACGACAGCGTTTTCAACGTCACCTGCTGCGGATTGAGCGGCGGGAAATCATAGATACAGACGTGTGGGTTCCTTCGGTAATCATGATGCTGGTCTGTGCTACTTTGGGCGTAATTCTAACGGTAATTCCCGATTATACAGAAGCCCTGGGATTCAGCAACAAAGGTATTTACATGAGCGTGTATATTGTTGCATCGCTCTTGGTACGCCTGATTTCCGGGCGTCTGGCCGACCGATTTGGCAGAATGCTGTCGATATTTATAGGAACATCTTTCCTCACCCTGAGTTTATTGCTACTGGCCCTGAACCTCGGGAAAGGTGGTTTTATCTGCTCAGCCGTGCTTTTTGGTTTTGGCCAGGGATTCAATGCACCGGCACTTTTTGCGTGGACTACCGACTTGAGTCGACCGGAAAAAAAAGGCAGGTCGCTGGCCACATTGTACATCGCCTTAGAACTGGGCATTACCATCGGAGGTTTGGCCGGTGGTTTTTACTACAACAACAATGCAGCAAAACTTCCAAGTTTGTTTACCGGTGCAGCATTATGCACACTCACAGCGTTCCTCTTCCTGTTACAGATGCGCAGGAAATATGGTAAAGCCTGAAGGCGCAGCAATTATTTTTCGAACTGGTAATTTTTCAGCAACCAGTAGATGTCTCGTTTCCAACGACTGTAAGGATTGTAGGAGCCAAACATGAAATCAATGATTTCGAATTCATCCTTGGGCTCCCGACCTTTTTGATTGTGGAAACTAACCAACATCTGCTCGAGGTAATAGTTGAAATCAACCATACAATCATACCACGAAGCGAAAATGGCATAGTTGGTTTTTGTTTTGCCAATGGCGGTGGTAGGTCTGCCTTTACCGGGCATCCTCATACCCGTAAGGTTGTTGAACTCTTTGGCGAGGTAACTGTTTTTTCCATCTGCACCGCTTTCCTGAAGCTTGATTACGGTAAAGATTTTCGCCCAGGGGCCAATAACGAATTTGGCAACCTGATGCAAAGAACGTGCAGGTGGTATCTCCTTGAGCGATAAGCGCAGATTCACCGAATCAATAAAGAGTGAATCGCCCACGGCTCGGATAATGCTATCAGAACCGATCGGCTTCGCTACTGCTTGTTGTTTTGGCCGAAGCATGGCAAAACCTGCAAGCGTGAAGGAGATGAAAACAAGGCTGATCCAGACTTTTTTCATCGCAAGCACTCTGTCAATAACCATGCCAAAAGCTAAAAGAATAAAAAAATAAAGGAATTCATGGCGTTTGTTGCATGCTGAAAGTTCAATTGCAGAAGGGTTAAACTGAATTTTTCAATAAAAATTTCTGCACACAATACCGCAACACTCAGATGCTTCGTTATTTAGCAACACCAACCGCTATGATCCACTTAAGCGCTAAAATCCGTGTACTGAGTCCTTACTTCCTTGCCATCGCTTGTTGTTTTCCGGCAACACCTAAAGTGAATGCACAATCGTTTCACGGGTTGAATATCAGCAACTTCCAGGGAATACACGGAATGTACATCAATCCATCATCCCTGGTTGATTCCAGGTACAAGATGCATACAAACATCAGCGCGATTGGAACTTCTTTTACAAACGATTATTTAAGTCTTGAGTTGCCCTTCACCCTCATGCAACTGATCAGGGGCAAGGTCCCTGCATCGGCAAAGAATCCATCCGGCCAAATCCAATGGAGCGATGCCTGGCTGGTAGAGCAATTGAATGGCAAGCCCAAAAATGTTGCCTATAATTCGGAATGGCGCGGACCTGCAGCCATGTTTTCACTGACTCCACGGCTGGCCATTGGAGCAGGCGTTAGGACCCGGCTTGGGTTCGCCCTGAATAATGTGGACGAACAATTGGCACGAACCCTGCGCAGCGGGATCGATACAAATTATACCCGTGCATTGAGTGGCGATAATGCCTTTAACCTCAACATGAATTCTTTTCAGGAAGTTTCAGGCTCCTTGGCTTTGGTACTCATCAATAAGAAAAGCAAATACCTGAAGGTGGGAGGAACGGTAAAAGCACTTTTTGGCCTTGGCTCGTTATACCTGAATAACAGGGGACTGGAATTAGATGCCCGTAATTTTGATTCCTTGGGCATCAACCGGATGGAAATGGAATTGGGTTATACCAATGCTGATTTCATCCAAAACCTCAGCAAGGGTATCCTTGCAGCGTCTATACCCAGACCCAATTTCAACGGATTTGGAATTGGTTATGACCTTGGTGCTACCATGGAATGGAGGCCCGAATTTACGGAAGCCTTTCAAAGCAAAAATCGATACTTGCTGCGTTTGGGCGTTTCATTACTTGACCTTGGCGGCATTCAGTACAAAAAAGATGTAACTGCCTACAGCGTATCCAGAACAACTCCATTACTTTTTGAAGAAGACAGTGCGTTTAGTGCCTCATTTCAGGAAGGCGTGGATCAGGGTTTGGCATGGATGAAAGATTATGCAGAACGCAACCTTAATTTCAGGGAAGAACAAAAAAACTTCCGTGTGAACATGCCCAGTACCTTGTCTGTGCAATTGGATTACAACGTTTTTCGTTCCTTTTATCTGGGAATGTTGTGGAATCAAAGCTTCGTAAGCCGTTCCAGCATCAATTTCAGAAGGCCATCCGGGTTGGTGTTTATGCCCAGGCTGGAAACCCGCTTGCTGGAGTTTTCCATACCCATGTCGATTACCAACGATTATCGCGATGCCGGACTTGGAGCATTCTTGCGTTTAGGTCCCGTGTATTTTGGAACGGATAATCTGCTCAGCACGGTCAAAAAGGCCGGATTCAATGGGTTCAACTTCTATTTTGGAATGAGTACCGGTATTGCCAAATCCAAGAAGAAGAAAAAGGATCGGAAAGATTAACTCGAATGTTTAGTCCTGCATGGGATCTGCAGCGCCAGGTTCATCAGTTTTCAGAAATCTGATGTTCCTGCGCAGGCCTTCATACCCGGTTCTTTTTACGGCTGAACCTTCGAACAGGGAATGGAACACCGATTCGGTCAGTTCTTCCCATTGACCGGAGGACAATTCCATCAGTGCATCCTTCGGCTCGAACTCGGGCGTTGAATGCGGTTTGCTGAACTTATTCCAGGGACAAACTTCCTGACAAATGTCGCAACCGAACATCCAGTTATCCATGCTTCCCCGAAAACCGTTGGGGATGGCATCTTTTAATTCAATGGTCAGATAACTGATGCATCTGGATGCGTCCAGCGTTTTGTGATCCAGAATGGCTTGCGTGGGACAAGCGTCGATGCAGGCGGTACAGGTGCCGCAATAATCTTTGATGGGGCCATCTGCAGCAAGCACCAAATCGGTAACTATTTCTGCCAGAAAAAAGTAAGAACCGGCCTGTCTGTTAATCAGCAAGCCATTTTTTCCGATCCAGCCTATTCCGGATAATTCTGCCCATTTCCGCTCCATGATGGGCGCACTGTCCACAAATACCCTTCCCTGAACAGCACCAAATTCCTGTTGCATGGTTCGGAACAGCGTAATCAACTTTTTTTTCAGTACCTTATGGTAATCTTTGCCGTAAGCATAGCGGGCAATTTTCGGCGCTTCCGGATTTTGTGTTCGGCTGGGGAAATAGTTAAAGGCCAAACTAATCACGCTTTGTGCACCGGGAACCAGAAGTCTTGGATCCAGGCGCACATCTGCATTTTTTTCGAGGTACTGCATGCGGCCCTGAAATCCTTGTTTGATCCATTGTTCCAGATGATCGGCTTCCTCATCCAGTTTTCGCGCTTTTGAAATACCGCAGAACATGAAGCCCAAATCATCAGCCCAACGTTTTACGGCTGCACTTCGTTCCGTGGCATCGATCATCACTGTTCAAACAGGTTGGGCGTTCCGGGCAGTCGCATCCGTCCTAGGTGTCGGTATGCCTGCTCTGTAACTTCACGACCACGGGGCGTGCGCATCAAAAAGCCTTCCTGAATCAGGAATGGCTCGTACACTTCTTCGATGGTTCCGGATTCTTCACCAACGGCGGTGGCCAAGGTGTTTATACCCACCGGACCGCCTTTGAATTTGTCGATGATGGTTAAGAGTATCCTGTTGTCCATTTCATCCAGCCCATGGGCATCAACATGCAGTGCCTGCAACGCAAAGCGCGCAATATCCATCGAAATTATCCCATTCCCCCGTATTTGCGCGAAGTCGCGGGTACGGCGCAACAGTGCATTGGCAATACGCGGAGTTCCTCTGCTGCGTCTGGCAATTTCCATGGCAGCGTCTTCATCCAGTGGGGTTTGGAGTATTCCAGAAGAGCGTTTCAGGATTCCTGCAAGCGTTGCGGCTTTGTAGTATTCCAGCCTGAAGGTGATTCCAAATCTTGCCCTGAGTGGCGCCGTTAACAAGCCGGAACGGGTGGTGGCGCCAACCAGTGTAAACGGATTGAGGGTTAATTGAACACTGCGGGCACTTGGGCCGGTGTCAATCATGATGTCAATTTTGTAATCCTCCATGGCTGAATAAAGGTATTCTTCAACCACAGGACTTAATCGATGAATTTCATCGATGAACAAAACGTCTCCGGTTTCAAGGTTGGTGAGCAGCCCTGCCAGATCGCCCGGCTTTTCCAGCACAGGACCGCTGGTAATTTTTAGGTTGGCCCCCAATTCATTCGCCACAATCTGGCTCAGGGTGGTTTTACCCAAGCCGGGAGGCCCGTGTAAAAGCACATGATCCAACGCTTCTCCACGCAGTTTGGCAGCCTGTACAAAAACATTGAGGTTTTCCAGCACCTGTTCCTGGCCTTGGAATTCCTCAAATCGGTCCGGGCGGAGGACACGCTCCAGTTCTTTATCCTTTTGATTCATCCGTTCGTTGTTCGGATCCAGATTGGGATTCATGATTGATGGTGCAAATTACGCAATTAAAGGAGTGTAGGAGGGAAGGAACATGATTACGTACTTCCTGAAATTGTTTCCCTTAAGCCTTGACGCAAAATGGACATTCCACTCCGGTATGGTGGAATAGTTCCGTAAATGTTCTACTGTTATTTTTGTAAAAACTTGATAATCAAGGGATTACAAATTCTCTTTAGACAGATTCCAAATTCCCTCCAGTGTTAAGAATTTCTTTCCCGAGGCTTCACCACCCGTATATATTTGCACCCTGAAAAAGGTCTGAAAAGAACGTTTTTAAAGGACTTATGAGGGTTTTACACCAGCTCCAATCAAAATTCCGCCTGGCGGGTTTTGTGGCCCTGATTGCGGCATTTCCGTCGTTGAATGCCCAGGACGCCAAGAAAGGTAAAGAGATTTTTGACGCCAATTGCGCTTCATGTCACGGTATTCAGAACAGAGGCGCAGGCCCTGCGCTGAAAGACGTGCACAACCGAAGAAGCGAGGAATGGCTGTTGAAATGGATCAAAAACAACGAAGCACTCCGGAAATCGGGGGATGTACAGGCCATTCAGGTCTTCAACGACAATGGCGGTGCCATCATGCCTGCTTTTGGAAGTCTTGCGGATGCCGACATCAAGGACATCCTCGGGTACATCAAGGAAGAATCAGCCAAAGCGCCCAAAAAAGCCGTAGTAGCTCCCGGCGGCGTTGACAAGAAGGACGAAACTCCGGACAGTACGCTGTATGTGCTGCTTGCGCTTATTGGACTGTTCTTGGTGGTATTCCTCCTTTTGGCAAGAGTGAAGCGCGATCTAGATCGATTAGCAGCAGCTGGTCAGGGTGAAGTAACGGATGAAACGCCTAAAGGAAATTTCATTCAACGACTCCTTCCCGGACCCTTGGCAAGGATGAATCCTGTGGTGTTGACCATGTTCGCCCTTTCCATTTTTGGAATCCTGGGCTTCGTGCAGTTCTACGAGTACGGCCTCACTGAAGTTGGTGTCCAGAAAGGATATGCCCCTGATCAACCAATCAACTTTTCGCACAAAATCCACGCGGACGAATACGCCATTGATTGCAAATACTGTCACAGCACAGCCGATAAAAGCAAGAGTGCAAGTATTCCAGCGCTCAACACCTGTATGAACTGCCACAAATCGGTTCAGGCACGCGATAAGTATGACGGTGAGATTTCACCGGAAATCAAGAAGATCTACGCAGCATTGGATTACGATCCCGAAAAGCCCGCCAATGAGGCTTACGGAAAGAATCCGCGACCTGTGCGTTGGGTGAGGATCCACAATTTGCCCGACCATGCGTATTTCAATCATTCACAGCACGTAAATGTTGCAGGACTTACTTGTCAAACCTGTCATGGTCCCGTTCAGAAGATGGAGAAGGTGCAGCAATGGTCTCAACTTACCATGGGATGGTGTATCAATTGTCACCGTGAAACAGGCATTCAGGTTGCGCAAAACGACTATTACGAGAAGCTGCACGAAAAAGTGAAAGCGGATATTGCCAAGAATGGCGACAAGAGTAAGTACAAAGACAAAAACGGACGTGTTGTGGTAACTGCCGGAATGAACGGTGGTCTGGAATGTTCGAAATGTCATTATTAATCATTAATAACCCGAAAAAACCTTAACATACATGGCTCCATCAGTAAAATACTGGAAGGGTGAAGAAGAGTTGTTGCGCGATCAGGCGTTTACAACCGCACAAAAAAATGAATTTGCCGAGGACCTTCCTTTACAGGAAGTTTTGGAAGAGAGTAACTTCGAGTTGAACTCCAGCCGTCGCGACTTTCTGAAATACTTTGGATTCAGCGTTACGGCCGTAACGCTCGCTTCCTGTTTCAAGGCACCCATCAGAAATGCTGTTCCTTATTTGGTAAAACCTGAAGAGATTACTCCGGGTGTTGCTTTATATTATTCTTCAACCTGCGGCGGATGTTCTACTGCTTGTGGAGTTGAAGTAAAGGCCAGAGAAGGTCGTCCGATCAAGCTGGACGGCAACGGTCGCTCCCTGATCAGCAACGGTAATGACCGCAGCGCTGAAGCCAAAGGAGGCCTTTGTGCCGTTGGACAGGCCAGCATTTTGTCTCTGTATGACAACGAGCGCCTGGCAAATCCTTTGAAGAAGGGAAGCGACAGCGACTGGACCACTGTTGACGCAGAAATCAGCAAATCACTGAACGAATTAGCAGCGGCAGGTTCCGGAATCGCCATTGTAAGCGGAAGCTTGCACAGTCCTTCTACCCTGAAAGCCATCGCTGATTTCTCAAGCAAATTCTCCACTGCACGCCACATCATGTGGGATGCAGTTTCCTACAGCGGCATTCTTGAAGCCAACGAAACGGATTTCGGCAAGAAACTTATTCCAAGCTATTATTTCGATAAGGCCCAGGTGATTGTAAGTTTCGGTGCTGACTTCCTCGGCACCTGGATTTCTCCAGTAGAATTTACCAAAGCATATGTGCGTAACCGCGTTCCTGCCCAAGGCAAGGAAATGAGCAAGCACATACAATTTGAAAGCAATTTGAGCCTCACCGGCACCAATGCCGATGAACGTTTCCCAATGAAAGCCGGAAATGAAGGCATTTACCTGGCTGCATTGTACAATAAGATCGCACAGGCAAAAGGTGGCAGACAGATTCAGGTGGCTACCAGTGGCGAACTGGCGGGCAACAGCCTGGCACAAACTGCTGATTTGCTGCTTAAGAATGCAGGTAAGAGCCTGGTGGTAAGCGGTTCAAATGACCCCAAACTGCAAATGATTGTCAATGGCATCAACATGATGCTGGGCAACTATGGCCAAACCATCGATTTGGACAATCACAGCAATCAGTTCAAGGCTGTGGATCGCGATATGGATGCCCTGTTGGCTGACATCAATGCAGGCAAAGTGGGTGGCGTGATTTTCTACAACGTAAATCCGGTGTACAGCCACCATCAGGGAAAAGCGTTTAAAGAAGCCATTGGCAAGTTGAAACTTTCTGTATCGTTTGCCTCTTCTAAAGACGAAACAGCATCAGCTTGTGCTTATGTATGTCCGGACAACCACTTCCTGGAAAGCTGGAACGACGCAGAGCCCAAGGCCAATCAATATCAATTCACACAACCGGTAATCAGTCCGGTGTTCAATACCCGTCAGGCACAGTTGAGCCTGCTTTCATGGTCTGTTGGCGTTCAGAATCCAGAACAGGATCCTATGGCCGACAAACAAATCATGAATCAGCGATTCCAGACTTCTCCTTTTTATACCTACATGCAGTCTGTGTGGCAGGAAAAACTGGGTGCTGAAAATTTCCAAACCCGCTTCAATCAGTGCCTCCATGACGGTGTACTCACTTCTGAGCCAAAGCCGGTATTGGTTCCAGCCTATGCAACTGATTTGAGTTCCATGGGATCTTACCTGGACAGCACGGTATCTAAGGAAGGCCAGGTTGATTTGGTTTTGTATCAGAAGGTTGGACTGAGGGACGGTTCCATGGCCAACAACCCTTGGCTGCATGAGCTTCCTGATCCAGTGAGCAAAGTGTGTTGGGATAACTACGTTACCCTGCCCAAGGCGCTGGCTGTGAGCAAGGGCATCAATCTTGGTGACACGGTAAACATCAAAGCTGCCGGAGTGAACCTGAACAATGTTCCTGTAATCATTCAACCTGGACAGGCAAATGGAACCATTGGCCTGGCGTTGGGTTATGGACGTACCGCTGCCGGTAAAGTTGGCGGAATTACAGAAAAGGCCATTGACAGTGTAGGCGTGAATGCATATCCCTTCTTTCAGGGAAGCAGCAGCAGCCGCAGCTTGGTGGTTCGTGGAGTTGAAGTGAGCAAAGGCGACGCCTCTTACACTTTGGCGCAAACACAAACGCACCATACCATCGAAGGACGTAATCACGTGCGTGAGGCTACTTATGCCGATTGGAAGAAAAATCCCAAAGCCGGCAATGATGAGCCCAAGCCGCACATGTACACCGTTTGGCAAACTCCTGAATACAGAAGGAAAGGAGCTACCGGACACTTGTGGGCAATGGCTATTGACCTGAATGCCTGCACCGGTTGCGGATCTTGTGTGGTTAGTTGTTCTATTGAAAACAACGTTCCCATTGTAGGCAGAAAAGAAATCATCCTGCGCAGGGAAATGACCTGGATTCGTATTGACCGCTACTATGCATTCAGCAATGACGGCGCGGTTATTGGCAAAACAAATGAACATTTCGAAGGCGCATACCTGACCAAAGAAAAGGGAATTGCGGCACTCGATAAGGAATTGGCAGCGAAGCAAGGTGCTGCTTACGCGCACTACGAAAACGTGAAGGTGGTACACCAGCCCATGATGTGTCAGCATTGTGGACAGGCACCTTGCGAAACGGTGTGTCCGGTACTTGCAACCACGCACAGCACGGAAGGTTTGAACCAGATGACCTACAACCGCTGTATTGGAACCAAATATTGCGGAAACAATTGTCCGTACAAAGTGCGTCGCTTTAACTGGTACCGCTTCAACAACAACAGCAATTTCGACTATCACTTCAACAACGAATTGGGTAAAATGGTCATCAATCCTGACGTAACCGTTCGTACCCGTGGTGTGATGGAAAAATGCAGCTTCTGCATCCAGAAGATTCAGGAAGGCAAACTCAAGGCCAAGCGCGAAAAACGCAGCGTCAACGATGGCGAGGTTAAAACTGCTTGTCAGCGTGCATGTCCTGCAAACGCCATTGTGTTTGGAGACCTGAATGATGAACAGAGTGAAATTTCTAAGCTTTACCGCAATGAGCGTGGATTCCATGTATTGGAAGAACTGAACGTACAAAGCAGCGTGAAGTACCTCACCAAAATCAGAAACACCGAAACAGTATAACCAGGAAAGTCAGCGTACATGAATCACGACAGCATCATCAGGCAACCACTGGTCGTTGGGGGGAAAACACCAACCGACGTTACGGCGGACATTTCAAGGCCAATTCTGAACAAGCCAAGCACATCTTGGCGAATAGGATTTGTCATTTCGTTTATTTTTCTGCTTCTGTTGGTATTTACCATCGGCTATACGGTTTGGACCGGTATCGGTGTTTGGAACATCAACAAAAGTGTAATGTGGGGTTGGGACATTACCAACTTCGTATTTTGGGTAGGTATTGGTCACGCCGGAACCCTGATTTCTGCGATTTTGCTCCTGTTTCGTCAAAAATGGAGGATGAGTATCAACCGTTCCGCCGAAGCGATGACCATTTTTGCGGTAATGTGTGCGGCCATTTTCCCAGTGTTTCACATGGGTCGCGTTTGGGTAGGTTATTGGGCATTGCCACTTCCGAACTCTTTCGGCAGTCTGTGGGCAAACTTCCAGTCGCCATTGTTGTGGGACGTATTTGCGATTTCTACCTATTTCAGTGTATCACTGTTGTTCTGGTACCTTGGCCTGATTCCTGACATTGCGACCATCCGCGATAAAATCAAAACCAAAACCGGAAAATTCTGGTACCGTGTATTCAGCATGGGCTGGACCGGATCTACCAGAACCTGGGCACGCTATGAAGTGGTTTCCTTGATTCTGGCCGGCTTGAGCACTCCATTGGTACTTTCGGTGCATACCATCGTATCAACAGACTTTGCTACTTCACTGGTACCGGGTTGGCACACAACCATTTTCCCACCGTATTTCGTTGCGGGTGCGATCTTCTCCGGTTTCGGTATGGTATTAACCCTGCTGATCGTAGCCAGAAAGGTGATGAACTACGAAAATTACATCACCATTGGTCACCTCGAAGCAATGGCAAAGGTGGTGATGCTTACCGGTACCATGGTTGGTATGGCTTACATCACAGAGTTCTTTGTGGCATGGTATTCAGGCGTAGAATATGAGCAGTATGCGTTCATCAACAGGGCAACCGGTCCTTACTGGTGGGCCTATTGGAGCATGATGTTCTGTAACCTCGTTTCCCCTCAGGTGTTTTGGTTCAGATGGGCGCGTACCACTCCTTGGTTCATCTTCATGGTATCCATTGTTGTGAACGTAGGTATGTGGTTTGAGCGTTTCGTGATTATCGTAACCTCCCTGCACCGCGACTACCTTCCATCTTCTTGGGTAATGTACACGGCTTCTTGGACAGAAATCGGAATTTTCCTGGGCACTTTCGGGTTGTTCTTCACCTGTTTCTTCCTGTTCGCCAAGTTCCTGCCCGTAATCAACATGGCAGAATTAAAAACCATCCTTAAAAACAGAGAATAATCCATGGGAATTATTGATAAAAACGTCATGCTCCGCAACAGAGGCAAAATGTTGTTGGGCGTTTATGAAGACGAGGAGCACGTGATGACTGCTGCTAAAGAGCTAACCGGTCATGGAATTCCTGTGCTCGATGTGTACACACCTTATCCTGTGCACGGTTTGGACAGAATCATTGGCATCAAGCGCACCAATCTTACCGTGATTGCATTTTGCTGTGGTTTGACTGGATTTTCTCTGGCAGCACTCATGATTTGGTACATGAACGTGCATGACTGGCCAATGATTGTTGGCAACAAGCCATTGGTTTTTGCTACATCCTGGATTCCAGTGATGTTTGAATCAACGGTACTGCTCACAGCTTTTGGTATGGCGTTCTTTTTCTTTTGGCGCAACAGGCTGGCACACGGCATTGAGCCTGAACTGCTGGATGAGCGTCAAACCGATGACCGAATGGTTGTGGTTGTAGAAGCAAATCATGTAAATGAAGCAGAAGTGCTTTCCATATATCGCAAAACTGGCGCGGTGGAACTTCGGGAACGTCACAACGGTATTCAAAAGGTTGTAGGATAATCAGAACAAGCGCAATGAGAACAATCAACATCATCACCTTTTCGTTGCTCTCTGCAGTTGCTTTCAGCAGTTGTGTAAAGAGTCGCGGAAATAATACCGGTTTGGAATATGCTCCCGACATGGTAGATTCAAAAGGATATGAACCTTACAATCAGATTGACTCCAATCTGATCAACCCTTACGGCATGAACATGCGTGAACCGGTAAAAGGAACCATCGCCCAAGGTCAGATGGATTATTACTATCCTTATGCCAACAACAACGATGGTTATGAAGCAGCCGGTGCCGGTCTTCAAATGCCTGCCGACCTGAAAGATGAGGATGGCCGTGGAAAATACAATTACGAAATTTACTGCGCTCCCTGTCATGGTTTGAATGGCGGTAACGACGGTAAGGTTATGGAGAAAGTGGGGAAGCCTACCTGGCCCAACTACCAGGACGCATACATCAAAACACTGCCGGTTGGCAAAATTTATCATACCCTCACCTACGGTAAAAACAACATGGGAAGTCATGCCTCAGTATTGTCGCCTGCAGACCGTTGGAAAGTGATTAAGTATGTAAAGGAATTGAGCGGAAGTGGATCATCTGCCTCTGACAGTTCCCAAAATCAAACCAATCTTGTTAACAGATAATCCCGGAGGAAACAACATGGCACATCACGAAGCCCATCATATTGAAATAACCAAGGAACAATTTGTAGTTCCTGCAAAAGCAAAACTGTTTACCCTGGGAGCAGCCATCATTGGTTTGGTACTTACCATTGTTGGTGTATTCACACTTCCTTCAGATGCCAACAATGATCATCATGCAATCCCGGCGGCTGCGCACGCTGCGCATGATTCCGCGCATCATGACGCCGCACATGCTGCCGATCCCAACATGGTTGTGGACAATGCAGGGCATGTTACCTTATTTCCACAAACAACCCATAAAGATCCTGCACATCCCAAGCCTGCCTTTACCCGTTTTTGGGTGAACCTGTTGGTGAACGGATATTTCTTTCTGATTATATCTCTTGCCGCTTTGTTCTTCATTGCAGTAAATCATATAGCCAATGCAGGATGGAGTGCTGCCATCAAGAGAATTCCGGAAGCCATGCTCACATTTATTCCTGTGGCACTCGTGGTTGTTTTGGTCGTTCTTTTTGTGGCACGTCATGACATCTACCATTGGGCACATTACGAACATGAAAATATTGCAAAGGGTGCTCCGGGATATGACAAAATCCTCGCCGGAAAATCTGCCTTCCTGAACAGCAATTTTCTGTTGTTTGGAACAATCCTGTTTGTGAGCATTTATTACTTGTTCGGATTGAAACTGCGCTCGTTGAGCCGCAAGGAAGATGACGCTCCTAAAGGAGACATTACCAACTTTAGAAAATCCATCAGATTCTCTGCAGCGTTCACTGTTATTTATGGTTTCACCATCAGTGTGCTGGCCTGGCTGATTGTTATGAGTGTAGATGCACACTGGTACAGTACCATTTTCGGGGTGTATAATTTCGCCACCGGCTGGGTTACTGCACTGACCATCATCTGCTGTTTCGTACTTTTCCTGCGTGCCAATGGTTATTTGAAAATTGTCAGCGACGAACACGTGCACGATTTGGGTAAATTCATGTTCGCGTTTTCCATCTTCTGGACCTACATCTGGTTGTCGCAGTTCCTGTTGATTTGGTATGCGCAGATTCCTGAAGAAGTAGCTTATTACTATGATCGCTTCAACGATCCACAGTTCAAGTTTCAGTTCTTCCTGAACGTAGTCATGAACTTTGTCGCACCATTCCTGATTTTGATGACCCGCAACAACAAGCGCAATCCGGTTGTATTAAGCATTGTGGCTGTAATACTCATTGCAGGTCATTGGAACGACGTGTATTTGATGCTGATGCCAGGTTCTATTGGATCTGCAGCACAAATCGGTGTTCTGGAAATTGGAATGTTTGTCATGTTTGCCGGTGTATTCGCGTATTGGGTGTTGCAAGCTTTGACCAAACGGTCATTGATAGCGGTGAATCACCCATACATCGAAGAATCAGCTTACCACGATGTAGGACCCTAATAGAAAAGACTCCACAAAAAAAGCGCTGCAGCCTGCAGCGCTTTTTTTATGCCTTTTGGAATTTGGCCAAATACAAATAATCACATTGATTTCGGGCACCGTGGATGTACGTTTCCTCCACTTGAATCAGGCCCAGATGTGCGCGGAAGAAGGCAGCATTGTCTTCATTTTCTACGGCATAAATGGAACAAGTGCTGTAAAACAGCGTACCGCCGGGTTTCAGGAACGGCAATGCATGAGTCACGATGTTTCTCTGAATCTCAGCATATTGCTCTGGTGATTTCTTTTGAAATTCTTCAATCAAAAGTTCCGGGTTTCTGCCCCATGTCCCCGAACCACTGCAAGGAACATCCAGGGCTACGTAATCGAATAGTCCTCGCTCTATCTTGTACGGCTTTCCCGCTTCGTCGGAATATTCGATTGCTTCATGCGGCCATTCAAGGTTGACTTCCGCAATGTAGGGAACAGGTAAATTGGCATTGATAAATCGCTGTTTCAGGTTTTGAAGTATCCCAGCCCTGTTGTCTGAACAAAATAGGGTGCAAGCATCGGCATGACAGGCATAATAGAGTGATTTACCGCCGGAACCGGCGCAGGCATCCCATAAGTTGCCGGTTTGCAGACTGAGTGCAATGTTCTTGCAAATGAGTTGGCTTCCTAAATCTTGTATTTGTAAGAATCCTTTTTCTACCCATGGCGATAAATCTGTGGCGGGTGGAATTCTAAGCGCACCTTCCGGCAACAGTTCAGCTCCGGGAGGCAGGTTCATGGTTCCTTTTTCGCCATTGGGCAGGATTCGTGCGTATACCGGCAGCACATGTTCAAAATGTTGCTGCAGTTCTTCCAACGAGATTTGCGGTGAAAGAAGCTCGTGGTGTGGAAACCATTGCTCAGGCTTGTATTCCGGGAATAAGGCTTCTATCTCCGGAACATCTTCCAGTGTTTTTCCACTCCATGCCTCAAAGCAGGATGATTCCTGCTTTTTCCAGGCCAGCAGCACAAAACGTTCTGAAGGATCCAATGCCTTGCAAGATGCCCCGAGACGCATGTATGCATACAACCATTCTCGGTAAAATTTACGATCGGAAGAACCCCAGGACTTATTCCCCCTGAATTGTTCCTGCAAATACAAGTGCAGAGGCTTCTGTCCGGAATAAGCATCGACCAGGAACAACAAGTTCCTCAATCGGTTATGTTCCCGACTCATGGTTGTGCCTTGTAGGGGAACTGTTCACCCATTGTTACCAGGTTTATACCGTAGTTGTCGTAGGTGCCATTTTTTTTCTTGAAATAGAATTCGTTCTGAAGCATGGGAAACGCACCATTCGCCGTATGCTCCGGAAAGTTCCGGCCAAAAGCCATCATGGCCTGACCGAAAAACATCATTTGATCATAACCAACGTATACAAAGCGGGTGGGTTCGCTCCGAAATTCTTCGCGATAGCGCAATCGAAAACTGCGTGTAATGGTGTCTGCAGGATCTACAAAATTCACTTCGGGGATGTACACCCGATTCATTTTTCCCGAGGCCATCGTTGCCTCCAAATTTTCATACCACTGATGGTGACCAACGGCAACTGCCTTGGGATGATCTTCCAGGAACTTGACAACAGCAGTGAGCATTCCTATTCGAGATGTAGGCATCAGGATGACCAGGCTGTCATTTTTTGGCAGATATTGACTAAAGTTGCCGTTGTTGTAGGGAATTACCGAAAGATTCCGCTTTCCGAATGCAGCACCTGAAACACCTTTGATGTACCCGATGTTCCGTGCACATTCGGCGCTGTTGTCGTTCAGGATGACCAGTTTGGCGTTGCGAAACACCCAGATGGCCTTTTCAATCGTAGCCTTGATTCTGATGCTGTCATTGCTGAACGGGTTGAACAGCACCGGCTTTACACCTTCCGGAGGTGTGTAATGTTTGAGCGGTGAAACCAAAGGAATATCGTGCCGGGCACAAAATGCGGCCACTTCGTTGAGCTCAACTACCGCCGCAGGGCCAAGGATCAGATGCAGCGAGGGCAAATCCGGATGATCCAGAATTTCATTCAGCGCAAATGAATCTTTCTGGGAATCGAACACATAAAGCCGCAGCCTGATGCCAGATTGTTCCAGTTCTTGTAAGGCTATTTTTACGCCTTCATAATAGTCTAATGAAGCTTCGCTTAATCCATTTCTGATGCTGTTGGTCTTAAATGGCATGATCAGTCCAACACGAAAAAGGCTGTCGGAAGGATGTGAAAAGGCTTGATTGTTGCTGACCAATACAAGCAAGATGAAGCAGAGGGTTTTACGAATCATTCCCATTCGATGGTTGCTGGAGGTTTTGAACTGATGTCATATACAACACGGTTAATTCCTTTTACCCTGTTGATGATGGAATTGGATATTTCTGCCAAAACTTCATACGGGATGGGATACCAGTCGGCCGTCATTCCATCTACAGAAGTTACCGCACGAAGCGCAATGGCGTGTTCATAGGTGCGTTCGTCACCCATCACACCAACGCTCCGGATGGGGAGGAAGATGGCTCCCGCCTGCCAGATTTGCCCATACAAGCCATGAGCCTTGAGGATGTTCATGTAAATATGGTCGGCATCCTGAAGCATTCTGACTTTTGCTTCGGTAATGTCATCGATGATGCGAATAGCCAGTCCCGGACCCGGGAATGGGTGCCTGTCCACAAAGTGTGCCGCCAAACCAAGTTCACGTCCCACCCGTCGAACTTCATCTTTGAACAGCGACTTCAGGGGTTCGGTGATTTTGAGGTTCATCCGCTCCGGCAATCCCCCCACGTTGTGGTGACTTTTAATGGTTGCAGAAGGACCTTTCACGCTGATGCTTTCGATTACATCCGGATAGATGGTGCCTTGTGCAAGCCATTGCACGTTGGGAATTTTACTTGCTTCTTCATCAAAAACTTCGATAAAAAGGCGTCCAATAATCTTTCTTTTCTGCTCGGGGTCGCGCACACCGCTCAATGCCGCATAGAACCTTTGGGATGCATCAACAGCCACAATATGTAAACCCAGGCTGCGGTAGGCTTCCTGTACTTCTTCGTATTCGTTTTTGCGCAGCAGGCCATTGTTGATAAATATGCAGGTGAGCTGCGTATTTATGGCGCGATGCAAGAGCAGGGCGGCAACAGTGCTGTCAACACCGCCCGACAATCCAAGAATAACATGGTCGGTTCCAATTTGATGCCGAAGCAGTTCAGTGGTTTCTGAAATGAAGTGTGCTGGCGTCCAGTCGCCGGAACAACCACAAATATCAAACAGGAAATTGCGGAGCAATTCTTTACCCTGCGTGCTGTGCGTCACTTCAGGGTGAAATTGGATTCCATACGTTTGGCTTCCCTGAAAATGAAAGGCTGCAACCGGTATATGGTCTGTTTGTGCAATGATTTCGCAGTGCTCGGGCAATTGCAGGATTGAATCTCCGTGACTCATCCAAACCTGACTCTGATCGTCCAGGCCATCGAACAATCGGTTGCTGATGCCTGTTTGGCTGATGATGGCTCTGCCATATTCACGATGACTGCTGCTGCCAACGCTTCCTCCGTATTTTTTTGCCAGCAGCTGCGCTCCGTAACAAATACCCAAAACCGGGAAACGGCCGCGCAATGCATCTAAATCCAAATCAGGGGCCTCCGGGTCATTTACAGAAAATGGGCTGCCGCTGAGGATGATTCCCTGAACATCGGGACCAATTTCAGGCACGTGATTGAAGGGATGTATTTCACAATATACCTGTAATTCCCTTACACGGCGGGCAATCAACTGCGTGTATTGTGAACCAAAGTCAAGAATCAATACTTTTTGATGCATGGTTTGAGTGTACAAAGGTATCAATGAAGCGCGAAAGCCTTTCATTAGTTTTTTGGTATGGAAATTCAAAAGGAATGTATATTTTTGCCGGCCCCAAAAGGAGGAAACATCAGTTTGACAACAGAAAACACCAACAACCAGGAGGTCGAACAGGTACAACCTGAGACCACAGCGCCGGTAACGGCAAAAAACAATGCCACTGCGGCTTCACACGACGATTTTGATTGGGACATGGATGGTGCCGGCTTCGGTACGTATTCCAAAACAGAACGTGCGTCTATGGAGCAGCAGTATGCTGGTACTTTTAACCCCATCGAAGAAAAAAAGGTGGTTAAAGGCCATGTGGTAGCCATCAACGAAAAAGATGTTGTGGTGAACGTAGGCTTCAAATCAGATGGTTTGGTGCCCCGTCAGGAATTCCGTGATATACCTGACTTGAAAATCGGCGATGAAGTAGAAGTGTTCGTTGACATTGCAGAAGATGCTGCAGGTCAATTGATTTTGAGCCGCCGCAAGGCGCTCGCAGAAACAGCCTGGGATCGAATCCTGGCTGCAATGAATGAAGACCTGATTGTTACAGGTTATGTGCGCTCACGCACGAAAGGAGGACTTGTGGTAGATGTGTTCGGAATCGATACCTTCCTGCCAGGTTCGCAAATTGATACCAAGCCTGTTCGTGATTACGACCAGTACGTTGGCAAGAATATGGATTTCAAAATTGTGAAGGTGAACGACGTGTACAAAAACGTTGTGGTTTCTCACAAAGCCCTCATCGAAGACGATATTGAAGCACAAAAACTTGAAATCCTGAAGCGCCTTGAAAAAGGTCAGGTACTGGAAGGAACCGTGAAAAACATGACATCGTTTGGTGTATTCGTTGACCTCGGTGGTATTGACGGCCTGCTTCACATTACCGACATCTCCTGGGGTCGCATCAACCATCCGGAAGAAGTGCTGAAACTTGATCAGAAAATCAATGTGGTAGTGCTCGACTTCGACGATGAGAAAAAGCGCATCAGCCTCGGCATGAAACAGCTTTCAGAACACCCATGGAACAGCCTCGGTGAAGACATCCAAATTGGAAGCCGCGTAAAAGGAAAAGTTGTTACGGTTGCCGATTATGGTGCATTCATTGAGATCAAGCCAGGTGTTGAAGGATTGGTGCATGTCAGCGAAATGAGCTGGAGCAGTCACCTGCGCAACCCTCAGGACTTCCTCAAAGTGGGTGATGAAATTGATTGTGTGGTTCTGGCATTGGATAAAGACGAACACAAAATGTCGCTCGGCATCAAGCAGCTCACGCCCGACCCATGGGGAACCATCGCCGATAAGTATCCGGTGAATTCCCGCCATACCGGCGTGGTGAAAAACCTGACCAGCTACGGTTTGTTCGTAGAATTGGAAGAAGGTATCGACGGACTGGTGCACGTTTCTGACCTGAGCTGGAACAAGAAAATCAAGCATCCTGCAGAATTTACCAAAAAAGGTGAAGCACTTGAAGTAGTAGTATTGGAAGTAGATACCCAGAATCGTCGTTTGAGCCTCGGCCACAAGCAACTGGAAGAAAATCCCTGGGATACATTCGAATCTATCTTCAGCATAGGAAGTATTCATGAAGGCACTGTTACTTCGGTGAACGATAAAGGTGCTACGGTGCAGCTGCCCTACGGTGTAGAAGCTTTTGCGCCCACCCGCCACATCAAGAAGAAAGACAATGCTGCAGCCCGTGAAGATGATGTTCTGGAATTTGAAGTAATCGAATTCAACAAAGACCAGAAACGCATCATCGCTTCGCATACCAACATCTGGAAAGGTGCTGAAAAAGCGAAAGGTGCCGCAGATGAAGCCGGCCGTGAAAAAGCCCGTAAAACTGCTTCCAAAACCATCAAGAAAATCAATAAGAGCGCTGAAAAAACAACCCTCGGAGAACTGGAAGCTTTGAGCGAATTGCGTGCCATGATGGAAAAGGCAGAGCGCTCAGAAAACGCCTCTTCTAAGGCAAAAGCCGAAAAAGTTGAGCCTGCTGAAAAGAAAGCCAAAAAATCTGAAGGTAATGACCTTACCAAGATTGGCGGCATCGGCCCAGCTTTTGAGAAGCGATTGAACGCATTGGGTGTTCATACACTGGAAGATCTTGCAGGTTTGACAGATGAACGCATCGCGGAAATGGAGACGCAAGATTCCATGACCAGCATGGAACAATGGCATAAGTGGATTGAAGAAGCCAAAGGGCTGATTTAACCAAGAAAAGAAACCCCGGTACGCCGGGGTTTTTTATATAACTATTCCGAGATGAGGTATTGGCTCATAAAATCTGAACCCTACAAATACAGCTGGAATCAGTTGAACCAAGATGGCATCACCTTTTGGGATGGTGTGCGAAATTACCAGGCCAGAAACAACCTGGCAGCCATGGAAATAGGTGATTTATGTCTGTTCTACCACAGCAATGAAGGTAAGGAAGTTGTAGGTATTGCCCGCGTTGCAGGAACTGCCAGACCCGATCCTACAGCCGACAGTGATACATGGGTAGGCGTAGATGTTTCACCGCACAAACAGTTGAAAAATCCGGTTAGCCTCGCTCAGATTAAAGCCGAACCTTCATTGACGCAAATGGGATTGCTCAGACAGGGACGACTTTCTGTGGTAGAAGTAAGCCGGGAAGAATTTGATATAATTGTGGCACTTTCCGAACAATGATGGAACCAAGGTTGCTGCTCGGTGATCAACAAATACGCCTCATCCTGAAGCGCTTTGCGTACCAGCTCATGGAGCAGCATCCTGATATGGAGGCGCTTGCATTGATCGGATTGCAACCCAGGGGCGTGGTACTCAGCAGGCTGGTTTATGAAGAACTGAATCTACTAGGCTTGCCGGTAATGCCGCATTACGGAGAGTTGGACATCACCTTTTTCAGGGATGATTTCAACAGAGGGGAACTGTTGGTTCCAAAGAAAAACGACATCAACTTCAGCACAGAAAACAAACAGGTGGTATTGATTGACGACGTGCTTTTTACAGGGCGCAGCGTGCGCTCAGCACTGGATGCCCTGCTCAGCTTTGGCCGCCCTGCAAAAGTTTCACTGATGGTGTTGGTGGACCGCAGATACAGCCGTGAACTTCCCATAGCACCCGATTACACAGGAATTGCGGTTGATACCCGGGTAAAACTGGAACAAGTAAAGGTATCATTGACGGAAAACGATTACAAGGTTTGGATCCGGGAAACAAAACAGGGATGAACAAACTCCTCAGCACACGAAATTTGCTTGGCATTCGCGAATTGAACAGCGATGACCTGCATTTGATTTTTGAAACCGCTGATAACTTCAAAAACCTGCTGAACAGCAAAATACGGAAGGTGCCAACCCTGAGGGACACGACCATTGCCAATATTTTCTTTGAAAACTCCACCCGAACCCGGGTTTCTTTTGAACTGGCCGAAAAACGTCTTTCTGCAGATGTGGTGAATTTCTCCGCTTCCGGAAGCAGTGTTTCCAAGGGCGAAACATTGATTGATACGGTGAAAAACATCCTGAGTATGAAGGTGGATATGGTGGTGATGCGCCACCCTGTGCCCGGTGCCTGTGTGTTTCTTGCCAAACATATTGATGTTCCGGTGGTAAACGCAGGCGACGGAACCCGTGAACATCCTACGCAAGCATTGCTGGACGCCTTTTCCATCAGGGAGCGATTGGGTTCTGTGCAGGGGAAAAAAGTAGTGATAGTTGGCGATATTCTTCATTCCCGAGTGGCCCTGAGCAATATTTTCTGCCTGCAGAAACTCGGCGCTGAGGTAATGGTTTGCGGACCTGCCACCTTGTTGCCTCGCTACATATCCAGTTTGGGCGTTCGTGTGGAAACTGATGTGCGAAAAGCGCTGCAATGGGCCGATGTGGCCAATGTACTGCGCATCCAGTTGGAACGACAGGACATCCGGTATTTTCCAAGTTTGCGCGAATACACCCTGAATTTTGGCATCAACAAAGCCATGTTGGATGATTTGGGCAAGCAGTTGCTCATCATGCATCCTGGTCCCATCAACAGGGGCGTAGAATTAAGCAGCGATGTTGCAGACAGCGGAGATGCCATCATCCTGGATCAGGTAGAAAACGGCGTAGCCGTTCGCATGGCCGTGCTGTTCCTGCTTTCCCAGAAATCTGAAAACAACTAATAATTGATGCAAATCCCTGCGTGTAATCCGGTGCTTGTGGAAAGTTACAGGGGACCGGTACTTGAGAGTTTCCACCGCGGTGTCATCTGTGTGGTGGATGAGTACAACAACATTATTTACCAGCTGGGAAACGTGGAGCAGGTATGCTATCCGCGCTCAGCCCTTAAGTTCTTCCAGCAACTGCCATTGCTGCTCAGCGGTGCGGCAGATCATTTTGGTTTTACTGAGGAAGAATTGGCAGTGATGTGCGGCAGCCACAACGGAGAAGCGCAACATCTGCGCATTGTTCGTGGTATTTTCCAGAAGATTGGGCTGGATGAAAGCGCCCTCGCTTGCGGCGCCCAGGCACCAACCCTGAAACAGGATGCCCAGGCACTCATCAGGGCTGGTATGGAACCTGCTGCCATCCACAACAATTGCAGCGGCAAACACGCCGGATTTCTGGCCTGGTGCGTTTACCACCAACAGCCGGTGGACAGCTATGTACATGTCAATCATCCGCTCCATCAGGAAATTAAAAAATGGGTTTCCCTGTTTTACGAAATCCCGGAAGCGGCACTGCAAACCGGCTTGGATGGTTGCTCGGCGCCCATCTTCGCCATGCCCGTAAGAAATCAGGCCATCGCCTACAAAAACCTGGTCTTTCCCGAAAAGTTTGAATCGGCTGTTCAGGCTGCCTGCAAACGCATTACCGATGCCGTAAGTGCCTATCCCATGATGATTGCCGGAACCAAGCGCTATTGCAGCGATTTGATGAAGGCTGCCGGAAAAACCGTGATTGGCAAAACCGGAGCCGATGGTGTGTATTGCATAGGCCTGCCCGAACGAAAACTGGGTATTTGCATCAAAATAGACGATGGTAAAATGGGGCCTCAGTATCATGTAGCCCAAAAGCTGCTGCAGGAATGTGGCGTTCTTTCTGAAGCAGCTGCTGCTGAACTGGCCCATTACATAACCGCGCCACAAAGCAATTTCGCAGGTAATCAAACCGGAACCCTTCAGGTTAACGAACAATTGTCTTACCGCTTCTGAATTCAGGAGCGTAGTTACGATGCATTCAGCCTTGAATGCATGTAATTTCATCGCAACATGAAGAAGGGACTGCTGTTTTTTACCGTGCTTTCGGCAGCTCAAACTGTTTTGTACGCGCAAAACATTGACAAGACAGATTTCGAAGGGAAGTCGGTGTACGTTTTCCCTTACCGTTTGGAAGGTAATTGGAAAAACAACACCGCCGAGTACAGCATCCTTCCGCGTTACGACGAATTACGACACATCCCTTTTTGTCCGGTTCCGCTGCCCGACGGCGACTTCCTGGCATATTATCCTTTGCCCGAAACCAGCAACCGTCCTACGCATCGCGATTCCACCCATATTGCGGCAAGCTTCTCTATAAAAAATGGAAAGAAAAACGGACTTGCCCGCTTCTTTACCGGTAAAACCTATCAGAATGGCATGGCTCCGGTGTATTGGGAAGGCCAATATGTTGAAGACAAGAAAGAAGGAGTATGGACGCATCGTTCCTATAACTACAATGGGATCGCCACACGCACTACGAAAATAACCTTCCATCAGGATGTCCCCGATGGAACTGTCATGATTTATGACCACCGGATGAGGCTCACGGAAACGTCCACGTATCTGCAGGGGCTCAAAACAGGCGAACAGCAGCGATTTGATGCACAAGGCCGACCCACAGAAATGATTCCGTATGTGCAAGGAAAAAGACATGGCTGGAGCTGGGATACCATTTTTCCTTCTAAAGGATTGGAGGCTGCTCCATACAGCAGTTATCGACGCTATTACGAACACGATAAGCCAACGCCCGAATTGGTCGAGACAAGCGCAAACAAGGTTTTAGTGGTCCGCTTTCTGGATTCTGTAGACGCAAGCACCTATCAGGATTCAGGTTTTTGGTACACAAAGCCGCAATCATGGGAACAAATCAATAGCTGGCTTCATGGGGATGAACTGAATACCTATTTGGATTATTCCGCTGCCTCGTTTGTCCGCAATCGTTACCAGGTGGAGCAGCGGAACAGTTCCAATGAAACTCATTCGGCCATCTATTTGGGTGAACACCGTCGGGTGTTTCCTTCGCTGCGTGAACTGCCTTCAGCGAGCATCCAAGGGGAAACATACACCAATCTGCGCATCGAAAACCGCCACATCCGCCTGGATACGACCTACGGAAACCTCTTTCACCTGCGGGTCACCGCCGAGGGAAAAAAGGTTTATGAAGCATTTTATCTGCTGAAGCATTTTAAGCTGCGCCGCATCTACAATATGTCGCAGGAAAAATTCATGGGGAAGAAAGGATTTCTGGAAATCAGGAAGGAAAGAGCCCCGGAATATTTCACACTGGTGCTGCAGGAGGAAGTGCCGCTGTATTTCACCGCCTCCGAATCCCATATCTATGATTCCAAGGGAAGGCTGTACTACGGCGAAGTGAAACAAAAAATCTATACCCGCGATACCGTTTATACTTTATTCAGCTTCAAGAGTTTTAATTCCAGGATGAACCGGATTAGGCCCAGCCTGACTTGGGAAATCGTTCGGCTACCCAACGGTAATCTCAACATCCTTCAGTGGTCACAATTACCTCAAATGCCGCTGCGCTTTCAGGTAATGGTGCACATCAGCGCCGATGTTTTGTCCGCACGCAGATTTAACGACTTGCCGGAATTTGACCTGAGCGACCAGTTTATATACAAACACCTGAGCAATGGCTTTCCCGATCAGGTCAGCAGCAGCTTGTGGCTGCAGGACAGGCCGTTTACCGGAACATGGATCATTAAATTGCCCAAAACCAGACAACCCAATGGCAAAATCATGGAATTGGGCAGTTATCATGGCTTTCGGCTTGAACGCAGAAAGAGACCGTACGGCGGTGGTTACAACCTCTTCTTGCATGTGAAAGCCCAGGGTTCTATTGATTTTTTGTCGCGTTTCAGCTTAATCGGAGAAACCTACCGCTGGAATTATACAGGCAAAACCGTTCCCGACCGGGCCAACATCAGGACGTTCTGGACTGAAGGGGTCATCTCCGGTGCCGAAATGGAATTGCAACGACTCAAGCGCTCCATCAATACCGAATATATGTCAGGCTTCAAACATGGTTCTGAGCAGTTACATTGGCAATATGGGAAAGATGCAGCGGTGGAGCAGTTTACCAACAATTATGAGCGTGGCCTCAGATCAGGGTTTTTCCGTGGCACGTACCAGTTGCCGCAGGATATCCGCCCCTATGTTGCAGGAAAGCCTGAAGGGCTGCACATTGTTAGCATCAACCGGGATGGCGCCAAACTGGCGTTCAACATAAAAGCGAATCAATTGCAGGACGCATTGGTGTTCACGCAGTTCAATGCACAGGTGCAGGATTCGCTTCCCTTGGAACAAGGCCGCCCGCATGGAATATATCGGGCTTACCGCACCGATATGGTTCAGGACATTACCGAATCTGGACCTTATGCGATGATGCCGCGCACCACAAGAAGCCTGGCATCTGAAATTCCCTTTACCCACGGATACGCCAACGGAACGGCACGCTTCTGGTTTGAAAAGGGGGGCCTGAAGGCAGAAGTGAAGTTTCGCCCTGAAGATTCAGTAAAACTGCTCATGCTCAGCTACGAACAAAATGGCAGTTTTTTCCTGGATGCTTTGGGTAAATATGGCTCTTTTGTACCCGTCCGGAATTATTACGCAGAAACGGAGCGACTGAGTAAGTCAAGAATGCAGGAACAATACAGACTGGTGTTAAGCTATCAGGCTGAACGTGGTTCGGCAACCATCACGGCAAATTACGACGAAGGATTTGTAGGGTTGTCGCCCAACTGGACCGCCGATTATACTTATTACTTCCTCAATGGGCAGCCCAGTCAGCAGGGCAGGGTGGCGCAGGAACGCCGCACCGGCTGGTGGTCTTTCTGGAACGAAGAAGGAAAGAAGATGAAGGAAGTGGATTATACCGCCGGCATTACGGTGCATCCGCTGCGGCCCGAAGACAGCATCCGCTATAAGGGGAAAATCAAGGGTTACCGTCCGGACAACGGGCAACTGATGTACGAAGGCTATGTGCTCGACGAAACATTCGATTATTCCTGCGCTGCCCAAACAGATTTGACATTTGAAGACATCTTCTATACTGCTTTTTACGACAGCGCAGGAAATCAAACCCTGCAGCAATACAGCGGCCCGGTGTATGATTTTCACATCAATCGGGTGAAGCGATTCGAAGGCTATGTAAAGGACGGTGTGCGCGACAGCGTTTGGTATTTTTATACCAGCGGTGCCACCCTGGAAGAGGCCGGAAAATACCGCCTCGGTCTGAAGCACGGACGATGGCTGAACGGCGATCTGGAGGGCATCAATTTCCTGGATCATCAGTGTTTTGATCCATCGGAAAGCTATAAATTGACCCGGCGCTCCAATGAACTCGATTTTACAGAAGAAGTGTATGATTCGGGGGAATTACTTCGTTCCGACCACCACTTCATTCGCTTGGACGGTTACGCAAAAAATTTTCAAAGTTTTGCTTCCTTTAAAGGACGAGGATACGGAGTGCCTTCGGAAAAAGAACTCAGAAAGCTGGACCGCGGTCAGCCAACCCGGAAATACCGGAGCCGAAAACATCGTCGTGGCACCATGTACAAGCATGAATTTGGTGAATTCTGATTTAGAACAACTGCCCGCGCATACTTCCCACATATTGCATAACAGAAACGGCTATACCTGTTCAAAGCTGCACTGCCTGATTTATCGCATGCAGGCACTAATAACGGGCACATTCCGTTTTCATCCCAAGAACATCTATTCATGAAGAAATTATACATCCTTGTCCTCCTGCTTTCCGTGGTATTTGCTTCCACAGTTAAGGCACAAGAAACCGAAACAGCGTATTTCCAGGGGCGCAAGGTTTTTGTCTTTCCCTTCCGACTCGAATCATTCTGGAAAAACAATACGGCCGAGCATCAGGTGCTGGAATCCCGGCAGCTTCTGGCCATCCCGTTTTGCCCTTTTCAGTTGCCCGACGGTGAATACGTCGCCTATTACCCCTTGCCGGAAATGCGCTATGTTTCCAAAGGCATTTTTCAAAACTATTCCCATGAAGATTCCACCCATGTGGCTGTGCATTTTTTCATGAAAAACAACCGCAAGGAAGGAACTGCAACATTTTATACCCAAAACACGATGAAAGACGGTTCCGCCGTGGTTTATTGGGAAGGGAATTACGCAAACGACAAGAAAGAAGGACTATGGACTTATTACGACATCAACAATTACGGGTTGGCGCAAAAGACCACGCGCATCAGGTTTCATGAGGATTTGCCCAATGGCCTGGTGGAAGTGTTTGACCCTATGGGAAATCTGCGCGAACGCGGAATGATTGAGGCGGGAAAGAGGACGGGTGAGTACGAATTCTTCACAGCACAGGGTATCAGGAAAAAATTCTATACTTTTAAAGACAATGAATTGCATGGCTGGGCCTGGGATACCATTTTCAAGAGCAAGCACGACGTGGCTGCATCCAACAAGGTATGGTGGGAAAACGGCCGCAAAACCCCTATCCAGGTTTCTGTGCGTGGAAATTTTAAGGAGGAAACCTTCCTGGCAGATTCTGTATCAACCGGTTATCAGGATTCCGGATATTGGTATTTCAATGCGCGCAGCTGGGCAAAGCTTGATTGGTTAATCTTTGCCGATGGATGTCGCCTGAGCATTAATGGCAGTGCGCGTGAGCTCCATGATCGTTATGTAAGCCGGGAATGGTACAACAATGAACTTCAACATTCCGGGATGTTTCTTGGTGAATACCGCAGGATTGAAACCTGTACCAAACGCCCAAGCGAAATGCCGGGTCGCAACGGAAGTAAACCCCGGCAGGTGCTGGTCACCAATCGCCACCTGTATTTGGATACCAACATCGGCAACCTCTTTCACCTGCTGGTGGAAGAACAAGGGCAGGTGGTTACGGAAGCGTACTATGCCATCCGGTATTTCGGGATGACCACGCTGTACAGCAAAAGCATTGAAACACGTGTAAGCCCCGAGGGAGCCGTAGAGTTTGAAGAAGACCGCAGCGCAGATTACTACCGCTACATCCTGAAACAGGAAGTGCCGGTGGTGGTGAATCTTGACTCCACGGTTACGCGCGACAAAAACGGGAAGGTGTATTTTGAATACCTGAAGCGGGAAGTGTACGCCGCAGATACCACGTATATCCTTTTTGACCGCCGGGGTTCGGGTGGCAACCCCAAAAGCATACGCCCTGTATGGAAAAGCAGTATTACACGCAGCGCAAATGGTGATTTGCTGCTCACCCAAACTTCCAACATGCACGAGATGCCGTTGAGCTTTGTGGTTCAGGCCACCACGCGCCCGGCAGTACCGGAACAAAGGGGCAACGAAGGTGCCGCTACTTATGACCTGACAGATTATTTCTTGTATGACCAGTTAAACAAGGGATTCCCGGATAAAGTCCAAAGTAAACTGTACCTGAATGGTCAGCCCTTCAACGGAAACTGGACCCTTCGTCTGGCCAAAAGGCGTTTCCCCTATGGCAACAGCGCCAGAATTGACGGATTCCATAAATTTAGTCTGGAACGCATCAAAAGGCCTTGGATGAATGTCTATGACACGGTCATCCATACCAGGGCAAGAGGCGGCGTGGATTGGCTGACCGCATATAATTTGGAGGAAAACCGCAGGTGGCGCTTCCAAGGAAAGCGCGTACGTGATTTCATCAGCATCAGCACAGATTGGCAGGCCGGTATACTACAGGGTCAAGCCTCGATGGAATTGAAACGTCTCCAACGCAGCATCAATACCACCTATTCAACCGGTATAAAGCACGGCAGAGAAAACTTCCAATGGCAATATGGGAAGAAGGCGGAATCGATTGATTTCAGCAACAACTACGAGCAAGGATTAAGGACAGGATCATACCAGGCTCCATTTAAACCGATAGGCAAGGAACAGTTGAACTATGTGCTTGGCCGGCCGGATGGTGTGCAAAACCTGCCCCTGGATTTTCGTTCAATAAATAACCTGCATTTCATCATGCGGGCGGGCAGGCCTGACGTACATTTACTCCTCACCGACATCAGCAACGGATTGATCCTTGACTCCTTGCCCCTGAAAGAAGGTCGTGTACACGGAACATATCGATCATACAACCATGTTCAGGAGTCCTCCGATATTGTAAACGAAGGGGACATGTCCACGACCATGATGATGCCGGTAACCCGCAAAGCCCCTGCCTCCGAGGTTCAGTTTAAAGATGGCTTTGCAAACGGAACCGCACGTTTTTGGTTTGATGAAGGCGGGGTGAAGGCGGAAGTCAGATTCATGGCTGAAGATTCGGTAAACTTGTTGGACATCCAACCCAAGGAACACGGCGGTTTTCAGATTTACGGGATTCAAGAACTGGCTTCATATAGTCTTGGCTCCGACGCTGGCCGGTATCATAACCGTCGCACAAATTATCAGAGGCGCCACACAGATGATGAATCCGAGCTGCTTTCTTTTAAAGATGGATCTATTTCCTGGCGAGGCAGGGAACACCTCCTCAATTTGAAACCTTTTTGGACTGCAACCTACACGTACTATTACCAGAACGGACAAAAAAGCCAGCACGGACAGGTGCGCGAACAACAAAAAACCGGCTGGTGGACTTATTGGAACGAAGCAGGGCAGAAGATGAAGGAAGTGGAATACACACCGGGCGTCATCGCGCATCCGACCCTTTCCGGCGACAGCCTGCGGTTCAAAGGGCGCATTCGCGGTTATCGTCCAGGCAGCAGCAATCTGATGTACGAAGGATATGTGCTGGACGAAACCTTCAGCTACTCCTGCGCTACAGAAACTGATCTGGCCTTTGAAGATATTTTCTACACTGCATTTTACGACAGCAGCGGAACCCAAACCCTGAGCGATTACAGCGGGGTAGTTTATGATTTTCACATTACCGGAGTAACGCAGTTCACCGGATTCATGAATAAGGGTCTGCGCGACAGTGTATGGTACTTCTTTACCCCCGGAAAAACCCTAACGGAAGCAGGTAAATACCGGCAGGGAAAGAAACAAGGTCGTTGGCTGAGTGGCGATTTGGAAGGCGTGAATTACCAGGACAATCAATGTTTCGATGCGGCGGAAAGCTGGCGCATGGCTGCACTGGCCAATGAACTGGACTTTACCGAAGAAGTGTACGATCAGGGGGTGTTGTTGCGCAGAGAGCAACACAACATCAAGTTGGACGGACGTTCTGAGGAAATAATTCGCTTCCGTAATTTTCCTAAAGCAGGGAAGAAGTTGTCCAAGAAAAAGTTGCAGGAGTTGGCAGAGCAGGAATTCCGTAAGCAAAAAAGCTACAGCCGCGGCAGGACTAGGGATTACGTTGAGTTTTAACCACAGGAGCCAGGCGGAATTCAGATTCCCATCTGATTCCGCCACCTGAGAAATCAGTCTCAGTCAGTGTTTTGATTTCCTGAATCACAGCGCCTGTTGGGTCTAAAACCGGGCCTCCTTCGCCGTATTGTCGGGTTGGAACCACATCGGCGTGGAGGAAGTTGCCCAGCGCATCGGTATAGATGCGGAACAAGGGTGCCATGCCATTCACTCCTTTCAGGTTGAAACGGTTGTAGGTGCAGAAGTTACCCATGCTGTAGCTGATGAAGCGGTTTTTGTACACTTCCACGCCACGGGTAACATGCGGACCATGTCCCAGAATCAAGTCTGCACCGGCATCTACCATTTTATGCGCAAACCCATACACATCGCCGCGGTTTTCGCCCAGAAACAGTTCTTTTTGTTTGGGAACATGCCTGTGGTTGCTGCCTTCCGCGCCGCCGTGGAATGAGACCACCAGAACATCCACACTGTCGCGGTAGCGTTTTACCAAGTTTTCAGCGGCGGCCCAGTCATTGATGTTCAGACAACCTGAATTCGGTGCAAAGGCCAGCAAGCCGATGCGCTTTCCTTTGCGGGTGATGCTGCAAAAAGGTTTGATGAGGAGGCCTGATGCTGCCATCCCTTGCTTTTCAATGTTCCGAAGGGTAGCCCGGCGGCCTTCATCGCCAAAATCGCCCATGTGGTTGTTGGCCACACTGAGCAGGTCGAAGCCGGCGCGCTTCAGGTGTGCGGCATAATGTTCCGGGCTGCGGAAGGCATAGCATTTTGTTGGATCCTGACACTTTTTTACCGTGCCCGGACCTTTGAAAATCGTGCCTTCCACATTTCCAAAGCTTACATCCGCGCTGCTTAACCACCTCCAAACGGGTTTCAGGATGCTTGCACCATCATCAGGGGGCAGATATTCCGGACCCGGATAATTGGTACCCAGCATCAGGTCGCCTACCGCGGCAAAGCAAATGGTGTCCTTGGAACTGATGGTATCTGCCGGAGCATAAGATTGTGCGTTTATGCTTCCCGTTAAAAAGAGGAGTATTGGCAAAAAGAAATGCTTCATGAGCTTTGATGTTTCAGTATGATGCGCAGGGCGCCCTGCCCGTAATCACGTGCGTCGGCATGCTCCCAGGTACGCACGCCCGGATGACCTTTCAGTTGAAGGATGATCAGGTTTTTCAGAACGCCGTTCCCCACACCGTGAATGGCGGTAATGCGGTTCATCTTATAGGCTATGGCCAGTTCCAGATGTCGCTGAAAGGCTTCCATTTGTTTCTTCAGGATGATGTCGCCGGGTAAAGCAGCATCCAGTTCCAGGGCATCAGCATGCAGGTCAATTTCTTCTTCGGGTCGGCCGAAATTCAAAGGTGCAAAGGTTTTGGCCGTTGTTGGACCTGGAGCAATTTCTTTGCCGGCAGTATCAGGTTCCGGATTCCCTACTTCCATTTTGAAGGCAAACAGGGGTTGTCCGTTGTTTCGGAAGGGTGTATGCTGAAAATCTCCCTGAGTAAAGCTTCGCCAGCATTGTTCCATGGCTGGAATATTGCCCGGAAATTGACGGATGGGCAGAAACTGCAGGCACCAGGTTCCCCACTTATCTGGGAGGGCCTGACCCATGGAGGCAACGGCCTGTTCTTGTCCGTCTTTCAGTTCGCCATGCGCCAGCAGTTCCGTAGCTGCAGGCGTACGACGGTAGAAGGCAAAAAACATGGCAGTACCTATGCGGTTGATCAGGCTCAGTTGCCAATGTTGCTTTTCATCGCGGCATGCAAGCAGGAATACGCCCTTGTTTAGTTCCTGAGGCGCCTTGGGTTTCTCGGTTTTGGGTTTCTCGGCGGCCTGTGTTACCAGCGCTTCCGTAACTACCAATTCGCGGGCGAGTACCTGAAGCTCAAATCCATCTTCAATGGTTACGCCAACCATCCCGTCGCGGTGCAGGGAACTGACTGTTCCTGCAAGATTTTCGTTGAGGAATCGAACTTTATCTCCAATATGAATTACTCTGTCCATGGTTCTGTGTTATTGATGGTGTTGATGGTGGAATCTTTTCTAAGCAGGTTTAACGCCCTGCCGCGTAAATACAGGGCCGGAACCTGACTGGAAGAGTCGTGAACAGCCATGCCTTTGTTTTGCATCACCTGACGGATGACCCTGAAATGAAGGTCGTTGCGCGCGAGTTTTCCATTGGCGTCAAACCAGCCCGCGAATCTTCTTGGGCTTGGCACGATGGCGGCCAGGTAGGCACTTTCAATCGCGTTCAGTGCAGCGGCGTCTTTGGCAAAGTAAAATTGTGCGGCCTCATTAGCGCCAATAATACCCGGGCCCCATTCGATGATGTTGAGGTAGATTTCAAACAGGCGATTTTTGTTGATGTTGGTATGATTTTCCAGCAGCCATACCAAAAGAACTTCTTCGAGTTTGCGTGCCAGCGTTTTCCTGCGGCTCAGGAACAAGTTCTTCACCAATTGCATGGTGATGGTGGATCCGCCTCTGCGGAAACGACCGGCTTTGTAGTTGGCAACGAGTGCGCTGCGCAAGGCTTCCGGTTCAAATCCTTTGTGGTAGTAGAAATTGGGATCTTCCCCGGTAAGCACGGCATTCCGGAGTTCGGGTGCAATTTGATCCAGCCTGCGGAAATTGGCGTTTTCAGGACCTACATACACGCTCCGCTGCAGGTTTCCGTTCAGGAAAAAGTAGTAAGAAAAGGGAAGGTGCAGGTCCTGCAACTTGGCAGCGCCAAAGCGGCTGATGTGCAAGTTTTGCTCATCCATGGCGCTGTATAGGGTGGCAGCGTCCGGATTTTTGTCGTTGATGTGCACCCTGAACCGATAGCTCATGTTTCCTTCGGCGCGTATGCCGGATAAATTGGCAAACAGTGCCGCAGGCAAGCTTCCCAGGAAATCCTGCGCAGGCGTCCAGGGAATATTCACTGCCAGGGTATAGTCGCGTTCCGGCTGCCAGGCATAACGCGCATACATGTTCAACTTCAACTTGTCGATGTTTCCGGTAGAAGCAGAATCCAGCTCCACGTGATTTCTTCCCAAACGAATCATCAGGTTGGCTTTTGCGCTGGGAATTACAACCACAGAATCGC
Organism: uncultured Flavobacteriaceae bacterium; assembly: GCA_964586595.1. Lineage (GTDB taxonomy): Bacteria > Bacteroidota > Bacteroidia > NS11-12g > UBA955 > REEB481. The sequence goes on along the minus strand of CAZPHB010000002.1, from coordinate 83,499 downwards.
TGATCCGTTCATGCTGTACCGATAGTTGTTCGATGCCGCCTTCCAAATTCATGTGCAGGGTTTCCGCTTCAAAACGAATCTTGCTGAAAGAAGCAGTAAGCATGTTCCAGCCTGCATTGATGCCAAACCAGTTGGAAAGTTTTGGTCTGCTGCTTTGGTTGTTGTTCAGTGCAAACAAACGAAAGGTGCCGGTGAGTGCGCCCGGATCCAGGGTTCCATCGGCCTGCCAGGCCTGAATGCCGCGGTTGCTGTTGGTGCTGAAGATGGTTTTAAATGCCTGATGTTCCAGCAGGAAACGCGGCACCTGCAGCTGAACAGTACCGGAGCTGTCGCTGTATAATACACCTGCGCGATTCACCACCACGGCTTGTGGTATCTGGTTGAGTGTTGATTCTATGAGCCGAAATACGATTTCTGCTGCGGATTTCTTGGAGCTGCTTTGATTTTTTGGCCTTTTGATGGCGCACCAGTTACAGCGCTCGGGTTCGTTGAAAATCTTAAGCATTGGCCCGCCCAAATGCAGGCTTTTCAGTTGCACTTTTCCGGTGAGCAGGGGAAGCAATCGCAAGCTGAATGCTGCTGTATCTATGTTCAAAAGGGTGTCGTTTCCATCCGGTATGATGGAAATCTGATTCAATTCAACCGCAAACATGCCGGTGAAGGAAGCATGGCCCACCTGTAGGTTCAAACCGTAATCACGCAGCAGTTTCCTTTGCGCTTTATCTATGGTCAACTGCAGCAAACTCCCCCTAAAAATCGCATAGCCAAAGAACAGTGCACTAAGCACCATTCCAAGGATAAGACTGACTTTCAGGAACAGTTTCCTGTAGTTCATGGGTGTTCAAAGGAGAACCGGATGCCGGTATAATTGAAAGGTGTGATGGCGCTTAATTCAGCCTTTACAGATTCGGATACATCCAGGTTGTTGATGAAATCTGCAATGGTTGCTGAACTGATGCGCTCGTTGGTACGCGTAAGTTCCTTGAGTTTTTCATAAGGGTTGGGATAGGCTTCCCGGCGCAGAATGGTTTGAATGGCTTCTGCCACCACCGCCCAGTTTTCTTCAAGGTCCTGTTGCATGGCTGCTTCATTCAGCAACAGCTTTTCCAGTCCTTTGAGCATGCTGTTCCAGGCAATCAGGCTGTGTGCCAGTGGCACGCCAATATTCCGGAGTACCGTGCTGTCGGTAAGGTCGCGCTGCAGCCTGCTGATGGGCAGCTTTTCGCTCAGGTGTCCGAACAGCGCGTTGGCGATGCCTAAATTTCCTTCGGCGTTTTCGAAGTCGATGGGATTCACTTTGTGCGGCATGGCCGATGAACCGACTTCGCCTTCTTTTATTTTTTGTCTGAAGTAATTCATGCTCACATACGACCAGATGTCGCGGCATAAATCAATCAGGATGGTATTGATTCTTCTGAAGGCGTCAAAGAGTGCCGCCAACTGATCGTAATGTTCTATTTGTGTGGTTACGGAACTGCGGCTCAACCCCAGCTGAACATTCACAAAGCTGTTGGCAAACTGTTCCCAGTTGATGGCAGGAAATGCCACGTGGTGCGCATTGAAATTACCGGTAGCCCCGCCAAATTTTGCCGCGAAACTTACTTCTTTAAGCTGCTTGATTTGAGCCTCCAAGCGATTCACAAACACGTAGATTTCTTTTCCCAGGCGTGTTGGAGAAGCAGGTTGTCCGTGGGTATGCGCCAGCATGGGCACCTGCATCCAATCATGAGCCATGGTGTTTAGTTTGTCAAGCACCTGTTCCAGGGCAGGAAACAATTCCTGACCGCAGGCTTCTTTGAGGCTCAGTGGTATGGCGGTATTGTTGATGTCCTGAGAGGTGAGTCCGAAATGTACCCATTCCCTCAATGCACTTAGTCCCAATGCATCCAATTGTTCTTTCACGAAATACTCCACCGCCTTTACATCGTGGTTGGTGGTTTTTTCCGTGTGTTTGATTTGTGCGGCCTGTTCAGGGGTGAAATCGCGATACAGGCTGCGCAGTTCGCTGGATTTTTGCTTCAATGCCTGCCCGTCAAAACCGGGAATTCCCGCTTCTGCCAATGCAAAAAGGTATTCAACCTCAACAAGTACGCGGTAGCGGATTAATCCGAATTCAGAGAAAAATGGCGCAAGTGCTGCGGCCTTGTTGCGGTATCTTCCGTCAACGGGACTGATGGCAGTAAGTTCCTGAAGGAGCACGACACAAAGTTAGGCATAAGCCCTCGATGCGTTAAGCGTTCAGGTGCCTTTTATCCGTGCCAATACTTCAGGTCCGCTGTTTGCCGAAAATACAAGTTCCAGAATGGCCGGCCCTTTTTGGCTGAAAAAGTGGTGAAGCTCGTCGGGATGAGGCATTTCGTGCATCCGGGTATATGCGCAACTGTAGCTATTGGCCAAGGTTTGTGCGCTTCGGAATTCTTCCATCACCAGGAAATTTTTGGTTACCTGCAGTTTGTTCGGGCCGTCAATGATTCTGAAGATGTTCCCGCCTTGATTGTTCAACACAACGATGCGCAGATTTTCGGGCTTATGATCCATCCACAGGGCGTTGCTGTCGTAGAAAAAGCTCACATCACCAACCAACAACAATACCTGTTCTTCGGGATGGGCCAGTGCATAGCCTACGGCCGTAGAAACACAGCCGTCGATGCCGCTGCTTCCCCTGTTGGAAAATACCATGTTCGCATTTTTTGGCGCCAGCCAGGCTGCGTAGCGCACAGGCATGCTGTTGCCCAGTTGCAGCGTGGTTCCTTGAGGCATGGTTTTGAACAGCAATTCCAAAGCCGTCCATTCTGACCACGGCAATGTGGGCTGAATCTGACGGTATCGTGCTTCATGTGTGGCAAACCACTGGTTCCAGGCTGTCAAGTAATTGGTATTGGGCACAAGTTGTTCATCCAGTAATTCCAGAAATGCCGCAGGGTTTTGGCGGAGGTTTCGCGGATGTGTATCAAAAGGATCACCCACCCAGCCTGCTTCTGAAATATGAAAGTGTTTTTTTGGTTTTTGCCGGCGCAGCCATTGCTTGAGGGGTTTGCTGAGCATGGACGTTCCAACGCTGATCAGCTGATCTGATGCTAAATTTTCGGGCAGTGCTCCACCCGACATCAGAAATGAACGTTCCCAGTTTGGGTGGCTTGAACATTGAAGCAAACCTGAAGCGATGTCGCACAGTACCGGCATTTTTGCACTGATGTGCCTGATGGCTTCCCGAAGCCTTTCATCCGGAGCGTGCATGCCGCAAATCAGCAAAGTTCGACCCGTTAATTCCGGCAGCAGGATTTCCTGGTTTCCTGCGGGTATGGTCTTTTGCGAACAGACAGGAACAACAGGAGCAGTATGTTCAAAATCCCTGTAAATTGGGTCGCGCAGCGGAATATTGATGTGGATTGGACCTTTGCATGGGCCCGTGGCCTGTTGAAGCGCCCGTTCCATCAATGCGTCAATCAGCCCGGATTGTTCCGGGTCATTCAGGTCATCCGGCCATTGGATGCTGTCAAGGATGTGTTTCTCGAAGATGCCCTGTTGTCTGATGGTCTGGCCATCCCATTGGTCAATCAGTTCCGGAGGCCTGTCGGCAGTGATGGCAATCAGCGGAACGCGCTGATAATAAGCTTCACAAATTGCAGAATACAAGTTGAGTACAGCGGTACCGCTGGTACAGCATACGGCGGCGGGAATTCCACGCTGTGCCATACCCAGGGCAATAAATGCGGCACTGCGTTCATCGCGCACGCCCGTCATGGTGAACAGGCCGGAACGGTGCAGCGTTTCCAGCAACGGCGCATTTCGGGAACCCGGACAGGCGACGACATGGTTTACGCCATAGGCATGCAGCCAGGCAGGAAGTCTGTTAAGATTGGCCAGATAGGCGCTCATCTTCTGCTAATTGGCGGTATAAGGTACGCAGCCGCAAGGCAACTTCTTCTTTCACAGGCATCAAAGGCAGGCGCACCACGTTTTTGCAGATTCCGGCGGTTTCCAGCATCACCTTGATTCCACCCGGAGAACCGTCGGCGAAGATTTCCTGCATCACCGGCAGGAGCGCATAATGCAGGGCACGCGCTTCGGCCCAGTTTCCCTGAAGTGCGGCAGCAACCATGCGGCTCATGGCAAGGGGAAATGCATGTGTTGCTACGCTGATTACGCCATCCATTCCCAGGGCAAGAAATGGGAAGGTAAGTGCATCATCGCCGCTGATGACCAGGAAATCCTCGGGTTTGTGCCTCAGGATTTCCATGCATTGCTCCACATTTCCACTGGCTTCTTTGGTGCCAATGACATTGTCGAAACCGGCGATTTCCAACTGGGTTTCTGCCAACATGTTTGCACCGGTGCGACCAGGTACATTGTAAATAATCAGCGGGCGTGGTGCGTGATCGGCGAGGATGCGGTAATGTTCCACCATCCCGCGCTGATTGGGTTTGTTGTAGTATGGCGAAACACTGAGGATGGCATCAAAACCATCCAGGTCTTCCTGCACCATGGCATCGCGCACAGCAAACGTATCATTGCCTCCAATACCCAGCACCAGCGGAACCCTGCCATTGTTCACGCGACGAACGGTTTCTTTGATCAGCGCGCGCTCATCGGCCTTCACGGTGGCACTTTCGCCGGTGGTTCCAAGAACCACGAGGTAGTTGATGTTGTTCCGGATTTGCTGTGCTACCAGCAGTTCCAGTGCTTGCAGGTCCAGACTTCCATCCGCATGAAACGGAGTAATCAGGGCAGTGCCGGTGCCTGTGAATTTTTTGCTTGCGCTCATAATTTGGGGATGTAGTGGTTTAAGTCCCGGATGAAGTGTTTCAAATCCGATTGGTTGTTGTTGCCGAGCATCAGGTCATAGCATGCCACATCTGAGGCTTTGTAAGGTCCGATGCGCAGGGAAGCATTGCTGCATGCCGTCATGCTGCACAACTGCAAGGGGCTTTCCATATTCAGGTTGATGGCATAATCGAACGGCGTGGAAAGGATGTCGTTGCTTTTCGCAGAAACAGGCATGCCCCACAGATTGAAATCTTCGTTGGAAAGGTATATTGTTCCGGCAATATCACCTGGTTTCACTTCTTTCCGGTTCAGTTTTCCCAGATAGATCAGCCGGGTCACCTTTTTACCCATTTCTTTCAATTGGGCGGCAAACTGTTCAATCAGCGCCAGCTCCTGTTCGGGTTGTTTGCTGCTGAATGCAAGCAGGATGTTTTTGGTGCTCGGGAAAGAAACAACCGCACGTTTGTGTTTATGCTGCAACAACTTTCGTTCCAGCGCTTTCCTTCCTACACGTTCCTTCAGTTTAAGTACCGCCATGTCCTATCATTTTTAAGAATTCGTCTTCACTGATCACCTGTACGCCCAGCGCAACGGCTTTTTCCATTTTTGCCGGACCAACGCCTGCTCCTGCGACCAGATAATGGGTGCTTTTGCCAACGCTGGATCCGTTTTTGCCTCCGTTTCGTTCAATCATTTCCCTGATTTCTTCCCTGCTGAATTGCGCAAATGTTCCTGTGATGACCAATGTTTTTCCATTCAGCAGGTCAGAATCCAACTGTTTTGGGGCAGTTTCCAGTTTCAAACCGGCTTGCTGCAGTCGTCGGATTAATTCTTTGTGCTGAGGCTCGGTAAACCAGTCGTGGATGCTTGCGGCAATAATCTGGCCAACTTCTTCTATTTCCTGTAATTGATCCGGTCCGGCATGTTCCAGCCACTGGATGTTTCCTGCTGCCGCTGCAATTTTACGCGCTACTGTTTCGCCTACATGCCGGATTCCCAAAGCGAACAATACCCGTTCAAATGGAATTTGCTTGCTGGCTTCAATACCGTTCAGGATGTTTTGCGCACTTTTGTCGGCCATACGTTCCAGCTTGAGCAGGTCTTCCATCCGTAAATCGTACAGGTCGGCCACGTTGCGCACCAATCCTGCCTGGTACAACAAATCAATGGTTTCTGCGCCAATGCTTTCAATATTCATGGCTTTTCTGGCCACAAAATGTTCGATGCGTCCTTTCACCTGCGGCGGACAGTTCAACTCATTGGGGCAATAGTGCAGGGCACCGTCTTCTTCGCGTACCAGCGCCGTTTGGCATTCCGGACAAAATTGGATGTATTGGAATGCCGGCAAGTGTTCCTGCCGTTTGCTGAAGTCAACACCGGTTACTTTCGGAATGATTTCACCGCCTTTCTCCACAAAAACCCAATCACCGGGACGGATGTCGAGGCGTTCAATTTCATTGGCATTGTACAGTGATGCCCTTTTTACCACCGTTCCGAGCAGATTGACCGGTTCCAGGTTGGCCACAGGCGTAATGGCACCGGTGCGCCCAACCTGAAAGCTGATGCTTTTGAGTTTGGTATGCGCGGTTTCCGTTTGAAATTTATAGGCAATGGCCCAACGCGGCACTTTGGCGGTAAAGCCCAGTTCCTGCTGCTGGTTCCGGTTGTTCACCTTGATGACCACGCCATCGGTATCGTAACTCAGGTTTTTGCGTGCTTCATTCCAGTATTGCAAATAAGCATAGACCTCCTTGAGGTTGCTGCATTTTCTGCTGTGTTCAGAGATGTTCAGGCCCCAGGAACGTGCAGCCTCCAAAGCATCCCAATGGGTAGTAAATGAATTCCGGTCATCCAGGAAATGGTAGAGCACCACATCCAATGGGCGGGCAGCAACTTCACGGCTGTCTTTCAGCTTCAGGGAACCGGAGGCCACATTACGCGGATTGGCATAGGGCAGGGCACCTGTTGCCATTCGTTCCTGATTGAGGCGATCAAAAGCTTTGCGGTGCATGAAGATTTCTCCGCGCATTTCAAACGAGGGAGGATGATTTCCTTTCAGCTGTTTGGGCAGGGAACGAATGGTGCGCACATTCTCGGTGACGTCATCGCCCTGAATACCGTCGCCGCGGGTTACGGCCTGTACCAGTATTCCTTCTTCATAAAAGATGGAAATGGCCAATCCGTCCACCTTCAGTTCACAAACATATTCGTAGGGTTCTCCGGCCAGTGCTTTGGCAATTCTGGCATCAAACTCGCGTAATTCTTCTTCACTGTACGTATTGCCCAGGCTCAGCATGGGGCGTTTGTGCTTTACGGTGCGAAAGTCATTTCCCACATCGGATCCAATGTGCCGGGTGGGTGAATCCGCATGGGCCCATTCAGGATGTTGTGATTCCAGATATTCCAGCTCCTTCAGCAGCCGGTCAAATTCCATGTCGGAAATCTGAGGTTCTGCAAGCACATAGTAACGGTAGTTATGTGTTTTGAGCTCCTCGGTGAGCTGGTCAATCCTATCCTTTGCCTGCTGCGGATTCATGCGTGTTGCAAAGGAACTACAAGCGCATTAGCTTTTATCAACAGCTATGTGCAGGATGTCCCTTAATCGTTGAACCTCGTGTGCCTGAGGCAATCCGGCCCAGGTGGCAAAGCTGTTCAGCAAAATATGAGGCGGTTCCTGCAGTTCGGGAATGACCGATTGGCTGCCCGCCGATTTCGATAATTTCATGCCTGAATCATCGCGCAGCAAGGGATGGTGTACAAAACATATTTGCTCAAAGGACTCAAGTCCGGCCATTATTGCCAGTTGCTGCTGAATCAGCGTGGCAGGGATGAGGTCCTCGCCGCGCACCACATGGCTGATGTTGAAGTGCAGGTCATCGGCAACGCTGGCCAAATGATATGCTGCCGTGTCGTTTTTTTTCCAAACGACTGGATCTTCCCAGGTAAAACCGACGGATGAACCAAGCTGCGCCTGATGCATGGTTTCCGGCAAAGCCAGCTTCAGGTTGCATGGGCCGGGGAGTGTATTGTCAACATTGAGCTTACAGCGGCAGGCCTCAATTTTTTGTGTATTTCTGCTGCAGCTGCAAGGGTACAGGAAACCAGATTCGCGCAAACGTTGCTTCAGGTTTTGGTATATAGGCGCCCGGTGTTCCTGCGACCAGTTTTTCAGCAGGTCTTCGGGGCCGGAAGGGCCTTCATCCCAATCCATTTCCAGCCAATCCATGCTGCGAAAGATAAAATCCAAGTAGGGCATCCGCACCCGTTCCCGGTCGAGGTCATCGATGCGCAACAACACTTTACCTGAGGCTGTGCGGGCCAGCCACCAGTTCAGGATCATATTGTACAGGTTGCCACGGTGCAGGAATCCGCTGGGCGTGGGTGCCAGCCGTGTTTTAACCTGTAAATGGCTTTGCTGTAGTTGTTGAAAGAATGGTTCGAGTCCAACGGCAGCCGTCATCACTCATTGGAATTTCATGGTCAGCTGAATGCGCCTGCGGGCGGGGTCCACATCCAAAACGCGGACCCGAACTTCTTGTCCGAGTTTGAGTGCTTCAGAAGGATGTTTGATGAAGCGATCGGCGATCTGACTGATGTGCACCAGTCCGTCCTGCTTCACGCCAATGTCTACGAACGCCCCAAAATCGGTGATGTTGCTCACCACACCCTGGAGTTCCATACCGGGTTCTACCTGTTCTATGCTGCGAATCATTGCATCGAAGGCAATGGCTTTGGCTTCTCCGCGCGGATCCAATCCGGGTTTGCGCAGTTCACTGAGGATGTCCATGATGGTGAGCAAGCCCAATTGTGTGTCATCCTGAACATATCGTTCCGCCCTGATTTTGCTGATTTGCTGTTCGTTGCCGCTTAAATCATGAACGGCAAGGCCAAGATCTTTGGCCATCTGCTGCACCAATGAGTATCGCTCAGGATGCACTGCACTGTTGTCCAGCGGATTAGCGGCTTCGCGGATGCGCAGGAAGCCGGCGCACTGTTCAAATACTTTGGCGCCAAGCCTGGGAATTTCCAGCAATTGCTTCCGGCTGGTGAAAGGACCGTTGTTGCTGCGGAAATCAGTGATGTTTCTGGCGGTTTGCGGACCGATTCCGCTGATATAGGCCAAGAGGTGACGGCTGGCGGTGTTCAGATTCACGCCCACACTGTTCACAGCACTTTCCACCACAGCATCTAGGCGCTTGCGCAGCAGCGTTTGGTTTACATCGTGTTGGTATTGCCCAACCCCGATATTTTTAGGATCAATCTTCACCAGTTCGGCCATGGGATCCTGCAGCCTTCTTCCTATGGAAATGGCGCCGCGGAAGGTGAGGTCCAGTTTTGGGAATTCTTCTGCCGCAACTTCAGATGCGCTGTAAATACTGGCGCCTGCTTCATTTACCATATACACTTCCAACGGCGAAATCTGGAGGCTCTGGATGAAGTCGGCGGTTTCGCGACCGGCTGTTCCATTGCCAATAGCCATCACCTTGATGTTGTGCATGCTGAGCCATTTACGGATCATCCGTTCAGCAGCGGGAACATCACTTTTGGGTTCATGAGGATAGATGGTTCCGTGATCGAGCAGGTCGCCATTTTTGTTCAGGCAAACCACTTTACAACCGGTTCGGAAGCCCGGATCTATGGCTAATACAGCTTTTTCACCCAGTGGAGCTGCCAGTAAAAGTTGGCGGGCATTCAGGGCAAAAACAGCAATGGCATCTTCATCGGCTTTTTCTTTGGCAGCCTGTATGGATTCTCGCTCCATGGAAGGATGCAGCAGGCGTTCCCAGGAATCGGTCATGGCCAGTTTCACCTGATCGCTGGAATCGCCGTAGCCATGAAGGCAGTTTCTTTTCATCACAGCAAGCACTTCAGCTTCGTCTGGTGAAACGTGCAGTTTCAGGAATCCTTCTTCTTCACCACGCAACATGGCCAGCAGCCGATGGGAAGGACATTTTTTCAATGATTCGCTGTAGGCAAAGTAATCGGCGTATTTGCCAGCACCCTCCTTGTCTTTTTTTCCGCGTGTTACCTTACACTGCACAACAGCCTGATTCCGAAACAGTCCGCGGAGGCGGCTGCGCAGCGATGGATCTTCGCTGATCCATTCGGCGATGATGTCGCGCGCGCCGGAAAGTGCGGCTGCTTCATCTGCAACTGCTGCATTCAGGAATTGCGTTGCCTGTTGCGGTGCGTTTTGGTTCTTCTGTGCGTAAATGAGTTTTGCCAGGGGTTCTAAACCTTTTTCGCGGGCAGCGTCGGCGCGCGAGCGCTTGCGCGGTTTAAAAGGTAGGTAAAGATCTTCCAGTGTTGGAAGGTCTGTGGCTTCACGAATGGCTCGTTCCAGTTCGGGGGTGAGCTTGCCCAGGCTCTTGGCCTGTTCGAGAATAAAAGCCCTTCTTTGTTCCAGCGCGGCCAAGGCTTCGGCAGCATCAAACAACTGGCGCAACTGAACCTCATCCATGTTGCCTGTGGCCTCCTTGCGGTAACGGGCAATGAAAGGCAGGGTGGCACCTTCTTCACGTAATTTGAGTGCCTGTTGCACCTGACGTTCGCGAAGGCCTGTGTCGGTGCTGAGTTTTTTCAGCAGTTCAGCAGCAAGAACCATCATGTTTATTCTTGATCAGTAACGCCGAAACCCATTTGTTCCTGGATGAGGTATAAGGGCCGTTGTTTGATTTCGCTGTAAATGCGACCAATATATTCACCGATGATTCCCAAAACCACCAGGGTGATGCCACCGATGAACAGGATGGCAATCATCAGAAAGGTCCAGCCGGCCACGGTTTCATTGGTAAACAATTTGGCGTAAAGCGCGTACAGGATTCCTGCAAAAGCCAGGAATGAAGTAATGAATCCTACGAAGGAAGCCAGACGCAGTGGCACATTGCTGAATCCCATGATGGCATCAAAGGCCAGCCGCATCATTTTGCGGAATGGATATTTTGTAGTACCTGCAAAGCGCGCCTCGCGGTCGTATTCCAGTGCTTCTTGTTTGAACCCAACCCAGGCCACCATACCCCGCACGAAGCGGTGACGTTCCCGCAGTTTCAGAAATGCATTCAGCGCCTTGCGGTTCATGAGCCTGAAATCGCCGGTATCCAATGGAATATCAACGTCGGCAAGACGGTTGATGAAGCGATAAAACAGCCTTGCCGTGAATAGTTTAAAGAAGGTTTCGCCTTCGCGGTCGCGGCGTTTGCCGTACACCACGTCTGCGCCCTGTTCCCAGGAGCGCACCATGTCGGCGATGAGGTGTGGCGGATCCTGGAGGTCGGCATCTATCACCACTGCGGCATCGCCGGAACAATAATCCAATCCGGCGGTGATGGCAATCTGGTGGCCGAAGTTGCGGCTGAACGAAAGCAGTTTCACCCTGCGGTCGGTTCGGGCAATGTCGCGCAACATGGGCAGGGTTTTGTCTCTGCTGCCATCGTTGACATAAATAAGTTCGTATTCGTATCCCTGAAGTTTTTCCAGCACCTCAGTAAGTCGCTGGTGCGTGGTAAGAAGCACTTCTTCTTCGTTGTAACAAGGAACGATGACAGAGATTCGTTTCATCAGGGCTGCAATTTAGCATGCAGCGGGAAAGGAACAGAAACGACTATTTACGGGTTTTGAGTTTTTCCGTAACCTCGGCAGCCACTTTTGCCCCAAGGATTTTCCCGGCTTCATTTCCGGCCCTGAAGTGAATTCCTCCATAAAGGCGGCTCATGGCAGCTTCATCGGCAGCGGCGACAAAGTTTTCAAAAGTGCGCGCCTTCATACCAAACTGCATTACCGTGCTGTCTGTAAAGGAATAAGCATCAAATAAATTTGCAAGTACCCTGGAGGCTGCCGCAGAAGCTGTGGCATGGCCGCTCGGATATTCAGGGAAGGCCGGTGATTGGATGAGTGGGGACCAATTAGGTTCCAGGTAACGTCGGATGACCGTTTCAGGTCGGATGTATTCCCAGCGGTATTTTTCTTCCCAACAAGCCACCAGTGCATCATGTAAACCTATTGCAACGCGTGTAAACGCCTCTGATGTCCGCATCAAATCGGTGCCTTTTTGTTTGGTGGCATAACGGGTGATGCCCATCCAATGACCGGGAGGCGCTACCTTGAAGGTGCTGATGGTGGCATGGCCGAAGTGGTGGGTCATGTTTGGATTGTCGTCCCAATACCATGCAATGTCTGTTTGTTCCTGTGTAAGTGATTTATTGACATCCAGAACTTCTTTGGTGGCGTTCATAAATGCACTGCCTGGCAAGGAGTCAAAAGTGATCGGTTCCGGCAGTACAAAAAAGTCTGAACGTGGAATTAAAAGTGTGCGATGTGTGCCCCAGTTAGGTTCGATGGCGCGCATGAAGTCAGGGGTTGTGGGCTGCCATTTCCCGCGGTCGTTTTTAGGTGTGTATTGAGGTGCATTTCTGGTTTTGTTGAAACCGTCTTTCTGCGCCCACGCAAGGATGGCATCGGCCACTGCTTCTCCGTATGCGCGGGAGCGTTCGAACGTCTTTGCACCCATGCGCATTTTCAAATCCGCAAATCTTTTTTGGCGGAAGGTGTCGAGGTAACGGCTGTACACCAGGGCACTTCCTGTTTTTTCGAATGCGGCGATGACCACTACATCCAAGTTGTATGCTTTAGTTGCGTCTGGCTGTTGGATCTTAGGGAAATCATTCAGTTGGCCGTGCAGCGAGCGATATGCCGGAAAAAAAGGTACCAGCGCCTCGAAGGCGGCTATGTGCGGATAGGCGTAGTTTCTGCTGGCCTGTAAGGGAGGGAAGTGGTCAAAAATGATGCACTCATCTAAGGCCTGCTGACAGGAGTAAAGCAGCTGCTCATCTATAAGTCTGGGCGTTTTTTCTTCAGAAGAACAGCCGGCCAATGACAATAGAATCAACAGAGGCAACGGCATCAGGTTGCGCAGAAACAAGGCGTTCATAAGTAGTGCAATAATAAAAAAGCCATCCTTGGCGGGGACGGCTTCTTGAAATTTTTAGTATGATTTAGCTCAGCCTTGTTGCTCTTCCAGGACAATTCCTGAAGAACCTTTGTGCGGAGATTTTATCAAAATCACGTGCTTCAGGCGCTTAATGGTTTTAGCCTCGTTGATGGCCTTCACCCTGTTCCTGGCTTCTTTCCTTTTCAATCGTGTAACGCCCATAGTTTTTTAAATCGGCTGCAAAAATAAGCGCATCAACATATTTACGCAAGTGGCGTCCAGAAAATGCCCAAACCCTTGGCACATCAGGGTTGAACCAATCTTTTTGCTCCTTTTGCGGTAAGAAACGTGATGGATTTTATGTTGTTCCCTGCTGCGATATAGCGCGTGCCGCTGCTCAAATAACCTGATCCCCAGTAGCATTCGGCTTTCATGATTTTCCCATTGTTGAGTAAAACCTGGGCAGCACACTCCCCGGGAAGCGCGGGATAAGCCTTTTGCGTATTCTTCAGGCGGAAAGTTTTCAGCGCAGCGTTGTTTTGGGCAGCGAGCCAGCGGATTTCTCCCTTCACCTGAATGGCCGCCAGCGATTTTCCATCGCCGGGAACGTAGAAGCCGCAGTTTGCGCCGTTCACCGTGCGAAAATGCCCGGTTCCGTCGTTGAGCAGCAACAAGCCGTTCAGTGCGTCATCGTACCCATATTCTACGCGGGTATTGTAGTTGTTTCCAATGCAAAGGATGTCGGTGAATCCGTCCTGATTGGCATCACAGGTTGCCATGCCATAAACAGGTCCTGCTTGTACTTCCGCAGGAAGCGCTTCCACAGAAAACCCGTTTCCATTGTTGCGCAACAGCACTGATTGGAAGTTGCTGGCGTGGTAGTTGTTTTTGAGTTTATCGGCTTCCAACAACTCCTGAACACTTTTTCCGGCGAAGTCTCCATAACGCAGAAACTTCTTTCGAATCAGTCCCGGAGTTTGAAGCGCCAGTTCATCGTATGAATTGATGGGGTATTCACGGCCATTGATGGAATAAGTAAGCAGTAAATCCATGCCGCCATTGTTGTCAAAATCGTTCCAGTAAATGCCCAGCGGCTGTTCCGCGGTGGCGCGGTAATGGGAGTTCAGTCCTTTGTTTCCTGCGATGTAATCCATGTCGCCATCGGCATCTACGTCAACAGCGATGAGGCTGTTATACCATCCCACGTGGTTCATCATGCCAAACACTTCTGTTTTATCAACAAATCCGTTTCCGGTGTTTTCCAGAAATGCGGGCGCCATCCATTCACCGGTGAGCAGCAAATCGGGCTTGTTGTCGTTGTTGAAATCTGTCCACAGCGCCGCGCATACCATTCCGGGTTTTTGAAGGCCGGGAAAGAGCAGGGCCGTGACATCGCTGAAACGTCCACCGTCGTTGCGCAGGATGTAGGAACGGCTTTCCGCGGTAGGATAATAACCCGGGGTAAGCCTGCCGCCCACAAAAAGGTCTAAATCGCCATCCAGGTCGTAATCGGCTGCGGCGATGCAGCTTCCGCTGGAATTGCAATTGGGGATTTTATCGGTGGCAATGCTGAAATTTCCTTTGCCGTCGTTCAGGTAAAATTGATGCGCATAGGCATCTGAAGGCCAGGCGTATTCGCTGCCTCCGGCAACCATGTACAAGTCTGCATCTCCATCATTATCGGCATCAAACAACAAGCTGCCCATCACGTCGCTTTTGCTGTTTGCCCAGGGTGCGTTTCCAGAAACGGAAAAGTTTCCATCTGGCTTTTGCAGGAACAGCTTCGGACCACCTTTGTTGCGACCGTTTCCGATAAACACATCTTCCAATCCGTCGCCATTCACATCTGCCACGGCCATGCCCGGGCCCAGTTGACTGTGTCGGTGCGGCAACAGGTATTCCCTGCGGAAATCCTGTACGTCTTCTTCCTGGTGCGTAAACGAAGGACCGGCAGCCTGCTCAAACAATGCAGGTTCACCGAAGGCGGGCCATTGGAAACTGCCGGAGGCCTGGTCAGAACTCAGCTCCATCAATTTATTCACTTCCACATCGCGAAGGGTTTGAAAAGCACCTCCCGGCCAAACGACGGTCAGTTCTTTGATTTTATTGGCCTTGCCCAGTCCGAGATGCGCCACAGGACTTACAGATCCCTGATAACCTTTGCTGATGTTGAGTTCCGTGTATAATTCGGCACTGTCTGTTCGTGCAATGATTTTGGCACCCAGGCCTTGGCTGTTGTACCCGTTTTTTCCTTTGAGTTTCACCTTTAGCCAATTGCCTTCATTGCTGATGTTCTGATAAATGAAGGCCGTATCCTGAATGTTGTTGACTACCAGTTCCAGTTTTCCGTCGTTGTTCAGGTCGCACCAGGCAGATCCGGCAGAAAAAGAAGGGTGGTTGGTGCCCCAGTTTTCGGTCATCAGGTCAAAACTGCCGTTGTGTTTGTTGCGGAACATGAAGTTGCTGAGCCGCTCATAAGGCAGTTGTTCGGCAATTTCACGGAAGTTGGGCAATCGATTTTCTTTCTGTTGCAACCGTCCCATGTAAATGATGAAGTCCAGATTGTTCACATCACGCAGGTAGCCGTTGGTCACATAAAGATCTTTCCAGCCATCGTTGTTGAAATCTGCAAACAGCGGACTCCAGCTCCAATCGCTGCGCGCGGTTCCACTCAGGTAACCAAGGTCGCTGAACAGCTTGCCCTGGATGTTTGTTTGCAGGGCATTCCTCATGAACTGCGGGCCGTAACCGTGTTGTTGCGCCACCATGAAATTATCCAATCCGGGAGGGCCCTGCAGCAATCCATAACGTCTGGGGTCGGAAGGGAGCATGTCGCACGTGAACAAGTCAATCCATCCATCGTTGTTGTAGTCGGCGGCATCGCTGCCCATGGAAAACAGGCTTGTATGCTTGAAGTAATCTTTCAGGCATTCTTTAAACCGGCCACCACCCAGATTGATGTAGAAATAATCAGGAATGAAATAATCGTTGCACACATACAAATCGGTAAGTCCGTCGCGGTTAAAATCACCGGGCGTGGCACTCAATCCGTATCCCATGGCGTCCATGCCTGCGCCGGCGCTGATGTTTTCAAACTTGTTTCCTTTGTGTTCATACATGCGCTGGCTGTTGGAAGCATCTTTCATCATGGAGCGGCTAAAGGGAACATCCAAACTTTTGAAAAAGGGCAGCGCGTGATTGGCTACATAACAGTCCAGATCGCCGTCATTGTCCATATCGAAAAAGGCTGCTTGGGTAGAATAACCGCCGTCATCAAGTCCCCAGGCTGCTGCCATTTCCCGGAATACTCCATTCCCCTGGTTTACATAAAGCAAGTTCTTGCGCATGTCCGGGTTGGGATTTGGGCCACTGCGGCAGATGTACACATCGTTCCATCCATCGTTGTTTATATCGACAATGCTCACGCCGGTGCACCAGCCTGTGGGCTGGATTCCGGTTTTTAAGCCTCCATCTTCAAAGCGCATGTTTCCTTTGTTCAAGTAAACTTTCGATGGTGAATTATTTCCTGTAAAAACCAGATCCTCCAGTCCGTCGTTATTGAGGTCGCCCGCGGCCACACCTCCGCCATTGTATGCGTAGTTGTAAACCAGCTGATTGACCGTATCGTTTTCGGTGAGTAAATTCACAAAGTCGACACCTGTTTCACTGCCTGGCAACAGTTTAAATACCGGCGCTATGTTGCCGGATGATGCATCCTGTTTCTTGCCACAGGCAGACAAAATCAAGAGGAAAAAGGTCAGGCGGAAACCATTCGTTGCATTCATACTGCAATTTTAATCTTTACAGCTCCAAAACGAGGGTTTGCCCGGCAGCTTGCTGAGAAGTTTTTTCGTTGTCCGCTCAGGCATCATTTTTGATTATGCTCCCATGCATGCACGCAAAAAAGAACTTAACCACGCTTACATTCCTTATGGGCGCATTCCTGTTGGTTGGCAATACCAGTGCGCAGCCCACGGGTGGAAACACCATAAGAGATATAGGCAACCGCAGAGAATTGTTTGTCGATTACTGGCTCATCGACAGCATGAAAAACACACAATTGGTGATGCATGAGCCCATTGATCGCGGCATTGCGCTGCCGTTCAACAATCCATCCTGGGAGGCGGTACAATGCACTTATGCCACGGTTCTGCAGGATGATACGGTGTTGCGATTGTATTACCGGGCCGGCATCAAAGGAACCAATGACTTCGGATTTCAGGCGACGGCCTATGCGCGTTCCAAAGACGGGGTGAACTGGACCAAACCGGAATTGAACCTGTTCAGCCACGAGGGCAATACGCGCAACAACATCGTGCTCACCAACAATAAGGGCGATCTGGCGGTACATAATTTCAGTCCATTCATCGACAAACGCCCCGGTACACCCGCAGCAGAAAAGTATAAAGCACTCGGCGGCGTGGGTAAAGGCTTGTTCGCCTACGTTTCGGCCGATGGAATACAATGGCGGCGTTTGCAGGAAACTCCGGTGCTTACGAAGGCTGCCTTCGACGGGCAAAATGTGGCCTTCTGGTCAGAATCAGAGCAACAGTATGTGTGTTTTTACCGCACCTGGACAGGGCCCGGGAATTACAAGGGTTTCAGAACCGTTGGACGCGCTGTTTCTAAGGATTTCATCAACTGGACGATGGAAGGCAGGATGGATTTTGGCAATACGAACGCCGAACACCTGTACATCAACCAAACCTCGCCGTATTTCCGCGCGCCACACATTTACATAGGCACTGCTGCACGCTACGTTACCGGACGATCTGCATTGACCGTTGAACAAACCAAACCACTCAAGCTGGACATGGGTTATTATACCGCTGCGCGGGAAGGTGTTTCTGATGCAGTGCTGCTGAGTTCCCGAGGTGGAACCCGCATGGAACGAACCTTTATGGGTTCATTCATACGGCCCGGAATTGGCGACCACAACTGGGTCTCAAGATCGAATTTCCCTGCATTGAATGTAGTACAAACAGGCCCGGCGGAAATGTCTGTGTACGTGGTTCAGGATTATGCCCAGCCGGGAAATCATTTGCATCGTTACTCCATGCGTTTGGACGGGTTTGCTTCGGTACAGGCTGCTTATTCCGGGGGGAGCATGTTGACCAAACCCTTTACCTTTTCCGGTGGAAATCTGTTTCTGAACTATTCAACTTCAGCTGCCGGCGGCATTGCGGTGGAAATCACCGACCCACAAGGTAAAGCCATTCCCGGATTTGAAGCGGCGAAATGCAATTTGCTCATTGGCAATGAAATACACCGGAAAGTAGCCTGGTTCGGCAACCCGGATCTAAAGGCCCTCAACGGCAAAGCCATCAGGCTTCGGTTCATCATGAAAGATTCGGATTTATACGCGCTGAAGTTCGAATAAGCGCACTCCTGATCTGATTGCATACATTTGGCGTTGGAAACTCTTCGCCATGAAATTGAAATTAATCTTATTTCTGCTGGCGGCGGCAACATTGAACGCCCAAACCAGTGAATCATTTTCATTCAAAGGCCAATCGCGCAGCTACATCCGTTACATGCCGAAATCCTACCAGGCCGGCATGCAGCTGCCGCTGGTGTTCGTGCTGCACGGCTTCACCCAGAATGCCAATTCAATCATGGGTTATTCCGGATTTAATGCCCTTGCCGACAGCAATAAATTCTTTGTGGTGTACGCCAATGGCGTGAGCAATGCCTGGAATACCAACAGCGGATTCCCCGGAGGTTCCACCGCCGATGATGTAGGGTTCATCAGTGCCATCATTGATACCATGCAGCAGCGCTACGGCATTGACGCCGGCCGTGTTTATTCCTGTGGCTTTTCGGCTGGCGGCTTCATGAGTCACCGCCTGGCCTGTGAGTTGGGCAACCGCATCGCAGCCATCGCCGCCGTTTCCGGAACCATGTCTGATGCAGCACTCAAAGCCTGCACACCTTCCAGAGCCGTTCCGGTGATGCAGATACATGGAACTTCCGATCTGGTGGTTTCTTATGGAGGTGGGATTTCAAACATTTCAGTGGACAATACCCTGAAATTCTGGACTGCGCAGAATCAATGTGGTTCCGGAGTTAAAACCACCAGCCTTCCGGATCGTGTTTCCGAAGGATCCACGGTGGAACGAATGGAATACAGTCCGTGCAATGCAGGGACAGAAGTGGTGCACCTGAAAGTGAACAGCGGCGGTCATACCTGGCCGGGTTCTTCCGGTTCCGGGGTGGGAAATACGAATATGGACATCAGCGCCAGCGAGGAAATATGGAAGTTCTTCAACAGGTTTGATCTGAAAGGAGCTGTGAACGGAATGAAACCGGAAACCCGTTTGGTGCAACGTATTTATCCGAATCCTGCTTCAGAAAATTTGATGATTCAATTGCTTCCCGGAATGGAGGTTCAGCATGCAGCATTATATGCAGCCGATGGCCGAAATGTATGGAACATGAACGGACAAGCTTCCGAAGTAAACATAGATATGTCTGCCGTGAAACCGGGCTTATACATGTTGGTACTTACCGGCCACACCGGACAGGAAATCTGTCGTGTGGAGAAGCGCTGAAGCGCAAGCCATAAATCAGAAACTGTAACTCAGTCCGGCAGCCGGCAGAATGGGCAACTGATCCACCCGTTGGAATTTAGCACGGTCAAAATAGAACACATTCGCACGGTTATACGCATTGGTGCAGGTTGCCGTGAATTGCAGTTCCCGTTTATTTTCCAGCTTCCATTTCTTCTGAAAATTGACGTCCAGACGATGATAGGATGGAAGCCTGCCCTGGTTTAGATCCGCGTAATAGATGCCCAGACTGCCGTTGGTTTTGGTATAGTCTGAGGAAATACCCTGCCTGAAGTCAAGCTTCTCGTAAAATCCCTGTGTTTGGGTAAAAGGGAAACCACTTCCAAAATTCCAGCGCACGCTGATCATGGCATTGCCTGCCGGATCCAGGTTGTAGCTGGTCAGGAAGTTGATGTTGTGGCGACGGTCAAAAACAGGCGCATAGGTATTGATGCCGTCAAACCTGGTTACATAAGTAAGTGAATACACCGCCCACACGTACCATTTTTTGCGCTCGTACTTATATCGGAAATCAAGCCCTGAAGCCATTCCTGTTTCGATGAGGTAATCCTGTTTCAGCCTGCTGGGTTTGTCGCGGTTTTTATCGTTGTCGTCAAAGAGCTTATCACGGTTGATGTTGGTGATTTGGGTAAAATCTTTCACATACGCTTCCACGATTACGTTGTGTGCCGGAGCCGGATCCCATTCCAGACCGGCAACAAGGTGACGCGCCTTTTGCAGTTTGTGCGTTACCGGATTTCCATTGAAGTTGGCGGGAAGATTTTCCGGTCCGCTGAGGAAGCCATAAAACAGGTTTACCACATCGCGGTCGCTCACGGCCGACATCAGGTTTTGGCTGTAATAACCACCGGCAAATTTCAGGCTGAAGCGTTTGCTGAAGGAATACTTCGCAGACAGTCGCGGCTCGATGCTGCTGTTACCCAAAGAAGCGTAAAACAGACCGCGGATGCCTGGTTGAATCACCCAACGGTTTTTCACCCAGCGATACATACCGTATCCGGTGATTTCGGTGGTGTTTTCAAACTGCGTGATGAGGCGGTTGTTTGGGTTGAATATTTGAAATTCGGTGCGGAAACCGTTGATTTCAGCGCCATAACGGAACTCGTTTTTCCCACTTGGATAGGTAAAGTTCAATCCAACGTTAAAACCGTTGATGCCGCTGCTGCGCGGTTTTTGATCCGATTCCAGCTGCCTGATCAAGTAATCGGAATAGGAAAAAAAACCATCAATACGCATTTTAGATTCATCCGGAACCAGCAGGAATTTTGCGCCAAATCCGTTACTCCGCCAATTGTATTCTGTGGTTCCCGGAAATGCTACGCGGTCGCCCAAACGAAACCCGAACAGTTTCAGGTAGCTTCCGCTGGCGCCGGTAAAACTTAATTTCGCGTGCAGGTCGCCGAAGGTGTAGGGAAGCTTATCCGGATCGGCATACCTGTAAAACAGTTGTGAACTTTGACGCAGGAAGGAATTTCGGTAGGATATGGCATAGGAACTGCTTCCTGATCCTTGCTTGAATTTTTTCAAAGGACCTTCCAGGAGCGCCTTACTGGTAAATGGATTCAGTGCCAGTTTGCCGCGGTGCCTGGTTTTGTCGCCGTCGCGGGTGCGCACATCCACAATGGCAGAAATACGTCCGCCGTATTCTGCATTAAATCCCGCAGAATAAACCTCTGTGCTGCGGATCATATCGGTTTCAAACACAGAAAAAAGTCCAATGCTGTGGAATGGGTTGTAAATGGTCATTCCATCCAGCATCACCTTGTTCATCACCGGTGAACCGCCTCGGATGTAGAGCTGTCCGCCTTGGTCGCCGCTGAACACCACACCGGGCAAAACCTGCAGGTATTGCAGCAAATCGGGTTCGCCGCCCACGCTGGGCATCCGTGCAATATCCCGACGGTCGATGCTGGTATTGCCAATCAATACTTCCCGCTGTTTCCGTACGTTTCGGGCGGTGATGGTGATGTTTTTCAGTTCAACGACCTTCCGCTTCAGATAGAAGTTTTTCTTGTAATTCTTTCCTTCAATGACCGTGATGTTTTCAGAGAATTCCTCGTAATCGTCCTGGAAGAGCATGAGTGTATAATCGCCAACCGATACCGTGGCAAAGTTGAAGAATCCTTCAGCATCTGTAAGGGCAATGTAATTTGTGCCTTTCAGACTAACCTGAACACCCTGAATCGGAACCCCTGATTCACTGTCATATACCACGCCGCGTACATCCGGATTTTGCGCCTGAAGCGCGGCCGCAAACGAAATTAAGGAACACAGCAGAAGGAGTACTCTTTGTTGCATCTGGCCCGCGAATATAGGCAGGAAGCGAGGGCCTGAGGCGCAATTTGACGAATGGCTGATTCTTGTGGTAATTTTGAAACCTTGGATGATGAAGATTACTATATCGAGTGCGGGAGGGTGGTATTTACCGAAGCATACCACCTGAAGCGCGGCCATTGCTGCGGCTCGGGTTGTAGGCATTGTCCTTTTCTTCCAAAACACGAAAAAAACAGCACCTCAAGGGTTCAGCCCGTGAAATCAGCAAACGTGGGTCGGGGTAAGGATGGGAAAAGCTGATTATTCTGCGCAGCGGTAAGGATCGTCGGCCTGCCCACTTGTGGTATAGCCATCATAGCAGAACTGAAAGGCCGGAGCCTGTACACGCACAATTTCAGCGGTCAAACGGCTGCCCCGTTGACTGTCCGGCGGATAAGCATAGCCGGTATTTCCTGAAGCTATATTGCTTACCTGAACGGTTTCTGATTTAAACAGGTAATTGTTGGCCGTCCAATAGTTTACCTGAACTTCAACCAAGTCCACCGGATACGCGCCGCCATTCCCCACAGCCACACGGATGTTGGTAAATCCTCCCAGCGAAACAGGCGTATAAGCATCAACCACTGCTGTGAGGTGCCGTGTCCAGTTTTTACGTGCTTCTTTTTGCTTTTTCTCCTCGGCGGCCTTGGCTTCTGCTTGCTCTTTCACAATGGCATCCTGAATGGCCTGTTGGGCATCCAGTTCCTGCTGGGCTTCATCAATGGTTTCTTTTTGCTGTTGAACAACGGTCTGGCTTTGCTCCAAAGCAGTGCTTGTTTCCCTTTTTTGATCGTAAACAATGGCCAAAGCGCCCAAGATGAACAGGAACAGAATGGCCACCACCAAAATCATCCGCCAAGGTGGGTTTGAGCCGCCTTTCTCCGCGGGTTGTGGCTTCGTTTCCCGGATGTTTTCTTCTGTTGCAACAGGCGAAACAGCTTCTGGAAGAAGTTCCGGTATTGGGTCATCTGCGGTTGATTCCGGCCCTGGTGTTTCTCCCGGAAAAGGAGGCGGCAAAGGCGTTAATACAGATTCCAGTTCTGTAAGAAAGCCTGCCTTCACCCATTGATCCAGGCCTTCACGCCAAACAAAAGTTTCGGCGTTTAATCCTGCTGCCAACAGTTGATGTGCTTCAAAAGGACCTTTCTGTTGCTTGCCGTCGTGAATGTAATAACGCATCGCGAAGAGGAATAAAGAATGCTGCGCAAAGGTATAAGTGTACCTCCGAATGATTCGGCGCAGATTTAATACCGACTTATCTTCGCCCTGTGTTTGTATCCGGCTTTACCATTGCACGCAACGTTGTTCAGGGTGATTATCCGCTGCGTGAGGCGGTGGAATCCATCCTGCCTCTGGTTGATGAATTGGTAATCGCTATAGGTCAAAGTGAAGACCAAACCCTGGAATACGTACGCGGTTTCTCTTCTTCCAAAATTCGGATCATCGAAACCGTTTGGGACGATCGGCTTCGGAAGGGAGGCGCAGTGCTGGCGGTGGAAACAAACAAAGCCCTGGATGCCTGTAATCCTAATGCCGACTGGTGTGTGTACATTCAGGCAGATGAATGTTTGCACGAAGCCGATTACCCGGCCATCAAAGCGGCCATGCACAAGTACGTGCACGACGCACGTGTGGAAGGTTTGCTTTTTGATTACAAGCACTTTTACGGCAGCTACGACTACCTCGCCGATTCCCGCCGTTGGTACAGGCACGAGGTGCGCATCATCCGCCGCAATCCTGCGATTCGTTCATACATGGATGCCCAGGGCTTCCGCAAAAACGGAAAAGAAAAGCTGCGTGTGGTGCACAGCGGTGGCATGGTGTATCATTATGGCTGGGTGAAACATCCCGAAGCACAAACGCAGAAACTGGTGCAGAGCAGCCGCTTTTGGCATGCCGATGATTTTGTACAGGAAATTGCCGATGCCGGCAGTTTTGATTACTCGAAGATTGACTCCTTAAAACCGTTTGAAGGACAGCATCCTGAAGTGATGAAAGAACGCATCGCACGCATCAACTGGAGCTTCAATGCCGATCCCACGCGGAAGCGCTTTGGCTTCAAACAGCGCATGCTGTATTTGTTGGAACGCCTCACCGGATGGCGCCCGGGTGAATTCAGAAATTACAAGACCATCAAACCATAAACTTCGGTCATGACCACAGATATTCTGGTGATGGGCGGAGGCGCGGCGGGTTTCTTTGCAGCCATTCACGCCGCAACCGCCGGGAAGCAGGTTTTGCTTCTGGAGAAATCAGCCCGTACCCTGAATAAAGTTTTGATCAGCGGTGGCGGCCGTTGCAATGTGACGCATGATTGTCGTTCGCCCGCAGCATTGTCCGCGCATTATCCCCGCGGCGGCGCCTTCCTCAAACCCTGTTTTAAGGTTTGGGGTGTGCAGGAAACCATCGCCTGGTTTGAAGCACAGGGCGTTTCCCTGAAAACAGAAGCCGATGGCCGCATGTTTCCGCAAAGCGATCAGTCGGAACACATCGCGCTGGCACTGGAGGAAGCTGCCCGCAGAAATGGTGTCCGCATCCGCACCAAAACCGGTGTACAAAGGCTGGAACCTTCCGGCCACGGATTTCTGGTGCATACCGATTCAGGTGAGGTGATTCAGGCCGGCAAAGTCATTGTGGCGCCCGGCGGCTTACCCAAACGCACGCAATATGAATTTCTAGATGCGCTGCAGCTGCACATCGTTCCTCCGCTGCCTTCTATTTTCACCTTTCACACAGGAAATGCAGCGCTGCACGCCCTCAGCGGTTTGTCGTTGCCCGAAGTGAGCCTGCGCGCTGAAGGGCAAAAGCAAAGCTTCAGCGGGCCGATGCTCGTAACGCATTGGGGACTGAGCGGCCCGGCGGTGTTGCGCTGCTCTGCCTGGCTGGCCAGACACTTAGCTCAGTTGGATTACCGTTTCCCCTTATACGCACGCCTGTTGCCTTTCAGTGAAGCCGAGTTCCGCGCCTTGCTGGAACAATGGATGCGCGAACACCCCAAAAAGCGCCTGTATAACCAAACGCCTCCGGGCATGCCCGCGCGTTTCTGGTCGTATTTGTTGGCGCAACTGGGAATTCCCGAGGCCATCTGTTTGGCTGAACTCGGAAAGAAAGATAAAAACCGCATTACAGAAACCGTATTGAATCACCGTTTTGAAGTGCGGGGAAAAAGTCCGTTCAAAGAAGAGTTCGTCACTGCCGGTGGCGTTGCTTTGGAAGCAATCAACGCAGTGCGGATGGAAAGCAAGAAACATCCGGGATTGTTCTTTGCCGGAGAGGTGCTGGACATCGACGGCATCACGGGTGGTTTTAATTTCCAGGCAGCCTGGACCACAGGGTACATTGCAGGAATTTCGGCTGCTGATGGCCGTGGTTCGACAAGCTCCCCCAGAGACTTTCAGTCACTGTCATCCTGAGCAACGTCGAAGGACACATCACTGTCATCCTGAGCCACGCCGAAGGACACACCACTGTCATCCTGAGCCACGCCGAAGGACACGCTGCTGTCATCCTGAGCCACGCCGAAGGACACGCTGCTGTCATCCTGAGCCACGCCGAAGGACACACCACTGTCATCCTGAGCCACGCCGAAGGACAC
>CAZPHB010000002.1:0-58228 GCA_964586595.1 uncultured Flavobacteriaceae bacterium | reverse complement strand
ACCACTGTCATCCTGAGCCACGCCGAAGGACACGCTGCTGTCATCCTGAGCCACGCCGAAGGACACGCTGCTGTCATCCTGAGCCACGCCGAAGGACACACCAAAACAGGGTTTCAACAAACAGAAAACTTCATTCCATCACGCCGGATTCAGGCGTCCAGGAATAGAGGAGGTAAGGCGCGCGCAACTTCTTAAAAGCATCCAGATCCAGTTCCCAGGAAGTGCGGATTTCTTCAGCGGTTTTACCCGCGGCAACCATGTCGCGCAAGGCTGTTCCACCGGTAAGTTTGTCAAAGAAGGGAGTAAAGAACGTGGCTTTATTCGGACAATCGCCGTAACTAAGCAGCAGCCAGTCGAGGTAAATGAAGTTGATGTTGTCCACGTATCCGTTGGCGAAGTCGCGCAGCAGAAATCCTCGGCAGGCTTGACCTTTATAGGGTGGATTGATGGTTTTTCCGGGGATTTCCACCGGGGTGAAGTTGTGGTTGCCCACCTGCATCCAGGGCGCACCAATCAGCTCGAACGGGTAAGGCGTTCCGCGTCCCATGCTCATCACCGTTCCTTCAAACCAGCCTAAAGAAGGGTACAGGCGTACCGATTCAGGCGTGGAAAGGTTTGGAGAAGGTGGCACGGGCGGCGTGTATCTGCGGTTGTGGTGGTAATGCTCCATAGGAATCACGCGAAGCACGCAAGTATCTTTTGTGCTCAGCCAGCGTTGTCCGTTGATCATCCGCGCCAATTCTCCCAAAGTCATGCCGTGTACCATCGGAATGGGATGCATGCCCACAAAGCTTCGGAATTCCGGTTTCAGCGAGGGGCCATCAACAATATGTCCGTTGGGATTGGGCCGATCCAATACCATCAGCGGAATCTTGGCTGCCGCGCAGGCCTCCATCATGTAATGAAGCGTGCTGAGGTAGGTGTAGTAACGCACACCCACATCCTGGATGTCGAAAACCACTACATCCAAACCCTGCATCTCTTCCGGCGTGGGTTTATAGTGTTTTCCGTACAGGGAAATGATGGGCAGTCCGGTCAATGAATCCATGCCGCCATTTACTTTTTGTCCATTGGCAGCTTCACCCCGAAAGCCGTGCTCCGGCGCGAAAATCTGCACCGGACGAATGCCCGCAGCAACCAGGGTGTCCACCAGATGTCGCCCGCCAATCCGCGAAGTTGGATTCACCAACAGGCCTACCTTTTTTCCCTGCAACAGATGGAAATAACGTTCCGTACATTCTGCACCGGTGCGGATTTTAGGCAAGGGTTCGGAAAAGCTGTTTCCATAGCGGACCATCATGGTACGCCCTTCAGGTTGCTGTGCCTCAGAGGGCTGATGCCAACAGAAAAGACAAAGGCAGAGCCAAATATTCTGCATCTTTGAACGCGGAAACATACCGAACAGATTCAGGGACCTCATGAACTGGCCATTTTTTATCGCCCGAAGGCTTATTTGGAGCAGGCAAAGATCGTTTTCTAAACTGATTGTGCGCCTTGCAACTTCAGGAGTTGCACTCAGCGTAGCGGTGATGCTCATTTCTCTGGCCACTGTTACCGGTTTTCGCGATGGCATCCGCCAAAAGGTTACGGGCTTTACCGGGCATCTGGCCGTGAATGCGCTGAACAACAACAACAGCCTGGAACAAGTGCCCATCTTGCGCGATGCGAAGGTGGAAGATGGTCTTTGGAAGATGCCCCGTGTGGATAAAGTAAGTGCCATCGCCCAGAAACCAGGCATCATCAAAGGGGAAGATGATCTGGATGGCATCGTGCTGAAAGGCGTGGATCAAAATTATGACTGGACGTTTCTGAAAGAAGCGCTGGTGGAAGGCCGATTGCCCAAGCATACCGACAGCGCAGGTGCTGCGGAAGTGCTGGTTTCCAGATATACCGCCAAACGGCTGAAGTTGAAGATTGGCGACAAGCTCCGCGTGCTCTTCATCAGCGCCGACAGCTTCGGAAACAATACCACAAGCGCTGTGGCTCCGCGCATCAGCGGCATTTATGAAACCGGACTGGAAGAACAGGATCGGCTGATGGCGTTTACAGCGCTGAGTTTGCTGCAACGCGTGTATCGCCATCCACGGGTCATCACGCAATGGGAAATACGTTTGAAGCAGGAGTTTCTGGACCGCAATCCTGAGCTTTTACACCGAACCACCGAATTCATTCATGCCCAGATTCCTGCCGGGCTTCGTGCCTGGAACATCTTCGAACAACAGCCACAGATTTTTGAATGGCTCGGCTACCTGGATACCAATGTGGAAATCATCATCGTGCTGATGGTGGTGGTGGCTTCCATCAACATGTGCATCGCTCTGATGATTCTGTTGCTGGAACGCACCAACATGATTGGTTTGCTGAAGGCCTTTGGCGCGGCTGATGGCCCGATTCGCCGGATCTTTTTAACCCATGCCGCCTTCATCATCCTGGGCGGATTGGCGCTGGGCAACCTCTTCGGACTGGGTTTCTGCTACCTGCAGGAACGTTTTGCGTTTATCCGTCTGCCGCGCGAAACCTATTATGTGGACCGCATGTTGGTGGAAATCGTGCCCATGCACGTGGCCTTGGTCAACGCCGGAACCTTTGTGCTGGTTTTGCTCGTATTGTTCATCCCGGCCGCTTGGGTAAGCAGGTTGAGCCCGGTGAAGACGATAAAGTTTAATTGAAGGTTTCAAGTCTGTAAAGGATAAATTCTTTGGCAGAAGCGTTAAGAAACCCCAACCCCGAAGCAACTTGTGAATCTTTCGGGATTGGGGCTTGGGTATCAATTATGAATTCCGAAAAACCAATTCCGAACCCTGGCAATCCAGCTCAATGCGGCTGTCTTTATGCACGGCGCCTGACAGAATCTGCTTGCTGAGCTCGTTCATCACCCGTTTTTGCAGCACCCGCTTCAACGGACGGGCACCGAACTGTGGGTCATACCCAAGCTGAGCCAGCCAGTCGAGGGCCGCTTCCGTGGCGCTGAGCTGTATGCCCATTTCGGCCAGTTGCCTTGTGATTTGCTGCATCTGCAATTCCACGATGCTGCGTACGTGTTCGCGGTTCAGCGGCTCAAACATGATGACCTCGTCAATGCGGTTCAGGAATTCTGGCCTGATGCCCTGCTTGAGCAACTCGAATACCTGGGTCTTGGTTCGGGCCATCACCGCCTCCCGGTTTTCATCGGTAATCTGTTCAAACTGCTCGCGGATGATGTCAGAACCCAGGTTGCTGGTCATAATGATGATGGTATTGCGGAAGTTGGCCGTGCGGCCCTTGTTGTCGGTAAGCCTGCCGTCGTCCAGCACCTGCAGCAGAATGTTGAATACATCCGGGTGGGCTTTTTCTATTTCATCCAGCAATACCACGCTGTAAGGCCTGCGACGCACTGCTTCGGTGAGTTGCCCGCCTTCTTCATATCCCACATAGCCGGGAGGCGCGCCAATCAGTCTGCTCACGGTATGTTTTTCCTGGTATTCGCTCATGTCAATGCGCACCATGGCCTGGTCGCTGTTGAACAGGAACTCCGCCAGTGCTTTGGCCAGTTCGGTTTTACCCACGCCGGTGGTGCCCAGGAAGATGAAGGATCCTATGGGCTTTTTCGGATCCTGCAAACCCGCACGGCTGCGGCGCACGGCATCGGCAATGGCGCTGATGGCTTCTTCCTGCCCGATGACGCGCTTGTGCAGTTCGCTTTCCAGATGAAGCAGTTTCTCGCGCTCGCTCTGCATCATGCGCTGCACAGGAATACCTGTCCAGCGGCTCACCACTTCGGCAATGTCTTCGCTGTCCACTTCTTCCTTCACCATGGGCTTGTCGGACTGCACTTCGGCCAGTTGCTCATGCATTTTTTGCAGCTCTTCTTCCGTTTGACGAACCAATCCGTAGCGGATTTCCGCCACCTTGCCATAGTCGCCGTTGCGTTCGGCCTGTTCGGCCTGCAGCTTTAAGTCTTCCAGGCGGGCCTTATTCTGCTGTATGCCGTCCACAATTTGCTTTTCCCGCTGCCAGTGGGCATTGATGCTGTTGCGTTCTTCGTTCAGGTTGGCGATTTCCGCGCTGAGCTGTTCCACCTTGGCGGTATCGTTCTCGCGCTTGATGGCCTCGCGTTCAATTTCCAGCTGCATGATGCGGCGGTTCAGCTCATCCAGTTCTTCGGGTACGGAATCCATTTCCAGGCGCAGCTTTGAAGCCGCTTCATCCAGCAAGTCAATGGCCTTGTCGGGAAGGAAGCGGTCGCTGATATAGCGCTGTGAGAGTTCCACCGAGCTGATGATGGCCTCGTCCTTGATGCGCACCCGGTGGTGTATTTCGTAGCGTTCTTTCAGTCCGCGAAGTATGGAAATGGCGTCCTGAGTATCGGGCTCTTCCACCATCACTTTCTGGAAGCGGCGTTCCAGTGCTTTGTCGTTTTCAATGTATTTCTGGTATTCTGCCAGTGTGGTGGCGCCGATGGCCCGCAGTTCGCCGCGCGCCAGGGCCGGCTTCAGTATGTTGGCGGCGTCCATCGCGCCTTCACTGCGACCGGCGCCCACCAGGGTGTGGATTTCGTCAATGAACAACACCACTTCGCCATCAGAGCCAATGACTTCTTTTACCACGCTTTTCAGCCGTTCCTCAAACTCGCCTTTATACTTCGCGCCGGCAATCAACGCGCCCATATCCAGGCTGAAGATGGTTTTGCTTTTCAGGTTTTCGGGTACATCGCCTTTCACGATGCGGTGGGCGAGGCCCTCAGCGATGGCGGTTTTTCCCACGCCGGGCTCGCCGATCAGCACGGGGTTATTCTTGGTACGGCGGCTGAGAATCTGCAGTACCCTGCGTATTTCATCGTCTCTGCCGATTACCGGATCCAGCTTGCCGGTGCGGGCCTGCTCGTTCAGGTTTACCGCGTATTTGCCCAGGGCGTTGAACTGCTGTTCATGGGTTTCCGAGCTCACTTTCTGCCCGCCGCGCACTTCGCGGATGGCCTTTTCCAGATCGCTGCGCTTCAGGCCGGCGTCCTTCAGCATATTGCCTGTGCTGTCTTTAGCCTCGAGCAGGGCCAGCAACAGGTGTTCGTTGGTGATGAACTGATCATCAAAGTTCCGCATGGCCTTTTCGGCCTGCACCAGGGTGGTATTGGCCGGCTGGCTCAGGTAAACCTGACCGCCTTCCACTTTAGGGAGACTTTTAATATGCGCCAGGTTGATTTCTTCAATCCTTTTCAGGTTGGCGCCGACTTTCCCCAGCAGGAAGTTCATCAGCTCGGTATCTTCAGCCAGCATTCCGTGCAGGATATGGGCGTTTTCTATGGCCTGCTGGCCATACTCCAGGGCGGTGTTCTGAGCTTTGCCCAGTGTTTCCTGCGCCTTGACGGTGAACTTGTTTAAATTCATAAAGGTTTAATTAACTGCCTTCCCGGTTTCAAATACGTTTCCAATTCACAAAACGACGACATTTTGACCTGATTAGAGGTGTTTTGACCTGAAAAAAGGACAAAACGACTGGTTTGGAATCAGAAACTGGTTCTCCGATGGTCAAATTGACCCTTGAAGAGCAGCAGTGAAACGATACCTTTGGAAGATGAAACTTCAAGGATTGCTCATCGCAGGAGCATCATTGCTGCTGGGTTCCTGTGCGCCGGAGCTGGTGCATACCGGAGTAGGGACTCCTTTTTCGCTGCGTTATGGCGGAAAATCCATGGTACAGGATGCGCAGAACAATACTGCGCTGAACATACAGTTCAAGGCCGTCGAGGAAGACAGCCGTTGTCCGGAAGGAGCGAATTGTTTTTGGGCCGGCAGGGCGGTCATTCGCCTTGATGTGAACGGAACACCGGTTCAGGTAACTGAAGGAATGTTGCCGGATTCTATGCAGCCTGTTTTTGGAAATTACCGGTTCACGCTGCAAAGTCTGGAGCCTTATCCTACGGTCACAGACCTGCAATTGTCGGAGCGAAAAAAACAGAAAGCCTGGCGCGCCAGGTTGCTCGTGAATTACCGTTGATTTTCTTTCTTGGGTATAACTTGTGAGCGGCCTTTGAGAAATGACGGTAAATTTGCAGACATCAATGGCCAGCGTTGAGGAACTCAAGATGATCGCCGGGCAGGTGCGCCGCGACATCATCCGTATGGTTCACGCAGTGCAAAGCGGACACCCCGGTGGGTCGCTTGGATGCGCGGACTGGTTTACAGCCCTTTATTTTCACTTCCTGAAACACAATCCTGTGCAATTTTCCATGAGTGGCGCAGGTGAAGATGTTTTTGTGCTCTCCAACGGGCATATTTCACCGGTGTTCTACAGTGTGTTGGCACGAAGCGGTTATTTCCCGGTTTCTGAACTGGCCACCTTCCGCAAGCTGAACAGTCGTTTGCAGGGACATCCGGCCACCCATGAAGGACTGCCGGGCATCCGCATTGCCTCCGGATCTCTGGGGCAGGGTCTTTCAGTGGCTGTAGGTATTGCTCTGTCCAAGAAACTCAACGGGGATCAAAATCTTGTTTATTGCAATACCGGCGACGGTGAACTGCAGGAAGGACAAATATGGGAAGCCCTCATGTTTGCAGCGCATAACAAGGTGGATAATCTGCTGGTTACTGTGGACTACAACAAGCAGCAGATTGACGGCAGTACCGATGAAGTAATGAGCCTTGGCGATCTTGGCAGCAAGTTTGCATCTTTTGGATGGGAAGTGCTGCACATGGACGGCAATAATATGGATGTAATACTCCAGGTAATTCCTCAGGCGCAGGCATGCCTGCACAAGGGCAGACCTGTGGTGGTGCTGATGAAAACCGAAATGGGAATGGGCGTCGATTTTATGACCGGCACCCACGCCTGGCACGGTAAAGCACCCAATGATGAGCAGTTTGCCAAAGCCATGGCGCAGCTTCCCGAAACACCCCTCGGGGATTATTAACCAAACCGCAAGCACATGTCCACTTCGCTCAAAACCTTCGCAGCTCTTCTTCTCACAGCCATCGGATCCTTGGCGCTGCATGCGCAGGGAACAGCCAGACCGGCGCCCAAGACACGCATTTTGTTTGTGCTGGATGGTTCCGGGTCGATGTCGGCGCAGATGGATCAGAGCGACCGCATGAGTATTGCCAAGAAGTTGATGACCAAGTTGGTGGACAGCCTCAGGCAGGTGCAGAATCTGGAACTGGGTCTGCGTGTGTTCGGACACACCGTTCCCATTACCCGCAAAGATTGTAAGGATACCCGCCTGGAGGTGCCTTTCAGACCATATAACCATAAGGAAATGATTACCAAACTCAACGCCATAACGCCGTTGGGTTATACCCTGATTGCCAATTCGCTGCTGGAATCAGCCAATGATTTCCCGGCAGATAAAAGCAGGAACATCATCATCCTGATTACCGACGGATTGGAAGAATGTGACGGAGATCCATGCGCCGTGAGTGAAGCCCTTCAAAAGAAAGGCATCATCCTTCGCCCCTTTATCATCGGCATCGGCGCCAACAGCGAACAGTTCAGAACCGCCTACAACTGCGTGGGACGATTCTTCAATGCCCAGAACGAGCAGGAGTTTGAAAAGATACTCGGTGTGATCATGAGTCAGGTGCTGAACAATACCACCTGCCAGATTAACCTGCTGGATGTAAACGGCATGCCCTATGAAACCAATGTGCCGATGAGTATTTACGACCATAGTTCCGGGCAGGTGGTGGAAAACTACGTGCATACGATGAACGGGAAAGGCGTTCCCGATACCATTTATCTGGATCCGGTGCGCAAATACGACATCACGGCGCATACCATTCCCCCGGTGACCAAAACCAATATTGAAGTCATCCCCGGCAGGCATAATACCATAGGACTTGAAACACCTCAGGGTGATTTACATCTGAAAATCGGCGGGGTAACCAAATACGACAGGCTGAGCGCCATTGTGCGGCAGCACGGCAGCATGAAAACCGCCAACCTTCAGGATTTCAATACCAAAAAGCGCTATCTGACCGGGGCGTATGACATCGAAATCCTCACCACGCCAAGGATTTACCTGGAGAACATTTCCATCAAGCAAAGCCAGACCTTCACGATTGAGATTCCCGGGCCGGGCATGCTGCAATTGACTGTGGGCAGGGAAGTGGTGGCCGGAGTGTTCCGTATTTCCAACAACAAGGTGGAGTGGGTTTGTGACATTGACCCCACCAAGATGGGCCAGGTGCTCATCATGCAGCCCGGCGAATACAAGATTATCGGGCGCTACAAAGCAGAAACACGCACGGTGTACACCTTCGAAAAACCATTTAAGATAACTACCGGCACCGCCGTAAACATTTCTCTATAAAGCAACGCTGTGATGAAGCAATTTGAAATTCTTGGACAAAAAGATACCCGTTCCGGTTTTGGCGATGGTTTGCTGGAAGCGGCCAGGAAAAACGACAAAGTTGTAGGACTTTGCGCGGACCTGACCGGTTCTCTGATGATGGATGCGTTTAAGAACGAATATCCGCATCGCTTTTTTCAGGCCGGTATTGCCGAGGCCAATATGATGGGCATGGCCGCCGGTCTGGCCACCGGAGGCATGATACCTTTCACAGGTACATTTGCCAACTTTTCTACCGGAAGGGTCTATGACCAGATTCGCCAGAGTATCGCCTATTCCGACAAGAATGTAAAGATTTGCGCATCGCACGCAGGTTTAACCCTGGGTGAAGACGGTGCCACACACCAGATTCTGGAAGATATCGGCCTGATGAAGATGCTTCCCGGTATGGTGGTGATTAATCCCTGCGATTATAACCAGACGAAGGCGGCCACCATGGCCATTGCCGAATACCACGGCCCGGTGTATCTGCGTTTCGGCAGGCCAAAATGGCCCATTTTCACAGCGCCTGATGCCCCTTTTCACATTGGCAAGGCATTGATGCTGCAGGAGGGAACCGATGTAAGCATCTTCGCCACCGGTCACCTGGTGTGGAAGGCCATACAAGCCGGACAGGCCTTAGCAGAAAAAGGCATCAGCGCTGAGATTATCAACATACATACCATTAAGCCGCTGGATGCACAGGCTGTGCTGGACAGCGCCCGCAAGACCCGCTGTGTGGTGAGCGCCGAAGAGCACCAGATGAACGGCGGACTCGGTGATTCCATCGCCCAGCTGTTGGCACGCAACCTGCCCCTGCCCATGGAAATGGTGGCGGTTCAGGATTCCTTTGGGGAGAGCGGCAAACCCGAAGAACTGCTGGTGAAATACGGTCTGGATACGCCACATATTGTGGCTGCCGCCGAGCGCGCTATTTCCAGAAAAGGATGATAAAGAGCGAATTACCCCGATTATCAGACGAGCCTGGCTCGCGACCCTGCAAGGATTTCCCGATTCCCTTGATTCCTATTCCTTCCGGGAATAGATTTGAACTATTGAATATCCTGCCGTGGAATTAATCATCATCATCGCGTTGGTACTGCTGAATGGCATTTTTGCCATGTCGGAACTTTCGCTGGTTTCCTCCCGCAGGTTTAAACTGGAGAACGCGCGAAAAAAAGGAAGCTCCGGCGCTAAAGCTGCGCTGGAACTGGCCGATCGGCCCACACGCTTTCTATCTACCGTTCAAATTGGAATTACCCTCATCGGTATTTTACTGGGTGTTTATTCCGGTGACAAACTCACAGACGACGTAACCGCATTCCTGTCGGGTTTTGAAGCGCTGAAGCCTTATGCAGAAAGCATTTCGGTGATCATCATCGTGGTGTTCATCACCTATTTGTCTATTGTGCTTGGAGAATTGTTTCCCAAAAGGCTGGGCATGACGTTCCCGGAACCTATAGCCATCCGCATCGCCCGGCCCATGAAGGCAATTTCGGTGCTGACCATGCCTTTTGTGTGGCTGCTCACCTTCTCAAATGATGCCTTGCTGGCCATCTTCGGCATTAAAAAAACCACAGACAGCCGTGTTTCGGAAGAAGAGATTAAATCCATCATCAAGGAAAGTGCTGAAGGCGGTGAAATTCAAGATATAGAGCAGAATATTGTAGAGCGCGTATTTGAACTTGGCGACCGCAAAGTGAATACGCTGTTCACCCACCGCAGCGATATTGTATATTTTGATGTGAATGACAATTGGCTGGAAGTGCGCGAGAAAATCAACAAAGAGAAACACTCGGCATACCCGGTTTGCGAAGACGATGATATCGACCACGTGCTCGGCATTGTACTGTTAAAGGACCTATTCGCACATGATCTGGACAAGGACTTCAACGTGCGCGATTACATCAAAACGCCGCTGTACATCACAGAAACCACTTATGCCTACAAGGTTCTAGAAATGTTCCGGGCCAAGAAAATGCACTACGGTATTGTGCTCGATGAATATGGAACCACGCAGGGTATAGTAACCATGGATGATGTGATGGACGCGCTGGTAGGTGAAGCTACCGAACATGATCAGGATGAATACCAGATTGTGCAGCGCGACGAACACAGCTGGCTGGTGGACGGACAATATTCTGTACTGGAATTCCTTAAATATTTCCATATTGACATGGAAGAAGAGTTGGACGACAGCTTTGCCACCGTTGCCGGATTGATCATCCACAAAACAGAGGCACTTCCGGAAGTAGGAGATTACCTTGATTTTGAAGGATACCGTCTTGAAGTGATTGACAAAGACGGTCAGCGCATCGACAAGCTGTTGGTGTCACGCCTGTCAGATGAAGGAGCCTAAGATTGCAGGATTCAGTTCTTCAGGAATCGATACTTGAACGACGCTCCGTCAAGGTTTCCCTGCAGTTCTGAGCATACATTCACACCCATTTCCGCTGAAAGTTCCACGTTGTAGCCTGATGCATCGTCTTTGATGACAATGTGAACAGGCGTATTTCCGGGATGGTTTTTCAGGATGGATTGCAGGTCGTCCATGAACACCTCATTAACATCATACATGCCTGCTTCAACCACCAATGTGCGGATTACTTTGGTGTTTGCCTGACTCAGCAATTCAATTTGTTCGATGACCATTCGGTAAAAGTCTGCCGCGCCGTCCTTCCCTCTGTTCCTGGTGATTTTACCTTTCAGCAACAGGAAATAGTCTTTTTCGATAAGGCTTTTGAATTTCAAATAATCGCGGCTGAACAGCCTGAATTCATGGGCACCGGTATAGTCTTCCATGGTGAAGATGCAGAATGGCTCGCCTTTTTTGGTAAGCAGTTCACGTTTGGCGGTAACCATACCCACCACGCTGAATTGGTAATTCTCTGTTTCTGTAAAGGTTTCTAAATCGGCCAGAGGCACAGAACTCAGCACATCGTATTCAAAGCGATATATGTCCAATGGATGTTTCGAAATGTACACGCCTACCACTTCGAGTTCTGCTTTTAATTCTTCCAGCAGACTTTGCGGCTCCACATTGGGAAACTTTGGTTCGGCAAGTTCAGAATTGCTTTCGCCGCCGAAGAGCGAGCCTTGAGCCGACAGTTTTTGCGCCTGCGCCTGGGTGCCGAAGCGTATGGCCAGTTCTACGCCGGAATCGTCACGTTCCCCATTTTTATGGGTGTAGTGTGCCCGATGATATCGGCTGTCAAAATCGAAACATCCGGCAACGGTCATGGATTCCAGTGCTTTCTTATTCACAGCGCGGAGGTTCACCCTGCTGCACAAATCGAAGATGCTGCTGTACGGACCATTTTTTTCGCGTTCGTTCAGCACTTCTTCTGCCGCTGCCTGACCCACGCCTTTGATGGCTCCCAAACCAAACCGCACTTCGCCCTGAGCATTCACCGAAAATTCCAGCTTGCTTTCATTCACATCAGGTCCCAAAACCTTCAGGCCCATACGGCGACATTCTTCCATGAAAAAGGAAACTTTTTTGATGTCGCCCATATTGTTGGCCAGCACCGCCGCCATGTATTCCGCGGGGTAGTTGGCTTTCAGATAGGCCGTTTGAAATGCCACCACCGAATAGCAGGTTGAGTGCGATTTGTTGAAGGCATAAGAAGCAAACTCTTCCCAATCGCTCCAGATCTTCTCGCAGATGGCCGGATCAAAGCCATTCTTGGTACAACCGGCGATGTATTCAGGCTTCAGCTTATCGATGAGCTCCTTTTTCTTCTTACCCATGGCCTTGCGCAGCTCGTCGGCTTTGCCTTTGGAGAAGCCGGCCAGACGCTGGCTGAGCAGCATTACCTGCTCCTGATATACCGTAATTCCATAGGTTTCACGCAGCAGCTCTTCCTGCACCGGAAGGTCATACCTGATGGGCGATTGTCCGAGTTTCCTGCGGATGAACTCTGGAATGTACTTTAAAGGACCCGGCCGGTAGAGGGCGTTCATGGCAATCAAGTCACCAAACTGCGTTGGCTTCAGTTCCTTGAGGTATTTCTGCATGCCAGGACTTTCAAACTGAAAGGTTCCGTTGGTTTCGCCACGCTGATACAGTTCATAGGTTTTCGGATCATCCAGCGGGATTTCATCCGGGTCTATCTCGATGCCGTGCCGCTCTTTGATGATTCGGATGGCATCTTTGATGATGGATAAAGTTCTTAAGCCCAGAAAGTCCATCTTGAGTAGCCCTGCAGACTCAATAAGGTTTACGTCAAACTGAGCCAGCAAGTATGGAGATTCCTTAGAAGTGGCCACCGGTATAAAGTTGGTCAGATCATCGGGAGCAATGATTACGCCGCAGGCATGAACTCCTGTTGAGCGAACAGAACCTTCCAACTGTACAGCCGTTCTCAGTGTTTCTGCCACCAAATCGTTTCCTTTTCCAAGATGTTGCAGCAATTTTATGTCTGCCAGTTCTTCCTGTTTCAGGGTTTCTATGCCGGCAAAATACCTCATATCCTTCCCAAGGATGTCCTTGAGCGATAAGTTATTAGGTACCATTTTACTCAGCTTATCTGTTTCCTTGGGCATGAGTTGTAACACCCTGCCAACGTCTTTAATGCTGCTGCGCGCGGCCATGGTGCCGTAGGTAATGATTTGTGCCATCTGACGCTGCCCGTATTTCTTGGCCACGTAATCCAACACCCGGTCGCGTCCCTGGTCGTCGAAATCAATATCAATATCAGGCATGCTCACGCGTTCCGGATTGAGAAAGCGTTCAAAAAGCAAATCGTATTTAATGGGGTCAACGTTGGTGATGCCAAGGCAATAGGCCACCACTGAACCGGCGGCAGAACCGCGGCCTGGGCCTACCCAAACGCCCATATTTCTTGCCTCGGTTGTAAAGTCCTGTACAATCAGAAAGTAGCCTTCAAATTTGTTGTCGATGATGGTTTTCAGCTCGAATTCAATCCGTTCTGCAGCTTCACCCGATATTTCACCATATTTTCTTCTGGCCCCTTCATAGGTGAGGTGCCTGAGGTAATCTGCCTGGGTTTGAAAACCCTGCGGCAAGGTATAGGCAGGCATGAGCAGGTCGCGGTGCAATTCCGGCGTTTCAATGCGTTCCAAAACCATGATGGTGTTTTCAACCGCCTGGGGAATGTCCTGAAACAAGGTGGCCATTTCTTCCGTGTTTTTGAAGTAAAACTGGTCATTGGCAAAGCCAAATCGGAAATCCTTTCCTTCACCTATGGGCGTTGATTTAAATTCACCGGTGTTGATGCACAAAAGTGTGTCGTGCGCGCTGTAGTCGTTCCGTTCGGTATAGTGCGAATCGTTGGTGGCAATAACCGGAACACCGTATTTCCGGCTCCAGCCCAGCAGTATTTGATTCACGTCCTCCTGACTCATGCCTGTACCGTCAATATTCTGCAGGTTATGTCGTTGCAGTTCTATGAAGTAATCATCACCGAACAAGCCATGCCACTCCAGAAATAAGGCCTCTGCAGCTTCAGTTCCTTTGTGCAAAATGGCCTGAGGTACTTCCGCTCCAATACAGCAGGTAGTGGCTATCAGCCCTTCTCGATAGGTGCGCAACAGATTTTTATCGATGCGTGGATATTTACCATGCAGGCCATCGATAAAACCCAATGAGCATAATTTGCTCAAATTCTGATAGCCTTGGGCGTTGCGGGCCAGCAACAGCTGATGAAACCGCACATCGCGTGATTCATGGGTAAACGATTTGCGGTGCATGTTTTCCACCAAATAAAACTCACAACCCATAACCGGCTGAATGCCAATTTTCTTCGCAGCGTTATAGAATTCAAAGGCTCCGAACATGTTCCCATGGTCGGT
Organism: uncultured Flavobacteriaceae bacterium; assembly: GCA_964586595.1. Taxonomy (GTDB): domain Bacteria; phylum Bacteroidota; class Bacteroidia; order NS11-12g; family UBA955; genus REEB481. The sequence continues at coordinate 44,115 of CAZPHB010000002.1, read as the reverse complement.
TAGCGCCATGGCTTTCATTCCGTCGTCTTTGGCTTTTTTTACCATGTCGCCAATGGTGGCGGCTCCGTCTAATAAAGAATATTGCGAATGAACATGCAGGTGACAAAACTGTGGCATAAATGAATCAAATAAAGATTTCGAAAATACCCAACAAAAGATTTCAAAACTTGAATGTGCATGGAAGGGGGATAAAGAAATCCCCGGCTTGGATTATCCCGAAATTTGCTTAAAGCAACAGGGTTGTTTGCCTGTAAACCCAAAGGTACAAGCATGGCCACAACGGGGTTATATTTGAGGCACGATGTTACAAGATGTGCTGGCAGCTTTGAAAAAGGAATTCCACGGCGCCATTGGACAAGCTGAAGGACTTAATTCAGACCAAAGCGAAGTGATTTTTGACACCACCCTGCAAGGAGTTACAGAGCAAATCAAAGGTTTGTTGTTTAGCGGCAAAATGGGTGAATTGCAACAATTGGTTACCGAAGGCGCCGATGCCCTTCGAGGAAGTGAGCATTACAAAAAAATGATGGCTGTGGCCGCGCAATCCTACTACGGTTTGGAATGGGAAACACCGCGCAAGGAGGCGCTTGCTGAAAAAATCATAACCTATACCTTCAATGGACTCAAGGACGCTTTTGAACAAAGCGGCAAAAGCAAAGACGTTAAAGGCATCATGGAATTTGCAGGCCTGAATGCAGGCTTACTTGGTGCCTTGGGTGGCATGTTGGGTGGCATGGGCAATATTTTTAAGAAGAAATAATCAGCGCTGATCCCTGAATGTTTCTCGCTTCCTTTACCGGCGCTGTGCGCTGAATATTTTTAATTTCATTTTCCGTGCAAAACAAAACCAAGTCGATATCGAAAGCTTCAAAACCCCTCATCAGTGTCCATGGTGCGCGTTTACACAACCTGAAGAATCTGGATGTTTCCATAGAACAAGGTTCATTTACGGTGGTAACCGGCGTTTCGGGTTCCGGCAAAAGCAGCCTGGTGTTTGATACCTTGTTTGCAGAAGGTCAACGCCGATACGTGGAGAGCCTCAGCGCTTATGCAAGGCAGTTTCTGGGCCGCATGAAGAAACCCGAGGTTGACTACATCCATGGATTGTGCCCTGCCGTAGCGGTGGAACAAAAAATCATCACACGGAATCCCCGCAGTACCGTTGCCACGACTACAGAAATCTACGATTACCTGAAACTGTTGTTCAGCAGGGCAGGACATACCATTTCTCCAATCAGCGGGAAGGAAGTAAAGCGCCATGCTGCAGAGGATGTGGTACAGTTCATCCTGAACCTGAAAGTCCAGGAACCGGTTTTGATTTTAGCGCCCCTGGAAGCAGCACGTTCCGACCTTAAAGGATTGGAACTGGTGATGCAAAACGGCTTCACCAGGGTTTGGTGCCAAGGTGAATTGTTTAAAATTGAAGCCATCCTGGAGTCAAAAAAGCTGCCTGGCGGATCGTTGCTTCTGGTAGTAGATCGGATTTTTCCGGATCCTGCCGATGAGGAATTGCCCTCACGGGTGGCCGACAGCGCGGAGACTGCTTTTTGGGAAGGACTGGGTACCTGTTACCTGCATATCGGTTCCAATGCGGAACTTGAAGTGTTTACCAACCGGTTTGAATTGGATGGCATGAGCTTCGAATTGCCATCGCGCGATTTCCTGAGCTTCAACAATCCAATGGGCGCCTGCCGCCGCTGCGAAGGATTTGGGATGGTTTTAGGCATTGATGAGGATTTGGTTATCCCAGATAAGAGTTTATCAGTTTATGACGATTGTGTGGCGCCATGGCGCGGCGAAACGCTGCAGGAATGGAAACATGAGTTCATCCGACAGGCTTCCAAAGCGGGTTTCCCCATCCACCGTGCCTATGAAGATTTAAATGCCGATGAACGTAAATTCCTGTGGGATGGGAAAGGGAAACTCAGCGGCATCAATGACTTCTTTTCTTACCTTGAAGAGAAGTCGTATAAAATTCAATACCGCGTGCTTGCCTCACGCTACCGCGGGAAAACACTGTGCCCGGATTGCCGGGGAACACGCCTCAGGCCCGATGCTGCTTATGTAAAGCTGATTGCCGTGAATCCGGGCAACATCCCGGAACAGGTAAGTATTTCCGATGTGCTGCTCATGACCGTGGAAGAAGCATTGGCATATTTCCACGAACTGAAACTATCCGAGCACGACGCGGGTATTGCAAAACGCATCCTTACCGAAATCCGCGCCCGACTAAGCTACCTCAATGAAGTGGGCTTAGGTTACCTGAGCCTCAACAGGCTGAGCAACTCCCTGAGTGGCGGCGAGTCGCAAAGGATCAATCTGGCAACTTCACTGGGAAGCAGTCTTACAGGTTCAATGTATATCCTCGATGAACCTAGTATTGGTCTTCATCCAAGAGATACAGAACGTCTTATTGGCGTACTGAAGGCACTGAAAAAGGAAGGAAATACCGTCATTGTGGTTGAACATGATCAGGAGGTGATGCGCGCCTCGGATCAAATCATCGACATCGGACCCGAAGCAGGAAGGTTGGGTGGAGAGCTGGTGTATAGCGGAACCATTGACGCAATCACCGGAAGCGAACGTTCGCTCACTGCGGCCTATTTGAAGGGAACCCTGAGCATCGAGGTTCCTGCGCAAAGACGAAACTGGAGTAATGCAATATTGGTGAAGGGCGCCCGTGAGAACAACCTGAAAAATCTGGATGTGCAGATTCCGTTAGGTGTATTTACCGCCGTTACCGGTGTTTCAGGTTCGGGCAAAACAAGCCTGATTACTTCGGTATTATTTCCGGCTATGGCGCGCGCCACCGGGCAGTTTACCACCGCAAAGGCCGGAAAACTTGACAAACTTGAAGGCGATTTACACTTGGTGAAGGCCGTGGAAATGGTGGATCAGAACCCCATAGGCAGAAGCAGTCGCAGCAATCCCATCACCTATATCAAGGCATACGACGACATCCGGGAATTGTTCGCAAACCAACCGCTGTCCAAATTCAACGGATTTAAACCCCAGCACTTCAGTTTCAATGTAGATGGCGGGCGATGTGATGCCTGTCAGGGTGAAGGAGAGATTATCGTTGAAATGCAGTTCATGGCAGATATTCACCTGCCTTGTGAATCCTGCAATGGCAAACGATTTAAACCCGAAGTTCTGGAAGTTGAATACAAAGGCAAGAACATTCATGATGTGCTGGAACTGACCATCGATGAGGCGATGCAGTATTTTGCAGATCAAAAGAATATTCAAGACCGTATTCGGCCATTGCAGGATGTTGGGCTAGGATACGTAACCCTGGGGCAAAGCAGCAATACGCTGAGCGGAGGAGAAGCCCAACGCGTGAAACTGGCCTATTACCTGGGGAAAAGCAATCCGCACAAGGGAAAACCTACCATGTTCATTTTTGATGAGCCCACCACAGGATTGCATTTCCACGACATCAAAAAGCTTTTGAAAAGCTTCCAGGCATTGATTGCAGAAGGCCATACCCTGGTGGTTATTGAGCATAATCTGGACATGATTAAATGTGCCGACTGGGTTATTGATTTGGGTCCGGAAGCCGGTTCCCGCGGCGGACAATTGGTTTTTGCAGGAACACCGGAAGATTTAATTCAACATCCGGTATCACTTACCGGGCATTTTCTGAAAAGCAGCTGGTCCAAAGAAACAACCTGATTTTTGGGTTTGTTGCGGGATGGTATTCCTATTTAGGATTCATGAAGTGCAGGGATGTCATTTTCCATGCCCCGGCTGTTATTTTTGCCACAACGTATGATTCCTATTTCCCGCATCCGACAACACAGCGACGAAATCATCAACAGGCTTGCAAAAAGAGGCGTTGACCGGTCCGCCGAGGTGAAAAAAGTATTGTCTTTAGATGAAACTTTGCGCGCAACAAGGTTTCAATTGGAGCAAAATTTGGCCAGAGCCAACCAAATTTCCAAGGAAATTGCCGAGTTGTTCAAAGCAGGGAATAAGGATGCCGCCGAAGTGCTGAAGGCTGAAAGTGTTGCCCTCAAGGAACAATCTAAGGCACATGAAGCCGAGTTGGAATCGCTGGAGCAGCAACTGCGCGACCTCATGCTCAGCATCCCCAACGCACCTTCCGGCCAGGTGAAAACCGGAACAGGTGCCGAAGACAATGAAGTGGTGCTGCAACACGGCGAAATGCCCGTTTTGCCTGAAAACGCACTTCCACACTGGGAACTGGCCAAAAAATACGACCTCATTGACTTTGAACTGGGCGTGAAAATTACAGGTGCCGGCTTTCCGGTGTACAAAGGCTATGGTGCAAGGCTGCAACGGGCCCTGATCAATTTTTTCCTAGATCAGGCCAGGGCACAAGGCTATCTGGAAGTGCAGCCGCCCATCCTGGTGAACGAGGATTCCGGATACGGTACCGGACAACTTCCTGACAAGGAGGGACAGATGTACCATGCCGGCGTGGATAACCTGTACCTGATTCCCACCGCCGAAGTACCCATCACCAATTTCTACCGCGATGTAATCCTGAATGAAGCAGATTTACCCATAAAGAATGCAGGTTACACGCCTTGTTTCCGCCGCGAAGCGGGAAGCTATGGCGCGCATGTGCGTGGCCTGAACCGCCTTCATCAGTTCGATAAAGTGGAAATCGTACAGATTGCCCATCCCGATCAAAGCTACCAACTGCTGGAAGATATGCAGCAATACGTTCAAAGCTTGTTGCAGCAATTGGGTTTAACCTATCGGGTGTTGCGTTTGTGCGGCGGCGATATGGGTTTTGCCTCTGCCCAAACCTATGATATGGAAGTGTATTCAGCAGCTCAGGAACGTTGGCTGGAGGTGAGTTCTGTTTCGAACTTCGAAGCTTTTCAGTCCAACAGGCTCAAGCTGCGTTTCCGAAATGCTGATGGCAAAACAGAACTGGCGCATACCCTGAATGGCAGTGCACTCGCCCTTCCGCGCATTGTTGCCGCTTTGCTGGAAAACAATCAAACTCCGGAAGGAATTCGAGTTCCACCAGCCCTGATTCCTTATACCGGCTTCGACATGATATGCTGAACCTGAGGAATTTGTGCCTGCTGATTTTTGCCGCCCTGAGTTCAGAACTCATGGCCCAGCCGTTATGCCAGGACACCTTCCGCAGAACCCCAACATACCGTTGTCAGGATCCATTCTACCTTCCGGTTTGTGGTTGTAACGGCATTACTTACCGCAATCAGTGTGCTGCCTACTGGCAGGGAGGTGTCAACAACTGGACCGGTGGCGTATGCACCGGTTTTGATGTGGACATTTTTCCAAATCCTTTTGCAGGAAATGAACCTGTAATCATCAACATCAGCTTTCCGGATAATGTGAGTGGCAGCCTTACCCTGAGGATCATTGATGCCTGGGGTGGCTCGGTATGGCAGCGGTATTTCAGCAGTGTGTACCGGGAACGCATTCCGCTGGATCCCGGATTCCTGAAACAGGGCTTATACATTTTGGTAGTCGCCGACGGTCGCGGCAATTACCGCAGCTTCAAGCTGGTACGGGGTTGATTCCTTCCCTGGCAAACGCATGCTGCCGTGCGTTTGAGGAAGCCAAACACTTGTAAACTTCAAAGACCTCCAAGGGCTGTAAGTTGATTTTTTGCGTCTTCGTTCCTGGGATCCAATTCCAGGGTTTTCCGATAGTCACCAATGGCATCGTTGATTCTTCCCAACTGTTCATTTACATAAGCCCGATAATGGTAAGCCTTTGCGAAGTTTTCATCCAGGGCAATCAGGTCATCCAGCCAGCGCAATGCTTCTGTAAAATCCTTGAACAATCCATAAATCACCGCTGAATTATAATAGGCGAAGCGATGACCGGCATTGACTTCTTTGGTACGCAGATAAAGTGCCAGAGCATCTTGATAGCGCCCGAGCTTTTGCAACAGAAAGCCTTTGGCATACAAGGCTTCATCGCTGTATTCGTCGATGCTCAGCGCACGGTCGTAATACTGAAGGGCCAGATCCGGCTTGCGTTCGGCATACAGATTGGCCATTTGCATCACGGCATTGAATTCTGAAGGATTGATGCTGAGTGCCTTTTCAAAGCGCGCCATAGCTTGAGCGGTATCTTTCATTTCCTTTGCTGCCAGTCCCATATACACCATGGTGCCGGCATTCATGGGGTTAACCTCCAACAAGGTGTTGAACGTTTCCAGGGCCTCTGAATATTCCTGGCGTGCGAGCTGGATTTTGCCGAGGCCGGAAAGTGCATCTTCCAAGCCGGGCTTCAAAGCAAGGGCTTTGCGGTAATGAACGATGGCTTTTTTCGAATCTGCTGAATCTGTGCCCATCAGGATTTCCGCCTTGCGCACATGATAAACGGGATTCAGGCTGTCCAGCATAAGCGCAATGTCAATATCCTGAAGCGCGTCGCGGAATCGCGTTTCAAAATAGAATGTATTGGCCCGCTTGTAATACAGGTCGGCATTTCCAGGCTCTTTGTTGATGCGTGCTGAAATGCTGCGGATGTCGGCAGAAAAGGTGGTATCGGTTTCAGAAATATACCGTCCTTGGGGCTTGGATCCGCAGGAGCCGGCCAGCAAAATCAAGAGGCAACAAGCAAGAATGATGCGCATGCAGCAAAAATAAGCGCTGGCCCGGCTGCAGCTTCATTCAATTGATTTTCGGCAAAATGAGCTTATTGAGTTATTTTCGCCTCCTATGGCATTCTACCATCGTTTGGGTAATTATCCGGCCAAGAGACATACCCAGTTTCGCAAGCCAGACGGTACTTTATATGCAGAGGAGCTGGTGAGCACCGAAGGATTCAACAGCATTTACTCACTGATTTACCACTGCCATCCGCCAACGCTTGTCAAGCATATTGGGCAGGAGTGGAGCGTGGAGCCCAGGGTTGCGTTGCCAAAGAACATGCAACACCGCAGCTATCTCACCTTCAATACTTCACCTGAAACTGATTACATCAAAAGCAGAAAAGTGCTGCTGATGAACCAGGACATCCGCATCGGCGTGGCCGCTCCAACCAAGGGTACAGAAGATTATTTCTTCAAAAACACCGATGCCGATGAAGTACTCTTCGTGCACGAAGGAAGTGGATCCCTGCGCACCATTTACGGTCGGATAGATTTTGAATACGGAGATTATTTGGTGATTCCGAGGGGCACCATTTACCAGATTCATTTCAAGGATGCCAACAACCGTTTGCTGGTGATGGAAAGTCCCAGTCCGGTATATCCGCCAAAGCGCTATCAAAACAGTGTGGGGCAGTTGCTGGAACATTCGCCCTATTGCGAGCGCGACATCAAACTGCCTCACAGCCTGGAAACCCACGATGAACATGGCGATTTCAAGGTGATGATCAAAAAGCAAGACATGATCTGGCCTTATACTTACGCCACGCATCCGTTTGATGCGGTTGGCTGGGACGGCTACCTGTATCCATATGCCTTCAGCATCCATAACTACGAACCCATTACCGGCAGGGTGCATATGCCGCCACCCATCCATCAGACTTTTGAAGGAAAGGGTTTTGTAATCTGCAGCTTTGTACCGCGCTTATACGATTACCATCCCAATTCCATACCCGCGCCATACAACCACAGCAATGTGGACAGCGATGAAATTCTGTATTATGTGGACGGTGATTTCATGAGCCGGAAACACGTGGAGCGCGGCATGATCACCTTGCATCCCAAAGGAATCCCGCACGGGCCGCATCCCGGAACCGTTGAAAAGAGCATAGGTGCCAAAGAAACCAAAGAACTGGCGGTGATGATAGATCCATTCCATCCTTTGATGATTACAGAGGAAGCCATGGCCGTAGAAGATCCGGGCTATTGGAGTACCTGGATGGCATAAGAAAATTACGAGTCGGGTTTATCCGGCTTCTACATAAAAAAAACAACATGAACTTGAAGGGAACGAAATGGGCCATCATGCTGCTTCTTGGCTGCGGTCTGACGGAAGGTTTATCTGCGCAAAGGGCGACCATGAAAGAAACCCGTGCCTATGCACGAATGCTGAAAAAACATCCGATCACGGCGGAATTAATGGCCCAGAAACAGGCGTATATCAAAACCGGAAAAGTGCCACATACGCCCGATAAAGCATGGGCGCAGGATTGGCTCTGGACGATGGATCCAAAGTTGGGAAGACCAACACCGGAGCTGCTGCCAGGCATCATCGAACGGATGGAGGCACAGGAATCTACGCTCATGGGTTTACCCGGAAGTGCAGCTTCCCAATGGGTGGCCCGTGGTCCTTCCAATGTGGGTGGTCGCACACGTGCCCTGGCCTGGGATCCCAATGATCCGAATGGTAAAAAAGTTTGGGCCGGAGGTGTTACCGGCGGATTGTGGTACAACACCGACATTACCAATGCCAATACATCCTGGCAACCTGTAAGTGAACTTTGGGATAATCTGTCCATTACCTGCATTGCCTTTGACCCAAACGACAGCAAGATCATGTACGTGGGCACCGGCGAAGGTTGGCAGGCAGGAGCAGCCAGAGGTGCAGGAATCTGGAAATCAACAGATGCAGGAAAAAACTGGACACAACTGACTTCCACTACGGGATTCTTCTATATCAATGACCTTGTGGTGCGCAACGAAGGCGGCAGCAGTGTGGTTTATGCAGCCGTTGATGGCATCTATTATATGGGCGCCTGGCATGGTCAGTCTACTTCAGGCATACAGCGTTCCACCAATGGGGGTGCTTCATGGACTAATGTTTCGCCCACTGTTCCATCTACTAGCTATAAATTCACTGTGGCCGATCTGGAAATTGGAAAGGATAACCGTTTATGGGCAGGCACCAGAAAGTCACCCTATGGAAATACTACAGAGGCCGGAGGTGGCAGGGTATTAAGCTCCCTCAGTGGAACTGCATGGTCTGTTGTTTACGCTTCATCAGCAACCAAAACGGGCAGGGTAGCCATTGCCTGCGCACCTTCTGATTCAGCCTGTGTTTATGCCATGGTGGAACACAATCAGGTTTGCCAAGAAATTGTGCGCACCATTAATGCAGGAACAAACTGGACTGCCTGTGCCGAGCCCGTGGATGTGGATAACGGCATTCCGGATACAGATTTTACCCGTAACCAGGCCTGGTATGATTTTGTGATTGCTGTGGACCCCAACAACCGAAATCGGGTGGTTTGTGGTGGAATTGACTTATTCATCAGCACCAATGGAGCCTCTTCCTGGTCACACATTTCCAAATGGAGCAACAATGCCAACCTCAATACACTTAATTGTTCGTATGTGCATGCCGATCAGCACGCCATTGTTTTCAAGCCGGGTCGCGCAGACACCGTAATCTTCGGCAATGATGGTGGTGTTTTTTATACTGCCAGCCTCAAAAATGCGCGAACCATGGATGTAATTCAGGAACGAACCAAAGATTACATGACCATGCAGTTTTACAGTGCTGCACAAGCTCCCGCCAAAGGCAGCAACATACTGATGGGCGGCGCTCAGGATAATGGAACTGTGCAAACGTCTTCCACCGGAATCAGCGATGCTGTAGGCATTACCGGTGGTGATGGCGCGTATTGCTTTATCGATCAAACTGATGTGAAGATGCAGATATCTTCCTATGTGTATAACCAGGTTTACATGACCTCCAACAGCTGGAGTTCCTACATCAAAATTCTGGATGAAACTACCGGTAGCTTTATCAATCCAAGCGATTATGACGACAAACAGAATGTATATTATTCTGCCAAGGCGGAAGGCAATTTCTACCGTGTAACAGGTTTGCCATCATCACCCACATCTACACAACTGACTTATGCTACAGGCACGCCGGGTAAAATCTCACACATCAAAGTTTCTCCTTATGGCGGAACCAGTGGTACCGTTTTCATTGGTACGGAAACCGGACGCATTTATAAAATCACCAATTCCTTAACGGGTTCTCCTAAATCAACCCTGTTATATCAGAACATTACAAGTACGGTTTCTTGTATTGAAATCGGAGGAAGCGATGATACCCTTTTGGTTACGTATTCGAATTATGGTAACGTAAATTCTGTAATCTACAGCACGGATGGTGGTTTAAACTGGAAAGGTAAAGACAACACCTCTTTACCTGATTTCCCCATTCGCTGGGCCTTGTTTAATCCGGCCAACAGGCAGGAAGTAATCCTCGCTACGGAATTGGGCGTTTGGGGAACTCAGGACATTACCGCAACGACTCCGGTTTGGAAAGCCATGAACAATGGTATGCCGAAAGTGCGCGTGAATATGCTGAAAGTGCGCAGTTCCGACCTTCAGGTGGTAGCCGCCACTTTTGGCAGAGGCTATTTCACGAGCGATGGCTTTAATTCTTTTGCGCCAAGGGCCAAGTTTGGTGTGAATACCACAAATGTGTGTCTGAATGGAACCATGAACCTCTATGATTCCAGCGATAATAAACCTACCGGTTGGAAATGGCGCTTTTCACCCAATCAGGTAGTCTTTGTTTCAGGAACAGATTCCACCAGCCAAAACCCGGTAGTGCGTTTCCTGCAAACAGGAACCTATTCCGTGACCCTGGAAGCTTCCAATGGAAATGGCTTTGGAACAACTTCGCGCAACAACTACATTACCGTGCAGGATACCATTATACCTACAGTTCAGGTTTTTGCTGCAAATAATCCCATTTGTCCGGGTGAACAGGCCGTGTACAACTACAGCGCCGTTAACGAAGGAACAGCACCTGCGCGCATGTGGTACCTCAATGGATTCATCACAGGAAACAGCGGACCCTCCTATGTGCGAAACAATCCTTCCAACGGAGAAAAAGTCTATTTGATGCTCACTTCCAATATTCGCTGTGCCAGCAGGGCTGCCGTGACTTCAAATACAGAAACGTTAACCATCAATCCAACGCCGGCAGCAGCCATCATTGACCGGAAAGGAGATTCTTTGTTCAGCAAAACCGGCGCCGACAGTTTCTGGTGGTACCTCAATGGAACCCGCATCCCCGGAAACAAGCAGAGCATCCGCGCTTCATCCGGTGGTAATTATACCGCGCTGGCATGGAAAGACGGCTGCGTGAGCGCAAGCAGCAACATTGCTCAGTGGTGGCCCACCGCCACAAGCCTGCTCGAAAACACAGGATGGAAATTATTCCCCAGTCCGGTGCATGGTAAGTATGTTGAACTGGAAACCGAAAGTGACCTGACCCGAGTTTTTGTTACGGATCTGAATGGCAGAATCATTTCCGTTGAGGTCCAAAAGATCTCGCCGCGTAAGTTCATGCTGCAGGTGGCCGGTCTTGCTGCCGGAACGTACATCCTGAACGGCGTGAGCAACGAACAAACCGTATCGGCTAAGTTCCAGGTAGTGAAGTAAACCCAAGCTTTGTAAATTTGCACCTGCAATGATGGAAACAGAAGTAATGCAACCAGAAACGGCGCTGGATTTTTTGCCGTTAAACGGTACCGATCATATTGAATTCTACGTAGGCAACGCCAAGCAAAGTGCCTATTACTACCAACTCGTCTGGGGTTATGATCTGGTGGCCTATTCTGGACCTGAAACCGGCGTGCGCGATCGCGCCAGCTATGTGCTGCAACAAGGTAAAGTGCGCCTGGTGTTAAGCACAGCCCTGCATCCCGATCATGAAATCAGCCGCCACGTGCTGCAGCATGGCGATGGCGTGAAGTTCCTCAGCATTTGGGTGGACGATGCCAGAAAAAGCTACGAGGAAACCACGAAACGCGGAGCCGTTGGGGTTCAGGAACCTACAGAAATGAGCGATGAACACGGAACCGTAGTGGTCAGTGCCATCCGCACTTATGGCGATACCGTGCACCGTTTTGTGGAGCGAAAGAATTACCACGGCGCGTTCCTGCCGGGTTATAAAGCCGTAAAAAACAACATCAAGACTACACCCGTAGGCCTCAAACATGTGGACCACTGCGTGGGAAATGTGGAACTCGGCCGCATGAACGAGTGGGTGGAGTTCTATGAAAAGGTAATGGGCTTCCAATTGCTGATTACTTTCGACGATGAAGATATCAGCACTGAATACAGCGCCCTGATGAGTAAGGTGGTGAGCAACGGCAACGGGTTCATCAAATTCCCCATCAACGAACCGGCTGAAGGCAAAAAGAAAAGTCAGATCGAAGAATACCTGGATTTCTACCACGGTGCCGGCGTGCAGCACATCGCCATCGAAGTGGAAAACATCATCGAAACGGTTGGTGAATTGCGCAAGCGTGGCGTTGAGTTTTTATACGTTCCGGAAACTTATTACGACGAAGTTCCTTTGCGTGTGGGAAGCATCCAGGAAGATTTGGAAGCACTGAAAAAGCTGAACATCCTGATAGACCGTGATGAAGACGGATACCTGCTCCAAATTTTCACCAAACCTGTGGAAGACCGTCCTACATTGTTCTACGAAATCATCCAGCGCAGAGGCGCCAAAAGCTTCGGCAAAGGCAACTTCAAAGCGCTGTTTGAAAGCATCGAGCGCGAACAAGAGTTGAGGGGAAATCTCTAGGCCTTAAGTTCATAAATGCAATTCAATCAGGCGGCTTTCGGGTCGCCTGATTTTTTTTATGTGTAAATAATGCGCTGAAAGGAATCGCAGTCTGAAGTAAATTGCACCCTGATGAAACGCTTGTTCACGGTGCTGTCCTCAGCGGCGCTTGTGTTAAATGTCCATGCTCAGAAATGCAATCCCGGAGTGCTGAATCCTATTTCAAAGTGCTTCGAAATCAACAAGATACTGGTTGATGGTTGCGGCTTGGGTAACCTGGAAGGGGAAAATGAAATGGTGCTATTTCAGGTGGGAAACAAAGCGCTGAATACCGCGAACATCCAGATTACGTGGCCGAACAATTCGTTTCAGGGCATCGTAAAAAATACCACCACCGCCAATGTGGTGAAAGCACTCAACGGCAAAATCACAGGATGCGGAACGCTTATCGAGCCGGTATCCGGAACATTGCCTGCACATTGCCGGGCTATTTTGTTCGGAAGTACTGCGTTCAATACTGCGCTGTATGATTTTGCTTCACTGGACGATACCGTGTATTGTATCTTCCAGGCTGCCGGAAACACAGCAGGGCATTTCGCCAATTTCCAAAGTGGGCCCGGCGGAAGCAGAACCCTCATATTTACATTTAATGGTGCTTGTTCCGATACCATAACTTACGACCGCGCCAAACTGGTGAAACTGGACGGAAAACCCGGTGCAGAAAATGGCGCTTATGTGAGTTACACGAATAACGGAACACCAACGTATAAAAACGATGGATGTACAGCCCTTATGCCATCCATGATTTTAAACGCCGGAACCGGTGGAAGTTTTTGTGGTGCATCTTCGGTGAAATTGAATGCACTCACCGCCTTCGGCAAATGCTTCTCCTGGAGGGGCGGAAAGGGGAACTTTTCGGATTCTACCAACCCTGAAGCCACCTATATTCCTGCACCGGGCGAAACAGGGTTGGTGATTCTTACCGCAGTGTTGCGCAACAACTGCCGAACCATTACCGATACCATACATTTGAATTTTGGCAGCGCACAAGTCCCCGATGTTCAGACCACGAGGCGTTTTTTGTGTTTGCCGGATACATTGCGTTTCAGCCTCAACAATCCTTCAAACCATGTGGTTCAGTGGACAACAAATGGTAAAGGTTCCCTGAATCCGCAGTCGAATACCGGGGCAACGTACAATACACATCCCGCAGATTCCGGTTGGTATTTCGTGCAAGTCAGCTGGAAAGCCGGCTCCTGCGCTTCCACAGATACCTTCCAATTCTTCGTTGCACCCAAACCCAGGCTGAGCTATACCACGCCGCCCTCGGACGTTTGCCTGCCGCATCCCGATGTCACACTGTTCGGGAATGGAAATTGGTTCATCAACGATACCGCAGCAACAAGCCTTCAATTTAAATACGCCGGTACCTATAAACTTCGGATGCAGCGCTGCAGTGCACCGGGTTGCTGCAACCAAACGGATTTTGTGGTTCGGACACATCCCAAACCACTGGCAAGCATCCTTCCGGTAAAAGGCAGTTTTAAAACCGGAACCTCAATCGCATTCAGCACCCCAACCAAAGCCAAACTGTTTGATTGGAATTTTCAGGACGGCGATCCTGCCGCTGCTTCCAAAACCAGTGAACATGTGCGCTTTGCAAGTAAGGGCATCAGACAGATTCGCCTCATTGTGCAGGACATTTTTGGCTGTATGGATACCGCATTTGCGGAAATTTCCATTGAAGATGAACCCCTGGACACTTCCGAAGTGAACATCTTCGTACCCAACGTATTTACCCCCAACAGCGATTCCATCAACGATTACTTTTATCCGGAACTCAAAGGCATCAGTAGTTTTCAGATGCTCATTTACAACCGCTGGGGGCAGAAAGTATTTGAAACCTTCACCAAAGAGGGAAAATGGAACGGCAAAACATCCAATGGAGGTCTTTGTCCTGAAGGCGTGTACTACGGATTGATCCGGGCAACCGATTTCAAAAAGAAGCAATACGAAATCAGCGTCACCATTACCTTGCTGCGTTGATTCCGGGGTTTTCCCCACTTTGTGCTCATTCTGATTTTTCGGATTGTGTTTTACGCATGAACATTGCACATGCATCTGTTACGCCCCATCACAGAAATCGCTGCCGATTTAGGAATTCCGTCATCAGCCCTGGAGCCTTATGGTCACGACAAAGCCAAAATTAATCCATCGATTATTGGCGATAAAACTAATTCAGGAAAGCTTGTTTTGGTTACAGCCATAACGCCAAACAAAGCGGGCATCGGTAAAACGGTAAACACCATTGGCCTCGCAATGGCATTGAACAGGCTGGGAAAGAAGGCCATTGCCGTGCTTCGGGAGCCTTCACTGGGGCCGTGTTTTGGCATGAAAGGCGGAGCAGCAGGAGGTGGGGCCGCTCAGGTAGAACCCGCTGTGGACATCAACCTGCATTTCAACGGCGATTTCCACGCCATCACTTCGGCGCACAACATGCTCGCGGCGCTGCTGGACAACCACCTGTATCAGCACCGTCACCTGGGTCGTTGGAAGGAAGTGCTTTGGAAACGTGTGCTGGATGTGAACGACCGTTCCCTGAGACACATGATGAGCGGTTTGGGTGGTTCCGCCCACGGTGTTCCTGCCGAAACCGGCTTCGACATCACGCCGGCTTCGGAAATCATGGCCTTGCTTTGTCTGGCGAAAGATCAATCTGATTTGCTCCGACGCATCAACCGCATTGTTTTGGGGAAAGATGCGGAAGGCCGCATGGTGACCGTGTCGGATCTGGGCTTCGGCCCGGCCATTGCCATCCTATTGAAAGATGCCATCAAGCCCAATCTGGCGCAAACTTCGGAAGGAACGCCGGCCATCATCCACGGAGGTCCATTTGCCAATATTGCTCATGGCTGTAATTCGTTGCTGGCTACCCGACTGGCGCTACAACTCGGGGAAATAGCTGTTACCGAGGCGGGTTTCGGCTCTGATTTGGGCGGAGAAAAGTTCTTTGACATCAAATGCCGCATTGGCGGATTAAACCCTGCGGCAGCTGTGCTGGTTTGTTCCTTGCAGGCGCTGAAGCTCCACGGAGGCGCCAGCGAAAGCACCATGAAAGAAGTTAATCACGCGGCACTGGAAGCAGGCATGCTGAATTTGGACCGACATCTGGCAAACCTGAACGGCTTCGGTGTGCCCGTGGTTGTGGCCATCAACCGTTTTCCCTGGGATACAGAAACCGAACTTGACTCGGTACAGCAGTGGTGCCATGCGCGCAATGTTTCGGTGGCCATTACTTCCTGCTTTGCTGATGGAGGAGCAGGCAGTGAATCATTGGGCCGCAGCGTTCTGGAAGTTTTGTCCCGCGGATCAATCCAGGCACCAAAATGGGTTTATAAACCGGAAGACCCGCTTGAACAGAAGGTGCAACGCATCGTTCAACGTGTTTATGGTGGCGCTGAAGCCATTTTTTCTGAAGCCGCTAAAAAGAATATCAAGGAACTGGAAACGGCAGGCTACGGCCATTTGCCGGTGTGCATTGCCAAAACGCAATATTCTTTCACCGCCAACCCCAAAGAAGGTACAGCCGTTTCCGGGTTTACATTGCCTGTGCGTGAAGTGGTGCTGAATGCCGGTGCCGGTTTTGTGGTTTGCATTGCCGGCGACATCAT
Organism: uncultured Flavobacteriaceae bacterium; assembly: GCA_964586595.1. Classification (GTDB taxonomy): domain Bacteria; phylum Bacteroidota; class Bacteroidia; order NS11-12g; family UBA955; genus REEB481. The sequence goes on along the minus strand of CAZPHB010000002.1, from coordinate 27,995 downwards.
GCGCATGCCCGGACTTCCAAAGATTCCTCAGGCACTCAACATGCGTCTTGATGAAGATGGAACCGTGCACGGAGTGGGTTAACGCCTGTACTTGCGTACTTTTGTGCGGTGAAACAATTGTTCACCATCGGCGATAAGAAATCCATGCGGTTCACTGTGGGTGTACAAGATTTGGCCGCCTTCGAAACCGGTGTGGTGCATGAATTTTATGGAACTTTTGCCCTGGGTAGAGATGTAGAGTGGACCTGCAGGCAATTTGTGCTGGAAATGAAAGAGGCCGACGAAGAAGGTATTGGTACCTTCCTGAACATCAAACACCACAGCCCGGCATTGTTGGGAGCAGAAGTTGACATAGAAGCGGAAGTAATTCTTGCTGAAGCACACAAGCTTGATTGTTCATTTACGGTAAAAGTGGGCGACAGGCTGATTGCTTCAGGTACCCAAGGACAGAAGATTTTAAAGAAAGAAAAACTGGAACGCGTAGTGGCCGCCATCAGGCCCTGATATGACAAATCGGAAGAAAGTTGAAATACTGAACCGCAAAGCCGGTTTTAATTTTCATGTGGAGTACCGCTATGAAGCCGGCATCATATTGCAGGGCACAGAAGTGAAAAGCATCCGGGCCGGAAACGTGAACATCAGCGATGCGTATTGTTTCATGGAAGGGAATGAGCTCTTCATCAAAAACATGCACATCAGCGAGTTTAAAAATGCAGGTTATGCCACACATGATCCGCTGCGCGACCGAAAACTGCTGCTGCAAAAGCAAGAATTGAAGAAGATCCACAGCCGCATCCGCGAAAAAGGAATGACGGTGTTTCCATTGCGGCTGTTCGAAAATGAACGTGGTTTGCTGAAGGTAGAAATTGGCCTTGGAAAAGGGAAGAAGCAGTTCGACAAACGCGAAGACATCAAAGAACGCGACATCAAAAGGGAACTGGACCGGAATCTTTAATTGCCGTTTGTGCTTTTGCCTCAGGATGGTGAATTTTGGGGCATGTTCAAAAAAATACTGCTTGGCTTCGCCTTGAGCATGTCGGTATGCATGGCACAGGGACAGAAAAGTAAACCTGCTCCTCCAACCACTTCCAACGATACCGTCAACCCGTCTTGGTACGCTTCCCTGAAGTTCCGTATGATTGGACCCGCCGTCAATTCAGGCAGGGTAATTGATCTGGCGGTTAATCCGCAGAATCACTCCGAATACTACGTGGCAGCAGCCTGCGGAGGCGTTTGGAAAACCAGCAACCGGGGCATCACCTTTCAGCCCATTTTTGACCAACACAGAATTTATTCCATTGGCTGTCTGAGCCTCGACCCTTCCAATGTAAACACACTGTGGGTGGGAACCGGTGAAAACAACAACCAGCGCAGCGTGGGCTATGGCAACGGCGTGTACCGAAGCAACGACGGCGGCAAGAGCTTCCAGCACATGGGCCTTCCAAAATCGGAGCATATTGGCAGAATTGTGGTTGATCCGCGCAACAGCAACGTGGTTTACGTGGCTGCTTATGGCCCGCTGTGGAATGCAGGCGGCGAACGCGGCGTGTTTAAAAGCACCGATGGCGGTAAAACATGGAAAAATGTGCTGAACGTAAGCGAACATACGGGATGCAATGAAGTACTCATGGATCCGAGAAATCCGGATGTATTGTATGCAGCCTTCCATCAGCGCCGCCGGCACGAATGGACCTACATCTCCGGCGGACCTGAAAGTGCCGTTTACAAGAGTACAGATGGTGGCGCTACCTGGAATAAGCTGGGCGGAGGATTGCCTTCCGGAGATCTTGGCCGCATCGCGCTGGCCATAGCACCATCCAATCCCGATATGGTTTATGCCATCGTTGAGGCAACCGACAACGGCGGCGTGTATCGCAGCACCGACCGCGGCGCCAGCTGGTCAAAAATGAATGGCTTTACCACAGCAGGTAACTACTACCAGGAGTTGTTCGTAGATCCAAACAATGCCGACCGTGTTTATTTTATGGATACCTACCTGAAGGTCAGCCATGATGGCGGCAAAACCATTGTCAATGCCGGAGAAAAGAGCAAACACGTAGATAACCACGCCTTGTGGATTGATCCCAATGATTCCAAACACCTGCTCGTAGGTTGCGACGGTGGCTTGTATGAAACCTTTGACCAGTGTGCAACTTACGATTTCAAGCAAAATTTACCCATCACCCAGTTTTATCGCGCAACGGTGGACAACGCGCTGCCGTTCTATAATATCTACGGAGGTACCCAGGACAATAATACCCTTGGCGGCCCTTCTCGCACGCTCAATGCCAATGGAATCATGAACAGCGATTGGTTTGTTACGGTTGGCGGCGATGGCTTCAAAACCCAGGTAGATCCGAATAATCCGAACATCGTGTACAGCCAGTGGCAATACGGCGGCTTGGTGCGCTTCGACCGTAAAACTGGTGAAACCACCGACATCAAACCTGCTGAAGGCGAAGGCGAGAAGGCCTGGCGCTGGAACTGGGATGCACCATTGTTGATCAGCAACCACAAACCGGAACGACTGTATTTCGCGGCGAACAAAATCTTCCGCAGCGAAGACCGCGGCAACAGTTGGACCATCATCAGTCCGGATTTAAGCCGGCAAATTGACCGCAACAAACTGCCCGTCATGGGAAAGGTTTGGGGCATGGATGCCGTGGCAAAAAACCAAAGCACCAGCATCTACGGCAACATCGTTTCTTTTGATGAATCACCACTGGACGCAAACCTGCTGATTGCCGGTACCGACGACGGACTCATCCATGTAAGCAATGACGGTGGCACCAATTGGTCGCGCATCAGCAGCTTCCCGGGCGTTCCTGACATGAGCTACGTGAGCAGCATCACCTGCTCCAGGCACAGTGCTTCCGTGGTTTATGCCACCTTTCAGAACCACCGCAACGGCGACTACAAACCTTATGTATTGCGCAGTGATGACCGCGGTAAAACCTGGTCTTCCATCACATCTAACCTTCCCGCAGAAGGAGTTACCTGGCACCTGGCAGAAGACCATGTAAAACCAACTTTGTTGTTCGTGGGTACGGAATTTGGCCTGCATTTTACGGTAGATGGCGGCAAACGCTGGCAGGCACTTAAAAATGGATTGCCGCCCGCAGCCATTAAAGAAATCAGCATACAGCGCCGCGAAAACGACCTGGTGCTCGCCACCTTTGGCCGCGGTTTTGCCGTGCTCGATGACTACAGCTTGTTGCGCTCCCTGGATGGAAGCATTTCACTTTCGGCCCAAGCCGCCACCATTTTCCCCATCAAAGATGCCCTGATGTACGTGCCGGCCACGCCTTTAGGTGGTGAAGGCAAGGCAAATCAGGGAGAAAACCTGTTTACTGCACTCAATCCGCCACTGGGCAGCGTGATTCGCTACTTCGTGCGCGACGACTACAAAACCCTGAAACAGCAGCGCAAGGACAGGGAGGCGGCCCTGATGAAAGCAGGCAAACCGGTTTATTATCCTTCTGCCGACAGCATAAGGATGGAAGATCGTGAGGAAGCACCCTATTTGTTGTTTACCATTCGCGATGCCCAAGGAAACATTGTGCGTAAACTCAGCGCGCCTGCAGCCAAAGGAAGTGGAAGCATCGTGTGGAATTTCAGAATGCCTTCTATGAATCCGGCCAATACTTCCGGCGGAAGCAATCCCGATGATGTGATTGGTGAGGGCGGCCCGATGGTGGCTCCCGGAACATACAATGTAACGCTTTCTGTTGTTCAGCGCGGAGTGAGCAGTGTGCTCGCAGGGCCTGTTTCATTCAATACGGTACATTTAAATCACGGAACCATGCCGGTTCAGGATCGGGAAGCTGTGCGCGCTTTTGCAGAAAAAGTAGCCTCCCTGCAACGTGCCGTTGCCGCCGGACAGCAGTTTTCCGCCGCCATGAAAGAGCGGATGAGGCTCATCCAAAAAGCCATTCAGCAGTCCAACCGCACACCCGAAACCCAGTTGGCAAGTCTCAACCAGATGCAATTACAACTGGAGCAAATGAATGAAGAACTTAATGGCGATGCCAGTTTGTCGCGCAGAGAATTCGAAACGCTTCCTGGAATTTCAGGTAGGGTTTCTTCTGTAGTTTACGGACTGTTTTACATCACCGGCGCACCTACCCAAACCTGGCAAGACAATTTCACCTACGCAGGCAAGCTGTACAGTCGTTGGCTCGAAAAGCTGGAAGTGCTGAACAAGGAATTACTGGATTTGGAAAACAGCCTGGAACTGGACGGCGCGCCTTATACTCCCGGAAGGTTTCCACGTTGGAAGCCTGAATAAAGCAGGTTTACACGCATACGTGTTTGCTCCAAGTCATGGATGCCAAAGGATTTTTGGATACCCCCATCAGCAACCTGCATGGACTGAGCCCTGAAAGGGTACAGCTCATGCAGAAAGAGATGGAGGTATTTACCTTCGGCGACCTGCTGCAGTATTACCCATTTCGTTATGAAGACCGCAGCAGGATTTACTCTGTGTCCGAATTACACGAATCTCAGGCCGGAGTTACCTTGCGTGGCTTCATCAGTGATGTACGTATGGCCGGTGCGGGACGAAGCCAGCGTCTGGTAGCCCGGTTCTCGGATCAAACCGGCGACATGGAGCTGGTTTGGTTTCAGGGCATCAACTGGATCAGCAAAAGCCTGACCACCGGAGGTGAATACCTCATCTTCGGAAAGCCGCAGCAGTTCGGAAGGAAGTTCAGCATCAGTCATCCTGAACTGGAAAAAATCCAGGACGGAAAGCTTCCTGCCAGCCGACAACATCCGCTCATGGCGGTTTACCCCATGACAGAAGCCATGCGCCGGCGCAGGATGGACCACAAGGCTATTTCCGGAATGGTGAAACAGGTATTGCAGCTGGCAGCGCGGAACATACCGGAATTTATTCCGGTCGCTGTGATGCAGCACCACAAATTGATGACCCGAGGGGAGGCATTCAGGCACCTGCATGTTCCTTCTGATTTAATGAAGCTGGAAGAAGCCCGCCGCCGGATGAAGTTCGAGGAACTGTTCCTGTTGCAGTTGCGCATATTCCGGATTCGGGGAGTGCAACAACGCAGTGCCCGAGGCATCCCGTTTCCACAGATTGGAAATCATTTCAATGATTTCTATGCCCACAAACTTCCTTTCCAGCTTACCGAAGCACAGAAAAAAGTACTTCGTGAAATACGCAGCGACCTGGGCAGCGGCCAGCAAATGAACCGATTGCTCCAGGGCGACGTGGGCAGCGGAAAAACCGTTGTGGCCTTGATGAGCATGCTGATGGCGCTGGACAATAACTGCCAGGCAGCCCTGATGGCACCAACGGAAATCCTGGCCTATCAGCATTTTGAAAGTATCTGTGATTTGCTGGGCGACATGCCGGTAAAAGTTCGCTTGCTGACCGGTTCTACCACAAAAAAAGCCCGCGAGGAAATTTTGGAAGGTTTGGCAGGCGGAAGGGTGAACATCTTGATTGGAACACACGCCTTGCTGGAATCGGATGTGCGTTTTCAGAAACTTGGACTGGTTGTTATTGACGAACAACACCGGTTTGGCGTGGCTCAGCGCAGCAAACTCTGGGAAAAGGGAAACCCTGTTCCTCATGTAATGGTCATGACCGCCACACCCATTCCAAGGACTTTGGCCATGACCGCCTATGGCGACCTGGATCATTCGGTAATCAATGAATTACCTCAAGGTAGAAAACCCATCCGCACCGTGCATCGCTATGATCATGAACGACCCGCATTCATGCAATTCATCAAAGATGAAATTGCCAAAGGGCGGCAGGTATATTTTGTATTTCCGCTGATAGAAGAATCTCCGAAACTGGAATTGAAAAACCTGATGGACGGGCACGATATGGTGAGCTCCTGGTTTCCCATCCCTCAGTATCAGATTGGAATTGTACATGGCCGCATGAAAGCAGCTGAAAAAGATGCAGAAATGATGCGCTTCAAAAAAGGTATCACCCAAATTATGGTCGCCACAACGGTGATTGAAGTGGGTGTGAATGTGCCAAATGCCTCCGTGATGGTGATTGAGGATGCAGACCGATTTGGGTTGTCTCAACTGCATCAGCTTCGCGGAAGGGTTGGGCGTGGCAGTGAGCAATCGTATTGCATCCTCACCAGCAAGGCAGAATTAAGCGCCAATGCCCGCCGCAGGTTGCAAACCATGTGCGCTACCAACGACGGCTTCGAAATTGCCCGCGTCGATATGGAATTGCGCGGCCCCGGCGACCTGGAAGGAACCCGCCAAAGCGGCCTGCTCGACTTGAAACTCTCTGACCTCATTAAGGATGAACCCATACTCATGCAGGCTCGAGAAACCGCCGCACAATTGTTGCAAGCAGATCCTGATCTCCAAAAGCCTGAACACGCTTTATTGCTGCAGCGTTTGCTCAACCAGCAAGGCAAGACGGTTTGGAGCCGGATTCTTTAATCAGGAGCTCAATAGCTTCAACCAACACCTCGATACGTGTGTTTATGTGCTCAATGCCGGCAACACCATCACCTATTTTTCCGCTTATGTTGCGCATGCCGTATACATCGTTCAGAAATGCCAATTCGGGAAGTTTTTGCATCATTGGTTTGAACTTCGTTTCATGAAAATCCCTTTTGCTATGGCTTAAATACCAATCAAAGTCATTCAGGGTGGCATATTCTTCCATGGTCCAGAAGCTGTAATGATCCCTGGTGTGCATGTAATCATGCAACATTTCCAAATAAATATTCAGTCGTTCCATCATAGGTTTTTCAAGGCAATAAGGGGAGGGACAGCATATTTGCCGCCGGTAAAATGTTTTGTGGATGTTTTGGAGCTTAATTGGCCTTTAAGCCGGTGCAGATAAATGAATGCATGGGTTTGGCCTGTCCGTTGATTTCACGCTCCGGCTCTTTGATTTCCGTGGTTTGATCTACAAGCATACCCGCATGTTTCAGCAAGCAGTTTACGTAATCGGGTTCAAACAAACAAAAGCCGTGTTGGTGAAGTCCCAAGTTTTCCATGCTTTCTTTACTTCTAAGTCCGATACACATCATACCGCCAGGTTTCAACACCCGCGCCCATTCCTTGAGTACGGATTCAGGTTCAACTACAAAATACAAAGTGTTGATGCTTAAAAGTACGTCATATTGGGCATCAGGGAAGGGAAGCTCCTCGGCATTTCCAAGAACATAACTTGCCCTTTTGCCGAATTTGTCGAGTTGTTGGTTACCTGCTGCAACCATATCGGGTGCGTGGTCTATGCCGGTATAGGTAATTTCTGGTCGCTCCTTGAGCAATGATGCAGCTTCAATCGCGTTGCCCGGACCTATTTCCAGCAGTTGGATTGCTTTCTGAGGAAACTGGCGGAAACAATGCGCATACATGAGCGCATTCAGATTGTTCATGCGAAGGGCGATATCAATTCCGGCACTGCCCTCGGGCTTGCGCAACTGGCGGGCGTATTCCACTTCCCTCATACTCATAAAAAAACCGGAACTGATTCCGGTTTCATGTGCCCAGTACTGGACTCGAACCAGCACGCCGTGAAGCACCACCCCCTCAAGATGGCGTGTCTACCAATTTCACCAACTGGGCAAAAAGACATCCAGCTTGTACATCCGGATGTCTTTCTGTTTGTTTTGGTGCCCAGGACAGGATTCGAACCTGCACGCTTGTGGGCGCTGCCGCCTGAAGACAGTGCGTCTACCAATTTCGCCACCTGGGCATTTCAGAACGCTCGTTACGGCTGTTGAAGCCTGAAGCTGCCTCCGAAACGGGGTGCAAATATAGAAATATTTTTATTTATCTCTTAAACCAATGCGGTTTTAGCCAAAGTATTAGTAAGAATGCACTGGCAGGGAGTAAAATGCCTAGCACCACTTTCCAGGAGTAGTATATAAGCATGGGCTGAATGCCCAGAAGTACCAAGGTGCCTGCAATTCCACCGCCCAAATGTGCATCATGACCAATATTCCCAGCCATGGAACGAACACCCCAAATGCTGAATAAGGTGTACAAAATCGCAAAAAGCCAACCTGGAATCCCCACCGGCAGAAACAGTAAGCTGAGCTCCATCTGAGGGATGATAACCACCGTGGCAAATACAATACCGGTGATGGCTCCGGAAGCACCTACTGCAGTGTAAGCATCTTGTTTACGGTTTACCCACAAACTCAGCAAATTCCCGCCAATCAGTGCACCCAAATACACCTGCAGGAAATGGCTCGCCCCTAAAAACTGCAGAAGCAATGGGCCAAACATGTACAAGGTGTACATGTTCACCAACAAATGCGTGATGTCCACATGCAGAAATCCGCTGCTGAGCAAACGCCACCATTCTTTTTGATATTTCAGATTGCCCACACGGAAATAACCCTGCTCAAAAAGTGTCGGCCGTTCAAAGCCTGCAAAACTGTACAGCACATTCACTGCAATGATTCCATAAATCAGAAAATCTTGTGTATTCATTAGGGTACTTGTATGATTTTTCCCAGTCCGCCTTCAATCAACTTAGTACCCCGCTTTGGGTTGCCTCGGTATTGTACATTTCCTATTCCAAATACAGAAATTTCCAGCCACATGCGTGCACTGACTTTACTGTCCAACGGAGAAAAGTGGTACAGGTAAATGTCTTCGGTGCGCAGGTGCTCTGCCAGCAACTGTCCAACATCATTCACTTCATAAGCGAAAATGCCGGCATAACCGGAAAGGATGGTCTTGCCACAATTGATGCTGCCGCCACTTACATTTCCATAGCGAAGCTTTAAATCCAGGTCGTAAACGCTTTTGTGGTCGATGGTCAGGGCTCCGCCAAAAATAGTATCTAAACTTTTCAGGGCAGCAGCGCCTTTCAGGTGTATGGATTCCAGTTTGTGCACATTCACCGTGCAGCGCGGATTTTGATGCATCTTACGCACCCAGTTGCAACGGTTTTCGTCGCTGAACGCAAGTATTCCATTTTTTACAACGGCCTTGATGCCTTTCAACAGTTTAGCACCACTGGAAATGGAAACTTGTTCAGGAAGGGCGCTATCCTGAGTGAGGAACACGTCAAATTCTTGCCCTGCTTCAATACCTGTGAATGGCTCCAGGATGCGGGTTTCTGTTGTGTCTGTTCCGTAACCGGTGAAACAGTCATCCAACTGCTCCCGGTTGCAGGAACCGATGCTCAGAATTAACAGAAATAGGAATAATCTTTGCGTAAGATTCATCCGAAATGATACAAACAAAGTTCATGAATTTCCGCTTCAGTTTCATAGCCATCTCTTTGTTGGCGGTATTTTTCTTTGGAAGGGCTGAACTGCTTCATGCACAGGATGCCTATGCCGAAGGTGCCGAAGCCATGAAAGAAGGAGATTTTCGCAGGGCGGAATACATTTTTCGTCAGGGACTGCGCAGAACACCCAATGACTATACGCTCATGCATCTATTGGCGCACACGGTGATGAATCAAAGGCGCTACCGTGAAGCGGATTCATTGTTGCGTGAGGTCGAAAAGGCAGACAGCAATCAGGTGGGCACTTATTGGTATTTAGGCCTGAGTCAGGAAAAGCAGCGAAACGACAGCGCCGCACTGTTTTATTACAAGACCTACATCCGCAAAACTCAAAACCAGAACAATCCGAATTCCAGCGCATGGCTCAGGGCGGGAAGCTGTTATCGCCGCATGCTCCACCATAAAGGCTTAACCGGCAATGAGCTGGACGATATGATTTCTTCCTACAACCGCTACCTTCAATTGAATCCCAGTGATCCCATGGGCATTGCACTGAGTCAGTTTATGGATGCGGTGCAACGAAAACGCCCGGCAGATTACGCCGTACGCTGGGTTTGGAATGAACAGTGAACTGCTGCTTACGGCTAACCAAAGGCCTGCTCCTCGCAATGAATTAGTCCAATAACTGTTGTGCCACTCAGGCCAACTTGCACAGCATCGGAAATGCTGGTGTGCTAAAAATCATGAAAAGTCTTGCCGTTACGGTCGCTTCGCCTGCTCGGCCATTACCACCTGTTCCCAAATTTGGGTTCCCTGTTTGTCGAACAACCGCATGGTAAGCACGCGGGCGTTGCGTGGACCTGTGAACTCGAGCGTGCCGAAATTTCGATCTTGGGTGAAGGCGGTTCCGGGAACGCGGTAGCGATTTTGTTCTTCGTTGCCACGGGCGTACACGCCGGAGGTGAGCGGACTTGAAGTGAAATCCCAAATGCTTGGTTTGCCGTCCTCTTTCAATACGCTGAGCTCGGCAAAATGGCGATCACCGCTCAGGAAAATGACATTGCGGATGCCGTGATCCTGGATGTGGCGAATGATGTCGTTGCGCTCCACAGGGTATTTGGCGAAGTTTTCTTTTTCATCGGCGCTGTTCAGAAATTGCCCGCCTACACAGATCACTTTCCATTCATTGGCAGGGGCGCTGAGCAATGCGGTCTTCAGCCATTCACGTTGAATTGTACCGAGGATGGTAGCGGTAGAATCTCCGGGCAGCGTGCGGTTGTAGCGATCATCGAGCAGAAAGAACTGTACATCGCTGCGCTCGAACCAGGTTGTAATCCCGGGCTGACCAGGCAGCCCTTCAGAAGGGTTTGCCCAGAAATCGTGGAAGGCGCGAAGGGTGGTGTTTTTATGGATGAAGGAACCGTTGGCATCATTTGGTCCAAAGTCGTGATCGTCCCAGATGGCATAGTTCGGGCAGGAACGAAGCAATCGCGCGGGTTCGCGCTGCACACGTGTGTGGATGTAACGCGCGTATATTCCATTTTCGCTGCCCCAGTCAGGCTCACGCAGGTAGATATTGTCGCCGCCCCAAATCATCAAATCAGGATTTTTGTCGGCAATACGGTTAAAGATATCGGTTGACGTGTCTCCATACGGCTTGCCTGGTCGATCAAAGCGGGGTTCGTTTGCGTAATAGCAGCTTCCAAAAGCTACGCGCAGGGCAGGAGGATCCTTGCGCCAGCGCCAAAGTGCCGGTGTGCGGAAATAAAATGTTTCTTTGGCCGAGGGTTTCTCACCCACCAAAACCTGGTATTCTACGGTCGTTCCGGGTTCAGCGGGGATGGCAAACTCGGCGGTGAAGCCGTGCAAGGACTGTGTGCTTTGCTGTTGGGTGTATTTATAGGACTGCGCCGTGCCTGAATCTCGGTAGCGCAGGGATACCGTTTCCTGTTTCAGGGTCTGTATGACAACACGTCCTTCGCGGAAATCTACGTGACCCAACACAGGCCCAACGAATTGTTGTGCCCACACTACCTGCGCAAGGCACATTCCCAACATCATGCTGAACAATTTCATCCTGGCAAAGAACGTATATCGCTGTGAAGCTTTTGTAAAGTCTTCAGCTACGCTGCCGGTTTATCTCAAGGATGTTTTTGCACCGGAATATATAGAAACGTAAGGTGCATCGTACCAGCGCCAGGTGCTGCGCATGTACATAAATAAGTCAGCACCGGCCACCAATGGTTTATACTCTTTTTTCCAGCCTTCGGCAGCAAAGAACAGTCCGCCCGTGCGGCAATACACATTATTCCCGTATCCCCATGGATTGCGTACAAACCCGGGGCCCGCTTTCAGGGTCAATGAACCTTCCTGCCGCATGACATAAAAGCTGTGCAATCGATGGATGTCTTTGCGGTAACCGTATCGAATGCCACACCAATACTTGGAAATGCCCAAACCCCAGGCTTGGGAAGTTGGGTATTCACTGTTTTTGTTGCGTAAGAACTCCGCATCAAATCCATAGCGCATGCGCCCCCCAATGGTATAGCCCATCTTCAGACCCAGGCGCACATCCCATTTTGGGACCTGTTGCGCCGGCAAATTTTGGCCTGCCGAAAGAATCAGCAAAAGCACTGCGAGGGTTTGAACAATAATAGGTTGCAGTCGTTTCAACACGTTTTTCAACAGAACGCCACAAAGGTGCAAACATTGTTTTTGGTTACGAAGTAGTTTTGTGTCATGAAGTTGAGTATTGTGCACACAGGTTTATTCAAGTTGGATGGTGGGGCCATGTATGGCGTGGTTCCTAAGCAAATCTGGAACAAATTAAATCCTGCAGATGACTTGAATTTGTGCAACTGGGCCATGCGCTGTTTGTTGGTAGAAGAGGAAAACCGTCTGATTTTGATTGACACAGGCATCGGCGATAAACAAAGTGAAAAGTTCTTTGGATTTTATCATTTGAGTCAAACCCGATCCCTGAGGGAGGCGGTTGCTCAGGCCGGATATAACCTCGATGACGTGACCGATGTGTTGCTCACACATCTGCACTTCGACCATTGTGGAGGGGCCGTGGTGAAAACTTCCGATGGCACTGGTTACGAACCTTCGTGTAAAAACGCCCGTTACTGGGTTACCGAGGCTCAATGGAACCATGCACTCAATTCAAATCCAAGGGAACAAGCTTCATTTTTGAAAGAAAACTTTGTTCCATTGATGGAACATGGCCGCATACAGTTCATTTCTGCCTACGAAAAACTTGGCAACGCCATTGAAATAAGGGTGATGAATGGTCATACACGGGGCATGATTTGTCCGTTAATTCAAAGTCAGAGCCGCAAAGTTCTTTATGCAGCAGACCTCATTCCTTCGGCCAGTCACATCCCGGTGAATTATGTGATGGGTTATGATATAGAACCCTTAACAGTGATGAAAGAAAAAGAAGCCATCCTAACGGAGGCAGAAGCAGAAAACTGGGTTTTGTTTTTCGAACATGATCCGTTGACTCCTGCTGCAGAGGTGGCGCGGAATGAAAAAGGTGGATTTCGTGCAGGCGCGCCGGTAGATCTGTTTTCCTGAATTATGCGTAGTTCTGAGCTATAATTTTGCGCGATGATTCCCGACTTAAAATGGCTGGAACGCACAGAACTGCTCATCGGCAAAACCGAGCTGGAACGTTTGGTTCACAAGCATGTATTGATCGTTGGCATGGGCGGGGTGGGCAGTTATGCAGCAGAGTTTGTATGCAGGGCTGGTGTGGGTTCCATGACCATTGTTGACGGCGACGTAGTTGACCTGACCAATAAAAATCGTCAGTTGCCGGCATTGAGCAGCACCGTTGGAAAAGGAAAAGCGGCCTTGATGGCTGAACGGCTGTTGGACATCAATCCGGATTTGAGTCTGAAGGTGGTAGATCGGTTTCAAAAACCCGACGACACAGATCTGCTGGTGAAAGACGGGAACTTTGATTACGTGATGGATTGTATAGACAGCATTTCCCCGAAGGTGTTCTTGATCCAGGCAGCCCTGAACCACGGCGTGCCCATCATCAGCTCCATGGGTGCAGGTGGAAAAACCAATCCCTGGAACATGAAGGTGGGCGACATCAGCAAAACCACCGTTTGTCCCTTTGCCAGAAACCTGCGCAAACGACTCAGGAAAATGGGCATCCGAAAAGGCGTGAAAACCATTTATTCCACAGCGCCCGTAGTGGATGAATCCTTAAAACTTACCGACGGCAGCAACTACAAGAAGTCGTTTTACGGAACCATTTCTTTTATTCCACCCTTGTTTGGTTTGCTGATGGCTGCGGAAGTCATCAACCATTTGCGCAGGCAAGAGTAAATACATTTCGAAGCAAAGGAACTTACCTTTGCACGTACATGCAGATTTGCGATAACATCCTGCAAACCATTGGCCATACACCATTGGTGCGCATCAACAAAATTGCAGCCGAAATCCCCGCAACCGTATTGGCGAAAGTGGAAACCTTCAATCCGGGTAATTCCATCAAAGACCGCATGGCCTTAAAAATGATTGAAGATGCCGAACGAAGCGGAGCGCTCAAACCCGGTGGAACCATTATTGAAGGTACCAGCGGCAATACAGGAATGGGTTTGGCCATCGCGGCCGTAATCAAAGGTTATCGCTGCATTTTCACCACCACCGATAAACAAAGTAAAGAAAAGGTAGATGCATTGAAGGCGTTTGGTGCAGAAGTGGTGGTTTGTCCAACAGATGTGGAACCGGAAGATCCCCGAAGCTATTACAGCGTTTCTTCACGCCTGGCCAGTGAAATTCCAAACGCCTGGAAACCTAATCAATACGATAACCTAAGCAACGCGCAGGCTCATTACGAACAAACCGGACCGGAAATTTGGGAACAAACAGAAGGAAAAATCACACACCTGATTGTAGGCGTCGGAACAGGCGGTACCATCAGCGGAACCGGCAAGTATCTAAAGGAAAAAAATCCGAATATTCAGGTGTTGGGTATTGATACCTATGGTTCGGTATTCAAAAAATATAAAGAAACAGGAATCTTTGATAAAAACGAAATCTATCCTTACATCACCGAAGGAATTGGGGAGGATTTCCTGCCGGAGAACGTAGATTTCAGCGTCATTGACCATTTTGAGAAGGTCACCGATAAAGATGCAGCCATCATGACGCGCCGCATTGCCAGGGAAGAAGGCATCTTCGCCGGAAACAGTGCAGGCAGTGCTATGGCAGGTTTGCTGCAAATGAAAGATAAATTCAAATCCGGAGATGTGGTGGTGGTAATCTTCCACGACCACGGTACCAGGTATCTGGGGAAGATGTTCAACGATGACTGGATGCGCGACAGAGGTTTTATTCCACCCGTAACCAAAGCCTGCGCCCAGGATTTGATTGAAAAGCACAAAAACCTCAGGCTCATTACCGTAAATCAGGATGATAGCTGCGAACAGGCATTCGCCCTGATGCAGAAATACGACATTTCCCAAATTCCGGTGGTAGATGCTAAGGGCAGTTTTGTCGGCTCGCTGGAAGATGCTGCCCTGTATTCCAGCTTGTTGAAAAACCGAGATTGGATGCATGCCAAAGTGCATGAGGTAATGCATGAACCATTTCCAATTGTTTCGCCGCAGGCAAGTCTGGAAGAAGTTTCATCACGCATCACCAAAGAGAACAGTGCCGTCCTGATGATGGATATGGGAGGAAACTGGCACATCATTACCCGATACGACGTGATTTCTGCGCTGTCTTCATAAAGTCTTTGTCATGCGCGGCCCCCAACAATCGTTTCAGGTTTTTGGCCTCCTAAATGCGCTGCCTGCTGCAACGTTATTGATGTTGTTTGGATTGTTTGCAACGGCTTGTAACCCCTGCGGCAAAGGCTATGACCCAAGACTGATGGCGCGTTCCATTCAGGGTAAACCTTCCAACAACACCGGTTCTTGGCTGCAGGGCGACACCATTGTACTTTAGAATGACACGGCCTATTTCCGCATTGAACTCATCGCAGATAGAATGGTGCGTAATGCTTGTTATTCATTGTTTCCTGAAGTTATGGCCTGTTCACCAGAAGAACCCTATCTGGAAAACCCGGTGGACAGCCTGAGTATTGTAGCCACTTCTGATTGGGATACAGATCATCCCACGGGAGCCTCACTGGCCGATTTGAGCAGCGCCAAAATGTATCTTGATGTTTCGGGGAATTTCCGTGACACCAGCTTCCATGCTTTTGCCGCAGCTTGCAAGGGAAACCGTTTCTTACTTCACGAAGCGCAGGTTTGTCTGCTGAAAACGGTTTGCAGGAACACAAACAAGGTAAATACCTTCGCACTGCGCCTGAAGATGCGCAATGGAGCAATCCTTCAAAGCAGGAATATGACCCTTGTTCGTGTTTGATGATGAGTGTACAGGAAGAAGAAAAACGCTTGGTTACCGACCAAATGGGCCGCAGCATCATGGTTCCGGTACAACCCAAAAGAATCATCTCATTGGTGCCCAGCCAGACAGAGCTTTTATATCATTTAGGTGTGGGCACATCCATTGCCGCACAAACAATTTTCTGTGTACATCCCAAACAGGAAAGTGAACGGGCAGTGAAAATTGGAGGGACCAAAAAGCTCCGCATGGATGTTATCAGGCAACTGAATCCCGACCTGATTATTGGCAATAAAGAAGAAAATGAACGCGGGCAGATCTCTGAACTAGCTCAGGATTTTCCGGTTTGGATGAGCGACATAAAAAACCTGAATGATGCCTTTGAAATGATCCGCAGCGTTGGTATTATGACCAATGCCAAACCCAAAGCGGAACAGTTGATTGAAGAGATTCAAGAGGGCTTTTGGGGTTTAAGTCAACAGGGAATAAAGGGAAGGGCCTTGTATATGATCTGGCAAGATCCGTGGATGGCCGTGGGCAAGGAAACCTTTATTGACGATATGTTGCAGCGCGCCGGATTTGAAAATGCCATAACCACTGCGCGATACCCTGAATTGAGCACCGACCAAATCTACAAACTCGATGTGTCGCATATTTTTCTTTCCTCAGAACCTTTTCCTTTTAGGGAACAACACCTGCATACCATGAAAAAGCTGAAACCCAAATGCAAGGTTCAGCTCGTGGATGGTGAGTTGTTCAGCTGGTACGGAAGCCGCTTGTTGCTCAGTGCTGATTACTTATCGGTTTTATAGGCATCCTTCAATACCTCGGTACTTTTTCGTTCCATGAAGTGAAGTACGCCACTCCTTCCATTCTGCAGCAATTGGTCAATTTCATGTTCCTTCATCCTTCTGATTCTGGGTTTGATGTCGCCCACACTGATGGCTACGGTGTGATCGCGCAAAGCTTCTGCAGGCAGCACCAGCTTCTGCTGTTCAATCACCACTTGATAACATGATTCAATGAAATCTTGTACGTTGAAGATGCGAAAAGGTGTATTTCTCGAGCCATTGTATTCAAACTGACGCACCACCTCGGGTCGGTCCAGGGTTAAGCCAAGCGTTGCGCCCCCCATGGTATCAAAAACCCAGTAGGGAAAATTGGCGCTCAGACCGCCATCAGTAAGGTAAATGGCGTTGCTGTCTGTAGTTCCGTCGGGCAAACGCTTCCCAGCAGGAGTAACGGCCATCGGTTCAAAATAGAAAGGAATGCTGCAGGAAGCGGTTACTGCATCGCGAATCAGCATGTCTGGCACGTTGAGGTGGGAAAGTACCCAGGGCCGTTGATGCGTCAGGTCTGTAACTACAACAAATAAGTGCAGGTATTTAGCATCCTTCCTGGTCAAACTGTCCAGTTGACGGAAGGTGAGATTTCTGTTGCCGGCGCTGGATGCCAACATGTCTGCGATCCAGTTGTTCAGGTTGTGGCCACGGTAATATCCGTAGTTCTTTCGCAAACGAATGCCGCCGCCAATAATTGAGAAATGTCCGTCGTTGAATTTTTGAATGTTCAACGCGCCAATCAGTTGCTGAACACCACTTACCGAATTACCACAGGCCAGCAAAGCAGCCTGCAAAGCACCCGACGAAGTTCCGGCAACATTTCGGATGCCGTCCAGCACCTGAAAACTGTCCAAAACCTGAAGCGCTCCCGTAAAAGCTATTCCGCGAACTCCGCCCCCTTCAAATACCAAATTCTGGTATGATTGTGCTTGTGTACAAGCAGCTATGCCCAAACCCAGTATGGTGAACAACTTTCTCAATCCCTTCATGGCTTTTTGGTAAAAATAGGCCATTGTCTAAACTTGTGTACATTGAATGGTGAACTGTGTAACTCCAATCATGTGGACGTTTTGTGAATCGGTAAATTTGCATCATCATGGTTCAGCGTTGTTTATATTGTGCTTATGAAGGCGAACTTATTTTTGTCCATGGTCACTATCAGTGCCAGAATTGTCGCTCCAACATCATTCCTTGCTGTGATGGCGCCTGTCCGGATGCGTTTCTTGAAGCATCGATACCCAATACGCCCACCACAGTTCATTACACGGTTATCGTTCAGGAACCAACCGCCCATGCAGGAACTCCTGTTCAGTATGCCTTGTTTGAAGGGTTTTAAGGCTTACACACAGACAAGCCTGGAAAAATGGTCTCGTTGACGAGACCAAAAATGTTTTGTCTCGTCAACGAGACAGAGAATATTAAGTCTCATCAATGAGACAATCTTTCCCCGGGCCCAAGATCAGGCGCTGCAGATCTGAAAAATAAAGCCACCCGAAGGCGGCCTTTCTCAATAAGTATTTTGTTTGCTTTTGTTTAGAATACACTCAGACGTGTTTCTTTGACGCCGCCTTCATGCTCCAGACGAACTAAATACAGCCCGGGGTTTAAACCGTTGCCTGAAAATGAGAATCGGTTCTTGCCGGATTCCATTTGACCTTGGTACACAACACGAATCAGTTTGCCCTGCATGTCATACACGGCAAGGGTTCCATGGCCGCTGATTCCCGATTGAAATGAAACCTGCACGTTTCCGCCGGCACTCGGGTTTGGGAACACATTCAAAGCACTCAGCGCATCAAGTTCGTATGCTTTGTTGCTCAGCGCAAAGTCTGACCAGGTCAGGGCATCCAGGGCCAGCAAACCAGTGGCAGAAATTTGATTGGAACTATTGGGTGTCAGGAAAAAGGTAATGTCGGCGGTATCCGGATTGACACCCGGGAACTGTGTGTTGTATAAAGTAGTCAGGCCAATGGTTAATTGTGCCCAGTTAGAAACCGTTGTTGGATTTAACACACCGCTGCTGCGCAGGATGGTGTCCTTGCCGCCACCGGTTTTATCTTTCAAGAACAAAATATTGAAACCCCAGCTTTCGCCAGCCACGGTGCCCGCGAAGTACATACTTGCGGCGCGCATGGAAACCGGGCGCTGGTTGAATGCGAACCTGTTGCGGATGAACCCAAGTGATCCTTGTGTTCCGCTGATGACGTTGCGAATGCCAATGAAATACTGACCGTCAGCCGGTACACGGGTTTCGGTGCCATTACTGGTGTTCACATTCAGGGTGGCCAAACGCAGCAAACCATTGCCAACCCAGCCACCGCCAATGGAAATGCTGGTTCCTGAACCTGTCCAGGTTTCAAAATCGCCGTTGGGCAACATTTGTGCAGATGCCATGGAGCCATGCATCATTAGTCCAATAAAGGCTAAATGTTTGTAGGTTCTTTTCATACCCCAAAGTTAAACCAACATCATGCTGACATTATCCGGTTGGCGTAATAATTTTGCGCAGTGGCCATACGGATTAAAACGCCCCAACAAATTGAAGGCATCAGGCAAAGCTCAATCCTGGCTGCCAGAACCCTGAAATTTCTGGAACCGCATGTGCGGCCCGGCGTTCGAACTTCCGATCTCGATGCGTTATGCGAGCAGTTTATACGTGATCACGGGGCAATTCCGGCTACCAAAGGTTATCACGGCTTCCCGGCTTCCTGTTGCATTTCACCCAATGAAGTGATTTGTCATGGAATTCCAGGGCCTTACATCCTGAAGGAAGGAGATATTGTAAACATTGATGTAACCACAATTCTCAACGGCTATTATGGCGATACCTGCCGGATGTATGCTGTTGGAACCGTAAGCGATTATGCCGAACGCCTGATGAAAACTACCCGAGAATGCCTGCGTATTGGCATGGAACAATGTGTTCCCGATAATCATCTGGGAAATATTGGCTACCACATCAATCAGCACGCAACCTCCCAAGGATACAGCGTGGTTTTTGAATTCTGCGGACATGGTGTTGGCGTTGAGTTTCACGAAGAGCCTGAAGTGTCGCACATTGCGAATAAGAATTCAGGCCCCAAGCTGAAACCCGGGATGATCTTCACCATCGAACCCATGATCAATGCCGGAAAAGCCAGAGCCAAAGTAGATAAGAAAGACGGCTGGACGGCCCGAACAATTGACGGTAAATTATCTGCGCAATACGAACATACCATCCTCATCACCGACTCAGGATGTGAAGCACTTACCGATGTATTCGGTGATTTTTAAACACCCAAAATGCCACAAGCCTTTTCACAGGCAAGCTCTTCAGCCGCTTTTTTGGAATGGTTGATTTCGCTGATGATTTCCTGAGCATCTACAAACAGGCGCACCTTGTGTAATCGATGGTTTCTGCCTTGACTTACGTCTTCCGACTCAAAGCTGATTTTCTTTTGATTTTTTTGAGACCACTTGATCAGCTTCGCCTTATAGCTGATTTCCAACTCCATGATTTTCTCCAAATCCAAATGTTGGTCAATCAACTTCCGGCTGATAAACTGATGGGTTTTGCGAAATCCCAAATCAAGGTAAACGGCGCCTATCAAAGCTTCCAGCGCGTTGCAGCCAACCACCTTCATGGCGTGTGGGTTTCGAAGCACTTCGGGATGGATTTCCATATATTGTACCAGCCCGATTTTGTGGGCAAGGTGGCTCAGCTGACTCCGACTCACAATGCGTGTGCGCATTTCCGTCATGAATCCTTCTTCCCGAAACGGGTAACGCTTGAATAGAATATCTGCCACCACAGCGTCTAAAATGGCATCGCCCAAAAATTCCAGTCGCTCGTTGTCGTTTTCCCGTTTTCCTTTCCGGGCATCCTTCAACACCAGCATGGAACTGTGCCGCAATGCCTCACGATAAATAGAAAGCTTGCGCGGACTTAATCCGGTGAGCTGCTTGACAAGTTGTATGAGTTGCCGATTTCTGGCAGAAGAAAATAACCGGTTGATCAAACCCACCGGCAATAGAAATCAGGGTTGGTACTTTTTGAAGATGACCGATGCGTTGTGACCTCCGAAGCCAAAAGTATTGCTCAGCGCGGCACGAACAGTCCTTTTTTGGGCCGTGTGGAAGGTCAAATTCAACCCTTGATCAATCTCAGGATCATCGGTAAAGTGATTGATGGTAGGAGGGATGATGTCTTCCCTCACCGCCATAATGCTGGCCACGGCTTCAATCGCGCCTGCGCCGCCCAACAAATGTCCGGTCATGCTTTTGGTTGAACTGATGTTCATTTTGTAGGCATGATCACCAAACACGGCGCGTATGGCTTTCAACTCGGCAATATCTCCTAATGGAGTTGAGGTACCGTGCACGTTGATGTAATCAATGTCGGTAAGATCCATTTCCGCATCTTCCAGCGCCATGCGCATCACATTTTGCGCACCCAATCCTTCCGGATGCGGTGCTGTGATGTGGTATGCATCTCCGGTCATGCCGCCACCAACCATTTCAGCGTAGATTTTCGCGCCCCGGGCTTTGGCATGTTCGTATTCCTCCAAAATCAGACAGGCAGCACCTTCGCCAAGTACAAAACCATCGCGGTCTTTGTCGAATGGCCTGCTTGCCGTCATGGGGTCATCGTTGCGTTCACTAAGTGCCTTCATGTTGTTGAAACCACCAACGGCAGCTTCGTTCACACAAGCTTCTGATCCACCGGTTACGATCACATCCGATTTACCCAGACGAATCAGGTTAAATGCGTCAATAATGGCGTGTGTGGAAGTGGCACAGGCAGACACTACACCATAATTAGGCCCTCTGAATCCATGCTGGATGCTGATATAACCCGAGGCGATATCAATGATCATTTTAGGAATGAAGAAAGGGCTGAACCTTGGTGTGCCGTCGCCTTTTCCATAATCCAGGATTTCCTGACTGAAGGTGGTGAGTCCACCAATTCCGGAACCCCAGATCACACCTACACGGTCTTTGTTGATGGATTCACTCAGGATTCCTGCATCGTGAATGGCTTCTGAAGCAGTAACAAGGGCATAATGCGTAAACGGGTCCATCCTGCGGACTTCCCGTTTGTCAATAAACTCAGCGGGGTCAAAATTCTTGACCTCACAGGCAAATTGTGTTTTGAATTTAGAGGAATCAAAACGGGTAATGGGGCCCGCACCGCACACGCCGGTCTTCAACGCATTCCAGAAGTCTGGAAGGTTGTTCCCTAATGGCGTAAGAGCCCCAATACCAGTAACAACTACCCGGCGGAGTTGCATGCGAAGAATTTACTTAGCGTTTTCTTCGATGTATTTAACTGCTTCGCCGACAGTTTGGATCTTTTCAGCCTGATCATCGGGAATGGCGATATTGAATTCCTTTTCGAATTCCATAATCAATTCCACGGTATCGAGTGAATCAGCACCCAGATCATTGGTGAAGCTGGCCTCCATGGTTACTTCACTTTCTTCCACCGAGAGCTTGTCTACGATGATGGCCTTTACTTTGTTTGCTACGTCTGACATTTTGAGTTGTTTTCGGATTTAGCGGCTGCAAATAAACAATTTTTTGTCCTTACCAATCAAGTAGCAACAGATGGTTTTTCTCATCTTTGTGCTCAGAAATAGAAAATGCCCAAGAAAAACCTGTTGAATTTCCATGCACATCCCCCTGCGGTATTGGCTTTGTTCACTTCCGAACGGCTTTATCGGGTGGCCTGGAAATTGAACGAAACTTTTGGCATTCATCTGGAATTGGTGGTTGAAAGCGATAAGAATAGATTCCTTCCGCCTTCCGGAACCCATGAAAGGCATGCTTTTTCAGACCCTAATGGTTCCCTTGGTGTTTTTTTAATCGCCAATAAAGGAACACATGGCCTGCTTTACCAGACCAAACCCCTTGCCGATTACTTTCTAACCTGGAAATGTGCAGAAATTCAGGATCCCATCCAAAGCACTTTGAACCAGCTTAAAAATGATTCTTTTTTCAGGGCTACCTACCTGTTCCCTCAGGATATGCTGAAAACGCAAGTGTTCACCACTTTGTTTAACCGTTAAACACATCATGTATCGTCATACGTTCAATAAAACTAAAATCATCGCCACCATTGGCCCGGCTACCAGCAGTTACGAAAACCTAAAATCCATCATCGAAGCAGGAGTGGATGTGTGTCGTCTGAATTTCTCCCATGGCAGTCATGAAGTACACCGCACCGTGCTGGAAACCGTGCGTCGCATCAATAAAGAACTCAATGCCAACGTTTGTCTGCTCCAGGATCTTCAGGGTCCGAAGCTGCGCATCGGAAAAGTTCAGGGTGATGCCCTCGAACTGGTTCAGGGTGCTTCTTTGTTGGTTACTTCACTGGAATGTCTGAGCACGCCTGAAAAGTTGTTTGTGAGCTACGAAAACCTGGGCCGCGATACGCGCCCCGGAGAGCGCATCCTCATGGATGATGGGAAAATAGAACTGCGCATCCTGGAAGTGATTGATGATCAGCACGTGCGCGTGGAAGTCGTTCAGGGTGGCGTGCTTACTTCCAACAAAGGGTTTAACCTTCCCGAAAGCCACCTCACGGTGCCATGTCTAACCGACAAAGACATCGCAGATCTGGAATTTGGATTAACGATGGATGTGGAATGGGTGGCGCTGTCGTTTGTACGCAAACCGGAAGACATCATCGAACTGAAAGAACGCATTGCCGCAGCAGGCAAGAAAACCCGTGTCATCGCCAAAATTGAAAAACCGGAAGGGGTTGCCAACATTGACGACATCATCAAGGTGACCGACGGTATTATGGTGGCCCGTGGTGATCTGGGTGTGGAAGTGCCCTTGCAAAAGGTTCCGCTTATCCAGAAATCCATCGTGGAAAAATGCATCGCCGCAGGAAAGCCGGTGATCATCGCCACCCAGATGATGGAAAGCATGATCACCAATTCCATGCCTACACGGGCAGAAATCACTGATGTGGCAAACGCCGTACTCGATGGTGCCGATGCCGTAATGCTCAGCGCTGAAACTTCCGTGGGCAAATTTCCGATTCGCGTGGTTGAAGTCATGGAACGCATCATCGGCGATGTGGAAGCCGACCGTCGCGTGTATTACAAAGGACAGAGGCCAACGCCTTCCAGTCCGTCGTTCATCAGCGATGAAGTGTGTTTTACCGCCGTGCGCATGTCCGACCACCTTAAGGCAAAAGCCATTGTGGCCATGACGAAATCAGGTTATACCGGCTTTAAAGTGGCCAGCTACCGCCCGGAAGCCAATGTATTCATTTTCACCGATAACGAGCCGCTGCTGAACACACTGAGCCTGGTTTGGGGTGTCCGCGGTTTTTACTACAACAAATTTGCCAGTACCGACGAAACCTTTAACGATGTGTTAAACATCCTGAAAGATACCGGATATGTACGCGAAGGTGATTGTGTAATCAATTGTGCCAGCATGCCCATCCACCTGAAACAACGCACCAACGCCATCAAGGTGAGCATTGTCAACTGAAATCCAAACAAGCAAATGTGTTCTTGGTTAAATGAACAGATATGATGAACGATGATGTTTTGGTAAATAAAGTGGCCCAAAGCGGCCTGATTACGTTCAATCTGGAACAGTATTTCCATCCCGGAAACCGCATGCAGCTAGACATCAAAGATGGCTTGTTCATGGGCATGATTTTGAAAGAAAAGGATTTCAGGGAGTGGATTAAGAACCTCGACTGGGAACAGTACCGCAATGCCTGCGTGGCAGTTTTTTGCAGCGTGGATGCCATTGTCCCGACCTGGGCGTATATGCTGGTTGCCGCTAAGCTTAACGGTATCGCTGCTTTTTACGTATTTGGCAACGCAGAAACCCTGGAAACCGCGCTGTATGTGGAAGCCCTGGCCAAAATCAATCCCGAAGATTACCGCGACAAACGTGTGGTCATCAAGGGTTGTGGAGACCTTCCGGTTCCCGCATCTGCTTATGTGGAAATTTCCAGGTTGCTGCTGCCAGTGGTTAAATCGCTGATGTACGGTGAACCGTGCAGCACCGTGCCGGTGTTTAAGCGGGGTTAATGTTAAGCGGGTTTCAGGGCGTCTGTTTTGTCAGCCTGAAGTATCGAACTTCGGTTTTATCCTCAATGGCCAGTACATAAAATCCTGCGGGCAGTGAATCTGTGTGAAGCACCCGGACACCTTTGACCATTTCCACAGGAACTTCGACTTTTTGTCCATTCACGGTGTAGAGGGATACCTCATTCACCTCTTCCGGAAGATTTAAGTAAAGTCGAGTATTGAATGGATTTGGGTAGAAGCGGTAAGGCTCTGACCCATATGCTTTACTTCCTGTACCGATGGGTCTCACCTGTAAATTAAGGCTGTCTGAAGCGCTGCAAGAGTAAAGATCACTTACGCGCACCCAAATCAGGTGACTGCCGATGCCAAGATTTTGTGCTTTCACCATACGTGAAGCACCCACTTGTCCATCGTCCCAACGATATACGGAAAAAACACCGGGCGTAAGGTTTAGAATTTCATCCAGGTTTATGGCTGTATCGGCACCGAGGGTGGGTTGGGGCAATGGACGAACGTTCAGTATAATGGTATCATTTAGGGGACAATAGGTGGAACTTTCTCTAAAAGCCAGCAGCCAGTTGCCGGCTTTGGCGGGGAAGAAGTGGTCGCCATTGCTGATAACATTACCCAACAACGGATCTTTGGTATTTCCATCGAAGGCAACCGCCTTCCAGGAAATGACGGGCGTCATGGTATTCACCTGAACGAACTTATTGAGGGTAAGCACCGGACTCAAAGCGCAAGGGCTATCCGGAGTGAGCAAATTGTACACCGGAGCACGGAACAATTGAACATGGAAACTGTCCAATCCGGCACAACCGGTAGTCAGGTCGCTGGTTTTAAATTCGAGGTCATACCTTCCCGCAACCAGGAAGCGCCCCTGATTCCCTCCGCTGACCAAAGCATCTACATTTGAAGTAGGCCCGGCAAAGCAACGTGCCTGATAGTTGTATTTAAGCAGATTCTGGTTTTGAATGAGGTTGAATAATGGATATGCATCACTTCCTCCACAAAAGGTATCATTTTGGATTTTGCTGTGCGGCGAAGGATTGACAGTAACAAGAATGCTGTCCTGGACAGGACATCCTGCGCTGTCGGTATAGGAAATAATCACCCGGGCATCTTGTTTCACACCTCCTTTCAAAGGAATACGGGCGCCGGTGAAATAGCTGTTGTTTCTTGCTTCAACCAGCCCTTTTAAAGCAGCGCTGAATTGGGCTGAAGCTGGTTGCACCGCAGTGATTACAGGCCATTCGGCATTGGTGCCTTCACCACAAAAAACCGTGGCTGGCGACTGAAATGTTAACGATGGTCGGTAGCTGGAAATGTTCCATTCGACCGTGGCTTCACAGGCTACCTGATCGCGCACCCACAGGCGAATGAACGTGTCGCGAACCGGGAGAAACTTCAGGCTGTCGGAAGTGGACAAGGTGGCATTTTGTCCATCGCTCCAACGATATTGAATACTTCCTACAGCATTGCTTGGCTCCACGCTTAAGGTCAAAGGCAGGGTGGCACAAACCGGATTGCTCGGCTTACTGAGCTGCTTCAGTCTAATGCAACCTTCCATTTTAATGCTGTCGCGAAGAATGAAGGAACAAAAACCAGGAACACTGATGGAGGCTTCCACCGTATATAATCCCGCATCAGGAAACTGAATGGTATCAAGTACCTGAGGACTTGTATATCGAATATTGCGGAAATAGTTATCAGGCCCGCGTAATGCAACCGAATAAGCGGCGGTTTTCTTTCCGGTGTTCAGTTGATACACCATGCGCGAGCCGGGAAGTTTGGAAACTGAAAGTTTGAAATCTGGTTTATTCATGACCCGGAAACGCAGGGTTTGTTGGGCACGTGCAGGAGTAGGGCAAAAATTATCGTCGGCCCACAGGGTGAAGAAATGGGCGTTGGGCAGGGTATCTGAGCTTTGGGTATTGTAACATACCTTCACCGTGGCTTCATTGGGTATGGTTTGAGTGGTACTTACCAATGCACCACTCAGGCTGCTGAACCATTTCAGGCGAAGCGTATCCGGCGCTGCCGCAGAACTGATTTTCTTATCGGTAACCAGGAATGTATAACATTGCTTTTCTCCAGCGCAGGCGTTCACCCCGGCAGGTACGGTAATGGTGGGGGACAGATTGCTGCTTGCACCTAAACATAAAACACCCCGCTCGTGAACACTGCTGCCAATTTTTCGCATCACCCCGCTGCTGTCGCGACGAAACTCCGTGATTTCTACACAAATCAGGGCTTGTTCGTTGTTTAAAGTGGGCTGAAAAACCATATCCCCGGTGGTTCCATCAAGAAAAAAACCACGTGGTGGATTGCTGTTTGGTGATGGTGTGCAGGGTGGTGTACCGGGGCAATAAACACTCAGCGGATTTGTTTCTGAGTATCCGGATTTATAAGTGGCAAATAAGCTTGCCGACTGACGTGGTTTGGCAAGGGTGTACACCAATGAATCCCCATCCGGATCCAGCGCATGGAAAGAGATCTGATTGGTTTGTTTTAACCATACCAACCGTGGAATATGGAAATAAGGGATGGCGCTGCTGTTTCCTTTTTTCAGGCCTTTGGTCTGACATAAATTCAGCGTGCAGGGCGCAAATATGTCCTGATCCTGCATAGAGTTTAACCCTGTTCGCATCATATCTTCAAAGCTGAATACCACATCACAACAAGCACTTTGGGTAAAGGCACTGTATGGTGTTTGGCTGAAGTCAACTACCAGGCTGAATCGTTGTATTTCGATGCCTGAAGTCCCAGATGAGCCATTGGGCGGTTGGCATACGGTGGCATTGTTGCAGTTTATTCGCTGCTCAAAAATGCTATCGCGGGTGAGTGTGATCGCAGTATAACAAGAACCCGACCGCAAACCTGCATTCACCGTGGATGCATAGGGAAGTCCGTTGCATTCCCTGTGCACATTGGCCATCAGGCGGTAACGCAGGCTGCCCAAATGCTGGTAATACACACTGACCCCAAGAGCCGGTCGTGCTGCCTGCAATGCCGGAAGGAAGCCCATGGAAATGCTGCACATACAACAGAACAGCCTGATCAGGGCAATGCGTTTGCTGATCTTAGAAGGTAAGCGTAATATCATACAGTTTGAGGTTTTTTTAGGTTGAATGAATGGATTCAATGGGTGTCTTCTATTGAAAGAGTTTATTTCCGTAATAAGTGAACGGTACCTGAAAGATACATTTTTTCACCGGTTTCAGATGTAACAGCTACGGACACGGCATATACACCGTCGGGCAGGGTTTGGCGGTTGAGATCCAGCCCCCGGAAGGGATGCTGTTGGTCGCCTTTAAACACCAGCGCGCCCCAGCGACTGAATACCTGAATCTGGTAATGCCTGAATCCCGATCCTGCGGGTTCAAAAAGATTATTGAGCTGGTCATTACCCGGGGTAAAAGCATTGGGCAAGAAAACGCGGAACACCTGCACCACGCGCAGGTTCAGGGCAGCGGTATCCCAACAATCTTCGCTGTTGAAGGCGCGCAACAAAACGCGGTAAAAACCGGTATCGCCGGCCAC
>CAZPHB010000001.1:15712-341314 GCA_964586595.1 uncultured Flavobacteriaceae bacterium | reverse complement strand
TCATCCCAGGCGTGGTCAGTAAATTCTAAAATCATGAACGCTCAAAGTACTGAGGCCAATCAAAGTTCGAACTTCCGCACCTTACCTTGGTTCATCTGATTGAGCGATTCGGATAATCGGTTTTGATTGGCCTTGGTTGAAAGCAGATGCTCTGTTTCTTTGAGTGCATTGTATTCCTTGATAGACATGATGACAATGGCATCTTCTTCTTTGTTTCTGGGGATAATAATCACTTCCATCGACTTAGAAACTAAATCAAAATAAGCTTTCAGGTCTTTCCTCAGGGTAGAAATGGAAATAGCTTTCATACTTGGTGCACTTGGTTTATCAAATGCACAAAAAAAACGTACAATTAGTTGTACAAAACACTGGTAGGGTTTGTGGTTTTCCGGAATTCGGTCTTTGCGTTTACAGGTATGCAGTCATCTTTATTTCAATGACGAAGACGAAGCCTTCGCATCATTAGCTCATATAACCGATTTGATTTTCATGCGTGCATTATTCCTGCCCGCCAAACTAAAGTTTCTCCCTATCTGTTACCTATTTTTGTTCCATGGGCCGTTGGTTGTTTTTGTTGGGATTTTTGCTGTGTTCCACTGCGGCGCGTGCCCAAACGGATACTTCCTTCTGGTTTGCCGCTCCCGACATCCAGAACAGGCATGGCGACCGTCCCATCGAATTGAAGCTTATTGGCCTCGATAAAAATGCACGTGTAACCATTTCCGCCCCGGCCAACGCTTCATTTGGGCCCATCACTGTAAACCTGAATGCCGGCACCGTTTCCAGGGTAGATTTGTCCGGTTGGATCAACAGCATTGAAAACGTCACCCCGAATGCTGTAAATAAGAACGGATTAAAAATAATTGCTACCGAGCCCATCCAGGCTTATTATGAAGTTTTAGGCAACAACCTGAATACGGACATCTTCACCCTGAAAGGGCAGAATGCGCTGGATACTGCTTTTGTGGTTCCGGGGAATAATCTGTTCCCCTGTCTGACCACCATGACTGGTGTTACTTTTTACAACGGCGTGTTGGTGATGGCCACGGAAAACAATACGGTGGTGCAGATCAAGCTTCGCGTAGCCACAGCGGGTAAAGCAGCCGGCACTACCATAACGGTAACTTTAAACAGGGGAGAAGTTTATTTTCTCCGTTCGGACAACGGAACAGTCTCGAAGAAACTTGCCGGCACCATCGTACAGTCGAACAAGCCGGTGAGCATTACCATGTACGATGATTCGGTGTATCCCGGTGGATGGAAATCCAGTGCCGGCAGTTGTGCCGACCTGTGCGGTGATCAGATTGTAGGTTTGTCTATGCTCGGGCTGAGTTACCTGGCTGTAAAAGGCCCGGCCCTGAATAACGCATTGAACGATGTGGTTTTTATTACCGCATATCTGGACAGCACGGCATTGAACATCAATGGGAGCCTGGTCAGGTATTTGGCAAGTGGAGAAACTTACGCGCACATGATGGCTGCTTCGGAACAACTCAGCCTGATTGAAGTGAATAAGAAGGTCGCTGTAATCCAGATGTCGGGTTTTGGCTGTGAAATGGGCATGTCCGTGCTGCCAAATCTGGATTGCACCGGCAGCCAGTCGGTAACGTTTACGCGTTCTGATGCCAGCGGCGGTACGAAC
Source organism: uncultured Flavobacteriaceae bacterium (assembly GCA_964586595.1). Lineage (GTDB taxonomy): Bacteria > Bacteroidota > Bacteroidia > NS11-12g > UBA955 > REEB481. Next base: position 339,672 of record CAZPHB010000001.1, on the reverse strand, counting down.
TTTTCCGTAACGCTGGTGGTTCCTGCCGGACAGGAACGCAACTTCAGGATCAACAACGTGCCACTTGCCCAGGCGCGCATCAATCAGTTTGCCGTAGTTCCCGGAACCGCCAACAGATGGAAATATGCCAAGCTCGACCTGAGCAGTCAGTTTCCGGCCATCACCAGTGTGCAGATTACCAATGATTCCGTGGTCTTCCACTGTGGAATGATCAATGGGAAAGCTACGGGTTCCGGATGCCGTTTTGGTTATTTCTCGAATTTTAGAAAAGTAAGTCCCCGCCTTTTTGGGCCTGATCGTATGGATTTATGCGCAGGTGCAGACCTGCGTTTGCAGTTTAATGTGATGGGACAGCCCGGCACGGAATGGGTGCTGCCGGATCAAAGCACGCGCACGGGAAGTATATTCTTTCAAAAATCGCTGCGCCTCCGTGATTCCGGTTTGTACATCGCCCGTTTCAGCAATCCTTCCTGCGACATCAATGTTCGCGACAGTGTTCGGGTGCGTATGGATTCCGCCGCCATCAGCTTCCGGGCCAAACCTCCGGTTTGCCTCGGCGATTCGTTGGTGTTTCCTGCGGAAGTTTTCTCGTTGTCGGGTGTTGGTCCGGTCACCTGGTTCTATGGCGCTTCGAACCAAACCGGACAGGTGTTTCGGTACAAACCAACGGTATCCGGGCCTCTGGCCATCAGTGCCGGTTTTACCACGCGCAACGGCTGCAGCATGGCCTGGCAGGATACAGCCCTGGTGGTGGAATATCCCAAAGCTGCGTGGTCGCTGGTAAGTGGCAGCGTTTGCGTGGATGATTCGGTGCGCTTGCTCGCCGATTCTGCGCGTTGTGGCGCCTTTTCTTCGGGTTTTGGCGCCTGGAGTTGGTCGCTGAACGGTGTCCCGGTGTCGCAATCCGGATTGTTGCGCTTTAAGAATCCTGCAGGAACGTTTATTCAGGTGGGATTGCGGATGACCAACGCGGAAGGATGTGCGGATAGCATTTTAGAAAAGCGCCCCCTTGAGGATGTGCAGGTGCTGAATACCCAAGCGCCAAGCGTGTGTTTGGGATTGCCTGTTTCTTTGGAAGCATTCCCCGACTGGATGAACAGCACGCCCGGAACCATGACCTGGTTCTCCGGGGATGGTGCCGTACTTCAGGGAACTGCTGCACAGAACTACCTTTATGCAACTGCGGGTGCGTATGATGCAAAATTTGTGATGCGCAGTTTAAACGGTTGTGCAGACAGCAGCTTGCAGCCCATCAATATTTACGACAAGCCTACAGCGTCTTTTACCGTCACCGGAAACGCCTGTTTTGGCGACACCCTGCAATTGCAGTTTACAGGTTTATGGGGAAGTTCCTCAGCCACGGGCAAGGTGGACTGGTTTGCCAATGGTGTTCCACTGGGAAGCGGTGAACGTTTGATATGGAAGAATAATGCCGTTGATCCGCTGCGTGTGCTTGCTGTGGCACAGAATGACCGTTCCTGCATCGACAGCAATTTTCAGCTCCGAAGGGTTTATGATTTGCCCAGGCTGCCTTTGGCGATTCCCTCTGTTTGTGTGGGTGATGAAACCCGCATGGAGGCGCGCCCGGATTGGGGCAACGGACAGGCTGGAAGTTTGCGGTGGCGCGCCCACGACGGCGATACCGGCAGTGGATTCCAATTTGTTAAACGCTATGAAAATGCCGGATTATACCCGGTGCGCTGCACTGCAGTTTCTGCGGAAGGCTGCCTGACCACAGCCGAAGTAAAGGCCAAGGTAGATCCCAGTCCCCGAGCTTCTTTTACCTACACACCCGATGTAAATGGTATTGATACGCCGTTCAGCTTCCTTAACACCAGCTCCGGTGCCTCTTCCTGGATCTGGAATCCGGAGCCGGGGGTATGGGAATACAGCCGTGATCTGGTGTATGCCTTTCCTATTGGCGGATACAAAAGGGTGTTGCTGGTTGCAGTGAGTGATTCAGGGTGCAGGGACACGGCGGAACAGCTGCTGTTCGTGCGTGAATGGATTAAGTTTCACATCCCGAATGCATTTACTCCCAACCGCGATGGCTTGAATGAGTTGTTTCGACCTGTGGGGCTCGAAGGCCGGGTAACCCGTTACGAATTCCGCATTTACAATCGTTGGGGAGAAATGTTGTATGATGGAAATGATGCTTCTGCCGGTTGGGATGGAAGTTTTGGCGGGAAGTTGTGCCAGGAAGGACAGTATGTTTATCTGTTGTATTACAGAGATTATTTAGGACAGGCAGGATTTCGCAAGGGCAGTTTCCTTTTGCTGCGCTGAGTTTCCTTGAATTCAGGTTCTACTCCCAAAGGGTGTATGGAAGTCCGTTAGCACCTGTAAATCACGATTTTTTACGCAACATCTTTCATCATTCGCAGTGAATGAAGCGATGTATGCTGCGCCCCGAGGCCGAAACGATTATGGCGGTATAAACGCCGGATTTCAGGGTCTGTCGGCTGATGGTCAGCGTTTGTTGTGCGCGCAGTTCCAAATGAACCACTTCACGACCATCGGCATTGATGATGCGCAGCTGCGCCGTGCCGCGGTCCGGCCATGGATTTAGGATGGAATACGCATCGCGTTCCGGCAGGAACCAAGGCGCCAAGGACTGTGTGTAATCGACAGTGCTCCAGGTTCCGCCACACCAGGCATTCATCTGTGCCATCGCTTTCAGGATGTTCAGTCGGCCGCCGCTGGCATTTTTGCCGCTCAACGAGGGCAGGGGATCGGCACCGTTTAAGATCATTTGGCGCAGGAATAATGAGGCCGCGCCTGGATTGGTTTTATAGAAGTTCAGGAAGCTGTCGCAGGCGTATGACAAGAGCATGCCAACCGTTGCTGTTACCTGTGGCGACGCACCGCTGGTGCCGGAAAACTGATCGTAGCGGCCAAAACGGGGATTGTTTTCCGCCGGTGCCACGGTGGTAAAGCTGGCCTCGCCGGGTGCGGCAATGTCAATATGTTCGGTGCCAAAACCGGAAGGATAAAATACATCATTTCCGTTCACGTTATTCACCCCAATCATGAATGGACTTGGGCAGGTGGTGGGTAAATCGCCATTGTCGTCCACGCTGATGTCGTCGTTTACGGTAGCTGCAGCGGTTAAGATGCCGTAGGCGCCCAGAGAATCATAAAAGGCGCACCAAAGCGGCGCGTCTTCAGGTCTGCCGCGGTCAATACCCCAGGAATTATTGGCGGCCACCACCATCGCCCCTTTTTCCCCTTTGCTGTTGATCCATATTTTCTTCTGGGTAAGCACATAATCAAAAGCTTTTAGTACATCGGCTTCCGAAGAGCCATTACCAACAACCTGCATCAGTTTGGCGTGCCAGAGGATGCCACTTACACCTTCCGCATTGTGCCCGCGGGCTCCGACGATGCCATTCACGCCGGTGCCGTGCCGGGCTTTGTCAAAGGCATCCACCACAATCGGATTGTCATCAACGGCATTCCAGCCTTGTGCGTCGTCGATGTAGCCATTGCCATCATCATCGATACCGTTCCAGGGAATTTCGTCTTTGTTGATCCAGATGTTGGGTATTAAATCCGGGTGTGTGGTGTCGATTCCTGTGTCGATGATGGCCAACACCACCGTATCTCCCTGTTTGGTGCTGCCTCCAATCTGGAAATCCCAGGCTTTGTCTGCAGCAATCAGCTTCAGGTGTTCCTGCTTGTAGAACCAGGGATCATTGCTGTTGAAACGCAATTGTACCTGTTTGTTCCATTGAGCTGCGCTGATGCCACGGATGGATTTTATTTGCTGCAGCAACCGCTCATCTTGCGTTTCCACCATGCAATAGAAATAGGGCAGGTTGCGGCACAGGCGCTGCGGTTGTTCAAATCCCTTCCCCAACCGATAAGTGATGTATTCCAAATCGGCACCGGGTTCCAGTGCGAACAGGATTTTTGGATTTTGAGCCCACAAACCCAAACTACTGCACAAGGACACCAGGAACAGGAACAATCGCTTCATAGTTATTGATTTCAATGTTAAAGTTACAAAAAAAGCGGCGCCGGGCACCGCTTTTTCTGTTTGTTTTATACCCTCGTTATTGAACGGACTTCGCTTCTTTGGAGTCCATGAACTTCTTTGCTTCGGCATTATTGGGGTCGATGGCCAGCAATGCGGCATAGTATTTCTTGGTTTCCACCCAATTTTTCTCCTCCTTGTAATAAGTAGCAAGGTAGGCATTGGCAACAATCAGGTCGTTTTTGTTTTTGTTTTGTTCTTCGGGCTTCAGGTTTTGCATCCATTCTTCAAAATATGGCTTTGCCGACCAGGTTTCCTGAAAGGTATCCAGAACAAGGTTTGATTTGGCCCGAATCAACCGGCCGTAGTTATAGTCGGGAGACATGGCAATGACCTTGCCCATGATGCTGTCTGACATGATGTAATCCTTTGCGTAGTAATTACTCATGGCCTGATATATGAGGTCATTGACGCTCATTTTCTTGCCAACTGCGCTTTTCAGGGCGTAAATTCTCGCCGCTGCAGCGTAGTTTTTTCCTTTGTAGAAGGCGGTGCTGATTTCGTCAAACCAAGCATCTTTGGCGCCTTCTGTACGCAAGGCCTCTTCACGTTCGATAGCGGCGGATGCAGAATCTCCGCTCAGGTCGAGCAAGGCCGCTTTGGTATATCGATCAATGGCTGAAGGTTTGCGGTCGGTTGAACTCAGCATGTAGCGATCCAGATACATCAGGCCTTTGGCGGCATCAGCGGCATTGCTGTTGCTGCGTTCAGCGATGGAATAGGCGAGAAGTCCGAAGATGTTTGGATATTCTTTTACCTGAAGCAGGTTTTCCCCTTCGCTGATGGCTTGATCGTATTGCTTGGCGAGGTACAGCGCGCTCACGTATTTGCGGCGGGCGCTTGGGTTGTTGTTGCGCCGCAGGTATTCCTGATAATAAAACAGGGCGCTGTCTATTTTCCCGCGGGAATAGTAGTAGTCGCCATATTCGCGGTACACCGGAGCGTAATTGGCATCGATGGCGATGGCGCGGTCAAAATCCTGTTGTGCCCTGTCGTAAACGCGAGCCCGGGTCCAAACTTTCCCCTGTTTGGTGATGGCTTCAACTTTATTGGGGCCTGCAAGATCTTCGGCGGTGATGTAATTTTGGATGGCCGGGCTGGCGTCTTCAGGTTTGTTTGCCCACAAGGCATCACCCAGCAAAACGTAGCCAACTGCGTTCAGGTTGTCGTTTTCGGTGGCCAGTTTCAGCTGTTCAATGGCTTTTAAGAGGTTCCTTTTTGGGGCCATCATGTAGGCCTCGCCAATGTTGTTGCGCATGGCGCTGGTTTTTTTCTTGGCCACAGCCAATCCCTGATTAAACAGGTTCTCGGCATCGCCGGCATTACCTTCCCACAAGGCTTTAATACCTGCACCAATCAGGCCTTCCGGACTTTTCGGATTCAGCGTGTAGGCCTCCTGAAATGAAGCAAGGGCGGCGCTTACATCATCTGACTTGAGCGAGTTCCAGGCCAATTGGTACGCAAGTACCGGATCTGTTGGCTTCTTGGATTTCAACGACTCCAGCATTCGGGATGCATCCTCGTATTGCTCGTTGCGGGTGTAAACAGCCGCCTGTTGCACCGACTGGGCGTTGATGGCAACGGCAGTCATGGTGAAGACTGAAGGCAGGAGGTAAAGGGAAATGTTCCTGAGTTTCATGGGTTTCAGAGCTTATCTGTGTTTTTAGTTCAATTCGTGTGCCAGTTGCAGGTGTTTATTTTAAATCCTTTGGCCAGCCTGAGTTTATTTGAATGATTCGTTCCTGGTCGCGCACCGGTACAATGCCACTTTTCTTCAGTGCCAACTGTCCCTGAGCGCCGCCTGCAAAGGTAATGAAGCCGCTGCCCAGACCCTGATAATGTTGGGTATTGATCATGAAAATTCCATAGCGCAGCGGATATTTTTTCAACTTTATATGTACGTAGAAGGGTTTATAGGAAAGTTCTCCGGGTTCGGTTTGCACGGGAATGATTCTTATGTTCCGGAACATGGATCGCGCGGTTTCGCTGGTCATGTCGCCAACCCAGTTGGCGCCAACTACGCCCACACAACCCGGATGGTTCATCACGTAATTCAATACTTCGCTGTTGCTGTTCAGTGCTTTCACGGCGGGTCCGGGTTGCTCCCCGGCACATAAACTGTCCTTAAAAAAACGGAAACAGGCACCTGCAGCATGGTCAAATACCAACGCCCTTTCGGTGCGTGCACCGGTGAATAATGCCTTCAAATCATCCAGCAGAATGGCAGCAGTATCCTGTTCTTGCCTTGCCGTAACCAGCGCAATGCCCGCATATCCAACAAGGGTGCTCCGCACCTGGATTCCATTTTGCTGCAGGAGCTTTCTCTCGGCGGCATTCAAATCCCTGTGCATCACACCAACCTTCAGGCTGTCGTTCATCATCAGCTCCAGGATGCGATTTTGTGGAAGGAAAGCCGTGTTTAGTTTCGATTTGGGATAGAGGCTTTGAAAGAGGTTGATTTGGGCAACCAACGCCGGACTGTCGCTGTGTTCCACCCCAATATTCAGGGTTCCTGTTGTAGGCGTATCTGCTTCCGACAAGCCGTTATCTTTTCCGCCACAGGCCTGAAACAGCATGCAGGCCAACAACACGTATAGTAAAGAAAATTTATTCCTGATGGTCATGCTTGTTTGCTAAGGCTTCTTTTTTAAAATTTCGGTAACGCATGTTGATCAGGAACAGGCGAAAACCTGCCCAAGCCAACAGAAACCAACCGGTGTAGTTGCGCCAGGGCATGCGCGCCTGCGGAAGAAAGTCGGGCAGTGTGAGCAGACAAATGCCCATGGTGATGAATACGATAACCATGAACAGGCCACTCCACAAACTGAAGCGAATTTGCCAATTCATTGATGGATGTTGTGGTGATGTTGGCATGTTGTTATGGGGTAATGGGTTTCTTCAGGAGCATGGATTCAGTTTTGAACAACCTGAAATTTAATGGGCATCCGGCGAAAATGCCTGATGGGTATGCCGTTTTTCATGGCCGGCTTCCATTTTGGCGATTTCTTCAAAACCCTGATGGCTTCTCTGGTAAACTCTGGACAGGCTTTTGTTTCTCTTATGACTTCAAAATTGCTCAGAGAGCCATCCAATGCTACAATAAACTTCAGCAGCACCTCACCGTTAATACCTGCCGATTCACACCGGGGTGGGTATTTGAAGTTTTCGGCAATGAATTTATAGAACTTTTTCATGCCTCCTCGTGGCTGTGCCTGAACTATACTGGAATCGGATGGAATCGTTTCCTGACGGTTTTGCCCACCTATCAATCCTGGCATTAATACGCAAAAAGCAATGGGGGAAAGTAATTTCAAGGTGCGTTCCATATTCTTCGCAGCTACAGCCCTGGCAGGTGGATGTTGGTTCAGCTTCAGATTCAAGCAGTATTTATCCTAAACAAAGCCCCCCGCCGGGTTGGGGCAGGGGGGCTTATTGTTCAGTAATCTTCGCCTACTTCCAACCTGATTGGAATTTTGCGGTAGGCTTTTACCGCTTTACCACCATTTTGGGCTGGAGTCCACTTTGGAGCGGACAACAAAACCCGGATGGCTTCTTTGGTAAATTCTTCACATTCGTCGGTTTTTTCGATCGCAACCACATTGCTGATGCTGCCGTCAACATCCACCACGAATTTGAGCATTACATAACCATTGATGCCTTCGCTTTGGCAGCGTTCGGGGTATTCAAAATGGTTCATAACATAGTCGTAGAACTTGGATAGCCCGCCTTTGGGTTGTGCTTCCACTTGTACCACTTCCAACGGGCCGGCATCCACTTCTACGGGTTTGTCACCGGTTCCCTGCACCTGCCCATCATCTTCAATACCTTCCTGAGTTTCATCGCTGATGTTTGCGTTGATGTCTGTATTCACAGGTGGTGGTTCGGGGTCGCGCGCTTCCTCGTTGATGACGGGAACCACAAATTTTTGGGTTTTCACCTTAGGCGCTTCCTGTTCCGGTGGCGGCGGAGGCGGTGGTGGTGTAGGTTCGTCTTTCAATGGCTTGGGCGCTTCCAGGGTAACATTGGTCACCTTGAACTTCTTTTTCTTTTTATCCGGACCATTGATGATGTCGATAATTTTCGGGGTACCTGTCACAACCAGGAATACGGCACCAGAAATCAGCATGGCCAGTATCAGCGTGTTTCGGTAGGAACGGCGCAGCTGGTAAGCACCATAGCTGCGGTTTCTGTTGGCAAAAACCAGTTCATTTCTGCTTTCGCTCAGAGGACTGGTCCAGCTGTCAAAGAGTTTATCTGCCATAGTTGTATCCTTTAAGGGTTCGTTTTAGTTAAATCCGCCAACATCGTCTTTTCTTTTGGGTCGAGGTCGTCCACCACCACAAAGCGTCCTACTTTGGTGATGTTCAATTCGTCCACAATGTCAATGATGTTCTTGTAGGTGGCTTTGTCATCATTTTTGATCAGTACCACCAGTGCATCGGGGATGCTCTGGATTTTAACCACTTCCCTTTTAAAGGTGCTGTCAGCCATATTGGTTTTTTGAGCCTTCAGCCCGAGTTCACGGATTTGTTCTACCACATCGCGGTTGCGTTCAATCAGCAACTTGCGGAGTCCATTGGTCGTGTAATCGGTGCTTTCCAACTTTTCTACCTTGCCCAGTGAACCGGAGTAATAATAGATTTTATTGTTTCCGGTTGCGATGATGGTGAGTCCGTTCCGCACCTCTGAAGGTTTTTCATCAGGAGGTTCTTTATCGAACGGGAAGTTCAATTCCATCACCTTGGGTTTATTGAATGTTGCGGTCAGTACGAAGAAGGTAAGCAGCAGAAAGGCGAGATCCACCATGGGGGTCATATCGACCCTGGTGCTTAGTTTCTTCGCGCGTTTCTTGCCGTGTTTACCACCACCTCCGCCGCCGCCGGTATTTATTTCAGCCATGGTTCAGTTTCAGATTTTAGGTTCATCCTCAATATTGGTAATCATATTGAACCTGTAGATGTTCAGATCCTTAAAAATTTGGATCACCTTTTTCACCTTGTCGTATGGAGCCTTGCCGTCTGCTTTAATGGCATAACGCAGGGCTTCATCCTTAAAGGGCTGATTCCGTTCTTTGGCTTCCTGTTTCCGGCGCTGCAGGTCAACGGCTGCCGCTCTGCGGCCGAAGTCAACCCAATCCTTCAACTGGTTGTTGGTACTGTCGTAAGGGATGCCTGCTGATTGGGCTTTTTCGCGTTCCCCGGAAGTTAATTCCAGGTATTGCGACATTTGGCGTACATCCAGTCCAAACAATGAAAGCCCTCCGAATTTCTGATACTCTTCCGGAGTGAATTTCACATTGTACTGGTCCGCCATCGCCTTCAGCGTGCTTCTTCTTACTTCAAAGCCTGCCATTCCAAAGAACACCCGGCCGTTGTTGTCTATGGTTACCTGCAAGACGTTGTCAGGTAGCATATCCTCCGCGATGGAAGTAGGGGTGTCAACCACCACCGGTTCTGCCTCGCGGAATGAGGCCGTCAGCATGAAAAAGGTAACCAACAGGAACGCCAGGTCCACCATTGGGGTCATGTCCAACGAAGGACTAGACCTTGGCATTTTTATCTTCGGCATCTCCTTTTTCTATTGGTTAATACTCGAATGGAAATAAAGGTAAACGGCCAATTAATGATTGGCGTGGAAATTTTGTACAATGCTGTAGCTGGCCTCGTCCATGCTGTAAGTCATGGAGTCAATTTTGCTGCTGAAGTAGTTGTACATGATGATGGCAATGGTAGATGCAATGATGCCCAGTGCAGTATTGATCAAGGCTTCAGAGATACCGGTTGCCAACGCTGCCGTATCGGGAGCTCCCTGCGCTGAAAGTGCAGAGAACGCACGAATCATACCCACTACCGTTCCAATCAGACCTACCAGGGTACCAATCGATGCACAGGTGGAAATGATTACCAGGTTTTTGCTCAGCATGGGCAGTTCCAGCGTGGTGGCTTCTTCCAGTTCTTTTTGGATGGCTGCAGCCTTCGCATCATTGTCCAAAGAAGCATCTTTGGCTACCAGCTTGTAACGCTCCAATCCTGAACGCACTACGTTGGCCAAAGAACCTTGCTGTGTATTGCAGGCCTTGATGGCTTCGTCCACCTGATTGGCACTCAGCAGGCTCTGCACCTTGCGCACGAATACAGACAGATTGCCTTTGCCGTTTGCTTTGGCGATGGTAATCATACGCTCAATAGCGAAGATGAGCACCACAATGTTCACGCAAATCAACATAGGTACAATGAACCCTCCCTTGTGGACGGTTCCCAACAGGTTCAGCGGGTGACCTTTTACAGGATCTCCGCCTTCAAAGTTGGATTTGTCTCCAAGAAGGAACACGTAAATCAAAATGCCCAAAGCCAGGGCAAACAGGATGGCTCCACCGGCAAACAGGTTCTTTAATCCGCCTCCGGTATTCGTTTGTTTTGGTTTGTTATTGCTCATGGTGCAACTAGTTTGTTCTGTTTTTTTTGAAGGAGCGCAAACATAACATAAACTGCCCTTAAATGGTATAAGTTTTCTGGTTAAACAATTGTAAAGTAAGCCTGTTTACGCTCCAAAAGGTCTTGCGGATTGATGAAAGGACGTCTTTACTTGGGCAAGGGTCGTTATGGCTTATTCAATGCCTTGCATAAATTGCAACTTTATGCGCAAAAAAATCCTCATCCTGTTCTTATTGCTCCTGTTTTCAGGCGGCGGTTATCTGATCTGGAAGGTGTATTTCACCAAAGGCATTCAGGCCGATGCATTTGCCATGGTGCCCGCCGATGCCATCTTCATTGTAGAAACAGATGAACCCATTGAGTCCTGGCGCAGTTTCAGCTCCAGCGAGCTTTGGAAGCACCTAAAAGGCTTCGGTCCTTTGGGTGATATAGGAAAAATGGCCGATGGCCTCGATGAAATCATTACCCAAAATGCCACGCTGTTCGGCGCCTTTGGACAGCGCAACATCCTCATCTCTGCCCATCTTACTTCTCCCAAAACCTACGACTTTCTGTATGTAGCCGATATGAAAGACGGTGCCAAACTCGGCCCCGTAAAAGACGGCATCATCACCCTGCTGAAACAGGCAGGTTTCGATTATTCCAGCCTTGATGTGGAAGGAGAAAAGGTGCATCGCTTTGCCAATGCTGCCGATAAAAGCACCCTGAATCTGGCTTTTGTGGCCAACCGCGTGGTGCTGAGCTTTTCCGAATCCATCATCACCGCAAGCCTCCGGGAATACAAAAATCCTACACTCAGCAAGGATGCGCGCTTTAGTCAGGTGCTGAACAACAGTCCTTCCGGTGGCTTGTTCCGCTTCTTCATGAACTACGAAGCACTGCCGGGTTACCTGGGCGTGTACATGGAGCAGGGTTCTGTTCCCACCGACTTGCTCAAGTCTCTTACCTTCACCGGCGCCAGTGCCGACCTGAATGAGCGTCGCGTGATGCTCGACGGCATGACCGGGGTGAACGACAGCATGAGCAGTTATCTGCGCGCTCTGGCGCTGTCAGGAAGCACCAAAACCGGCGCTGCTTCGGTGTTTTCTAACCAAACAGCCTTTATGCTCAACATGGGCTTCAAGGATTTCCGCAGCTTCTTTGACAACCTGAAACAGGTGATGCATCAAGATCCCAAGGCAGAAGCCGATTTCAATAAGAACAGCAGATTGCTTGAACGCCTCCTCAACATCAGCATCCAAGATCACTTGCTCAGCTGGATCGGCGATGAAGTGAGCATTGCCCAGTACCGACAGGATCGGGTGATTGGCGGGAAAATCAACAACATCATTGCCATCAGGCCGGCAAGTATGGATATGGCGAAGCGCAACCTGGAGCATATTGAAAAGATGATCCGGCGCCGTACGCCGCTGAAATTCAAGAGTTATACCTATAAGGAACACGAAATTCACTACCTGGAAATCAAAGGCCTGTTTAAGCTCTTGTTCGGAAAGTTGTTCGGAAAGATGGAGAAGCCTTTCTATACCTTCCTGGGCGACTATGTGGTTTTTTCCGATGACCCGCGCATGCTGCTGCAAACCATTGAAGACCACATGGCCGGAAATACCCTGGCTAATAACGACAGCTATCAAACCTTCCGGTCCGACTTCAGCGGGGAATCATCCGTGTTCGCTTACGTGAATATGCCCCGGTATTTCGTGGATATGAAAGGCTTACTGCATCCATCTAAATGGCAAAGTATTAATGCCAATAAACCTTACGTGTTGTGCTTCCCGCAGATTGGTTTTCAGTTTACTGCGGAAGATGGCAACCTGAATACCATCTTTTCGGCAGAGTTCCACAAACCGGAAGAAGCTGATCTGATCATCCCTGAATTACAGGCCGCCAGCGCCGATTCACTGGCCGAACGCGACAGCCTGAGCGATGTGGATCAGTTCCTTATTGAAAACATCAATGGCGATGTACACCGTGAATTCTACGACAATGGCAACGTGAAATTTATCGCCGAAATGAAGAATGAGCGCTTCCATGGCCGCTACCTGGAATATTGGGAAAACGGACAGGTGAAGGTGAAGGGCAAATACCGCGATGGCGAGAAAGTAGGGAAGTGGCGCTTCTTTAATGAAGAAGGTGTGTTTGAACGCAGGGAGAAATTTGGTAAAAAGGAAGACGATACGGAACTGCCGGAACAGGAATGAGTTCAGGAGCCTGAACTGCCGGCAATCATTGCCTTTCGGCCTGAAATCATCCAAAGCCCGACCAGCGTGATCAATGCGTTGAGCAGCAATACTTCATTTCCAACCTGATATCCACCGAGCATGGAGGCGGCATTTTTGTCAATTATCCATGTGAGTAATGGACTCAGGATGCACACCACAGGCAACCACGCTGCCCGGGGCTGAAGTCGGGTGAATTTACCGGCAATGAACAGCGCCAACAGCGGACCATACGTATAACCCGCCAGTTTCAGCACCGTTTTGATGAGCGCCTGGTTGTTGAAGGCCTTGAACATCAGGATGGTACAAAACAGCAGGAAGGCAAAACCCAAATGAATCAACATGCGGATGCGCTGTTTGCTTTGGTCGGAAAGCCCGTCGCGGCGATCCAGATGCAGCAAATCCAGGTAGCAGGAAGTGGTAAGACTGGTGAGCACGGAGTCGGCGCTGGAAAAGGTAGCAGCCGCCAGTCCGATGATGAAGGCCATGCCGGCAATCATCCCCAGTTTATTCAGGGCAAGGCCCGGGAACACCCTGTCGGTAATCACATTCCCCAACGCATCGGTAGGCAGTTGGATGTTGTGGCTTCCTGCATAAGAATAAAGCAGCGCGCCGAGGGAAACAAAAAGCAGATTTACCAGAATGAGCACGGCGCTGAACCACAGCATATTTTTTTGTGCATCGCGCAGGCTGCGGCAGCTCAGATTCTTTTGCATCATGTTCTGGTCCAGGCCGGTCATGGCAATGCACACAAAGGCCCCGCTGATGAACTGTTTCCAGAAGTAATCCTGGCTGAGGTAATCTCCGTTCAAGAAGCGGGTATGCGGACTCGAAGCGAGCAGGTCGAACATACTTTGATCGGGCATTTCCCGCAGGATGGCCACTACGGCAAGAATGAGTCCGCCCAACAGGAACAGCGACTGGAATGCATCGGTAAACACCAGCGTTTTGATGCCGCCGCGAATGGTGTAAACCAGCATCAGCGCGATGATGGCAATCACCGTTCCACCGAAAGGCCAACCCCAGGGGTCGCACACGAAATACTGAATCACGATGGCCGTGGCAAACAGCCGGGCCGCGCTGCCGGTGAGCCTCGACAACAGAAAGAACAAGGCGCCGGTACGCTGGGCACTTTGGTGGAAGCGCTGTTCCAAATAACCGTAAATACTGGTTAGATTCAGTCGGTAATAAAGAGGCAGCAGGATGAACGCAATGACCAGGTAACCTACGAAGTATCCCGCAACGGTTTGCAGGTACCCGAAACCCTGGTTCCACACATTGCCCGGAACGGAGATGAAGGTAACACCGCTCATGCTGTCGCTGAGCATGCCAAAAGCAACCAGATACCAGGCGCTTTGCCTGTTTCCGATGAAGTAGGCATCGGCATCCGCCTTTCGTCCGGTGAACCAGGCGATAAGCAGCAGCATGCCGCAGTAAATTCCAATGGCGCTGAGCACCAGTGCAGGTGTAATGGTCATTTTCGTTCGTTGATGCCGAGGATGCGAAGGTATTCCTTGCGGGTGCGCAGCGGCCGGGCTACTTCCGTGGCAGGCACATAAACCAGGCTGTTGCTTTTCAGTTCCAGCAATCCAATTTTTTCACTGTTGACGATGAATACGTTCCCTTTGAAATCCTGGCAGCCCATCATCACAAACCTGTCGGGGCGGTAGTTCAATTCAAAGGTTTCCAAGCCGCGAAACGTATAGCGGGCGTAAGGATTTTTCAGCAACAGAAAGGCATTCTTTGCATCTACAGGCAATCCTCCTGCGTCGGTGAATTTCACCAGCAGGTGCAGGCTGTCCTGTGGAAGTTCCGGAGCACCCCAGCAGAATAGTCCGAGGCTGCGCAAACGCAACTCTGTATCGCGTGTTTTTCCGCCTATGGCCAGCCGTTTCGCTTCGTGATTCTTTATTTGCGCTGCATAATCCAGTGCCTGGGCGCGGTCAAAGGCAGCCAGACGTAGTGTGAGCAAACGGCGATATCGGCTGTAGGCATTTTGGAAATCGGCCTGTGCACGCTGGCTGTTGCCTGCTGCGCTGTAGGTCATGTCCACCGGGATGCGCACATATCCTTCATCTCCTTTCATCACAACTACCGGCAAGCCATTGTCCAGTTCCACGCGCACATCGCAGAATTTTCTTCTGAAGATGAACTGTTGGCTGAATTCTTTGGAAGTGAGGGCGCCGGTGTAACAAAAAACGTACGAACCAAACGCTTTGAGTTCCGGAAAAAGCATCCCTCCGGTTTTATCGGCAATGATGAACTTGATGACGCCCTGCTCTTTGGTGCGGTCCACAAAGCTTTTCTGAATAGAAACCAATGATTTTCCGCGCTTGAGGTACACAAACGGAGTTTCAGGGGCAGGCTTTGTTTCGGTGAAGCGATTGTAATAGCCTTGGTTTCCCAAAAGCCACCCTTCATGGTATTCCGGCGGCAGGGAATAGAAGTAATCACCGCTCATAAAACGGGATTCCATGCTGCTTTTATCCATGGCAAAGCGCCGCGCTACCGAAGAATCGCGAAACCATGAATAGAAGTCAATGGCGCGCAGTTTACTGTCGTCGAAGCGGTAATCGTAATCGTAGAAATGTTCCCATTTGTTCTTTTGGTCGTCAAAAGCAAAAAAACGATCGCTGCTGTCGGTATTGATTCCGGCATAAATGCGGATGAAATTTCCTTCCTTCAATCTCAATGGCTGATTGCCTGTGTTGGCGGCCAATTCAACCAGGTAACGCTGCCTGAGGAATAGGCGTTGCTTCAGGCTGTCGTAGTGGGTTGGCGCACCATGAGCGGTTTGTTCATCCGGACGCAGAAATTCCCTGATGGAAAATTGAATGCTGCCGCGGGCTTCACTGCCATTAGGCAATTCCAGACTGTTGGCAGGTACCATCACGGCATTGCCGAGGCGGGTATAGAGGATGTAGTTCTTTCCGGGATCCAGTTCAAATACGCTGCGACGTGGTTCCATTTCGGGAAACAGTGCTTCATAGGATTTTGCATGCTGAAACGCAGGTTTTGGCCGATTGGAAAAAGGACTCAGCACACCTTTACTTTTCCCTGTATCTGCCTGATATGTAAATGCACCCTGGGTCATTGACGGGAACAGCTTTTTCAGATATGCCCAGTCTTCGGGATATAAATCCACGTCGTCACTCAGATAACTAACGTTCAGGCGACGAACCATGCCTGATTTTGGTTGATATGTGAGCGAGAATCGGTCTGTACGCAATTCTTCCCAGCCATTATTGGACATCCACGACAAGTTGTCGATGATGCTCAGGGCTTCCAGGTTGCTGTACAAACTTGCCGGTCCGGGTAAATCTTCAACTTGATTCAGGCTGACCTCCAACTTGCGCAGGCTGCCCAAGCGGGTCAACGCGCTGCGGATGAGCGTGCCGGCTTCTTTTGCCGAAAATGGCGCGATGAATTGCACCGAAGAAACGCCTTCAAGGGCCTTGAGGAAGCCCAGGGAGTCAGGCGCTGATTCAAACTGCAGGCGCACGGATCGAAATTTACCCAGCGGAGGAAGTTGTTCGGTGAGTTTGTTCTTTTTGTCTGGAATGTACAGGCTCAGTTCCTCCACCTGGCTGAATTGTTCTATAAGCTCGGCATTAAGGGTGCCATCCCAATCGCGCAAATCCAGTTCCAGCAATTCGTCCAGCCGCGATACCGCGTTGGCCAGGCTGTTCAGGGAAAGTCGGCCATTCACGCGGATGGCAATGGTTCCGTAGAGGCGTCTGTAATTGCGTAGTAAAAATTGCACATCCTGTTCACTTTTCAGGAGGATGCGGTCATCGCCATTAAGCATTGCCCTTTGCACGGGTGTATAGGCTCTGTCGTTTTGGGCTGTCGCCACATCGAGCACAAAAAGCAGTGGAATAAACAGGAGGATTTTTTTCAAGTGTTCAGGTCGTTGAGTTCTTCGGCGGGATGTTTGTGGTCTGAAGGTGGTGTTATTTGGTAATAGGTGGCGAAATGACACCATTCACAATCTTTTTTACCACAACCGGTGTCAAATTTAAAGGAACGAATTGCTGCATCTGTTTCAACAATTTTGTCTTTTACCAATTGCAGGTCTGTAGGACTAATCACCACATATTCAATCGGGCTAACGCCCTGGTCGTTCTGTTCTACAAAGTCAATGGCCAATCCGGTAACTGTCCAGTTACAGTTGGGGTCTGCTTCGGCAAGTATTTGATAAAAAGCCAGTTGCAACCAATAATCTCCCCATTTCTCCCAGGCACCGGTAGGCTCGTCAACGCTGAGTTCACGCAGTTTTTTGAGACCGTTATCCACCTTTCCGGTTTTGTAATCAACCAAAACGGCATCGTTCCCATGGAGTTCAACCTTGTCTATTTTTCCTTTAATGGGCACGCCGTTGATGCGCGCGTTCAAGGTTACTTCCTGCACGCCTTCTGCGTGTTCATTGAAATGCGGAAGTCGTTGCCGGTAATAATTTGGAAGTATTTCAATGCCCTGTTGCAAGCGGCGCTGGAAGGCTGCTTCGGTAAATCCGTCCCGGTATTTGCTCATACTTTTCCGAAACAGTGCAAGCAATTGTGCTTCTTCGGGGAATGTTCCGTTCTCTTTTCTGAGGCGAAAAGCATGCGTAAGGGTATCGTGCACGGCCGAACCAAAGCTGGCATATTCGCTTTTGGCCTGTGGGATGCGGATTAAATTATTGAAGTAGAAACGGATGGGGCAGTCCAGATAGCTCTGCAAAGCGGTGGGTGAAAGTTCGAATTTCTCTACCAGTCCCTGCAAATAGGCCTCCGGCGGCATGGGAATCGTGGTTACTGCGGACAAACCGAGGGCTTCAGCTTCAGAATGAACAACCCGATCCTGCGGCATCACCAATTGCTGCTGCGTGGCAGTTTTGCTATCGGCCAGTACCTGAATGAACGAAGATGGGGTAAGTGCTTTTCCTTTCAGGTTTTGGCTGCGGTACGATACATGCAGGCTTTTTTTAGCGCGCGTAATTCCTACATAAAACAACCTGCGCATTTCCTCTTCATCCGAATCGCTGAGGTTTTCCAGATCAACCAGTATTTCACCAAGTCGGAAGGGCAATTTGATGGGGCCTGATTTTTCCCAGTCTTCATAATTGGCTCCGATGATAAACACATGTTCCCATTCCAGGCCTTTACTGCTGTGTGCGGTACTGAAAACTACACCGTCTCCGGTGCCTGCGCGCTGTTCAACATCTACCGTAATGCCCAGGGTTTGCCTGCGTGAAATTCGGTCCAGCAACTGTCCAAGGGTGAGGTTTGGAAACAAGGCATTTTCTTCTTTCACAAGGTTGTGAAAACTGTGCAACACCTCTATTTGATAGGCCGGATCGTCACTGAGCATCGCCTTGCGAAGAAAACCGGCTTTTGCAATCACCTTTTCCAACAAAACGGGGACGGTCCAATCAGACGCATGTCCCAGCCAGTATTCGATATCCCCGTGCAGTCTGCGCAGTTCTGAAAGTTCTTCAGCCTCGAGAAATTCGGCACGCGCAGCGCCGGAACATATATCTCCAAGTGCCAGGCGCCAACTTTTTCTCATTTTGTAAATGTGGGCAGCAAGCAGGGCCACGTTGAGCGGGCGAATCTGATACAATCCATAATGCAACAACAAATACAGACTATTTTGACCAGAATGCGCCTGTTCCAGTTCGGCATTCAGGTAGGCACAAAAGTCCAACAGTTGTTTGATGTGCGGATCCTCCAGAATATTCAGCGGCTTCCGTGTGTTGAAAGGGAGTTTACGGATGCGAAACTCGCGCAGCAACGATTCTGATTGGGCGTGTTTTCGGTATAAAACTGCGATCTCGGTAGGTTTGACGCCTTTTTGAATCAACGCTTCTATCTGATCTGCTACCCAAATGGATTCGTGGATTTCGTTGGGTAACTGCACCAAATCCGGTTGCTTGGGAAGTGTGGCGTGCGTTCCCCTGGCAATCAGGTTTTTGCTGAGCCCGGGAACCTGATTGACCAAACGCAACTTGTTCAATCCGATGAGCGCCTGAGCCGCATTTAACAGCGCTTGGCTGCTGCGGTAATTTTCTTCGAGTACAACGGTTTTCAAATGTTCCTGGTACCGTTGGGCAAAGTCAAGCACGTTTTCCACATTGGCACCCTGAAAACGGTAAATGCTTTGGTCGTCGTCGCCCACCACAAATACATTGGGGCTGTGCCAGTGGCCGGTGAGCAGGTGTAAAACATGGTTTTGAATACCGCTGGTATCCTGATATTCATCGACCAGCACGTAAAGAAATTGCTCCTGGTAGCGGGCCAGCAGTGATTCATTCGTTGAAAAATGCTGCACCACCCATCGTTGCATGTCTTCATATTCATAAAGGCCTCGTTCGTTTTTGATGCGGTTGTATTCATCGAACAAAACAGCCCCTGCCTGCAGTTTGGCCAAGGCTTTTCTCAGCGGCGCTGCCAGTCGTTCATTGATTTCTCCGGTTTTCTTGTATAGATACTCTTTGTTATACGGGAGTTGCTGTAGGTAATTGGCCGCCTTAATCTGAATATCCGCGCTGCTTAGGTGTTCTTTTTGCATCACGCTGAACAGGCTTTTAAGGTCCTGACGGGTGCGCGCAGCGTCTTCGTTGTAGGTTTTCAGCACGTGTTCAGGTGGCAGGCCATGAAGCATTTCAATGATTAATTCTTCGCGTTCAAGGTCGTCCATCACCTTCAGCGCGCTGCGTCCAAACACTTCCGGATTTTCCATAATCACCCGATTGCAGAAGGCGTGGAAGGTGTGGATGTTTACCCGATAGGCCTCCTGACCCATGAATTCAGTAAGGCGGCGTTTCATGGCTACCGCACCCGCATCAGTGTAGGTAAGGCAAAGAATGTCTTGGGGGCGCGCATCGGTTTGGGTCAGGATGTTCGCAATCCGCGAAGCCAGGATTTGCGTTTTCCCCGTACCGGGACCTGCAATGACCATTACGGGGCCTTCAATGGCTTCCACGGCCTGAAGTTGCGCCTGATTTAACGTACTTAAAAAGGATAAAGGTTCTTTCATGTGGCAAAAAGAACAAAGTTAAAAATTCAGAAAGCCTGTGCTTCGGTTTCTTTTCAACGCATCCGCAACATGTGCGCTATTTGGTTCAGATGTACCTTTGTTTTATGACAGTTCAGGAAGCGCAGCAACAGGTTGATGCATGGATTAAAACCCACGGAGTTCGGTATTTTAATGAACTCACCAATACCGCGATTTTAATGGAAGAAGTGGGCGAGCTGGCGCGCATCATGGCCCGCACCTATGGCGAGCAAAGTTTTAAAGAGGGTGAAAAGGTTGATCTGGCCGATGAAATGGCCGATGTGCTTTGGGTGCTCTGCTGCCTGGCCAACCAAACCGGGGTGAATCTTGAAACGGCCCTGCAACGCAATTTTGAAAAAAAGACCCTGCGCGACCAAACCCGACACCATAACAACAAAAAATTAAAGGAATAACACCTTAAAAGCGTCATTATGGCGCAATTAAGGGCATTTCCTCACTAAAAAGTGCCACTATGGCGTAATTTTAGGCTTGGAATCAATCTTGATTTTCAGGAAATACCAAACAAGACGAACATGATCATCAAGAAATCAATTCCCGCCATGATGGATGTATTTCATCCTTTTTTCAACATGAACCTTTTGCCTGAAGGAACGGTGCAAACAGCATCAGATTTCAGACCGGCAACATCGGTAATCAATGAAGCGCAAAGTGTTACGCTGTTGATTTCCTTGCCCGGGCTGAGCAGGGAAGAAGTTCAGGTACAACTGGACGGACAAGTGCTTCGTGTGCATGGAACACGTAAAAAACCGGTTGCAGACGAGGAGCAATCAAAAATTTCGGGAGAAATCAGCTTTGGAAACTTCAGCCGCAGTTTCCAGCTTGCAGACCATCTGAATGGCGCCGCAATCAACGCCCACATGGAACACGGCATGTTGCGCATCCAGATTCCGTTCAAAGAGCAATCAGTACCTCGTCAAATTGCAGTGGAATAAAACGTTCATAAGCACTTATGAAAAAAGCCGTCTTCGCCAAGACGGCTTTTTTCATGCACAAACATGCACTAAATCAGCGAGTTAAGGAGGGCTAAATGGCACATACACGTTGTCAAGCCCTGCAATGGTTTGTACCTTCGCGGCCTAATTTTCAGGACCCCGGATCATGAGTATCCAAATTGTGCCCTTATCTAGCGCTGCCGATGTTCGGAAATTCGTTGAATTCCCATTTAAATTATACCGCAGCAATCGCTTTTGGGTTCCGCCCCTTAAAAAGGCCGAAGCCGATATGTTAAACCCAAAGAAAAATCCTGCCTGGGAGCATTCCGATGCCCAGTTTTGGATTGCGCTGAAGCACGGCAAAACAGCAGGCAGGATTGGTGCCATCATCAACCACCTCCACAATCAGAAAACCGGTGAACAGCTGTGCCGATTTACCCGTATGGAGTTTATCGATGATCCGGAGGTTTCAGCCGCATTGATGGAAACTGCGGTGAACTGGGCCAAAGAACGCGGCATGCAAGGCGTTCATGGTCCGCTGGGCTTCAGCAATCTGGACAGCCAGGGGGTGCTTGTAGATGGGTTTGATCATTTGCCGTCTATTGCTTCGGTGTATCACCTTCCATATTATCAGCAACATCTGGAAGCCCTTGGCTTCGAGAAGGAAATAGATTGGCTCGAGTTTCGCCTCTTTGTGCCCAGAGAAATCACAGAGAAGGTGAAGAAAATCAATGAGCTCACCAAGGCAAGATATGGATTCCGGGTACAAACATTTACCAAAATTTCTGATGTGCTGCCCTACGGCCGGGAAATGTTTGGTGTACTCAACCGCGCATTTGAAGAACTGTTCAGTGTAGTGCACTTTGGTGAAGACCTCGTGGACTTTTACATCAGAAAGTACATTTCGCTGTTGAATCCTAATTTTATCAAATTGGTTTTTGATAAAGAAGATAAGCTGGCGGGCTTCATCATTGGCGTGCCCTCTCTTTCCAGGGCCATGCAAAAAGCCAATGGAAGTTTGTGGCCCCTGGGTTGGTACTACATCAATCAGGCCTTGAAGAAGCCCAAGGAAGCTGATTTGTTCCTTACCGCCGTTGACCCTCAGCATCAGGGAGGTGGACTTGCAGCCATCCTCATTCTTGAACTTCAGCAGTCACTCCTCGACTTTGGTGTATATGAAGTGGAAACGACAGGCATGATTGAAACCAATCAGAAAGCCATTCAAAACTGGAAAAATTTCGAGCACATCCAGCATAAACGCAAACGCTGTTACCGGCGAATGTTCTGAGGGTGGGAACGTAAATTCGCCCCATGGATAAACCATCGCTGCCCTCAGGTACCCGCGATTTTGCGCCGGCCGTCATGGCCCGCAGGCGTTACATTACCGGAACCATAGAACGCATTTATCGCCTGCATGGCTTTGCGCAGCTGGAAACCCCGGCCATGGAAAACCTTTCGGTATTGCTGGGAAAATACGGCGATGAGGGTGATAAGCTGGTGTTCCGCATCCTGAACAGCGGTGATTTTTTATCGGATGTACCCGAAGCTCAACGTGCCAATCCCGAAGCCAAAACCTTGCTGCCTCATGTGGCTGCAAAAGGTTTACGCTACGACCTTACCGTGCCCTTTGCCCGCTTTGTGGCCATGAACCGGCATCAATTGCAATTCCCCTTTCGCCGCTATCAAATACAGCCCGTTTGGCGTGCCGATCGTCCGCAGAAAGGCAGGTACCGCGAATTCTGGCAATGCGATGCCGATGTAATCGGAACACGCAGCCTTCTTGCAGAAGCCGATTTGCTGCTCATCATGCATGAAGCCTTTACCGCCCTGGGCCTTTCGGATTATCGCATCAGGGTTAGCAACAGGCTTATCCTGGAAGCCATTGCCGAACATGCAGGCCGCCCGGAATTGTTCCGAGCCATGGTGGTGGCCATTGATAAATGGGATAAAATAGGCGCCGAAGGCGTGAAACGCGAACTGGGACTGGCCGGATTTTCAGAAGAACAAACCCTCAGCGTGCTGAATTGCATGCAACAGCAAGCGCTGAACCCCGATTCACTGGATGCGCTCGCACAGCTTCTTGCAGCGTATCCCAAAGCGCAACAAGGACTCGATGCCTTGCGTACCGTACTTGCAAGCGGTATAAAGGCCAATTTGGTTCTGGATACCACACTGGCCAGAGGTTTGGACTATTATACCGGTTGCATTTTCGAAGCAGAAATCCCCAATTCAGGTTTTGGCAGCGTGGCCAGTGGCGGCCGCTATGATGACCTCACCGGTGTATTTGGCGTGAAGGATCTTTCCGGTGTGGGCATTTCGTTTGGTATCGACCGTTTGTATGATGTGCTGGAAACCCGTGCTGCATTTCCCGCCGGCTTAGACATCAGCACCGAATTGCTGCTTTGTCCCATGGATGAATCCTGCATGAGCACCTGTTTTCAGATGGCTCTGGAACTGCGCAGGCTGGGCGTTTCTGCAGAAGTTTATCCCGATGCTGCCAAGCTGCGCAAACAGCTCGACCATGCCAACCAGCGGAATATCCCCTACGCCGTGATTGTGGGCAGCGAAGAAATGAACAGCGGCATCTTCCCTTTGAAACACCTCAGTCAGGGCAGTCAGGAAATGTTGTCATTACAAGATTTATTCAGCCGTTTTCGCTCATGATACTCCCGCACCACCTCAGCTTCGCTGATCTTCAATCCCTACATTTGTCAACAGCACCATTGGAGCTGAGCCCGGAAGCATGGGCTGATGTAAACCGATCATATTCCTTCCTGGAAACCTATATGGCCCGTGCGGAACGCCCGGTATATGGCGTAAATACAGGTTTTGGCTCTTTGTGTGACGTACAGGTTTCCACAGAAAACCTCGAGGAATTGCAGCGCAATCTGCTCATCACCCATGCCGCGGGTGCGGGTGCTTTTTTGCCACATGCATTGGTGCGGCTCATGCTGCTGCTCAAAATCCATGCGCTGAGCAAAGGAAACTCTGCCATCAGTCCCGCGCTGATGAAGGCACTCTTGTGTTTGTACAACAATCCGTTTTTGCCTCAGGTGCACGAACAAGGCTCCTTGGGTGCTTCCGGTGATTTGGCTCCTTTGTCGGAGTTGGTTTTGCCTTTAATTGGCCTGGGAAACCTAGTCAACGAACAAGGCGAAATCAAAAGTGCCGAACACTGGTTGCATGAACAAGGCCTGGAACCGCACAAGCTGCACCCCAAAGAAGCGCTGGCACTCATCAACGGCACGCAGTTCATGCAGGCACTCGGGCTGTTTCAATTGGCTGAGGTTGAAAAGCTGCTGCAACAAATTCCACGCGTTGCGGCGCTGAGCATTGAAGCGTTTCAGGGGCGTTCTGAACCCTTCATGCCCCAACCGCATGCCATCAGGCCGCATCCGGGTCAGCTGCAGGCGGCTGCAGAAATCTACCACTTGATGCAGCAAGCAGGAACGGCGGGCAGGCAAACAGCGTATGTTCAGGATCCATATTCATTCCGATGCATCCCACAGGTTCATGGCGCTTCCATAGATGCCATCAGCCATGTTCGGGAAGTGTTTTTGCGGGAAATGAATTCGGTAACAGACAATCCCAATGTGTTTCCTGAAGATGGATTGGTGCTTTCTGCAGGAAATTTCCATGGGCAACCCCTGGCACTGGCCGCCGATTACCTGGCAATGGCCATGGCTGAACTCGCTGCCATCAGCGAACGTCGAACCTATCTGCTCATCAGCGGACAGCGCGGACTTCCGCCGTTCCTTGCCGAAGATCCGGGATTGGATTCAGGCTACATGATTGCGCAATATTCCGCCGCTTCCATGGTCAGTCAGAACAAACAGTATTGCACGCCGGCGTCGGTGGACAGCATCATGAGCAGCAACGGACAGGAAGACCATGTGAGTATGGGAGCCAATGCGGTGCTTAAGGGCTTGAAGGTGCTGGAGAATACCAAAATGGTACTGGCCATTGAGTTTGCCTGCGCATCCCGAGCACTTTCCCTGCGCAAGCAGGTGGCCATAGCTCCGGAACTGCATACATGGCTGGAACAATGGGAACAGCCCAACCACCGAACCACGCCCATGAATCAAATCATGGAACAGGCAAGGAAATTTCTGTTTCCTTAAAGCCCTGCAGAATCATAAAATGCCTGTGCGCTTATGTAAATTGCGGGCATGGATATGAACAGTTACCTGGAAGCCAACAAACAGCGCTTCCTTGATGAATTATTCGACTTGCTGCGCATCCCGTCCATCAGTGCAGACAATCGTTTTGCAGGTGATGTACGCCGGGCTGCCGATTTTATCAAAAACAAACTGCTGGAAGCGGGTTGCGATATGGCACTGGTTGAAGAAACGCCGGGTCATCCAATTGTTTATGGTGAAAAGATGATAGATCCGGCTTTGCCCACGGTATTGGTTTATGGTCATTATGATGTGCAGCCCAGCGTTCCGGACGATCTGTGGACTACGCCTCCTTTCGAACCTCAGATCCGCGATGGCAATATTTATGCCCGCGGCGCCTGCGACGACAAAGGACAGATGTACATGCACGTGAAGGCTTTTGAAATGATGCAGCAAACCGGAAACCTGAGCTGCAACATCAAGTTCATGATTGAAGGTGAAGAAGAAGTGGGTTCTGCCAGCCTCAGCGCTTATTGCAAGGCAAATAAGGAACGCCTGAAGGCAGATGTGATTCTTGTAAGTGACACATCCATGATTGCCAACGATATTCCAAGCCTGGATGTGGGATTGCGGGGCATCGCTTATCTGGAAGTGAAGGTTACCGGCCCGAACCGCGACCTGCACAGCGGTGTTTATGGTGGTGCTGTACCGAATCCCATTAACGTGTTGTGCAGCATGATTGCCAGCCTGCACGACGAGCATCGCCATATTACCATTCCCGGTTTTTATGACGATGTGCTTGAGCTGAGCGCTGAAGACCGTGCGGCCCTGAATTTGGCACCTTTTGATGTGGAAGCGTATAAAAAAGACTTGAACATCGGTGATGTTTACGGTGAACATGGCTATACCACGCTGGAACGCACCGGAACCAGACCCACCCTGGACGTGAATGGAATTTGGGGCGGCTATACCGGAGAAGGTTCTAAAACAGTGCTTCCTTCTGTAGCACAAGCGAAAATTTCCATGCGCCTGGTTCCAAATCAGTCTTCAGAAAAAATTGCAGCAATTTTTGAAAACCACTTCAAGAGCATTGCTCCATCAAGTGTAAAGGTAGAAGTGATTCCCCACCACGGAGGAGAGCCTGTGCTCACACCTACGGATTCTGTTCCATATAAAGCTGCGGCTGCGGCCATCCGCCAAACCTTCGGAAAAGATCCGATTCCAACACGCGGCGGCGGAAGTATTCCCATCATTGCGCTGTTTGAACAGGAGCTTGGCATCAAAACCATGTTGATGGGCTTTGGTCTGGACAGCGACGACATCCATTCTCCCGACGAGCATTACGGCTTGTTCAATTACTACAAGGGCATTGAAACCATTCCGTACTTCTTCCAGAATTTCGCGAAGTTGCACCAGGGCTGAGTTTAGATCAATGCAACCAAAAAATGCCGTTCCAGCGAACGGCATTTTTTTTTGCTTGCACGTGAAGGATGATCTGTGTTTACCACATCAGCTGGACCGTTCCGCTGAAGGTGTTGATTCTTGAGAATGCACCCAGATTCAGGCGGTAAGAGAATCGCCAGGTATAGGTTTCCGGCATGCATACTTTACCGCCATAGGTTCCATCCCAACGAAATTCGGTATCTGTATTTTCATAGACCTTCTGTCCCCAGCGATTGTAAATCTTCAGGCTGATGGGCGTGATGTCTTTCCCGGTGATTTCAAAAAACTCGTTGAATCCATCCCGGTTCGGGGTGAATGCCGTGGGAATGAAGAGGTTGCAAATGTTTTCCTGCAACAGCACATTTACCGCATCAGAGGCAGACCCGCAGGGATTGGTCACATCCACGGAATACGTTCCCGATTGGCTCACCAGAATCACGCTGTCGCTGCTTCCCGTGCTCCATCGATAGGTTGACTTGGGCCAGGTGGCTGAAAGGTAGATAAATCCGCCTTTGCACAAGGAAGTATCAGAAGGCAGACGCACTTTAGGCGCAGCGCCGATGAATACGTTGATGTCATCCTGCCAGCTGCAACCGTTTTCAGTCACTTTCAGCGCATAGTTTCCGCTTTGGGACACGGTGATGGAGGATGCAGTACTTCCGGTACTCCAGGCATAATTTCCTGTTTGGCTGGTGCTGAGCGTTACGGTCCCATTCACACATTCATTGATGTCGCCGCCCAAACTAAACTGGGGAATGGGTTTAACGGTAACGGCCTGCACGGAAGTATCAGAACAAACCGTGTCACTCACCACGTACGAAATGGGAAAGGTACCAACCGCAGAGGGCGTAAACTCATTGCCATTGATGCCGGTACCCCAGAACAACCCTCCAGGAACTACAGGAGTAAGTGTGGCAGGCGGGTCATTCAGACAGTAATCCGGAGCCAGGCCGGAAAATGCCGAATTTAAAGAAGGCGTAACCTGAACCTGAAAGGTGTCCGAACCAACGCAACCCTGATTGCTTTGTGCCCGATGGATGACGGTATAGGCGCCGGTACCTGCATATTTGTGTGTGGGATTTTTCAAGGTGCTGGTATTCCCATCTCCAAAATCCCAGGAATAGCTGATGATGTCTGGCGTGAAATTGTCGAACTCAAAAGACTGATATTTCAGGCACTGAACCGCATCATTTACATAGCTGCTGGTTGAAGGGTCTGGCTGCACAACTACGTCCAGAAAACCACTGTCTATGCAACCTGTTTTGTTGTTGGAGTAATAAGTTTCAACAAAATGCTTGATGCGGTAATTGCCGGCTTTGTTGTATTTCTTTTTAGGTGCAGGAAGGGTATTTGTTTCACCATCTCCAAAGTCCCAGAGGTAGTCGAAGCTCAGCTTGTTGAAGATTCGGGTTGAATCTTTATTGATGGTTTGAAAACTGTTGTTGTAGAGGCACTGAACGGTATCATTCACCCCGATGCGGATGAACATGTTGGGAATAACCAGGGTAGCCTTGGGGTTGGCAAACACATTCGGACATCCTAAGGAAGGGGTAACTGTCAGGCTGGTGAAGTAGTTGCCTCCATTGGCATAGCTGTGGGTAGGATCTTTAGCAGTGCTGCTGTTGCCATCCCCAAAGGTCCAGAAATAGGTAAGGCCTGTAAAGCTGGAAGTGGTTTTATTCGTGAAGCTGAACAGGTTGTTGAATTGGCAGGAATCCTGGTAGGAATATGAAAAATCAACATTCAGAAAATGTGTTCTGATGTTCCCGCGTGCGGGATTGGTGGTTAAAAAATCAGGAAGATTATTGTCGTGTTCGAATACGGCGATGTGGTAATCGGTATTCGATTTCAAGCCGGTAATGGTTACGTTGTTTCCCAGGAAGTTGTACACGGCAAAGTTGCCGGTTCCTATTTCTGAACCTGTTCCAAAGGCGCTGAACGAGGTGTATGACATGCCGTCTGCAGGACTGGCATCAACGGCGGAGCCTTCTTTGACCAATACAATGCAGCGGGCTCCGTTTCCACGGGTCCAATTGATGCGCACACTGTTGCATGTCAGGCTCTGGAACGTAACTGAAGATGCTTGTACTGTAGGCTCAGCAGCATAGAGCACAGGAATGGATGTCGCCATCAAGGTGAGCGCCAACACCCATCTGCCGAATGCCCCTAAATTCATCACATGCAAATATAAGTAAGCCTGCTTTTAATCAATGGCAATTCAACATAACAATGTAAAATGACCGCCTTAAACAATTTCAATAACATCCGAATCGGGAATGCAGGATTCCCCCCTCATGCGCAGCAACACCTGTGCTACGGTGAGCACATCTTTTTGGCAGTATGTCTTAATACGATCTAAATCCTGTTCTTCGTAATAAACGCGGCCCACCTGACTGCCGTCAATATCGTCTTTGGGTGTGGGGATATTCAATGCTTTTGCCAATAGCGCCAGCGAAGTATAGCTCTTGAAATCGCCGAACTTCCACAGTTCCATGGTGTCCAAGTGTGGAATTTCCCAGGGCTTCTTTCCACCAATGTCCAGCAGCAGCGGCAATCTGATTCCCTGTATGGTCATGCGGCGCGCCAGAAACGGGAAATCGAATTCTTTGCCGTTGTGCGCGCACAGGATGAAGTCTCTTCCGTGAAATCTGTTGTGGAGCAGGTTGGCAAATTGACGAAGTACTTCCTGCTCTTCATGTCCGTAAAAGGAAGTTATGCGGAATCGGTAATGGTCGTTCCAGGGTTGGAAAATACCGGCGCTGATGCAGACTACCTTGGCGAATTCACTGTAAATGCCGGCGCGCTGATATGCTTCTTCCGGCGTTTGATCGCGGGCAATATTCTTAGCCTTTAAGGCCCATAGGTCTTGCCATGCTGCATCCAGATCTGCAAAATCTTTGGCCGCCGATACGGTTTCGATATCCAGTACCAACACCTTGCTGAGGTCTATGTTCCGCAATGCTTCCATGTGTTGCCTTTGAGTTGTATGAGGGAAAGTGCTTTCTTCGGTCGAAGATAGTTTTTTGCCTTTGCTGTGCAGCAACTGCTTCTGCCTGCAAACGAGGTTAAATGTTTACAAACGGCTTGACACACATCCTTTTTGGTGTAAATTATGAACGGTTCTTAGATAAGATATTTAACAATTGTACCTGAATTGCCACAGTTGGTTCAGTTTGCGTTACGGTATTTTACCGCCTGGGGAACTGTTGTCCTGGTTTTCCAGGCAGCATGCTGTTTCGGAACACCAGGCAGTTGCAGGCCTGGCCGATCTTATTCCCGGCGCCTGGAAGCAGCGTCGGCCCTTGCGCTTACCTGCTGAAGATGCGTTGTCGCTGCCGGTGTTGGCCCTTACCGACATCAACGCGGTATCGGGTATTCCGGATTTTTTTCGGGAAGCGGCAGCGAAAGGGATTCCCGTGGCCGGCGGTGTGGATGTGCGCAATGGCGCCAGGCAACTCTTTGTGGTTTTGGTGAAAAATGAAGCAGGCTTCGAGGAGTTGAACCGCTGGCTGAGCCGTTACCTGATGTACAAGAAACCATTTCCCATGCAGGCACCTGCGTTCGCACATTGCCTGGTGATTTACCCCTTTACCCAGGCGTCGTTGCCGCAGTTTCCTCATCGGCTGCGCGACTTTGAATATGTTGGGGTGAAACCGGCAGATTTAGGAAGGTTGTATGCTTCTGCATGGCGACGGCAGCCTGAGAAACTGACGGCATTATGCACCGCCACCTTTCGCGATAAGTTGGATTTCAATACCCATCGACTGCTGCGGTGCATCGATAAAAATTGTCTGCTGAGCCGTCTTGCGCCGGCAGATACAGGAAGCAGCGAGGATACCTTCCGCAGTATGGATGAACTGTTGCTGCAGTACCGCGATTATCCGCAACTGCTGCAGCGCAGTTCGGAGTTGCTGGCGCAGTGCAGTTATCGTCCGCAGTTTGGCCGCAATCAGAACAAGTCAACTTTTTCCGGCGATGCCGCCGAAGACCAACGTTTGCTACAAACCCTGGCCCGTGAAGGTTTTCTGTTCAGGTATCCGCAAGGATCAGGGCCGGCGCTGGAACGACTTGAAAAGGAACTGAAGGTGATTGAATCATTGGGGTTTACGGCGTATTTCCTCATCAGCTGGGATATTGTGCGCTATGCCCAAAGCCGTGGCTTTTTTTATGTGGGAAGGGGCAGCGGAGCCAACAGCATTGTTGCCTATTGCATGCGCATCACCGATGTAGATCCGGTGGAACTTGATTTGTACTTCGAGCGATTCATCAACCCTTACCGTACCAGCCCGCCCGATTTCGACCTGGATTTTTCGTGGCGCGACCGCGATGAAGTTACGCGCTACATTTTTGAACGCCACGGCACGGAACACACGGCCCTGCTGGCGGTGTACAGTACCTTCAAAACCAATGCAGTGTTGCGTGAACTGGGCAAGGTGTTTGGCCTTCCCAAGGAAGAAACAGACCGCATGCTGGAACGATTGCCGGGACAGCCCAAACCTCTGGAACGCACGTCCAATGCACAGGATGTTCAGGCGCTCATGCTGCGCTACGCGGACCGAATCCATCAAATGCCCAACTATCGAAGCATTCATGCCGGAGGCATCCTCATCAGCCAAAAGCCCATGTATTGCCACAGCGCCACAGACCTGCCGCCGAAGGGTTTTCCCACCGTTCAGTTCAGCATGCTGGAAGCTGAAGACCTGGGCCTGCATAAGTTCGACATCCTGAGCCAGCGCGGGCTGGGGCATATCCGCGATGCCGTGTACATCATCAAAGAAAACAAAGGTGTGGATGTGGCGATTCACCGCATCCAGGAGTTTAAGAACGATACGCGCGTAAACAAGCTGATCAGCAGCGGACGCACCATGGGCTGTTTTTATGTGGAGAGCCCCGCCATGCGTCAGCTGTTGCAGAAGTTAAAGTGCAACGATTACCATACACTGGTAGCAGCCAGCAGTGTTATTCGCCCCGGGGTGTCGAGCAGCGGCATGATGCGCACCTACATCCTCCGCCATGTGGATGTGCAGGAGCGCAGAAAGGCCCATCCGGTCATGCTGGGAATCATGCCCGATACCTACGGAGTGATGGTGTATCAGGAAGATGTGATCAAGGTGGCGCACCATTTTGCAGGCCTGGGACTGGATGAAAGTGATGTGCTGCGCCGGGGAATGAGTGGTAAGTACCGCAGCCGTGATGAATTCAAACGTGTGCGGGAACGCTGGTTTGTATCCTGTCGTGAACGCGGTCATTCCGATGAACTTGCTGCCGAAGTATGGCAACAGGTGGAAAGTTTTGCCGGATATAGCTTCGCCAAAGGTCACAGCGCAAGCTATGCGGTAGAAAGTTATCAGAGTTTATTTCTGAAAGCTTACTACCCGCTGGAATTCTATACTGCGGTCATCAACAACTACGGCGGATTCTACCGAACAGAATTCTATGTACATGCCGCACGCATGTGCGGTGCGCAGGTAGAGGCTCCCTGTGTTAACCACAGTCTGGCAGAAGCGCGCCTGCAGGGAACAACGCTTTGGCTTGGATTGTCTATGGTTCAGGGATTGGAGCAACGCTTCATCGCGCAGCTATTGCAAGAACGCGCACAGCAGGGACCTTTTACCGGCCTCTCCGATTTTACCGCGCGCATTCCCTGCACCCTGGCTCAGATGAAGCTGTTGCTGCGCATCGGCGCGTTTCGCTTCTCCGGCAAAGACCGCAAGGCCCTGATGTGGGAACTGCATTGGCTGATGAGCGGAACTACCGGCAGCAGCGAGCCCCAGATGCTGTTCCGTGAGCCGGTCAAAAGCTGGAGTTTGCCAGCGCTGATTACCCGGCCTCTGGAAGATGCTTTTGAACAACTGGAACTGCTTGGTTTTCCCCTGTGTGATCCGTTTTTGATGGCGCAGTTTCCGGAAGGACTGAAGCCTGTTCCGGTACTGCTTGAAGCATCACAAAAGGGCAGGCGCATGGAAGTATGTGGCTACCTGGTGGCTGTAAAACCTACACGCACACTTAAAGGACAAGAAATGTATTTCGGAACCTGGATAGATTGCCGGGGCCAGTTTTTTGATACGGTTCACTTTCCACCTTCCGTACGGCGTTGTCCCTTCCGGGGAAGGGGTGTTTACCGCATGCGCGGAAAGGTATCAGAAGATTTTGGCGTGGCGTCGTTTGAGGTCGATTTTATGGAACGCATTCCATTTCACCCTGACCCACGTGGCTGAAGACGTAAGTCTTCAGTAACTCTTCTTCTTGAAACCGGTTTGGTTGAAATCGCGTTTGCCAGAAAAATTACCCGAACCGGATGATTTCTTCCCACCCGACCAAGATTGCTTTTTCCATCCGCCTTCGCGGTCGCGATCCTGACCATAGCCACCACGACCCTTGCCTTTGAACTTACGTTCGCCCTGGTCGGCGGCGCGTGCAGTGATTTCAGCGCGTACCATACGGCCGTCAACTTCCTGCTTGTTCAGGGTTTCCAACAATGCCGGAACATCTGCAGCTGAAGCATCTACGAAAGAATACACCCCTTTTACATACACATGTAGGTTTTTCTTCTTTACTCCGCTTACATCGGCAACCCAGTCCTTGAAATTCATGGTTTCAAAGCCATCTTTCTTGCCAACGCTTACAAAGATGCGCGAGGAAGCTCCATCGGCCTGTTCCACACTGGCAGCGGCACTGGCGCCGGCATTTAAATCGGGTGCATTCAGGTAATCGGCGGCAAAGCGCTTCAGTTCCAGGGAAAGGATTTTCTTCACAATTTCCTGTTTTTCCATGGCCATCAGCACCTCCATATTGTCGAAATGTTCCTGGCTGAACATGGATTCATCCACATCCTGGCTGGCGATGGTTTGGGTGAAGGTAAGCAGTTTGCGGTCCAGCACTTCGCGCGCTGCCGGAATCTGGATGCGTTTGAAGCGAATGTTCGCTTTCTTCTCGATTTCCTTCAAGCGGTAAGCTTCACGCACATTCAACAGGGTGAACGAAATACCCGTTCTTCCTGCACGGGCAGTTCTGCCGCTGCGGTGGGTATAGTTTTCAATCGCGTCGGGAAGATGGTAATGAATTACGTGTGTTAATCCGCTCACATCAATGCCGCGGGCAGCCACATCTGTAGCCAGCATGATCCGCACGGCTTTATGGCGGAAGCGGTTCATCACCTTCTCGCGCTGCTGCTGGCTGAGGTCGCCATGCAAACAATCGGCATTGTAACCGTCTTTAATCAGCTTGTCGGAAATGTCCTGCGTTTCCATTTTGGTGGTGCAGAAGATGATGCCGTAGAAATGATCGCCGGTGTAATCGAGTACCCTTTTCAGTGCTGCGTATTTGTCGCGGGAGTTAACAACTGCATATTCATGCTCGATGTTTTCGTTGCCGGAATTTTCCTTGCCAACGGATACTTCCAACGGATCGGTCATGTATTTTTTCGCGATACGCCTGATTTCCGGTGGCATGGTAGCTGAAAACAGACATACGCGTTTGCCGGCAGGGGTGAAGGAGAGGATGTGTTCCACATCTTCTTCAAAACCCATATTCAGCATTTCGTCGGCTTCGTCGAGCACCACCATGGAAACCTGTTCCAGTTTTACGGCACGACGGCTCATCAGATCCATCAGTCGGCCTGGCGTAGCCACAATGATTTGTGCGCCCCGGCGCAGCGACTGGATTTGCTTATCCATGCTGCTTCCGCCATACACTGCTGCGATTTCAATGCCTGGCATGAAATTGCTGAATGCGCTGAGGTCACGGGAAATCTGGTTGCACAACTCACGGGTTGGACAAACCACCAATGCCTGGGTATGCTTGCTTTCTGTGTTTAATAATTGAAGCAGGGGCAAGCCAAAGGCTGCTGTTTTTCCTGTTCCTGTCTGGGCCAGCCCAAGTACATCACGGCCTGTGTCAAGCAAAACCGGTATAGAAGCTTCCTGGATTGGTGTGGGCTTTTCGAAGCCCATTTGTTCAATAGCTTGCAGTAATGCGGGTGCTAAACCCAACTGCTCAAAATGATTCAAAGTGCGTAATTATGCGGCAAAGGTACGATGAAAGGAGCGGAAATGCTCAGTATCCGTATTTATCCTTCCAACGGGTCTTTAGGAAACGACGCAGTTCTTCTTCCCTGGGGTTGTTCCCGGGTTCATAAATACGCGTGCCGTGGATGGCTTCGGGCAGAAATTCCTGACCGGCAAAACCCTGCGATGCATGGTGGTCGTACTGATAGTTTTTTCCGTAATCCAGTGCCTTCATGAGTTTGGTTGGCGCATTGCGCAGATGCAGCGGAACAGGCAGATCACCGTGTTTTTTTACCAGATCGTATGCCTGCTCAATGGCTTCATAAGCCTTGTTGCTTTTGGGGCTTGATGCCAGATAGCTGGCCGTTTGGGTCAAGATGATTCTGGATTCCGGCATCCCAATCATGGACACGGCCTGAAAACACGAAGTGGCCAGCAACAAGGCGTTCGGATTGGCATTGCCGATGTCTTCGCTGGCCAATATAATCATGCGCCTTGCGATGAACTTCACATCTTCGCCACCATCCAGCATGCGGGCCATCCAATATAAGGCCGCATTCGGATCACTACCGCGCATGCTCTTGATGAAGGCAGAAACAATGTCGTAGTGTTGTTCGCCTGATTTGTCGTAATGCGCCAGCTTTTGCTGCAGCACGTTACCTGTGAGTTCATTGGTAATGTGGATGTTGCCTTCATGGGTTGACATCACGACTAAATCCAGCAAATTCAACAATTTCCGTGCATCACCGCCGGAATGGTACAACAGGGCATCTGTTTCTGTCAGTTCGATGTTCTTGTGCCTCAGAACCTCATCACGCGTTACTGCCTGGACCAATATGGCATTCAGTTCTTCTTTGGAAAATGGCTGCAGTATATAAACCTGGCAGCGCGACAACAATGCCTGGTTCACCTCAAAGCTGGGGTTTTCGGTGGTGGCGCCAATAAGCAGAATTTGGCCCTTTTCCACGGCGCCCAACAGTGCGTCTTGTTGTGATTTGTTGAACCGGTGGATTTCGTCAATGAACAGTACGATGCGTCCCAGCATGCGTGTTTCATCGAACACTTTGCGCAGATCGGCAACACCACTGCTGATGGCGCTGAGTTTGCGCACTTCCAGTCCCATCGCGTCGGCAATGATTTCGGCAAGGGTTGTTTTACCGGTGCCGGGAGGTCCCCAGAAAATCATACTGGGAACCTGCTGTTGCTGAATGAGCCGACGCAATCGCCCTTCAGGCCCAACCAGTTCGTTTTGCCCGATGTAGGCATCCAGGTTTCGCGGACGCATGCGTTCCGCCAATGGAGGCAGGGATTTGGCATTCATGTGCTGTGGATTTTACGCTCAAATATATCGGGCTTCCGGTCATGCAGCACAACAACTGCATTCTGTGCATTGGTGAAATACATTCATGGAATCTGGCCATGGGCCGGGTGGTGCCGCAAATAGGTTTGCAGCACAGTTCAACCTATTATGTTATGAAGAAACTACTAAGTACGTTAGCCTGCGGTGTTTTTTGCGCCGCAACAATGATGGTCCATGCGCAACCCTGCGGCGATGGCATCAACAATTTGTATGTATGGGATGGTGGTGGGGCCAACAACAGTTGGAATAACGCCGCCAATTGGAGTCCGGATGGTATTCCCGATTGTGATGATGACGTGCAATTTGACGGTACATCGATCAAATGGTGTTACATACCGTCGCCTATTCATGTTCGTGATTTCAATGTGCTTGGCCCCTGGAGTGGAAGAATTTTTGTTCAGGGAACCGCATCCATGCAGATGCGCAACCTGGTGATGCAAGGAGGGATGATTATTGGAAATGATACCAATGGATTGTTTCAGGCCAATGACATGCTCATGGGCTACAATGCCTACCTCAGTGTGAAGACAGCCCTGATCACAGGAACCATGATCATGAACAACAGCGCATTTTCAGTATTTGCCAAGGGTTATGCGGACATACAAAACCTTACCCTGAACAATTTCGCCAAGTTTACCGCGCCCAATGGTTACCAGCAAACGCACATTCCCCGAGCCGGTATTGTGTATATCAGGGGAGACCTTACCAGAAGAGCCCTCGGTTTGTACATGCATTCCAAAGGTTTGGTGCGCTTTTGTGGCGATGGAAGCGGAACC
This sequence comes from uncultured Flavobacteriaceae bacterium, assembly GCA_964586595.1. Taxonomy (GTDB): domain Bacteria; phylum Bacteroidota; class Bacteroidia; order NS11-12g; family UBA955; genus REEB481. Next base: position 303,292 of record CAZPHB010000001.1, on the reverse strand, counting down.
ATCAACACCAACAATTCCCTCATGACCTTTTGGAATGTGGAAATTGACAAAAAAAGAGATGGAGCCGGCGACACTACAGCACCTGCGCATTTGTATTCCAACCTGGCTACCAATGATCGTATCTATGCCATAAATCGACTTTCCATTATGGAAGCATCTTTTACCGGATGGTCGGTGAACGACTGGATTGCCGGTGGCGACTCCATTCTTGTTGAAACAACCATGGCCAATAACCTGCCCTTGCATTCATTCAGCAATTCGGGACATATTACCCTTGCATTCCTGGGTTCCGGCCTGGGTCGTTTCTTCCACAAATCCCTATTGACAGGCAATTACAATGTTCTGGTGCAAAAAGATAATGCCTTGGATACCGTTTTGATGTGTTGTGTGCAGGATTTAGGCGCTCCGGGAGAAACCATGCACATTGTAAGAGGTCGATTTATGTTCAATGGCTCAGGAAACGCGCGTGTAAGAGCCAGTGTTTCCAGCGGTTTACACGTGCTCAGTGATGGCCAACTGATTGCCCCTGACGACGATACGCTGTTTTTTGCCGGATGTTGGGATTTTGCAAATTCAAATTCTTTCAATGCGCAGAATGGGGTTTTGGTTCTGGATGGAACGGGCAACCGACTGACCTTCACACACAATGGCGACACTGTTTATTTCAATGAAGTAATCATCACAGTTACCAATGGCGGTGTTCAGGGTACGCTAAATTGGTCCTCGGTGGCAGATGTAATGTACATCAAAGGCAACCTGAAAATTACCAGTGCCGATGCATACCTTGCCAATGTTCAGGTATTCCTGGAAGGCAATCTGGAGTCATTGGAAACTACAGCCAATGCGGCCTCAAAGTTCACCGGTAAATTGGTGTTTAAAGGTGGAAATCACCAGGTTGTTACCTTGAGCAGCGCGGCCAAGAATGCCTACAGTCAATGGGTAGAACTGAATAAAACATCCGGTTCAGTAACCCTTGCATCAGACATGGATGCGCGCTTGATGCGGTTTGATGGGGGCATCCTGAATACCACCGGTTACATCATGAACATCACCCTTCCAAACATGATTTACGGTGGAAGCGCTGCTTCATACATCAACGGTCCGGTTACGGTAGCTCATGGCGGCGCCACCTGGCCTGCAAATGTGATGATTCCATTGGGCAAAGGCAGTGCCTACAATCCTTTGTACATCAGAAACAACACCGCCGGAAATACCTATACCATGGAATATTTCAACAGCGGCTATTCCGGAACAAATACTGTGAACGCACCCCTTGATGTTGTGTCAACCACAGAATACTGGCAGGTGGACAGGGTTGCAGGGGCTACTGCCTATCAGGTTTCTTTGCCTACAACCAATGCTCCCGGCGGTTGGGCAGCCTCCGATATACGTGTTGCCGGTAATGATGGCAGCGGCTGGAACGACCTAGGCCCTGCAACCGGAGCATCCGGCGGTTTGGTAACCAGCACCACCGGCACCACTTCTTCTACACGCTATTTTACGCTGGGTGCAGACAATGCAGCACCAATGGTATTGATTCAGGATGGCATCAGTGGCCGTGAAGTTCAAACCAGTTCCTACCTGCCACAAACAGAATCCAGCGCTGTGGCAGCACTTCCCCAGATGCGCGTATATCCCAATCCGGCGCAAAATCGCTTTGCCATCAGCATGGAACATGTTTCCGGCGGAATTGTCAGCGTGACCGACCTGAATGGCAGGGTGTTGTTTTCCGGAGACGCGCAAAGCACCCAATGGATTGACTGTTCTTCCTGGAGTTCAGGGATCTATCTGGTGCGCTTTTCAGATGGCATCAACAGCATGACGCAGCGCATCAGCAAGACCTACTAATTTCGATTATTTTATGTTGTTTTATGTTGCAGATAAGCCCCGGCCTTGTGCCGGGGCTTACGCATGTAACGCAAACAGTAGTTGTTCAGGGTTCACTCAGCAGATTATATTTGCCGGGTCATGTTGTTACAAGGGAAGACTGCGCTGATTACGGGAGCCACCCGCGGTATTGGTAAAGGGATTGCCCAGCGCTTCGCCGCTGAGGGTGCAAACATTGCTTTTACCTACGCCTCATCTGATGCCGCTGCAACTGCTTTATGCACCGAGTTGTCTGATCGCTTTGGTGTACAGGTGAAAGCCTGGAAATCTGATGCGGCCGATTTTAAAGCCTCCGAAGAACTTGCCGCTGCCGTAATCGCAGCGTTCGGCAAAGTTGACATCCTGGTGAATAATGCCGGTGTAACACGCGATAATTTGTTGATGCGCATGACCGAAGAGCAGTGGGATGAAGTCATCAACACCAACCTGAAATCGGCATTCAACCTTACCAAAGCTTTCCTCCGGCATTTTCTGGGAAATCGCTCGGGGTCCATCATCAACATGTCTTCGGTAGTGGGTGTGGATGGCAATGCCGGTCAGGCCAACTATGCCGCTTCCAAAGCAGGATTGATCGGGTTTTCAAAAAGTGTGGCTCAGGAATTGGGTTCCAGAAACATCCGCTGTAATGTGGTTGCACCCGGTTTTATTGAAACGGAAATGACGGAAAAGCTTGATGAGGCGGTGAAGAAGTCGTGGATTGAAGATATTCCATTGAAGCGCGGCGGCACACCTGAAGATGTTGCCAACGTGTGTGTATTTCTGGCCAGTGAATTGAGCGCCTATGTTACCGGTCAAACCATTTCGGTTTGTGGCGGAATGTTGATGAAATAAGCATCTGTTATGCCCTTAGATCAGGAAGAAGCCGATCCACAGGCCGAATTTCCCCATGAACGCAACATGTCATTTTTTGACCATGTGGATGAATTGCGCCGGCACATCATCAGGTCATTTGCAGCCATATCTGTAGGATTCATCCTCGCGTTCGTTTACATCAAAGAGTTGGTAAGTGGTGTCATTTTTGCCCCGTTCAAAGGCAGCTTCCTGACCTATCGTTTCCTCTGCGATTTAAGTATAAACACCTTTGGCGACGATCGCATGTGCCTGGTTCCTCCGGTGATTCAAATCCAAAACCTACAGCTGCAGGGACAATTTGTGGCGGCCTTTAAAATTGCCTTCATCGCAGGATTGGTACTCGCATTCCCTTTCATCATCTGGGAACTTTGGAAGTTTATCAGACCTGCCCTCAGCGATAAAGAAGTAAAGAAAACCCGTGGCACAGTGTTCTTCGTAGCGCTGCTGTTTTTCACAGGTGTCCTGTTCAGCTATTTCATTTTGGTGCCCATTTCGGTGAATTTCTTTGCCACCTTCAGCATCAGCGATGAAGTTCAGAACATCGTTACCATGCAGAATGCAGTAAACTATGTGAGTTTTCTGTGTCTGGCTACCGGACTTGTTTTTGAACTTCCGGTGCTGATGTATGTTTTGGCCAGGGTGGGAATCCTCACCGCCTCCTTCCTCAGGAAGAACAGGCGCTATGCGGTGGTCATCATCTTCATCATTGCTGCCGTGGCCACACCTTCCCCCGACATGCTCAGCCAGCTGATACTTGCGCTGCCTTTGTATAGTTTATACGAAATTGGCATCCTCATTGCCTCGCGTACTGAACAAAAAGATTCATAACCATCATGAGCGCATCATATACCATTGCCGTTGGCGCCGACCACGCCGGATTCACGTTAAAAAATGAACTCCTGGCTTTTTTGCTGGAATTGGGTCATGAGCCCCAAGACTTTGGTCCGGATTCTGCCGACAGCGTGGATTATCCTGATTATGCGCATGCCGTTGCCCTAAGTGTAAGTACCGGAGAGAATCAATTGGGAATCCTGATTTGTGGCAGCGGCAACGGGGTTTGTATGGCCGCCAACAAGCATGCAGGCATTCGGGCAGCTTTGTGCTGGAAGGAAGAGATTGCCGCTTTGGCCAGGCAGCACAACGACGCCAATATTTTGTGCATCCCCGCGCGATATGTGACCAAGCCTGCCGCCAGGAAAATTGTACAGGCCTGGTTGGATGCTTCTTTTGAAGGTGGACGGCACGACCGGCGTGTAGCCAAAATAAACCTCTGATCTATGGGATTGAAGTCAATACTGGCGAAGCCGCTGGCATCGGTTGTGCGCAGGCAGATTGACCGCTGGAGTGCCGACGGCATTGCCGCACAGCGCAGGCAGTTTGATGCCTTGAAAGTGCAATTGTCAAAAACCGCCTTTGGTCGGGAGCACGGCATCACCCCAAACATCAAGGCCGCTGAATTCAGCAGACAGATACCCATGCGCGATTACGAAGGATTGAGGCCCTGGGTAGAACATGTTCTTGCAGGAAATCCAGACGTACTTTGGCCAGGGAAACCCTTGTATCTGGCCAAAACATCGGGCACCACCTCCGGGGTGAAGTACATTCCCATCACCAAAGAAAGCATGCCCTTTCACATCAGCAGTGCACGCAATGCCCTGTTGTGTTATATCGCAGAAACCGGTAGGGCTTCATGGCTGGACGGAAGCTTGATTTTTTTGAGTGGCAGCCCCGTTTTGGAAGATAAGAACGGCATGCTGAGCGGTCGGCTGAGCGGCATTGTAAACCACCACGTTCCTGCGTACCTGAGGCGCAGCCAAATGCCTTCCTGGGAAACCAATTGCATAGAAGACTGGGAAGAAAAGGTAGATCGCATTGCCCGCGAAACCATTCATCAGCCCATGAGCCTGATCAGCGGTATTCCGCCCTGGGTTCAGATGTATTTTGACAGGCTGCTGCAGCTGAGCGGCAAAGAACATATTCAAGACCTTTTTCCTCATTTTGAATTAATGGTTTACGGCGGTGTAAATTTTGAACCGTACCGCGAAAAGATGTTTCAAACCGTGGGGAAATCCATTGCTACCATTGAAACATATCCTGCCAGTGAAGGATTCATTGCATTTCAGGATCGTCAGTCTGATGCGGCCCTGTTGATGTTGCTGGCCGGTGGTATTTACTACGAATTTGTTCCGGTATCGGAATATTTCTCCGCCCAGCCCATTCGTTTGGGTATTGAAGATGTGGAACTTGGGGTAAATTATGCTGTGGTGATGAATACCAATGCCGGACTTTGGGGGTATAGCATTGGAGATACGGTGAAGTTTGTTTCCAAGAATCCATACAAGATTGTCGTTACCGGACGCATCAAGCACTTCATTTCGGCATTTGGCGAACATGTGATAGGAGAAGAAGTGGAGCGTGCCATGTCCAAAGCCTGCGCCGCACACCGGGCTACTACCGTAGAGTTTACCGTTGCACCTCAAGTAAATCCTGAATCAGGTCCTCCATACCATGAATGGCTGGTTGCCTTTGATGTCCTTCCGGATGATGCGGGGGCTTTTACCCGAACTTTGGATCAGGCCATGCAGGAACAGAATATCTATTACCGCGACCTGATTGACGGGGCCATACTTAAACCCCTAAAGCTAACCATGTTGCCGAAAGATGCATTCATCAGCTACATGAAAAGGCAAGGAAAACTGGGCGGACAGAATAAAGTTCCCAGGCTGAGCAACGACCGCAAAATTGCGGATGATTTGTTGGCACACCTGTAAACCGCTGTTTTAATTTCGCGCGATATGTTGGGCCTTAAATTAGCCACCGACCCCCGCTGGGTGAACATCGCTGAGAAACAGATAGATGAAATCCTTACCGATCACGCTTACTGTGAGCAAAAGGCCGCGAGCACAGGTATTTCCCTGATCATCCGTTTCCCGGAAAAGTCAGATGTTGTAGATGAGGTTACGGCGGTAGTTGCCGAAGAATGGGGGCATTTCCGCAAAGTATTGAAAGAACTTAAGAAGCGCGGATTTGCTTTAGGAACACCACGAAAAGATTCCTACGTGAGTGAATTGCAAAAACTTCGGAAAAAAGGAGGAAGCCGCGACGAACTGCTGGTGGAAGATTTATTGGTTTGTGCCATGATTGAAGCCCGCAGTTGCGAACGCTTCCGACTTTTATCGCTGCATGTAGATGACCCGGACCTAAAGGCGTTCTACCACGAGTTTATGGTGAGTGAAGCAGGACATTACCGCATGTTTCTGGATTTGGCCTGCAAATACCTGCCTGAAGCGCGCGTTCGTGCACGCTGGCAGGAATTTCTTCAGGGAGAGGCGCAAATCATGCAGGGGATGGAACTACGCGGTGACCGCATTCATTGAGGATTCACGTTCATAATCCTCGCCAAATCTGCCACCATCGTTGCCAGTTCCAAAATGGACCTTCCATACAATAAGGCCAATGGAAACTTAAGGGCAAGAGGATGATGGCGCTCAGCACCACGAAAAGGCCGATGCCCAGGCGAAACTTCGGCAGATGCCAAACATCGGCAAAACCGCGTAACATCATCCAGGCCATCAACGGATAAAATTCTATAAATCCGCGATGCCCGAAACCACAGGCAAGTCCCCAGGCCCACCACGATCCGTACATGATGGTGGTTCCCATAAATACCAACAGAATGGAAGCACTGATGTACCGCCACGCGCCTTGATTCCTGAGGGCATACCAAATGGAAATCGGGATGAATGGCAGCAAAAACGGACTGCCTGTAAACAGGCCATTTTCGGGTGAAAAAAGCACCTTGAGCACATGTGGTGATTTCCAGTAAATGAATCCTTCATCGCCGTAAGGCATGAATTGGTGTGCTTTTAAATACATTCGATACGCCAAAAAAGGCGCCACCGCGAGCATGGCCAGGGATGCAGCCCACATGAGCGCTTTTGGTTTGCGTTTCACCGCTTCAAGGTTTTGCCAGAGCCACCAGATCAGGATGGGAAGCAGCAATAAAAGGTTTTGGGGGCGCACACAAAAGATCATTCCGGTACAAAGCCCGGCCAGCGCCAAGTGTCGGTTTTGTTCCGACAGGCTGAAGCGTTTCAGTTCCCACAGCAACAGTGCCATCAGGAAGAAACTGTACACATGGGAAAGTCCCGGCTCTTCTACCACATAATACCATAGGTTTGTTCCCGTGATCAGGCCAATAATGCCCAACCAGGCAATGTTTTTTCTGAAATAGTATAAAAGGAAACGCCACAACACCCACAGACCGGCCATCCCGTAAAACACGCCTGAAAAGATGGTGGCCGCATGATAGGGCATGGTGAATCCATCTGCCGGAGTGCCGCTTATCTTCGCCCACGCATGTGCCATGAGGAAGAAAGGCAGCCGCATGATGGCAGCGCCCGGAGGGTATTTTGTGTTGATGGAATTGCGCCACCCATCCAATTGAAAACCACCTCCGGTTTTTAAATCAACTTCATGTGGAAATAAACGTGCATCCCAGTTGTAAATAAAACTTGCAGGAAGGAATACGTGGTAACCTGCTTTGTCTGCCCAGAGTTCATCGTGGTAGTTAAATCTGCCAAAGCGCCAATTACGGTTAAAGGATAACCACAACAGGAATCCGAACAACAGCATCCAAACCCATTTCTGTGTATTGCTCAGGCCAGACCCCATGCCTCAAATTTATCAGAATTGAAGTAATTTTCGTATTTTAGCATGGTCGAAAAAAAGGTTGCAACCTCATCAAAAATGACCATCAGTTCCACAGAGCAGAACTACCTGAAAGCGATTTACAAGTTGAGTTATCGTTACGGGAAGGAATCTTTGGCCAGCACCGGTGCACTTGCCAAGGAAGTAAACGCCACGCCTGCAACAGTTACCGATACGCTGCAGCGCTTGTCGCGGAAGAATTTGATTTATTACCGCCGTTACCAAGGCGTTACTTTAACAGATGAAGGCTTGGGCATAGCCACTGATTTGATTCGGCTGCACAGGCTCTGGGAAGTGTTTCTGGTAGATAAGCTCGGTTATGGCTGGCATGAAGTTCATGATATTGCCGAGCAACTGGAACATGTATTTGAAGCAGGTTTGGCCGAACGGCTGGACGCTTTTTTGGGACATCCTACCCACGATCCTCACGGTGATCCTATTGTAGCTGATCCTCAGGTGCAACAATCTTTAATTCCGATGTCAGACTTGGAAGACGGTGCTTCCTTTACCGTGCAGCGCGTTGCCGATGGCGATACGGAATGGCTGCAATTTGCAGCCCGTCAGGGACTTGTTCCCGGAACTACAGGCAGAATCATGGAATTCATCAAGGCAGACGCATTGCTGGCCCTGCTCATCAACAAAAAACAGATTTTTATCAGTCTGGCTTCCGCAGAAAAAATATTCGTAACTCCCAACGCATAGCATATTTATGACAGAATCACTGAAAACTTGGTTTTTAGATCTGCATCCTGTGATGCAGGGTTTCCTTGCTACCACATTCACCTGGTTGCTCACAGCAGCCGGTGCAGCACTTGTATTTTTCTTTAAAGACATGAGCCGAAAATGGATGGACGTAATGCTTGGATTTACCGGAGGGGTGATGATTGCAGCCAGTTTTTGGTCCTTGTTGGCCCCGGCCATTGCAATGGCCACCGACAGCTATGGGGAACGTTGGGCCTGGATTCCTGCTGCTGTTGGATTTACTGTTGGTGCATTGTTCTTGTTCATGCTCGACAAGGTATTGCCACATTTACACCTGAACAACCCATTGCAGGAAGCGGAAGGTCCGCGTTCAGATTGGAACAGAACCCTGTTGTTGGTGATGGCCATTACCTTGCACAACATTCCTGAAGGCTTGGCGGTAGGAGTGGCTTTTGGTGCGGTTGCACAAGGATTGCCTCATGCCGATTTAGGTGCTGCCGTAGCCCTGGCCATTGGCATCGGTTTGCAAAACTTTCCCGAAGGACTCGCTGTGGCCATGCCCTTGAGGCGCAACGGACTCAGTGCACGTAAGAGTTTTTTCTGGGGTCAGCTTTCTGCAGTTGTTGAACCTTTGGCTGGTGCCTTAGGCGCTGCAGCTGTGATGATTGCCCAACCAATCCTTCCTTACGCCCTGGCCTTCGCCGCCGGCGCCATGATGTTTGTGGTGGTGGAAGAGGTGATTCCTGAAACGCAGAAAGACAAATATGCTGACTTTGCCACTCTGGGTTTGATTTCCGGGTTTGTGGTTATGATGATTCTGGATGTAGCCTTGGGCTGAAGTAAGGCTATAGTCCCAGCTTCTTCGCATCATTCCAATAAGCATCCATTTCCTCCAGGTTCATGGTGCCCATTTCCCGCCCGTCGCGGCGTGCGCATGATTCAATATGGGAAAAGCGACGAATGAATTTTCGATTTGCCTTTTCGAGTGCATCGTCCGGATTGATGTTCAGAAAACGGGCGTAGTTTGCCATGGCAAACATCAGGTCGCCGAATTCTTCTTCCAGGTGCGCCTGATCTGTTGCCTGATTCAATTCTTCCCATTCCTCCTTCACTTTGTCTTTTACTGCCTCAAGATTCGGCCAGTCAAAACCTACCTGCGCCACTTTTTCCTGAATACGGTATGATTTTACCAGGGACGGCATACTGCGCGGAACGCCTTCCAGCACCGAGGATTGTTCGCGTCCGCCCTTTTCACGGAGTTTTATTTTCTCCCAGTTTTGCTTCACTGTTTCAGCATCATCTGCTTGTACCGAACCGTAAATATGTGGGTGTCTGCGGATGAGTTTTTCGCAAAGGCTGTGCATTACGTCGGCAATGTCGAAATAACCTTTTTCGTCGCCGATTTTGCTGTAAAAAACCATGTGCAGCAATACATCACCCAATTCCTTCTTGACCATATCGGGTTCCTGGTCTAAGATGGCATCACTGAGTTCTGCCACTTCTTCGATGGTCAAGTGTCTGATGCTTTCCCAGGTTTGTTCCCGATCCCACGGACATTGAGCACGCAACTCATCCATGATGCGCAACAAACGCGCGAATGCTTCCTGTTTTTGTTCCAGGCTGTTTCCGCCGCTCATTCGCCGCCTCCTGATTCGTCCTGTTTGGGCGCCAATTGATTCAGCGCATCCAGCTTGCGGCGTGCTTCGGCTACAATTTCAGGCATGTCGTTAAAGTTTGCAATTACACTGTTCCAGGTAGCTTTGGCTGAAAACTGATCTCCCATTTTAACGTAAATATCACCCAACAACAGGAAGGATTTAGCCAGCCAGAGGTCATAACCACTGAATTGATTGTTGTACTGGAAGACCGATTTTTTAGCCGCTGCAAGGCTGTCCATGGTGAAAAACGTGAGCGCCTCGTGGTATTTACTCTCTGCGGCAAACTGATTGTCGAACTTGTTGAAGTTGCGCTGAAAAAGTTCCAATGCTTTGGCATAGTTGCCCTGTTCCATCCTGATTCTTCCCAAAACCAACAAGGCTTCACTGATCATCTCAGGTTTGGTGTAATCAAGTTCAAGCAATTGCTCGGCTTTGCGTTCGGCCGTACTGCCCTGATTGATGCTGAGTGCGCAGCGCATTTGCTTGTGCACGGCATAAAGCAGGTTGTCTCTGCTGGTGGTTTGTTGCTCCAGTTTTTCGAGATAGGGAATCAAAGCCGGGCAGTTGTTCATGTTCTTGCTCATGATGTCCACCACTGCCAGAAGAGATTGTTCACTGTATTCACTGGCCGCGGCATCGGCAACTTTTTGATAGAAGGGCAGGGCCAGGTCAGGTTGTTTTTTGCGTTCGTAGCTGTAGGCCAGGTGGTATTGCGCCGGAATCCGGAAAAAACCATCCCGATAATCACTCAGGTAGCGGTTGAATTCACGGATGGCGCCTTCATAGTCTTTTCGTTCCCAAAGGTTGTAGGCAGAAGTATAGACAATCGAATCGCGGCGGGAAGCACTTACAGAAACATTGGGCACAGTGGCAATCCAGCTTAAGTATTCAGCACCTCGGCCGTTTTCTCTGTAAATCTTCTCAATTTTTTCTATGGCCTTTTGAGCTTCTGGCGTACCCGGATATTCCAAAGCCAGTTTCTTGTACATATCAATAGATTTCTCATCTTTCTCTTGTTTGTAATAGAGCTGTCCGAGGGTTTGATAGGCTTTCTTGACAATGAGGCGACCTTGAAAATCCTGAACCAGATACATCAGGTTGCGCTCGGCGTCTTTGGCCTGGCCGATATTCAGCTGTTCACTGGCCATTTCAAAGATGGCATCCGGTACAAAGGGAGATTCCGGAAATTCATTGGGAATCCTTTTCATGGTGGCAATTTTCTGTTGAGATTCTCTGGTAAATCCGTAAATCATGCCTTTCTGAAAAAGAGCATAATCGGCACCGGTGCCCTTTTTCCCGGAAACATAAGCATAGCTTTCCAGTGCTTCCGGAAGTTTCCGAATCATGAAGTAGCTGTCGCCAAGCCTTGCCATGGCATCTGTGTAAATATCTTCCCGGTAATTACCGCTGCGCGCTGCATTCCGGTATTGATTGAAATACACGGAAGCTTCCGCAAACCTGCGCTCGCGAAACCGGCAATACCCCATTCCGTAGTACACCATGGGGAAATAACCCAGGCTTTTACACTCCGGAGTTTCGGCAAACCGCTGATATGATGCCAATGCATCGGCATAAGCACCTCTGGCGTGTAAGATTTCTGCCTTCCAAAAAGAAGCTTCACCCTGTATTTTCCGGTCACTTCCGCCAAGCAATGACTTGTTGAACATTTGCAGGGCTGCTTCAAAATCGCGGTCACGGAAATACTTCTGGCCTTGGTAGAGGGTAACTTTCTGGTAGGTTTCTCGGGCTGTTTCATCCAATTCGCCTATGGATTCAAGGATGTTGATGGCCGTTCGGTAATCGTCAGAACTGAGGAACAAGGTGGCCAGTATTTTTTGGGCTTCCCTGCGGTCTGGCGATTGGGGGAACTGGGCGGTAAATTTTTGCAGGTAGTTGATGGCAACCTTGGAAAAACCCAATTCAACAGCCAGCTTGGCATAATTCAACATGGCATTTTCCTGAACCTTTTTGTTGAAATCGCTGCGTTGTGCCTCGAAGAAGGCATTGTATGCATCCTGTTTTCTTCCCAGCTTCAAGAATGCTTCAGCCAGGTTATGGCTTGCCGTTTGCGCCAGTGAATCTCCATTATTGGCGATGAGCTGCAACCATTGCACGGCATCGTTATACTGTCGAACCTTGAAGTATGTATAGCCAACTTCATAGGTTTCCTGACGGTCGATGCTGTCCGGTGTAAATCCACTGCGGTTAAACGCATCGGCGGCCATTTCAAACTCATTGATGCGGTAGTGGCATTTTCCTTTCAGAAACAGTGACCGACTGCGAAAGCTGGCGGAAGTTGATTTCTCCAGATAGCCAATTGCCCGCTGATAATCTCCTTTGAGGTAGTATATCTGCGCCATGAAGAACCGCAGGCTCTGCGGACCTGAATCTTCAATACTCCGAAATGATTCCAGCGCTTTTTGATAGTCGCCGGTGTAATAGCAGGCATAGCCGTAATAGTATGTTGCCCGCATTTCGTATTCAGAGTTGCTTTTTACCAGAGGTTCCAGGGTTGCTTTTGCATCCTCATATCTGCGGCCCATCACCTGGCAATAGCCCATGTGAAACCGGAGCCGGTCGCGTTCACCGGCGGCAATGGCTGAAGGATCGGCTTGTTTGTAATAGGGAAGGGCCCGGCTGAATTTCCCCTGCATGAAGTAATAATCTCCCAAGGCCAGGTTGGCGTTGTTGTTTTTGTAAGAACCCGGATGGTTGCGCAGGTATTCCAACACACTCGCCTCTCCGTCGCTGTGGGCTGCCCTCAATTTGGCAATAGCCACGTAATACTGGGCATCTGCGCGCATCTGAACATCGGTACCATTCGCCAAATACTGTGCGAATTCCGTAACAGAAGCATTCCATTTGCCATTGTTGAATAGTTCTTCTCCAAGCCTGTAGTGTACTGCAGCTCCGGAAAACAATTCCGTTTTCTGGGCCTGGACTGCAACCGCTCCCATAAACAGGACGCAGGTGATGAGGTTTCGGAAAGGCATGTGCACAAAAATATAACGATAAAGCCCCCTTCCTATTTTGGAGTTTTGAACAATTCAGTGTGTGCTATGGCCAGTGATTTGGATAAAATGCGTCTTCGAAGTGGTTGATAATAAATGTGTTGCCGGTTTTTTCGACCGAAATGACATCAAATCGCAAAGCGGCTTGTGGACAATGATGTTGCAAATAGTGTTCTGCGGCGCGGAACATCCGCTGTTGCTTGGCGGTGCCTACAAATGATTCGGGGTATCCGTATCGATTGCTGCTGCGGGTCTTTACTTCAAATACCACAATCAGGTTTTGCCGGCGCGCAATGATGTCCAATTCATCTCGTCCGGCCCGATAGTTTCGTTCAAGCACCTCGTAGCCTCTTTGCACCAGGTACGCACAGGCCTCTTGTTCACCCCACTGCCCCAAATTCATCAAAATCAAGCCATTGGCCCTGGAAATATACGAACTTTGACGCATGGAGGCAGCGCTGTTCAACTTGGGATTGCAACCGTACGGCAAGGTGCTGGACCTGCAAAGGACCTGGTTTGCTGAAGCCATGGAGCAACGCAGCCATGGATTGTTGCCTGTAAACAGGTTAATCATTGTGGAGCATCATCCGGTGTACACCTTTGGCAAACACGCCCAACAAAGCAATATGCTGGCAACACCCGATATGTTGCGCAGGATTGGTGCAGACGTTTTTGAAATCGAACGCGGTGGTGATGTAACCTTCCACGGCCCCGGGCAATTGGTGGTTTACCCCATGTTCGATCTTGAATTGCTCAACATGGGTGTGAAACGATTTGTCGAAGCCTTGGAACAGAGCATCATAGACTGCGTGGCTCGTTTTGGGATCAGCGCCGGTTTGGTGGCCGGCAGAACCGGTGTTTGGGTAGAATCCGGAACCACGGCCGAACGGAAAATTGCCGCCATAGGCATTAGATGCAGCAGACATTATACCATGCACGGTTTGGCGTTGAATGTGCATACCGACCTGAACTGGTTTGGTCATATTGTACCCTGCGGCATCCCTGACCGCGGTGTCACAGGAATAAGCAATGAAGTGGGAAGGCATGTTTCGATGAACGAGGCAGCTGACGCGATGCTGCAATGCTTGCAGGCATATTTCCCGTTTAACTTTGTGCAACAAAATACGGTATTGAACCCATGAAGAATAAATCACTCCTGATCATCATCGGACTGGCCATCTTGTTGATTGGTCCTGCTGCCTGTAACTACAACCGTTTCGTGAACCGCGAAGAATCCGTGAGCACTGCCTGGGGTTATGTGCAGTCTGCCTACCAGCGCCGCGCCGATTTGATTCCCAACCTGGTAAGCACCGTTCAGGGCGCCGCCAACTTCGAGAAATCTACCCTTACTCAAGTAATGGATGCACGTGCAGAAGCATCTAAAATCACGCTTTCTGCCGAACAACTTTCCGAAGAAAATCTGGCCAAATTTCAAGAGGCACAAACCAAACTTTCCAGCGGTATTGGACGTTTGCTGGCGGTGGCAGAAAATTATCCCACGCTGCAGGCTGTTCAGGGTTTCCGCGATTTGATGGTTTCTCTGGATGAAACCGAAAACCGCATCAAGGCAGAACGCGACAAATACAATTCCGCGGTGAAGGATTACAACGTTGCCGTGCGTCGCTTCCCCGGAAACATCTTCGCCGGAATATTTGGCTTTGAAAAGAAGGCAGCTTTCCAGGCAGATGCCGGCGCCGACAAAGCACCTAAAGTGGATTTTAATAAACCCTAAGTGTTTTCGCTGTTCGCAAAACCTTTGCTCAGTAAAACGGATGAGGCGCGCGTCATTGATGCCATCCGCGATGCAGAGCGCCAAACCTCGGGCGAAATCAGGGTGCACCTGATTGCCAGGCTAAACGGTGACATCTTGGATGCCGCAGCGCACGCGTTCAATAAATTGGGCATGCAAAAAACAGCAGCCAGAAATGGTGTGCTGATTTGTGTATCCCTCCGCGACCGGCAGTTTGCCATCATTGGTGATCAAGGGATTCACAAACGGGTAGGGAAGGATTTTTGGGAAGAGGTGCGCGATGAAATGCAGCAGCACTTTCAACGTGGTGATCTGCCACAGGCTTTGATTTCCGGAATTGCCCGCGCCGGCGAGAAGCTGAAGGTGTATTTCCCTTATCAGGATGGCGATAAAAATGAACTTGACGACAAGCCATCGTATGCGTAGTACTTTATTCATTGTTCTGGGACTTGTATGCGCTGCGACCTTGCAGGCTGCAGAAATTCCTGCGCGCTCAAACAAGCTGGTGAATGATTACGCACAGGTAATTCCGGATGCGCAGGAAGCCGAACTACAAGCCAAACTGGAACGTTGGGATACCGACAGCAGCAGCGTTCAAATTGCCATTGTTACCGAAACTTCTTTGGAAGGTGATGACTTATGGAACCGTGCCCACAACCTTTTTAATCAATGGGGCATCGGACAAAAGGGCAAGAACAACGGTGTGCTTATTTATGTGGCTGTTAAAGACAAAAAGATCCGCATCCATACGGGCCGGGGTTCCGAACAGTTTCTTGGAGATATTCGGTCTTCGCGGCTTATTGACGAAATCTTGAAGCCTGCGTTCAGAAGCGGTGATTATTACGGCGGGCTGAACGAACTCAGCAACCGAATCATGGCCCTGAGCCGGGGCGAATATCAGGCCGAACCCAAGGAAAAGGGTAAAGGATTGAAGTTCATTATTCCGCTCATTGTCATCTTGTTGGCTTTTTTCCTTAGTTCGGGCAGGCGAGGCGGCAGCATTGGTCGCTATGGCCGAAGCGGCGGAATGTGGTTTCCCGGCGGTGGTTTTGGTGGCAGAGGCGGGTCCGGCGGAGGCTGGGGTGGCTTCGGCGGTGGTCAAAGTGGAGGCGGTGGCGCCAGCGGAAGCTGGTAAAATGGCTCATTGCTTCATCCACTTGAAGCTGTACGTGGTAGCTCCTGATCCAATACTGAGGTAATACAAACCTTCCGGCAGATGATGCACAAGAATGACGCTGTGTTTTTCTTTGACTGTTCCTGTATCCAATTGGCGTCCTTCGCTGTTGATGATTTTCCACGGTGCCGAAACCAGGTTTGCAGGGGCGTTCAAATACAGATGCTGGCCCTGAATGAAAACACTGCAACCCGCAACCAAAGGCTCGTATGTTTTTTTGCCTGAAGTGCTCAGGTACGCGGACAGGTAAGGCCTGAGGTCAAGGCGATGAATCTGGGGCGCCACGGTGATGATTTGCCTGAGCTGCTCATTGCTCACATAAGCATCCAGCCCGTTTTCGGTGCTGATGCCTTCCACCTGATGAAAGCCAAGGTCCAGGTTCAACTTTCGTTTGTTGCCGCTGAAGAAGTCACTTCCTTCAAAATCATAGCATAGATACACAAAGGGCTGCAGCATTTTACTGTAACCGCACAACAACAGCAAGCGTTGGTCGGGAAGCACAGAAGCTCCTGTAATTAAACCTTGCACATCAAAGGATTCCCTTAGTTTGGCTACATGCGTTCCGGGTGTTTTGGGCAGTACATAACATGCCGTATTTTGACGCAGCCATTGTTTGGTGAACAGATACAGGCTGTCGCCAAAGGCGATCATGGCTTCGCAATCAAAATCAGTGCTGTTGGCGGCCTGGGCCGTGAAGTCTATTTGGTCTTCGTAGCTAAAAAAGATGGTGTCGGCGTTCAGCACTGTTCCCTGCAAGGAAGGATCTGCAATGCGCAGGATGTTCAGATTGCGCCGATTTCCGGAGCCGTTGTTTCCGAAGTCTCCTATGTAATAATATGAATCATCTCGGGTTAGGTCTTCCCAATCATTGTTTTTTACACCGCTGATTGTTTTCCTGCCAGGCACGGGTGTGGCGTCCGGTTTCCAGAAATAAAGGCCCGGATCGGTATCGTCGTTATGGCTCCAAAGGAATCCCCGATGCAGCAACAACCCGGAGCTTTCCGACAAACTGTCGGGAAGGCGAAATGTGGATTTCGCCCCAACACTTGCCGATTGATACATGCAGGATCCGTCGTTTTTGGTCGCAGCAGGCTGATAATTCACAGCCAGAGGATCTGTGCAGCCCGGGATTTGGGCCTGGGTGTTTGCTCCAAAACAAACCTGAAGCAAAAGGAATAGAAATATGGTTCTTCCTTTTGGATTCATTTTGGGTTATTCGCCGTACGAGGTGTAATCCCACTCACTGCTGTTATTCAGCGATGCCGGAACCCAACGCTTTCTTTGATCATAGCGGTAGTTCAACAACACATCATTCATTTGTTGTTCCAGGGGATAATTCTGGTTGATGGTTCTGCGTGCACTTTCCGGATGTTCTTTTAGTGAATTTTGATTCAGTTCTCCCGGAATCCAAACCCAGGTTAATTTACCCGGTTTGCCATAGTATTCATCCTTTGTGCGTAGGCGAAAGAAATGAAGTTCGCCTGTTTGATTTTTATATTCCATGGGCATGGATTTCAGGTAAATCAAACTGTCTTTCCTGCCCACTTCATCAAAGGTCATGTAGGCTTGTGCCAAAGCCAATCCACCACGGAGGCTGTCGGGGATGAGGCTGGTTTTGTTGCTCAGGTACATCATGCGCAATGCGCCATAGCGCAACAAGGGTTCCCTCAGGAAGAAAGGCAGGAGTGTGTCCGGCAGTGCTTTTCCCTTTTGAAAGAGTTGTTCTGCCACGAGTAGGCAAAAAACTTTATCTCTGGAACCGAGCAGGGGCAGAATGCGTTTGTCGATGTCGGGGTCGGGCATGAAGGGCAGCAGCAGCTTCGCGAGGTCGAGGACAATGCCCGGCTGATCCCTTATTGAAGGTTCTACGGACAGGTAGTTGCCTGTGCCCGAGTAGCGGTAGCGCAAGGCGGCATCGGCATCTTTTTTCTCTTTGCGATATTCCCATCGGTAATCGTCATTGGAGGTTTCTTCCGATTTCAGTCGTTTCCAACCATCGCGCAATTCCATGAGCAATGTCTTTTTAAATGCTGCATAATCTGCAGGTTTCAGGAATCCGCTGTCCAGTGCTTCTGCCGAAATGTGCAGCAGGTGTTCTTTATAGTCGGTATAGCGCAGCAGGTCAAACAGCGCAGGTAATGTAGTGGCGTAAAGTTTCAATGAATCATGCAGTGGCAATAACACTTCGCGACCTAAGTATTCATTTCTTAGCGGCGTTTCATCAATGAGCAATTCGGCGTAAGCCTTGGCAGATTCTTTGGTTTTCAGGGATGCCAGGGCTGAAAGGATATGAATTTGCAGGTCGGTAGTATCGCCGGCTTTCTGGTATTGCTTGCGCAGGAATGGGATCAAATCTGGGTGCTTGAGGGTTCCCAATTTGGTAATCAGGTGATGCCGGAATTCCTGTTGTTTGGGGTCGCCGGTTTGTTCGATGATCCGCATGATTTCCGCGGCCTGATGGTCTTTGGGTTCGAAGTAGTCTTCACCCCATTCCTGACTGGTGGTACGGATGGTGCTGTCTGACGAAGTCATCATCGCAAGCAACTCATCTCCGCGCCAGTCGAAGATGGAAGGCGTGGTAAAGGTGTCAAAGGGTTTAAAGTTGTCGTAGAAACTGCGCACAAAGGGTGTTAATCCTTCCAGGCTGTCGTAGGTCGTGGCCACACACCAGCTCATGCGCCCGCGCATGTACCAACGGGCCTTCACCACCCGCGATGAGCCGGTATCGCTGTATTCCAGATCCAGGGTTTCCCAGGGCCCAATTTTGCTTTTGCGTTCAGAAACAACGTAAAAATTGTTTTCCAAGTTTTGTTTGATGCGTCTGTTCCAGATGCTGTCCAGGCTCACCTCACGGTCGAAATAATGAAAGCGCCTGGCATATACGGTCACAAATTCGCCGGTGCTTGCCGTGAAGCTCATGTTTTCATTCAGCGATTCGTAATGTTCCATGCTGTCGGTGTCTTCCCCGTCCAGATAACCCATAGATTCTTTAATCTGATGAAAGTTTTTAATGGGAAGGCTCACGGTGCTGAACCAGTGCATGCTGTCATGTTGCAGGGTAAATGGTTTGGCGTACCTGAAAGGCTGCAGTTTGAAGCCCTCCAGGAAATCAAGGTTTTCGGTGGCGGTTGTTCCCCAAACATAGATCATGTGACCTTGTATGAGTAGGCGCACCGTAGCTCTGTTTTCGTTGGATTTGGCAATCATTTGCGCCTCCATGGCCGGATGGCCCTGAATACGGAAATGACGGTGACCGGCTACTTTGCTTTTCAGGTTTTCAGCCAATCCCTGGGCCAGCCAGTACAGCTCGAAGCTGTCTTCTTCTACATAATCAACGTCGGTATTTACCAAACGCTTCAAAAAGTAGTAGTCGCCGTTTTTATCGCTTGCTTCCAGGTCGCGGTGGCCTTGCAGGTAGGTATTGGTATCTCCGAGTCCTCGATTGAAGTTCAGGTTTTCCGGCCAACGCAGGCTGTATCCACCGCTCTCCGGACTGTAGGTTGTCCAGTTTTGGCCGTTGCTTTCGGTGATTTTGAAGGAATTGAAGAAGGACTCGCCATTCTTTCCGAATACATAATCTTTCTGTCCACTCATTTTCACAAACCACAGGTAGGTGGGCGTAGCCACCACCATCAGCCTTTGGGCGTTGCCCTGGGCGGTGCGGTTTCGGATGTCCATGGCTTGAAAGCCGTTTTTATTCAGGTTGTTCTTGCTGATGATGCGTCCGCGCACATATTCGAAGAGCAGGCTGTCCACACGCAACAACATGTGCGTTGGGGTTTGGCCGGTGAACTTACCGTAATAAGGAATCTTGGCGATGCTGATGTACGAACCATTGGCCGCATCGGGATGGAAGTAACGGTAACTGCCATCCTGATAGGCAGAAATAGGCAGTCCGGGCATCAGCGCTTCGAAATCGCTGTTTACCGATTTATAGGCAACAGGGGTGATTTTATGTTCCAGGGCATCAATGCGGTCTTTTTCCTTTCGTGCCTTGCCACTGCTTTTTGGAGCAACGGGTCGTACCGTATAGCCCATGCGCCGCAGCAGCTCAATCACGCCGGTATCTCCGGGAAGATGCGAGGCGCCAACACCTGAAAAAATGCTCTTTCCGGCCTGTATGTTGCTGTGTATGCCATTGGCCATTACCTTGTTGCGTTCAAAAAGCATCCATTTACGGTAGTTCTTCCCAGGATTCAACATGCGATCCAGGGAATCAAGCAGGTCAAGGTCGCCTTGTCGGTATGCGTTTTCAATTTCCTCCCCAAAGTCCATTTCCCAACGATTGATCCTTGGACGATCATCCAGGTCTTCATCTTTATCTTCTTTTTCACTGCGGTTAACCATTTTCCGCGATTCGCGGTAATCTTCCAGCCCTATCACAGTTTTTCCCAGCTTTTTTCCGGCCTGATAGATGAATAAATCCAGATACGTGTCTTCGCTGAAATCGCCGCTTCGGTCTTCTTTGCGGTACAACATAGAGTTTGCCAGGTTTTCTTCCCGGCTGATGATGCGCGCCAGTGTTCGGTTATTCGGATGGCTAAGCGCCAGCGCTTCCTGATAGTCGTTGTTGTCCAGGTTCAACCACCAGTCAAACCAGGGAAACAGGTTGTTTTGGTCCTCGGCCAGGTGGTTGATCCAGGTACCCGGATCACTTTCAAGGGCCACCACATCGGCATTTTTTAAGCCCATGAAAAAGGTATCACTCAGTCTGAACGCCAGTCTGCGACTCACATGCATGGTTCCGTAGAGGTAACTTTTTTTCTTCGCTCCGTTGCCGGAAATTTCCCACAGCAGGGAAGGGTATTTCTTTATCTTCACCGAAAGGTCGGGCGCCGGTTCCGCAGGAGCCGCCATGGCGGTATCGACTGCCCAAACCTGTGGCGATTCATCCTTTTGCCCCTGCACCTTGCAACAACTCCAAACCAAGGCTACAAGAAGCGTGAAACCCTTGGTATTATTCCATACATTCATCATCCTGATGACAAAGATGCTTAGAAACAACGGCATTGCCCACACAGATGCATTTCGATCAGGAAAAAAATCTGTGCCCGAAAGGTTGTTTTTTTGCAGGCTGAAAAATATGCATTTGAGGTTATTCAACAGTTGCGTGAATAAGTTGTCGCTGCTGGCGTTGCTGTTGTTCCTTGGAATTACCGGAAAGGTACAAGCGCAGGAACAATGGATCCACGGAAGGGTGATTGCGTCCGAAACCCGTGAACCGCTTGCCTATGCATTGGTTGTTTTGGGTGATTACAAGGAAGTTGTACGCACAGATTTTGAAGGATATTACCAACTGCGCACCTTGAAACGTGCCGATTCGCTGTGGTGCAGCTATACAGGTTATGAACAGCTCAGCCTCCGGATTCCCGACAGTTTGCCTTCCATTGAATTAAATTTTGAATTAAAAAGACGGGAGGTTTTGGATCGTGAACTGGTCATCCGCGTGAAAGGAAATCCCGCAGAGCGCATCATTAAAAAAGCGGCGGAATTTAGGGAGCGCAACGACCCCGACAAGCTTGACCAATGGGAATGTGAGAGTTTTACCCGCATCACCATTGCGGTGAACAATATCTCGGAAGCTTTAAAGAAGCGAAAGCTGGGTCAACAGATTGGGCCCTTATTTGATACCATTTCCATCCTGAGCGCCGACAGCCAGAAATCGGTGTTGCCGGTATTTATGAGCGAGTCGCTCAGCGATTATTACTACAACAGGAATCCGAAAATATGGAAAGAACAAATCAAGGCAACCCGTGTAAAAGGCGTTGGGATTCAGGACGGAACCCTGGTAGCTCAGGTATTGGGTTCCTCTTTTGTGAGCTATAATTTTTATCAGAATACCATTGTTTTGCTGGATAAAGGGTTGGTATCACCCATCAGCGCGGCTGCGCTGGCCGTGTATTCTGTAAAAATTGCCGAGGTAGATGATTCCGGTCCGCGGAAGATATACAACATAAAAATCAGGCCACGCAATCCAAAAGATTTGGCGTTTACGGGCAATATCTGGATTGAAGATTCCAGCTTCGCCCTAATGCGTCTGGCCCTGGAAGTCAATAATTCTTCCAACCTTAATTATGTAGAGAAGTTTAAGATTACTCAGGAATACGAACCTACCGAAACCGGAGCCTGGATCAATACCAAAAGCCGCATCCTTGTGGATGTTGTAGAGGTGAATACCAAGGCCGCAGGTTTGGTGGCCACCTCCACAACAACTTATCGGAACATCAAGGTAAATCAAGGCCGGCCCATGTCATTTTATGCTGAAAAGGTGGGTGTTTCCGGGCAGGCCCTGCAGAAACCGGATTCGTTCTGGCAGGAAGCACGACATGAACCTCTTACCGGCGCCGAGCAACGCGTATTCAACAAGATTGATACGCTGGTAAATCTGCCCATCATGCGCACGTATGTGGATGTGGTGAATTTTCTGGTTGATGGTTATGTGAAGAAAGACGGAATTGGCATCGGTCCTTACCAGTATCTGGTCAGTTATAATCCCTGGGAAGGGTTTAGAAACAGGATAGGATTTGAAACCAATATCCACTTTTCCAACAAATGGATGCTCAAGGGTTTTGGCGCCTATGGGTATAATGATCAACGGTTTAAATACGAGCTTCAGGCCACCCACATCCTCAATCGGAAAAAATGGACCACCATTATGGCCTATCGACGTGCCGATGTAGATCAAATTGGCATTACGGATGTTGATTTTGGGAGCAGCATGTTTACCGCTTTTAACCTGCTCACCAGCAATCAGTTGAATTTTACCACCGAAAATGTACTCAAATGGGGCAGCGATGTTTCCCGTGGCTTGAGGATGAATATCGCACTGCGCACCCGCGATTATCAGTTTAAGCCCTTAGGCAATTATGTGTTTGCGTATTTGCGCGACTTCCGCGATTCCGGCAGCGCGGTAAATCGGTTTAATACCACCACCATGACGGTAGATTTTCGTTTTGCACCAAGGGATTATTTTCTGGTGAACGACAATGAGCGCATTCAGGTGCGCACGGAAGGTGTGGTTTTCTACCTGAACTATACCCACGGATTTAAAGATGTTTTGGGTGGGGAATTTTCCTACGATAAAATCAAAGCCTCGGCAGATTTCACCCAAACCTGGGGCCTGGCCGGACGCACACATCTGGTGGCGGAATTTTCCCAGACCTTTCAAACCCTGCCATATCCTTTGCTCAACGTGCACGTGGGAAATCAGTCCTTTGTGTACAGTCAGCGTGCCTATAATCAAATGAACCTGTTTGAATTCATCACCGATCGGAGTTTTGCACTTGCCGTGGACCATCACCTCGGCGGACTTATCTGCAACCGTTTGCCGTTGATTCGAAATTTCAAGTGGAGGGAAGTGATTACGGCCAAAGCTATTTATGGTACGCTTTCTGACGGCAACCGTGCTTTGCAGCCGCGGAGTTTTAACGGTTTGGAGGTAACGCCATTTACCACGTTCAACGACCGCGATCCGTACCTGGAATTGGGCTACGGTATTGAAAACATCCTGAAATTTTTCAGGGTGGATGCGGTACACAGGTTAACTTACCGCACTGCTGCTGGGGCCCGGAATTTTGGCGTCAAGCTGAGTTTTGGTGTGAATTTTTAAGCCTTTTACACCAGGCGCGCCATTGCTTCCGGTGACAACGCCTCCATGATGCGCTGTTCCATTTCGGAAATATGTGCGTCTGGAGCGCCGTGGTTGTGGATGATCAAATCGCATGAGTCGCGCCAGGGAAGCACGTATTTCTGATAACCGGGCATCACATGATGATCCCATTGGTATCGGCTGCGTTCCAGCGTGATGCCGCGTTCGCGGGTGTCACGGTCTAAACGTCGCTGCAACGAAATAGCCAGGTCAGACTCAATGAAAAAGCGCAGCGACATTTGGTTCCGTACTTCCGGAAAGTGAAACACAAACAATCCTTCAGCAATGACAATAGGTGCGGGGTCTAGCTGGATAAATTGTTCTTCGGCGCCGAAGTTTTCAAACTGGTATTTGCGCAACATGACCGGCCGGCCCATGAGCAGTTGTGCTACATCGGTGATGAAACGTTCGTATTCCAGCGCATCGGGAAGATCGAAATTGGTAACGCCTTGTTCATCCTGCTGTTGCTGTTCATACGGCTTGTAGTAGTCGTCCATGGAAATGAAGCAGGCATTGGCACCCAAAGCTGTTTTCAGGTGGCTGAGCATGAATGTTTTGCCGCTGCCGCTCAGGCCGCTGATGCCCACCAGCAAGGAGTCCGGGTTGCGGTTCATTTGAGTTTCTTGAAAATTTTCTCTTCCAGCAAATTCCCCTGATCATCAAAAACCTGCTTCATCAGTTTACGCCCTTCACTGTCGTAATACCACCAGGTTCCAATTTGAATGCCTTCATCGTATTCACCTTCCCGCCACTGGTAATGACTTTCTTTTCCGTAGCTCCAGTAACCATTTGGTACACCGTTGCTGTAGGTGCCCTCTGTGTCACGTTTCCCATTCAGCCAAGTGGTATAGCTGCCGTGCAGCTTGTTGTTTCTCCAGGTTTCCATGGAAAGGGTATCGCCTAAGAAGTCAAATTGCATAAACACCCCTTCCTTCTGGCCTTTTTGGTAGAATCCGCTTTTGATCAACTCGCAGCGCAGGTTGTCGTAAACCCTTTGCACGCTGTCGAGCATTCCGTTTTTGTAATAAGATTCCTCAGCAAGGCAGCCCGTATTGTGCCAGGTATAGGCGGAACCCTCTCGAACGCCTCTTTGATAATGGATGATGCTGCGCAGGCTGCTGTCGGCGTAGTAGTTGTACATCGGCCCATGAGGTTTGCCACCTACCAGTGCACATACTTGTTCGGGTGCACCGTTCCTGAACCACGTACGGATGGAACCTGTGCGCATGCCCATGTCATACACATGAAGGTATTGCAATTGGCCGTTCATGTACCAAGACCAAAGGGTATCGTTCAACACATTATACACATAGGTTCCTTTCAGTTTTGGCTGGCCGTTTCTATAGTAATAGGTAAAGGTGCCATGGCGCTTGTTTTCGCGGAAGCTGATTCTGGCATGTACGCCTGCACCTTGATAATATTCAGTTTTCACACCGTCCATCAACCCATTCTTCCAAAGTACTTCTTCCCTCATGGTTTGGTCTTCGTAGGTGGCCACAGAAACACCTGTGAAGGGTTTTCCCCGGAAAAATGCAGTTTCATTTTTAATGGTAAGTCCTTCAAACTTGATCCGACTTTGGGCAGTTCCGGTGAGGATTGTTCCACAGAAGGTAATCATTAGCAGTGTCGTGCTCAGGTGCTTCATTGGTTTTCAAAATTAAGCAGTCGAATTACCTTTGCCACCACTTAAAAATCCACGTTTTGCATTTGGAATGGATCAGAAATACCTGTTTATCGCATCCTATGGTTACCGAGGATGTACCATTTGACGATGATGTGCTGGTGTTTAGGGTTGGCGGAAGGATTTTTGCGCTCATCAGCATGAGTGCAGCAGATGCCCTTACGTTGAAAGCTGATCCTGAATTATCGGTGCAATGGCGCAGTGAATTTCCTCAGATAAAGCCCGGTTACCACATGAACAAAACACATTGGAACACCGTTTCGTTGGCTGGGTTAAGCCAGGATTTTCTAAGCCAGATGATTGCACATTCCTACCAAATGGTTTGGCAAAAATTACCTTTGAAAATACGCACACAAACATCATGACATTCAATACCACCAAAAAACTAATCATCGGCAGCCTGATGGGCATCGCAATATCGGGTTGCATGACACGCAAAGACACTTCAAAAAAAACCATGGAAATCAACAACATTGTTCCGGAAGCTTATCAGGCGTATCCTGATGGCCTGTATGCTGAGTTTAACACCGCCAAAGGCACCATTATTTGCAGCCTCGAATTTGAAAAAGCGCCACTCACCGTGGCAAATTTCGTGGGATTGGCAGAAGGTAGAATCAAGAATACTGCAAAACCTGCCGGAGTACCTTACTACGATTCACTTACTTTTCACCGCTGTATTCCTGATTTTATGATTCAGGGTGGCGATCCGTCTGGCAACGGTTCCGGTGGTCCGGGTTATCGTTTCATCGACGAATTTCATCCTGAGTTGCTGCACGACAAGCCAGGTGTGTTGAGCATGGCCAATGCCGGCCCAATGACCAATGGAAGTCAGTTTTTCATTACCCACAAAGAAACGCCCTGGCTGAACTTCCGTCATTCTGTATTTGGACATGTGGTTTCAGGACAGGATGTGGTAAATGCCATTACCGATGGAACGATGTTGAATCAAGTGCGCATCATCCGCAAGGGGAGTGCTGCCGCCGCGTTTGACCCGACCAATCTCAACGTACAGTCATTCTTAAGAAGCGAAACCCGCTGAGGGATTACTTTCCGTATTCATCCAATTCATTGCCTTCGGCGTAATTGGTAGCTTCCGGCGGGCCACAATCAGACAATATGGTTTGTGGCCCGTTGGGAGGTTCAAGCGGTGGACAAGTGATTCCCAAGCTGGCATCGGCCAGAACTTTTTGCATGAAATAACCATAGATGGGCAGGGCAGAGCTGGCACCCTGTCCGGCGGCCATGTTTCGGAACCTGATGGAAGGATCATCGCCGCCAACCCAGCTGGCACATACCAATTCGGTGCTTACTCCCATATACCATCCGTCGGCGTTGCCCTGGGTAGTTCCCGTTTTTCCTCCTAATGAACCTTTCAAGCCGAATCTGTAGCGCAGTCTGGCAGCTGTTCCATTATTGACCACTCCTTCCAGCATGCGGTAGATGAGGTAAGCCTTTTCCTCACTGAGGATCTGATCGTGCTTCTTTTCTGTAAACTCGGCCAGCACATTTCCGTTCTTGTCTTCAATACGTGTGAGGTAGGTTGGTTCAATCCAAAGGCCGCGGTTTACAAACGTGGTAAATGCTCCGGCCATTTCGAAAGGCGACAATTCATGGGTACCCAAACAGATTGAAGGAACTGCAGGAATACGCCCTTTTTCAACACCCATTCGTTCAGCCATTCTGATGACGGTTTCCGGAGCTTCCGGACCCAGGCTCTTCATGATCTGCGCCGTAATCAGGTTGTCGGAGCGCGACAAACCCTGCGCCATGGTCAGGGTTCCGCCCGAAGTGCCGTCAGAGTTGCGCGGTGTCCAGGGTTTGCCGTAACCGTAAAAGGTAGTGTATTCTCTGGGGAAGCTGGTACAAGGACTCGTTTTGTTAATGTCGATGGCAGAGGCGTACACAAATGGTTTGAAGGTAGAACCAATTTGTCGCGAAGATTTTCGGTTTACATGGTCATATTGGAAAAACTTGTGGTTGATGCCCCCAACCCAAGCCCTTACTTCGGCGGTAGCAGGATCGATGGCAATGAACCCGCAATGCAGAAATCGCTTGGCATAAGCCATGGAATCGTAGGGACTCATGACCGTATCCAGATCGCCGCGCCAGCTAAAAACCGTCATCTTTACCGGCTTTTTCAGTTCTTTGATGATGGCTGTTTCATCGCCATCAAACTTTTTGTTCAGCGAAGCATAGCGCTCTGTGCGTTTCAGTTCTTTTTCGATGTAACCGGGAATGACCTTGTAATTTTCGATGTACCTCCAGGGTTGATCTTTCCCCCAGCCCTTGTTGAAGTTTGCCTGATTTTCTTTCATGTGCCTCATGGCCGCATCTTCCGCATAGCGCTGCATTTTGCTGTTGATGGTGGTATAGATGCGCAAACCGCTTTTATACAGGTCGTAGCCATGATCTTCACACCAAACTTCCAGGTCTTTTGCCAAAACATCCCTGAAATAAGGGGCCATGCCTTCTTCACCGGCCGGCTGGTAATCGAGTTTGATGGCCTGAGTTTTCAGGGAATCGTATTGCCCTGCGCGCATGAAACCTGCTTTCACCATTTGAGAAAGCACCACATTTCTCCTTTTCTGCGCCCGTTCCGGATTTCTTTTCGGATTATAGGCCGTTGGTGCCTTCAGCATGCCTACCAAAACAGCGGCTTCTTGTTGGCTTAAATCGGACGGCGCTTTATTGAAGAATTCGTTTGCTGCTGCTTTGATGCCAAAAGAATGCCCGGAAAATGGAACTGTATTGAGGTACATGGCCAGAATTTCCTCTTTGGTGTATCGGCGTTCCAGTTGCACGGCAATCACCCATTCCTTAAACTTTTGCAGCACTCGGGTGATTTTCATTTTGGGTTTGTCTGAAAACAAGTTTTTGGCCAGTTGCTGCGAAATGGTGCTGGCGCCACCCTCCCGACCCATAAACACAACCGCACGGAGCAGTCCGCGGAAGTCAATGCCAGAATGTTTTAAATAGCGAACATCCTCGGTGGCAATCAAAGCTTCCCTTATGTTGGGCGATAGCTCATTGAAGCTGATGTTGGTTCTGTTTTGCCTGTAATATTTGCCCAATACCACACCGTCTTCACTCAACACCTCGCTGGCCAGTGCGCTGTTCGGATTTTCCAGTTCTTTGATGTCCGGAAGGGTTCCAAAAAGTCCGAAATTCACCATTACAAAAAAGAGGATGGAAAAACCGACTCCTGTAAAGAGCATATTCCAGAAACGCGGGATGAGCAATCCTTGTGTCTTGGCGTTCATAAAGCTTGGTCAAATATACGTCCGGGACAACAGTGCCTCATTTGAATGATTGTTCGAAGAGTTTTTGGTATGCGGCTGTTTGTCCGTTTTTCAGCAACAACAGGTAGTTGGTCTGGCTGATCAAACAGCAGAAATAATCACCGTCGGCGCCGGCATTTTGTTTCCACTCATTTTGCGTACTGGTTTGCAGCAGGTATGAGCGCAGGACTTCTTTGTTTTCAAAGCCAGTTACATTGATCAGGTATCTGTCGCCGGAAATGGTTGGTTTTCCTACTTCCAATTTTTTCAACGGGTGGTTTCGGTTGTTGTAGTCTGCCAAAGCAGCGCGCACTTTATTGGCGTCGGTCCCTCTTTGAAAGATGACCAAAAAGAACAAATCATCCTTAGGGTTCCAGTTAAAGGCATTGCTGTTGCTTGCCTCCGGTGTTGTGGCATCGCTGCCGTTTTTCTTTTCCCAGGCAAGCACCACTTCTGAGGCTTGCGCTGCAATGGCTGTTCCCGAATAATCAGAGGTAATGGCACGCATCAGCACTATGGCCTGTTCTGTTTTCCCGGTGTAGCCGGTACACAAGGCATAGAGGTAGTCAAATTGTGCCTGCAGGGAGTTGCCGCTGAAGCGCTTGTCCGCCGAAAGTTTCTCCTGCATGGCTTTTTGGTAATTTCCTGCCTTAAAATGTTGGTACATGCTGCGGTACAGCTGTTCTACTTCGGAACTTTCGGTGTTTTTTTGAACAGCTGCATTGATGTTGCTGTCTCTTCCAGATTGTTGCCTCAATACATTCAGGTAGGTACTGTTCGGATAATCAGCTGCCAATTTTTCCTCATAAGTGGCCGCCGCCTGATTGTTGCCCAACAATCGATAGCACTTCACCAGATTAAACAATACCTGAGGTTCCAGGCCATGCTTCGGAAAACGCTCCATCATTTTGAGGTACATATTGTTGGCCTGATTGCAATCCTGCAGCTTTTCGCGGTACACATTTCCGGCACCAAAAAAGGCCTGTGCAATTTTCTCGCCGGCGTCTTTTTTAGCTTTTTCCGAGAACGGTATGGCGTCGTAATATTTTTTTCGATCTGCCGGCACGTTTGCTGTAAATGCCGCATTCGCGGAATCACTGCTTGTTCCGGGATCCTGGTTGTTGCTTAAGGAAGGATCCGGATTGATCCGCATGTTCTTTACGCGCCAATAGTCGCGGTTTTCACGCTGTCCCCAGAGCCTCACAAATTCATTGTACCCGCGTGCGCGCAAAGTTGCATTGTAGAAGGGGAATACGCTGGCTCCGGCGCCCGGGTCTTGTTGAAATCCGGGTGGTACTTGCGGTGTTGGAACCGATGGTTGTTGCTGCTCTTTTTGTTTGCGCGCCTGTTCTGCAGCAATCAGCCGATCAATCGTGCGCTCCAGCAATTGTTTGTTGGATGACAGTTGCAGCAGGCTGTCTTGTTCGCGAATGGTTGATAGATGACGAACAAGTTCTCCAAGCATCATGCTCTTTTGGGCAATGCTGTTGTAATCAGGACTTTCTTTAGGAATGGAGGCAACGGCACTGTCGTAGTAATAACCGGAGCGTTCAAAATCTTGTTTGTTGAAGAAGTAATCTGCCAAAGCCAGGTATGAAGTGGCCATTTGTACTTTGTTGCCTTTGTTGTTGCGTAAAGACAATTGGTAATATTCAATGGCCTTGGGGAAATTTTTGTCTTTGACTTCAGTTTCGGCAAGACGGAAGTAAATCTGATCCAGATAATCAAAGTTCTTATCATCCTTAAGCAGTTGCTTCAGCAGGTTTCGGGCCTGTCTGAGGTTGCCGGAAGTTCCTGAATTCAAGGCCAGTACCTGATTGATTTTGGCGTTGAATGCCATCTCGTAGGGCGGATTCAATTTTACCACATGGGCATAATGGGCTGCCGCCTGATTGAATTTGCCACTTCTTTGCAATACCTGTCCGAGAATAAAGTACAGCCTGGCTTTTTGGGTCCTGTTTTTGGTGGTTTGAACCAATCGACCAAGTGGTTCTGCAGCTGCAGCGTATTTTTCCTGGCTGATGTACAGCGCAGCCTGAGCTTCATCCAACTCATAACGGAGCTCCTTTGGGAAACTCTTATCGTTGCGCAGCTGGCTGATCAAACTTTCGGCTTCACCTAATTTGCCGTTCATGTAAAGGCAGCGGAAAACGCCTATTTGACTGGCCGCTTTTACTACCGGATCCTGAAAACGTGAGAAAACATACTGGTACAATTCCCTCGAGGCTTGAAAATCGCCCCTCAGGAAATAAGAAGCGGCCATGAGCATGTAAGCATCATCTACCCATTTGCTTTTTGGATGACGATCCACCAGATTACTCGTTTTCTTCAGTATTTCATCCATGGCGCCACCGTTGTTTCGCAAGGCAGCTTCATCACCGTAATTATAGATTTCCAGCACTTTGTCGAAACGGTCGGTAAACCCTTCTCTGGATGTTTTCTCCGTGGCGCGCAGCTTTTCCCTTGCGTTGAAATAGGTGTTGTAATGCGCTATGGTGTTGTGCCATTGCCTGGGAAGCCAGCTTTCACTGGTTTTGCATGATGCCAAAAACAGCAGCAGGAGAAAAATTAGACCCCTCGGGGAACAATGCGACATGGATAGTGGTAAAATCCTTTAACTTCGAACGGTTTTCTTTATTGCCCCAGAGGGAAATGGATTCAAAAAAACAGAAAATACTCAAGAAA
Source organism: uncultured Flavobacteriaceae bacterium (assembly GCA_964586595.1). GTDB lineage: Bacteria > Bacteroidota > Bacteroidia > NS11-12g > UBA955 > REEB481. The sequence goes on along the minus strand of CAZPHB010000001.1, from coordinate 272,256 downwards.
TTAAAGAACAAATACCGTTTGGTTCTGATCAACGATGGTTCTTTCGCAGAAGTTTTTTCCATTCGTCTTACGCCCATGAACGTATTGATGCTTGCCAGTTCCTCTTTGTTGCTGTTCACCCTGATCATTTTTGCACTGATTGCGTACACCCCGGTGCGGCAACTGGTTCCGGGTTATGGAAAGGTAAGCGACAACGCGGCCATCATTGAACTTACTCAGGAAGTGGAGGAACTCACCAGGCAACAAAAGGCCGGTTTGGAAAAACAGGAGGCCTTGAGGATCATCATCAATGGAGGAGAGGAAGTTTGGGATTCTTCCCGCATGACTCCGCCCGCAGCGAAAAAGTAATTCACATTTAATGAACATTCTTTTTTACCTTTGAACGCTTCAAGCGCTTTGCTTATGTTCAACAAGAATAAAGAAAACACAGAGCAATCAACTCCGGGTTTGCTGAACATCATTGGTTCCGGGACTTCGGTAACGGGGGATTTGATTTCCGAAGGCGACATCCGCATCGATGGAAATATTGAAGGGAATATTCAGGCAAAATCAAGATTGGTTATTGGTGAAGCAAGCACCGTTGAAGGGAACATTCATGCCCGTCATGCCACCATTGCCGGAAGACTCAAAGGCAATATTTCAGTTGCTGAAACATTGCTGTTGAAAGCTTCTGCGCGCATTGACGGAGACATTACCACAGAAAAAATCATCATCGAAAGCGGCGCTCAGTTTAATGGTCAGTGTTCCATGAGTGTGGCAAAAACGGACCATGTGAAGCCTGCCGCCCATGTCAAATCAGCCCAACCGGCGGCTGCAGAAGCCTGAACGTTTTCTGGAATTTGCAGGCATGGCAGTGGAAATGGCCGCCATCATACTGGTTGCTGTTTTTTCCGGGCGCTGGCTTGATCGTACTTATCCTCCAGATTTCCCACTCTACACCTTAATATGCGCACTTAGCGGGGTGATTTTTGCCCTGTACCGCTTCATTTCAAAATTGTAGGCTTAATCTTGCAGCATGAAGCGCTTGACTTTTGTTGTGAAGGTTTCCGTTTTGGCTTTGGTATTGGCATCGGGCTTGGGTTTATATGCGGCCTTCGCGCAACAAACACCTGACCCAACATGGTGGCTGTCGGTTTTTTTTCTGTGGGCCCTGACGCTGTTCACCCATCGCATGAACATGAAGTTCGTGAAGGATCCCAAAAATCACGTGCGCTTCCTGATGCTGAACAATTTGTTCCGCATGATGATGTCCATTGTTTTTATCGTCATTGTGGCAATGAGAAAAGGAAAACCAGACTTCACATTTGTCGCAGTTTTTTTTATTTGTTACTTCGTGTTCACCTTTTTTGAAATTGTTGCAATCCTTCCTAACTTGCGCCCCGATTTAAAAGAAACGCCCGTTTCAGAAGATGGCCGAAAAAACTAGGGTTTCCGCAACTAAGTCTCTTTCAGATTTTATCGTCAAAACTGCATTTTGCGCGTTTTTGACTGCTTTTGTTGGTTTCAACAGCCTGATGGCTTCGGCACAAACCGGATCAGACAGTGCACATTCCGCAACGAAAAAAGCATTCAACGCGGGTGAAATGATCATGCACCACATTTCTGATGCACACGAAATCCATTTCTTTACCCTTAATGAAGGTACTGCAGATGAAAAGCATTACAGTCTTTATCTGCCCATCATCCTGAAAACCAGTTCCGGTTGGAAGGTTTTCAGCAGTGCACACTTCTACCACAATCAGAAAACGATTGACAGCAGTCACGAACATTATATGGAGCATGATGGATTCATTATGTTCCACGAACAGATTTATGAAGCAAACGCGGAAGGCGGTCTGACCCTCGACGACCACGGTCATCCTGCCAATGTGAAACCCTTAGATTTATCCATTACCAAAAGCGTGGCAGGTTTATTCCTGGCCGGTGCTTTGGTAATCATCATGTTCCTGGCCGTTGCTTCTTCATATAAGAAACGGAGGGGCATGGCTCCTAAAGGGCTGCAGTCTTTTATGGAACCGCTCATCCTGTTCATCCGCGATGAGGTTGCGGTGCCCAGCATCGGTGCGAAGAAGGCGGATAAGTTCATGCCATTCCTGTTGAGCTCATTCTTCTTTATCTGGATGGCGAACATCCTCGGACTGATTCCGTTCCTCGGAGGTTTCAACGTAATGGGTACACTCGGCGTAACCTTGGTTTTGGCCACCGTAGTATTCATCATCACCACCCTTAATGGAAACAAGAATTATTGGGTACACATCCTTTGGCCCCATGGCGTTCCGGTTCCTATTAAGTTCATACTTGTTCCCATTGAAATCCTGGGGATTTTCATCAAGCCGGCAGTGTTGATGATTCGTTTAACCGCGAACATCACTGCAGGGCATATCATCATCCTTTCCTTCGTCAGCCTGATCTTCATCTTCGGACAACAAAGCGCAGGAGCAGGTTATGGAGTAGGCGTAGGTTCATTGTTGTTCATGGTATTCATGAATGTGATTGAACTGCTGGTTGCCTTTCTTCAGGCGTATGTATTTACCCTACTTGCGGCCATCTATTTTGGCAGTGCGGTAGAAGAACCCCATCATCATTAAAAACCAAACCATCAACTATAAAACATGGAAATGTTAACCATTCTTCTTGAAACTGCCGCAGCCGGTTATGCCGGAATCGGAGCAGGTATTGCAGCAGTAGGCGCAGGTATCGGTATTGGCCGTATCGGCGGTTCAGCACTCGAAAGCATCGCACGTCAGCCTGAAGCAACAGGCGACATTCGCGCCAACATGATTGTTGCCGCGGCGTTGATTGAAGGTGTTGCCCTGTTTGCAGTAATCGTTTGTCTGCTCGTAGTACTGGGTTAATGAAATTTCAGGAGCCGGTGCTTGCAACCGGCTCCTTTTCTTAACCATTGAAAAAGAAAAAACATGTTATCAGCCGGATTAGGAACCATTATATGGACATCGATAGCCTTTTTGGCTGTGGTGTTTTTGCTTGGGCGTCTTGCCTGGAAACCCATCCTGAACCTTATTAAGGAACGGGAGGAATCTATTGATGCGGCGCTGAAAAGTGCCGAAAAAGCGCGTTTGGAGATCTCTGAACTCAAGGATCAAAACGAAGTGTTGCTGGCGGAAGCCAGGCTGGAACGCGATAAAATTCTGCGTGAAGCCCGTGACATTAAGGAGAAAATGATCAGCGATGCCAAGAAAATAGCAGATGATGAAGCGCGCAAAATGATTGAGAAGGCACAGGTGGAAATTGACCGTCAAAAGGGTGCTGCCATCAATGAGCTCAAACAGCAGGTTGCCGGGTTTTCCCTGGAAATCGCTGGCAAGCTTGTTGGCAGGCACATGGAAGACAATGAGGCGCAACGAGCCATCATCAACGACCACTTGAGCAAACTCGGAACACAGGATTCAAACAGCGCTTCTTAACTGCTATGTCAAACTACAGAATTGCTTCAAGATACGCTCATGCGTTGTATCTGAAAGCCGTTGAAGGAGGACATGATGAAGCGGTGGCCGGAGATATGAAAACCTTGGTGTCTTTGAGTCATGCCAATCGCGAATTCAGAGCATTTCTCAACAGCCCGGTAATTCCCAAGGACGTGAAAGCAAACGCCCTGGAAGCTGTGTGTAAAGATTTTCACAACAATTCCAAAGAAGTATTCAAACTTTCCCTTGCCAAGAACAGGGAAATGATGTTGCCTGAAATTGCTGCTGCTTTTTTGGCTGAATTCAACCTGAAAAAAGGAATTGTAGAGGCAACAGTAACCGCTGCGAGTGACCTGGATTCAGATGCACTGAACACGGTCACAGCATTTATAAAAGCACAAACCGGTGCGCAGCATGTGGAACTGATCGTGAAGAAAGATCAATCCATCATCGGCGGTGTGATTATCCGTTTCAAAGACAGGATTTATGACACCAGCATTCACAACCAAATCAACAAACTTAAAAAAGAACTAAACATAGCATAACATGGCACAGATCAGACCAGACGAGGTATCAGCCATTCTCAAAGAACAGATTTCTGGCTTCAGTGCAGGTACCAATCTTGAAGAAGTAGGTACCGTGCTGCAGGTAGGTGACGGCATTGCCCGCATCTATGGCCTCACCAGTGTACAAAGTGGTGAGCTCGTGGAATTTGAAAACGGTATTCGTGCCGTAGTACTGAACTTGGAAGAAGATAATGTTGGTGCGGTATTGCTCGGCAGCAGCACCGCGGTTAAAGAAGGTGATATTGTTCGCCGTACCCGCAAAATTGCATCCGTTCCTGTGGGCTTCGGTATGCTTGGACGTGTGGTAAATACACTTGGTGAACCCGTTGACGGGAAAGGACCTATTGAAGGTGACGTGTATGAAATGCCACTGGAACGCAAAGCTCCGGGTGTATTGTACCGCGAACCGGTTAAAGAACCACTGCAAACCGGCATCAAGGCAATCGACGCCATGATTCCTATTGGCCGTGGTCAAAGGGAATTGATCATCGGTGACCGTCAGACAGGTAAAACTGCTGTGGCCATTGATACCATCATCAACCAGCGCCAGAATTTTGATGCAGGCAAGCCTGTATATTGTATCTACGTTGCCTGCGGTCAGAAAGAATCAACCGTAAAACAGGTTGTTAAATCATTGGAAGAGCACGGAGCCATGGCCTATACTGTGGTTGTTTCGGCTCCAGCCAGTGCAGCTGCTCCTTTGCAGTTCTTTGCCCCAATGTCGGGTGCTGCTGTTGGAGAGTTCTTCCGCGACCAGGGCCATGCCGCACTCGTTGTTTATGACGACTTGTCCAAGCAGGCTGTGGCGTACCGCGAAGTGTCGCTGCTGCTGCGTCGTCCTCCAGGACGCGAAGCATATCCGGGTGACGTATTTTACCTGCACAGCAGGTTGCTCGAGCGGGCTTGTAAGCTCAATGCCAGCGATGAAATCACCCGTGGCATGAACGATTTGCCTGAAAACCTGAAAGATAAAGTAAAGGGTGGAGGTTCCCTAACCGCACTGCCCATCATCGAAACCCAGGCTGGTGACGTATCTGCGTATATTCCTACCAACGTGATTTCCATCACCGACGGACAAATTTTCCTTGAGTCGAACCTGTTCAACTCAGGCGTGCGTCCTGCGATCAACGTAGGTATTTCGGTGAGCCGTGTTGGTGGTAATGCGCAAATTAAATCCATGAAAAAAGTTGCAGGTACCCTGAAACTCGATCAGGCGCAGTACCGCGAATTGGAAGCATTTGCGAAATTCGGATCCGACCTTGACGCTGCTACAAAAGCGGTACTCGACAAAGGATCAAGAAACGTTGAAGTTCTGAAGCAGGGCCAGTTTTCACCGGTTTCTGTGGAAAAGCAGGTAGCCATCATCTACTGTGGTACCAACGGTTTGCTCCGCAGCATTCCTGTGAATCGTGTGCGCGAATTCGAACAGCAATACCTCGAATATCTGGATGCCAAGCATCGTGATGTACTTGACCAGATCAAGGCAGGTAAAATTGACGACAGCATTACCGCTGTGTTGGAATCAGCCTGCAAAGAAGTAGCAAAAAGTTTCGCCGCAGCCTAAAGACAACCCATGGCCAACCTGAAGGAAATTCGAAGCCGCATATCCTCAACAATTTCTACGCAGCAGATCACCAAAGCGATGAAATTGGTTTCTGCCACGAAGTTGCGCAGGGCAACGGACGGTATTGTCCGCATGCGCCCCTATGCAGCCAAGTTGAAGGAAGTAATGGCCAATCTGGAAGATTCGGTGGAAGATGAAACACTTGCAAGGTATTTTTCCGGCAACGCTGCCGAAAGGGTGCTGCTGGTTGTGATTTCCAGCGATCGTGGATTGTGCGGAGCATTCAATACCAACGTGATTCGACGCACGCGCTCCCTCATTGAAGGAAAGTATCAGGCGCAATATCAGGCAGGCAACGTGACCATGCTTCCCATTGGTAAAAAAGCTTTTGAGTTTTTTCGCCGTCACAAATTCCAGTTTCAGATGGATTTTATGGGGATTTTCGGAAATCTGAGCGCAGCTTCCGTTTTTGAAGCTGGTGATTGGATTCTGGAAGCCTACATGAGCGGTAAATACGACCGTGTGGAATTGGTGTACAACCAGTTCAAAAACGCGGCGACACAAATCCTTACCAATGAAGTGTTCCTTCCCGTTGAAATGAATCAATCTTCTGGCAAAAAGAAGAACGATTACTTGTTTGAACCGGGAAAAGTGGCCATCCTGCAGGAACTCATCCCAAGGAGTTTAAAAACACAGCTTTACCGTGCCGTCCTGGATTCACATGCTTCCGAGCATGGAGCACGGATGGTGGCCATGGATAAAGCAACCGATAATGCCGGCGAACTGTTGCGCAGCCTTAGATTGGCCTATAACCAGGCACGTCAGGCAGCCATTACACGTGAAATCTCTGAAATTGTGGGTGGTGCAGCGGCACTGCAGGGATAATTCCTCGTTTTACTGAACCATTTACAAGGGCGAAGCATTAGTTTCGCCCTTGTCTTTTTTATGGGTGTTTCGAAGAAAAACAAGAAAGAAAAGGTTGCAGCTAAAAACGTGAAAGAAACCTCCATGTCGGTGAAGGCCGTCATCTGGTTGTATGAAAAGCCTGCCGACCTCCGTATTGCCGGATTTGATGAAGAACTGTTGCTGCTGCTTGAGCAGCGATTGAATGAGAAAAAATACAGCTTCCATACCCAGACATCCACCAGTACGTTCTGGTTTGAATGCACAGGTGTTCAGAAAGAAGCGTCTGAATACGAACGTTTGAGGAAAAGTGGTGCAAGCGTTTATGCTGCTGCCAAACACGCGGCAGCCGGGCCCATACGTTTGGTTGATACTCAAAATAAAGCAGCATACACAGAAGCGTTTATCGAAGGGTTTATGCTTGCTTCCTATCGTTTTGATCGATTTAAATCCAACCCGGATCATCAAGCGCAACCGGAAATTACTGAGGTTGTTTCCGATGGCTTTAAAAAGGATCATTCCACAGCTTTGAAGCGCATTACAGAAGCGGTATTTGCCGCAAGGGACTTGGTGAATCTTCCATCCAACCACCAAACGGCAAAACAGTTGGGACAATCAATAGTCCAAATGGGCAATGATTTTGGCTTTTCTGTGGATGTTTGGAACTTGTCCAGGATTCGCGCGCAGAAATTTGGCGGGTTGATCGCCGTGAATAAGGGAAGCAAACAGGAACCGGTGTTTGTGGTGATGGAGTACAAGCCGGAAAAAATCGTAAACAAGCATCCAATAGTATTGGTAGGCAAGGGGGTGGTGTTTGATACGGGTGGTTTGAGTTTGAAACCAACACCTCAAAGCATGGATTACATGAAATGTGATATGGCTGGATCTGCAGTGGTTGCCGGAGTTTTCCAGGCTGCAGCTGCGCTAAAATTGCCCATACACCTCATTGGATTGATTCCTGCCACCGATAATCGTCCCGGAGAAGACGCCATTTGCCCGGGTGACATCATCGAAACACATAAAGGTTTAACCGTTGAAGTATTGAATACCGATGCAGAAGGTCGTTTAATCCTGGCCGATGCGCTGAGTTATGCCCAAAAATATAAACCCGAACTGGTCCTGGATTTTGCAACATTAACCGGTGCAGCTGCACGTGCATTGGGAACTTATGGCAGTGCCATGATGGGCAATGCCGCTGAACCGGTAAAAGCCTCGCTCAAAGCAGCCGGCGAACAGGTTTATGAGCGTTTGGCGGAGTTGCCCCTTTGGGAAGAATATGCAGAAGAAATGAAAGGCGACATCAGCGACCTGAAAAATTTGGGTAAAGCAGAGGGTGGCGCACAAACCGCTGCAATGTTCTTGCGTAATTTCACCGACTACCCTTGGCTGCATCTGGATATTGCAGGAACTGCCTATGCGCATCAGCCCAATGGATACATTACCAAAGGAGGAACGGGCGTTGGGGTGCGATTGGTACTTGCGTTTTTAAAAAATAGAATTAAACATGGAGCATAAACACATGCGGATCGGGATTACTCAGGGTGATCCAAATGGTATTGGGCTTGAATTGATCCAATTGGCCTGTGCGCAGGAATCCATCATGCGCCGCATCATTCCGATATTGTATGCCTCACCCAGAAGCTATGTATTCTATAAGAAGCTAAATGCCGGTGCTGAAATTCAGGCACCGCTGTACACCTTGGTGAAAACTGCAGAAGAAGCACAACCCGGGCGCTTGAATTTGGTGGTGAGCAGCGATACACCCATTGAAATTGAGCCGGGTAAACCATCACCAGATGCCGGTGCCGAAGCATTGGCTTCGCTCAAAGCCTGTGTTGCTGATGCCGTTGCCGGTAAACTGGACGCGATGGTCACCGCACCTTTAGATAAAGCTACGGTTGCAGTCCATGAGCCCGGGTTTACCGGTCATACCGGTTATATCGCCAAGGCGTTTGGCGTTGAACATTATGCCATGATGCTGGTTGCCGATGACCTTAGGGTTGCATTGGCCACCGAACATGTACCTATTGCCCAGGTGAGCAGCAAGATCACGAAAGCAGGTCTATTGGCGCAAATCAGGCTGATTCACGCTTCGTTGCAAAGGGATTTTGGCATCCTCAGACCGCGAATTGCCGTTTTGGGATTAAATCCGCATGCCGGCGATTCAGGATTGCTGGGAAAAGAAGAAACAGAAATAATCAAACCCGCTGTAGCAGAAGCCCTTGCTCAGGATATGCTGGTGTACGGACCTTATCCCGCAGATGCCTTTTTTGGATCCGGAAACCAACGGAATTTCGATGTGATCCTGGCCATGTATCACGACCAAGGATTGATCCCTTTCAAGGCAGAAGCTTTTTATGATGGGGTAAATTACACCGCCGGACTCCCTGTGGTGCGCACTTCTCCCGATCATGGCACTGCATATGATTTAGCCGGTAAAGGTTTGGCTTCTCCCGCTTCATTCATTCAGGCCATTCTGGATGCCATGACGATGGTTCGAAACAGACAGGAATACGATTTGGGAAAGGCTACATTCTTACCTTTCGCAGAGCTGAAGCGAGAACGATTCCGTATTGACTTCTAAGCTTCTGGCATATTTTGGGTAAATACTCGGGAAAATCGTATTTTCGCGCTTCGTTTTGAAAAACGAAAACAGGTTGGATGAATTTGAAATTGCGTTTGTCAAGCTCAAAGACGGCGTATATGACTATTCGTATCATCTGGATTCAGCGTTCTTTCAGGAATTCGATTATCAAACCGCCGGTGGTGATGACATCAGGGCAACCCTGAGTATGGAAAAAAAAGGGCACCTGTATCAGCTGCACCTGCACATAGATGGCAGTTTATCCGTAGGCTGCGATCGCTGCCTGGAACCACTTCCTTTCCCTGTGCAAGGCGAAAGAAATGTTTTGGTGAAGCAGCAGGTGCTCGGTGCACGCGCGACCCCGGGTTTGATAGAAGAAGATGACGACCTCTTGCTCATAGGTCATAACGAAATTGCCTTCAACGTGGCATCACTTTTTTATGACCTCTGCATATTGTCATTACCGCTGGTAAAGAATTGCGATGAATTACCGGTGAAGCCCTGCAATAACGAAATGCTTGATAAGCTGGATGCATTATCCGGTGCAACAGGCGACGAAACGGAACGCGACCCACGTTGGGAAAAGTTGAAAGAACTACTAAAAGAGAAAAAATAAATGGCACACCCGAAGCGAAAAATTTCGAAAACACGCCGTGACAAAAGACGTACACACGACAAATTGGAAACCCGTCCTATGATTGCCGATCCCGTTACCGGTGACGTATCCCTGTTTCACAGGGTGAATCCACTCACCGGTACGTACCGCGGAGTGAAGGTGATGAAAGGCCGCAACGATTAATCCTGCCAATGAGGATTGGTATTGATGCCATGGGAGGAGATTTTGCTCCTCTTGAAGCCATCAAAGGCTGTGCAGATGCTGCACGTAAATATCCTCATCTGCACTTGGTGTTGTTCGGTGATCAACACCAAATTGAGCCGCTATGGCGTGAATTCGGATTTGAAGATCCAAGGGTAACATGGGTGCATTGCGCGTCCGTGATTGGCATGGGCGAGCATGCAGTGAAAGCCATAACGGCAAAAAAAGACAGCAGCATTGTTGTTGGTTTGTCGCACCTTGCCGCAGGAAGCATTGATGCATTTATGGGTGCCGGCAATACAGGAGCCATGTTTGCAGGAGCCTTGTTTACCGTGAAGCCTATTGAAGGTGTTCAAAGGCCTTGCCTCACTTCAATCGTACCCAAAGAATCGGGCAAGCACGGCGTGATGCTTGACGTTGGCGCGAATGCCGACTGTAAACCGGAGATGCTCAATCAGTTCGCCATTCTTGGTTCACTTTACAGTCAATTGGTGTACCAGGTGGACAACCCCAAAGTTGGACTCATGAGCATTGGGGAAGAAGAAGAAAAGGGGAATGCACTAACCTTGGCCACCCACGCACTTCTGAAAGAAAACAAAGCAATTCACTTTGTGGGAAATGTGGAAGGCCGGGATTTGTTCAGCGAACAAACAGACGTAATTGTCTGTGATGGTTTTACCGGAAATGTCATCGTAAAGGTATGCGAGGGATTTTATTACCGCCTTGCAAAACGCGGGGTACAAGATGATTATTTGGACCAGTTCAACTTCCGCCATTATGGAGGAACCCCGGTACTTGGCGTAAACAAACCGGTGGTTATTGGTCATGGAATCTCCAAGGCCGATAGTTTTGTGAAGATGGTAGAATTGTGTGAGGACATTATTAAAACAGATTTGGTTGGGAATATTCGCAGTTCCTTTCAATTAATCAACTCAGGAAATACAGCGCATGAATAAAATCAGGGCGGCAATTACCGCAGTAGGGGGCTACGTTCCGGAAACCATTCTCAGCAATAAAGATTTAGAAAAACTGGTAGATACCACAGATGAGTGGATCATCACCAGAACAGGCATCCGGGAGCGCAGAATTTTAAAAGAGCCTGGGAAAGCCACCAGCGACATGGCTGTGTTTGCTGTTCGTGAGTTGCTTGATAAAAGAGGAATTACCCCGGACGACATCGACCTGCTGATTGTTTGCAGTGTAACTCCGGATTTAATCTTTCCGGCAACCGCTAACCTGGTTGCACATAAACTGGGAACCAACAAGCCCTGGGGATTTGACCTTGCCGCCGCCTGCTCCAGTTTTTTATATGGTTTACAGGTAGGTGCACAGTTTATTCAAAGTGGCACACATCAGCGTGTTGTTGTTGTAGGTGCCGATAAAATGAGCGCCATCACAGATTATACAGACCGCAACACATGCATCATTTTTGGCGATGGTGCCGGATGCGTGCTTCTGGAACCAACGGAAGCGGAACATGGCATTATGGATGCCATCTTGCGCAGTGATGGTATCGGTGCAGAATTTCTGCATCAAAAAGCCGGAGGAAGTTTGAAGCCGCCAACGCATGAAACCATAGATGCCAGGGAACATTTCGTTTATCAGGAAGGTAAAACAGTATTCAAATTCGCTACTTCCAACATGGCCGATGTTTCCAAACGCATCATGGATCGCAATGGCCTGACCGCCGACGATGTGCAATGGCTGGTTCCACATCAGGCCAATAAGCGAATCATTGATTACACCGCCGAAATCATGGGTCTTCCTGAAGAAAAAGTGCTCATGAATATTGAACGTTATGGAAACACTACATCTGCAACGCTTCCGCTGTTGATGTGGGATTATGAACGTCAATTGAAGAAAGGTGATAATTTGATTTTAGCTGCCTTTGGAGGTGGTTTCACCTGGGGAAGCCTGTATATCCGCTGGGCATACGATACTCAGTGATGCAGGGCATCCATCAACGGCCCCATTGTTCCATTTCCTGAATACCATTCATCAGATTCAGTTGTTCAGGGTCTTTGATGCGTTTCAAACTGCGCTCATCCTTCTGAATTAAGACATTCACCCCACAGCGAAATGTGAAGTTTTTGTATTGGTCTGGCATCATCAGTCCAAGTACCTGCTCTGTCGAGGCGTACCATTGCAACTTTCCGACCTGAACAGTGGCCCCAAATCCGGGGTTCAGTAGAGTTTTGTTGAATGAAGTATTGTGTGCCATCAGGTAGAGCCAATATACCGGTTGCCACCTGATGCCCGTGTGCACAGCGGGATTCACCGCCTGATTCATGATATCACAATAAAACAGTCCATTTATGGCAAAACGTTCATGAATCTGGTACTGAACTCCTCCGAGGAACTGCGCCGCCAGGGCTTTGTTGAAACTCGCATTGATGGTGTCCAGGCCCAGGCTCAGGTTGATGCTGTCCCTGATTTTTAACAGGTATGCGTTGAGGTCATCTTCTGTAGAGGTAATTGGAAGCCCTTCAAAGCTGAATGAGGCGTTGGGTTTTGTGCTTCTCAAGCGCACGGCATTGGTTTTCCAATTGATAAAACCGAAGTCGAGTAATGATGCCGAAAGTGTTATTCTGGGGTGTTCCTGCCAAACGATGCCGATGTCAAGGGCCATTCCCGGGTTTGTTGAATTTCTGAACAGATTTGCAACTTCGATTTGTGCATTGGTTTCGGTGGCTGAGAATGCGGTGCTCGCAGCACGGATATTGATGTTTGATGTAGCCGTCCAGGTGTATATGTCAGAACCCGTATTAAGATTCAATTGCAATTGGGATGCATCAACGATGGAGTATCCTTTAAGAAACTTTATCCTAGCACCCAAGGACAATTGGTCATTGATGTAACGCGTATATCCAATACCGTACTCACGGTAGTGCAATGCACTAAATGAACTTTTCAGGTTAAAGGTAGATCCGAGCTTGTCAGCACCATTTCCATTAATGATCAGGTCGAATAAGTCTTTAGGGTATTTTAACCTGAAAAGGGCCCGTTCGCCTGCGTGGAATGTGCATTGATTCGGGCCTTTTCTGAACGATGCATAAAGCCATTGTTGGTTTAATTTGGCGGTGATCAGGTTTTTGTTCTGAAGCAAATCAACCACCTTATTCAGGTTCAGGGTGGCGGAATCAGGTTGTCGATCCACGCTGCCCAACAAATCGCGCAGGGTAAAGCTGCTGTTGAAATAAATAAATTCCGTTGCGCTTAATGCAGGTATTCCCAAAACAGTACCTGCCTTATTGCGTGTTGCCGGGTTTAACAAGTTTTGTTGAGGTACCTGAGCAGCATGATACAAACCGAATGCTTCCTGGGCCTTGATTTGGGTTAGGATACAAAATATCGTACTCAGAGAAACCAGCAGCCTGCAATTCATGTTGATTTAAAACTTCCAGTGCAGGTTTAAACTGGATTGAATACCAAGTTTGATGAACAGTTGTTGCCCTTTGATGATTTTGCTCAATCCTAGAGGCCTTCCTAAATAATTTCCTGTATTTGTTATTGCCTTCAGGTGGATGCTCTTAGCTTGCAGGAATCGTTGCAACCCTGTCTGATCCAACCGCACATCCAAGATTTGCTCCTTGTCCTTTACCACATTTCCCAATGAATCAGTATATGCAGAAGGGAAGAGTTCCTGGCTGGGTTTGATCAGGGAATCAAGAATGTTGTTTTGTGCATCGAGCAGGTAGGCCTGAAGCTGCAGCGACAGCGGAATCTGGTTTTTGATTTGAAAACGCAGGTTGATCCAATTGGCCTTGGCAACTTCTTCCTTCCATTCCGCTTTAATATCGGTGGAACCGCTGAGTATCATTTCTTCGGATGCAACGTACAAAGGCAATTCCAGGGAAACACTAAAGGTACACACGCTTTCGGCCCAAATGGTATGACGGCTGCTGCCGGCACCGGATTTTACCAGGATGGCTTCATTCCAAAACAGGTAATGAGGTTGCGCATCAACCAGGTTTGAAACATTGGAATTACCTTCATTCAGATATACAGAATCCGTTTGTGCGGAAAGGATTTGATTGTTTGCAGCAGGGACCTCGTAACTTGGGGCAAATCCGGTAATCAGTTTTCTGCTTCCATCCCCAAAAATGAACCCCAGGCTGTTTACATTCAGTTGCAAGGGAAGGGCATAGGAGTTCTGCCACTTCAGTTTTAATCGTGCGTCTTTGAATTTGGTGCCGCGTGCAAGAAAATCGGAGGAGAGCAAGCCAAGCCTCAAGTCTTCAGTTTTGGAAAGGATGTTCTTTTCGGCAAACAAACCATGCGCACGCATCCAGGTGAAATCATTGGCAATGATGTTCAGGTTCAACGGGTCGGTTCCATTGATGGCACCGCCATGCGTATTGTTGAACACCGCCCGAATGCGCACCCTAAACTGATTGTTGCCCTTCGGTCCGCGTGTTAAGTCGGCAAGCAGTCCGGCCAGGTTGATTTCCAATCCACCCTTGGTTCCGGGTCCTTTCCATGGTACTTCCACCGTTTTGCTGAGCAATCCTTCCGGTTTGGTTCCAAGAATGAGTATGGTAATGGATAATTGGTGCTGGATGTAATTTTCTACTTCCACGCGCAACTTGCCGGATTTGAACTGAATGGAGTCTATAGTGGCTCCACCCTGATACCAGTCGATGATTTGATCGCGTTCCATCACCACAGAGCCGCCTTCCAGCAATTGTTGTTCGGCACTGTTCAAACGGTAGCTGAACGTATTGTTTATCGATGATGGTTTGTAGTAATCTTGTCCTCTGATGGAAAATGATTTTCGTTCATAGGCAACAAACATCTGCCCATCAGGGTAGGCGGCAATATTGCTGAATTCGTCGGTAAATTTCAGCGCATCTTCCGGCGCCAACACTGCATTGATTAATGGGACGGCATAGGTTCCGTTCCATGAAGCGCCCTTCAGTGAAGTTAATTGATCCACTGAATCCTTCATGCATGCCGAAAAAAAGACTACGGCAGATAAAATCCCTAAGATCCTTCCGTTCCTCAACTTGATGCGTAAAGCGCAAATAAAAGAAACATTTATTGCTTCTTCAGCAAACGCAGCGAGAATTCAAGGGTCTAAAAGCTGGATCTTCCTATTAAAAGCAGATACGCGAGCATGGCGAGCAAACCTAAATTGCGTAGGGCATGTGCCATAAAATAGGTCTTAATGTATGCCGCAGGATAAGCATGTTGTTTCAGTTTACGCACACTCATCCATACAATACCCAGGGTGATGCTGATCAAGGCAATGAAATAAATGAGGGTGATGGCTTCTTGATTTTGTGCGCCTTTTTGTGAGAAATAAAGGAAAGCTGCAATTACGGCACTCAGAAGTAACAGGGAATAAATACGCATACTGCCAAAGAGCTTAAACAATTGGGCCTTTTGTTCGGTGCTGAGCAGTTCAGTGGCGCCGCGCATTTTGATGGCTGTGAAAATATTGATGCCCAGAAATAATGCAATGATTCCTAGCAGCCAGTTGTCTGAAAACATGATTCAAAATAACGCAGGCAACGGCAATAATCAAAAGAGGAGCGTGTGCTCCTCTTTTGATTATTGTGTTTTGGTTTAAATATCCAGTTTGCTGAGTGCATCCGGCTGGGTGCCGGCATCCGGGTCATAGGTTTTCCCGAACCATCCAAATACCTTTTGTTTCATGCGTTCATTCAGTAAATACATCGCCGGAACAAGGATCAGGGTGAGGAAGGTGGCAAAGCTGAGGCCGAAAATCATCGTCCAGCTTAATGGGCCCCAAAAGGCAACACTGTCTCCGCCCATAAAAATATGCGGATTTAATTCGGTAAACAGTTTGGCAAAATCTATGTTCAAACCCACCGCCAGTGGAATCAGTCCAAGGATGGTTGCAGAAGCTGTGAGCAGCACCGGAGTCATACGGGTGCGGCCGGCCTCAATGATGGCATCCTTTAGCGGAACCCCATGGCTGCGCAGCAATTCAGTAAATTCTACCAACAAGATGCCGTTTCGCACCACTATTCCGGCAAGTGCAACAATGCCAACACCGGTCATCACGATGGAAATGCTCATGTTGAAGATGCTCAAACCCAACAATACGCCGATAATGGAGAAGATAATTTCAGAAAGAATAAGGATTGGTTTGCTGATGCTGTTGAACTGGGTCACCAGAATCAACAGGATGATGGCCAGCGAAATACCCATGGCTTTGCCCAGGAACGACTGTGTTTCGGCTTGTTGTTCCTGTTCACCGGTTAAGGCTACCTCAATGCCGGAAGGAACGCTGAACTCTTTTACCGCCTGCTGAATCTGTGGAATGACTTCATTGGGGCTGTAACCACTCAACAGGTTGGACCCCAAAACAATCACCCTTTTTTGGTTGATACGGTTGATGCCTCCAAAGGTATTGGTGTAGGATATATCAGCTACTGCCGACAAAGGAACCTGACGAAATACGCCGCCCATGTTCATGTCGCGGTAGCCAATTTTCATGTTCATCAGCGCATTCACGTCGTTTCGCTGATCTGCTTTGATGCGAACCTGAATGGGATAATCGTCATTGTTGTCGCGGAATTTGCTTGCTTCAGCACCATAGATGCTGTTGCGCAGTGCCATGCCAATCTGCCCGGTGCTGATTCCTTGCCGGTTGGCGCGCTCTCGGTCAATATTCACCACAATTTCGGGTTTGCTGGAAACGAAGTCTGATTTCAACTCCTCGACACCGGCAATTTTTTTATCCTCGATGAAGCGCTTGAGGCCTCCTGCGGTGCGCACCAGTTCTTCAAATGCATCACCTCTTATTTCTATGTTGATGGGTTTTCCCGTAGGCGGTCCTGCGCGTTCCTGTTCTACTGAAATCTCTGTTCCGGCGATGCCTTTCAGTGATTTACGGATCTTTTCCAGGTATTCGGAAGTGCTTGCGCCATTGCGTTTGCTGAACTCAACAAAGGCAATGGTCACCTTTGCCCGGTGTGAGGCCACGGTTCGGTCACCACCTTGAGGGTCATTGGCCCCCACGGCTACGTTGCTGATAACACTTTCTACGATGGGATTTTTGGTACCTAAGGTGTTATAGACCCGTTTTTCAACAATTTTGGTAATGCTGTCGGTATAGGCAGGCGTGCTTCCAACCGGAACATTCAGATACACGTACACGAAGTTGGGTTCCGAAACAGGGAAGAAGAGCACATTGGGCTTTCTGATGGCGGTGAGTACGATAGAGAAGAAGAACAAACCAATGGTAAATACCAGCAGCCAAATGGGGCGGCTGCCCTTGAGGCACCAAATCAGCAGCATCTTGAATTTGTGCTGAAAATTGGGCCAGGAGCGCTCCTGGAAATTACGGATGACACGTTCCAGCCAGAAGTGATGGAGCGAAAAAATGCCGTACATCAGGAGCACGAAGTTGCCAACACCAAAACCGGTAGAGCCCCAAAAGCCATTTGCTGCCCCACTGGCGTAGGCAATTACGGCCACACCAATGGCAATGATGCTCACATTTCGGAACATGCGTTTTCTGCCGGCCTTATTTCCATCGGCATGATGTGGCTTCATGAACTGAACTGCAAAAACCGGGTTGATGATGTACGCTACCAACAGTGATGCCAAGAGCGTAATGATCAGGGTAACCGGTAAAAAGTACATAAACTTTCCAATGATGCCCTGCCAGAAGGCGAGGGGCACGAAAGGCGCAAGGGTGGTCATGGTTCCACTGAATACAGGCAGGAACACTTCTCCGGCTGCTTTCTTTGCGGCATCCACAATGGGCATTTTACCGTTTGCGAAAATGCGGTGGGTGTTTTCAATCACCACAATGGCGTCGTCCACCACAATGCCAAGTGCCAGCAGGAAGCTGAACAAAACAATCATGTTGAGGCTGAAGCCCAATGCCGGCATCACCATGAAGGCCAGGAACATACTCAGTGGAACGGAGAGTCCAACGAAAATGGCATTTGTGGCACCCATGAAGAACATCAGGATGATGGTTACCAGAATGAAGCCAATGATGATGGTGTTGATGAGGTCATGCAGGGTAACTCGCGTTTGCGTGCTTTGGTCGCCGGTAAGCACCACACTCAGGTTCTTGGGATAGGAGGTTTCCCCAAGTTCTGTCATGATGTTGCGGCATTTATCGCTGGCATCAATCAGGTTTTCCCCGGCTCTTTTGATGACGTTCAGGGTGATTACGTTCTTTCCGCCCAAACGCGCATAACTTTCTTTCTCTTTAAAACCATCGGCTACCTCTGCGATGTCTCTAAGATACACGGTAGCACCCGATTGTGCCCTGATGATGATGTTCTGAACGTCGGCGGGATTTTTAAATTCTCCAACCACACTCAAACTTCGTTTCATGTTGGCCACATCGATGTTTCCACCTGCGATGCGCACGTTTTCATACTGTATGGCGCGAATGGCGTCGTCCATGCCAATGCCCGCGGCCTCCATTTTGTAGAGGTCTAGATTCACCTGAATTTCGCGTTCCAGGGCACCGATGATGTCCACACGCGTGATCTCTTTCAGGCTTTCAATACGGTCTTTGGCCTGTTCGGCGTATTCTTTGAGCTTATTCAACTCAAAATCTCCGGCAATGTTGATGTTCAGGATGGGTAAATCGGCGAAGTTGATTTCCTGTACCGTAGGTTCCTGCTTCAGATCCGACGGAAGTTCGCTTCTTGCCTTGTCAACTTCATCTTTAACTTTTTGCTTGGCCTGGTCTACCGAAACATCTGTTTGAAATTCAGCCACGATGATGCTGAAATCCTGCACACTCTGACTGGTAAGTTTTTTCAATCCATTGATGCCTTTGATTTTCTTTTCAATGGGTTTGGTAATCAGGTTTTCTATGTCTTTTGGCGCGGAACCCGGATAAATGGTTTGTACATAGATGGTGGGAATAACGATATCCGGAAATTTCTCCTTGGGAAGGCCAATGTAGCTGATGATGCCGGTAAGGGTAACAATCAGGGTCACCACGAAAATGCTGGTCTTGTTGTCGATTGACCAGCTGGTGGGTTTGAATTCTTTGAATTTCTGATTCATGGTTGTGTGGACCTCATTCGATAATCTGCACTAACTGGCCATCAGACAAGCCCTGGAAGCCGTTGGTAATGATTCGGTCACCGGCCTTCAAACCTTCCAGTATCTCTACCTTCTCACCGGAATTGCGTCCAATTTTCACGCTGCGGTGCTTTGCGGTCCATTGATTGCCTTTTTGGTTTTCTATCACAAAAAGTTCAGCGCCACTGCCGGTGTTCTGAATCACGTTTACGGGCACAGCGATGGCATTTTTTTGTTCGTAATCGGTAACTTTTACCACGGCCAGCATGTTTGGCCTGAGGTCGGTAACATCAGTCAGTTTGGCCTCACAACGGAAGGAGCGGTTCATGGGATCAATTACACGGCTCACAAAAGAGACAAATCCTACTTTATCTTTTTTCAGGTCCGGGAAGTGAATCTTCACAGCATCGCCTTTGTTGATTTTGGAAACATATGTTTCAGCGATGGAACTCACTACTTTCACGCCGCTCATGTTCACTACACGAAACAGCGGCATACCGGGAGCGGCCGTTTGACCAATTTTTACATCCACAGATTCAATGGTTCCGCTGATTTGTGATTTGATGTAGGTCATGTTCAGCTGTTCTTTTGCCGCAGCCAGGTTTTTCTCCATGGCTTCCTTTTGGTTCTTCGCTGACAGGTATTGCACTTCTGTTCCAATTCCTTTTTCCCACAGGCTTTTTTGCTTGAGGTACAAGGTTGTGAGGAAGTCGAGTTGTTGTTGTGCCTGCGCCACCTGTTGCTTCATCAAAGAGTTGTCTATTTCTGCCAAAACCTGACCAGCGCTTACCTGTTGCCCAACGGATGCGGCAACACGGGTGATTACACCCGGCATTTGGGCGGTGGCAATGGTACTTTGCTCAGCATCTACTGTTCCCTGAACTTCCACATAACCTTGGAATAGCTCCGGTTTTATATCGAGTACTTCAACAAGTTTCAGTTTTCCATCGGTGGCTGTGGTGTCAAGCGTTGCAATTTCTGTTTCCAGTGCGCGGGCACGCTCCTGAAGGCTTGAAATTTCTTTTCTGATCGAGGCCAATTCCCCTTTTTTCTCTTCCAGGTTTCCGGCTTTTTTGCCACCACATGCACTTACTGCAAGGGTCAGGATAGAGAGGATGATCGTATTGCGGTTTTTCATTTGATGATGGTCTTATGGAGTGATGTTTTCGCCAAGGGCTTTTTTGAGGTCCATGATGGCAATGCTGAGGTCATATAAGGCGCCGAGGTAATTCACCCGGGCGCTTTTTAATTCATTCTCGGCAGACAGGATTTCAATGGTGCTGCCCACACCTTCTTTGAATTTGGTGTTTACGTTGTTGTAAATGGTTTCTGCCAGCGCGCTGTTTTGGGCTTGCAGTTCCAGAGCTTTCAGGCTGCTCAGGTACGCCTGTCGCGCATTGAGGTATTCCATCCCCGCTGCATGTTCAAAGCTGATCAGGTCGTTCAGGGTTTTTTCCCTGTTGATGCGCACCTGCCGGATCTGACTTTGTTTGCGGAAGCCGTCGAAAATGGGCACGTTCAGGTTCAGTCCCCAAAGCGTTGCCGGAACCCAGGTGTTGTTGATGGGAAGGTTGCCGTCAAGGAAATTGAACTCAGAGCGGTTGGTGGTGCGCTGATAGGCCATAAAGCCAACCAGGTTTGGGGTGTATCCAACTTTATAGCGTTTTTCATCGAAGGCATTCATTTTCAGGTTTTGCTGCAACAGTTGGTATTCGATCCTGTTGTTTGGTTTTGGAATGCTCATACCTTGTTCAATGGGCAGCACCACATGAAGTTCTTTGCTCAGGTCTTCAAGGTTATCTGTCAGCATGAGTGGCTGGGCCGGATGCAACCCGATGGTTAGTTTCAACACATTTTGGGTCATTTCCACGCCTGCAAGCAGTTTGTCACGTTGCACACCCAGCGAAGCGAGGCTCAGACTTAGCCTGTCAACGTCCAGTTTTTCGGCGAAACCGGCATTGTATATTTCGCGCACTTCCTCCAGCGTTTTCTTCAGGGTGGCCATGTTTTGGTCCAGCAGTTCCAGGTTTCTGGAAGTGTTCAGGCAGAGGGCATAAGATTTTGCAACGGCAAAGCTCAAATCGTATTCGCTTTTTGATTCAAGCAGGCGGCTGATTTCCACGAATGATTTGGCAGCCTGCAAACCCAATAAATACGTGCCGTCGTAAAGCAACTGGCTGGCCTGAATATTCAGGTTTGAAGTGTATTTCTGCTGAAATTTGATGAACAGAAAGTCAGGGCCCTGACCGGTAAAGTTGGGTACATAGCTGCCCGGAATCTGCACGTACTGGGTAAATCCACCGGTTGCATTTACCTGAGGAAGCCCAATGCTTTGAATTTCCCGTACTTTTTGTTGGGCCAAACGAATATCGGCGGAAGCATTCTGCACCTGCCTGCTGGTTTTCAGCGCCAAGTCAATGGCCTGGAGCATGGTCAGCTTTAGGGTATCGGTGTTTGATTGCGCCCTGGCAGCCTGCAGGCTTAGCACTGTTGCCAGGAAAACAAGGATTTTGCCTTTCATATTTGAATGTTGTCGAGTAATTTTTTTCCTTCAGGGGTAACGATGCCGTGCAAGTGGTAGCGAATCAATTCGCGATACCTGCTTACAAAATCGAATTCCATACCGGGAAAGCTGTCCGGATCAAACAAGCTTCCCACGCTGTTGATGTAGAAGCGGGAAATCAATTCCGGATGGATGTCTTTGCGATACAATCCGGCCTCTATCCCTTTCTGTAAATTGTCTAAAACCCTGGTGCTGATGATTTGATCACGTTGCCTGGTGAACATGGCGTAGCTGTCCGAATGATATTTCTTCAGGTCAAAAATCAGCGCCGGGTTCAATTCCCGATGGTCGCTGCAAATGAAGTTGGCAATAGCCATGGTGGCTGAAACAGCATCACCTTCCAAACGGTCAAGCTCATCCATTTTTTCCTCGATGGCTTTCAGATGTTGTTCAATGGTTTTTTGGACCAAATCATTCTTGTCGCGGAAACAGCGGTACAAGGTTTTTTTGCTGATGCTGGTCTCGCGCGCCACGTCGTCCATCGTAACACTGCGAATACCAAAGCGCATAAACATGCGTTCTGCCGTACTTAATATTTTTCTGATGGCCTCCACAGGTAAATGCGCCTGCGAAATAACTGTACGGAAACCTTGGAAACTTTCATCGCAACAAAAGTTTCCATAGTTTTCGATGAACGTTAGATAAAATCAACAAGGGCCGGCAGGCAGGGTGAAACCAAACACGCTGCCTGCGCCCTCGGTGCTCATCACATCTATTTGTTCTCCATGGGCTTCAATGATGTGTTTTACAATGGCCAGTCCAAGGCCACTGCCCCCTTTATGTCGCGATCGACTTTTATCTACGCGGTAAAAGCGTTCAAAAATCCGACCCAGATCTTTTTCCGGGATGCCCAGGCCGGTATCGGACACTTCCACACGCACCTTATTTCCCATGGGTAAAATCCGGAAGCGGCTGGTGCCGTTTTCTTTTCCGTAGCGTATGGAATTGGTGCCCAGGTTGGTCAAAACCTGCCTGATGCGGAACAGGTCTCCGCAAACCGTAACAGCCTTCCCCGGATCTTGAAACTGCAGACTGATGCGTTCTTTTCCTGCCTGAAATTCCAGGCTTTCCACTACTTCGCGCATCAGTCCGGAGATGTCAAACTCGCTGCGTTGCAATTCCAATTCGCCGGCTTCGTATTGGGTAATGGTTTCGAGGTCGGAAACGATGCCAATTAATCGATCAACGTTCCTATCGGCTTTTTGAAGGAAGTTCTTATTGATGGCCGAATCTTCGAGGCCGCCGTCAAGCAGGGTTGAAATGTATCCCTGGATGTTGAAAATAGGTGTTTTCAATTCGTGCGAAACATTTCCCAGAAATTCCTTTCGGTAATCTTCTAATTGCCGCAGACGTTCTGTTTCGGCACGTCTTTTTTCCAGAATTCGTTCAAGGGTGTCTTCAATTTTAACCACTTCCGGAGCACTGTCGGGCAGTTTTACTTCTGCTTCATGGTCTTGGCGTACTTCTAATTGCAACAGATATGAATGTAGTTTGCTCAGTGTTTTCCACAAGGAACGGGCACTAACCAGCGCTGCGATTAGGTATGATGTGCCGGCCAAAAGGGTACCCAAATTGATGTATTGGTTTTGAAACCAGGGTTCTTTTGTCCAGTAATGCCAGAGGAAATTCAACAACAACAAGCCCAATAAGGCCGAAAATAAGTTGAGTAGTATTCGGGCGCGGAAACTCACAGCACAAAGTTATTACTGTATTCTGGCTTTGCTTGTTTAGGGACTGAATCCTCGAATTTGTCGATATCTGACCACGGTGCTTTCCAAAGAGGTGCTATTTTGCGGCTTCATGAAGTCGTTTTTTAAGATTGTTTTCGCAACCATGCTTGGGATGCTGCTCACGGGCTTGATGCTCTTTGTGTTGCTTCTGGCGGTTGCGGGAATGGCATTCTCCGGTGATAAAGAAGCATTGAAGGTTCCGGAAAACGCGGTTTTGGAGTTCAAAATACCCATGGCCTTTCCGGAGCGAACTCCATACAACCCCTTTGCGGTGCTTAAAGCATCAGCTTCTGATCAGAAATCGCTGGGATTGTTGGACATCCTGCAAACACTGGACCAGGCAGCTGCCGATTCCAGGGTGAAGGGGATCGTGATTCGGCCCGAGCAGCTCATATCCGGAATGGCTTCGGTTGCTGAGGTACGTTCAAAAATCCTTCAATTCCGCAAATCCGGAAAGTTTGTTTACTGCTACGCCGACTTCCTTACAGAAATCGGCTATTACCTTGCATCTGCCTGTGATTTGGTGGTGATGAATCCTTCGGGTGAAATGATGTTTGATGGTTTTGCCGGCGGTGTGGTGATGTATAAAGGATTGCTGGATAAAGCGGGGATTTCCTTTCAGGTATTCCGGGCGGGAAAATATAAAGGTGCGGTAGAGCCTTATGTGCAAAAGGAACTCAGTCCTGAAAATCGGGAACAGGTTGCACACCTGGTGCAAAGCATGTACGCCGTGTTCATTCGGGATATTTCGAAATCCAGAGGTATAGATTCATCCTTGCTGGTGAATTACGCGCATCAGTTGAAGGTGGAAGGCCCAATGGCGGCAAAACAGTTGAAACTTATTGATGCCGTAATGCCTTACCACCAGTTTAACACCATGGTTTCGCAACGTATTGGACAGAAGGAAGCATCCCAGAAAAATTGGGTGGCTTTTTCAGATTATCATGAAGTTTCAAAAGCCGAAAAGGAATACGCACGGGAAAAGATTGCCGTGGTTTATGCCAGCGGCGAAATTCAATACGGGAGCAACAACGAACCCGAACAAATACATAGCAAAACCCTGGCCGACGCCATCCGCAAAGCGCGTGAGGACAAGCAGGTGAAGGCCATTGTGCTGCGCATCAACAGCCCGGGTGGCAGCTCCCTGGCTTCCGATATTATTGCCAGAGAAGTTGCCCTTACCCGCAAAGTGAAGCCCATTATTGCCAGTTTTGGTGATGTTGCTGCTTCAGGCGGGTACTACATCGCCTGTATGGCCGATACCATTTTGTGTTTGCCTCAAACCATCACAGGTTCCATTGGGGTGTTCGGATTATATCCCAATACCCAAAAGTTGTTTGAAACTCATCTGGGATTGAATTATGAATCTGTTCCAACCGGTGAGCATAGTGATTTTACGCGACCCGACCGTCCGTTGAATGCCGCGCAAAGCGCCTACATTCAACATGCCGTAGATCGAATTTATGGGGATTTTTTGAGCATTGTTGCGCAAGGACGTAGGTTGGACAGCATATATGTGCACAGCATTGCTCAGGGACGAGTTTGGCCCGGAACTGATGCACTGAACCTAAAGCTTGCCGATGTGCATGGCGGTTTTCAGGAGGCCATCAAGATGGCGGCTGCCAAGGCAAAGATTTCCAAATACCGTGTGGTATCCTATCCCGAACCGAAGTTTTCACTTTCATCGTTTTTTGGAAGTCTGAATGATTCGGAACTCGCGCTGAAAGAGGCGCTTGGCGCGCAATACGAAATTTACAGACGCGCCGTGCAGGCCGAACGAATGAAGGGCATGCAGATGCGTATGCCTTTTGACCTTAGCCTGAACTAATCAGCGTGCACAGCTGCATGAGGCAAACCTTGTTCAGGGTTTGAAATGATGCCTCGGAAGGTGTTTGAAAGGCGTATCTGAATCTAAGGAGCATCCGCCCAGGTATGGTCGGCAATGATTTTCCAGCTACCGTTGAATTGCTTCAGGATTAAAGAGAAGTAACCCCGTCCGGCTTCGGGACTTCCGGTGATTTCCCAGCGCCCGCTGGCCATAGCCAATGAAGCACCTTCGGCGAGTGCCCCAACATGTTCAAGGTCGAACTTCAGTTGTCCCATGGCCGCTTTTGTTGGATAATGTTTCTGATAGGCTTTCAACGTGTTGTTATGACCGTAGCGTGTGCCTTTAGATGAGATGAATCGCATGGAGTCATCCTGCCAGTAACCATCCATAAATCCAGCAAGGTTTCCATTGTTCCAGTCCTGTTGCTGTTGCTGCAGGAGCATTTTGATGTTTTGAACATCTGCGGCATTCGGTGGGGCAGGTGCTGGTGTGCGGTTGCTTTTGAATTTGTACACAATGGCAACAATCGCAACGATGATGACAAGGAAGCGTAAGATTCTGATCATGATTGGGACAAGGAAGCGTATGATGCTCATGATGTTTTAAGGCCGGTTTAAAGGCAGCAGCACTGCGAATTGCACATTGTTGTGGAATACTCCGTTTCGCACGAAATAACGCAAAACAACGGGTTTCCGCATGGAATTGAGGCCGTACTGAAAGCTGAGGCGGAAGGTCAGTTTTTTTGACTGATGCTGTATTCCGGCCATGCCTGAAAGGTGCAATGTTCGGAGATCGCCCTGCAGCTGGGAATAGCTCCCCAATTTATCGCGGGCATCAAAGAGGTAACCTGCCTGAGTCCCGGCAATGACCCTGGTATGCTTCCACTTGGTGGCTGCGCTAACGTAAAAAGGTATTTCCACCATGTTCATCACATAGTGAAAAGGGAAGGGGTTGGGCTGTTCCGGGTCGTTGTAACTTTTGCTGCCCCGTTGGCTATACTGAACGCCGGTATGCCAATTTAATTTATCGTTGAAGCCACGCCAAACTTCTACGCCAACGCTATATCCCAATTTGTTGTATCCGCTTTCCTGGTCGCCGTCTATTTGACAAAAATTCAATCCGGACCAAAGGTTCATGCGAAATTCCTGTTGTGCCATGAGGTTCAGCGTCAGAAAAAAACAGCTTGCCGCGCATAAGAAGAGTCGCTTCATCAGAACAAAAATAGGAGATTTGCCTTCATGGCCTGCGTTGATGTTTTGGTGGCCGGCCAAGGGATTGCCGGCACACTCCTTGCCCGTGAACTGTTGCTGCAAGGCCTGGAAGTGCATGTTGCAGATCCGGAGATCTCGCCCACATCTTCTCGGGTTGCTGCCGGGCTGATGCATCCTTTGGTGCCAAGAACCGGCGGATTAACCTGGCGTGCTGCGGAACTGTTTCCAGCTTCAGCGCATTACTACCGTGCACTGGAAGCAGCAACAGGTCAGGTGTTTTTTCATGCCATGCCCATGGCGTTTTTGGCAGATACGGCTCAAGATCGACAACACTGGACACGCGCCGCGGAACAATTAGGCCCGCAGTGGCTGGAATGGATGGAAGAACTTCCGGAATTGCATGGCCGAAGCGGAGCCTTGACACGTCAGTCCGGCCGATTGGATATGGCTGCTTTATGTAGGTATCATCGCGCATTGTGGACTGGGCAGGGGCGTTTCAGTAACGAAGCCGTTCTTTGGAACGCGCTCCATTTTGAACAGGGCTATTGGTTTTGGCGCGACATCAAAGCCAAGTATGTGGTTTTTGCTCAGGGTGCATTTGCCTATGAACAACAACCACTGGAATCTTTACCTTTTCACCTTACGCGTGGTGAATTGCTGAGCATCCGTTTGTCGGATCCTTCCGGACTTCCTTCATACATCGTAAAAAAGAAGGTTTTTTCCATTCCACTTGGTTCGGGCGTATTCCGTATTGGTTCTACTTATGACTGGAAGAACCTGATTCCGGAACCCACGGAATCCGGCAGGGCAACCTTATTGCAGCAACTCAGCGAGTTATTGCCTCAGTCTTTATCCTATGAAATTCTTGCTCATGAAACGGCAGTGAGGCCAACTGTTGGGCGCCGCCGCCCGTACATGGGGCCACATCCGGAGCATCGTCAGCTTTACATCTGCAATGGTTGGGGAAGTAAGGGTGCATCTATGGGACCTTTACTGGTGAAGGAGTTGATTGCCTGTATGTTGCAGGGAAAACCGGTGCATCCGGAAACAGATCCCGTGCTGTATTGGAACACATAAAAACAAAAAGCCCCGATTTATCGAGGCTTTTTGTTTTTGGGTTGGTGTTGATTATTGAATGGTCATTTTCTTGGTCACCACGTTCTTGCCGGCAGTGAAACGATACAGGTACATGCCTGCATTCAAACCGGTTCCGTCCAGTTGAACGATTTGGTTTCCGCGGGAAATCATTTTCTGGCTGCTGCTGCGAACAACTTTACCATCAAGGGTGATGATGTCCACCTTCAGGGTGCCTGGTTCATCCATGAACACCAGTACTTCAGATTTGCTGCTGAATGGGTTAGGATAGTTCTGAGAAACCACAAATACTTCTGCAGGCTGGTTCATTTTGTTCACGCCCAGACCCCACTGATGTCCAATGGCATCAGACAAGATCTTGGCAGTTGGGATGGCTGCATACATGATCTGGTTTTTCACAGGCTCATGGTTGTTGGTAGATGTAGAGTTGTTCTGCAGGTTTGTTCCGGGGATTCCGTCGCGTTGCCATACCATGTGCACGAAGTCGTCGGCATCTGGAGCAACACTGGCGAAGTCGTCCTCAACCATCATGGTCTGGGTCAGGTTTTGGCCGGTTTTCCAGGTAGCGCCTCCATCGGTAGAATAAACCAGTCCGATGTCGCGGTAGTTCGCATCAAGATCACTCAGGTCACCTTCAATCGGCACAGAGAAAGTTACGTAGATGTTACCTGCGGCATCGATGGTTGGAGAAGGTTGCCTCATGGCAGAAGTATTGCCCAGGCGCGCTACGGTATTCAGGGTAGAAGGAACCTGGCCATTGCTCAGGAACGCGGTAGTTGCAGCGCTGAGCGCGTTAGCATTGTCACCGTCGCGGTCAAAAGCGGCACCGGAGGCGATGATTTGACTCTGCTTGGTGTTCTCATTCCAGTAACCAATAAACTGGAAACCGGGGAAGAAAGAGAACGACTGATCGGTATTGTCGTCGTCGAGCATGCGGCTGCCTGCCCAGAAGGCATGAACCTGGCCATTGCGGTCAATCAACACCTGCACAGTTCCGTCGTTTGTAAACGGAGTGTCGAGCATCAGTTTGGTTGAATTATATGGCGCGTATTTGAAAGAATCCGCAATCATTTTGGTCCAGTCGGTTCCGTTATTGGTTGATTTCCAAACAGAAACGTCATCGGCCAAACCGCCGAATATGATGGCCACTATTGAATCGCGGCAGGCAATGGCATATTGATCGCCACCGCCATTAGTAATGCGGCTGGTATCAAAACCGGGCAGCATCACGGCTTGCTGGTCCCAGGTCATACCACCATCGGTAGAGCGGCTGTACACCATGGGTGCCAGAACACCATTGCGTGTTGGGGCGCGTGGTTCACCGGGCTGTGAGCTGTCGGCATACGTATAAATGGCGTGGATGTAGTTGCCTGAAGAAGTGGCACGTCCCCACAGTGGGCGCAGGTTATTCTCTTTCAATACAGCAGTTCCGGTCCAGTTTGTCTGGCCTTTGCCTCCGTTTTTTGAAAGCACGAAGCCGCCAAGGGCAGCATCATGGGCCATAATCCATTCGGTACCGTCAGACAGCACGCCAATGCTTGGCCAGCCGAGGCGGGCAGTTTCAATACGGTCGGCTTTAGAAGGCCCCCATGTTGTTTTATTGTAATGGTTGAAACCGCTGCCGCGATTTGGAAAGCTGGAAGATCCTTCATCGGCACTAGTGGTCCATGTTGCTGAAACGCTTCCATCAGGATAAAGCACTACCCTGTTGCCTACAGAAGCATTTGACTGCAGGTCATACCAGGTGCTGCCTATTTCCACAAAGTCGTAAGGAACAATTCCCCTGCGCAGCAGGTATTCCTGATTTTTATTGGTTTTTCCGGAACTGTACACTGCACCGGCAGCGGCCCGATCAGAAGTAACGTAAAAAGTGGATTTCACTGCGGGTCCAGAGGGGTTTCCCACACGAACGTTTCCAAAAGGAACCTGAGCGGTTAGGCCACAGGCACCCAGGAACAACATGGTTAATGGTATGTGTTTCTTCATGGTATGATGTGTATCAGATGTGACGTGCAAATTAAACAATAGTGATAAAATATTGATGGACCCCAAAGATTCAGTTTTTCAGAATGTTTACAATGAGTTCCACGAACAATTGATTGTCTGAAGCACCGCCCTTGTTTACTCCCTTAAACCTGAGGTCGAAGTATTTGAGGTAGCCGAGCACCTTCTCAATAGCCGCCGGACTGTATTTACCGGCTGCGGCAAGGTATTCCTGCACAAAAAATGGATGTACTTCCAGGATTTTCGCCAGCGCATCTTTGTCTTTGGCTTTGTGTCCATGCGTGAGCAGCACTTTGTTGAAATACTGCACCAGCGCTCCGAGCAACACGCTGCTGTGGTTCCTCCCACTCATGTCAGAACTTAGGTGGTGGGCTATCTGAATCGATTTGTTAAAGTTCCTGGCGCCCAGTGCTTTTTGCAATTCAAAAACGTTGAATTCTTTACTCAGTCCAATATGTTCCTGAATGTGTCGTGCGCTGATGTAGGCATCTTTAACATTGATAAACAGCTTGCTCAATTCATTCACCACCAAACTCAAATCTGTACCCAGATAATCGGTAACCATTTCTGCAGCCAGTGCATCCAAGGTTTTTCCCTGGGTTCTGGTCCAGTTGTCCAGCCATCGTTTCATCTGGAAATCCTTCAGAGGGTCTGAGTCGAAGATGCAGTATTTCCCGAACAACTTTGCCAGCTTGGTGCGCTTGTCCAGCTTTTTTTCAGATTTAATGCACAAAACCAGAATGGTGGAAGGTTGTGGTGCTTCCAGGTACGCTTCAAGCTTTTCGAGGTCCTGCAGGTGCTGGGCTTCCTTCACCACAATCAACTGATGTGTAGCGCCCATTGGATACCTGCGTGCCGCCATCAGCAGGTTCATGGTATTGGTTTCTTTTCCGTAGAAAATGGTTTGGTTGAAGCTTTTTTCGTGCTCTTGCAGTACGGTTGCTTCCAGCGCTTCGGTAATTTTATCTATAAAAAACGGCTCTTTCCCTTGCAGCAGGTACACCGGTTCAAACGCGCGTTTTTGGATGTCCGCGAGGATTTTCTCATAAACTTGGAACACCGGTATGGTACTCATCGACTAAATTGCGGAGGTTAATGCTGAGCTTTCCGGCCTATACGTTCCAGCTGCGCAGTCAGGGGCAAAAAAACTATATTTTTGACAGAATCAGAAAAAAATATGTAGCCCTCACTCCGGAAGAATGGGTGCGGCAACATGTGGTATTCTGGTTGCTTGACGAATTTAAAGTTCCCGAAGGATGGATTGCCCTGGAACGCGCTTTGCTCCTGAATGGATTGAAGCGCCGTACGGATGTTCTTGTGATGAACAGACAAGCCGAGCCTATTATTCTGGTTGAGTGCAAGGCGCCTCATATTCCCATCAACCAGAAAGTGGTCGAACAGGCATTGAAATACAACATGGAAGCAGGTGTTCGGTTTTTATGGTTGACCAATGGGGTAGAAAACAGGCTTTGGAGCATGAAGACGGCCATGCCAAGTGAATTGGATGAGCTTCCCGGGCCGGAATCCTGGTAAGGTGTTTACCAAATGCCCTTGCCCTCGCGCAACAGTTCAGGTTCACCGTTGCTGCAGTCAACCACCGTTGAAGGTATGATGCCGCACGGTCCACTGTCCACGAGCAGGTCTGCCAGATGTGTCATTGTTTGGGCAA
Organism: uncultured Flavobacteriaceae bacterium; assembly: GCA_964586595.1. Lineage (GTDB taxonomy): Bacteria > Bacteroidota > Bacteroidia > NS11-12g > UBA955 > REEB481. The sequence goes on along the minus strand of CAZPHB010000001.1, from coordinate 241,267 downwards.
TTTCATCGGGATCATGCGCGTATTCCATGATGTGGTCGTCGCTGTGCAGGGAAGTAGCCATCAGTGGACCACCAAATGTTTCCAGAATGCCCAACAAAACGGGATGATCAGGTATGCGCACACCAATGGTTTTTCGTCGGTTGTTGAATTGTTTTTCTACCGATGCAGCCGCTTTGAGTATGAAGGTGAATGGACCCGGCAGCTTTGCGCGAAGCACCCTGAAAACCGGTTGTGGGATGGGCGCGGTAAAGGCGGCAATCTGTTTGAAATCCCGGCACAGAAGCGAAAGCAACGCGGTGTTGGCCTTTTTGCCCACTTGCGCGCACATCCGCTCTACAGCAGCCTGATTGCCCGGGTCGCATACCAAGGCATACACCGTGTCGGTGGGAACAACAACAACTGCGCCGGCATGCAGGCGGTTGGCCACCAACTTCAACAGTTTTGGATCCAGGTAATATTCGGGTAGTTCTATCCGGTCCATCTTCTGCGTTCAGCGTTTGTAAGCCAGTCCGATGCCGAAAATCTGCGACAGCTGCCAGTTTTTGTGTTGGTTTTTATCCAAAATAGCCACAGCCGTAACGTTTGTTGTCAGGAATTTTGTAAGTCTTGCCGTGGCCATGAAGTCTAAACGACTGTCGAAACCACCCTCCAAATAATTGAACGGGCCAAATCCCAGGTAACGCGCCGTGATGCGAATATTTGGTTTCAGGTCTTTGCTTAATTCACTTTGGATTTGCAAACCTGCTTCGTTGATGACTTTTTGTCCGCGGGGAACATTTGAAATTAGTGCTTTTCCGGTTTCTTCATAAATGCGCTGATTGAGCATGAAGGTTTGACGCGTAGCGCCGAGGCCGAACTTTACCCACCAAAATGGCACGGGTGAAAGTTTTAATCCAAAAGCTTCAATCAGCTGTCCCGGGCTCATGAATCCGGAAATCAGGGTTTTTACAGGAAATCCTGATGAATCAGTTTTATACTCAAACCCTCTGTCGGCCTGCGATTGAAAGGTAACGCCGGCAAAGACCTGCAGCTTTGGAGAAATGCCAAAGTTGTAATCACTGGTGATGAGCAACAAATCCTGGCTTTTGCGCATCATTTCACCCTGATTTTTTATGAGGCCGTATAAGAGGTTGAATTTTTGTTCCCAGCTGTGCTTGCCACTGCTCAATTTTCCTTTAAGGTTTACGTACGTTAATACGCTCAGGTTGTTGGTGCCACCGCTCTTCCAATTGCTGGAGAAGGTAGCCTGTGCAGCGCTGAACCCCAATTCTACATTTCTGGTCCAGCCGGAGCTGTCCGATTTTGCTGTTGTTGCCTTCACGGTTTTGCCATTTGTAAATGAGGCAAGCATCATCGTTAATACAGCCAGCTTGTTCATGCGCTGCAAAGATATTCACCTTCGGTGATGCCTGTGGGGGCCGCCGATGGAACAGCACGCGGAACATGCGCAAACAGGGGTCCGGATTTATTAAATGAAACGGGGAACCTATGGCTCCCCGTTTCGTTATTTTTTCAGTTCAGCGGAAACGACTTCCGCCAGTTTTCGTTTGGTTCGGTTATAGGTGCGGATGAATACGAACAGAACAAACGCCACAAGCAGGAAGATGATGGTCTGCTGAATGAAGTTTCCATATTTCAGTTCGGCTTCGCCTACCTTCAACGAAAGGGTGCTGAAGTTGATGCCGCCGGTGATGATGCCAATAATCGGCATGATGATGTCACTGACCAGCGAGTCCACAATTTTTTGGAATGCTGCACCAATAACCACACCCACGGCCAGGTCAAACACACTGCCTTTGGTGATAAACTCTCTGAATTCTGATACGAGTCCCATTTTTTTGGATGTGAAAATAGGATTTTTATGGCTGTGCGCTCCCTTGTTCCACCAACAGTTTTTTCACCAAATCGGCAGCCTCTTTCAGCATGATGGCGCTGTACACCTTCAAACCGCTTTCATCGATGATTTTTTTGGCTTCTTCAGCATTGGTTCCCTGCAAACGCACGATGATCGGGATTTTGATGTCGCCAATTTTGCGGTACGCTTCCACCACACCATTGGCCACACGGTCGCAACGAACAATGCCACCGAAAATGTTGATCAGGATCGCTTTTACGTTCGGGTCGCTCATGATGATTCGGAAACCTGCTTCTACCGTTTCGGCATTGGCAGTTCCGCCCACATCGAGGAAGTTGGCAGGTTCGCCACCCGACAGTTTGATGATGTCCATGGTTGCCATGGCCAATCCGGCGCCGTTCACCATACAGCCTACGTTGCCGTCAAGTTTCACGAAGTTCAGGTTGTATTTGCCGGCTTCAACTTCTGTAGGATCTTCTTCAGCAAGGTCGCGCAAACCAAACAGGTCGGGGTGGCGGTACAGGCCATTGTCGTCGAGGTTCACTTTGGCATCAACGGCAATGATCCGGTCGTCGCTGGTTTTCAACACCGGGTTGATTTCGAACATGGCGGAATCAGTTTCTTCGTAAGCTTTATACAGTGCGGTAACGAAGTTGACCATTTCCTTGAAGGCTTTTCCTGACAGGCCCAGGTTGAAGGCAATTTTTCTGGCCTGAAATGCCTGAAAGCCTACTTTAGGATCCACCCACTCTTTGAAGATTTTCTCCGGATGTTCTTCGGCAACCTGTTCAATGTCCATACCGCCTTCGGTGGTGTAAATGATGACATTGGTTTTGGTTCCGCGATCCAACAATACACTCATGTAGTATTCTTTGGGTTCGGAAGCACCGGGGTAAAAAACATCCTGAGCAACCAATACCTTATTTACAATTTTTCCTTTGGCACCGGTCTGAATGGTGATCAGGTTTCCACCGAGGAGGTTTTGTGCAATGTCTCGGGCCATGTCGGCATTTTTAGCCACCTGAACGCCTCTGTGTTCGGTACCTTCAATTTTGCCTTTGCCACGACCGCCTGCATGAATCTGGGCTTTCACTACACACCAGTCGCTGCCGGATTGTTCTTTAACTTTTAAAGCTGCTTCATGTGCCTGTTCGGGCGTTTCAGCCACATATCCTTCCTGGATGGCCACACCGTATTTTTTCAATACTTCTTTGGCCTGATACTCGTGTATGTTCATGGTTGAATTTAGAGCCGCGAAGTTAATAGGCGCTGGCATATCTTTGAATGCCGCTTTTTGTAAGTTACCGGCTTTATGGTTATCAGTGCACGCAACATCACAAAAAAGTTTGGAAGCCTGGAAGTGTTAAGGGGCATCAGCCTGGATATTCCGGAGGCGCAAATGGTCTGTATTACCGGGGCTTCTGGTGCAGGAAAAACTACCTTGCTTCAAATTTTGGGCAGCCTGGATAAACCGAGTTCGGGCACTGTTTTGCTCAATGGCCAGGATATGTTCGCCCTAAATAAGAAAGCCCTGGCCGCGTTCAGAAACCGCCATATTGGCTTCATCTTTCAGTTTCACCAGCTGCTGCCTGAATTTACCGCTTTGGAAAACGTATGCATTCCCGGATGGATTGCGGGAAGATCTAAAGCAACGGTGAAGGAGGAAGCAGCCTCCTTACTGCAATTTTTAGGGCTGGAACACCGCATGACGCATAAGCCCGGTGCGCTCTCCGGTGGCGAACAACAAAGGGTTGCCGTGGCGCGCGCACTCATCAATAAACCTTCAGTGGTTTTTGCCGATGAACCGAGCGGAAATCTTGATTCAAGAAATGCAGCCGAACTGCATGACTACTTTATACGCCTCCGCGATGAGCGCAAACAAACGTTCATAGTGGTTACACACAACGATACGCTGGCAGGCCTGGGGAACCGCATCATACGGATGCAGGATGGCATGATGGCTGATGCATGAGTGCTGAAACCCGGGAGATATTAACCCGTTTCTGGGGCTATGCATCGTTCCGCCCCGGACAAGAATCACTTGCAGATGCCTTTGTTGCCGGCCGCGATGTGCTGGCACTGCTGCCCACAGGTGGCGGAAAATCACTCTGCTTTCAGGTTCCTGCGCTTGTTGTTCCCGGCCTAACACTGGTGGTTTCTCCGCTCATTGCACTGATGAAAGATCAGGTGGAAGGTCTGCACCGCCGGGGGATTGCAGCGGCTGCCATCACCAGCCACCACACACGTAAAGAACAGGAACGCTACCTGTCGCTGGCCCGCGACCTGCACGTGCGCCTTTTATATCTTTCTCCGGAAAAACTGGCCTCTGCGTCTTTTCGTGAATGGCTGCCGTACCTTCAGGTGGACAGGCTTGTGGTGGATGAAGCGCATTGCGTCAGTCAGTGGGGCTATGACTTCAGACCGGAATACTTAAGCATCAAAGAAGCCAGAACCTTGCTGCCTAAGGTTCCCTGCATGGCCTTAACGGCTTCTGCTACGCCAAAGGTGCAGCAGGATATACACATGCAGCTGAATTTGCATGAACCATATATCTATTCCGCAGGCTTCGACAAACCCAATCTGGATTTTTCGGTGCATGAGGTGGAATCCAAGCCGGCATGGCTGCAGCAGCATCTGGCAGGGGTGAAAAGCTGCGGACTGGTGTATGTACCCACACGCCGCGATACCCTGGAAACCTGTCATCTGTTGCAGGAACGCGGGCAGCGTGCAGATTTTTACCACGCCGGTCTGGCGCCGGAAGTGCGCGTGCGCAAACAACAAGACTGGATGCAGGGCCGTTCGCGCATCATGGTGTGCACCAACGCATTCGGGATGGGTGTGGACAAACCGGATGTGCGTTTTGTGGTTCATACCAGCCTGCCCATGTCGCCGGAAGCACTGTATCAGGAATCAGGCAGGGCAGGACGCGATGGGAAAAAGGCCGCGGCCGGAATCCTTTGGTATCCTTCCGACCGAAAGAAATTGTTGGACCAGCTGGAAGAAGCTTTTCCTCCCTTCGAATTTGCCAAACGGGTTTACACAGCATTGATGAATCATTTTGCCTTGCCTACAGGCACGGGCGCCGACCGATTTTTCCCTTTTGATGCAGCCTTGTTCTGCAAAGCCTTCGGTTTTCAGCAGAAGGAACTGCATTACGCACTTTCCATGCTGGAATGGAGCGGCTTGCTGAAGGTTTCCGAATCGGTGCGCATTCCGGCCCGACTCCGCTTCATATTTCCATATCCGGATGTGTACGAGTTTAAGCTCGACCACCCGATGTACGACGGAATCATCAACGCGCTGCTGCGCACCTATCCGGGCATCTTCGACCATTACATCAACCTCAACGAACAGCAATTGGCCATGTTCATGGGTTGTCCTGAACCGGAAGTGGTCCGACTGCTTACCGCTTTGCACAAGGCAGGCGTGGTAGATTATATTCCGCTGCGCAACAAGCCGGGCATCACGCTGCGCTGCGACTATCAGCTTCCGGTATCGTTGAATGAGCCGCTCATCACATCCATTAAAGAACGCCGCAGGGAAGCATTGGATGCGGTTCTGGAATTTGTGGCCACCCGTGGATGCCGCCTCCAATATCTGCGGCATTACTTTGGCGAAGTGGATGCAGCTCCCTGCGGGCATTGCGACAACTGCAGGCGCGCTCATGAAACGGATGCGTCCAAAAGCATTGATCCGGAACGCGTGATTGCCTTATTGCAATCCGGGCCCATGAACATCGCGACGCTGATGGCCCATTTTGGCTTTACAGATGCGGCAGCATTCCGGCATGAGCTCAGAAACCTGCTGGATTCAGGAACGGTCATCATCAATGAAGAAGGAAATTTGGCATGGGAAAGCGGATCATCTTTACGGTAATCAACGACCTGCATACAGACCGCAGGATGGAGCGGATTTGCAGCACCCTGGCAGAAGCCGGCCACGAGGTTACGCTCATTGGGCGCTTGTTGCCGGAAAGCCGGGCGCTTCCGCAGCGCGCCTACCGCACACGCCGGCTGCGTTGCCGGTTTCATAAGGGAAAGCTCTTTTATCTGGAATACAACCTGAGGCTGTTGCTGTTTCTCTGCTTTAAGCGCTTTGACATCCTGGGAACAGTGGATGCGGACACACTTCCCGCCGGTTGGATGCTGCGGAAGCTGAAACCCATCAAACTGGTGTTCGATGCCCATGAGTGGTTCAGTCAGGTTCCGGAAGTGGTTGTCAGGCCGCGGGTGCAGCGTGTTTGGGAATGGGTAGAACGCAGGTTAATCCCCAGCGCTGACGCTGCCTACACCGTTTGTGGCGCCATCGCCGAACACTATACAAAATTGAGTGGCGTGCCTTTCCGCGTGGTGATGAACGCACCTCCTTTGGATGCAATGCATCCGCCGCATCAGCCGGAATCGCCGCCATTTATCCTGTATCAGGGCGCGCTTAATCAGGGCCGAGGTATTGAAGCCATGATCCGGGCATTGCATCATTTAGACATCCGACTGGTACTGGTGGGTGAAGGTGATTTATCGCAACCATTGCGCCGCATGGTTCGGGAAGAAGGCCTGGAACACAAAGTGCATTTTGCCGGCTGGATTGCACCCGATCAGCTGAAATACCAAACCTGTAAAGCATGGCTCGGACTGAATGTTAGCGAAAATCAAGGGCTGAGCTATTACTACTCCCTGAACAATAAGTTTTTCGATTACATCCACGCCGGGTTGCCTTCATTGATCAATGCTTTTCCGGAGTACCTGAGTTTGATGCAACAATGGGAAGTTGGACTTGCCGTGGATGCAGATGCGGATCAGCTGGTTGCTGCCGTAAAGCGTCTGCAGGAAGATCCGGAATTATATGCGCGCCTGGAACAAAACTGCCTGGAAGCAGCGAAAACCCTAAATTGGCAGCGCGAAGCCGAACAGCTCATCGATATTTATGCCCAACTCTGAACGACTCCTCCACCTGGTAGCTTTTGACATTCCCGAACCAGCCGACTATGGAGGTGTTATCGATATTTTCTACAAGATAAAAGCACTACAGCGCTGCGGTATTTCCGTCATCCTGCACGCCTTCGAATACGGAAAGCGCGGGAAGGTTGCTGCCCTGAACCAAATCTGCCATAAGGTACACCTGTACAAGCGGCGCACGTTTAAAAACCCTTTTTATGGCGATATTCCGTACATCAGCGGAAGCCGCGACAGTACTGAACTTTTGGAACAGCTGATCGAAACAGAGGCGCCCATTTTATTTGAAGGCCTGCATTCCTGCTATTGGCTGAACCACCCGGCACTGGCAAACCGCTACAAAGTGGTGCGCACCCACAACATCGAGCACGATTACTACGCGAATCTGGAGGCTGCCGAAACGAATTTTTTTAAGAAGTACTTCTTCCGGGTGGAAGCGGAACGCCTGCGACAGTTCGAGCCGATTCTGAAAAAGGCCAGTCTGATTGCAGCCATTTCACCGGACGATACCGGATATTTCTCCCGATTATACGGGCATACGGAATACATACCGGCTTTTCATCCCAATGAACAGGTGGATATTGCCACCGGAACCGGGACTTTTGTGCTGTATCACGGGAATCTGGCCGTTGCAGAAAACAATCAGGGAGCTTTGTTTCTGGTGAATGAAGTATTCAGCAAACTCGAGGTTCCATGTGTCATTGCAGGCAATCATCCTTCTGCCCAATTGAAACAGGCCGTTGCCCGACATTCAAACATCAGCCTGGAAGAACAATTGGATTCTGAGGAAGTATTGCGGCTCATTGGTGCTGCGCAGGTGAATGTGCTGTGTACTTTTCAGGGAACAGGCATCAAATTAAAACTCATTAATGCCCTGAACCGCGGAAGACACTGCGTAGCCAATCATGTGATGGTGCACCATACGGGTCTGGAATCTTTATGCCGCGTCAGCGACGACCCGCAGGTACTTAGATCCATGATTACCGAACTCATGAAACAGCCCTTTACTGAAGCCGATATTGCTTTGCGCAGGCAAGTGCTGCAACAGCAGTTCAACAACAGCAATAATGCGGCCCGCTTGATTCAGGTGATGGAACAGGCCCGAGCCTGGGGCTGAAACGGATTACGATTTTTTCCTGGAAACGGACTTTAGTTCTTTGATCAGGAAGCGACCGGTATGGCTGTTTTTATGCGCAGCCACCTGTTCAGGGGTGCCGCTTACCAAGATGGTGCCACCGCCCGAACCGCCTTCCGGCCCAAGGTCAATCACATGGTCGGCCACCTTGATCACGTCCATGTTGTGTTCTACCACCAAAACAGTATTGCCGCGGTTTACCAGTTCCTGCAGCACTTCCAGCAGCAGCCGGATGTCGTCGAAATGCAAACCGGTGGTTGGTTCATCAAGGATGTAAAAGGTTTTGCCCGTATCGCGTTTGCTGAGTTCAGTTGCCAGCTTCACCCGCTGCGCTTCTCCGCCACTCAGCGTGGTGCTGCTTTGTCCAAGGGTGATGTACCCCAGGCCAACCTGCTGCATGGTGATGATTTTCCGGCGGATGAGCGGGATGTGTTCAAAGAACGTCACAGCCTGTTCCACGCTCATTTCCAGCACGTCGGTGATGCTTTTTCCCTTGTAACGAACTTCCAGCGTTTCCCGGTTGTAACGACGCCCGTGACAGGTGTCGCAGGGAACTTCCACATCCGGCAGGAAGTTCATTTCGATGACTTTTCTGCCTGCACCGCCGCAGGTCTCACAGCGGCCACCCTTCACGTTGAAGGAGAACCGTCCGGGCTTATAGCCACGTATTTTTGCCTCCGGAAGGTTGGCAAACAGGTTTCTGATTTCTGTAAACACGCCCACATAAGTGGCAGGATTGCTTCGCGGTGTGCGCCCGATGGGCGACTGATCAATGCGGATCACTTTGTCAACCAGTTCTACGTTTTTTGCCGCTTTCAGGCCGAGGTTTTTGTAATGTGTTCCGTAAATATGGTTGGAAAGCAGCGGAAACAAGGTTTCGTTGATGAGTGTGGACTTTCCGCTTCCGCTCACTCCGGTAACGCAGATGAAACAGCCCAGCGGGAAGCGCACCGTTACGTTTTTCAGGTTGTTGCCGGAACAGCCCTGCAGCTCAATATACTCTTTGCCGATTTTGCGGCGTTGCTCGGGAACAGCAATTTCCAGGGTTCCCGACAGAAATTTTGCCGTGGTGGTTTCGAAGGAAGCAAAGGTGTTCAGGTCGCCCTGCGCCACGATGCGCCCGCCATGCACACCGGCACCAGGTCCGATTTCCACCAGATGGTCGCTTTCCAGCATCATGTCGCGGTCGTGTTCTACCACCAAAACGGTATTGCCCAGATCGCGCAGTTCCTTCAAACTCGAAATGAGTTTCTCGTTGTCGCGCTGATGTAAGCCAATGCTGGGTTCATCGAGGATATACAATACATTGGTGAGCCTGGATCCGATTTGGGTAGCCAAACGGATGCGCTGGGCTTCTCCGCCGCTGAGGGTGCGCGCCGGACTGTTCAGGTTGAGGTAGGAGAGGCCCACGCCCTGCAGAAACGATACGCGGGCATGGATTTCCTTCAGCAGGTCGGTAGCGATGATTTTTTGGCGTTCGCTGAGCTCCTCGGGTACGGATTCCAGCCACTGCAGCAGTGCGCCGATGTTCATGGAAGCCAGGTCGGCGATGTTCTTGCCGGCTATTTTGTAAAAACGGGCTTCCTTTTTCAGTCGGCTGCCTTCACAATCCGGACAATGCGTATTGAGCATGAACTGTTCGGCCCAGTTGCGCATCTCTTCATCATCGCTTTCAAAAAACTGTTCCTGAACAAAATGTACCACACCTTTGAAATTGGTTTGGACCTTTGTTTTCTTTCCGCGCTCATTTACTTGTTCCAGCGGGAAGCCTTCTTCAGTACCATGAAGAATCATCTTCCGGACCTCAAGTGTCAGGCTGCCAATAGGGTCGGCAAGGCTGAATTTATAATGTCGGGCCATGGCGCGTAACTGGGTGAAGGTCCAGTTTTCTTTGATTTCTCCCAAGGGCAAAATGCCGCCTCGGTTGATGCTTTTTGATGGGTCGGGAACGATTAATTCCTCAGAAACTACGGATATTTCACCCAATCCTTCACAGGTAGGACAGGCGCCGTATGGCGAGTTGAAGGAGAACGAGTTGGGGTTGGGCTCGTCGTAGCTCAGACCGCTTATCGGATCCATGAGGAATTTGCTGAACAACTGCCGGCTTTGGTCGCTGGTGTCGAGCACCATCATGGTTCCTTTGCCCATTTTCAGGGCTGTGCGCACGGAGTCTGCCATTCTTGCCGCTGCGGTAGCGCCGGCATCCATGCGGTCAATCACCAGTTCAATGTCGTGGATTTTGTAGCGATCCAACTGCATGCCCGGTTGAATTTCCACCATCACGCCATCTACGCGCATGCGCTGAAAGCCGCGTTTGTGGTACAATTCAAACAGTTCCCGATAATGTCCTTTCCGGCCTTTCACCAAAGGCGCCAGGATGGCAATCTTTTTCCCGAAATAGCGCTGTTCGATGGCTTCGATGATCTGGCCTTCGGTGAAGCGCACCATTCGTTCCCCGGTTTCGTAGCTGTATGCATCGCCGGCACGGGCAAACAGCAGGCGCAGGAAGTCATATACTTCGGTGATGGTGCCCACCGTACTGCGCGGGTTGCGGCTCACGGTTTTTTGTTCGATGCTGATCACCGGACTCAGTCCATGAATTTTGTCCACGTCCGGCCGCTTCATGTCGCCAATGAACTGCCGGGCATAGGCTGAGAAACTGTCCAGATAGCGGCGTTGACCTTCGGCGAAAATGGTGTCGAAGGCCAGGCTGGACTTGCCGCTGCCGCTTACGCCGGTAAAAACGATGAGTTTGTTTCTGGGGATGCTGAGGTCCAGCGCCTTGAGGTTGTGCTCACGGGCACCAAACACATCAATGGAACCGGTATCTTCTGGAACTTCAGGCATGGTCAGCGGGGCGCGCGAAATTACGCCCATTTTGCCGAAGTGGATGTTGTTGGTGGGAAAATAGGGCGAGGCACATCAACTACTTTGCCTTTTGGGATGCATTTTCCTATTGTTCCAATAAATCCTTCACCTTGCCGATACCTTTGCCCCATGAAATTGCATGAAGTGCTGACCGTGAGTTTTACCCTGTTTGCGGTGATCGACATGATTGGAGCGGTGCCGCTCATCGTTACGCTCAAAGAGAAAATTCCCGGCATCCACGCGCTGAAGGTCACTATGGCCTCAGCCATCCTCATGCTGGGATTTCTTTTTGCCGGTGAACCGTTCCTGCGCTACCTCGGTGTGGATGTGCAGTCGTTTGCCATCGCGGGCAGCATCGTGATGTTCATCCTCGGACTGGAAATGGTGCTGGGCATCCATGTGTTCAAACACGATCCGGATCTGAATACCGGCAACATCGTTCCTGTGGCGTTTCCCATCATCGCCGGATCCGGAACCTTAACCACCATCATGTCATTGAAAAGCACCTATTCCAACCTGGTGATCAGCACCGGAATAGTGCTCAACCTGCTGGTTATTTTTGTGGTGGTGGGAAGCACGCGCTACATCCAGAAAAACCTGGGTCGCAGTGGACTGGAAGTGATGCGCAAGTTTTTCGGCGTCATCTTGCTGGCCATAGCCGTGAAGATTTTCCGCGCCAACCTGTTCTGAGTCGGCTCAGCGGAAGCTGAACAGGAATTTTGTGTAATCCGTTGGCGGGTTTTGAAACAGCCCAACGGTTGGTCCGAAGGCATCGGTTTTGCCTTCATGCAGCACCAACAGACGGTGGCTGATCCAGGCCGCCACATCCAGGTCGTGGGTGATGAACAGGTAGCTGAGTTGTTTTTCAGATTGAAGGCGGGCCAGCAGGTTCAGCACGGAGGCCTGCACACTGGGATCCAGGGCAGAAACGGATTCGTCAAGGATGATGACTTCCGGATGGGCGCACAGCGCTCTGGCAACACAAACCCGTTGGCATTGTCCGCCGCTCAACTCATGCGGATACGCATTCCAGGTGTGTTCCGGAAGGCGCACGTCGCGCAGGAGCTGCTCGGCTGCTTCCCGGATTCTGCTGTTTTTGTGTGGTTGCCTTCCGCCATATTTCAGCGCTTCTTCCAGGGTTTCCAGCACATTCTGATGTGGATTGAGTGCCGCAAAAGGATCCTGAAAAACCAGTTGAACCACGCCCTGTGGAAGCTTGTCCTGCGCTGCCGGACGGATGTTCCCCTGGTAATCCTTGTCCAGCCCGCAGATGATTCTGGCCAGGGTTGATTTCCCGCTGCCCGACTGGCCCAGAACGCAGATGGTTTCGCCGCGGTGCAGGTCGAACTGAACATCGTGCAGCACCGGGCGGGATGTATTTCTGAATTGCTTTTGCCTTACCTGAATATGAAGTTGAACGGGTGAAGTGTTGGGTTGAAACTCCTCACGTGCCTGCGGTTCTTCGTTGGGCACCGGCAGCGTTTGTTGCCTTTTCTCCAAGGTGGGTCGGCAATCCAACAGCATTTTGGTGTATTCGTGTTTCGGTTGGCGGAGCATGTCGGCGGCATGGCCTTGTTCCACCACTTGGCCGTGCTGCATCACCAGCAGCTGATCGGAATAGGCCCCCAGCAGTTCCAGGTCGTGAGAAACCAGCAGGAGTGAAACACCGCGGGTTCGGCACAGGTTGGTCATTAAAGCACAAACCTGATGCTTCAGCGCTGCATCCAGCGCGGTGGTGGGTTCATCGGCCAGCAGCAATTCGGGATTGTTGGCCAGGGCCATGGCAATCATCAGGCGTTGGCGTTGTCCACCGCTGATTTCATGCGGGTAAGCCTTCATGATGCGTTTTGGATCCGGAAGTCCGGTTTCATGAAGCAGCTCCAGGGCCCGTTCCTGGCGGCGCTGCCGACTCGGTTCATCCATACATTCCAGCAGTTGCGCGCCGCAGCGCATGGTTGGATTCAGCGCGCTCATAGGTTCCTGAAAAATGAAGCCGATGCGCTTCCTTCGGAATTTCCGCCAGCGATCACCTGATTCAGTACCTGTCCACAGGCTGGTTTCGCTGTTGCCGGAAAAGTGCATCTGGCCGGAGGCCTTCAGGTTCTTGGGCAACAGGCCGGCCAGTGAAAGCAGGGACAGGGTTTTGCCGGAACCGGATTCACCGGCAATACCCACAATGGCACCACGGGAAACCGACAGGCTGATCGGCTGCACCAGGATGCGCTCTTCTGAAGCAATGCTCCATGACTGAAGCGTTAACAGCTGCTGCTCCTTCACAGCGGTAAAGATCTGACAATCGCTGCGACAGCCACACGACTTTTTTTAAGCCTTCTGGGATTCCTGTTCAATAAAAGAAACAAACTCTGCCGGGTTGTTCATCACCAGCACGTTAGAGGGGAAATGCAAATCCTTGCGTTTCACCACCTGCATGCCTGTAAGCAGTATTTTGGTATGTGGCCAGCTTTTGCTCATGGCATTGATGAAAATCTGTGTGGGCAGATTGGTGTTTGCGGCGGTAAGGGTGCAGAAAATAAAGTCTGGAACATGCATGGAGAATATGCTGTTCAGGTCTTCCAGCGGAGTGGAAGTGCCCAGATAAATAACGCTTTGTGAACGGGCGCGCAGGATGTAGTTGGCAAAAAGGAGGCTCAGGTCATGCGGTTCGCCGGCCGGAACAAAAAGCAGGTAGCGCCGGGCGCCGGGTGCAGGAACCTGATTCAATTGATCGATGGCCACATACAAACGCTGCCTGATCAGGTTGGTGATGAAGTGTTCGTGGGCCGGATGGATGCTGCCGCCCAGCCACAAAAGCCCAATGTGTTCCATGAATGGGAAAATGATCCGACTCATGGTTTCTTCCATGCCAATTTTAAGTACGTTGACCGCCAGGGTTTTGTTGAACTCCCGCTCGTCGAAAGACATCATCGTGGCTACCAGCGCCTGGATTTGGCCTTCATATTGGGTGTGGTTCTCGTGAATTTCCAAGGTGCGCTTCTGCACCTCTTCACGGGTCATCTGCGCAATGGTTTTAATCTTAATCCCGTTGCTGGTCAGAATGGCCACGTTCAACATGTACTTCAGGTCGTCTTCTTCATAATACCTGATGTTGGTTTCGGTGCGTTTGGGTTTCAGCAGGCCATAGCGTTGTTCCCAGATGCGCAGCGTGTAGGCTTTGATGCCCGTGATGTTTTCAATGTCTTTGATGAAGTACTTATCTCGGAAAAATCCTTTTCCTTTTCTGTGTTCCTCTGATACCAACTCCTCGGTATTCGCCATCTTTGCTACATCCATGACAAAAAAAATACTGATCACAGGAGCTTCAGGTCTTATTGGAAGTGCATTAAAGCGCCACCTTGAAGAACAAGGCCATCTGTGTGCTGTACTGACCGCAAATAAAAAACAAAAAAATCAGGAACATCGGTTTTATTGGGATCCGCTGAATGGAATTATTGATGAACAATGTCTGGACGGTGTAACCGTGATCATCCATCTTGCCGGCGCAGGTATTGCAGCCCGTCGCTGGACAAAAGCATATAAAAAAGAGATTCTGGATTCTCGGGTAAAAGGCGCCCAATTGCTGTTACAACTGGCAATTAAAAAACAACAGCACATTTTACATTTCATCAGTGCCTCAGGTGTGGGCATATATCCATCCGGAACCGGACAGCCATTAAACGAGCAATTCCAAAGCGGCACTGATTTTTTAAGCGATGTATGCGTTCAATGGGAAGCAGCCGCGCAGCAGTTCGGATCCATAGGCAGCAAGGTTTCTGCGCTGCGCACTTCTGTGGTTTTGTCTAAATCCGGAGGCTTTCTGGATCCGTTCCGAACTTCCATGAAATTCGGGATTTTACCCGTGCTTGGGCTCAAAAAGCAACAGCTCAGCTGGGTGCATATTGACGATATGGTGCGCATGTATGCGGATCTGGTAGAAGACAAACTGGCACCCGGAATCTACAATGCTGCTGCTCCGGCTTCTTGTGCGCAGGATGTGTTTCTGAAAACACTGGCCGCCACGGCAGGGAAAAAATGCCTTTATCCGGGCATTCCGCCTTTTTTGGTGCGCCTGATTTTTGGCGAGCAGTCGGCTTTGTTGCTCAGCGACCAGCAGGTGGTGCCTGAGAAACTTTTACAGCAGGGCTTTGTTTTCAAGTATCCCACTTTAGCAGAAGCATTAGCACAGATTTATGCCCCAAAATAGCCTCGCGGTTTTCTGGTTCCGACGCGACTTGCGATACAACGACAATGCCGCTCTGGCGGCAGCCCTGCAATCGGGTTTGCCCGTTTTGCCCATCTTCATCTTCGACCCTTCCATTTTGGAACCTTTGCAAGATCGAAGCGACGCCAGGGTTGCCTTCATCCACGAGCAACTGACTGCACTGGATGCACACTTTCGCAGCCTGGGCAGCGGTTTGCTGGTGCTGCATCACAAACCTGAAGACGCATGGCAGGAGCTGTGCAGCAGGTTTTCCATCAAGGCCGTTTATACCAACCGCGATTATGAACCGTATGCCCGAAACAGAGATGCCGCCATTCAGGAATTGCTGAACAAGCAGGGTGTAGCATTTTACACGTTCAAAGATCAGGTGATTTTCGAACAGAATGAAGTAGTTAAAGACGACGGATTGCCATATACCGTGTTCACACCGTTCAGCAAAAAGTGGAAGTTGAGGTTGCAGCAGGAAGGCATTCCGGCGTTTCCTTCGGAAGCGCATCTATCAGCTTTGTGGAAGTGGCCGGGTCAGCAATTGCCAACGCTGCAAGAGCTCGGTTTTATCGCGCCGACTGCCAACTTTCCCAATAAGAACGTAAGCGACGATCTAATCCTGAATTACGGGCAACGCCGCGACATTCCTTCAGTGCACGGAACCAGCAGGCTGAGCGTACACCTGCGCTTTGGAACCATCAGTGTGCGTGATTTGGCACGCAGGGCGCAGCCGCTGAGTGAATCGTACCTGAATGAACTCATCTGGCGTGAGTTTTACATGCAGATTTTATGGCATTTCCCGCATGTGTTGCATGGCGCTTTTAAACCGGCATACGACCGGATTGAATGGGTCAACAATGAAGAACAATTCCGGCGTTGGTGCACAGGAACTACGGGCTATCCAATTGTGGATGCTGGCATGCGCGAACTGAACGCCACCGGATTCATGCACAACCGGGTGCGCATGATTGTGGCCAGTTTTCTTTGTAAAAACCTGCTCATCGACTGGCGCTGGGGTGCAGATTACTTTGCCGAGAAACTATTGGATTTTGAATTGGCTTCGAACAATGGAGGCTGGCAGTGGGCTGCAGGCAGCGGGGTAGATGCTGCGCCTTATTTCCGTGTGTTCAATCCAACCTTGCAAACACAGCGTTTTGATCCTCAGGGTAAATACATCCGGCAATGGGTTCCTGAATACGGAACGCCGGCGTATCCTCGGCCTATGGTGGATTTTGCCGCTACGCGGAAACGTTGTCTTGAGGTGTATAAGGCAGCACTTGGATGAGGTAAGTACCGGTTTTCCCACACCGTCATAAAAGTGCTTTTTCAATTTTTAGGTGTTATTTGCACTCATGCGCTGCATCTTGTTTGGGTTCTTTTTGGCTGCATCTGCTTCATTGCTTCATGGCCAGGATGCATTGTACGTACCGAATGGATTTGCCGACCGTTATGTTCAGGCTTTGGATATCTGGAACTTGCCGGGTAGGGAAGTAACTTTACCCAATCATGCCAATACCGGCAACAGGTTTTATCCCCGGGCGGATGTTGCCGATCGCTATTTCTATGGAAGTGGAAAAGCAGACCCACTTCGCTTCATGAATCAGTATCTGAGCACGGATAATCCGGACAGGTACGGGCCCATGGCATCAAGACGTAAAGGTGTTGGCCCATTTTATAAAACACCGGCTCAGCTTCTTTACTGGCAGGATTCCGGCGACGCATTTATGGTGAATCCGGTGCTGAACGTGCAGTTGCAGCCAGGAGCAGCGAATATGCTGCAACAGAATACCCGCGGGGCGGAATTTCGTGGCAACATCACTTCCAAGCTGTCGTTTTATTCCCTGGTTACAGAAAACCAAGTGTATCTGCCCCAATTCATCGACACCATCCGCAGAAAGTATGGCGTTGTTCCCGGGGAAGGATTCATCACACCATTCAAAAAAACAGGTGCCGATTTTCTCCAGGCCAGAGGCTACCTCACATTGCGCGCGTTGAAAAATCGGGTGCGTGTCCAGGCCGGACACGATAAAATGTTCATCGGTAATGGCATACGCAGCCTGATACTTTCCGACCATTCCCGTGAATTTCTGCACCTCCGCTTGCATACCAGTCTGGGGCCATTTCGTTACCAGAATATTTTTGCGCGCCTCAATGGTTATACACCGAATACGGGCGACCGGTTGCAACCGATCAAATACATGGCCATCCACAGGGCTTCGGTGCAGGTTACCCGAAACCTGGAACTGGGGCTGAGCGAAATGGTGATTTTTGACCGCAGCGACAGTTCGCGGCAACGCGGCTTCGACGTAGATTACCTGAATCCCGTGATTCTGTATCGCGCCGTGGAAATACACAATGGCAGCCGCGACAATGCCATGCTTGCCTTGGACTGGAAATGGAATTTTATCAATCGGTTCCAATGGTACGGGCAGGTGATGTTGGATGAATTTCGCCTGGAGTTTATGCGCCAGCGCAGTGGCTGGTGGGGCAATAAATACGGATTGCAAACGGGCTTGAAATACACCGTGGCACAGCCCAACTTCGGTTGGTTGTTCGTACAGGCTGAATGGAATCGGGTGCGTCCTTACACCTATACGCATTACCTGCCGCTGCAATCCTACACGCATTACAATCAGCCGCTGGCACATCCGCTGGGAAGCAATTTCACCGAATATGTTTTTGCCATCCAGTACCAGCCGAAGGTGTTGCCCGGTTTGTTTGTTAAGCTGGATGTGATGCTGGCTACCCGTGGCCTCGACAGCCTCAACGGCAAGAATTACGGGAATGACATCCGTTTGAATTATAGCACCCGCGCCGGAAACTTCAACCAGCGCATGCATCAGGGCTATGCCACACAGCACATCAACAATGCCCAGGTGACACTAAGCTATATGCTGCGGCACAATTTGTTCATCGATATGCGCTGGCTGTTGCGTCAAACCAAATACAATCAGCCATGGATGGAGCCTGGTAAAGAGCAAATGTTCACAGTGGGAATGCGCCTGAACATCGAGCCACGGAACTACGTGCAATAAGCATTGGGAATGCACATTGGCCAAAAGTGCCAACGTGCTGAAAACTAACCAGGCACGGTTGCGCGAATCATTTCTCGTTTATGACCTTTAGCTCCGCGCAGCCGTTCAACCTGCCAATGTTCTAGTTGCAGCATCCTCCTGAAGGCGCCCTGCGCGCAATAAGTTACAGCAACAGATCCTGGTTTCATCAGGGTTTTCAAGTAGTTCCAGCTTTGGGCCGTCCACATTTCCGGTTGATACTTAGGTGCAAAGGCGTCGAAATACACCAAGTCAAACATTTGTGGGGCATGCAATTCATTTAAGGAACATTTGAGCTTTCTCAGGAAAAAATGTGCCGTAATCCGTTGGAATACCTCCTGCTTTGCAGCCAACGGAGCTGTCCATTGGAGCGCGGCTACATCCTCAGGTATTTGGTAACCCATGGCCTGCAATTCGCGGGAGGTATATTGTTCCTCTTGGGGTAAGGGAAATGGTTCGATGGCTGTGTAATGAACTACGCCCATGGAGTGAATCATGGTAAGCAAAGCATTTAGTCCTGTTCCGTAACCTACTTCCAACAGGTGCAGGCTGGTGTTTTTTCTTTGTGCCTGAAGATGTTTTAATCCGGCATTGATGTACACGTGAACGGATTCTTCAACAGCACCTTTGGCAGAATGGTAGGTTTCTCCCAAAACTTCATGCAGGAGGGTGCTGCTCCCATCCGCAGTTTTGATGCGCACATGGTTCATGCGTAACTTAAACGTCGTTCATCCAACTTCAGGAAGGTAAACAGAAGCAGGGTGAATGCCCATAAACTTGATCCGCCAAAACTCACAAAGGGCAAGGGGATGCCAATGATGGGCACCAGTCCGATGGTCATGCCAATATTGATACACAGGTGAAAAAAAAGAATGCTGATTACACTGTAGCCGAATACTCTGGCGAAGTTGGTGGTTTGGCGTTCTGCAAGCACCACCAAACGGAACAGTAAACCGAAATAAACCGACAGAAAAAGCAATACACCAACAAATCCCCATTCTTCACCAATGGTACAAAAGATGAAATCGGTATGTTGTTCCGGTACAAAACCCATTTTGGTTTGGGTACCTTCCATGAATCCTCTGCCGGTCCACCTGCCGGCACCTATGGCAATTTTGCTTTGAATGAGGTTGAACCCTACGCCTTTGTCATCTTTTTTTAGGTTGAGGATGATTTCTATGCGGTCGCGCTGGTAATCGTACAGCACGTTTTTATATGTAAACGAAACCACTTTGGTGAAGCCCCATGAAGCCAGTACCAAAACCACGGTTACGGCCATCCAGAATCTGGATTTCCGAAACAAATACAAAAACACCAGGGCAATGCCCGACAGTGGAAGCAAGATCCAATATATCAGGCTGAGCTGATAGGCGAGCAGCACGATGGATAAAACGGCCAAAATCAACAACCAAATGGCTGCCAACAGCACATAACCCGGCAACCCTTCACGATATAAAACCAGGAAAAAGCTGAGGAATACCAGGGCAGAGCCAGTGTCGTTCTGCTTCAATACAATGGCCATGGGAACCAGGAAAATAGCCAGACTGATGCCAATGTTTTTCCAGCCTTTGAAACGAACTCCGTAGGTTCCTAAAAACTTTGCAAGCGCCAGCGAGGTGCCAAATTTGGCGAATTCGCTGGGTTGAATGCCAATACCTGCAAACCCGAACCACGATTTGGCTCCCGAAACTTCGCGACCAACCAGTAAAACTGCCAGGCAAAGCAAAACCGTAATGCCGTAAAACAAATAACCTGTGAATTCAAAGAAGTTGGGATTGGAAAAAGTAACCAGTATGATGAGTAAAAATGCCCCGGTCATCCAAATCAATTGTTTCGTATGTACCTGATTCACCTGCAGTGAAAAACCGGATTGGCCGCCGGATGAAGCTGAATAAATATTCAGAAATCCAAAAAATACCAACAGCGTGAACAAGATCACGCTGGTAAAATCCAATTTGGGACTAAGGGTTTTTTGGTTGCGTGATGTTGGCATTTTGTTCGGGCATTATGAGCAACTTTTTCAACAGGTGCGGTGCTTTACTGGGTTCTTGCTCCGCTTTCAGGTAATGTTCCATCATCAGGGTGGCAATAGGTGCTGCCCAGGTTGCGCCGTAGCCCGCATTTTCAACGACAACGGCAATGGCAATTTTGGGGTTGTTCCTGGGCGCAAATCCGATAAATAGGGAATGGTCTTCGCCATGAGGATTTTGGGAAGTACCTGTTTTACCGCAAATGGATAAGGAGGGGATGGCGGCGCTCCATGCAGTGCCGCCGGGAACCATCACATCAGCCATTCCTTCAATAACGCTTTCAAAGTACACGGTATCTATCATGGTGCTGCGGCGAACTAAAAATGCTTCAGGTTTGAATTTTTGAGGGCCGATGCCATGGATGGCATGCGGCGTGTAGAAATAGCCGCGATTGGCAATGATGGCTGCTACATTGGCCATCTGCAGCGGCGTGAGTAATATTTCACCCTGTCCGATGGCCAGTGAAATGATGGTGCTGCTGCGCCACTTGTTGCCGTGTCGTTTGTCCAGGTAGGCCAGACTTGGTATGTTCCCGGATACTTCACCGGGGATGTCAATGCCCATCTTGATGCCCAATCCGAAACTGTTCAGGTAAGATTCCAATTTTGTCCAGCCATCGCGCACACTGTTGTATTTCGGATTGTCGATGATGTCTCGGAATACCTCACAGTAATAGGCATTACAACTGATGGCAAGGCTTTGCGCCAGGTTGATGGGTGATCCGTGCGGGTGACAACCTACCGTGAGGCTGCCCATGCGGTAACCTCCGGCGCAGCTATGTGTGGTGGTCGGTGCCAAAACTTCTTCCTGACGTCCAATCAAAGCAATGACAGGTTTGAACGTTGATCCCGGAGGATAAACACCACGGATGGCCCTGTTGTAAAGTGGTTTGCTCTGGTCGCGAATCAATTCCTGAAAATGTTTATTCCTGTTCGGACCAATAAGCAAATCCGGCCGGTAATCTGGTTTGTTCACCAATGCCAATATTTCACCGGTGGCTGGTTCAATGGCTACAATGCTTCCAATTCTGCCGTGCAGCAATTGTTCGCCAAACTGTTGTAAACTAAGATCAATACTGGAAAAAATATCCGGACCGGCCATGGCGCTGCTGTCGAATTTTCCACCCTCGGCACTGCCTTTCTCGGTGTAAAAACGGTCTTGTAATACCGTGCGCACACCCTTTTTTCCACGCAGGTATTTCTCATATCCGCGCTCAATACCCGTTATTCCGGCAAGATCTCCATTTTTGTAGTAGGGGTCGCGGGCAAGCATCTTCTCAGTGACTTCACCGATATAGCCGACCAAATGGGCAGCAGCCTGATTCCCATACAGGCGGTCTGTTTTTTGTTCCAGATAAAACCCTTTGTAACGGTATAAATTTTCCTGAATGCGGGTGTAATCGGCAATGGGCAGGTTGGACAAAAAGGTGGCAGAACGGTTGAAAGAGTTGTCTCGTCGCCTTTGTGTTTTGGCCTTGACACGTGCCTGTTCCAGTCGTTTGTCAAACTCCTTCCGATCCATGCGCAGCAATGCACAGATGCCGGCAGTATCCAGGCCTTTTAACGCCCCGGGAAATACAATCAGATCATATACAGGTCCATTGTACACCAATAAATTGCCGTTTCGGTCATAGATGATCCCCCTGGAAGGATAAATGGTGATTTTTTTCAGGGCATTGTTTACGGCCTTTTTATAGTTGCCTTCATCCAAAACCTGCAACGAAAAAATACGCGCAAGAAAAACCAGCCCGAGCAGCGAAAACATGAAATAGAATGCATATCGTCGGTTGCTTAGCGGATTCATCAGGATCGACGTTTGGCAAATACAGCTTCCAGCAAAATGATTGCCGCAACAGTGCCACCGGTGCTCAGCAACGCGGTCAATAAGATCTGGGGCAACAAACTGAATCTAAAGGATTCATATAAAAACAGCATCGTGTGATGCATGAAGCTCATCACTGATATGTAGAAGAGGAAATTCCCCCAGCCCAACATGGAAATTTTCGGTCTGTCATATCCTTCGCGCTGTGCCGTTTCAATGTCCAGCCGGCGGTCATTGATAACCCGTAAAAAGGCCAGCATGGTCGTTGCTGCAGCATGCAAGCCATAGGTGTTTGAAAAGAAATCCAGGATGAATCCTGTGACAAAGCCCAACAACAGGAACATATATCTGTTGGTGCTGAATGGCAGCAAAAAGATGAACCAGATATATGGGAAGGGTTTGAACATATACCCAAGGTTCAACCTGGAAAAAACCAACAGCTGAAGCATCAGCAGCAGCAATACAATAAGGCTGTATTTGAAAAGGTTCTTAATCAAATGCTTCAATTCGGTTGTTCAGGGAATCAATCTGCGGCCGATAAATATCTTTAACGATGTAAACGCTGCCCAATCGCGAGAACGTAGTGCTCAGCTTTACATTGATTTCATAAAAGCTGCTGTTCCCGGGTATGCTGAAGTCGGCAATGCTTCCAATTTCAATACCATCGGGGAAATTGGGTGAATACTGACTGGTGTAAATTTTCAGGCCTTTTCTCAGCTTCTCAAATTTATTCACACCATTGAGCTGCACATAATTCGGGTCTTTTCCATCCCAGGAAATAAATCCTTCCCTAAATCCCAGCTCTTTGATCATGGGTGAAACACGAAATTTGGAATTGAGTACGCTCAATACCAGGCTGAATCCGGGAGAAACATCGAACACCACACCCACAATTCCTGTTGGAGCCAATACCGCCATGCCGGGTGCTATTCCTGCATCCGATCCGGCATTCAGGGTGAGGAAGTTGTTCATCCTGTTGGTGCTGTTTTGTACCACTTTCGCAGTGATGTATGTGTAGCGAACCGCTGCAGCGCTGTCACGGCGCACAAGATGCGAAGCAGTGTCGCGAAGCATGAAGTTCTCGCTGAGTTTTTTGCGCAGTGCTAAATTCTCACGCAGCAGTTCCGCGTTGGCGGTTTTAAGATAAAAATAATCAATCACGTCCTGTCGCATAGCGACAACGGTTCCCGCAATTCCTCTGGAGGTATTGAAATAAAATGTTCTCTGGTAGGAATTAAAACGCAGTACCTGCAACAGGCAAATCAGTTGAAGCAGGCCAAAAAAGAAATAAAAAGCATTGGCCTGGATGAAACGAATGATCACATTCATGGTCAGGCCTTTGCAATTAAGCGGTCATTAGGAATTTGAATTTTCCAATGTTCTTCAGCGCAATTCCTGTTCCGCGCACTACGGCACGGAGCGGGTCTTCTGCCACACGGACAGACAGTTTTGTTTTTTGAGAAAGGCGTTTGTCAAGTCCGCGGAGCAAGGCGCCACCTCCGGTCAGCCACAATCCGCTTTGAAGGATGTCTGCAGAAAGTTCCGGTGGTGTGTTTTCCAGCGCGCGCAGAATGGCATCTTCAATTTTGGTGATGGATTTGTCCAAAGAACGTGCAATCTCGCCGTACGACACATTGATTTGCTTTGGAATGCCAGTCATGAGGTCGCGGCCAAAAACCGGATATTCTTCCATGGGCATATCCAGTTCCTGAAGGGCTGAGCCTACGTTGATTTTAATTTTTTCGGCCGTGCGTTCGCCAATCAACAGGTTGTGCTCCCGGCGCATATA
Source organism: uncultured Flavobacteriaceae bacterium (assembly GCA_964586595.1). Classification (GTDB taxonomy): domain Bacteria; phylum Bacteroidota; class Bacteroidia; order NS11-12g; family UBA955; genus REEB481. The sequence goes on along the minus strand of CAZPHB010000001.1, from coordinate 217,557 downwards.
CTCTACAATGTCCAGATTAAATTCGTCACCGGCCACACGGATGCTTTCGTCGCAAACAATTCCGCCAAGTGCGATTACCGCAATTTCTGTGGTTCCTCCGCCAATGTCGATGATCATATTGCCCATAGGTTCGGTGACATCAATGCCGATGCCAACGGCTGCAGCCATGGGTTCGTGAATCAGGTAAACTTCCTTGGCACCGGAACGTTCGGCACTGTCTTTCACCGCGCGCTTCTCCACTTCTGTGATTCCGGAGGGAATGCAAATAACCATACGCAACTGGGGCGAAAAACTGCTTTTGTTGTTGTTCATCATCCGGATCATGCCCCGAATCATGTGCTCGGCGGCCTGGAAGTCGGCGATGACACCGTCTTTCAGCGGACGAATGGTCTTGATGCCTTCGTTTTCCTTGCCAAACATCTGCATGGCTTCTTTGCCCACCGCAATGACGTTACCGGTGGATTTTTCCATTGCGATGATGGAAGGCTCGTCAACCACCACCCGATCTTTGTGAATAATCAGGGTATTTGCGGTCCCCAAGTCTATGGCCAGTTCCTGTGTCAGGAATTTGAAAATGCTCATGCGTATTCCCCTATTTGCCTTAAAATGTGCGTTGATTGAACAACTTGCGAAGTTATGTGTTTGGAACGGATTCCCTAAGTGCTTTCATGAAAGAAACTGGATTTTTCCCGGGTGTTAATGTTTGAAATGACGCACACCTGTCAGCACCATCGAAATATGTGCCTGATTGGCGGCTTCAATACTGTCGGAATCCTTGATGGACCCTCCCGGCTGGGCGATGGCTGAAATTCCGGCGGCCGCGCCAATTTGCACGCAGTCGGGGAACGGGAAGAAGGCATCGCTGGCCATCACCGCGCCGTGCAAATCAAACCCGAATTTCCTGGCTTTGGCAATGGCTTGTTCTAAGGCATCAACCCTGCTTGTTTGTCCGGTTCCGCTGGCCAGGAGTTGTCGGTTTTTTACCAGCACAATGGCGTTGCTTTTGGTATGTTTCACCAAGCGGATGGCAAATTCCAGGTCTGCTTGTTGCGCATCGCCGGGTTTCTGTTCGGTAACATACTGAAACTGATGGCGCTGTTCCGCAGTTTCATCGCGCTTTTGGACCAGAATTCCGTTTAATGCGCTGCGAACCATGCGCGTTGGGAAGCTGCCGTTTTTTTGGCGCAGGATGATGCGGTTTTTCTTTCCGCCCAGCAACGCCAGTGCCTCAGGCGCAAAATCCGGTGCGATGAGCACTTCAAAAAACAGATCGTTCATAGACTGTGCAGCCGCCAGGTCAATGGTGCTGTTGCATATCAGGATGCCGCCAAAGGCAGAAACCGGGTCGGCCTGCAAAGCGCTGAGGTAGGCTTCGGCAGCTGAAGCACGGGTGGCCATGCCACAGGCATTGTTGTGTTTCAGAATGGCAAAGCTTATACCTGAATCTGTGCTGAAGTCGTGCATCAGCTGAACGGCCGCATCAATGTCCAACAGATTGTTGTAGGAAAGTTCCTTGCCCTGGATTTTGTCGAACAACTCATGTAAATCGCCTTCAAACCAGGCTTCCTGATGTGGGTTTTCTCCGTAGCGCAGCGGCGTTTTGGGATTTGAATCCTGCATCCACGCGCCAATCAGTGCGTCGTATTTGCTGCTGATGCTGAAGGCTTTACCGGCAAGCACCTTTCGGAAGTCTTCGGTTGTTCCTTTGTGTTGCAGGTAATGCGCTACAAAGCCGGGAATATCGTCTTTGGAAGCAATGATGCCGGTGTATTTATGGTTTTTTGCTGCGGCACGGATCAGTGAAATGCCGCCAATATCTATTTTTTCGATGATGGCGGAAGCGTCGTCGGTTTGGGACAGTGTTTCTTCAAAAGGGTAGAGGTCAACCACAACCAAATCAACATAGGGGAGTTGGTGTTGTTCCATTTCCTGGCGGTCGCTTTCCAGGTCGCGGCGGGCCAGGATGCCCCCGAAAACCGCGGGGTGCAGGGTTTTAACCCTGCCACCCAGGATGGAAGGGAAACCGGTAACGTCTTCCACCGGAATCACCTGTATGCCCAATTTTTCAATGTATTCTTGAGTTCCACCGGTGCTGTAAATCTGCACCCCTTGGGCATGCAGTGCTTTGCAAAGGGAATCAATGCCGTCTTTGTAAAAAACGGAAATCAGGGCACTGCGTATGGGTAAAGCGCTCATGGGTCCGCAAAATTACCGAAGCAAGTGGCCTTTAGGCCACGCGGCGCTGCTGTTTTTGGACATCTTGTACACAGATTCAGGCAAGCCCGTAAATATCTTTGACCTGCTGCCAAAGTGTATCGGCGCTGAATAACTCCGATGCCTGCCTCATCCTGGGCAGCAACTGTGCACGCTGCTCGGGCATCAGCAGGCGCAGCATGGATTCTGCGGCAGCATCTCGATCGCCAGCGTGGAAATACAAACAGGCATCGCGCCCAACTTCCCGGAAAACTGAAATGTCACTGGCCGCGCTTGGAACGCCTGCCGCCATGGCTTCTGCCAGCGGAATCCCAAAACCTTCAAACGAAGAGGGCAGCAGAAATCCGTCTGCATGGCGGTATAGTTGCATCAACGATTTCTGGTCAATGTTTGGAAAAAAATGTACACGCGCCCCAATGCCCAATGACTGTGCCAGCCGCCTGCAGATTTCCAGTGTGGGCCCGTGTGCACCGGCAAGTACCAAATGATGTGCGGTTTGCTTGTGGATGCGGTGCAGGGCTTCAATCAGCAACGCATGGTTTTTCCTTTCGGTGAAGCTGGAAACAAACAGGAAGTAGGGCGCATCAAGCAATCGGGGCTGAACGCTTTGTGGTAATTGGAAAAATTCCGGTGCCACATCCTGATAAACGACCCTGATCCGTGCGGCAGGAATGCCGTAAAAAGTCTGAATATCCGCAGCTGTTGTTTCGCTGGTGGCAATGATCAAATCCGCATGCTTACAGGCAAAACGACTTTTGATGTCGTAAATCATGCGGTCAAGCATGGGGTAAAACCCCGGATAGCGTTTGAAGATTAAATCGTGGATGCTCACCAGCTTGCGACAGCGCATGGATGAAGCAGAAAATGGCAATTCGTTGCTCAGTCCATGGTACAGATCTACGGATTGTTTATTGAGTTGCGTTCCAATAAACCACGCGCGATAGCCCAAGGCAAATTGTTCAGGGCCCAACAGCCTGCACTGTGGAGGCAGAACAGGTATTGGTTCCGGTTTTTTGGGTGTGCACAATAAGATATCGTTTCCCGCGCTGCGCCCGGCCAATAATTGCACCCAGCGACGAGAATAGTTGCCCAGTCCTGTGCGGTTAAAGAAATATCGTTTGGCGTCGAAGGCGATGCGCACAATTCAGGCAGATACGCCGTAATCCCTCAGGGCGTCGTTAAGGCTGGTTTTTAAATCGGTAGAGGCTTTGCGCTGTCCGATGATCAATGCGCAGGGAACGTAAAAGGTTCCTCCGGGGAAATCTTTCTTGTAATTCCCCGGTATAACTACGCTGCGGGGAGGAATATATCCTTTGGGGAGTTCTTCGCCACTGTTGGCGTCAATGATGTGCGTGCTCATGGTCAGGGTCAGGCCTGCGCCCAGAACAGCTTCACTACCTACATGAACTCCTTCTACCACAATGCAACGCGATCCGACAAAACATCCGTCTTCGATAATGACGGGAGCAGCCTGAACAGGTTCCAGAACCCCGCCAATGCCCACTCCACCGCTCAGATGAACGTTTCTTCCGATTTGTGCACAGCTGCCAACCGTAGCCCAGGTGTCCACCATGGTTCCTGATCCAACCCAGGCGCCGATGTTTACATACGATGGCATCATGATGACACCAGGAGCTAAATACGCACCATGACGGGCCACAGCATGAGGAACTACACGCACGCCCAGGGCTTCGTATCCTGTTTTCAGCGGAAGCTTGTCGTGGAATTCCATCGGACCGGCATGCATGGTCTGCATCCCGCTGATGGGAAAGTACATAATGACTGCCTTCTTTACCCAGTCATTTACCTTCCAGCTTCCGTCAGCCATAGGTTCTGCTACCCTCAGACTTCCGGAGTCAAGCATGGAAATGGTTTCCCGAATGGCGTGGCGCACCGCTTCCTGTTCCAGTAAACTACGCTCTTCCCATACCCTGGTGATCAATTCCTCGAGGTTTTGCATTGGCTCAATATTTATGGCAAATTTGCGAACGCTTTTACAAATTCCAATGTACAAAACCCTGTCGTTTTGCAGTCTGTTGTTCCTTGCCGCGGCAAGTGCACATTCCCAAACCCGAAACTTCAGCATCGAAGATGCTTTTAGTCCTGCATACGCACCCAAAGGACTGGCGCAGCTTCGCTGGATTCCCGGAACGTCAAAATTGTCTTATGTGGTGAACAGCAGCAGTCAGCCCAAATTGGTTGTTTATGATGCCTACAACCGCGTGAGTGATACTGTTTTGCAGCTGGCGCAGCTGAAGCAGGCGGTCGGCGAAACCGGACTGGAAAACAAGAAAATAATCTCATTTCCAGAGTTGCATTGGAAAGAGGAACAAAGCCTGTGGTTTGTTTATGATCAAAAAGTACTTCAGTATAATTTGACCACCCGCGCTGTGGAAATCCGTCGCGTACTGCCGGAAGGAACTGAAACGCGGGAAATTTCAGCCAAAACCTTAAATGCCGCTGCGATAGCCAACAACAATCTGTACGTTGTTACCGGTTATTCAGACCGCCGGATTACCAACGACGGAGGCAATGGCATCGTATATGGTGAAGCAGCACACCGCAATGAATTTGGCATTGACAAAGGCTTATTCTGGAGTCCTTCAGGAACCAGATTGGCTTTTTACCGTCAAGACGAGCGTCGTGTTACGCCTTATCCGGTATATGATTTGGGGAAGCGCCCCGCCGGACATACCGAATTGCGTTATCCCTGTGCCGGCGACAGCAGTCATACAGTGAGCATAGGGGTGTACGATACCGAAACCGGACAGCTCAATTACCTGCAAACCGACGGACCTTACGATCAATACCTGACCAACATCACCTGGTCGCCCGATGATGCATTTATCTACGTGGCTTGGGTAAATCGGGAGCAAAACCACATGCGCCTTATTCGTTATGATGCATTTACCGGCAAACAGGATCTGGTGCTTTTTGAAGAACGTTCTGAAAAGTGGGTGGAGCCGGAACATGGGCCCATCTTCCTTCCCAACAATAAAGACCGATTCATTTGGCATAGTGAACGCGATGGCTGGAATCACCTGTATCTGTACCAAACAGACGGTAAGCTGATTGGGCAATTGACCTCAGGCCCCTGGATGGTGAATGAATTCATCGGCTTCAGCAAGAGTACGGATCTGATTTACTTCACCGCAACCAAAGATGCTCCACTTGAAAAACATCTGTACTCGGCGAAGATGAATAACGGCAATGTGCAGCGACTTACCGCGGTACAGGGGGTACATCAGATTCAACCTTCTTCTGACAATACCTTGTTTATTGATGTGTACAGCAACCGCAAAACACCGCGGGTGATTCAGGTGATTAAAACCGACGGCGACATCAGTTCGAATTTATTCACCGCGCCCAATCCTGTTGCCGACATGCGCATGGGTCGCACCGATATTTTTCCCATCCTGAACCAGGGAACCCTGCTGCACAGCAGGATGATTTATCCTCCCGACTTCAACCCCAAACAAAAATACCCTGTGGTGGTGTATCTGTATGGAGGCCCTCATGCGCAGATGGTAACGGAATCATGGCTGGGCGGTGCCAACTTGTGGATGCACTACATGGCACAGCAGGGATTCATCGTGTTTACCCTGGATAACCGCGGTTCGGCCAACCGGGGATTTGAGTTTGAAAGTGCCATATTCCGCAACCTTGGAACGGTAGAAATGGAAGATCAGCTTGCCGGCGTACGCTACCTCCGTCAGTTCCCGTTTGTAGATACCGCGCGTATTGGCGTGCATGGATGGAGCTTCGGCGGATTTATGACCACCAGCCTTATGTCGCGTTATCCCGGCGTATTTAAAGTGGGTGTTGCCGGAGGTCCGGTCATCGATTGGAATTATTACGAAATCATGTACACCGAGCGTTACATGGACAAACCCCAGGAAAACAAGGAGGGTTACGAGAAAGCCAATCTGTTGCGCTACGTCGATAAGCTGAATGGACGCCTGTTGATGATTCACGGTACCGATGACGATGTGGTGCTGTGGCAACACAGCATGTTGTATGTGGCGCAGGCCGTGAAGTCAAGAAATGCCGCCCTCGATTACTTTATTTACCCCGGTCATAAACACAATGTGATAGGGCCTGATCGGGTGCATTTGTACAAGAAAGTTTCGCAATATTTTTTCGATTTCCTCTGATGAAACAGCCGGGCAAGGAAGTGCATCTGGTGGAATGTCCGCGAGATGCCATGCAGGGGTTGAAACAGTTGGTGCCCACGGAATTAAAAATTCAGTACCTCAATCTTTTGTTGGATTGCGGTTTTCATACCATTGACTGCGGCAGCTTTGTCTCTGCCACCGCCGTACCTCAGCTGGCGGATACAGCTGAAGTGTTGCAGCGTATGAATCATGGAAATTCCTCAGATTCAAATCTTTTGGTCATCTTGGGAAATGTGCGCGGAGCAAAAGAAGCAATCCGTTTTCCACACGTAAAATACCTGGGATTCCCGCTGTCTGTTTCTGAGCAGTTCCAACAGCGGAACACAAATACAGGAAGGAAGCAGGCATTTGAACGATTGAAAGAAATTCAGCTTGTTGCAATGGATGCCGGTAAGGAATGTGTGGTTTACCTCAGCATGGGTTTTGGCAATCCTTACGGTGATCCTTATTCTGTGCAGGAAGTAATGGATTGGGCTGCCAATTTGATCCATACCGGTTTTAAAACCATCTCGCTGAGCGATACCATTGGCAGCGCAAAAGAAGAAGATATAGACACCATATTCAGTACGCTGATACCAGCCTTTCCCGGTATTGAATTTGGCGCTCATTTGCACAGCGTACCAAATTCCTGGCACAATAAAGTACAAACTGCGCTGGATGCAGGCTGTCGCCGATTTGACGGAGCCCTGCGTGGCTTCGGGGGCTGCCCCTTCGCCATGGATCAACTTACCGGAAACCTGCCCACCGAGTCACTCATCGATTTCCTGCATGCCGGTGGCTGGGAAACAGGAATCAATGAAGATGCCATGCGCAAAGCCTTGGCCTTCGCGCCCGCCATTTTTGGCTGAACGTACCCTTCCTGCTTTTTATTTTTTTCCGGCAACTTGGTCCGGCTTTTTTGCCGTTTCAGGTTCATAAGTTAAATTACACGGCACAAGGTTGTCAAAAAAATAATCAATTGACCTTCGCCGTAGTAGATATCGAAACCAATGGAGGCCGTCCGGGAGCGGGATGCATCACTGAAATTGCCGTGCGCATTACCGATGGCAGTGCCGTGTTGGACAGCCGGGAATGGCTGATTCGCCCGGAAATGCCTGTGCCTCAATACATTACCAATCTTACAGGTATTGACAACGAGATGCTCCAACACGCGCCAGCATTTTCCGAGGTTGCCGAAGAAGTCATCCGTATGCTCCAGGGGCATGTGTTTATTGCACACAATGCCGCATTTGATCATGCGCACCTGAAATCTGCTTTTGCATCCTGCGGGATGCCTTTGAAAACGCGTACCTTGTGTACCGTTCGACTGTCGCGTCGTTGTTGGCCGGGGTTGAAATCGTATTCGTTGGGTAACCTCTGCGCTTCAAAGGGCATTGCCATTCAAAACAGACATCGGGCAGGAGGTGATGCAGATGCCACGGTAATACTTTTTCATAAACTGTTTGAAACGCTTGGAGTGGATGCAATGCTGGCAGGTACGGCCAAAAAAAACAAGGTTTCCCTGCCTGCCGGTCTTGACATTGATGACATTCCCGAAACTACCGGGGTATATCAGTTTATGAACAATACCGGTAAGGTGTTGTATGTTGGTAAGGCGCTGAACCTGCGCAAACGGGTATTGCAGCATTTTTATAAAGGCGGCGGCGGGCAGGTTTTATTGCAGGAAGTAAGTGCCATCAAAACCACTCCCTGCGGCAATGAACTGATGGCCCTGATTACCGAATCTGCTTACATCCGACAGCATTGGCCGCCTTACAATAAGGCAGACAGATTTAAGGCGAATCCATGCAACATCAGTTGCTTCAGCAATCAGGATGGAATGCCGGTTTTGGCTCTTACCGGGCAGCAGGGCAGCAATCAGTCACTATTGCGCTTTCCCACCCTGGCAGCCGCCAGAAATGCCTTGTTGCAGCTGCTGAAAACAAATGCCATCTGCAAAGCCTATAACCACAGCAGCAGTGCACAGTGCACCCAGGAAGACTGTTATTGCCGGTCACCTGAAGTTGTGAAAAAAAATACCCACCGTGAACGGATGACGTCATTGCTGGAATCATTGGCTCATCCTCCATTTCAATACGTGTTGAAAGGTCCGGGGCGCAGCCCCGATGAATATTCATGTGTTTGGGTGGAACAAAGCCGAATTCTGGCCTACGGATACCTCAACCATCAGGAACTGCCCAAGCCAGAACAGCTGGAACAGAAACTGGTCCCGCTTGAAGATCATCCTTCATTGCGCGCCATCGCCATGGCCTTCACCACTCAGGCGCAAATGCACCCCGAACCCTACCAATTACTGCCTTATCCCATCAACTGAACATCATGGAAAAGAACCATAAACTGCCCGCCAATCTGAAATTGCTGCGCAAACGATCAAAGCGTTCTCAGGAAGAAGTAGCCAGAGTGCTGAACATCACGCGGAGTGCCTACAACAGTTATGAAAATGGGATTGCCGAACCGGGAATTGACCTCCTGGTGCGCCTTGGAGGATTCTTTTCTGTCTCTATTGATAAATTGCTTAAAGTAGATTTATCTACGCTTCCGGAAGGAATCCTCTCGCAAATTGAACGTGGCTACGATATGGATATTTCCGGCACCAGACTGCGTGTGTTGACCACAACCGTTAGCCCGTCAAATGAAGATCAGGTGGAACTGGTTCCGGTAAAAGCCAAGGCCGGATACGTGAATGGCTTCGCCGATCCTGAATTCATCCGGGTGCTGCCGGCCTTCAACCTCCCATTCCTGACCCCGGGACGCAAATACCGTTCGTTTCCCATTTCGGGCGACAGCATGCCGCCTGTGTGCGATGGTGCCTTTGTTACCGGTGAATACCTGCAAAACTGGAACCTCATCCGAAATGGTCATCCTTACATCGTGGTTACACAGGATGAAGGTATCGTGTTTAAAGTGGTGTACAATCAGATTGAAGATCAAGGTACGCTGCTGCTTTGTTCCACCAATCCGCAGTATCAACCGTACGAAGTAAAGGTGGCCGATGTGCTTGAAATCTGGAAGTTTGTACACTACATCAATCCCCGATTCGAAGAACCAAATCCAAACCGCGATCAGCTGACCAATACCGTACTCGACCTGCAAAAAGAAATTACCCGCATCAAAACCACGCTGAAAAAGCTGGATTAGTCGTTTGCTTTTGCCCTTGCACTCATCTTAAATAAGCCAGTGAAGGTTTGAGACAAACCGCAATGTTGACAATGCCGAAAAAGGTTATGTGAAAGTAAACAGCATTGTTTGATTGGCAGGTATTTCCCAAGTACCCAACACCTTCCGTACACTGTGATTTCTAAAGCCTGCCGAACATCAAGCTTTGAACGTTGTTTCTATTCAACGCAGCGTTTGTTTCAATAAGCAGAAAATAAAACCCAATCATGGAAGCATTCAGAATACAAATCATCGAATCCTTGCTGGTGCTGGCCGGATACTTGATCACGCATTACACCACACGCGTTTTTATCAACAATACCCTCAAGCAAACACATCTTCAAAGAGGGCGGCGGAAAATCATCGTAAAGGCAGTGCATTTATTTTCCATGATTACTGCGTCCATTTTATTGGCTGCCGTTTGGGGTCTGGAACAAAAAGAAATTGCCATGTTCGTAGGCACCATCCTCACAGCATTAGGCATCGCTTTTTTTGCCCAATGGTCGCTGCTTTCCAACATTACTTCCAGCTTGCTGCTCTTTTTCAATCACCCCATAAAAATTGGTGATTACATCCGTGTGATGGATAAGGATTATCCCTTTGAAGGAGAAGTTTCTGACCTTACGTATTTCTTCATCATCCTGAAAACCAAACAGGGAGATGTCATTACCATTCCAAATGCACAATTGTTTCAAAAATCTGTTTCCATTGTAGAAAATATAAATAAATCCTGACCCTAACCAAGGTGATGGATGAATTTGGTCTGATTTGCTGATGTTGCATGGAAGTTCGGAGAAGCACATCTATTGCCAGATCTTTGTTGTTAAACCTGATCGCTGTGTTGTCGTCAGAATAAGAAAAGATGCTCATGAGGAAATTTGGAATATGCATAACCAAACTGTTCGTCATCACGCACATGTGCTCGGCACAGAACTTTGACCAGGTTTTGGCGGCCCAAATGCAAAGCACCACAGACAGTTTCAGAAAAGCCAATAACCTGAAGGGTATTTCAGTGGGCGTATTTATACCCGGGAAAGGTACCTGGCAAGGTGTGAGTGGTATTTCGCATCCGGGGGTGCCTATTACTTCCGACATGGAATTCGGTATTGCCAGCAATACAAAGCTGTTTACGGGCGTGCTGCTGCTGAAGCTGGCCGAACAGGGCCGCATACGTCTGGAAGATTCCCTGTATGCCCATCTTCCTTCCTACAAAAACATCAATCCTAACATTACCATCAGGCAGTTGCTCAACCATACCAGCGGATTGGATGATGTAACCAGTGTTGCCGGTTATCCGGATTCCATCCTGAGCAATCCTAACCGCATCTTCAAAACAGGTGAACTGATTTCCTGGGCCGGCCCGCCCTTGTTTGCACCCGGAACAAGCTGGAACTACTGCAATACCAATTACCTGCTGGCCGGCATGATTGCTGAACAAGTGACCGGAATCAGCTACGGACAGCTTTTGCGCGACAGCATCCTGCAACCGCTGAATCTAGACAGTACCTTTCTGGATGTGTACGACAGCGTATTGTTTACGGTTGCGCATCCCTGGCAGGCAGGAACCGACAACTCCGTAGTACCGCGCAAGGCGCTGAACAGCGCAGCCTGGGCCGCCGGCGCCATGTATTCCACTTCCGGTGAAATGCTGCAATGGTACAGGGCCCTGATGGGTGGAAAAGTACTGAAAGCCTTGTCACTCAAAGAGCTAACCACTTTTGTAGGTTCGGGCAGCTATGGCATCGGCATCGCCAAAACAACGGTAAACGGAAGAACCGTTTGGCAGCACGGCGGGAACATCTGGGGCGGATATAATTCTTCCATGATGTATGATTCTGCCTCAGGGGCCGTGGTTTGTGTGCTCATCAACCAATTGCCCGCTCAGGCTTTTGAGTTGGCGCGCATATTGATTTCCACCGCCGCAAACCACAAAACAAACGTGGTTGAAATGAGCGGGGAACAAACATATTTGCAAGTCTATCCCAATCCTGCGAACGACTGGATGCACATCAAAGTGCCCGGACGAACCGTTTTGCGCATCAGTGTGTTCAATGACGCAGGACAACAGGTGATGCAATGTTCGGAAACTTCATTTTCGGTTGCGGAATTGCCCTCGGGGTTGTACACCATTTGGGCAGAAACCGATGATGGCCGCCGGCAATACAGGCTGGTGAAACAATAACGCCTTTGCATCTCCCGGTCTGTATTTATTTTGCCACATGGAGCCGCAAGTAGATGTAGTGATTGTTGGGGCCGGAGCCGCAGGTCTGAATGCTGCCTGGTATTTGCAACAGGCCGGAAAGAAGGTTGTGGTTTTAGAAGCTGCCACCATGGAAGGTGGTCGCCTTGCCACAGACCAAGAAGACGGCTTTCTGTTTGATTGTGGATTTCAGGTGCTGCAAACTGCCTACCCGGAATTGAACCGCAAAGACGGTCCGGTGCCACTCGAAACCCTCAACCTGCGACGCTTTTTTCCGGGAGCCCTGGTGTTTCAACAGGGCCGGAAATACCTGTTCGCCGATCCGCTGCGGCAGCCTTCCGCCCTGGGATTAACCTTGTTGAACCCACTGGCAAACTTTCGCGACAAATGGAATACGCTCAGGTTGCGCAACTCGGTGCTGAAAGGTTCTGTGGAAGATTGTTTTTCTTTTGAACAGCTGAACACGCTGGAATACCTGCAGCGCCTGGGTTTCAGCAAGCGATACATCGACTCTTTCTTCCGGCCTTTCCTAAACGGTATATTTCTGGATGATCCGGAGCAGGTAAGCGCTTCCATGTTTCGGTTTGTGTTTCGCGCCTTCTCCGCCGGAGATGCGGCCATTCCCGCTGCCGGCATGTCGGCCTTGCCCAAAGCCATGCGGCAGGCGCTGAAACCCGGTACCGTAATCACCGGTGTGCAGGTGGTGCACGTTGACCGCCATGAAGTGCGCAGCACCGACGGAACTCAATGGAAGGCAAAACAGGTTTTGGTGAGCGCTGCCCATGAACGCCTCACGGAACAAAACATTCCCGAAATCAACAAACCATGGAGGTCAGCGCTGAACTTTTATTTTGAAGCCAAAAAGAATCTCATCAATCGCCCGATCCTCTGCCTGAATGCCAATCCCGATGCGCTGATTGGGAATTTCTGTTTCATTTCTGATGTCTCGTCCAATTATGCCCCACAAGGAAGGCATCTGCTCAGTTGTACGCATGTGGGTGCTGCTTCCTGGACGGAAACATTGCAGCATCAGGTGCATGCGGAAATGGCTGAGTTACTTTCTGTGCCCGGCGATTCGTTAGTTCCGCTGAAACATTACGCCATCACACAGGCGCTTCCCGCGCAGCAAAGGGTAAGCGCTGAACCCAGGCTGCTCCAAACCGAGAATGGTATTTGGCTGGCCGGTGATGCCCTGGCAAACAGTGCGCTGAACGCTGCCCTTGCCTCCGGAAGGTTGGCGGCCGAGGCCATGCTTCGCGTCTGAAGAACTGCGGAATATCAGGAATCGTTGAACCTGAATCATGTGGCCGGGGTTCCGGCTGTCATAGACCTTTGTGCCGCTTTAGTGATGTCGGAATCGAACAAGGAACATGAAATTGAATATGCTCCGCTTTTTAATGCCGAGCCTTGGCAACATGAGTTGCATGCAGGACGCAATAAACCCTTCATCAAAACCACACTGCGCAGCTTATGGTATGTGCCCATCGGATTTGGGAAAGCCTTGCGCCGGCTGGAAGCGCTCCTGCGCGGTAAAAACGCCAAACATCCTGAACACTTAAATCCGGCGGCGCAGCTGCCCAAGAGGCGAATGAACCTGCTTCGGGCCTCAGCCCCCACCAATCCGATTGTTCCAAATGAAACCCTCGACGAATTGTATTTCAGCCGGGTATATGATGGTGATTACAGCAACATGAACCGTTGGATGCAAGATTTTGAACATGCTTTGAAGGTGAAGAAGCTCAGGGCAAAACAGATCTTTATCTGGCAAACCAATTGTCCCGGGTGCGCAAAGAAAGTTGGCAGCAACCCTGCGGTCATTGTAGCTGAAGTGTGGAATTAACCGTAGTTTGAAACAAATTTATTTCATGAACAAAACTTTAGATAATCAGGTATGTATCATCACCGGTGCCGGCTCCGGAATGGGCCGCGCCATGGCTTTACTTTTTGCGCGCGAAGGTGCCAGGGTGTTGGCATCCGATCGGCGTGAAGACCGTTTGCATGCATTGTTGGATGAGGCCGCCAAAGAAGGTTTGAGCCTCATCACCTGCACGGCAGATATGAGCGTGCAGGAAGATGTGGATCGGGTCATTCAAACAGCCCTGAATCAATGGCAAACCCTGGATGTGTTGGTGAATAATGCCGGCATCATGGACAATTTCGCACCGGTGGGTGATTTGGACGATGCAACGTGGACGCGTGTAATGAACATCAATGCTGAAGCACCATTTCGTTGCATGCGCAGTGCGCTGAAGGTATTCTTGCCTAAGGGCAAAGGTGTGATTGTCAATGTGGCTTCTGTAGGAGGATTTCAGGCGGGGAGGGCAGGTGCAGCTTACACAGCCAGCAAACACGCGCTCATTGGGCTGTCGCGCAATACGGGTTATATGTATGCCAAATCGGGCATCCGTTGCAATGTGATTGCTCCCGGTGCTGTAAACACAAATATTGCAGAAACGATTGATTTTGCGGCAATGACGCCGTTGATCAATGAGCGCATCATGACCGGTCTGGCTTTGAATCCACGTTCCGGTGAAGCTGATGAGGTTGCCCGTGCTGCGCTGTTCCTCGCTTCTGACGCATCCAGCTTTGTAAACGCCGCGGTACTCACTGTTGACGGTGGCTGGAGCGCCTATTAAGTCCGCTTGATTTTTTACCGCCGTTTGTAAACGCTTTGCGCAGGTAAACGTTTTGTAATGTATCCTTGAAGGATTAATTACATGAAACATTTCCTCCGCTACTCCATAATTGCCCTCGGCCTGTCTTCTTCCGGGCTCTATGCTCAGGAAGCTTCTTTGTCAAAAGATGCTGTGCTGCGTGCTGTTTGGACCAATCCTGCTGCATTTGGTGTGCGCGCAAGCGACCTAAAGGAACTCGCTGTTCAGGATTTGTATTTCAGCAAACACAACGGCATCACGCATGCTTATGTTCAGCAGGGCCTTAATGGAAAGAAAATATACCATGCCATCAGCGGTGTGCACTTCGACAGGAACGGGAAACCGGTTTACCTGACCAAAGGTTTCCTTTCGCTGCCGGAACAAATTCCTGCATATACAGCATTACCTACTGCCGTGTTGGTACAGAAAGCAGGTTTGCTGCACGAAACGGACTTGGCTGCACGCAAGGTTCAGGACATCAGCGGCCTGGAAGCATATCGCGGAGCATACCATCCTGAAACAGTTTATACCGAACAGGTATTTGCACCATTACAGGGTACGCTTAAACCCGCAGTGCTCATCATCTATCAGTCTGCCGACGGAACAGATTGGTGGAACCTGCTTTTGGACGCATCAACCGGACAAGTGCTGGAAGAACACAATTGGACACTGCATTGTGCACCCGCAGCTGCAGGACCGAATTACAACTACCATGTGTTCAACTTTCCTTCAGAAAGCCCGAACCACGGGAAGCGCGTAACCCTCATCAACAGTCCCGATGACCAGGCTTCCCCTTATGGCTGGCACGATACCGATGGAATTTCAGGCAGTGAGTACTTCATCACCCGTGGAAACAATGCCTATGCCAGCGAAGATGCCGATGCCAACAACAAGCCGGGCTATTCACCAGACGGCGGCAGTAACCTGCTCTTCGATTATCCCTGGGATTCTTTGAGCAGTGATCCCGTTGCGTTCCGCGATTTTGCCATTACCAACTTGTTTGTGGCCAACAATACGGTGCACGATGTATTGTGGCGCTATGGGTTTGATGAGCCTTCCGGGAATTTCCAGGTGAACAACTACGGACGTGGTGGTTTGGGCGGCGATGAAGTGTTTGCCGATGCTCAGGACGGCAGCGGTACCAATAACGCCAACTTCGCCACACCACCTGAAGGAACCAATCCACGCATGCAGATGTATATCTGGAGAAGCGGATCCAGTTCCAATGTTTTTGAAGTATTGAGTCCGGCCAGTGTTAAAGGTCGTTATACCGCTGTAATGGCAGGCTTTGGACCCAAGCTGAGCGCATTGCCCATCACAGGAAATTTGGTGTGGGTAAATGACGGTTCTGCCAATGCACGTCGCGGCTGTGCTGCCTTGCAAAACGCTGCTGAACTCAAAGGAAATATTGCCGTTGTTGATCGCGGTGACTGTATTTTTCCAACCAAAGTGCTCAATGCCCAGAACGCTGGAGCCAAAGCAGTAATTGTGGTGAACAATCAGTCAGGTGCGCCTTTCGCCATGAGTGGCAGTGGAAGTGGTATCAACATTCCGGCACTGATGATCAGTCAGGCCAATGGAACCACCCTCTCTGCTTCCATCAGTGCAGGAACGGCTACTGCAACCTTATACGACAGCAGCGCTGCCGGAAAAACTTTTGATTCAGACCTTGATCATGGGGTGATTACCCACGAATACGGACACGGCGTTTCCAACAGACTAACCTGTGGACCAGCCAATTCCAATGGCCTGACCAATGACGAGCAGATGGGAGAGGGTTGGAGTGATTTCTTTGCTCTGTCTTTTACCGCCCGTAAAGGTGATGTTGGTTCAACTCCCAGAGGAATTGGAACCTATTTGCTCGGTCAGCCGGTGAGCGGCGCAGGCATTCGGACTTATCCTTACAGCACCAACATGGCGGTGAATCCGCATACGTACAACAACATCAGCAGGGCGCTCAGCGGAACCAGGGTTTCTCCCCATTATGTAGGAGAAATCTGGTGCAGCACGCTTTGGGATTTATACTGGAACCTGGTTGCGCGCTATGGATTTGATGAAGCTCTGAGCACCGGCAAAGGTGGCAACAACATCTGTATTCAGTTGGTGGTTGACGGGATGAAACTTCAGAAATGCAACCCCGGATTTATCGATGCCCGAAATGCCATCCTCAAAGCAGATTCCATCAACAACAAAGGCGCCAACAGTCAGCTTATCTGGGAAACCTTTGCGCGCCGTGGATTGGGCGTGAAGGCCGATCAGGGTGACGAAGATGATGTAACCGATGGAACGCAAGACTTCAGCGTGCCTTCCACCAATGGCACCGGTGTGCAGGAAGTGGCGGCTGCAGCCTGGCGCATCTATCCCAATCCGTCGAATAAGGTGTTTTATCTGGAACCACTCAACAGCAAGGGTGCCGTCCATATTCGCATGAATGACCTGAGCGGTCGTACCGTTTTCGAACAACGATTTGCCCAATCTGATGCCCAAATTCCTGTAGATGTGTCTGTGCTGAAATCTGGCATTTATGTGCTGCAGGTGAATGGAAGCACCCACTTCAAAGTGCAGGTTCAGCATTGAGGAACGAAGCGAACAAAAAAAGCCCCGCCAACAGCGGGGCTTTTTTTGTTCCTGTGGTTTAATCCACAGGAAGGATTCAGGAAGTTTTTCTCGTAGTGCGCAGGTTGATCATTTCCACAGCAAAAGCAAAAGCCATGGAACTGTAAATATAACCTTTGTCGAAATGGGCCTGGAATCCCTCAGCCACCAGCGAAACGCCAATCAGGATCAGGAAGCTCAGTGCCAGGATTTTAATGGATGGGTGTTTGTTCACAAATTCGGAAATAGGACCCGCAGCCAACAACATCACCACCATACTTAAAACTACGGCTGTAATCATCACCCAAAGTTGTTTGACCATCCCTACTGCAGTGATAACAGAATCAATAGAGAATACCAGATTCAGGAGGAATAACTGCAACATCACGTTGCGCACGTCTTTGGTTTTCTTACCAATTTCTTCATCGCGGCTGGTTTCCAGCTTATGGTGGATTTCTCGTACGCTCTGATAAATCAGGAAAATACCTCCGCCAAGCAATACCAGGTCTTTCCCGGTAAATGAATAGTCCCAAACCTGCAGCAATGGTTTTTGTAATGCCAGAATTACAGAAATACCCATCAACATAACGATGCGCACCACCATGCCGATGATCAGACCATTTCTGCGGGTAGCAGCCTGGTGTTCCTTGGGTAATTTCCCGGCAAGAATTGAAATAAAGATGACGTTGTCAATGCCCAGAATGACTTCCAGGATGGTTAGGGTGAGTAATCCAAGGAGGATTTGTGTACTTATTTCAAATTCCATAGGGTTGTGATATTCGTTTCAAAATTAAGTCGGTAGCGGCATTTATGTCGCCTGGATTCAGCCATTCCAGTTTCATCTGATTTCGGAACCAGGTGTATTGCCGTTTCGCATAGCGCCGGGTGTTCATGGCGATTAGGTTTTGTGTGGTTTGCAGGTCGTAGATTCCGTCGAGGTGCGCAAACATTTCTGTATAACCTACAGTTTGCAGTGCCGGCAAATGTGCCAGATGCTTCACCGCCGCTGCTTCTTCCTTCAAGCCATCACGCAGCATTTTGGCTGTGCGCAGTTCGATGTGTTCGTATAAGCGTTCCCGGCCAGGATCGATGCCAAAACCCAATACCCGAAAGTTGGTTTCCTTCCGTTCGCCCTGCCGCAGTGCCGATAAAGGTTTTCCTGTAGCCAGAACCAATTCCAAAGCCCTTTGAACCCTGCGTGGATTATCGGTGGCCACTTGTGCAGCAGCTTCCGGATCCCGGCGCAAAAGCAGCGCTAATTGATCCTGCGGCTCCAAATGGCGAATGGTTTCTTGCAAGCCTTTCGGTATTTCAGGCAGTACGTCAAATCCTTCAGTAAGTGCGCGGATGTACAAACCACTTCCGCCAACGGCAATGACCACCGGATGTTTTTCGAACAACTTGGCCAGCAGTTCACCTGCTTCCGCAGCAAAACTTCCCGCGTTGAGCGGCATTGTTACCGAGCGGTCGGCTACAAAATAATGAGGGGCCCTGGATAATTCTTCCCGAGACGGACGGGCTACACCGATGTTTAATTCCTGATAAAACTGCCGTGAATCGGTGGAAATGACCGGAATGCCACCAAGCTGTTCCGATAAAGTCACTGCCAGTGCTGTTTTTCCTCCGGCCGTCGGACCGGCAATCAGCAACAGCGTAGGCCGTTCAGCCATGTGGATCAGCGCTCTTCTTCCTCGTGGAAGCCGCCGCCCAGTTCGCCTTCATCGTATTCGTCGCTGTCGCCGAATCCAAGATCGTCATCATCATCGTCGTCTTCATCATCCACGAGCAGTTCTTCCTCCCCGGCAGGGCCATCTCCCTTGCGGCCTGCAATCATCCGGGCAGCAAGCTCTTCAAACTCTGCATCATCTACGATTTTGAAGCGGCTGGCGCCTTCGTGTTGTCTGGGTGCTTTTCCCAGGGAACGAAACAGGCTGGGATAGGTTTTCCCTTTTTCGTCTTCCAGAATTTGGGTAAGCTCACAGTATAAGGTCCACATCTGGATGAAGTCGTACACGTACACGAAGCGCTGATGCGGATCGTTCACGTAATCGCGCATGCGCGCATCCTTCATCAGCGGCTTGGGTTCTGCCTGATCACTTTCTTCCAAACCCATGTCCACCAGCGTTACTTCCATACGCTTCTTCCAGTTGTCGTCGCTCATGTAGAATGAGGCGGGCTCTTTTTTGTCGAAGCCAATAGATTCCAGGATGCTGTTGTGGAAATCCAGGAAGGTGTTGGAAGATTGCACATCAATCCAGCGGACAATGTCTTCATCTTCTTCAAACCAGACTTTAAATCGGTAAATCATGGGAAATAGCCCACAAAATTAAGCGCTTTCTGCAGCATATTCCACGCCTGTGTTTCCAGCGATTATTTTTGCGAGGATGTCACTGGAACTAGATGCAGACGCGCTCAGGAAGATCATACTGGTTGGCGACCGAATCCTGATCAAGCCATTGGCGCCGAGGGAAAAAACGGGAAGTGGATTGTTTTTACCTCCGGGGGTGGTTGCTCAGGAACCCATTATTTCCGGCTATGTGGTAAAGGTTGGACCGGGCTATCCCATTCCGGCACTCATGGATCCTGAAGAATCCTGGAAGCCACGTCATCAGGAGGTGCAGTATTTGCCCTTACAACCTATGGAAGGTGATTTGGCCGTATTCCTTCAGAAGAATGCCTGGGAAGTGGAGTTCAACAAAGAACTATATGCCATTGTACCTCAAAATGCCATCCTGATGCTGGTGCGCGATGAGGAACTGTTGGGCTGAACCGGACAAAATGCTGCGGAAGCTGTTTATTTTTGAATGATGCAATTTCAGGGAAACCTTTCTACCAAGTTGCCTTTGGCCGGAACAACCATCTTTACAGTGATGTCGGCCATGGCCCGTGAACATCAGGCCCTGAATATGGCTCAGGGATTTCCTGATTTCCCCTGTTCCCCAAAGCTCATCAGCCTGGTGAACCACTACATGACGCAGGGCCTGAACCAATATGCGCCCATGCCAGGTGTGCCTGCGCTGCGGCAAAAACTGTCGGAAAAAGTTTCCCGGATGTATTCTGCATCGTACGACCCGGAGGTGGAAATTACTATTGTGCCGGGAGCAACCATCGGTTTGTATGCAGCCATCAGCGCCGTGGTGCGCGAAAACGATGAAGTCATCATCATCGAACCGGCCTACGATTCCTATGCTCCGGCCGTGGAAATGAACGGGGGAAAGCCGGTATTTGTAAAACTCAATCCCCATGATTTTTCGGTGGACTGGAATGAGGTGAAAAACCGGATCAACTTCCGCACTCGGCTTATCATCATCAACAGTCCGCATAACCCAACTGGTGCTGTATTGAGTGCCGCTGATATGCTCAAACTGGAAAAGCTGGTGGAGCATACCGACATACTCATCCTCAGCGATGAAGTGTACGAACACATCATCTTCGATGGGTTGGAACATCAAAGTGTGGCCCGATTTCCGAAGCTGGCTGCACGCAGTTTCATCGTAGGTTCTTTCGGAAAAACATACCACAATACCGGCTGGAAGATGGGTTTTGTGCTGGCTCCTGAAAACCTGACCCAGGAATTCCGGAAAATTTACCAATACATGGCCTTTGCCGCCAATACGCCCATTCAATATGCCCTTGCCGATTATCTGGATGAAGTGGATGATTACCTCCAATTGCCGCAGTTTTACCAGCAAAAGCGCGATTATTTCCGCAGCCTGTTGAAGGGAACCCGATTCAAACTTTATCCTTGTGAGGGAACCTATTTCCAGTTGTTGGGCTATGATAAAATCAGTCGGGAGCCGGACACAGAATTAGCCCGATCCTGGATACGCGAGCATAAAATAGCTTCCATTCCCGTTTCGGTGTTCTACCGCGACAAATCCGACCACCATTTGCTGCGGTTCTGTTTTGCCAAGGAAGATGCCACCCTTGAACAGGCTGCAAAGTTGCTCAGCCGCATTTCCGATGCTGTATGAAACCCTTGAGCATAGCGCTGGTGCAGATGGAGCTGGCCTGGGAACAGGAGGAAGCAAACCTCAGTAGCGCCGAGGCGCTGCTCACGGCCAAGCCCGGTGCCGATTTATACGTGCTTCCTGAAATGTTCTCTACGGGTTTTTCCATGCGCCCGGAACAATTTGCCACGAGCATGGACGGACAGGCC
Source organism: uncultured Flavobacteriaceae bacterium (assembly GCA_964586595.1). GTDB lineage: Bacteria > Bacteroidota > Bacteroidia > NS11-12g > UBA955 > REEB481. The sequence goes on along the minus strand of CAZPHB010000001.1, from coordinate 196,404 downwards.
GTGCAGCGCATGAAAAATTGGGCGTCCCGTTTGGATGCCGCAGTAGCGGGTTCCCTGATGATGCGTCACCAGGATGGCTTTGTCAACCGCTTCCTGTTTGTGTTTCCCGATGGCAAGTTTCAGTATTACGACAAAAAACACCTGTTCAGCCTGGGCAGCGAACACAAACACTACCAATCCGGAAACAGTCAAACTGTTGTGGAATGGCGCGGCTGGCGCATCGCGTTGTACGTGTGCTACGACCTGCGGTTTCCGGCCTGGTGCCGCAACCGAAACGATGCACATTTGGCGCTGTTTGCCGCCAACTGGCCGGATACCCGTATCAAACACTGGGACATCTTGTTGCCGGCACGTGCCGTGGAGAACCAGTACTTTGTGGCCGGAGTAAACCGCGTGGGTGTTGATGGAAATGGTGTGGCTCACAGCGGACATTCGGCCCTGTACGATTATGCCGGAACAACCTTGTGCCGGGCTCAGGATGGGGAAGAAACCGTGCTCAAGGCGACGCTGGATCCCGACGCGCTCAAGCTGTATCACCGTCAGTTGCCTTTTTTGAAAGATGCGGATGCTTTTCAGTTTGCCGCCGAATAAAATTACTGTCGTTAGGTTGCCGGTGAAATTCATCCCGACCCAAGGCCCGTTGATGCCTATTTTGCAGGGGTGAAACCGGCATATCAAACTGCGGCAGAGGCCATCAGCGCTGTAAAAAGCGGCGACAGGGTGTTTATTCAGGGCAGCGCGGCCACGCCGATCACCCTTACCCGGGCACTTGCGGCAAGGGCCGCAGCATTAAAACAGGTAGAACTGGTGGCCATCAGCACGTTTGGCGACATGGGTTTGCCTGTTGCAGCCCATCCGGATAGCTTCTACATCAATTCGCTGTTTGTTTCCGCCAATATACGCGATGCCGTAAACGGTGATCAAGGCGATTATATTCCTGTATTTTTATCAGAAATCAGTCGCCTTTTTGATCGTGGAATTCTGCCTTTGGACGTAGCGCTGGTGCATGTTTCCCCACCGGACAAACACGGTTATTGTTCTTTGGGTGTTTCGGTAGATGTGGCGCGCTGCGCCGTAAAAAATGCCAGATATGTCATTGCCCAGGTGAACCCAAACATGCCGCGAACCCACGGCGACGGAATGGTTCATATTCGCGAACTGCATGCGCTGGTTCCGTGTGAAGATCCATTACCTGAATGTTCGTATGCCGAAAAAGTAAGTGCGGTTGATCGGACCATAGGGAAAAATGTTGCTTCCCTCATTGAGGATGGTGCAACCCTGCAAATGGGCATCGGCAGCGTGCCGGATGCTGTTTTGCACGAGCTGGCCGGCCACCGGGATTTGGGCATTCATACGGAAATGTTCTCCGATGGCGTGGTAGCACTGCTGCAAAGGGGCGTGATCACCAACCGATTCAAAAACAAACATCGAAACAAAACTGTAGCTTCCTTTGCCTTTGGCAGCAAATACTTGTATGATTTCATCGATGACCATCCGGGATTTACCTTTCTGGAAGCGGATTATGTCAACAATCCTGAAGTCATCAGGAAAAACCCGAAAGTGGTTGCCATTAACAGCGCCATCGAAGTTGACATCACCGGTCAGGTATGTGCCGACTCTATAGGAACCATGCAGTATTCCGGAGTTGGAGGTCAAATGGATTTCATGCGCGGGGCGGCATTGTCAGAAGGAGGGAAACCCATTATTGCCATGCCTTCTACCACGCATCAGGGTGCTTCCCGCATTGTTCCTTTTTTGAAACAAGGAGCGGGCGTGGTCACCACCCGTGCACATGTGCATTATGTGGTTACCGAATATGGTACCGCTTTTTTGTTCGGCAAGAACTTGAAACAACGTGCCTACGCAATGTTGAATATTGCCCATCCGAATCATCAGTCGGCTTTGGAAGCAGAAATTTACCGGCGTTTTGGCCCGCGTTAACCCTGACTTTTGTAAGTTGCAATGAACAGTCAGTTCATCCGAGTATGAAACGCAGGCAATTTATCGCAACAGGTACCGCGGGGCTTTTGGCATCGGCATTAAAGGCGGAGGTGCCGCCTAAACCGGAAAACCTGATTCTGTCCACCTGGAATTTTGGGGTTCCCGCCAACGAAGCAGCTTTGGCGGCTTTAAACGCAGGTACATCCGTCCTGGATGCCGTGGAAACAGGTGTACGTGTTCCCGAAGCAGACCCGGCCGTTAGGAGTGTAGGTTATGGAGGCTATCCCGACCGCGATGGCAGGGTGACGCTGGATGCCTGCATCATGAATGGAGATGGCCGCTGCGGCAGCGTGACCTTTCTGCAGCACATCATGCATCCGGTTTCCGTGGCGCGCAAAGTGATGGAAGAAACACCGCACGTGATGCTCAGCGGCGAAGGTGCGCTTCGTTTCGCCCTGGAACAGGGTTTCGAACAAACCAACCTGCTCACCCCGGAAGCAGAAGCTGCCTGGAAAAAATGGGTGCAAGACCATAATTATCAACCCCTTCCACCGGAAGAAATTCACGATACCATAGGCATGATTGCCATGGACGCAAGGGGCAAACTTGCAGGAGCCTGCACCACCAGCGGCATCGCGTTTAAAATGCACGGAAGGGTGGGCGATTCTCCCATCATCGGAGCAGGCCTTTTTGTGGAAGATGGTGTTGGCGCAGCCACAGCTACCGGCGTAGGAGAAGAAGTTATCCGCATTGCCGGAGCCGCCATCGTGGTGGAACAAATGCGCCACGGAAAATCTCCTCAGGCAGCAGTGGAAGAGGCCATCCGCCGCATTGCGCGCCATGTGGGTGAACAAGGTAAAACCATGCAACTGGGTATGCTTGCCCTCGATGCAAAAGGACGTTATGGCGCGTTTTCACTGGCTCCGGGTTTTCAATATGCGCTGACGCTCAATGGCAGTACTTCGCTCATGAAGAGTAAATCCTTGTACCCTTAATTAGGTTCAGCCCTGATTATTACCGAACTTTGCAGCAGGAAGTTAAACCAATTCCGCTTCCCGTAATCTGTAAAATGTTGTGATTCCTCTGCCTTTAACGGCGTTTGGGTGTTCGGCATGCTGCGGAATACCTGAACAAAAAACCTATGGCCAAATCAAAAAGCACATTCAACAAAAAACAGATTGCCGACAAAAAGCGCAAAAAACAAAAAGAGAAATTCGAAAAACGGCTGGACAAGAAAAACACGCCCACAGCCAGCTGGGAAAGTATGATTATGTATGTGGATGCGGACGGTAATTTTACCGAAACTCCGCCGGTGAAGCCGGAAGAACCGGAATCATAAATAAAAGTTGGAAGGGCTTATTGCCCTTCCAGTTGTTTCAGATTGGACTGCAGGTTCCGGATTTTCTCTTCCGCATCGGCTTTCTTCTGACGCTCCTTTTCTACAACATCGCCTTTGGCATTGGCTACGAAGCGTTCGTTGCTCAGTTTGGCATCAACGCTCCTGAGGAATCCATGCAGGTATTCGAGCTCTTTGCGGATGGCTGCTTTTTCTTCTTCAATATTCAAACCTTCCGGTAAGCCTACATGGAGTTCATCGGTTTCCACCAAAGAAACCACGGCATTCCCCGGCTTCGCTCCATTGATGTTGAGCCTGCAATTGGCCAGTTTGCTGATGATTCCGGCAAATGCCTGATAGGTGCTTTCCTGTGCCGTGATGATGCTCACTTCCAACGTTTCCTTCGGCGACAGTCCTTTGCTGTTGCGCACCTGACGCACTTCGCTGATCAGCTTCAGTGGTCGTTCACTTGTTGCTTCTGCATGCTGCGGCAGCGGATATTTGCTCAGGATACACGGTTTTTCAGGGTTGCCTTCATGCACTGCATGATACAACTCTTCTGTGATGAACGGCATGAACGGATGCAACAGACGCATCAACACATCGAAGAACTTCTTGGTCTGTTCCAATGCACTGCGGTGTATGGGCGAACCATAAACAGGCTTCACCATTTCCAGATACCAGGAACAGAAATCATCCCAAACGAGTTTGTAGGCGCACATCAGCGCATCGCTGAGTCGGTATGCTGCAAAATGCTCGTGCATTTCTGAAATAGCTGTGCTCAGGCGTGCTTCAAACCAGGCCGCAGAAACCCGGGCATCTTTTTGTATTTCTTCAGAAACAGTACTATCCGCTACCACTTCCCAACCGCTGATCAGGCGCCATGCGTTCCACACCTTGTTGCAGAAATTCCGGCCCTGTGCCACCTGCGACTCGTCGAACAGGATGTCGTTTCCGGCAGGTGCGCTCAACAACATACCCATACGCACGCCATCGGCACCAAACTGCGCAATCAAATCCAGCGGGTCAGGGCTGTTGCCTAAACTCTTGCTCATTTTACGGCGCAACTTGTCGCGCACAATTCCCGTGTAATACACGTTTTTGAAGGGCAGCTCGCGCTTGTATTCATAACCGGCCATGATCATTCGGGCAACCCAGAAGAACATGATTTCCGGAGCCGTTACCAAATCGTTGGTTGGATAATAGTAATCCAGGTCTTTCTTGCCCGCTTCTGTGAAACCGTCGAATACCGAAATGGGCCATAACCAGCTGCTGAACCATGTGTCCAGCACATCTTCATCCTGTTTGAGTTCTGAAGCATGCACGGCGATGTTTCGCGCTTGGAATTTTGAAGCTGCCTCTTCGGCACTTGCCGCCACTTCAAAATCTCCTTCGGGCGTGTACCAGGCCGGAATGCGGTGTCCCCACCACAACTGACGGCTGATGTTCCAGTCTTTGATGTTTTCAATCCAATGCCGGTAGGTGTTTATCAGTTTTGAAGGGAAGAACTGAATGGTGTCGTTCATCACATGCTCCAGCACTTCTGGATTGCGTTTCATGAACGCCTGCATGTCCATGAACCACTGTGTGGAGATGCGCGGCTCAATCACGGCATCCGTGCGTTCGCTGTGGCCTACATTGTTCTGAACCTGTTCGCTTTTCAGCAGATGGCCTTTCGCTTCCAGTTCTTTCGCGATTTTTTTCCGCACGATGAAGCGGTCTTCGCCCACATAAATTCCGGCAGCTTCTGAAATGGTTCCATCGGCGTTCAGGGCGTCAATCAGCGGCAGCTGATGTCTTTGTCCGATGCGGTAATCCACAATGTCATGACAGGGCGTAACCTTCAGACAGCCTGTACCGAACGATGCATCTACTTCTTCATCGGCAATGATGGGAATTTCACGACCAATCAGGGGAACGAGCACCGTTTTGCCAATCCATTCCGCGTAGCGCGGATCGCCGGGACTGGTTGCAATGGCCACGTCGCCCATGATGGTTTCCGGACGCGTGGTGGCAATGGTGACAAAGTCTTTACCATCTGGGGTGAAGTACTTCAGGTAATAGAGCGTGCTCTGTTCTTGTTTGTAAATAACTTCTTCGTCGCTTAGGGTGGTTTTGCCCACAGGATCCCAGTTTACCATGCGGGTGCCGCGGTAGATGAGGCCTTTGCCGTAAAGGTCGATAAACACTTCAATCACCGCATCATACAGCGAGGGTTCCATGGTGAAACGGGTGCGTTCCCAGTCGCAGCTGGCACCAAGTTTCTTTAGCTGTTCGAGGATGATGCCGCCGTATTTATGGGTCCATTCCCAGGCGTGTCCTAAGAATTCGTCGCGCGTGAGGTCTGACTTTCGGATGCCTTGCTCGGCAAGCATACGTACCACCTTGGCCTCCGTGGCAATGCTCGCATGGTCGGTTCCGGGCACCCAACATGCGTTTTTACCTTCCATACGCGCCTTCCGGATCAGGATGTCCTGAATGGTATTGTTCAGCATGTGTCCCATGTGCAGCACGCCGGTAACGTTTGGAGGCGGAATCAACACGGTATAAGGTTCACGATTGTCAGGTACAGAGCGGAAATAACCCTGTTCCATCCAATAGGAATACCATTTCTGTTCAACGGCTGCGGGATGATAATTTTTGTCAGGCTCCATGCGGGCTGCAAACATACAATGCGCAAGCCTTGCCTTTCCATAGTTTTTGCTATCTTGCCATAAGGAATGCCTATGGAAAACATGGATGCCATCAAGGAACATGCGTTCAGCATTTACAAAAAAGAACGCAGCATTCGCTATGTGGAATCGTATTTAAAGGAAGCAGCTCCTGAATCTGAAGAGGCTGCTGTGTTTCTGGGGGAAATTAAAAAATCACATTACGCCCGACTGCGGAAATTGGGCATGGGTTTTTTGCTGTTTGGCGGCATGTTATGCTTTGGCAGCTGTGTGGTTACCTTGCTGATCGGACATTGCGGTCCTGCACTTTACTACACGCTGTACGGATCTACCATTGCCGGTGCCTGCTTGGCGCTGATGGGCACGGGATACGTTCTTGGATTTTAAGTGTTATTCAGCGCCGTCGGTCCGTGCACGCTCCACGGCTTTCTGACCAATTGCGATGCCCATATTCAGTCCGATGTCAATATCGCTGCGGTAGTGAATGGCTCCATACAATCGCGACAAACTGGCTTCATTGGCCATCTGAAAATACGCATCAGCTCTTTGTGGTACTACATGCGCAAGCAGGGCAGCAGCTGCGCCGCTGAACGTGCTGTGACCGCTGGTATAGGAAGGGAAATTGGGCAATCCGGTGAGTGTTTTAATTTCCGGATCTATCTGGCTGGGCCTTGGGTTGAAGTAATAAAATTTAGTGTCCCAACAACAGATCACGGCATCCATCATACTCATGTTCAGCAGCGCAAGATTTCGCGCCCAGCGCACTTCACTGAAACGCTCTTTCACGAAATCTTCACAGGCAATGGCGTTCCAATGTCCCGGCGGCGTATAGGTGCCAACGCCATCACCCCAGAAATGAACGATGCGAAACTGCTCGCGTGTGGCGCTTTTGCTGTATGCTTTTACTTCCGCTAATTCCTTTTTGAATTGCTCGGAATGGACGCTTGGAGGAGGCACCGGTCTGTTGCTGATCATTTCCGCGGAATCAACAAGAAAGCCGCTCACTTTTCCGAATAAGGGCAACATGGGCGGTCTTTTTGGAGTTTCCTGGCTGATCCAGGGGATTTCTCCCCGGGCAATGGCTTCTTCCTCCAGCTTTTTCCAGTCGATTGGTGTGCCTACTGTGCTTCCCGCCCTGTCGTTGCGCGCCCTGGAAATAAACTTTTGGGCTACTTCGCGACCCAGTTTCTCGCCGGCTTCAGCATCGCTGCGCACACAAGTTCCTGATAAAATCATGGTATTGATGCATTCCTGCAGCTTTTCTTCCAGATAGGCCTGTTCTCCCGGAAACAACAACTTCATCAATGCAACTGCGGCGCCGGCAGCCGTGATGTCATCTGATGGATAGCTGTAATCGCCGGCTACCGGAATCAATTCCCGGATGTTGGAATGGGTATGCGACGGATTGGGCCTGCGGAATTTTTGTCGGTAGTATGTTGCTGCAACCAATGCGTCGTATTGCGCAGCAGAAACATAAGCATAAGCCCTTGCAGCATATGGCGGATTGGAAAATGGGAAATAGGGATAAGCCAGTGGATTGTCGTTGCTGGGGTGAGGATAGCTGCCGTCGGGATTTTCAACCGTTGGCAAATTGTATTTGGCCACCAGCTCGCGTAGAATTTCGTTCCAACGCAATACCGTTCCGGTACCCCAATAGTCCAATGCGGCATCATCAGTTTTGGTTTTTTGTTCTTGTCGTGCCAGTATTTCCTGTAATTCCAGCCGATAGTCGGCAGCCGTACTTGCCGTGGGAGTGGCTACGGCTAATTCATCCGGAGCTTTCAGCAGGATGGTTTTCCAGGAACCCGCACCGGTGTCCGCATGTGCAGGATTCAGCATGGGGAAGCTTACGCGAAAAGGTTCTTCGTTGCGTGCGCACCCTGAAACCAACAAAAGGACACAAGAGGAAAAAAAGCTGAGGTTTAAGTGTTTCATCGGGCTCAGGGTTGAATTTGTGCTTTTTTGGAGAAATCAGTTTGATAAACCACACCCAGACTGAATGAGGTGCTGCGGCCCATATTCCGGCCCGCCAAAGTGTACATTCCGGAACCCATCAGGCTCAGACCGCTGCTGCCCAGGCCCCATTTGGCGTTCATACCCGTACGCAGGGCGTCCATATTGTTGCTGGGGAAGGGCATATCGTTGCGTCGAATGTCAAATCCTCCGATGGTTTCCATGTGTTCAGTTAGTAGTTCGATGTAATGATCGGCGCTCTTACGGTAACCCAAACGCAGTTGCATGGTGGCTATATTCGGCATGTTCACCACATTTCCGTAATTCATTTCGGTGGTATAGTATGCGGTGCGGTCAATCTTGATGTTGGAACGAAGCATGAACGACGCAGTTGCTGTTGCATACCATTTTTGCTTCACCACATCGGCAATCAGACGCGCAAAGCCGTTGGTGCTGCGCATGCCGATGGACAAGGGCAGGTAATCGGCTACATAATTGCTGAGTGGTGTACTGATTCCAGCTACTCCCGCCAGATGCAGGCTGTAGTTCTTACCCAGATTTCTGCCCAAAATGTATTGTTTGAGTGCGGCGCTGAGGTCCTGAATGCCCTGCTGTCCAATCAATGTTCCTGCAGAAACTTTGTTCTGAACCCAGGGAAGCATCACCACCAGGTTGAGGTTGTCGTTGATGCCGTAGTTGGCCATAGCCATCACTGATTGGTTGCTGTAGGTGCCGATGTTTTTGTTTTCTCGGTACAGTTTCCCTTCCCAATAGTGATTCCAACTGCTGTATTGGTAAACAAACCCACCGCAAATATTTTTAGCAGGCATCCATAAAGCATCTTGATCGGTTTGTCCCTGCAACGGTGCGCAGAGCAAACCCAGCACTGCAAGCAATGGGTATTTGTTTGGTTTCATGCCGCGTATTTGTCCAATATTAAATTAATTATGGCGATTCTGCCGCATCTGCGATTAAGTACTTGCGGAATTACCTTTGCATGGTGACAGGGAATTCATCCATTCAGGCAGCCATCCTTGAAATTCTGCGGGATGCAGGCGGGAAACCCCTGAATCATAAACAGGTAAGCCGCCGTTTGCCGGCAGATTTTTTCGAACAACACAAGCATGTTCCGGCCTGGCTGGAACAGATGGCTGCCCAGGGGCAGATCAAATCTCTGGAACGCGGGAAATATTACCTGCAACCGGAATTACATACCGTTACCGGGAAACTGGAGGTAACGCGCAGCGGTGATGGATGGATCTTACAGGAAAACGGCGACGATGTTTTCGTGCCTAAAGGGAAACGCAATCGCTCCCTGCCGGGTGACATCGTGGAAGCACGCGTGCGTCCGGCCAAACGCAAAGAATCCGCAGGTGAAGTGATGCGCGTGCTGCAACGCCACCGCGGGCCTTACACAGGCGTGCTTGACGTGTTTAAGAACCACGTGTTCCTGCTTCCCGACAACCACAAGATAGGCGTGGACATTCTGGTGGATATGAAGGCCGATGAATCGCTCGACGGACATAAAGCCGTGGTGGAAATCACCGACTGGCCCGAACATCGACGCAATCCTCAGGGCAAATTGTTGCACCTGCTCGGAAAACCCGGCGAGAATGATACGGAAATGCATGCCATCGTAGCGGAATTTGGCTTTCCGCTGGCATTTCTTCCCGCCACCGATGCCCATTGCGCTGAAATACCTGATGTGATTTCAGAGGTGGAAATCAAGAAACGCCGAGACTTCAGAAACATCCTCACCTTTACCATAGATCCTGCAGATGCGAAGGATTTTGACGATGCCATCAGCTTCCGCCGCCTCGACAACGGCAATGTGGAACTTGGCGTGCACATTGCCGATGTAGCGCATTACGTGCAGGACGGCGACCCGATAGACCTCGAAGCTGCCCAGCGCGGAACTTCGGTTTACCTTGTTGACCGCACCATTCCCATGCTGCCCGAAAAACTCAGCAATAACCTGTGTTCACTCCGGCCTCATGAAAACCGTCTGGCCTTTTCTGCCGTGTTTGAGCTGGATCAGGATGCCAACGTAGCAGCGCGCTGGTTCGGGAAAACGGTGATTTACAGCGACCGACGATTCACCTACGAAGAAGCCCAAGACGTGCTGGAAACCGGAACAGGCGATTTTGCCGAGGAACTTGCTGAAGTGAACCGGCTCGCAAAAATCCTCAACAGGGAACGCATGCAATCCGGTTCGGTGAATTTTGAAACCACAGAGGTGCGCTTCAAGCTCGATGCGAAGGGCCGGCCCGTGGGCATCATGGTGAAACAGCGCAAGGATGCACACAAGCTCATAGAAGAGTTCATGCTGCTGGCCAACAGGGAAGTGGCTTTTCATATTCACGAACGCAACCGCGAAACCGGCAGGTTTCCCTTCATTTACCGCATACACGACCTTCCTCAGGAAGAAAAACTCAACGACCTGGTGCTCATGTGCCGCAAGTTTGGCTACAGCCTGCAGGTGGACAATGAAAAGGTACTGAAACGCGACCTGAACCGACTGATGGAACAGATTGCCGGCAAGCCGGAAGAAGCGTTATTGCAGAACATGGCCGTGCGCAGCATGGCCAAAGCGGTTTATACCGGACAAAAAACCTCGCACTTCGGACTGGGTTTTGCGCATTATACCCATTTTACTTCGCCCATCCGGCGCTACCCCGATTTGCTGGCACATCGACTGCTGCACCATTACCTGGAAGGGAATGCTGCACCCGCATCATATCATGCGCAGCGCATCGAACAGTTGGCAAAACACAGTTCAAACATGGAGCATCAGGCCGCTGAAGCAGAACGAGCCAGCACCCGATATAAAATGGCTGAATACCTGGAGTCACAGGTTGGACAAGAGTACGATGGCGTCATTTCCGGCCTTACAGACTGGGGCATTTACGTAGAACTTATAGACAACAAATGTGAAGGCATGGTCAGGATTCCATCGCTCAAAGAAGATCAGTACATGTATCATCAAAAAGACCAGGCTGTGATTGGGCGGCGATTCGGAAATACCTATGTCTTCGGACAAAAGGTGCGCGTGAAGGTGAAATCGGCCAGCCGGGAAAGCCGTCAGATTGACTTTATCATGGTAGAATCATGAAGAAACTCCTCGAACTCGCCACTTCTTTTGAAGCATACCGCAGCGGTCAACAGTTCTCCGGCAATCCGGCCTCATTGTATGAACCCATGAACTACATCATGGATCTGGGTGGAAAGCGCATCCGTCCGGCTTTGGTTTATCTGGGTGCGGAAGCCTGTGGCACTGCGCCCGATCAGGTGCATGGAATTGCTTTAGCTGTTGAAACCTTTCACAACTTTTCGCTGGTGCACGACGACATCATGGATGCAGCACCGGTACGCCGGGGAAAACCAACGGTGCATCTGCGCTGGAATATGCCCACAGCCATTCTGGCCGGCGACAACATGCTGGTGGAAGCCATGAAAATGGTGCTGGAACATCCGGTGCATACCGATGCGCTGGCGAAGCTGTTCCTGAAAACTGCCGGCGAAGTTTGCGATGGACAGCAGATGGACATGGATTTTGAAATGCGCAGCGACGTTTCTGAGGCTGAATATCTGGAAATGATCCGGCTGAAAACCGCCGTACTGCTGGGTTGTTCCATCGGCATGGGTGCACTGGCAAGCGGTGCAGATGCTGAAATGGCCAACAAACTTTACGACTTCGCCGTGGCTGCAGGACTCGGATTTCAGCTCCGCGACGATTACCTAGATTCTTTTGGAGACCCTGACCAAACCGGCAAGCAGCCCGGTGGCGACATCCTGGCCAACAAGAAAACCTGGCTTTGGATTCATGCCTTCAATACCGGCGGGGAGGAAGTTCAAAAAGCCCTCCTTTACTGGAAAACCGTGCAGGAATCTGCGCGCAGCGAAGAGAAAATCGCCGCCGTGCGCGATCTCATGCGGCAAACCGGCGCCGACAGCGGATTGCTGGCCCTCAGCGAAGCGTATTACAAAAGCGCCGCGGAAATCCTCGCAGATACTCCGGTGAAGGCATCGGCTGCGGAAGATTTAAATGACCTACTGCTGTTTCTGCAAGAGCGCAGCCATTGAACAAGCGGATGTATTAAAACTTCCACCACGCTCTTTGCTCTTCCTTCAAGGCTTGGAGCCTTTCTTCTTCACTAACGGCCACCGGGGAATACATATAGGCTTTTAAGTAATTGCTCCAACCTTTTGCGGCGTATTTCGGCTGAGGAACGAACTCTGCAGCTCCGCCATCAAGGTCGCCACTGGCGGGAATACGGTAATCACCCCAGTTGCATACCTTTTCTGTATTGTCCTTGTAAGACGTCCAGCGGCCTTCAAACTGATTATTATTCCAGCCATCGGCGCCATCCCATAAGTCGTTCAGGCGTATGCGGTTGGCAGAATCAAAATAGATGCCCGTGCTGAATCTTCCGGTGAATACGCCGGCGGTCGGGCTGGAGCGGTCTTCGAAAAACAAATAATGTCCGATGATAAAACCTTCCCGATAAGGGATGTATTCATCTCTGGGAAGCAGGCTGATGGAATCGATCCAAAGCGTGCCTTGGAAGCGGTCGGTAAATGTTTTCACACGCGTTTTTCCGCTCACTACATAATAGTTGTTGAACGGTTCATGAATCACGCTGTCGAAATGGATGTAAAACCGCTGGAAATCAGCACCGATGAACCCGAGTGGCTGATTCATTCCGCAGGTATCGCACGACTCGTGCTTCCAAAGGAATGATAAATCGTTTGTTTTCCGTTGCTGTGCAAATGCCTTTGTGTAGGGAAGGAAGAGGAATGCCAGTATGTACAACCTGCGTTGCATGCCACGAAAGTAGCCACGGGCGGCACAAAAAAAAGGCATCCATTAATGGATGCCTTTTCTATTGGTTGGCGAGGTGTAAACTTATTCCCCTGCGCCGAGGAGCTTTTTGCTCACTTTGTATTTCTTGTGGATGCGTCCAACCTTCGTTTTGGAACGCTTGATGCCGTTCAGGTCTGCACCGTTGATCTGGAAGGTGTTGCCGTCATCGGTTTTGGCGTAAAGTTTCGCGTCTTTGATGTTCAGCTTGTCGTACACAATTTCCCACCGGCTTCCAACCTTAATGCCCGGGATGATCATGGTGGGGCAGTCGCTCGCCACGTACAGTTCAGAGATGTTCACGCCGGAAGGCTTGAACTTGGCGCGGTACTTTCCTGTTTGTGCATTGCACAGCGCGATGTTGCCGGGGCAACGTACAGGAAACTCGAAGCGGGCTGAGGTTTTGTCTTTGGAGAAGCCGGGGCGGTCGTTTTTGTTTTGCTCCCAATAGCCCTTGCCTTTGTCTTCCCATACAGACATTTTGCCTTTTTTGTAGCACTCGATGTCCACGTCGAAGATCACGGTCATGGGGCGCTTCTTCAGGCAAGTGTCGCCGCACATGCTGATGTTGAAGATGCCCGCATAAGTCATGTTCTGGCCTTTGGCATTCTTCAGCGGATAATCAGAGTTCATGATGTCTGAAGCGCCTTGCGTGGCCTTAACTTTAATGCAGGTAGCAGATTCCTTACAGAGCTGGCGGTACGCGCAGATGTTCATGCGCACCTTGATGCCGCCGCCCAGGGAAACGGTGGTATCGTAGTTGCAGGTATCTTTAACTACGGGTTTAGGTGGGGGCGGAGCTACTTTTTTCTCTTTGTAGATGATGGTGATCTCCACACGACGGTTCTTTTGACGCTTTTCTTCGTCTTCATTAAACTCGCGGGGTTTGCTTTCTCCGAAATAGCTTTTTTCAATTACCATTGAATCCACTCCTTTTCCGCGCAGGTAGTCATAAACACCATCTACGCGTTTCTGGGAAAGTACCAGGTTGTAATCATCACTGCCCAGACTGTCTGTATGGCCTGTGAGGACAACCTTATAATCCTTTTTGGTAATGAGGTCTGCAATCAGTTTGTCCAATTTTTCTGTTTCAGCCTTTTTGATGGCCCACTTGTTCAGGTCAAAATAAACCTGTACTGCGGGCATGATTTCTTTGGGTTTGGGCTGGCGGGTGGTTTGACCGTTCAGATTACCTGCGCAAAATGCGCCTGTAAGTGCCAGCATGAGGGCTATCCGGTGCTTCATGGTGAAAGATGGTTGCGAAAATAAGGGTGTAAGGTTTATTACTGTTAAAGATTTGTCAAGAATGGTGCTTAGTAGGTTGCTGCAACCGCATCAAGCAGCGTTGGCCAGTCCTGGAAGTCGCCGCGGCCAGCGCCCAAACGAACCAGGATGAGTTTTTTCGCCCTGTTCACGTAAATGTATTGTCCAAGATGGCCGCGTGCCATAAAGCTGCCATCTGGGCGCAGCCACCACTGGCGGTGGTAATGGGCGGCTGTTCCGGGCTCATTGGAAACCTCTGTGGAGGCCATCACCCAATCCTTTGGGACTACCTGACTGCCGTTCCAGCGTCCGCTGTCCAGATACAATCTGCCAAACTTGGCATAATCCCGGGCGCGTGCATTGATGCAGCAAAACGCCTTTTCCATGCCGGTTTTGGTATCGTCAATGCTCCAGCTGGCATCGAATTCCATCTGCAAAGGCGACCAAATCTTCTCCTGAAGATAAGCGGTGAGCGATTTGCCTTTCAGCGCGCGTTCCAGAACCAAGCCCAGCACCTGCGTGTTTCCACTGATGTACTCGTATTCTGTGCCGGGTTGGCGCTTCAGCTTCAGATTCATGGTTTGCTCGCGCAGGTTGAACCCGTAATAAAATGAGGCTGCCTCGCTGAGCGGGGAGTAGTAACTTTCCTTAAAATCCACACCGCTGCTCATGTCCAGCACGTGTTCAATGGTCACCTGATCCCAGCCATTGGCCTTCATTTCAGGAACATAATCACTCACTTTGTCGGATGTGCTGCGGATCAGCCCGTCGGCAATGGCGCAACCAAAAAGCGCAGAAACAAAGGATTTCGCCATGGAAAATGTGGGCACAATGCTGCTGTCGGCATAACCTTTAAAATACCGTTCAAACAATAGGCTGTCGTTGCGGATGATCAGAAATGCCCTGCTGTCGTTGGCTTCGAGGATGGAAATCAGGTTTTGCTTTTTGCCTTCCCAAACTACCTCATGCAACAACTCGTTTCCTTTGGTGAAGCGGAAAGGTTTTGCAGAAGCTTTCAATGGTTTGGAAGGGAATTTTTCATGGTCGCCGATGTCGGAGAAATTCCAAACGACAAATCTTCCGGTGAGGCAACTTTCAAAGGTGAATGCAAAGACGACGGCACCAATAAGAAGTGCAATCAAAAGAATTCTTTTGAGCATACGCAAGGTTACAGTCTTTCTTCGATTTCTCCAAGATGTTGAATGTCAGGATGTTCCACGTTGCTTCAATTATTGCAGGCCTTGATTTTTCATGTTCAGAACTTGTTTATCTTGCCCTTTGATGCACAAGGGTTTTAAAGTTCTGCTGTTGTTGCTCCTGTTGGGCTTTGCCATGGTTTTGCCTTATTGCCGGAAAGCGCCGGGAACTTTTCAGGAACTGAAAGCCGAACAGTTCGATTTTGATGAAGTGAAAGAGGAAATCAAAGCGGTGCTGGCAGGCCAAGGGCTGATTCTGTACAGCGATACCCTACAGCATTTCTATACGCAACGTGATTTTGAACCGGTTTGGCTCAATCACTTTTCTGAACCTGGGTTCAAACAAAAAATTGCTGCGTTGTACGATACATTGTTCACTGAAGGTTTGCTTCCGGAATGGTACCACCGCGACACCATCTTCGACATCATCGATCTGGGCCGCACCGGAACCGGTGAACAACTGTACCGGCGTCTGGCCTTCGTGGAAGTGTTGCTGAGCAGCACGCTCGTGGAAATGCAGCACGACAAACTGCTGGGCCGTGTAAAGCCTTGCGCGGAATACGACAAATGCGATTTGTTGCGCAAGGATACCCAAAAGGTGGATTTCCTGCGGGTGCTTCATCCTGAAAACTTCCTCAAGGAATTTACCGCCCAAAACATCACCGACAGCAACTACGTTCGTTTGAAGCAATACCTCAGCAACTGGCTGCCCGGTTATCGAACGGATACGGTGGGGGGGGATATTCCGATCCCAACCCGCAAGCTGAAACTGAAAGATACCGGGCAAGAAGTGTTGCAGCTCACGGCACGTTTGCTGGCGCTGGATTTACTGCCCGACAGCCTGGTGCGCCTGGCGGCAAATGTATATACCAAAGAGGCCGTTAAGGCTGTTCAAAAGTTCCAGGATCGCTCGGGGCTGGTTCCGGACGGTGTGGTGGGCGGCGATACCTGGAAGCTGTTGTACGCCGGTGCAAAGTATAAATACCGACAAATAGCGGTAAATATGGAACGCCTGCGCTGGTCGGTGCTGCCTGATACCGCCCCTTATGTGCGTGTCAATATTCCTGAATTCCGGGTTTGGCTGTATTATGGCGACAGCGTGGGCAGCATGAAGGTATGCGACGGCAAACCGCGTCCTGCAGACTACGATGCCAAGCTGGCACATTATGCCAAAACCGGGAAGTTTCTGGATAAACCTTTAGATCCGCAGACGCCGATGATTGAATCTGCCATTTCAACCATTGTGCTGAATCCAACCTGGAGTGTTCCCCCGAATATTGTGAGCCGCGAAATGCTGTCGAGCATCCGAAAGGATCCCGGTTATCTGCCGCGCCATGGCTATCGGGTGTATAGCGGCACCACCGAGCTGAATCCTTACCGCATCAACTGGTACAAGGTGCAGCCGGGTAAAATCCCCTACCGCATCGTGCAGGATCCCGGCGACGACAACAGTCTGGGGCTGATCAAATTCCTGTTCCCCAACAAATACAGCGTGTACATGCATGACACGCCGCAGAAATCAAAATTCAACCAAAACAACCGCGCGGTAAGTCATGGCTGCGTGCGCCTGGAAGACCCGATGCGCTTTGCTGCCTTCCTGCTGCAATTTCAGAAGAAGCCCGCCTACGACGACCTCCGCATCTGGATGGGCTATGCGCCGCTGGATAGTCTGCGCCGCGTGCAATGGGATTCCACCAGCAACAAAGCACAATACCGGAAAAAGGAAACCTATAATATTTACCTGCAGAAGCGGGTTCCGGTGTTTATGGTGTACCAAACCGCCGGCGTGGACGCACAGGGCAATTTCAAAACCAGTTTCGACATCTATGGCCTGGATGAAAAACTCTGGAAGCTGATGGATCAGAAGCAGCTTACTCATAGGAATTTACCGCCGGTATGAGGGGGGGTAATTCGCAGTCCTGCTTATCGAGTTGTTTTCTTCATCGAATCTAATTGCTGTTGCAGCAATAGTTGTTTCCTGGCGAGGAGATTCAGTTTCTGTTCCAGGCTGTCAATTTTGTGATTTGCTTGTTCAACTTTGCCTGTTTTACCTGACCAGAACATAAAGAAATCATCATCCATTGTCATGTGTACGGCTACTTTTTGTGGCGTTTTTTTCGTGCCGGCATCAACAATCCATTGCACTGATAAGTACAGACAACCCACAACCATGGCAATAAGGACCAATGGTTTCAAGATGATAGATGTAAGGAAGCACAAAATGAAAATCAGGATAAAAAACAGTACTTCATCCAGAAAATAAGGCCAGCCCAATTCCGGAAGCATGTGCTTCATTTTGAAGAAAATTACCAATGTCGCCCAGATGGAAATGATGCCGAGTAAAATTTCTACATATTCAGATAAGGCACTCAAAGATTGTTTTGCAATTGCTTTGAATGTAGCGCCTTTCCCAGTCTGATTGTCCTTGGTATGAACAGGGTCAGGTTGATTTTGATTTTGCATAAAGAAGGGAAATAAATATTAAACTCAACGCCGCACGCGCACTTTTAGATTTCCGCTGCTGTTGGAGTAATTTTCAACTTTGCCATTTCGAAACAAAACATAATCTGACTCGTAATGGAAGAATTTAGTATTGCCTGATCCGTTTATTGATGTGGGATCTCCCATCACATCCAATACTTCTTCTTCAGAAGAACCAATGGTGAAGTAATTGGTGTTTTTAGGCGCTTTATTCGGAACAGCAGGTTTGTTATTGACTGTCGGTTGTGCTACAGTTTTGACAACTGTTGGATTTGATATTTCTTTTGAAGCAGGAGACCCTTTTTCTTCATCAGATCTTTCATCGCGCAAGGCCTTGAGCTCTTCCTCAAGCAACGCATTCTTTTCCTCGAGGTTCTTGATGTATGAGCGCTCTATCCGCGCAGACTCCGAACTGCAGGAAACCAGGAAGCAGGAAATAAGGATGTATTTTCTGTTCATGTAAATGGAAGGGGGAATTTATATAAAAGTATATGAATGGCTGATTGTTTTTAAGGGAATTTGAATTTTGTGTATGGGTTGACTTTTCTGGGATCTTGAAAACGAAGAATTTAGTCAGTTAAGACCAACTAACCCTCAACCAAATACAACACCAGCATCCCTGTTGCCAGCGCAATCCCAAAGCTCAGCAGGGTGCCAATCAGGATGTATTCCGTCATTTTTCGGTCTTTAGATTCTTTCAAATCGCCAAAACGAAATACGGATTTTGCCGCCACCAAAAAACCAATGGCGTCCCAATGTCCGGTAACCACAAAGGTGAATACAAACAGACGTTCCAGAATGCCAATGTAGGTTCCGGCTTTCCTCAAGGACATCGAGTCGGTGTCTTGTATTTCTGCATACCAGCGTTCCATGATGCCCGCAATCAACTTGCCGGCCGGCCAGATTAACGCTAAAAGGGCATTGATGATGATCCAAAACTTTGTAGCATGCAAGATGCTGAGGTCGGGCATCCGAGCTGCGTCTGTGAATGCATAAATGGCCAGCAATCCGCTGATCAGCAACAACTGCTGTATCAGCATCACACTTCTAATTTGAATCCGATGCACCAGCAATGAAAGCAACAGCCAGACTACGTTATACAATACAGCCATCAGGATGGCAGGAATGATGAAGGAAGACTGACCAATCAGGGCCAACGCAATTCCTCCATAAAGACAACCGTATAAATACCCGCTTGCTTTAAACTTCGCATCCTGATGCAACACAAACGAAACCAGACCATGGCTCAGGAGCATTTTTAACCAAATCATGCGGCAATTAAGCTTAGAACCCTCTTGCGAAAGTGTTGCTCCAAATCCAGTGTTTCCGTGGCATTTGCCCTTTTCCATCGCCCGCTTACGGAGTTTTGGCGAATGCCGAGCATGGCTCCCAGCTCTTTCTGGGTGGTATCGGGATGTTGCAAAATCATGGATATCAAAGTAGCGGATGAAGTTGTCCAGTGATCCATAAATGTGGCTGCCAACCGGAAATACAAATTCATGTCTTCGTCAAATGCCGGCCACGGACTGTTGATGCCAAGGGTGCAATGTTCTTTCTTGATTTGATCAAACTGCGCCCCGGCGCGCACATAAGCAGGGCCATTGCTTTCTGATACACGGTTTCCTGCATACGTTTTCTCACCGATGCCAATGCTCAAGCGGATGTCAATGCTGCTGTGTTGCTGCTTGCTGTTTTCCTCTGTTATTTGGCGGATGAGTGCCTTCAGGCTCAAGGCCCGATGCAATGCCCATTCAGGACTGCTTATTTCCAATTGAAAAGAATCGCCCCACGCCAGTTCCCAATCATAAGGCGTTTGTCCCCAGGAACTGAGGAGCTTTTTAAGCGGCAAGAGCCACAACTCCGGATTGTTCAATTTCCGTGAAGCCATGATGTCTCCTTTGATGATGGCAATCATGTTTCGAATATCGCATAATGAAACGATATTTTAAATTATCGCTGTATTTTACGATAATTTTATTTATCGTCTATTGAAGCGATTTTTTGGGGTTCCGGTAGTTACGAATGCTCACATATTCCTGCGGTATTGTCCGCCGACTTCAAACAGGGCATCGGTGATTTGTCCGAGCGTACACACCTTCGCGGCTTCCATCAAAGCGCTGAACACATTGCGGTTCTGGATGGCGCAAAGTTGGATTTCGCGCAGGGCTGCGGCTGCCTCTTCGGCATAAGCCCGCTGCAGGTTGTGCACCGTGTTGATCTGCTGTTCCTTTTCTTCTTCGGTGCTGCGGATGACTTCCCTGGGCAATACGGTAGGCGAACCTTTGCTGCTCAGGAAGGTATTCACGCCGATGATGGGCAGTTCGCCGGTATGCTTCAGGGTTTCATAATACAAGCTTTCCTCCTGAATCTTGCCGCGCTGGTACATGGTTTCCATGGCGCCCAGCACGCCGCCGCGCTCGGTGATGCGGTCAAACTCAACAAGCACAGCTTCTTCTACCAAATCCGTCAGCTCTTCAATGATGAACGAACCCTGCAATGGGTTTTCATTCTTGGCAAGTCCGAGTTCCCGGTTGATGATGAGCTGAATGGCCATGGCGCGGCGCACGCTTTCCTCGGTAGGAGTGGTAATCGCCTCGTCATAAGCGTTGGTATGCAGGCTGTTGCAGTTGTCGTAGATGGCGTACAGCGCCTGCAGCGTGGTGCGGATGTCGTTGAAGTCGATCTCCTGGGCATGCAAACTCCTGCCGCTGGTCTGGATATGGTACTTCAGCATCTGGCTGCGTTCGTTGCCGCCGTATTTAAGCTTCATGGCTTTGGCCCAAATGCGCCGCGCCACGCGTCCAATCACCGCGTATTCCGGATCGGTGCCGTTGCTGAAGAAGAAACTCAGGTTGGGCGCGAAGTCGTCAATATGCATGCCGCGGCTCAGGTAGTATTCCACGTAGGTGAAGCCGTTGGCCAATGTAAAGGCCAGTTGCGTGATGGGGTTGGCGCCAGCTTCGGCGATGTGGTAGCCGCTGATGCTCACGCTGTAGAAGTTGCGCACCTTGGAGCTGATGAATTCCTGCTGCACATCACCCATGAGGCGCAAGGCAAATTCGGTACTGAAAATACAGGTATTCTGCGCCTGATCTTCCTTCAGGATGTCAGCCTGAACAGTACCGCGCACCTGATTCAGCGTCCAGGCTTTGATCTCTTCGTAGGTTTCCTTCGGAAGCACCTGGTCGCCGGTAACGCCGAGCAGCATCAGGCCCAGGCCATCATTTCCTTCGGGAAGTGCTCCGTGGTACTGCGGACGGGCAATGCCTTTCTGCGTGAAACGCTCATCGATTTTGCGCTGTACTTCGGCTTCCAGTCCGTGTTTGCGGATGTATAATTCGCATTGCTGGTCGATGGCGGCGTTCATAAAAAAGGCCAGCAGCATTGGCGCCGGACCATTGATGGTCATGCTCACCGAGGTTTTCGGGTCGGCCAGGTTGAAGCCGCTGTACAGCTTTTTGGCATCGTCCAGACAGCAGATGCTTACGCCGCTGTTGCCAATTTTGCCGTAAATATCAGGACGTGTTTCCGGGTCGCGGCCATACAGCGTCACGCTGTCAAACGCCGTGCTGAGGCGCTTGGCCGGCATGCCCATACTCACGTAATGGAAACGGCGGTTGGTGCGCTCCGGACCGCCTTCACCGGCAAACATGCGCGTGGGGTCTTCACCTTCGCGTTTGAACGGATAAATGCCGGCGGTGTAAGGAAAGAAGCCGGGTGTGTTTTCCTGCATGGCCCAACGCACCTTGTCGCCCCAGCTTTGCATGCGGGGCATGGCCACCTTAGGGATTTTGGTATGACTCAGGCTCTCGGTATAGTTCGGAACCTTGATTTCTTTGCCGCGAACCAGATATATGTAGTGCTCGTCGCTGTATTTCTGTTCTTCCGCTTCCCAGCCGCAGAGCATGTCCCAAACCCGCGCATCCAGGTTCTTTTTTTCTCTGTCGAAGGAAGCCATCAGGGCGCGCAACACATCCTGCTCTGCATGTGGCAGGGCACGCAACTGATCAAAAGCCTGCTGATCGCCCTTGGAAACCGGCAACGTAAGACCTGAAATGGTTTCCAGGCTGCGCCATAAACCATACAGTCGGTCGGCAACCTGCGCCTGGGTGCGGGCAAAACGGTCGTAGTTGCGGTTGTTTTCGCTGATTTCGCTCAGGTAGCGGTTGCGGGCAGGAGGGATGATGAAAATCTTCTCGCTCATCTCATCGCTGCTGTGCCAGTTGCTGCGCAATTGTTCCGCGCCGGTTTTTGCTACAATGCCGTCCATCAGCGCGCGGTACAGGCGGTTCATGCCGGGATCGTTAAACTGGCTGGCAATGGTTCCGAATACCGGCATCGAGTCAGGGTCGGAATCGAACAGTTTGTGGTTGCGCTGATATTGTTTGCGCACATCGCGCAGGGCGTCTGCTGCGCCGCGTTTGTCGCACTTGTTCAGTGCCACGATGTCGGCAAAGTCCAGCATGTCAATCTTTTCCAGCTGTGTGGCGGCGCCGTATTCAGGCGTCATCACGTACAGGCAGAGGTCGCTGTGCTCGGTGATTTCGGTATCGCTTTGTCCGATGCCGCTGGTTTCAACGATGACCAGGTCGTAGCCGGCCAGCTTCAAAATCGCCACGGCATCATCCACGTGCTTGCTCAGGGCCAGGTTCGCCTGACGTGTGGCCATGCTGCGCATGTACACCCGCGGATGGTTGATGCTGTTCATGCGGATGCGGTCTCCCAGCAATGCGCCGCCGGTTTTCCGTTTGCTCGGATCTACGGAAATGATGCCGATGGTTTTATCCGGGAAGTCGCTGAGGAAGCGGCGCACCAGTTCATCCACCAAACTGCTTTTGCCGGCGCCGCCGGTACCGGTGATGCCCAAAACGGGCGTGTTGATCTCCGCAGCGCGTTTCCGCACATCTTCTAAAAGAGAAACATGTTGTTCCGGGTGGTTTTCTGCCGCGCTGATCAGATGTGCGATGTGCAGTTTGTCTTCCGGTTTCAGTTGCTCCGGTTTAATATGTACGTTTTGGCCGGTAGCGAAATCGCTTTTCTGTACCAGGTCATTGATCATGCCCTGCAGGCCAAGCTCACGGCCATCGTCAGGACTGTAAATTCGGGTAATACCGTAGGCCATCAGATCGCGGATTTCATCGGGAAGGATCACTCCGCCGCCGCCGCCGAAAATGCGGATATGGCCGGCGCCGCGTTCCTTGAGTAAATCGTACATGTAGCGGAAATACTCATTGTGGCCACCCTGATAGCTGGTCATGGCTATGGCATTGGCATCTTCCTGAATGGCTGTTTCCACCACATCCAGCACACTGCGGTCGTGGCCCAGATGAATCACTTCACAACCTGTGCCCTGAATAATTCTGCGCATCACATTGATGGCGGCGTCGTGTCCGTCAAACAAGCTTGCGGCTGTTACAATGCGTACTTTATGCTGCGGTTGATATACCTCCTGATCCATGTTCGTTTGTAAAACTGCGCGAATTTAACGGTTGCAGGCCACAAGGAAGGAAGAATCCTGCGCTTGCCTGCGGAGCAGTTTGGTTATCCGACTTCAATAAGACCAAATGGGCAGGTTCTTCACCCAGGCATAATAAACAAACAGGTGCAGCATTGCGGCAATGCCAATGATGATTGGGAAGTATCGGCCGGTGAGGTATGTACGCAAAGGAAAAAAGAAGGGAAGATTGGCAGAAGCGTAGCGCGGATAGGAAATGACCTGCCCGGTACTCAACGGAAACAAGAGGTTGATGGCCTGAAACAATTGCGCGCCCGGCCCTGCTTTTCGGAACGTGATTATGGCCAACAACAATACCAGGATTGCATGAATGCTGAGTATGGTTATGGAAAGCGCATGTTGGTTGAACAACGATTCCCAGGGCCAGCGGTAGGATCTGTTCCATCCCGATTGCGCATGGGAAAACGCAAGCGCATCACCGCAATGCAGTTTCAGATACAGCATCCACAGCAAAAGACCTGCAGGTGCGCCCAGTAAGGGCAAACAGCGGAGCAGCCAACTTTTGATGCTGCTTGCATTCAGGTTCACCAAAAAAAGCAAAGGGAGCGTGGCCGCGTAAATCAATCCGGTGGGACGCGTAAGCGTTAGAAACATAGACAAGAAGAATACTTTAACCGCTTGCCCTTGTTCCAGACTGAGCAATATCCATGTCAACAGCACCACAAACAGCTGTTCGGTATAATACACGTGGTGGAAATGGTGAAAGGGAAGGAGCTGAAATAAACTCAGGAAGCGATAGATTTCAAAGTCTGCCCAGCCATACTGGCGCAAGAGTTTGAACATGAGCACAATCCAGGCCACGCCGGTAATCAAACTGAAGGCAAAGGCCGCTTGCTGGAAATCGCCGAGCAGGAACATCAACAACCTGACTGCCAGCGGATAAAGAGGGAAAAACGCAAATTCTGATTCTACGCCGGGTTGCGAGGGCAGCACAGGATAACCATGCTCGGAAATCATGGCATACCAGGAACTGTCGTTTCGGTGGAACACATCCAGCCAATGGGCGTCGGATCCCCAATAAATGCCCAGCACCATATAAACGGCCTTCAGTATGAAGAACACCAGAATGGACCGGGAAATCAATCCCGGCAAGGCTATTGTTTTTATTCCCCTGTTGCTCATTGTGGCCGCCCCCCCAGGCATCTTCAATGAGCAGCAAACATACTCATTCAGCTGCCATCAACAGCCGCAGAATCGCAAATGAAACTTTACTTTGCCTCATGGAGCTTCAGCAATTGATGATTCCCTTTGCCACGCCGAAACTGGGTGTCATTCAGCCGCACAGCCGTTTGTTCTTTTCAGGAAGTTGTTTTGGTGCGTCCATGTATGCCGCAGCATCTAAAGCAGGGTTTCCAAGTTTTTACGGGCCTTGCGGTATTGTATTCAATCCACTGGCCATGGCCGAAGGTTTTCGCCGCGTGGTGGATGAACGACCCTATACAGCCGATGACCTGATTTTTGACGGTGAATTGTACCATTCCTTCAACCATCATTCCAGCTTTTCAGGCACCGATGCTGCCCGTGTTCTTGATGGCTTAAATCACGCGAATAACGCTGCGCGGGCTGCGCTGAATGCGGCTGATGTGCTGTTGATTTCCTTCGGTACGGCTTGGTATTACACGCTCAAACACAACGGAAAAATTGTGGCCAACAACCACAAACAACCTGCTTCCATATTCAACAAAACCATGGCCTCTTCATCAGAAATCGTTTTGTCCTGGAAGCAATGTGTTGAAGCATTCCGATTGCTCAATCCCGGGCTTAAAGTCTGTTTTGCCGTCAGTCCGGTGAAATACCTAAAGGATGGATTGGTGGAACACAACAGGTCTAAGTCTGTCTTAATCACCGCTGCGCATGAACTCTGTGCCCTTATTCCGGACGCCTTTTACTTTCCATCTTATGAATTATTGGTGGATGTACTTCGAGATTACCGCTGGTATGCCGAAGATATGGCGCATCCTTCGCCTCAGGCCACAGGCATCATCTGGAAGGAATTTCTCAAAGCCTGGATGGCGGATGCTTCATTGGCTTTTGAACAGAAAACCCGTGAATACCGAAAACTGTGCAGCCACAAAGTCAGATTTCCCGAAACTGAGGCAGCACAAAAACATGCAGCGCAGCTTTCAAAGCTTCACGCCAAGTTGGTCAAAGCATATCCGCACCTGCGGGACGAGCATGCCTGGTTGCAGCCTGATTAAAGACCGAGTTTTTTCCCTGCAATCATGCGCATGAACGCGTCGCGGTAATTTTTTCCAATAGGAATGGATTTTCCGCTGATGATGACATTATTTCCTGCCACTGCCTGAATTTTATCGAGCGCAATGATGAAGGAACGGTGGATACGCAGGAACTTTTCTGCCGGCAGGCCTTGTTCCATTTTCTTCATGGTTTGCAGGGTGACAATACGCTTTTCGTCAGAAATCCAAATTTTCACATAATCTGCAAAGGCTTCCACATATTGAATATCGCTGTAGCTTATTTTCAGCAGTTTGGCATCCGTTTTTACGAAAATATGCCCGTCTTCCAGTTCTACTTTTTCATCTTTCTTATCACGGCGTAATTCAAAATACTCGTGTGCTTTCTGGATGGCTTTATCAAAACGTTCGGGAGAAACAGGTTTGGTGAGGTAATCGAGTGCTTCCAATTCAAACGCATCAACGGCAAACTCAGGATGTGCGGTGGTGAAAATGATGGCTGATGAAACATCCTGAATGCTTCGTGCAAACTCAAGTCCATTGATTTCCGGCATGTTCACATCGCAAAAAATCAAATCAACGGGCGCATTCCTCAGTTTTTCCATGGCTTCCATGGCATTTCCGGCGGTTGCATTCAGTTTCAGGTCTTGTCGTGAGGCGATGAGTTTTTTCATGACTTCAATAGCCAAGGGTTCATCGTCTACGCACATGCAGGTGAGGATTGGTTCCATGATGAATATGATTTAGGTAGTGAGGTAAAGGTCTACGGTATATCGGTTTTGTGTATCGCTGATCATGAGTTTATGCTTGCCCTGATACAACATGTCCAGTCTTTTTTTCAAATTGTTGAGTCCTATGCCTCCGTTTTTGGCATCGACATTTGTTTCTGCGGGGTCTTCCACCTTGCTGTTTGACACCTGAAAATGCAGCATGTCAGGAGCTGACCTCCGCAGGCTAATGTTGATCCAGGCGCCGATGTTTTGTTTGGCGGTTCCATGTTTGAAACTGTTTTCTACCAATGTAAGCAACATCATGGGTTCAATTTCTGTGGCCGCATAATCTCCTTCAATCAGGACCTCAATATGCGCCCGATCACCCAACCGGATTTTTTCCAGTTCGACATAATTCTGCAAATATTCGATTTCCTTTTCCAGGGGTACTTTACCTTCTGCGGTTTCGTAAAGTACGTAACGCAAGATATTGCTGAGCCGCAGCACCACTTCGGGGGCTTTCTCTGATTTGATCAGCGTCAGGGCGTATAAATTATTCAGGCAGTTAAACAGGAAATGCGGGTTGATTTGCGACTTGAGGAACTTGAGTTCCATTTCTGTATGTAATTTCCGAAGTGCGCGCGAAAACTGTTCCTCCTGATACCAGTTCTTCAGCAATTTCAAGCTGCTGGTTACAGCTACAGTAAGAAAAATGCTCAGGCCGTTGGCCAGAAAAAACCTCCAGGTCCAGATGGAATCACGTACTTCATCATCCAGGTTGAAGAATCGGTGATAGATGATGGCTTGCGGATAACTGGCCAGGGCAATAATCAACAATAAAGTGAACAGATATGTGAGGTATTGCCTTTTGAGCAAAAACCAGTTCAACAAGAAGTAGTTGTTGAAATAACTTACGCCGGCATGAAAAATGAGTACAGCGGCAGATTTAATGAGCGCAATTTCGAAACGTGGAGAAGGCTGGAACAATACAGCCCAGAAAAGGGTGTACAGCAACCAGAAAAGCAGATGGTAGATTTTCGCCTTATACAGGAAACGGTAGGTGCGTGTCAGCGAACGTTTCAAGCGAACTTCACCTGCTTATCGAACCTGATTTCCCGGGCGCATCATTTCCAATAAGGTGAAGGCCCAGCTAAACATTACCGCAGATCCCTGATTTACCTGTTGCCCGGATTCCTCTGGTGCTTCCTTTGGAATGCTGCAACTCATGCAGGCGTTTTTATGAAAATAATTTCGGGCAACAACAAAACCAATCAGGTTTGCCAACAATAAGAACCCAATTAAAACAGCTTTTTTATTGATAAAGGGCCTGACGGTTTTCACGATTTTTAGGTGCTTTACGATATTCATCTTGCAAAAGGTGAGCCAAAGTTTTCGTTGAAACGCCTTTTTGTCGAATAATGTTACAAGCCCTGATATTTTTTTATCCAGAACTGTTGCAGGGCAGCGGCTTTTTCGAATAAACCATCGTGCTTGTGGCCTTCACTCCCCAGAAACAGTGTACGACGCAGGGGTTGGTTTTCACCGATGATGCACAGCGAGTCGCGAACCAAGCCAAATCCGCTGTTGAAGGAATAATATGCATAATCACTGCGTCCATCAAACCAGGTGGAATATGGCAGGGTTGTGGGCTTTTGACCCAACTGCAGCAGCAGGTTTGCTGAAAGATGTGCCTGAGAAACAGTTTCATGGATTACTGTGCCCTTCAAGGATTTTTTTAATGCACCTCCGGTTATAATCAACGGAATTCTAAATAAATCAGGATGAAATGAATGTTCAGGTTGCAGTCCAATATCGTGTCCATGATCGGCAGTAATGACGATGAGTGTATTTGCGTACCAGGATGTCTTTTGTGCTTCCGTCATAAACGTGCCCAAACAGCGGTCTGCATACAACAAGCTTGCCCTGAATTTATCAGTTTCTGTGCCTTGCAAACTGCCGCCGGGAACTTCAAACGGCTCATGGCTGCTCAGGCTAAGCAGTGTTCCGAACCATGGTGTGCTTCTCTGTTTCAGTTGTTCCAGCAGCTTCAGGTACACATACTCATCATGTGCGCCCCATTTGCTGTTTTGCTGGGATGCCGGATAATCTGCCTGGTCGTAGCAATCTTTGAAGCCTGTGGCCATCAAATATGCCTTCATGTCAGCAAACCGTAAATCACCGCCATAAGTAAATAATGTTTGGTAACCCGCAGCCGCCAGATTGGCAGTGAGGGAAGGCAAACGGGCGGCCTTTTCAGGTTCGTGCAATACAGAATGCCATGGCTGTGGCATCCAGCCGCTGAGTATGCTTGCCAATCCTTTATCGGTGCGGTCACCGGCGGCTATGGCATTTTGGAAGGATATACCTTCCGCAGCAATCCGATCCAGTTGTGGGGTGCAGTCTAATATTCCGTGAAGTTTTTTGCTTCCCTTGGCGGTAAATCCTTCAAGGATGATCAACAACACGTTGGGTTTTGAAGTTTCTGTAATGCGGGTATGTACGGAGTCTTTGGAATGAAAGAAATCTGCTGCAGCGTTCATTGCATCGTCTGGGCAACAGTAGTATTGCTCAAACGGAATGTTCCTGGTTCCATTGGTAAGGTAATATCCAAAATTCCAGAAGGTATTTATCGCCAGTATGTTCAATTTAGTTTCGTTGGCATGTGCTGCAGCGCTTTGGTTCAGCGGCACAGTTCCAAGTCCGCCGCGCATGCCCAATGGAAGCATGCATAACAGCAGCGCATGCCTTAGGTAAGGATGATGCCAAAAGGCCGGCCTTAAGGCTGGAAAGCGGATCAATAAAAGCCTTCGATACAGGAATATGCTGAACAGCATGCCAACCAAAAACCACAAGATGATGTTTGTCCATGGTGCACCGCTGCTGAATGCCATCACTTCTTTGGGGTGTTCCAGATAGATGAATACCTGATCGTTGATGCGGTTGCCCCATTTCGGGAGCAGTTCGGTGTCCGTAAGGGTAAGGATCCAATATCCGGTGGCCAGCAGCGCAGTTTGTATGAACATCCAGGTGTTCAGGTAACTCAGGCTCCGCCGGTGAAACATGAAAGGCAGACAAAGCAGGTACTGAACGAAGGTTAAATAACAGGACGTGCTTAAATCTAAGGTCCATCCTGCGATGAAGGTTTGTAACAATGCACCTGAACTGAAATCTTCAAAAATTGTCCAACTTCTTGCCATGAAGGCCAGCCGGCTCAGCCAGGAAATGAGCAGCCAGAACAAGAGGTGTTTTACCCAAAGCAGCCAGGCTTCCGCAGATAAAAAAAAGCCCCCGCGAGGAGGGCTTTTCAACGTTGAATATTTCGGATCAGCGCTCAATATTGATGCGGATGCTGTTGCTTTGGTAGGCGTCGCTGATGCGCAGGAAATACATGCCTGATGAAACCTGTGCAGGCAGATTCAGTCGGAAGGACGTTCCGTTCAGATCGTTCCAGGTATGCAGGATGCGTCCGTCCATGCCCAGCAGGATGGCCTGTACTTTACCCTGTTGTTTATTCAGGTTCACCTGCACGTAATCGGTTGCAGGTATTGGATAAACTCCCATGAGTAATTGCTGGTCTTCCTGGATGGAACTCGTAGCTGTTACGGTGATGTAGCTGTTCTTGGTGGCTGAATTTGAGCCATTTGCATTGGTTGCCTTGAGGGTGATGGAATAAGTTCCGGCTGCGGTAAAACGAACATTTGGGAAACGGCTGGTTGCACTTGAACCTGTTTCGTAAGCATAGGTTGTTGGGGTAATGGTCCATTCCCAGGCCGTCGGATTGTTGCTGCTCAGGTCGGTTAACTGCACCACTTCGTTGACGGCAAGGGTTGTTTTGGCTGCGCTGAAGTTTGCCACCGGTGCGGTTCCCGAAATGTTGCTGATGTTCAGGTATGAATTTTTGGTGGCGGTATTGCTGCCATAAGTATTGGTTGCCGTGAGCGATACGCTGTAGGTTCCGGCTGTACTGAAGGTTACATACACCACAGTATCGGTAAGTTTTGAACCGCTTTGAAGTGCGTAATTGGCAGGAGTGATGGTCCAGCTGAAGGTTTGACCATACAGTGATTTATTGCGCAATACAACCGTCTGACCAACTGTGGCACTTGTGGGAGATGCGATGAAGTCGGCAATAGGAGCCGGATTCAAGGTAACCTTCCGAATGATGTTGTTTCCTTCATCTACCACAAGCAGTGCATCGTCGGCAGCCAAGTACATGCCTTGTTGCAGTTGTTCAAAACGTGCAACGCTGCCTGTTCCGTTGGCAAATCCTGCCACGGTTGCCGATCCGCAGAAAACGCTGGTATTGGTACCATTGTACACCTTGATGCAATGGTTCTCAAGGATGTAGATGTTTCCTTTTGCCACAATCACGTCGTTGGGTGCGTCGAGTCCGCTGATTACCGTTGTTACTGCACCGGTGCTCAGGTTCACCCTTCGGATGCGCTTGTTGTTGCGGTCTGCAACCAGCAGCGATGTGGAATTCTCAAGGCAAAGGCCGGTGATTGCATCAAACTTAGCTGCAGTGCCTGTACCGTCGGCAAAACCCGGATTGTTTGGGCTGCCACAAAGGGTGCTGACCGTAGTACCGGAGATTTTGCGGATGCAGTCGTTGCCAAAATCCGCAACATACATCACACCATTGGCATCGATCACAATGTCGGTAGGCTCCTCAAACTCTGCCACAGACAATGAACCGTCTTTGTAACCACCCATAAATGAAGGTTTGCCGGTATGTGTGGAAACAATCTGCCCGCTGCTGGTATTCACAAACTTGGTCATCTTGCGAATGGTGCTGTTGTAGCGGTCGCAGATATACGCATCGTTGCTGCTCGGATGTATGGCCAGTCCTGCAGGAGCAAAAAAGCGGGAAACGGTACCGGTAGCATCGTCGTCGCCAATGGCTCCGGGATCATTTGGATCTCCCAGGTAACCGGCGCGGATGCGGTTGGTGGTTCCGTCAATCAACTGTACGTTGTGTTCATCGGTGACGTAAATTTTTCCATTTACATCCAGGGCAATACCTGTAGGCCGGCTGTAGTTTTCTGTTGCAATGGGATTGTTTGCCGTTGAATTGTAGCGGCCGTTCCCCTGATACTGTGTGCCTGCAAAAGTGCTCACGGTTTGCGCCGCAAGACTTCCCAAGGATAAGCAAAGGGTTGTGGTAAGAACTCGTTTCATATAGCTGGTATGAGTTGTTTTTTAAATGATGTTTAACTGCTCCAAACGATTTACGATGGCCTGTTCCATGTCGGTGAGAATGTGCGTGTAATCACGTTTTTCAATGGAATGTCCGGTCATTGCGGTATAAAGTTCTATATACCTTTCGGTGATGGAATCTACGAATTCTTCCGGCATATCCGGGATGATTTGACCTTTGAGGCCCTGGAAGTCATGGGCAATCAGCCATTCCCTGACAAACTCTTTGGAAAGTTGTTTTTGGGGTTTGCCGGCTTGCTGTAGCGCTTCGTATTCCGAGGAATAAAAAAAGCGCGATGAATCTGGCGTATGCACTTCATCAATCAGCATCAGACGCTCTTCCCGCACGCCAAATTCATATTTCGTATCCACCAATATCAATCCACGGGCTGCAGCATAACTACTGCCCCGTTCATACAGCGCCAAAGATGTTTCAACAAGCTGGTCGCATTGTTGTTGGGTGAGCAGTTTCCGTTCTGTTATTTCTTTCAGAGTAATGTCTTCATCGTGGCCGCTGGATGCTTTGGTTGATGGCGTGATGATGGGTGTCGGCAATCGGTCGTTTTCGCGCAATCCGTCGGGCATTTTCACACCGCAGATGGTTCTGCCACCTTCCTTGTACACCCTCCAGGCATGACCCGCCAGGTAGCCGCGTACCACAAATTCTACCGGGATGGCGGCACATTTATAACCGATGGTTACTTGTGGGTCGGGTGTGGCAATTTTCCAATTGGGAATGATGTCACGGGTTTCGTCAAGAAATAAAGACGCTACGCTGTTCAGCACCTGGCCCTTGTAGGGGATGGGCTTTGGAAGCACATGGTCAAAAGCCGATATCCGGTCGCAGGCTACCACCACCAGATGGTCTTGGCCGATGCTGTACACATCACGAACCTTTCCGCGCAGAAATGTTGTTTGATTTCTAAAGAAAAAGTTCGTGGCGGTCAGTGCGTTCATAAAATCAGGCTTACTCGAACAGCAAAAATGATATTTTTTTTCAATTCATGACTCATCATTTGCGCGTTCGTCTGCATCGCTCTGGTTGTAAGCCTTGATGATGGCCTTCACCAAACGGTGCCGCACCACATCGGAGGTGTCCAGGTGAATCATGCCAATGCCGTCAATGTTTTTCAGCAACTGTACTGCTTTGCGCAGCCCGCTTTGTTGTTTGCGCGGCAAATCAATCTGGGTTAAGTCGCCGGTAATGATCAATTTAGCCTGTGGCCCCATCCGTGTGAGGAACATTTTCAGTTGCATGTCGGTACTGTTTTGCGCCTCATCCAAAATCACATAACAATTGTCCAGGGTTCGTCCGCGCATGAACGCCATAGGTGCGATTTCGATGATCCTTGTTTCAATCATGGTTTTCAGTTTTTCCATGGGAATCATGTCCTCCAGCGCATCGTACAATGGCCTGAGGTACGGATCTATTTTTTCTTTGAGGTCACCGGGCAAAAATCCAAGGTTTTCACCGGCCTCAACAGCGGGTCGTGTGAGGATGATTTTGCGAATTTCCCGATTGCGCAGTGCCTTGACAGCCATAGCTACTGCGGTATATGTTTTTCCGGTTCCTGCAGGACCCAAAGCAAAAAGGATGTCGTTTTGGCCCGCGCTGCGCACCATGGCCCGCTGGTTTGCGGTGCGGGTTCTAATGGGTTGTCCGCGTGTGCCGTAGAGCAGTACGTCTTCTTCCGAAAAAGGTTCGGAAAGTACCGGAATATCAGGAGTGCCGGCACCAAAAACTTCGGTAATGTTTTGCGCGCTCAGGTCCGGCCGCTTTTGAAACAATGTTTCCAACTGCTCCAATTTGGTTGCGAATTTTTCCAGTTCCTCATCCTCACCACTGGCCATCACCACATCACCGCGGCCAATAATTTTTAGTTTTGGAAAAAAAGCCCTGATTTGCTGAAATGTCAGGTTGTTCACCCCATACAGCGTTTGCGGATTAATGTGTTGCAGCGTAAAAGTACGTTCCCTCAATTGCCTGATGCTTAATGTGTCAGCTAACTTTGCACAAATATAAAAATCTGAATCCAGTGGCAGTAATATCCCTTCTAACAGATCTTGGTGTCGGTTCTACAGCACTGGCCTCGCTCAAGGGGCAAATCTGCCAAATTCAGCCTTGTCCGCACATCGTAGACATCCACCACCACGCCGATGCACAGAATTACTTCGCACCGGCATTTTTGTTGCGCGCCTGTTTCCGGCATTTTCCGGTGCAAACCATACACCTGGTGGCGGTAGATGTTCACGCCGCCGTTCAGCATTTACTGGCAGTATGTGAGGAAAGATTCTTCATAGGCGCCGATAATGGGATTCTGCCTATGGCTCTTGATGGTTATGAAGTTGATTATTATCGCCTCACCAATTCCCCAGCCGTAGCTGCAATCCCTCGTGATATGTATGTTCCGGCCATCCGCACCCTCATGGAACAGGACTACCAAACGGAGGCAGTGGCCATTCCATTCCGCCATGCAGTGCAATTGAGCTGGCAACAACCTTACCACATGGGTGATTTTGTGCGCATTACCGTTCTTTTCAACGACGACATGGGAAATGCGCATACCAATTTGGATCGAGCATGGGTCATGCAAAACATGGAACAAAATGCGTGGAGGATTAAAATAGGATACAACGATTACCTTGATGCGCCCGCTGAATTTCCCCAATACCATCCGCCGGGAATCGCATTTGCCCAATGGTCTGAAAATGGGTTTCTGATGCTCTGCATGCAAGGTGGTTCTGTTGCCGGCCTACTCGGTTTTCGCAGAAACCACGACATCATGATTGAATTTGTGACACCATGAATATAGTAAGAATCGTTCGCATGCACTTTCAGCCCGAATCAGTGCCCGAATTTTTGGAGTTGTTTGACGCGGTGAAACATAAAATCCGACATTTTTCGGGTTGTATGGAGTTGAAACTGATGCAAGAAGATGGTACGCCTCAGGTGCTGTTCACCTACAGTATATGGGAAAGTCAGGCACATCTGGAAGCATACCGAAACTCCCCATTTTTTGCAGATACGTGGCGAAAAACCAAGGCCTTGTTCGCAGAAAAGGCGCAGGCATACAGCATGATTGAGCTGCAACACATTACGGCCTGATTCAGGGATTCAATGCCAAATATTTTTTTGGACCATTCTTGAG
The DNA here is from genome assembly GCA_964586595.1 of uncultured Flavobacteriaceae bacterium. Classification (GTDB taxonomy): domain Bacteria; phylum Bacteroidota; class Bacteroidia; order NS11-12g; family UBA955; genus REEB481. The sequence goes on along the minus strand of CAZPHB010000001.1, from coordinate 161,936 downwards.
GAATGCTGTTCTTTTGTATTTGTGAACATGCTGAAAAACTTCCTCACCTTTGGTGTCTTTACCTTCCTCGCTGCTAACCTTTTCGCCCAGTCGAAGGCGGAATTAAACGGACTGAATGCGCTTCAGTTGAAACAATATGAACGCGCACTTGGTCAGGCTGAAAAGGCCATCAAAAGTGAAGTTACGGCCAAAAGTGCCTTGGCATGGTTTATCAAAGCGCAGGCCTTGTACGAATTGCAGCGGGATGAAAAATACACAATTAAAAACCCTTCCGCGCTGAAAGAAGCAGTAAAATCTGCCCTGAAAGCCCGCAACTACGACAGGAACGGACGTTATACCCAACAGTTCATGCCGGTGTTGCGCAATTTGAAAAATGCCAATAACAAAGAGGCTTGGGCCAATTATGGTCAGGAGAAATACTTCCGCGCCATTCAGGCGTTTAAGTTTGGCTATGACCTTGCCGGTGATACGCTGAGTTACGCCATGACCGGTGTATGCTACATGCTGGCAGGGCAGGAGCGCGATGCCATGCCGGTACTGCGAGAGGCCGTGCGCTGGCAGGTGGATGCCTACCGCGACTCCATGCTGTTTCACACGTTTTGCCGGGAACCCTTTGAAATGTTGGGGAAGTACTACCTGGAAAGAAACTTGTTTGACTCAGCGCGATTTATCGCCGAATACGGGGTGAAAATATTTCCCAAGAACGCCATGCTTGCCGGTTTACAGGTGTCCATCCTGAAACATGATGTGGCCACCACACCCATTTCAGACCCATTTATTGAAGCGGTTCAAAAAGGCCTGCAGCTGGCCCCTTCAGATTCTTTTTTCCTCTACAACCAGAACGCTTATTACCTGTTTCGCATCCGCAATGCAGCCAATGCCGGTGATATTGCGCTGGCGCGAAAGCTCCTCGACCGTTTTGTAACTGAAAAAACAGCCTTGTACCAACGCAATGCGCGCAATGCATCTGATGTATTTCTGTGCAAGGAGTCTGACTTGCGCAACAGAACCTGGCAGTATTTTGCCGAACGAAACGCCTTTACCAGTGCGGCCCTTGCATACCAACAGTACGCATCCCAATGCAAAACCTGCAGTGATGCAATAGATCAGCAACCCAAAGCAGGACTTGACACTTTGCCTGTTGGTCTTGTGCATGCCTGGACCATGCTTGATGCCCGCAAGCCGGAAATGAAGGCCTTCCGCCTGAAGTATTTCAACCAGCTGAAGAAAGATTCCTTGGAATACGCAGATATGGCGGCGCTCAATTTCCTCAGCGAATCCATCCTGGCAGATTATGCGAAAGATGCCAAAACCATGGCAGGGCTTGGGCTGAAATCAACCCACGAGCGGCTCCTGCTGCGCTGGATGGACATGGCCATGAAGGCTACAGATATGGCGGCAGCCTGGGTTGCTTACCGCAAGCTGGAGTCATTCAATCCCTTGTCTCCCAGCCTGAATAATTACCTGGAAAAACTGGTTACCGCCGATTTCCGAAATGGATATTTTGAATCCCGGGTGAAAAATTTTGTGTGGAATGGCTCGGGCACTTTATGCAAGCCGGGAACTGTGCCTGAAGAAATTCAGGATAAAGTGGAAAAGCGGATTAATTTCTTCCGACGGAACGCAGGTGTTTTGGATCCGATCATCCTGGCACCGGAAAAAAACAAGATGTGCCAACAGGCAGCCCTGGCATGGGAAGTAACGGGTACCGCTTCCCACGAAATAGACAAGTTTCATCGTTGCTTTACGGAGGAAGCAAATCTCGCAGCCAAAAACAGCATTCCTGTGGCGGGAGTGAATACCGTGATTGGTGTGACCAGCGCCATGGACGACAACGACAATGCAAGCTGCGGAAACAGGCGCTGGCTGCTCAACCCGCAGGCGTATGCACTAGGACATGGATCTACAAAAGGTTACACGGCACTTTGGGTGCTTGACGATGCCGGAAACCGCGATTCATCTCGCTACAAAAACCGTTTCATTGCTTGGCCAAATAAAGGGTTCGTGGCCAAACGGCTGCTTTTCGACCGCTGGTCATTCGGTTGCTACCACAATCTGGAAGGTGCCACGGTGAAAATGACCGATGCCTCAGGCAAAGAAATTCCTTGTGAGGTGCAGCCATACAGTCCGCTGTATCCGGTTTCAACCCTGGTATGGAAACCGGCCATCGATCCTAAAACCCTGAATGACCGCGCCGTATTTCAGGTTCAGGTAAAAGCCGCCGACGGCAAAACCTGGAACTACAGCGTAACGGTATTGGACCTAAATCCATCCTGAACTTGCAGCTAAGCTGCTGAACATGTAGGCTGCGGTTGTATTTTTGCGGCATGAATAACGAGCAATTCAAGGATATAAGGGGCCGTGCTGAGGCCCTGAGGAGGTATCTTTGACGTCGATCGGAAGCTGATCGAAATACAGGATGAAGAGCACCAAACCTTAGATCCGGGTTTTTGGAATGATCCCAAAAAAGCAGAAGCCCACCTCAAGAAAATCAGGGAAAAAAAGGTTTGGACAGATGCCTACCAACACATAGAAAAGGAATTGGCTGATTTGGAAGTGCTTCGCGAATTCGAAGCAGCCGGTGATGTTGGCGCCGATGAAGTAGATCGCCATTACCACATGCTGCTTGAACTCCTGGAGAATCTGGAGTTTAAGAACATGCTACAGAATGAGGAAGACCACCTCGGTTGTGTGCTTGAAATCAATGCCGGCGCCGGCGGTACGGAAAGTTGCGATTGGGCCGAAATCCTCATGCGCATGTACATCATGTTCGCGGAGAAAAATGGATTCAATATTTCCGAACTGGAGCGCACAGATGGGGAAGTTGCGGGCATTAAAAGCGTTTCCCTGGAAATTAAAGGAGATTTTGCCTACGGGTACCTCAAAGGTGAAAACGGAGTTCATCGTATGGTTCGGATTAGTCCTTTCGACAGCAACCAGCGTCGCCATACCAGTTTCGCCAGCGTTTATGTATATCCGTTGGTTGACGACAGCATTGAAATTGAAATCAAACCTGCCGATGTTGAACTTCATACCAGCCGAAGCGGTGGTGCCGGAGGTCAGAACGTAAACAAGGTAGAAACAAAGGTTCAGCTCACGCATATTCCTACGGGCATCGTGGTGGTTTGTCAGGTGGAACGCACGCAAGGTGGCAACAGGGAACGGGCCATGCAAATGCTCAAAAGTCGCCTGTACGAAATGGAAGTGCAGAAGCGCAATGCCGCACGCGCCGCCATTGAAGATTCAAAAATGAAAATTGAATGGGGTTCGCAAATACGGAACTATGTGTTCCATCCATATAAATTGGTAAAAGATGTGCGCACTTCCGAAGAAACCAGCAACATCCAGGAAGTAATGGACGGCGCATTGTGGCCCTTCATCAAATCATATCTGCTTCAGTTCAGCGGCGCTGAGAAGAAAGGGTAAGGCTTTTTGTCATGGTGCCTGCCCCGCGAGCATCGCCTCGGGGGAGCCTGCCGAACCATTGGTAATTCATCCCCAACTCCCTAACTATAAACCCCTTATAACTCTTCTCACCAAAACCAACACAAGCACCACCGCCATCAATTTTCCGCTCACCCTGAACATGGGCCATTGCGTAATTCCGGCTTTGGAAGCCAACAGAAAAACCAGTGCGCCCAACAGAAAGAAGATACCCCATTTTCGCAGCATCAGCTCAAAGAAATTGCTGGTACAGCTGTTTGTATTTCTGTGCAATGATGGGGAAGCGGTAACGCTCGTGCACGGAATCTTCGGCTTGTTGTGAAAGCACGGCAAGGTGGTCGTTGTTCAATGCCTGTTCGATTCCCAGCTTCAGCGATTCTGCATCAGCGCGTGCACAAATGAACCCATTGAAGCCATCCTGAACCATTTCGGGAATTCCGCCGGTATGAAAGGCAATCACCGGCGTGCCGCAGGCAAGAGATTCCATCACGGTATTTGGAAGATTGTCTTCCAAACTTGGCGTGATGTAATAATCGGCTGCAGCATAAATCCTGGCCAGTCTTTGTTCATCGATGGTAAATGGAATATGGATGTAGGGCAAGCCTTCCAGTCCTTCGGGCGATTTGCCAACGGCAACCAACAGGGTATTGCTCAGGTTCAGGGAGCGGAGGGCTTCCACAAGTAAAGAAAATCCTTTCCGCGGTTCGTCCAGGTTTTCCGCCAGAAACAGCAGCACCTTCTGATGTTCCGGCCAGCCCAGCTCGCGCCGAAGTTCCACAAGATTGCCGGGCTTAAACACCCGCGTATCAATACAGTTGGGAATGTGCAGGCATCCTTTATCGGTAAACACCCGCGATGATTGTGCCAGTTCACACAGCCAGCGTGAAGGCGCTACAGGTTGCAGCCGGATGTCTTTCAGGGCTACTATTTTAACGCGTTCGTTCCGTTCAATCAGTTGGCGGTAGGATTTAATGTCCATTCCGCCGGCATAATGAAAACCACCGCTGAACGGCTGCATGTCGTGCAACGTCCATACATAGTTTTTTTTCTGTTGAAAGAAGCGCCGGTAATCGATAAACTTGGCCACCCAGTGCAGGTGCACGATGTCGGCTTCCTGTACCCAGGGATGGGCTTCGACGGGAAATACGGAATAGGGACTGCTGAAGAAATGAGGCGGCTTGCCCAAAACAGGCCACTTGTTGCGGATCCGGTTCCAGGTATTTTTCCAGCCAAAGAACCGAGGATGTCCTTGTTCCCAAGAATCCATGCGCGGATCAGGCGATCCGTTGTTTTTCAAGGTAAGTACCTTGCTGTCCACGCCCAATTCCACCAATGCCCGATGCAGCCTGAAGCATGCAGTAGCTGCGCCTCCTGTGGCGTTGGTATTGAGATGTACAACCTTCATGGACGCAGGTTGACGGCGAAAATATTGGTTTGAAATTCGGGGCCGTTACCCTCGGTTTTGCGGGGGATGAACGGATTCTTGCGGCGCACATCTGTTTCCAGATAATAGCTGAAACCGGACGAGGACAGCGCTTCCAGGATGTGCTGAAGTTGCTGTGCCTGCCCTGTATAGCTGTGGAATTCAATAAACAGGTTTCTGATTTTGTGCAGCTGCGGCTGAATGTGAGGAATGACCGCATGTTCGGCTCCTTCGATGTCCATTTTCAGAAAATCAATCTGTTGTTCCTGTTCCAGTACTTGCTTCAGGTCTGTGGTTTGAACGGTTAAAGATCCGCTGCCCAAAGCACCGCCATCGGCGCCTTCACTGTGAAATTGCATGCTTCCCTGTTGCGTCCACACCGCTGCCTGGTGCAGTTCAATGGGCTGCAGCTTGTTGCGTTGGATGTTCTGTTCCAGCAGTGCAAACACTTTGGGATCCGGCTCAAAGGCTACGATCCGCGCATCAGGATATTGCCGGCGGTAGGCATACAGGCTTAGGCCAACATTGCTTCCGCAGTCAAAAATCACGGGATTGGATTTTTCTGAAGGAAAATGGTAGGCTTTGCGCACCATGATTTCGTGAAATTGCCAGAAGAACGACAGGGCATCCGGAACCTGAAAATGAGCGCCATTCCACCTGAAATTGCTGCTTTGGTAACGTTTTCCCAGCGGCTTGCTGCACAGGAAAAACAACCAGCTTCTAAATGCACGATTGTTCAGGAACTCGTATAATCCCCGAAACAAACGACCGCCAATGATGCCAAAAAGGATGCGCATTTGGTGTTCAAAGATAGTTCTTGTCGGGAAGCGCAGAACGCGGGCCCAATTCAATCACGGCAGGTTCCAGCAGTTGCCCCTGGTGCAGGGCAAACCGCAGCATGGTTCGTTTCTGGTGAAAACCTGAAATACCGGCCGCTCCGGGATTCAGGCACCACATGTTGTATTGCTGATCGCGCATCACCCGAAGAATGTGTGAATGACCGCATACAAACATGTTTGGTTTTTCACGGACAATCAACTGACGCACCGCCGCAGGGAAATGACCCGGATAACCGCCAATGTGGATCATCAACACCTTAAATCCTTCTGATTCAAATACCTGAACCTCAGGATGCACTTGCCGCAGTTGAGCGCCGTCAATATTTCCATATACGCCGCGCAGTGGTTTTAGGGCCTCCAGCCGATCACTTACCAACATACCTCCGCCCCAATCTCCGGCATGCCAAATTTCATCGGCCTGAGCGACGTGTCTCAATATGGCATCATCTAAATGTCCGTGGGTATCGCTAAGCAACAGGATCCGTTTCATGTTGATGCATCTTTCTGATGGTATTCAGGCCGGCGGCCGCCATCACAAACAACAGCGGAGCTACGGGAAACAAATACCTCGCAGAACCTACAGGGCCGGCGCTCAGGGGTAAAAGGAATAAAGGCGTGAAGAACAACATCCGTAGTACCCAGTCCTTGTATTGAAGCCAACAGCGCGCTGCAAGCAGCAGCAGCACAATCTTCCACAGCAAAAAAACACCCATGTAAACCAGTTGTGGCCAGGGGGGAAGTTGGCGTTCGGTATTTTTGATGTTCATGAATCCGCCTTCATCATTAATTCCTAAAAATGCCACCAAATCATAGCGCCCGGGATCCAGCAAACAAGCAACAGAACCACGCAGGTGCAGCATGAAATAAACGGGCCAATGCTTGCTGATTTTTTCACTGCTCACGCGGCGCATGAACTGCGCGCGGTCAACATCATTCAAAGGCTTCAGAGTCTTGCCATAGTTTTGGTAAAGCGCCTCTATTTCGTTCGGAGTATTGACCCGGTTCATCACCGCCCGCATGTTGTATTCGTAGGCATTTTCGGTAGCCATCGAGGTGAAATGAAACCAGCCCGTGTTCCGGTAGTTGATCCATGAAACAAACAATACCAGCCCAATGGGGATGAGTTGCAACCATCGCCGTTTTTGTATGATCAGCAGTAAGGCCAAATTAAGGGGCAGGAAGATGATGAACACGGGTTTCAGCAGCACAAGCGCGGACATGATCCACGGAATGTTACCATACTTTTTCGAGGCAAAATGCAAGATGCCAAGCAGCACCAGCGCCTGTACCCATATTTCGGGCATCAGCAGGTTGCTGTAGAAGAATTGCAGCGGATACAACAGGAAGGCAATCATCAGAAACCTGCGGCTGCGGGATGAACGTACAAACACTTCAAGCAGGCGCATGCTCCACAGTGGAACCCAGGCAGCCAGTATGCATTGGATGCCAATCAGCAGCCAGGGAATGAATCCTGCCAGCAGCAACAAGAGCGGATAGCCCGGCGTGCGGCGTGTTGCTTCCAGCCAATGAGCACCGCAAGGAACCAATGGGCCACAACTGCACCAATGTCCGTTGGGTAAATGAAACGCAGCCTGAAGGTATTCAGCAGCGTCAACCAAAGCAGTGTAGTCGAACAACTGTTTCAGAAAACCTGCGAGCAGCAGCGTAACATAGATGCGGTACAAACGGGAATGCCGCCATTCTGAGCCTATGGCACTAAGTACCTTCACGGCACAATAATAATAAAGGCCGCGTTACAGCCCTTTAGGATTCCGAAAGGTTGATGGTGTGCATCAGCCCAACAATTTTCGCCAATTGATTTTTGCAATCCTGTGTGATAAAAACCTCTTTTCCTTTTTTGAACACAAGAATTCCGTTTCCATCCGAATCCTTCCGCACCTCTACGATGTTTTGCACATTAAACAGGTGTGCGCGGTGTGGCCTGATGAATCCTTTTCCAGACAAAGCCTGTTCAAAGTATTTCAGAGGTTTGGTAGCCACAACCTGCTCATCATTGGTCAGGTAAATGTGCGTATAGGGGCCATTCGCATAGAGTCTGTTGATATCCTGAAATTCCAGGAGCACCATTTTGTCGTTTCTGTTGATGAGCAGACGGTCAAAAGCTTTGTTTGTTGCCTGTTCAATCTGTTCGGAACGCCTGCGCTCTTTTTCCCTGAGCCGCTGGATGCTTTCGCGAAGGCTTTGAGGACTGATGGGTTTCAGGATGTAGTCGAATGCGCCTGTTTTTATGGCCTGAATGGCGTAATCTTCATATCCGGTCAGGAAAATAACATGCGGAGATTGATAATTGCGCAGGGTTTGAACAAACTCGAACCCGTTCATGCCTGGCATCTTGATGTCGCTGAGCAGGATGTCGCATGGTTGTGCGCTCAATACCCTCAAGGCTTCAACCGGGTTGTCAAATGCACCGGTTATCAGGATGTCGTTAAAAAAATCACCGATGATGCCCTTTGTAGCATCCATGCTCAGAGGATCATCATCCAAAATTGCCATCGTGTAAGTCATAGGTTTTTAAGAATAGGCAGGTTTAATTCAACACCACAACCCCGGGTAATTTGGTATTCACTCAGATCGTCCAGGAAGCGCATTGTAAAGGATTCGTTGTTCATTTTGCTTAACAGCTTTAACCGTTCAACAGTTAAGTCCAGACTGCCTTCAGTTTTGTTCATTGCTCCAACTTTCATTCCAAGTCCGTTGTCAATGATTCGAACACGCAAAATTGAAGTAATCGTGAACTCCAAAATGATGCGTGGCGCTTTATTGTCTTGCATTCCATGGTTCAGCGCATTCTCAAGAATGGGCTGGAGCAACATCGCCGGAACATAAAGCTCTTGGGATTGAGTGTACACGGAGAAGCGCAATTCGTAGTGAATTTGCACTTCCGACATCAGGTTCCGTGTATATAGAAAACGCATCAGGAACCTGACCTCTTCTTCCAAACTGATGTTGTCTAACTCCAGCACCTCGAAATTATACTTCACCAGACTTGCATACTCTTGAATGACGGTTCCTATTTGTTCTTTCTTGCCACGATAGAAAAGGCCTACCAAAGACTGAAGCAAGTTGCCAATGAAATGTGGATCCAATCGCTTCCGCAATAATTTGGAGCGCAAATCCGCCCGCATTAATTCCTGGTGTTTCAACGATTTCACCAATACATAATAGCTCGTCAGGCTCATCAGCAGGAGTATGAACAGCGTGGACAATAAAACAATATGGAAGTAATCAGAATTCATCTTCTAACAATAATTCCGGACATGCCGGTAGGGTAGGATGTTTCGGAGTATTCAGGAGACCTATTGCACTGAATCAAACGGCACCTTACGTACATCATCATTGGTTCCATGGCCTTTCTTTTTGCTGTTGTTTGACGAAATACCCGTGGTGATTCCTTCCATGTTGGTTTTAAATCAGGATAAACATGGAAACAACCAAAACAGGGAAAGTGGATGAACCAAAGATTGAAGACGCGATTCTTATGGACTTCTATCGCTGAATGGCCATGCCCCTCCATTACCCCTCGGCGTCGAAATTAGGCTCACAGATGCCCAATAAATTTTCATGGTTTACTGAGCGCACATAAAAGTATATGAGTGTCGAAAAAGTTTATCGGGAAAATATTTGGTGTATGTTCTGGTGGTGGAATCTGTACTTTGTTCCGAGGACGTACATGCATTTTGAACATGCAATCATCATTCCCAAGTCATAAAAAAAACTTATTACCTGAGGTTATCCACAATCCTGCAAGTTTTTGGGTTATAAGTTAGATGCCCGTTCAGTAAAGATTTTGGGCGCTCATGAGGTATTTCGATTTGGCGCTACTCAGGCAGGCTTATTTCGCACGAAAATGAAGGAATCATTAGCTAGTCTTATGCAAAGGAAACTTTTTAACTCATTGATATTCAGCCTCTTAATTGGGTTTGGGAGCTTTTTTGAAATCGCTGCCAACAACATTCAGGTAAGCAATATATCACTATTGAACAGAAATACTAGTGCAGGCGTGAATAATGCAGCGAATCATGTGTTCGTGAAGTTTTCCATAAGTTGGGAAAACTCCTGGCGATTGGATGGCGGACCGGAAAACTGGGACGCTGCATGGGTTTTCATCAAATACAGAGAGGCAGGAGGAGATTGGCATCACGCCTGGCTCAACAATACAGGTCATACCGCTCCTTCAGGCGGTACCATTGATGTAGGACTGCTCAACCCCAAGGACCCATTCGTCGCCGGCAGCAACCCCGGTTTGGGTGCCTTCATATATAGGAGCAGCCCGGGTTCAGGAAACGTGACTTACAACGATATTGAACTTCGATGGAATTATGGCGCCCAGGGAATAGCCGATGGTGTGGCAGTAGATGTGCAGGTTTTTGCCATTGAAATGGTTTATGTGCCGCAAGGCAGTTTCTATGTAGGTTCCGGAGGGAATGAAATCGGATCATTCACAGATGGTTCTTGGGCAGGAGGTACTACTGTGGCCATCCCATTCCTCATTTCTACAGAAGGTGCCATTGGCATTGACAATGCAGCCGGTAAATTGTGGGGAAGATCCTCTACAGGTACCAGTACCATTGGTAATGCAGTGGCTGATGCCGAGGCAACACTTCCTGCGGATTTCCCCAAGGGATTCAATGCCTTCTATTGCATGAAGTATGAAATTTCTCAAGGCCAATACCGCGATTTCCTCAATACCCTTACCTATACACAACAAAACCAAAGAACCGCAAGTCTTCCAAACAGCCTGGCCGGAAACGGAGCACTGAGTTCCACCAATGCCAACAGAAATGGACTGGACATCATGACTTCAGGTGTTTCCTCCACCACACCGGCCGTGTACGCATGCAACCTGGACGGTGACGTCAACTACAATGAACCTGAAGACGGTGAGTGGATTGCCTGTAATTTCCTTAGCTGGCAAGACGGATGTGCTTATATGGACTGGTCAGGATTGCGACCCATGACAGAGTTGGAATTTGAAAAAGCTGCCCGCGGCAATCAATTACCTTTTTCACTGGAATATGCCTGGGGATCAGCAACCACAACTTCAGCACTTACGGCCAATATTACCAATTCGGGTGAGGATGATGAATACTGTACCGGTGCCAATTCGGTATCCGCAACCGGAACGGACGGTCCCTTACGCGTAGGGTCTTTTGCTACTGCTGCTACAAGCAGAAGTCAGGCTGGTGCCAGTTACTGGGGCATCATGGAGTTGAGTGGAAACCTCTGGGAACGTAGTGTGAGTGTGGGAAATATAGCAGCCGGACGTGCCTATACCGGATTACATGGCAACGGAGTGCTGAGCACCAATGGGCACGCCAATGTATCCAACTGGCCCTCGCCAAATGCTTCCGGTGAAATTACTACAGCTACAGGCAGTGGTCAAAGGGGCGGAACCTTCAACACCCAAACTTCCAACATGAGGATATCCGATAGAACCGTTGCGGCGTCGACAGTATCCACCAGAAACAATTCAAATGGATTTCGCGGTGTACGCAGTACGCCATAATTCCTCCGCAACAACAACATACCTCGTTAACCAGAAATGAATACCATAAAGAAATATTCGATTGCCCTTTTATTCTTATTTGTGGGCGCAGCCCTAAAGGCCAACAACATCAGCGTTTCTTCCGTTACTTTAAATGGAAAGGACTTAAGTGCCGGTGCGAATAATGCAGCAAACACTACATTCATTCAATTTGACCTGAGTTGGGAAAATTCTTGGCGCACCAATAATGTGGGTAACTGGGATGCGGCCTGGGTTTTTGCGAAATACCGCATCACCGGAGGGAACTGGAGGCATGCATGGCTTTCAAATACAGGCCATATCATTCCTTCAGGATTTAAAGCCGATGCCGGTTTGTTGGATCCGGGCACTGCGTACCATCCATCGACCAACCCCGGAATGGGTGTTTTTATTTACCGCAGCGAAATCGGATTTGGCAACAGCAACCTGAGCAGCGTGAAAATCAAATGGAACCACGGTGCTCATGGGATTCCGGATAATGCCGTTGTGGACATACAGATTTATGCCATTGAAATGGTGTATGTGCCGCAAGGCAGCTTTTATGTGGGCAGCGGAGGAACAGAATATGCCTCTTTTACCGATGGATCATGGACCTCCGGTGCGACCATCCCCTTTGAAATCAGTTCGGAAGCAGCACTCGGTATCGACAATGCGCAAGGGAAATTGTGGGGTACCACCTCGGAGATAGGCAACGCATCATCAGATGCTGAAGCAACATTGCCGGCGTCTTTTCCTAAAGGTTATGCAGCCTTCTATTGCATGAAATATGAAATCAGTCAGGGACAGTATCGTGATTTCCTGAATTCATTAACCAGAGACCAACAGTTTAATCATGTTTCCATGGATGGAAATGTGGGAACCTATGCAGGTGGCTACTTATGGAATGTATCGTCATGGAGTGCTAATGAATCAATTGATTTAATAGGAGCTGAACACCGCATAGGATTAAGGATGACAGATGATTTGGGTAGTCCTGAACCCGTGGTTTTTGGTTGTGATTTATCCGAGTCGTTCAGTTTGCCCTTAGATGTGGATCAAAGCGATGATGGGGAATGGATTGCCATGGGCCAATTAAAATGGTCCGACAACTGCGCGTTTTTGGATTGGGCCGGATTAAGGCCATGGACAGAACTGGAATATGAAAAAGCCTGCAGGGGCACTCAATATCCGGTTGTTGATGAATATGCCTGGGGTTCTACAGTTGCTACCCCCGCAGATGACATTGTAAATGAAGGTGCTAACAATGAAGGTACATCCACCAGCAATGCAAACGCTGTTTTTGGTGATAGGAACTCGGTTGACGGACCAATTCGTGTCGGTGCTTTTGCCACTTCTGCAACCAACCGTGAACAATCCGGTGCTTCAATTTATGGCATCATGGAGTTGACGGGAAATGTGTACGAGCGTTGCGTAACTGTTGGAAATGAAGCAGGCAGAAGTTATACCGGCAAGCATGGAAACGGTTTGTTGGATGCGGACGGGTTTGCGGATGTGAATTTTTGGCCGGGTGTGAACGGCAACGCTTCCGCAAGCACTGCCAACGCTGCGTATGGCGGAACTACAGGAGTTACAGAATCAGCAGGGGCAGGATTTAGGGGCGGTGCCTGGATAGATCCGGCATTTGCTGTGTCCAATCGCGGGGGCTCCAACACAACAAACAATCGCCGTCAACCCGATTGGGGAGGAAGGGGTGTACGCACAGCACCATAATAAACAGAGTGAACGCAATTATTTAGGCTAAAGTAGCATGAAAATCAACATAAAAAAGTTACCATTCCTATTACTCCTGCTCACAGCAGCAGGTGTAAAGGCCAACAACATCAGCATTAGCAAAGTGACCCTATTGGATCGTGACAAAAGTGCCGGTGTCAATAATTCCGCAAACTTCACCATGATTCAGTTCGATCTGAGCTGGGAAAATTCCTGGCGGAAATCAAACCTTCAGGCAAACTGGGATGCGGCCTGGGTATTTGTGAAATACCGCCGCTATGGAGGCACCTGGCAGCACGCCTGGCTGAACAATACCGGTCATGTTGCCGCCACCGGAAGTACCATTGATATAGGATTGACAGACCCTGCATCATCCTTTGATCCCAGCACCAATCCGGGTTTGGGTGCCTTTGTATATCGCTCCAAACCTGGCTCTGGTACCAATAATTTCAGGAATGTGAAACTGCGCTGGAATTATGGAGCCCAGTCTGTTCCTGATACCGCTTCGGTTGAAATCAAGGTGTTTGCCATTGAAATGGTGTATGTGCCACAAGGAAGTTTCTACGTAGGCAGTGGCAGTACAGAAACAGGTTCCTTCACCGATGGCTCCTGGTCATCCGGTGCAACCATTCCTTTTCAAATCACTTCTGAAGCAGCGCTGGGCATAGACAACGCAGCCGGTAAATTGTGGGGTACTTCTACTGCCGGCAACAGCTCTATTGGAAACAGTGCTGCTGACCCTGAGGCAACTTTGTCGGCTTCTTATCCTAAGGGTTATGCCGCCATTTATTGCATGAAATATGAAATTACCCAGGGACAATACCGGGATTTTCTCAATGCACTTACTTATGACCAACAAACAAGCCGTACAGCAGCAGCGCCCAATTCCGCGCCGGGAACAGCGGCTCTAAGCAATACAAATCGAAATGGATTGGATATTCAAATTTCAGGTAATGCTACTTCATTAACACCCGCCGTGTATGCGTGCAACCTTGACGGTGACGGATCATACGACGAAGCGGAAGACGGAATTTGGATTGCCTGTAATTTTTTATGTTGGATGGATGGCTGTGCCTACCTCGATTGGTCCGGACTCAGGCCCATGACAGAATTGGAATTTGAAAAAGTTTGCAGGGGCAACCAAACCCCGGTGGCTGCTGAGAATGCCTGGGGTAATTCAAGTGCAACTTCCGTTACATCAATCAGTAATGACGGGTTTATCAACGAAACTTTTTCAAATACGGGCGCCAATGCCAACTACGACAATACGTTATCGGGTCCCATGCGTGTTGGTGCATTTGCCAATGCAAATTCAACACGCACATTATCGGGCGCTACTTATTACGGAATTATGGAAATGAGCAGTAATCTTCCAGAGCACGTAGTATCCCTAGGCAATGCGGCAGGTAGAAGTTTTACCGGTATACATGGCGATGGTAATTTATTTACTGACGGTTCTTCAAATGTTGATTTCTGGCCCGGAATTAACGGTAATTCCACGACCAGCGCAGCAAATGCTGCCTTTGGCGGCACTACCGGTGTAACGCAAGCGGCAGGTTCCGGTTACCGAGGCGGCGGATTTGCCAGTGATATCACCCGTTTGCGCATCTCTCAGCGCAATGGCGCAGGTTTAACAAGCATCTCCAGAGGTTCTCCGGATGGCATGCGCGGTGTGCGTTCGGCTCCTTAAGGGAACAACAGAAAATTCTGATTCAAACTATTGAAACAATGAACATCTTTTTAAAATATACAACACTTTGCTCGTTTCTGATGCTTGGTGGCATTTCAAAGGCCAACAACATCACGGTAAGCAATGTGTCATTGAGCGGTCGCGATGTAAGTGCAGGCACGAACAATGCGGCCAATTACAACAAGGTTAATTTTTCAATCAGCTGGGATAATTCCTGGCGCTGGAACAGCAGCAGCGGCAGCATCTCATACATCAGTTTATTGAATGGAGGCAGCGGCTATACCTCTGCGCCCACGGTAAGCATTACCGGTGGCGGAGGAAGCAGCGCCACTGCAACAGCCACCATTTCAGGCGGCGTGGTTACAGGCATTACCATTACCAATGCCGGCAGCGGCTATACCAGCGTTCCCACGGTAAGTTTTTCTGGAGGCGGGGGCAGCGGGGCAGAGGCTGAAGCGTACAACCAAAGCTGGTGGGATGCGGCCTGGGTGTTTGTTAAGTTTCGCGTAGGAGCATCCAATCCTGTGCTCAGTAACGCAAGCAGCAGCGGCACCACAGTAACCGTGCTTAGCACCGCGAACCTGCGGGTAGGCATGCCGGTAGTTAAAAACTCAGGAACCGGAACTTTGGCTGCCAATACGGTCATCAGCAGCATTACCAGCAGTACCCAGTTTGAAGTGAACAATACGCCTACGGTAGCCTTGAGCGGTGCAACCATCGAATGCCTCCGCATTTGGGAACACGCCACACTGAATACCACAGCAGGCAATCATACCGCACCTTCCGGCAGCACCATTTCGGTGCCCACCGATGGTAAAGGAATTTTCATCCATCGTTCCGCGGCAGGCTCCGGCACGTTCACCGCGAATAATGCGGCACTGCGCTGGCAATACGGCACCGATGGCGTTCCGGATAATGCCGTGGTTGATGTGCAAGTATTTGCCGTGGAAACAGTGTATGTTCCGGAGGGTGGTTTTCAATTGGGCAGTGGAGGTACTGGAACCAGTGAGTTCTATACCCATACCACCAATGTTCCATTTGTTATAAACAGTGAATCGCAAATCACGGTAGGTACAACTTCAGGTAACCTTTATTATGCATTTTCGGGTACGGGAGGTGATCAATCAGGTCCAATTCCGTCTGATTTCCCCAAAGGATTTAATGCATTTTATTGCATGAAATACGAAATCAGTCAGGGACAATACCGAGATTTTCTGAATAATCTGACACGTTCGCAACAAAATACAAGAACAGCCACAAATCTCGCGGTTGGTGTTACCAGTGTTACAAACCGTTTTGTGATGACTAACTGGACCGCGGTAAGCAGTCGAAACGGCATTCGTTGCAATGCCACTGTAGATGCGAATACGCCCATAACATTTTACTGTGATTTTAATGGGAATGGTACAGGCAACGAAGCAACAGATGGACAGTGGTTGGCTTGTAATTATCTGAATTACATGGATTTATCGGCGTACCTGGACTGGTCCGGTTTGAGACCAATGACCGAGCTGGAATATGAAAAAGCTTGCAGAGGCATGCTTGCCCCGGTAGCTGACGAATATGCCTTTGGCAGCACAAGTATTACTGAAGCAGCCAATATTACCAACGGAGGAGCTGTCAACGAAACAACAAATACTTCCGGAGCAAATGCGGTGTATAACAACAATGCGAGTGTTCCCGGCCCAATGCGCGCAGGCGTCATGGCAACAAGCGGTAGCAACCGATTTCTTGCCGGATCCTCATATTATGGCATCATGGAACTGAGTGGTAATGTGTGGGAGCGCACCATAACAGTGGGGAATGCTGATGGTAGAAGCTACACAGGCATACATGGTAATGGCGTTCTGAGTTCAGATGGTAATTCCAATGAAAGCAACTGGCCCGGAGTAGCATCCACCGGATCTGGCCGCAAAGGAGGTGGTTGGATCAGTGGTGCCTCGAACTTACGTGTTTCTGACCGCATTGGTGCAGCAGAAACCAGTACCACCAGGGTGCCCGATAATGGAGGTCGCGGTGTTCGATTGGCACCTTGATGATTAAACAAGATTATATACCCGTGAAAACTATATTCAAAAAAATTGTATTTACACTGATACTCTCTCCGGTAATGCTCATTCAGGCGCAGTTTACCGGCGGGAGCGGCAACGGCGACAACTCCATTGCGGAAACAGATGTCACCCTTAATGGTGAATCACTCAATCTGTACTTCGGCGGAAGCGGTAAAGGCGATCAACGTGCCATCATCACGGAAGTATTCTTCAGCGAAGATGTTTTGTTTCAAGGCGGCGATGGCAAAGGTGATGTTGCATACACCACAGATATGCTGGCCGTGGGTGATGATGTACGTTTTGCCGGCGGTGTCGGGCGCGGGGAGTCTTCCGATGGGTTTACCGGAAAAGTAGTCAGCCAGCGCATCTTGTGGATTGGCGGTGGCGGCGTAGGCAACGATTCAGCCTCCGATCAAACCGCCAACTGGTTTCCAAATACCATTCCCGGAGCCAACGATGAAGTAGCCATCGACGACACAACAAATGGTATTGACCTGATGCTTGCAGGAAACTTGCGGATTAAATCGCTTGATTTCAACGGAGCGGGAAAAATTGTCAAAGTTGGAAATTACAGTTTGGTCATCACCGACCAGGTGTTCGGTGCAGATGCATCCAACTACATCCAAACCAATGGTTCAGGCTGTGTTCGATTTATTGTGCCCGACAACGAATTCCGTTTGATGCCTGTGGGGTTGGGTGCATACAACCCTGTAACCATTACCAACAAAACCGGCGTGCTCGACTCATTCTGCGTGTACGTAGTGGACGAGATTTACTCTCGCGGAACCTGGGGCCGCCCCTTGTGGAACGTGCCTAGGGTGTCACGTACCTGGTACATTTCCAAAGGAAGCGGAACCTCGAACCTGGGCAATGGCGTGGACTTTGACTTTCAATACAATGCCGGTGAAGATTCGGCTGTGAACAGCATGAACCTGTTCCATTGGAATGGAAACAACTGGTCGGTTCAAACCGGTGGTTCGCTTACCGGTGGCGTATTCAGCTTTGTGGGTTATAAGGGAAGTTTCAGTCCGTTTGCATTGGGTGATGGCGTTTCTCCATTGCCCGTATCCTGGCTTGACATGCGCTGTGCGCGTAAAGGCGGACAGGGTGTGGAGGTGAAATGGAAGACCGCATCGGAAGAAAACAGCCAGTCATTCTTCATTCAGCGCAGCACCGGAGGCGCATTTGTTGATATCGACAGTGTACCTGCAGCGGGCTACAGCTACGAACCCAAATCCTATACCTACACCGATCGCTCGGCTCCTTTCGGTACTTTGTTCTACCGCATCCGGCAGTTGGACCGCGACGGTACACAGAGTTTCAGTGACGTATGTGCTTCATCACAAGCAAGTGCGGCCTCGTTGAAAATCATGAACAACCCCGCAGATCAATCCTTCAATGTCTGGATCACGGAAGCCTTGTCCGGAAGTGCCTACCGTTTGATCAGCGCTGCCGGTCAGGTTGTGGCCGGTGGTGTATTGGCCGATGGGGTTACGGAAGTGCCCACGGCCCATCTTCCCTCAGGCTGCTATTCATTCCAGATCATGAATGCAGAAAATCCCTTCTTTACAAAAGTTGTAGTGCTGCATCCATAATTCCGGGATTCCCGATACAAAAGCTTTCAATGCGCTAAAAGCCACAAATACCCCTTCCTTTTCTTTTTGAACTTCTAGCGCTAAGTTGTTAGGTAAAGAGGCCCCGAAAGGGGCTTTTTTATGTTTATGCAGCATTCAGCCTGATACGTTACATTTCTTTAATGAAATGGATATTGTATTGAATTCGGTCGTATTTCCAAGGGGCGCTTTTACCAATACCACGTCCCGGCGCAAAACCATGCAGCAACAAACAAAAGGCCTGTACGTTGAATCACAGGCCTTTTAATAGGGTAGTAGTTTAAAAGATGATTAAACCTCGCGGTTTACATCCCATTGCTCCATGTAATCGGCAACGCGGCGAACGAACATGCCACCAAGGGCGCCGTCCACCACACGATGGTCGTAAGAATGTGAGAGGAACATCATTTGTCTGATGGCTATTACATCCCCGTATTCGGTTTCTACCACAGCTGGTTTTTTGCGGATGGCACCTGCCGCCATAATGGCTACCTGTGGCTGAGGGATGATGGGCGTGCCCATCACGTTTCCAAAGGTGCCTACATTGGTAAGCGTATAGGTACCACCCTGAATTTCATCCAGGCTCAGCTTGTTTTCACGGGCGCGTTTGGCCAAATCATTTACGGCGCGTGCCAGGCCAACCAGGTTCATGTGGTCGGCGTTCTTGATCACCGGTACAATCAGGTTGCCATTGGGTTGTGCGGCAGCCATTCCGATGTTGATGTTCTTTCTCTTGATGATTTTATCGCCATCTACCGAGATGTTGATCAACGGAAAATCCTTGATGGCTTTTACAATACATTCAATGAAAATGGGCGTAAAGGTGAGGTTTTCGCCTTCGCGCTTTTGGAACGCGGCTTTATTCTTTTCACGCCACTGCACCAGGTTGGTTACATCTACTTCAACGAAGCTGGTTACGTGCGGGCTGATTTGCTTGCTGCGCACCATGTTTTCCGCAATCATCTTCCGTACACGATCCATTTCGATGATTTCATCGCCTGCGTTCAGGCTGACTGCCGGTGCCTTCACTTCCACACGTTGAGGCGCTGACGGCGCAACCGGAGCAGCGGGCGTTGCTGCAACAGCCGGTGTTGGTGCCGGTGCGCTTCCTCTTTGCTCCAGGTGGTTTAAGATGTCCGCTTTGGTCACACGACCATCTTTTCCTGTTCCTGCGATGCGTTCCAGCTCATCCATGCCAATGCCTTCTGTACGGGCTATGTTCAGCACCAATGGTGAATAGAAACGGCTTCCACCGCTCAGAACCGCTGCAGGTGCTGCGGTTTCCTGTGCGCTGTGTACGTTTTGCATCACCTGATTGGATACCGCCTCGGCGGGCGCAGCTTGTTTCGGTGCAGCAGACACGGATTCACCTTCACCCACAATAATGGCTACCGGTTCACCCACTTTCACTACGGCTCCTTCGGGATGCAAAAGTTTACCAACAATGCCGGCAGCCGTGGATGGAATCTCGCTGTCCACCTTGTCCGTAGCAATTTCCACAATGGGTTCATCCTGAGCTACAGGTTCCCCTTCTTTCTTCAGCCAGCGGATGATGGTCGCCTCGGCGATGCTTTCGCCCATCTTGGGCATCAGGATGGTTTTTTCAGCCATAAATTGAAGTTGCAAATTTGCCGATTTTCCTTCAATAATCGGGCTTAATCAATATGGCTTTATTCACGCGTTTTGCGCCTGTGCTTTTAAGTGCATCAAAAGTTGATGACAGGCGGTATTTGTGGCGCGTTCTATGATGTGTTCACGGGTGCCGTAAAAATGCCATTCCCGAGTGCTGGTTCCGTGGGCTGAAGAAACAGCAATCCAAACAGTGCCAACCGGTTTGCGCTCTGTGCCGCCGCCCGGGCCGGCAATACCGCTGGTGGCTATGGCGTAATCACTGCCTGTTTGCCCCCGAATTCCTTCAGCCATGCGCGAAACCACGGGACCGCTGACTGCTCCGTGTTCCTCAATCAGTGCTTCAGGTACCTGAAGGAAGTTTGTTTTCACCTGGTTGGCATAAGCAACCACACCGCCCAGCAACACCTTTGAAATTCCGGGTATGAGCGTAAATAAATGTGCAATGTTTCCACCGGTGCAACTCTCGGCCAGCGACAAAGTCGCCCCTTGTTGCATCAATACCTCTGCACATTGTGCAACTGCGGTAGTGTCTGTTTCTGCCAACAGATATGCTGCGCAACGTGCACGCAAAGCATCCCAGTAAGGTTCAATGCGTTGTTCCAGTTCGATTTGGTTGGCACCTTGTACCGTAAGTCGAAGCCGTATGGTGTTCAATTGGGGTAAGTAGGCCAGCTTGATATCTTCCGGCAGACTGAGTTCCCAGGGCTCCAGTTCCTTGCTCAATGCACTTTCGGGAACGTTGATCACCGTTAATGTACGATGTACAATTGATGGAAGGATAAAACGTTCTTTGATGCGCGGAATGACGGCAGTTTCGGTGATGTGCTTCATTTCATAGGGAACGCCGGGCATACTCACCAGTACTTTTCCCGCTTGGTCAAACCACATGCCCGGAGCGGTGCCCATTTGATTCATCAGCGTGCTGCATGCCTCCGGTAATTCGGCTTGCATTTTATTGATTTCCAACAGCCTGCGCCCCCTTTTGCTGAACAATTGCGTTAAATGGTTGAGCACTGCTTCATCAAGCCGATACCCGCAGCTGAAATAAGCACACAAGGTTTTTTTGGTGATGTCGTCTTTGGTAGGACCCAAACCTCCGGTCATCAATACCAAATCAACGCGGGCAAAGGCTTCGTCAAGGGCCGCACGTATGGCATCAGCCCGATCGCCTACAGCGGTGCGGCGGCTCACCCAAATACCTACGCTGTTCAGTGTGGTTCCCAGCCAGGCACTGTTGGTATCTACGGTCTGCCCGATGAGTAATTCGTCTCCTACGGTTATGATTTCTGCGTTCATTGTACAAATACTATGAATGAATGATGGCCATTTGGGCCGCCCTGATTCCATCCAATGCGGCGCTCACAATACCTCCGGCATATCCTGCACCTTCCCCGCAAGGATATAAGTTTTGAAGCTGTGGATGATGCAGCCGTTCTTTATCTCTGGGAATACGTACCGGCGAGGAGGTTCTGGATTCCACACCTACCAAAACAGCCTCGTTGCTTCTGTACGAAGGCATTTTTTTTCCAATGAGCAGCAGCGCGGCCCGGATGGATCTTGAAACAGCTTCAGGCAGCACTTCCTGCAGGTTGGCGCTGACTATGCCCGGCAGATAGGAACAATCGGGCAGCACCGCAGAGTTTTTTCCCTGAATAAAGTCTTCCAGTCTTTGTGCAGGAGCGCTCAGGCTTCCGCTGACGGAAAAAGCTTTCTGTTCCCAAAACGCCTGATATTCCATGGCGCGCAAGGCACCGTGTTTGGCAAAAGGCTGAAAGTCTTCTTGGTCAACAGCGGCCACAAAACCGGAGTTGGCAAAGGGATTGTTTCGTTTGCTCGGGCTCCATCCATTCACCACAATTTCTCCAACATTGGTGGCTGCAGGAGCGATGATTCCACCGGGACACATACAAAACGAGAAAACGCCTTTGCCCATCGCCTGCTCCACCAGACTGTAGCTGGAAGGAGGCAGGAAAGGCCCTCTGGAATCGCAATGATACTGTATGCGGTCAATGAGCGCCTGGGGATGTTCGATGCGCACACCAAGGGCAAAAGGTTTGGCTTCAACAGCAATGCCGCTGTGGTGCAACATGCGGAAGATGTCGCGCGCGGAATGGCCGGTACACAACAACACGCGCTGAACGGGAATACGGATGCCACCATTCAGCCTCAGCGCGCGGATGGAACCGGTGTCCACTTCCAGGCCATCGAGACGTGTATTGAAATGCACTTCACCGCCACAGGCTTCAATATGCCTCCGCATGCTTCCAATAATTTCCGGAAGCTTGTTTGTGCCAATATGCGGATGGGCTTCAAAAGCGATGTCGGGTGCAGCACCGTGGTCAATAAACGCCTGCAATACCTTGGCCACATTGCCTCTTTTGGAGGAACGGGTGTATAATTTCCCGTCGGAATAAGTGCCTGCGCCACCTTCACCGAAACAGTAGTTGCTTTCGGGATTTACGGGTTGATTCCTGCAAATTTCTGCGAGGTCACGGCGGCGCTCGCGAACGGCCTTGCCGCGTTCCAGCACGATCGGCCTGAATCCGTCTTCAATCAGCTGTAAAGCTGCGAACATACCGGCAGGGCCGAACCCTATGATGTGCACTTCGGGCGCGTGTTGTACGTTGTTGGAACGGAAGCCCAAGATGCGTTCAGGATGCTCGTCAGGCGCAAAAACCTCTGCCTGAAACAGGTAGCTTATCCGCTTTTTTTTGCGGGCATCCAGGCTCTTTTTGCGCACAACTACAGTTCCTTCGATGCTGCCCGTAAGCCGTTTGGCTTCATCATGAACCGCTGATTCAAGATGCGCAAGTTCAGGTGGGAGGTAGAATTGTACTGATCTTGGCATCGTGTCTTTTTACATGTCAGGAGCGAAATACAGGGATGGCCGGCGCTGTTAATGTCCGATGCGAAAACTGATTCCGAAGCCTGCTGTTCCGGAAGGTTGCAGACCCATGTTGAGGCTCAGAGGCTGGTTCATGTCGAAACCGCTGAGGTGCGCGTCCACCACAGCGTCAATCACCTGCAATCCATAAGCCGCGCTCAGTGCCAAAATGGAAAAATCGCGGTAATTTTTGTATTGATTGCGCAACTGAATCAGGCTGCCTGTGCTTGTATAGGCCTGAAACTTCGGGTTGTTGGTGGTTCCTGTGCTGAATCGGTAGGTGAGTTCCTCGTTGATTTGGCGCACCTGTGCCCTGTTGAAAATCAGGAAGGCCGAAGAAGTTCCCAAGGCCGCATATACCAGTGGCAACTTCCAGTACTTTTTATTGTACACCTGTCCGGCTCCGGGCAGGCATAAGGCCAATATGGTAGCCGTTTTGGGATTCCTGATGTTCGACGAATCGCGGCGTGCATATTCTGTAGCCGCCTGCACAGGATTATCTTGTCCTTTCAACGGCTGAAAAGCTGCTGTAAGGAACGATAAACCCAACAGCACATGAAGCCGAATATCAGGAGTGAATTTTATCAAGGATGCGCTGCAATTCTTCCGAGTTTCTGTAGCTGATCACAATTTTCCCGCTGCCTTTCTTTGCGGTGTTCATGTGCACCGGAACGCCCAGGCGACGGTGGATTTCATTCATGATTCGGTCTGATTCAGGATCCCAATCCGTTCCTCGCGCCGCCGGTTTATCTACCTGTTTGTTTTGTTCGCGGCCTGCCTTCACCAAAGATTCAGTGGCGCGTACGCTCAGGTTTTCTTCGATAACATGACGGAATAAATCAATTTGTTCTGCCACATCATCCATGTTGATCATGGCGCGGGCATGGCCCATGCTGAGTTTACCCTCGCGGATGGCCAGCTGAATTTCTTCCGGCAGGCGCAGCAAACGGAGGTAGTTGTTCACCGTGGTGCGGTCTTTTCCTACACGGTCGGCAAGTTCTTCCTGCTTCAGCGTGCATTCTTCCAACAGGCGTTTGTAGCTGATGGCAACTTCTATGGCATTCAGGTCGGCGCGCTGGATGTTTTCAATGAGTGCCATTTCCAGCATGTCCTGGTCATTGGCCACACGGATGAACGCCGGAATTTTCTCCAGCCCGGCCAGAATAGATGCGCGTGTACGTCGTTCCCCGCTGATCAGTTGGTATTTGTCGTATCCAAGCTTGCGCACAGTGATCGGCTGAATCACCCCATGCACGCGGATGCTCGCTGCCAGTTCTTCCAACTGTTGGGCGTCAAATTCAGTACGCGGCTGAAATGGGTTGGCTTCTATTTGGCTGATGGGTACCTGGGAAATGCCACCGGCAGGACGTACATCCTTACTGGTAATATCTGTTTCTGCGTTCTCCAAAAGGGCGGAAAGACCGCGCCCCAGACCGCCTTTTTTCTTTATTTGCTGACTGCTCATGAATGCTCTTTAGTTACTGCTTAAAGCGGTTAATCCGTTTTTCTGAATGATTTCCCTGGCCAGGTTGAGGTAGCTGATGGAACCTTTGCTTTCAGCGTCGTGGTTGATGACCGGCACGCCGAAGCTTGGCGCTTCGCCCAATTTGGTGTTTCTGGTGATGATGGTGTCAAACACAATATCCTGAAAGTGCATCTTTACATCTTCAACCACCTGATTGCTTAGGCGCAAACGCGCGTCGTACATGGTCAGTAAAATGCCTTCGATTTCCAGTTGCTGGTTTAAGTGTGTCTGGATGATTTTGATGGTATTGAGCAATTTACCCAATCCTTCCAGGGCGAAATACTCACATTGCACCGGAATAACCACGGAATCTGCCGCTACCAGCGCATTGGTGGTGATCAGGCCCAAAGATGGAGAACAGTCAATAATGATGAAATCGTAATCGTCGCGCACCATATCCAGCACGCGCTTCATCATCATTTCCCGATTCGGCATTTCCAGCAATTCAATTTCCGCACCCACCAGGTCAATATTGGAAGGAAGCAGTTTGAGGTATGGAATGTCTGTATCCAGGCTGATGTCGTTCGGATTGATGTCCTGAACCAAGCATTCGTACAATCCGATTTTGATGTTTTTCGGATCAAAACCAATACCCGAGGATGCGTTGGCCTGAGGATCGGCATCAACCAGCAAAGTTTTGAATTCCAGCACGGCAAGGCTGGCCGCCAGGTTAATGGCCGAAGTGGTTTTTCCAACTCCGCCTTTCTGATTGGCAATTGCTATAATTTTTCCCATGAAAGCGTTATATCGTTAAGTGTTCACCTATCTGCGGAAGACTGAGTTTCCTGCCGGCGGCTGCAAAAAGGGCAACGGCTTCGGCATGGTTGATTCGGATAGGTTCGAAAGTGTCAAAATGCATTCCTACGATCTGCGTGCAACGGATCATTTCGGAACATCGTAAGGCGTCGTGTACATCCATTGTAAAATGACCGCCTACGCACATGCAGGCCACATCCAGATGGCATAAATCGGGAATGAGTTCCATGTCGCGCGTTACATCCGTATCGCCGGAATAGTACAGGTTCAGTTCCGGACTCATCAACAGAAAACCTGCTGCCTGTCCGGCATAAGTTCCATCCGGAAATGACGATGAATGTACGGCGGGTGTCATCCGCACACGTGCAAACCCCAAATCGGCTGTGCCGCCAATATTCATGGGCAGGGTATTGCTGATGCCCTGGCGTTGCAGCCATTCATGAATTTCCCAGCAGGCAATCACCTTGCAACCGCTGCTTTGTGCCATGGCAACGGCATCGGCAATATGATCGTAATGGCCATGGGAAAGAAGCATGTAGTCGGGCTTCAACGCCTGAATGTCTATGTCTTGCGCCAAAGGATTGGGCGTGATGAACGGATCGAAAATGATACTTTTGCCCTGCATCCGCAGTTCGAAGCAGGAATGTCCGTAGTAAATAAGTTCCGCAGTCATCTTTGGCGTCCTTGGGCGAATTACAAAAATACCCTTAAGGCGTACTTCAGGGCATGGGGGGTGGGTTCCTTTTTGCTCACAATTTTGGTTTTGGGCGGTTGTAAAAATGTGGATAAAGTTCCGGAGCATCAGGTTTTTCGGTACAATGAGGATGCCGGCATTCAACTTTTGGATCCCGCGTTTACCCGTTCACAGGCAGAAATCTGGGCGGTAAGCCAATTGTTCAATACACTCACCGAACTCGACAGTTCCCTGCGTCCGGTTCCCTCGCTGGCAAAGCGTTGGCTGGTGTCCGATTCTGGTCGCAACTATACCTTTCACCTGCATGCAGACGTGCTTTTTCATCCGCATCCCTTGTGGAAGCATGACGCGGAGCGAAGGCTTCGGGCGGCAGATGTAGTTTTTTCGCTACGCCGCCTGGTGGACAGCACCACCGCTTCGCCGGGCGCCTGGGTGTTGACCGATAAGGTTGACTTGGGCAGTGTTTGGATCCATGCACCGAACGATACCACCGTTGTTTTGCGATTGAAAGAGTCACATCCGCAATTGCCAAGCTTACTCTCCATGAACTTCTGCATGATTGTTCCTGAACTTTTGATGCAAAGGGGAATAAACCTCAGAACACAACCGGTGGGCAGCGGACCGTTCCGTTTTGCCTATTGGGAACAGGAAGTACGTATGGTATTTCTGCGCCATGATGACTATTGGGAAAAAGACAGACAGGGCGTAAGCCTGCCTTACTTGAAGGCGGTGAATATTGACCTGATCCGAAACAAACAAACAGCCTTCATGAAATTCATCCGCGGGGAATACGATTTTTTTAACGGCATTGAAGGCGGTTTCAAAGACGAATTGCTTACCAAGAAGGGAACATTGTCGCCCAAGTATCAGGGTAAATTTACGCTGATCAACAAGGCATTTCTGAATACAGAATATCTGGGCTTTTACCTGGATAGCAACAGCGCGCATCCGCTACAGCGCCAGGCACTCAGGAAGGCATTGTCGTTCGCCATTGACCGGCAGGCCTTGGTTCGATACCTGCGAAATGGGGTGGGCGATCCCGGCATTCATGGTTTTGTGCCACCGGTATTGCTGGATCGCAAAGTTCAGGGCTACAGCTTTCAGCCGGAACAGGCAGCGGCACTGCTTGTCGAGGCAGGATTTCCCGGCGGAAAAGGATTGCAGGAACTGGAACTGAATACCACTTCAGATTATGCCGATATGGCGTTATTCATCCAGCAGGCATGGAGCCAGATTGGCGTGCGTTGCCGGATTTCCATCCATCCGGGTGGCCAGCTCAGGCAACTCAGAAATAAAGGAGCCATCCAGTTGTTTCGAGGCTCCTGGATTGCTGATTACGCAGACGCCGAGAGCTACCTGGCTTGTTTCTACACGCCTAACTTCAGCCCCGGTGGCCCTAATTACACGCATTTTTCCAATACTGAATTTGATGCCCGTTATCAAAAACTCAATACCGCCGCCGACAGCATCCGCAGGGAAATCATGTTCCGGATGGATCAAAGCCTCTGCGATGCTGCTCCATTCATTGTGCTTTACTACGACCGAAGCATCAGAATGGTTCATAAAAACATCACCGGACTTGGGAATAATGCCATGAACCAGTTGGTGCTCAAATGGGTTAAAAAGAACTAAATACAATTCATACATGATTCATCATATCAAAAAAACAATCCTTCGCTTGTTGCTGCTGCCTGCATTGTGTTTGCTGTCGGTGGTTAGCATCAGTGCTCAGGTAATTGACACCGCTGCGGAAGAAGAAGTTGAGGTGTTCATGAAGGTTGGCGACCTCATCCAAATGAGCGATTGCGAAGGATCGGAATACCACTTCGTGGAAATCCACCGGAAAACGCGCACCACGCGTGCGCCAGGCGAGCCGCGCGCTTACGACACCACGACCGGCGAAGGCTTTTTCGACTGGTTTTTTCGGGAAGGTGATTTTGATTCCATGAAAATGCCTTGCGCCATGTCCGGGAAGTCCTTCCAAATCCTGTCCATGCAAACCTTCAGCGACCAGAAAACCGGGGCAGCCCGCGATGTGCTGTTTCTGAAGGTTGACGAAGATACCGTAGCCTGGGTGGAATTCTATCCCGCCACCGAAGCCGGGGAAATAATCATCCTGCAGTGATGGACAACATCGACGTGGCAACAGCTTTGGGTTTTTATGCCCAATTGGCCGAGTTGCATGAACAAAATCCCTATAAAATAAAGGCTTATGCAGCAGCTGCATTTAACCTGCGTAAGGTGAAGCAGCCCTTGAGTTCCATGACACTGGCAGAAGTTGAAGCCATTCCGGGCGTTGGGAAAAGTGTGAGCAAAGCAATTGTTACCCTGGCAGGCACTGGTTCTTTCCCGGAACTGGAAGCCCTGGCGCAGGAAACCGCGCCCGGGGTACTGGAAATGTTGCGCATCAAAGGTCTGGGCCCCAAAAAAGTGCGCGTCATCTGGAAAGAGTTGGGCTTGCTTTCTGTAGAAGCTTTATTGGATGCCTGCCGTGAAAACCGCCTCGTGGCAGCCAGCGGGTTTGGCTATAAAACTCAGGCAGAAATCATTAAAGCCATTGAATTTGCCGAAGCTGGGAAAGGAAGTCTGCACTTTGCCAGGGCTGAGCCATACGCGCAGCATATTTTGGAAATGCTGCAAAACATCCCCAACTGTTTGGCTTCAACTTCCGGAGCGCTGCGCCGTTGCATGGAAGTGTTGCAGCGCCTGGAATTCATCAGCACTGCCAAGCAGGCGGACATCATTCAAGCATTGGAATCATCGCAGTGTGCGGACATAATCGCATCAGAAAATGCCGTTACCGCAAAATCTGCCTGTGGCTTGCCTGTGGAAGTATTGCAGGTGCAAGCCGATTCCTTCCACCGTTCCCTGCTGCTGCATACCGGCCCGGAAGCACATATTTCGGCCCTGGGCCCCATTCCTGAACATCAGCAAATGGGAGAACACGAGCTGTATCAGCAACTTGGCCTGTCCTTTATTCCGCCCGAAGTACGCGATCATCCCCAGGCACTTGAGGAGGCTGCCAAAAGTGATTTCAGCGATTTGATATCTTTTGAACAGCTCCGGGGTGTGCTGCACAACCACAGCACCTGGAGCGACGGATTGAATACTTTGGAAGAAATGGCTCTGGCCTGTAAGAAAAAAGGATACAGTTACTTTGCCATTTGCGACCACAGCCGCAGTGCTGCTTATGCACACGGACTGGAAACGGAACGCGTGTTTCAGCAGTTCAAGGAAATTGATGCCCTGAACGAGCAATTAAAGCCATTTAAGATTTTCAAAGGCATTGAGTCAGACATCCTTTCCGACGGCTCGCTGGATTATCCGGATGAGGTGCTGGCCGGTTTTGACCTTGTGGTGGCTTCGGTACACAGCAACCTGAAGATGGATGAGGAGAAGGCAACCCAACGCATCATCCGGGCAGTGGAACATCCGGCAACCACCATCCTCGGACATCCAACCGGCAGACTGCTGTTGTTGCGCAGCGGTTATCCCATCGACCACGAAAAAGTAATCGCCGCTTGCGCCGCCCATAAGGTGGCCATTGAACTGAATGCACATCCGTATCGTTTGGATATCGATTGGCGCTGGGTTTATCATGCCATGGAACAAGGGGTTATGATCAGCATCAATCCCGATGCGCACGAAAAGGATGGCATAGGCGACATGCGGTATGGTACCCTTGCCGCTCGGAAAGGAATGTTGAAGCGCAGTTTCTGCCTCAACGCGCTTTCATTGGCCGAATTTGAAACTTATCTTGCTGATAAAAAGGCATTCAGCAGCAGATGAACATCCTGATTCTTCGGTACAGTTCTATGGGCGACATCGTGTTGACATCGCCGGTAATTCGCTGCCTGCGCGCCCGATATCCCGAAGCACAAATTGCCTTTGCCACAAAAGCTTCCTTTAAAAACCTTGTTGCCTGGAATCCCTACCTCAGCAATTATTTCCTGCTGGAACATGATTTTCAAAAACACCTTTCGGAACTGAAACAGTTCCGTCCGGACCTTATTGTGGACCTGCACCACAACCTGCGCACGGCAAGGATTAAAGCGGCCATCCGCAGTAAATCACGTTCCTTCGATAAACTAAACCTGGAAAAATGGTTGCTGGTGAACTTCAAATGGAACCTGATGCCCTACAAACACGTGGTGCATCGCTATCTGGAAACCATAGCGGATTTGGATGCGCCATACGATGGAAACGGGTTGGATTTCTTTTTTCCCGCCGATTATGACGATGCTCCGGTGCGCGCGCTCGTACCTCCGGCCGGAACATTTACGGCCTACGCAGTGGGCGGTCAGCACGGAACCAAGAAGTTACCTGCAGACCTGATTCGCACATTGGTGGAACAAACGCCCGAACCCGTAGTACTCCTTGGTGACCAAAAGGATGCCGAAACCATCAGGGATGCAGTGACCGGTCATCAGAATGTAATCAACTTGTGCGGCCGTCTGGATTTGTATGGAAGTGCGGCAGTATTGCGTTTGGCACGGAGGGTCATCAGCCATGATACCGGTTTGATGCACATCAGCGCAGCGCTGCGCAAGCCCGTTGTCAGCATTTGGGGAAACACGGTTCCCGAATTTGGCATGACACCGTTTTATCCCGACCAATCCACGGTTGCCGGGAAGATCCTTGAAGTTCAGGATTTGCCTTGCCGCCCCTGCTCGAAAATAGGTTTTGAAACCTGTCCTAAAGGACATTTTGCCTGTATGCGCCTTCAGGACTTGAGCACGTTGAACCAACCTTCATAAAAAAAAGCGGCCTGAGCCGCTTTTGTATTTGAAATTCAATGCTTGTTAATCCAATCCGATGCCCACGGTAAATCCTACACGGGGCAGGATTCCCGAAAATCCGTGCATCGGAAATGCGGTGCTTCCCAGAAATTCGTAACGCTTGCGACCCGATGGCGGAAGTTCTTCATAAGTATCTGACTTGCTTCTGCTCACCCGCAAACCTGCACCTACATGCATGTCGATGTACATGAAATCGTTCACCATTAGTTGTTTGCCCATGGCAAAACCAAGGTTGAATGGCGTATGTGTTACTTCCACATCTTTTTCGATGTATTGAAAAGTGATGGGATCATAAAGCTGCGCAACGCCGCGATCCGTGTAAGATCCTGCCTGAACGAACATGCCGCCGTACATACCCATCGGCTTTTCAGAACCGAGCTTCTTCACCACCTTGAATTTGTTGGGATAGAATTTGGCCATGTATTCAATGGCTGCGCCACTGGATCTGGTTGCATAATAATCTGCCGGGTCGGAGGGTTTGTAGCGAACCAGCATGGAAAGATTGTGGCTCATGCGCATGTCGTCGTTAAACAACTCCACAGATCCGTGTAAGGTGTTCACAAACATGTGCTGGGGAGAAAACTTGATAATTACACGCGGTAATGGGCCGGAATACTGAGATTTCTGTGCCGTTACTACAGCAACCTGTCCAAAGGTCAGTGCGGTGAAGATGATCAGTTTGTTCATGTACTGAATATAAGTTCAAGGTTACGAAACGCAAACGACATGCCACAGTTACACCGAAAAAAAAAGAGGCCTGCACTGCAGGCCTCTTTAAACAGACGGGCGAATAATCGGGCTCGAACCGACGACCCCCAGTGCCACAAACTGGTGCTCTAACCAACTGAGCTATATCCGCCGTTTGGGGCTGCGAAATTATAACAAGCTTTCGTAAGTGTCAAACCTTTGCTGCTAAATTGCAGGCCCTTGGACGCAAAAAGGCATATTGCAATCTTCGCAAGCTGGTATCCGACGCGGGAACAAGGCTTGAATGGAAATTTCATCCAAGACTTTGCGCACTTGCTTGGATCGCGTTATCAAGTGTCTGTAATCCATATTGGAGCACAGGAGGGTACGCAAAATCCGCTCGTCAGCGTTTCCAGCGAAGGATCTGTGCGTGTCTATCAGGCCGAACTTCCCCATAAAAAAGGCATTTGGGGCTTTTTGTTGTATCAGGTTCATTGGTGGAAGCACATCAGGAAATTCTGGAATCAAATGTGTTTGGAAGAGGGAACACCCGCCGTTATTCAGGTTCAGGTGGTCTGGAAGATGGGCATCGCCGCACTCTGGTATGCCTGGCGCGCCAAAATTCCGTTCTTCGTACATGAACATTGGACAGGCTATTACCCTGCCGATCCGCAACTGAAAGGCCTCCGTTTGTTGTGGCACCGCCTCATCTTGCGCAGGGCTAAAGGCGCCAGTGCCGTATCCAAACCATTGGCCCTGGCTCTGGAAGCACTCGGCGCGCGAAAGCCGGTGGCCGTGCTGATGAATGCCGTGTCATACACAGCTGTGCACCAAGACAGAAGTAAAGTTCCCCATTTTCTGCACGTGAGCAATTTCCGTGAAGCACACAAGCAAACCCGCAGCGTGCTGATGGTGTTCCAAAAGGTACGGGAATTATTTCCGGAAGCGCGCCTTACAATTGTTGGAAATGCCCCGGAAGATTTACGCGAAACCTATGCGAATGAACCGGGTGTGGCTTTCAGCGGACCGCTGACCAGACAGGCATTGGGCAATCTTTATGCTGAGGCCACCGCCGTTGTGTCTTTCAGCCGCTTTGAAACTTTTGCGCTCAGCATTGCCGAGGGTTTGCTCCACGGAACTCCGGCCATTTATACCGCATGCGGAGGCCCCGAAACCTACATGCAGCCCCATTGGGGATTGCGCGCCGACGCAGATGATCCGCATACCTTGTATTTGTGCATGCAAGAATTTTGCTCCGGTTCCAAGAATTGGAATCATGCACAAATTGCGGCAGAAGCACAACAGAAATTCAGCCCAAAAGCGCTGCTCGACACTTTTGATTCTTGGTTCAATCAGCTGATCTGAATATGTGCGGTGTCAATGGTTTTTACAGGAAAAATGGAAGGGCAGAAGCCGCGCTGCCCCGCATCAGGCGGATGAACAGGCTACTGCGCCACCGCGGCCCCGACAGCGAAGGTGCAGCTTTAGTGATGGCAGAAGGTCAAGGCTTTCTGGACTTGCAATTGGATGAAACAGCCGCTGGTCGGCTTCCGCAGCACATGCAACTGATTGCGGCTGAAGCAAATCCGGAGGCTGCAGGATGTTTGGGTCACCGGAGGCTTTCCATCGTGGATCTGTCCATGAACGCACATCAGCCCATGGCTGATGAACAGGGACGTTATCGCCTGGTGTTCAATGGAGAAATCTTCAATTACCGGGAATTGCGCCTTTGGCTGAAGTCGCAAGGGATGAGCTTTTTCAGCGATTCGGACACCGAAGTGTTGCTGAAAGGCTGGATGCTGGAAGGATTCCGTTTCCTTGCGCGCATCAACGGTTTTTTTGCCGGATGCATGGCTGATGCACATGCCGGAACCTGGACACTCTTCCGCGACCGACCCGGAGTAAAGCCACTGTTTTACCTGGATCAACCAGATTTTTTTGCCTTCAGCAGCGAAACCAGTCCGCTCCGCGATTGCTGTGCATCAATCGAATTGAATCAGGCTCAGTTGGCCGCTTTTTTGGTACATGGTCAAACCATCATCAATCATGAAACGAGCTGGTTTCAGCACATTCACTCGCTGAAACCCGGAACCGCGCTGGAGTTTCAGTGTGTTTCCGGGAAAATGGTTCATCACCAGATTCCCGAGTTTTCGGAAGCCGGCAACAACAACCTTGAAGCCTGTCTCATATCGGCTGTGCGTTGCAGGGTAGCGGCCGAGGTTCCTGTAGGCTTTGCGGCCAGCGGCGGGCTGGACAGTTCCTTGATTCTGGGCATGGCCGCTTCCATGAATCCGCAGCGTTTACAAGGGTTGCTGGCGTTTAGTGCGGTGTCCGGACATGCCAAAGCCGACGAAAGCCCCTGGCAGGAACAAATTACCGACCATACCGGCGTGCAGCGTGTTGCCGTGAAAATGGTTCCCCAAGACATCAGCCTGCTTCCTGAACTCATTGCCGCTGCCGATATGCCCGCCGTGGCATGGAACAACCTGGCCCATTACCGGATTTGTGCAGCCGCCCATGAAGCAGGGATAAAGGTGATGCTGAACGGACAGGGGGCCGATGAACTGATGGCGGGTTATACAGCTTATCTGCCGGCCTGGTTTCGCATAGCTTCTTGGAAACAGCGCCTTGACTTTTTATTGAATCTGAAACATTGTGGCCTTACACTGAGTTCCTGGCTCAGGCTCCAAATGCGCGAGCAGTTGCAAAGGAATTTGGGTGCAGCACGCTGGCAACAGGCAGCCCTGAAGCGCAAGGCAGGAGTGGAGTTCTGTAGTCCTGATTTGCTGGAGAAGATACCTTCTGCCGATGCATTTCCTGCTTCTCCCGAACACGTACTTCAACAAGATTTTTACGGCATGAAGCTGGGGCAGATGCTTCAATGGGAAGACCGAAACAGCATGGCCCACAGCATTGAATCGCGCAATCCCTTCGCCGATGATGCCGAACTGATCCGGCGCTGTTTTGCCATTCCTTTCAGGGAAAAAGTACAACATGGATTTACCAAGTTTCCGCTGCGCAAAATTTCCGAAGCCTACATCCCGGCAGCGCTGAGCTGGCGCAGGGATAAAAAGGGTTTTACCATGCCCGATGCTGAATTCACGTTGCAGGCCTTGCCGCAATTGCGGACATGGATTGCCGATACAAGCATTCCAGGCCTAGACCATCAAACACTGTTACAAGCAAGTACTCCGGAAGCGCTGCAACGCAATCCTGCGCTGGCCGGGTTCGTATTTCGATGCGCCACCGGCGCGATATTCCTGCAACATATAAAGCAATCGCAACATGGCTAAGAATGCCGTCATGGGAACTCTGGGAGCCCGAATCACGGCTGCAGTGGCCGGCTTCGGCACGGTGGTGCTGTGCTCGCATGTGCTGGGCGCGGAAGGGCGCGGTATGCTCAGTGTGTTGCTGGCCTATGTGCAGTTGATCATGATTGGAAGCGAGTTTGTGGGCGGAAGTACCTTGGTGAACCTCACCCCTCAATACGGCATTCGCAGATTGCTGCCCGCCGCATACGGATGGCTGTTCCTGGTTTGTTGCGGCACATGGCTGTGGTTTCTGCAGCGCGGACAATCGGAATTCCTCGCTGCATTGCCTATGGCAGTTCCGCTTGGATTGCTCACCATTCACTATTCGCTCTTGCAGGGTGTTGGAAATATGCGCAAGCGGAATCAGGCGCAATTGCTGTATGAGCTGCTGAAACTCGCAGGGGTTGCTATTTCCTTTTGGGTTTTTATCAAATACGAAGCCCTGAATTTGGTGGTGATGAGTTTTACTATAGCTGCTGCTCTGGCCTGGCTCTTCACGATTCCGACCTTGTGGAGCGCAACGACAAAAAGCAGTGTTACAATCTTGCCGCCGGCAGATATGTTCACTTCCGGTTGGTGGTCGCAGTTGGGACATCTGGTTCAGTTTTTCAATTACCGCGCTTCCATTTTCATTATTGATTACTTTTTGGGAAGTAATGCCACGGGTTTATACAGCAATGCGCTGATCATCGCCGATGCGGTATGGATTTTTGGGAACAGCCTCGGCAGCGTGGCCCACATGCGCATGGTGTTGCGCCCGGATGCGGGCTACGCGCGAAACCTGTTGCGACGTTACCACAGCCTGAGCGCTTTCGGAACGCTGTTGGCGGTGTTGTTGCTCTTCCTGCTGCCGAACAGCGTGTATGTGACCGTCTTCGGGCATGATTTCCGCAGCTTTCGTTCGGTATTGCTTCCGCTGTTGCCTGTGATTCTGTTTTTATCGCTCAGCACCATCCCCAGTCATTTGCTGCACGCCAAAAACGACTTCAAAGCCTTGCTGATGGCCAACTTCGCAGGCTGTGCCGTGCAGATAGGGCTGGCCTATTTTCTGGTTCCCGCATACGGTTTAACGGGAGCGGCCCTTTCAGCCTGCGCGGGATTTGCGTTCATTACCCTTCTGGTATGGCTCAGGATGGAAAAACAGCATGGAATTCCGGGAGGCTATTTTCTTCCCAACTTTTCCTACGTTTTTCGCTTCTTCCGCAGGGTGTTGCGCCTGTTTTAAATCTGAAAGAATACTTGAAGCTTATACGCCCTGAGCCGCCTCGGTCATTTCCACCATGGTGCGGAACTGAATCTTCGGATTGTTGTCCTGCGTCATGCGCAGCGTGAACTGGGTTTCCGCGAGATACACCGGATTGTTGTCCTTGTCCCAAGCGATGTTGTTCTGCCTGAACTTCATAAAGTCGCGGATGGCATCGGCGTCGCCGCCCATCCAGCAGGCTTTGTGGATGCTGCGCGGCTCAAAGCGACACTTCGCGCCATATTCGTGTTCCAGACGGTGCTGCAATACTTCAAACTGCAGTTCACCCACCGTGCCGATGAACTTTCGGTTGCCGGGTTCCTGCCTGAACAATTGCGCCAGGCCTTCTTCCGTAAGCTGTTCAATGCCCTTTTCCAACTGTTTGCTTTTCAGCGGATCGAGGTTGATCAGTTCCTTGAAGATTTCCGGAGAAAAGCTTGGAATGCCCTTGAAATGCAGGATTTCACCTTCGGTCAGCGTATCGCCGATTTTGAAGTTTCCCGTATCATACAAACCAACCACATCGCCGGCGTATGCATCTTCCACCACTTCTTTGGAACGGGCCAGGAAGGTATAAGGATTGGCGAAGCGTAAATCCTTGCCCAGGCGCACGTGCTTGTAGGGTTTATTGCGCTCGAATTTGCCACTGCACACCCGTAAAAAGGCAATGCGGTCGCGGTGACGCGGGTCAATATTCGCGTGGATTTTGAATACGAAGCCGCTGAACTTGGCCTCGGTAGGTTCCACCAGACGCTCGGCAGCCGGACGATGCACAGGCGTAGGCGCCAGATCCAGAAAGGTCTCCAGCAGTTCCTGCACCCCGAAGTTGTTCAGTCCGGAACCAAAAAATACCGGACTGATATGGGCTTCCAGGTAATCCTCGCGGTTCAGTTCCCCATAAACTCCATC
This sequence comes from uncultured Flavobacteriaceae bacterium, assembly GCA_964586595.1. GTDB lineage: Bacteria > Bacteroidota > Bacteroidia > NS11-12g > UBA955 > REEB481. The sequence continues at coordinate 125,181 of CAZPHB010000001.1, read as the reverse complement.
AATCAGTTCAATGTCTTCACGCAGTTTGGCGGCATTCCGTTCACCAATCAGCTCCGGGAGTTTTGGATCGCTGATGCCGGCAACGCTGATGAACTCGTCGGCCTTCTTGGTTTTGTTGCTTTCGAAGAGGTTCAGCGAATGGTTCGGAATGAGGTACACGCCCTTGAAGTCGCGGCCGCTGTTGATGGGCCAGCTCATCGGGTGCACGTGGATGTTGAGTTTTTGCTCGATTTCATCCAACAGGTCAAACGGATCTTTGCCGTCGCGATCCATCTTGTTGATGAAGGTAATCACCGGCGTGGCCCGCATCCTGCACACAGCCATCAGCTTTTCGGTTTGCTCTTCCACACCTTTCACGCTGTCAATCACCAGAATCACACTGTCCACGGCAGAAAGCGTGCGGTAGGTGTCTTCGGCGAAGTCTTTGTGGCCCGGCGTATCCAGGATGTTCACCAGCTTGTCGCGGTATTCAAAGCTCATCACCGAGGTAGCCACAGAGATGCCGCGCTGCTTTTCAATTTCCATGAAATCGGAGGTAGCGGCTTTGGTGATTTTATTGGATTTTACCGCTCCGGCAGATTGAATCTGACCGCCGAAGAGCAGCAGCTTTTCGGTAAGGGTGGTTTTACCCGCGTCGGGGTGGGAGATGATGGCAAAAGTTTTGCGTCGGCTGATTTCCTGTTCGTAGGCCATGGATGGCTTTCTTTTCTGTTAAATGATGCTTCTGATGCTGTGCAGTCGGTGGGTGTAGCGGTTTTCGTTTTCGTGGAAGATGCCGCGCTCATCGAGCATGTCTTCCCGCACCTGACCGCTGGCATGGATGATGCTGTGGCCTCCGGTGCAGATGCCCACGTGCACAATGGCGCCCTGTTCGTTGTGAAAGAAGGCCAAATCGCCCGGATGTTGCTGCTCGAAGGCAACTTCCTTTCCGCAGGAAACCTGCTGTGAGGCATCGCGCGGCAAACTGATGCCGTGTATTTTGGCCAGCACCTGCACGAATCCGGAGCAATCGCAGCCCCAGATGGTTCTGCCGCCCCAGAGGTAAGGAGCGCCCATCCAGTTCCGCGCTTCCTCCAACATCTGGCTGCGCACTGACATCATGGGTGTATAAGTAAGATCCGGCAGGGGATAGGTTTCTTCGCCGATGCGCACCGTTGCGCCTTCCGGAATTTCACTTCCTGCGGGAAGATAAAACCGATGTCTACCGTTGTTCAGGTGCAATGCTTCCCGGACTACATGAAGCGGGGAGGTGTTTTCCGTTGCTTCCGTTTGCGCTTTGCTGATCCAGCCTCGGTAATGGTCAAACAGGGTTTCTACGAAGAACCAGTCGCCGGAGGTTTCCAGAACTTCAGCACCTTCCCCAAACAGCAGGGAGCTGACCATTTCGCTGCGGCTGTCGGCTTCCTTCCGAATGGGCGCCCAGGAAATGCAGCAGCGCAAAACAGCAGCCATCAAAGGTGTAAACGCTCCTTGCGCGCAAGCAGGTCTTCTTCAGATTCCCGGTGGTCGGGATCGGGAACGCAGCAATCTACCGGACAAACGGCCGCACATTGTGGCTCTTCATGGAAGCCGATGCACTCGGTGCATTTGTCGGGAACAATATAATAAACTTCATTGCTGATGGGACCTTGTTTGGCATGGGCGTCCACAATATTGCCGTTCAGCAGGGTATAGTTGCCACTTACGGTATTGCCGTCGGCGATGGCCCAGTCTACACCCGCTTCATAGATGGCGTGGTTGGGGCATTCCGGCTCGCAGGCGCCGCAGTTGATGCATTCATCGGTGATGATAATGGCCATAAGACTTCAGTCGAAAAATCGTCTGCAAAATTACTCCGCTCCGTGGTTATTTTGCGGCAACTTAGCTACCCTTCTTTCATGATCATCGGCATTCTGTCTGATATACACGACAACCTGCAGCACCTGGACCGTGCCCTGGAACTTTTTCGGGAACGCGGCGCGCAGGAACTGGTGTTTTGCGGCGATTTCTGTTCCCCGTTCAGTGCCCGCCGGCTGGCGGAATGGAACGGGCCCGTGCATGCGGTGTACGGCAACAACGACGGCGACCGCTTCGCCATCACGCGTGCCGTGGCCGGCAATCCTCAATTCCGGATATATGGCGAATACGGAGGCGACGAGCAGCAGCTCATCAACCTGGACGGCGTGCGCATCTGCATCACGCATTATCCGTTTTATGCCATTCCGCTGGCCCGCACCGGCTGGTTCGATGCGGTTTTCGCCGGACATACCCACAAGGCGGAAAAGCAGCGCTTCGGAAGTTGCCTCTTCCTGAACCCGGGCGAAGTAGCCGGCGTTTTTGGCACACCCACCGCCGCCCTCTACGACACCCGACTGCGTTCGAGTGAGTTGGTGGAGTTGGGGTAAAACGAATTGTTTGTAATTCTTGTCATCCCGAGCCTGCCGAGGGACATGCTTGGCTTGTCATGGTGCTGAAAGTTCCGGGCGACCGCAGGGAGTCCCGGGCTGAAAGTTACCGAGCATAGCCTCGGTGAAGCTTGTCATGGTGAGCTTGTCGAACCACGAACCACATTCTGCCTGCCCCGCGAGCTTGCGAAGCGGGGAGCCTCGGGGAAGCCACAAAAAATGTTTTGATGTTGCACGAACTATGAAAAATTCACTAACCACCTTTTTTCTCTTACTTTTTCCTTGATGAAAAAGTAAGCAAAAAATCAAGGCTGAAAAGGATGATACGGTGCACACTTGTAACCAACCGAATGTGTTACCCTGAGCGATGCCGAAGGGCTGCAGGTGATCTCCTCTCAGGCTCGGAGCTTCCTTTGCATTTAGCACCTTCTTGCAGCGCTCCCAACCTTCCAGCCTTATAGGCCGCTCCTTTTGCTGTGGCTATTGAGAGAGAACATGGACAATCCGCCTACCCTGACGCCTCTGTCATCCTGCGACCGTAGGGAGTCCCGGGTGACAGGATGGAGACCCGGGCTGAAAGTACCGAGCATAGCCTCGGTGAAGCTTGTCTAAGGACATATTTCTTGCCACTACCGAGTTGTGTCCGCAATGAGCGGTGGGGAGCTTTTGAAACTAACAAAATTGGAAATAATAGTTGATTCTATAATGTTTAAGATAATATTCAAAATTATCTAATCGTCTGATTTATGGGAAGTTAAGAAAGATGAACGGGGTCTTGTTTAACAGAATTTCATTTTAATGTGTTTTAAGATTAAAAACCACGTGTTAATTTGCCCCTCACAGGTGGTGCAGATTTACATTAAATCAGAGGCTTTTGAGCAGCGCATAGACCTTTCACCGGGTGTGCGCCTCGAGTTGGGCAGGGCCATTGCTCCGCAGCATGGCATCAGCATTCCGGATGCGCATTTATCCAGACGGCACTTGTTGATAGAGTATGACGGACGAGAGGTTTGGGTTACAGATTTAAACAGCCGCAACGGCTCATTTTTAAACCGGCAAAGGCTCGAGCCCAACAGGAAAGTAGCCTGGCAACCGGAACAGCAACTGGTATTAACCAGTAAAACAAGTTTACAGTTCCAGTACGTTATTGCGCCTGCGCAAGATTCCGGCACAAAAAATAAAGCCACAAAGTCGGGCGCAAACGGCCTGTTGGATTTGTTGCAACAACGGCAGGAAATTGTCATTGGCCGCAGTCCGGAATGTGATATAGTGCTGCCGGATCAGGCCGTTTCCCGCAAGCATGCGCGGATATATCGCAGCGACAGTTCCTACTTCCTGGAAGATCTGGGCAGCACCAACGGAACTTTTGTAAACCAAAAACGCATTAAAGGTCGTCATGAATTAAGGCCAAGCGATGTTGTTTTTATTGGCTTGCATGCCTTTTCCCTGCAACAGGCAACACGCAACCTGAAGCTGGAACCCGCACTTCAGGCAGTGAATGTGTTTAAAATTTACAAGAATGGTTATACGGCCCTGCATAATATTCGCTTGTCTTTGGGACAAGGCGAGATGGTGGCCTTAATGGGCCCGAGCGGCTGCGGAAAGTCCACACTCCTGAAAGCGCTTAATGGCGACGAACCCGCCAGTGGAGGTTCCATCTACCTGTTCGGACTAGAGCTAAACCAATATTACAACTTGCTGAAGCAAAACATTGGTTATGTTCCACAAGATGACATTGTACATCCGGAACTTACTGTGGATCAGACGCTGTATTACGCTGCTCGCCTCAGGCTTGCTGACCAAGCTTCGGAAGAAAGTATTCGTGAACGAATTACAGAAGTGCTGGAAGCGCTGAAAATCAGTGATCCCGTCATTCGCGGCACCAGGGTGCAAAGGCTCAGCGGCGGTCAGCGAAAACGCGTTTCCATTGCTGTGGAGTTGCTCAGCAGACCTTCCATCCTTTTTCTGGATGAACCCACCAGTCCCTTGGATCCGGAAACGGTAGGTGATTTTTTGCGCTGCCTGCGTGATTTATGTTCCCGTGGCACCACCGTAGTCATGGTTACCCATAAGCCCGAAGATTTAGGGTCTGCCGATCGGCTGGTGTTTATTGGTGCCAATGGATATCTGGTGTACGACGGCCCTCATGAAGAGGTAGCGTCATATTTCGGAACACAAAACCTGATTGAGGTATATGCGCTGATGTCGGAAAAAAACCGTGCCGCAGATTACTACAGAAGATGGAATCGGGGCAGGGATTCCGATGAACCTTCCATTTCCCTCATTGAGCGCAGGGAACAAAAATCAGGGGTCTTCCGCCAGCTCAAATGGTTGTTGCTGCGCTATGCGCATGTGAAAATCAGTAATGTGACTAATGTGGTGTTGATGATGCTGCAACCCTTGTTGATTGCCGTGCTTATCATGCTGGTCTTTTCGCATATGGTGGAACCGGTGATGGGGGCGAATGGCAAAGAAACCCTGGTAGGGAATACCGGCATGTTGTTCATGATGACCATTGCCGCCATCTGGTTTGGCATGAGCAACTCAGCCCGGGAAATTGTGGGAGAGCGCGCCATCTTCCGAAGAGAAATGCGCTACAACATGATACAATTCAATTATTTCCTTTCAAAATGGCTGGTATTAGGTGGCATTTTGTTGATACAATTACTGCTGTTTGTTGGGTTGTTACAATGGAATTATGGTTCGGAAATGAAAGACTTTCCGGCAACGCTGGGCTATCTGTGGCTGGTATCTTCTTCGGCAGTACTCTTCGGTTTGGTGCTTTCTGCATGGAGCAACAATACAGAGGAAGTGATGACCATTCTTCCGGTAGCCATGATGCCTCAGATATTATTGGCCGGTATTGTGGCTCCTATCAACAACATCACAACATACCTCAGCGGTTTCACTTTTGGGCGATGGGGCACTGAAGGGCTGGGCAGAATTCAGGATGCAGATAGAGCCGGTACGTTCATGAACCCGCTCAGAACTCAATTGAATTATGAACACACGGCCAAGTTTTTTGACCGGTTACAGGTAAATACGGGGATGCTGTTGCTCCTGGATTTATTGCTGCTCCTGCTCTTATTTATAGGTTTGAACCGAATTTTAAATCAAAGGCAGTAATTCATGTATCAATATAAAATAGGTAGAAATCAGGATAACGATATCGCGATTGCGCATGCATCAGTTTCATCAGTGCATGCCATAATCAGCATACGCGATGATGGTTTTGTGTATATAGAAGACCTCAATTCCAGTAACGGAACCTACGTCAACAACAATCGTATCTCAAAAGCCTGCCGTTTAATCCAGGGAGATAAAGTTTTGTTGGGTTCCTTTCAATTTGATTGGGAGGAAGCATTGCTTGCCCCATTGGAGCCAACAAAAAAAGAAACATTGAACGAGGCTCCGGTTATTCAGGAAAATGCAGGATCTAGGAGGAAACAAAATGTTCGGATTGTAATCATTTCAGGTGTATTTCTATTCTTTTTACTCCTTTCCTGGTTGTTAGTCAGCGAAAGCGGTAAAACAACCATGAATCGGGTATTGGGAAGAGATTCTTCTTCGCATGTAACATCAGACACAGCAGGTTCGAAACAAAGCAATAAACCCAAGGTGAGAAAGAAAAGATCCTACGACGTTTCCTGTCTGAACCAGGGAAACGCCATTGATGGTGCGATAAACACCGGTAATGACATGGAAGAAAACCTCATCAAGAAGATTAATCCGGATATAAGTCATGACGAAGAAGTGAAAGTTGGTGAGGAGGTATTCAAGGATGTAAAGAAGAATTACACCATCATAGGAAAAGGCGCTGAGGTTGAAAGGGTTCAGCGGGTTTCGGAACAATTGATTCTTACCCTGGGTAAAGATCGTCGCTTTAACTATAAATTCTATGTGATTAAAGCAGATGAAGTAAACGCTTTTACCGCAGGTGGGTATGTTTTCATCACTAAGGCGATTTTAGACTCCATGATTAATGACAATGAATTGGCCTGTGTGATTGGTCATGAAATGTTTCATAATGAATTGGGACACATAAAAAAGTACCTTCAAAAAGAAGCGGTAATGAAAGGACTTCTCGGTGACTTTTTAGGGAGTTTGGCCTTGTTTGCTCAGGGAATATTCACTGCTTCTTTTAATCAGGATGAAGAAACATATTGCGATTTATATGGGCTTGACCTTGCCGCTGATGCCGGCTACGAAGGCTGTGCCATCCGTTCATTCTGGAACCGCATGGCAGCGAAAGAATCAAATCCTGAATTTGCCCGTTTGTTGAGCACGCATCCATTCGGTCATCAAAGAGCTGCATGTATCGAAAACCATGTGCAGAAAAATTATGGATATTCCTGTAGTAAATAGAGATTTGAAAAATATTAAAAGCGCATACAACCAATATGAATAAACCCTCATTTAAAACCTGTCCTGCCGGCCATTTTTACGCAGCATCGCAAACGCAATGTCCTATCTGCTCTGAGCCTAAAAAGAATCCCGCAGTGTCCGATGATAAAACGGAAATCCTGTCTCAAACATCTGTCTTTAATAACGAAGATGCCGATAAAACGATCATCGAGCATTTGCCTTCTTCAGGTGCTCCTGCAGCGGATACAGATGACAGAACCATCATCATCCGCAAAAAAGTTCATTCCGAAGATGCCGACAAACAGCCGATTTTGTCCCGTAAACTTACCGGTTGGCTGGTATCCTTTTCCCTCGATGAGATGGGCGTGGACTTCAGATTGTTTGAAGGGCAGAACAAGATAGGCAGAGATCCTTCCAGTACGGTTTGTCTGCTACAGGATCCTTCTGTTTCAGGACATCATGCCACTATTTTGTTCCGAAATAATGCTTGTTACCTCAGGGATGAACTTGCTTCCAATTCCAGCTACATCAATGAAGTTGAACTGGCACCGGGAAGTACAATGGAGGTGAAGGATGGCGATATGCTTCGCTTCGGGAACCACCTCTACTTGTTCCGCAGTGCAATTCGCTGATTCGCTGTATGTTGAAATCGAGGCGCATTTTTTGTCTTTTACTTTGGTTTAATGCCGGAGCAGCTAGCCTGCTCCAAGCGCAACCGGTTTATGTGCAATCTGCTGAATCGGTGGACTTTCCCAATGTGCGTGTGGTCATTCACGACAGAAATCCCACTTTAAAGGAAGTTGCTGATTTCAAGTTGACGGAGGCCGGGAACCAATTGCCGTTCAAACTCACGGCATTGCCAAAAGCAGCCGGGAGCGATACTACGGATGCACTGATACTTTTGGAATATCAACCCTGGCCGGAGGCGCAGGAACAAAACCGATATTTCCTTAATTTATTGAAAAGAAATACCGCCGCACTCGCAGGAGGTAAGCGCTATTTCAGACTGGCCATTTTCGACTGGACTCAGGCAAACGGCACCGTGCTTCAGTGGGTGCAAAAAGAGGCTTCCAACAAAACTGAACGGCTCATCAGTGCGGTTAATTCCCTTGCGCTGCCGCAGCCATCGGCGCGCGCGCACCATGCCTCCGAAATTTATCAGGCGCTGGATGAAGCCTTCGGTTTTATGAGCAGCAGGAACAACAAAAGCATTCCGGCCGTATTCATCCTCAGCGCCGAATTCAGTAATATCTACAACGATAAATACGACGATGCGGAGTTGATTTCCAAGGGAAGAAGAAAGGATATCCCATTGTATGCCATGCGTTATCCGCGAATGTCAGAGAAATACAGCCTTTCACGTATTGCCGAAGAAACCTACGGCCTTCATGCAATGGTTTTGCCGGATGATGCAGCGTCAGGCGACAGTACCGTTCAGCGATTGCTCAGGGCAATAACTCCGCGCAGCAAAGGCCGGAATTACCAATTCGAATTTACCACAAGCGCAGCCGCTGATGGCGCCTATCATCAGGCAGACCTGATTGTAACCGGCACCGAATCTGCCGGAATACGCTTCAAGGCCCCGGGGATTCTTTACCTGATGAACAAACATCCCTGGATCTGGGCGCTACTCTTTTTACTGGTCGCTGCTGTGTTCTGGGGGCTCTGGTTGCTGTTCAAACGCCTACGCAGGCAGCGCAAAGAAACTTTGGATCGAGTGGAACGTGTAAAGCTGGAAACCGAAAAGGCCATTGAATTACAACAAACAAGATGGGCCGAGGAACAAGTAAAACAGGAAGCCGCATCGCGCGCACTTGAAGAACAGCAACGCTACCAGGAACGCAACAGATTGTTGCATGCGCTGGCACGTCAGCCTCGACTTATTGACGTTTCAGGAAATACCATACTGGTCACAGAATCAGATTTTACCATAGGCAGAGATGCCCATTGCACTCTGAAACTGGATGATGCCGGAATTTCAAGAAAACACGCCATAATCAGCTTTGCTTCCAGTCCGGGTATGAGCCAGCAAATGGTGGCAGGTAAGTTCTTTCTGATAGACCTGAACAGCAGCAACGGCACCAGTCTGAACGGAGTGCGACTGTCTGCTCCGCATCAGGGACATCCCTTAAAAAACGGCGATGTCATTGGCATCGGTCGCATACTCTTTACGTTTCAATCCTAAAAAAATGCATATAGATTATTGGGAATTTACGGATGTTGGCAAAGTACGCAGCGCCAATGAAGACAGTCTGGGTAGTGCACATACGCCGCACGGTCATCTGTTCGTGGTGAGTGATGGCATGGGTGGCCACAAAGGAGGCGCTACAGCTTCGGCACTGGCGGTTAAATCCATCATAGAGTTTTTTCGTCGTCCCCGTGAAGGAACCCCAGACAGCCTCATCAGGGCGGCCATCGAATTTGCCAATACCCAGATTTTTGCCACGGCCCTGCATGAACCCGAATTGCAGGGAATGGGTGCCACATGTGTAGTGCTCTTGATTACACCGGATGGCAGAGCCTGGTATGGTCATGTTGGTGACAGCAGGATTTATCTGTACCGAAAGGCCTCCTTACAAGCGCTTACCAAAGATCATTCCTGGGTTCAGTATCTGGTAGATACCGGAGAAATCACGCAGGTTGAGGCCGCCAACCATCCCCAGAAAAACCGAATCTTGCGTGCTCTGGGAACGGATGAAGACGTAAAACCCGACGTTCCCTTACAGGCGCATCCATTAAAGGATGATGATGTGTTTTTACTGTGCAGCGATGGCCTGTGTGGCTTGCTTGAAGATGCGGAGTTGCAACAGCTCATGAACAATAGCCCTGTGTCAGAAATGGCCGCCCGTTGCCTTCAGGCTGCCCTTGATAAAGGTGGAACCGACAATGTAAGCGTTTTATTGGTGCGGGTTAAAAACCCTGAAACACAACAGGATGCCACATCCCCTAAACGCCGGAATTTCCTGATGATTGGCCTGGGAGCATTTTTATTGTTGGTCGGGTGGGCATCCTGGTTGTATCTGAAACCCACAGCTTTCGTGAAATCAACATCACTGAAGGATACGCAAACTGACACATCAGCAGTAAACAAACAGCAAACACTCAACAATACTTCAGATACCTCAGTACGATTGCAGAATTCAGAAACTCAAACCAATACTTCATCTGATACAGCTAATCAGAACCGGACAAAAGCAAATCCGGAAAAAAACAAGGCCTCAGGACAAACAACCAGCAATAATCCTGATCATGGAGGAAATGTAAAAACCTTAGATACAGCAAAGGAGGTGAAAAAATGAGCCATCAAATTCCATCCGGCATAATTTTGCATCATCGTTACCGCACCGTATCGGTAATAGGGCAGGGCGGCTTTGGTATTACCTACCTCTGCCGCGATGAACGCCTGCAGCGCATGGTATGCATCAAGGAGTTCTTTTTGAGCGGACATTGCACACGCGGCTCCGGGCAAACAGTAATTACACAGGGGCTCAACGCCGGTGATTTTGCGCATTTCAGGGCAAGGTTTTCTGAGGAAGCCCGGGCATTGGCAAGATTCCGCCACCCGGGAATCGTGCAGGTGTTGGATGTGTTTGAAGAACACAATACCGCCTACTACGCTATGGATTACGTGGAAGGCGAAACCCTGAAAGCCTTGGTTCAGCGAAAGGGCCCGTTGCCTATGACGGAAGCAATGCCCTTTATGCACAAGCTGCTGGATGCTGTGGAAACGGTACACACCGCGGATCTGCTGCACAGAGATATTAAACCTGACAATATTATTGTCAGGGCAGATGGGCAACCGGTGTTGATTGACTTTGGCAATGCCCGGCATTTCAGCGAGGGAAGGACGCTCAGTCAGACGGCCATCCTCACGCCTGGTTATGCGCCGCCGGAGCAATATACTGAAAGGGCGCGACGCGGCCCCTATACCGATGTGTACGGACTCGGTGCCACCCTGTATTTCGCATTGACAGGTATGAAGCCGCTGGCCGTCACCGACCGTCAAATGGAGCAGCTCAAAGCGCCCCACCAATTGTTCACGGATATTCCGGAAACCTTGTCCAGCGCAGTGATGCTGGCTATGAACATCAATCCGGAAGATCGTTTTCAGGACATTCCTGCTTTTAAGAATGCGTTGACATCAACACAAAATACAATTTCCAGAAAGGGTAATTGGCAGTTCATATTTGGTACTGGAGAAACTATTGGCAAGAAAATAATGAGCAGTTCAAAAATGGTGATTTTGATGCTCGTTTTCCTTTTAGTTGGAGCAGTTGCATATTCTTTTATGAAAAAGACCAAGCAATTTCCACATGCCCTTGCAAGTAGTGAACATGTTGTCAGGTCTTTTTATTCTTGTTATGATCGTGCCCTAAACCGCAATAGTCGCAAAACCTGTGTTCATGATTTCTTTTCGGATTCATACTTGATTTCCACGGATGCGAAGAACATCATCAAGGAACCTTATGATATGAAAGAACATACCATAAATGATATAAAATTACAAAGAGATTTAGAAGGTAAACGTGTCCTGGCAATGAAATATGACTTCACGTTCAAAATCGGGTATCGACAAGAGAAACAAAAAGACGGCTTGATTGAAATTACTTTGGATCGAGAAAATCGTATTCATAAAATTAAAATCATTCGCAAGCCACAATCGGTAAAAACCGCAACAGGTCAGGGCAGATATTACTGAATTGGAAGAATCTTAACTTTTGTATCGTACAAAAAAAGCGGATTGCTCCGCTTTTTCCTGGTCGGGGTGAGAGGATTCGAACCTCCGACCCCCACGTCCCGAACGTGGTGCGCTAACCGGGCTGCGCTACACCCCGAATCCCGACCTTTTTTGGGTGCGCAAATATAGGATTACAGGTTTTTTTGGCAAAGAACAGGGCAGAAGCAAACCTGCGCAGGCGCTGGTCATGGTGCTGTAAGTCCCGGGCGCCGGGCGATGCGTGGAAGTCCCGGGAAGGCCCTCGAACCATAACTTGCCGGCACATCAACACTTGAAAGCGTAAGCAAGGTAACTTGCTGCACCGTTACGGCCTGGATCTGAAAGTCAGGCAACCCATGCAGCACCATTCTCCGACTATACCTTTGCAATCCGGCCTTTGGTCCGGTTTTTGAAACTTTTGCTCCGAATATGTTGAAACCAGCTGCGCTTAGCGCATTTTTCCTCTCCCTCTCCGCAATTAGCAACGTCTTTGCCCAGAGTTCCTTCCGCGAGACAGACAGTTCCGTGTACCTGCATGGCAGTCATGCCAGCCACCGCATCTTCGTGTATCAGTTGGCGGAAGTGGAATACGTCACCAACGAAAACGACCAGATTGTTTCCATAAATACCGATACCAGCTACCTGGTTTTTGAACGAAAAATGCTGCGCAAAGGCATGGCCGTGTATTCCATGAAATACCTGAGCGCCTACAGCGGCAAAGGATTGGGCGTGGCTTCCAACTTCAGCGATACGCTCCGCTATTTGCCTTACGATGTGGAATTCGATTCCACAGGCAAGCTCAGCGGCATACGCAACTGGACCTTGTTCCGCGATTTGTACCTGGCCGATGCATCGCGCAAATACCGCGAAAACAAAATCGACGCCAACCAATACGACCAGATCCGGAAGTTCTTCGAAACCCGTGATAAGGTAGAAGCCACCGTGGCTCAGGACGTATTCAGCCTGTTTTCCATGTTTGGGAAAGATTACACCCTGAACGGTTCGTACATCGTGGTGAAGGAAACCGCAAATCCATTCACCCGCGAGCCCGTGCTCATGCAGGGCAAACTGCAGTACGAAAAACCGGAAGGCACCAAAAACACCATCACCGCCAAAGGAACCTGGGAAACCGACAGCCGCGCCGAGGAAAAGATGAAGGAAGATTATCAGCGCATCGCCCTCATGGTCAATCCCAACGGCAACTTCAACCCACTGAATCAGGTGCGCCTCACCAGCGAATCAACCCTGTTCTACAACAAGGCACAAACCAAGGTGATGAGTTACAAGCTGGCCGATGTGGTGCTCATGAACAGCACAACGAAAGCCCGGTTGCGCACCTTCCAGCTTTGGGATCTGGTGGATTAAGTCCTTCAGTCCAGAAAGAAGTCGATGGTATTTTCCAGGGCTTCTGCAAAGGCAGGCACTGCTTCCTGTTCCGGCGTCCAGGGGTGACGGATGCCGAAGGTATGGTCGCCGCCTTCCACTTTGATGAAGATGGCATGGAACACCTTCTTATAGAAATACTCAGACGCCGAAATGCGCACGTTCACATCATCGGTGCCATGCACCAGTAAGATGGGGATTTCCAGCGATTCAGCGGCATCGCCCAAATGGTAAGCAGCCCGATGCGCGTCGTAATCCTTGTATAAATCGTATCCCACAGGCAATTCTTCACCGGTGCGGTTGTTGCGGATGTACACCAATCCGTCTTCTTTCCAGCGGTCGCGGTCAAACTGACTCATGAAGATGTTCCAGTCGCTCACGCTGTTCCAAAGCGCCAGTTTCTTGATGCGGCGGTCGCGCGCTGCCGACAATAACGCAATGCCGCCTCCGCGGCTGTGGCCGGCCAGGTACAAGGATTCCAGGTCTAACTGGGCAGCGCATGACAGTTTGGGCAGTTCGTTCAGGATGCACTGAACATCCGTCAATTCCTTGCCGATGGTATTTCTGCCGAAGGCTTTCGGGTCGGCGAAGGCATCCTGTGATTGAACAGTGGTTCCGTTGTGCGAAAAGTTAAAGCGGAGGAACGCCAGTCCTTCTGCACAAAAGGCTTCCGGCAGATAATCAAAGAAGCCCCAGCTTTTGAAGCCCTTAAAACCATGACAAAAAATCACCAGCGGAAAAGTACCTTGTTCCGATGGCAGGTATAAATCGGCGGCAATGGGCCTTCCATCGGCGCCGGGGATTTCCAGTTGATGACTGATCACGGCGCAAAATTACTGCGGATCAACGTCTGCCGAGCACAGCAGTCGCTTAAAAGCGGGCATGGCGAGCAGGGCGCGGAAACCCGTTCTGATGAGTTCTTTCACCTGCGTTGGCTGGGGGTGGTTCCGTGGAATACGCAACACCACTTGCTGGATGTATTGATTGCGGATGCGTGAAATGTGCGGCTTCACCGGGCCATTCACGGCAACATCCTGTCCTGCGGGGAAATTTCTGATGAACCATTCCGCTGCCTGCAGGCTGGCATTCGCATCCACGTGTTTGAATTCCAGCCGGATCATGCGCGTGTAGGGCGGAAATAGAAACTGCCGCCGCATGGGCAATTCCCGGGCGTAAAAAGAAGCTGCATCACCTTTCACCACATCGGCAAACAAGGGATGGCCAATCTGATAGGATTGCAGAATGCCGAGTCCGGTACTTCCCACATGTGCCAGCACCTGCACAAATTGCTGGTAGGCACGTTCATGAGCCCTGAAGTCGGGCAGATACATGGCCTGGTCTGCGTCGGGAATGATGCTGAGCGAAACGGCGCCTAAATCCATGCCACGGGTCAGAAAATGAGAACCCACCAGAATGTCTGACTTCTGCTGAATAAAACCATCTACGATGCGCAGCAATTCCTTTCTGCTGCGGGCAGTTTCCTGATCCAGCCTGGAAACATGAGCTTCCGGGAACAGGATGTTCAGTTCTTCGGCAATGCGTTCGGTTCCATAACCCTGCATGCTGATTTTATTGCTGCCGCAGGCAGGGCAGAGGCGCTGCGGAACTTCCTGATGTCCGCAGTAATTACACAGGTTGCGGCTGCTGGATTTGTAATAGGTAAGGGTTACGTCGCATTGCACACAGCGCGGACGCCAGTTGCACGACTCACACCGAATCCAGGGCACAAAGCCCTTACGGTTGTGGTACACCACCACCTGATTGCCGGCCTCCAGACAACGGTGGATTTCCTGAACGGCATGTGGGCTGAAAATACCCTGCATCTCATGATTCCGGCGCAGCGTTCCTGTATCTACCAATTGCACGGTGCCTGCTCCAACATTTTCGCTGAGTGGCGCTGCTGCAAGGGCATATCGTCCTTCCAGGGTTTGGTACCAGACTTCTGCCGAAGGCGTGGCACTGACCAGCAAACAAGGGCATTTCCGCAGATGTGCCAGCATGATCAAGGCATCCCGCGCGTGGATGTAAGGTCGCCGGTCTATTTGCTTGTAGCTGCTGTCGTGTTCTTCATCCACCACAAACAAGCCCGGATTTTTGTAGGGAAGGAAGATGGCACTGCGCGCCCCAAGCACCACGCAGGGTTCGCCCTGACGAACTTTTTCCCAAAGTTCGTAACGTTCGGCGTGGCTGTGTTTGCCATGCCATACCAATACATCTTTGCCAAAGTACTGTTCGTAGCGCTCGATGAGCTGTTGGGTGAGCGCCGCTTCAGGCTGGAGGATGAGCACCTGTTTGCCCGCTTGCAGGATTTTTTTGCTCAGTTCCAGCGTAACAGCGGTTTTCCCACTTCCTTTCGGACCGTGAAGCAAGGCTGTTTGCTTTTCTTGAAGTAATTGGTCCAATTGAAGCGCGGCCGATTCAATTTCCGGAGCTATCACAGCCTCCGTTGCGGAGGAAGTGCTTTGTTTCAGTCGGGAGATTTGTTCCTTGTAAAGTACAACCAGTCCTTTGTCGGTGAGCGATTTCAGGGCCTGTTCTGACAATCCATGCGTTTTCAGCCAACTCTGCTTTTCCTGCGGCCTGCTTCCTGCGCCCAGCAAACTCATGATGATGTCGCTTTGTTTGGGAGCCCTGCGTTCCAGCGCATTCAGGGTTTCCTGCGCAAACGTTTCATCCTGCCATTGTTCCGAAAGCCGGATCATGCTTGTGGTTTTCGGGCTGTAATGCTCGGAAATATCTTCTTTGATCAGGATGAGGCCACGTTCATATAGACTCTTGATGTACTTCAGCGGATTTTTGATGTCTGCCAGCTCGGGCAGTTTATCTACCACCACATAGGCATGTTGCAGCAATAATTCAATGATGCGGTGTTCTTCGGAAGACAATTCCGGAAGGTCATCAGCCCGCGTGTCCGGATGCAATACCAGGATGCTTTCGCTTTGCAGGCGCAGGGCTGCGGGCAGGGCCAGGGCCATGATGTCGCCGAGGTTGCCCATATAATAGCTTGCCAGCCATTCCCAAAATTGCAGGTCGGCTGTTTCCAGCAAGGGCGTATCGTCCAGGATGTGCAGGATGTAACGGGCTTCATAGCCGGCAGGTGGCTTATCACCCAAAGCCAGGATGATGCCTGCGTAGATTTTTCGTTTCCCGAATTGAACCACCACGCGCTTTCCCGGTACTGCTTCCTCGTTGAGCGCCTCCGGAATCCTGTATGTGTAGGTTTTATCCAGCGACAGTGGCAGCAGCACTTCTGCAAAGAGGGTGGCGCGTTCCATGCTTTTTATCTTTCCGCATAAAAAAACCGGAAGTACGTCTCCCGGTTTTTCCATGCAATGGTAGTTGCAATCAATAGTTGTTCAGCATCATCGGCATGATGAGCATGAGCATGTCTTCGTCTTTTTCCTGCTCACCGGGCATCACCAAACCGGCTTTGCTGGGCGCAGCCAGGCGGATTTCCACGTTGTCGCTGTCCACATTGCCCAGCATGTCGATAAGGAAACGACCGTTGAAGCCGATTTCCAAATCTTCACCGTCGTATTCGCAGCTCAGGCGTTCCTGTGCTTCGTTGGCCATTTCGATGTCTTCGGCGCCCACCTGCAGGTCGCTGCCTGCGATTTTCAGGCGCACCTGATGGGTGGTTTTGCTGGCGAAGATGCCGATACGACGCAGCGTGCTCACGAGGTCAAGCCTGCGCACGGACAATATCTTATCGTTTCCGGTAGGAATAACTGCTTTGTAATCGGGGTAGCGCTCGTCGATGAGGCGACAAATCAAACGGGTTTTGTCGTAGGTGAAGAACACGTTCGACTTGTTCCATTCGATGGTTACCGGAGCATCATCGTTATTAATAGATGAACGCAGCAGGTTCAGGGCTTTTTTAGGGATGATGAAGTGGTTTTCAGCCCCGGGTTTTACATCGTTTCGGGTGAAGCGCACCAGTTTGTTGGCATCGGTAGCCACGAAGGTGATGCTTTCGTTCCCCAATTCCACATACACACCGGTAAGTGCGATGCGCAGTTCATCGCTGCCCGTGGCGAAGAGGGTTTTGGAAATGGCGCGCAACAGCAGGTTGCAGGGCATGTTGAACGAAGAATCGCCTTCAACAGCAGGAGTTTGGGGGAAATCAATGCCGCTCTGGCCGGGCATTTTGTATCGACCAACACCGGTAGTTACTTCGATGGTGAAATGTTCTTCATCGACCGTAAAAGTCACCGGTTGCACGGGAAGGTTGCGCAGGTAATCAATGATGATTTTACTGGGAACAGCAACCTGTATGTCCTCTTTACTTTCCACAGGCATGCTGGTGGTCATGGATGTTTCCAGGTCTGTGGAGGTTATGGTCAGTGTGCCGGCTTTGATGTCGAAGAGGAAATTCTCAAGTATGGGCAGGACTGGTTTGGAAACGATGGCTCCATTCACCTTGAGCAGGTGTTGCAGCAGCATATCCGATTGTACGATGAACTTCATAGGTTGAAGGTAATTATGAGCGCAAGAATATGAATTTTCGGGTGGAAGCTATGCACAAAATGCCTCACTTATGAACAGCATGAGCCAGTATGATTATTGCTGATCCTGTTCGGGATTGACAATGATGTACAAATCCTCTTCATGTTTTTTCATGAGGTATTTTTCGCGTCCAAAACGTTCCAGGTTCCTAAGGTTGCCAAACAAATCCTGGCGTTCACGACGTGCTTTTTCGATGGCTTTCTGATAGTAAGCCTGTTGTTCTTCCAAATCCTGTATTTCCTGGCTTACCTGATAGCGGTACACCAGGTTGTTGCCGTCAAATACCAACATCCAGAGGGCGTATAACGTCAACAGAATCACATAGCGATTGCGGAACAGACGCTCTTTCATGATTGTTCAAAGGTCGATATTCAGCACCTGTGGTTTTCCACGCAGTGCATCAGGTGTGGGCAGAAAACTACACGCTGAATTCCCCGTAGAATTCAACAAAGTTCTGCTCCGTTTCATACAGCAGCACCTTGTGGAGGCGCGTATGTTCCGGAAGCCTGGGTTCAATGCGTTGCCAGATGGCTGCGGCAATGTGTTCAATGCTTGGCATCACGCCCTTTAAGAAAGGCACATCTTCGTTCAGGTTGCGGTGGTCAAGGTGCTCAATCACTTCTTCCTTGATGATGCGCTTCAACAGTTTCAAATCCATGATGAAGCCGGTTTCGGGATTGGGTGTTCCTTTCACCGTAACATACAGATCAAAATTGTGTCCATGCCAGTTTGCGTTGGCGCATTTGCCGAAAACGGCTTCATTCTGTTCGGGTGTCCAAGATGCATTGTACAGCTTGTGTGCTGCATTGAAATGCTCTTTCCTGGTGATGTAAAGAATGGGTTGCTTCAATGGATGTTGCGCTAATAATTACATGCCCAGGCTGCTTCCTTCAGGCGCAGGATACCATTGCCTGAGTATTTGCACAGTCTTAAGTATGTCTTCCTCGGTATTGAACTTTCCAAAACTAAAGCGGATGGTGGTGCGGCCGGGATCGCCTCCGATGCCGTGGATTACATGAGATCCACCCACTGCGCCGCTGGTACAGGCGCTGCCGCCCGATGCGGAGATGCCCGCCAGGTCGAGGTTGAACAACAGCATGTCGCCCTGTGGATGTGGCGGGAATGACGCGCTGAGCACCGTGTACAAACAGGAGCCTTCGGCATCGCCGTTGAATCGTATATCTGCGATGCTGCTTCTCAATTCGCGAATCATCAACGACTTTAAAGATTGGATGTAGGCGCTTTTTTCCTGCAGGTTGCGGTAACTGATTTCCAGCGCCCTGGCAAGACCCACAATACCATATACGTTTTCTGTTCCTCCGCGCAGCTCTCTTTCCTGTGATCCGCCGGTGATGTATGCATGTACCTTGCTTTTCTTGTTCATGTAAATGAAGCCAACACCTTTCGGGCCATTGAATTTATGGGCGCCGCAGGCGAGGAAATCAATGGGCAATTCGGCAAGATTAAACGCGTAATGACCCATGGTTTGCACGGTATCGCTGTGGAAATATGCCTGATACTTGCGGCACAAGTCACCCACACGCCGGATGTCGAGCAGGTTTCCGATTTCATTGTTGCCGTGCATCAGACTCACCAGCGCGTTTGGATGGGCCTGCAATAAGGTTTCAAGGTGGTTGAAATCAACATGGCCCAGAGCATCCAGCGAAACCGTCAACATCTGTACCTTGCCTTCGTGGTGCAGCGCTTCTACCGTATGCAACACGGCATGGTGTTCAATGGGGCTGGTGATGATGTGCTTGACGCCGAGTGTGCTCACCGCTCCGCGGATGGCCATGTTGTCTGCTTCGGTACCTCCGCTGGTAAAGGTAATTTCAGCAGGCGTACAACCCAATAATGATGCTACTTTGGTACGACTTTCTTCAAGTAATGCTTTAACCTTTCGGCCGTGTGCATGTGCCGAACTGGGATTGCCGTAAAAATCTTTTAGAACCGGTATCATGGCGTCCAGAACCTCCGGGTCAATCGGAGTGGTGGCGGCATTGTCCAGGTATATACGTTCTTCCATTAAATGCTTTTATTAAGGTGAAGGAATCCAAGAATGCGGTACAGCAATTTGGCCATGCTGAATTCGCTGATGATGTCCACTTCCCGTGGGGCGATTTCTACGATGTCAAATCCAACGATGTTGCGTTGTTCGGCCAGTTTCTGCAAGAAACGGCATCCCTGCCACCAGGTAAGTCCGCCGGGTTCGGCCGTGCCTACCGCAGGAACCACAGAAGGGTCAAAACCGTCGGCGTCGATGGTGAGGTACACGTTTTTTCCGAGTTTGGCGATGGCTGCATCCATCCATGCATCGCTGTCCTGTATTTGATGTGCGTACCAGGTGTGAATGCGGTCGGAATGGCGGATCAGTTCGGATTCTTCGCGACATTGTGCACGAATGCCAACCTGTACCAGCGGTACGCCCAAATCATGAACGCGTGCCATCACGGAAGCGTGTGAGAATGGATTGTCGTGGTAGCTCATCCGCAAATCGCTATGCGCGTCAATTTGCACCACGTGCAAATCGGGATATTGCTCCAGAAATGCTTCTACAAAACCAAGGGTAACGGTATGTTCTGCGCCCAGGGAAACAACGTATTTGCCGTCCTGGAGCAATTGGCGGGTCTGTTCTTTGATTAAATCAACGGCCTCACGGTTACAGGCACCATGAAACTGAAGTTCAGGAAGCGTACAGATGCCCAATTCACGGTAGCATTCTGTGCCCAGCATTTCGTCATAAAATTCAACGTAATGAGATGCTGAAACCACCGCAGCCGGACCTTTCGCTGAACCCGCTACGTAAGAGCTGGTATGTTCGTAGGGTATTTGTTGGATGACCACCTTGCTATCCTGATACCTGTACAGCTGCGGTTCGGTGATTCCAAGGAAATTGTGTTCTGGGGAAAGGCCTTCCATGATGATTCCTGCAAAGTTACCTATTTCAAAGGCGCACAGGCAAATATGCCGCACACGAAAAAGGCGACCCTCGGGCCGCCTTTCTTATATTTTTCTTGAATTAATCAACCCTTCACACGTTCCACGTATGCAGCATTGCGTGTGTCGATTCGGATTTTATCTCCGGTATCGCAAAACAATGGAACCATTACGGTTGCCCCGGTTTCCACAGTGGCCGGTTTCAATGTGTTGGTGGCGGTATCGCCGCGAACTCCTGGTTCGGTATAAGTGATTTCCAGCGTTACATGCGCGGGAGCCTGAGCCCCAATCACCAATTCACCTTCAAAAGAAGCGGTAATGGTATCGCCTTCTTTCATGAATTTCGCACCTTCTCCAAAAGCCAGCTTGTTGATGGGAAGTTGGTCATAGGTATCATTATCCATGCACACAAAAGAATCGCCCTCCTCATAAAGGTATTGAAGTTCGCGGGTTTCTACACGTACCATGGTTACATCTTCATCGGCGTTGTAACGATACTCGGTTTGTTTCCCTGTTTTCACGTTGCGCATTTTGGCCTGGTAAAAGGCACGAAGATTTCCGGGTGTGCGATGCTGGATTTCCATGATCTGGCACAGTTCTCCATTGTGACGAATGAAGCTGCCTGATCCTAAATCTTTTGGTTTAGCCATAAGGTTCTGATTGGCGGCAAAGATAACCAATCAATGCTGCTTGAACACAACCAGCGTGGTATCGCCGTATGGTTGCAGGGAATAAACAATGGTTCCCGGATAACCCTGACGTTTAGGGCCACGGATGTTTTCGATGAGAAAGGCAGCGCTGTCGCGTGGAACCGGTAAAACCTTGCGCCGTTGATCCAGAGGCATGATTTGCATGTTGTTCCAAATGCCGTCATCCCATGCATATACCTTCACCGAATCCTCACGGCCTGCAACCAGATGTTCCAAAGCCTTGCGGTAACCCAATCCCCAATAATCCATTTCCCAGCGTTCATGCAGCTGTTTTTGCCCGCTGGGATAAACTTCGTTGAAGAAACACATCTGCAAGGGATGTCCACGGAAAACATGCAACAGGGCTACCATTAAGGTCAAACCTGCCAACCCCAATTGGAGTTTTTTCCAGTTCTTGATTTGATGCAGCGTTGCAGCACCCAGAATGGCGCATAGTGGCCACAGGAAATAGTAATGTCGCCAGCCATCGTACATGGGCGCATGCATCAAAACAGCAAGCAGCACAGGTGTGAGCAGCAAAGTCCACAGCATCCATTGCCATTTGCTGAATCGCCATGGGATGAGCCCCGCCAGGATGAAAACGAGAAACAATAATGGTGTGGTGGCGCCAATCCACACCGGCAAATACCACCATGGCGTTTGTTTCGACCATAAGTAAGTTCCATCCGTTAGTGTTCCCCAGGGCCAGGGGAATTTGCTTGCTGTAAGAAGTACTTCTTTAAAATGCGCAATCGGATTCAGCCACAGATACGGATAGAAAACCAAAAGGCTGAGGCTGCATACTGCTATACCCAAAGCCGCAAAACGAAGGGCAACCTTAAGGGCAGGTCGGTAGATGATGATCCAGCATAAACCCGCAAGTGCTGGAAGGTATAAGCCTTGGATCCGCAAGGTTGACATGATGCCTGAAACCACACAAAACCAAATAAATGAGGTGTTTCGCGATGTGCTCAGCCAGGCGTACAGATGCCATAATGCCCAGGCGAACAATGCCATAAACAAAGAATCTTTGGAGTTGTAGAAGTTGTCGGCGAAAATCCTTGGGTGTAAAGCATAGATGCCCGCCGCAAAAATTGCCACCCAAGCGGAAGCGTACATGCCAAAAACAATGCGGTAAATGGCAATGATTGAAGAAGCGCAGATCAGGAACAGCAACACATGTCTGAGCAGCAAATAATTGCGCGCATCCTGTATGCCAAACAGTTGTTCGAGCCAAAAACTACCGGTTTCGAATATGGGACCGTAATAACGGTGATCCAAAATTCCCATGTCGCCACGGTTGATGAACTGGTTGTTCACAATACCGATGCCACGCTGGGTCATTTCATCCAGCGGAACTCCAAAATCCGGAAGCATCCACAGCCCGAATGCGGTGAAGATCAAAAAGGCCAACCGCGCCGGACCGTGAACTCCTTGAAAGAAGGTCCTCAAGCCGTAGTTGCAGCCGGTTCGTCCATGTATGCTTCCATCGGCAGACAGGCACATACCAGGTTGCGGTCGCCGTAGGTGCTGTTCACCCTTGCTACGCTGGGCCAGAATTTCGAGCTTAAGACAAAAGGCGCAGGATAGGCAGCTTTGTCGCGGCTGTATTCATGTGCCCAGGCATCGGAGCAAATTTCAGCAGCCGTATGCGGCGCATTTTTCAATACATTGTCTTCTTTGGAAGCCTTGCCTTCTTCTACTTCACGAATTTCATTTCTGATGCCAAACATGGTGTCCACAAAGCGATCCAGCTCTTCTTTGCTTTCGCTTTCGGTGGGTTCGATCATCAGGGTTCCGGCCACCGGGAAGGAAAGGGTTGGTGCATGGAATCCGTAATCCATCAGGCGCTTGGCGATGTCTTCTGCCTCAACTCCTGCCGACTGTTTGAATTTGCGCGTGTCCAAAATGAATTCGTGGGCGCAGAATCCTTCTTCACCTTTATAAAGGATATCGAACTCCTGCTCCAGTCTGGCGCGCATGTAGTTCGCATTCAGGATGGCATAGCGTGTGGCATTGGTGAGGCCTTCACTGCCCATCATTTTGATGTAAGCGTGTGAAATCAGCAGGATGCTTGCGCTGCCCCAAGGTGCAGCAGATACTGCATGCATGGCTTTGGAACCTCCGGTTTTCACCACACTGTGCCCGGGAAGGAATGGAGCAAGATGCGCTGCCACGCCAATGGGGCCCATGCCGGGGCCGCCGCCGCCATGTGGAATGCAGAATGTTTTGTGCAGGTTCAAGTGACATACGTCAGCGCCAATGGCTGCAGGACTGGTCAAACCAACCTGTGCATTCATGTTGGCGCCATCCATATAAACCTGGCCACCGCAAGCGTGGATCAAATCGGTCATTTCCCGAATTTGTTTTTCAAATACGCCGTGGGTGGAAGGATAGGTGACCATGAGCGCGGCAAGCTGGTCTTTGTATTGTTCCGCTTTCAGCTTCAGGTCTTCCATGTCAATATTCCCTTTTGGGTCGCATTTGGTAACCACCACCTGCATTCCGGCCATAACGGCGCTGGCAGGATTGGTGCCGTGTGCTGATTCCGGAATCAGGGCGATGTTGCGGTGTTGTTCACCCCTGCTTTTGAAGTATTCACGAATTACCAACAGGCCTGTATATTCACCCTGAGACCCGGCGTTGGGTTGCAAACTCATGGCTGCAAATCCGGTGATGTTGCATAAATCGGCTTCCAGTTCGCGAATAATTTCCTCATATCCCTTGGTTTGGGCAGCAGGCGCAAAAGGATGCAGGCTGTTGAACTCCGGCCAGGTCACCGGGATCATTTCGGTGGTGGCATTGAGCTTCATGGTACAGCTTCCCAGGGAAATCATGCTGTGACACAAGCTCAAATCCTTGGATTCAAGACGTTTGATGTAGCGGAGCATCTCGTGTTCACTTTGGTACGTATTGAACACAGGATGCAACATGAAGTTGCTTTCACGCATCAGCGCATCGGGGAGGTGCAGGCTTGTCGGATCGGCACTTTTCATTGATGCTGTATCAACTGCTTTGCTGAACACTTCAAGGATGTCGTCGATGTCGTTGATGCCCGTAGTTTCATCTATAGAAATACCAACATGTGTTTCATTTACCAGACGCATGTTCATGCCGGCAGCTTCAGCCAATCCAATAATCGCCGAAGCGCTGGGTACCTTCACCAGAATGGTGTCGAAGTAATGTGCGTGAATTACCTGGAACTTTCCGGGGGCAAGTGCTTCAATGCCTTCTCCAAGGCTTGCCGTGAGGCTGTGGATGCGACCCGCAATGCGCTTCAGTCCGTCCGGACCATGGTACACGCCATACATGGAAGCCATGATGGAAAGCAAAACCTGAGCAGTGCAAATGTTGCTGGTTGCGCTTTGTCTGCGGATATGCTGTTCCCGAGTTTGCAGGGCCATGCGCAAGGCGCGGTTTCCGTGACGGTCGATGGAAACACCAATGATCCGTCCGGGAATGCTGCGCTTGTATTCGTCTTTGGTGGCGAAGAATGCAGCGTGTGGGCCGCCAAATCCAAGCGGAACACCAAAGCGTTGGGTATTTCCAACCACACAGTCTGCGCCCCATTCTCCCGGAGGTTTCAACAGGGTTAGGGCAAGAAGGTCGGCAGCAACGCAAACCTTCACACCGGCAGCGGCACAGGTAGCCGTAAATTGGGTGTAATCTTCCACGCTACCCACATTATTGGGATATTGAACCAAAGCACCGAAGAAGCTGGCGTCTGGAGTAAAGGTGCGGTAATTGCCAAAAACCAATTCTATGCCCGTAGGTTCAGCACGGGTAATCAGGATGTCTTTGGTTTGGGGAAATACTTCATTGTCCACAAAAAATCGCAATGCCTCTTTGCGTTTCTCCAAGCCCAGGAACATGTGCATTGCTTCGGCTGCAGCCGTGCCTTCATCCAACAGGGAAGCGTTGGCAATTTCCATTCCCGTAAGGTCAATTACCATGGTTTGGAAGTTCAACAGTGCTTCCAGGCGGCCTTGGGCAATTTCCGCCTGATATGGCGTGTATTGGGTGTACCAGCCCGGATTCTCCATGATGTTGCGCAGGATGACATGCGGCGTGAATGTGTTGTAATAACCCATGCCTATGTAGTTGCGGAACACCTTGTTTCCGGCGGCTTGTTCTTTCAATTTTGCCAGATAGGCCTGTTCGCCCATGGGCGCGCCAACCTGCAGCGATTCTTGCAGCCTGATGTTGTCCGGAACTACCTTATTAATGAGCTCATCGATGCTGGAAACTCCGATGGTGCGTAACATTTCTTCCACGTCTGCCGGTCTGGGACCCAGATGGCGGTCTTCAAATCGTTCCTGATAAGTTCT
The DNA here is from genome assembly GCA_964586595.1 of uncultured Flavobacteriaceae bacterium. GTDB lineage: Bacteria > Bacteroidota > Bacteroidia > NS11-12g > UBA955 > REEB481. The sequence goes on along the minus strand of CAZPHB010000001.1, from coordinate 99,872 downwards.
GGAAAACATGTGCTTGTTCATGAGGGCGCAAATATAACATCACACGCTTCCTGAATGGATGCCACGACACGCATCTGTCCACATCATCTTGATTTTTTCTTGCCGGGAAAAACGGTTCAAAGAGGAATATTCATGCCGCATCGCTTTGAAGGTTTCGGTCATGAAACTTGCAGCTGTGGTCTTTATCCTACAAAATCGACAAGATATCCACAATACAAGCCGCTGTTTGCGGGGTACATTTCACCACGCGCAATGGCGAAACGGCATCAATGACTTAGCTTTGCAGCCCAAAAATTTTATGTCGTTAATTACCTCTATTTCAGGCATTCGTGGAACGATTGGTGGTGTGTCAGGAGACAACTTGACACCTCCGGATATAGTTCGGTTCAGTGCAGCTTTCGGAACATTCTTGTTGTCCCATGAGCGTGGCCGCCGAATTGTGATTGGCAGAGATGCCCGCATCAGCGGAAGCATGGTGAATGCATTGGTTTCGAATACGCTGGTTGCGCTGGGGATGGAGGTAATCGATTTAGGTCTGAGTACTACACCTACGGTAGAAATTGCGGTTGCCGCTGAACAGGCCGCCGGTGGCATCATCATCACGGCCAGCCACAACCCGAAACAGTGGAACGCCTTGAAACTCCTCAACCACCGCGGAGAGTTCATTTCCGGCACTGAAGGTGCGGAGGTATTGCAACTGGCTGAATCAGGAAACTTTACATTCGCAACCGTAGATGCCCTTGGTTCTGTTACCCAAAGAGAAGATTACCTTCAAAAACACATCGACATGATTTTGGCCCTTCCGCTGGTCAATGTGGAAGCCATCAAATCCCGCAATTTTAAAGTCGTTGTTGATGCCGTTAATTCCACAGGTGGAACAGCTGTTCCCGCGCTGTTGGGAGCATTGGGTGTGAAAGAAGTTGTGGCGCTGAATTGCACTCCTGATGGTCATTTTGCGCACAATCCTGAACCCTTGCCCGAACACCTGAGCGAGCTTTCCGCCAAAGTGAAGAGCGAAAAAGCACATCTGGGCATTGTAGTTGATCCTGATGTTGATCGACTGGCCCTGGTATGTGAAGATGGAGAAATGTTTGGCGAAGAATACACGCTGGTTGCCGTTTCCGATTATGTGTTGCGCCATACTCCGGGCAATACCGTTTCAAACCTGAGCAGTACCCGGGCCCTGCGCGACATCACCGAAAAATCCGGACAGAAATATTTTGCCAGTGCTGTGGGAGAGGTGAACGTGGTGGAGAAAATGAAGGAAAACAATGCGGTCATTGGAGGCGAAGGAAACGGAGGCATCATTTACCCTGAAATTCATTACGGCCGTGATGCCTTGGTTGGGATCGCATTGTTCCTCAGCCACCTGGCCACTTCAGGGATGCGTGTTTCGGCTTTGCGCGGAACCTATCCCAATTATGTGATTTCTAAGAATAAGGTGGAACTTACTCCCGACATTAATGTTGATGAAATTCTGGAAAAACTGCGCGACAAATACAAAAAGCAGCCCATCAATACCATTGACGGAGTGCGCATTGAATTTGACGGCGACTGGGTGCATCTGCGCAAAAGCAATACCGAGCCCATCATTCGTATTTATGCCGAGAGCGCAACAGATGTCACTTCCGGAAACCTTGCGCGAAAAATCATTAAAGATATAGGCGACTTCATCGGCTGATGCGCCGACTGTTGTTTCTTTGAACCCTGAATCATGAGTCTTCAATGCGGAATCGTAGGATTGCCCAATGTGGGTAAATCCACACTTTTTAATGCTGTTTCATCGGCAAGGGCGCAGGCCGCCAATTTTCCTTTCTGTACCATCGAACCAAACGTGGGCACCATTACCGTTCCCGATGCTCGTTTGAATGAATTGGCAGCCCTGATCAATCCCCAGAATCTGGTGCCAACCACCATTGAAATTGTGGACATCGCCGGATTGGTGAAAGGTGCTTCCAAAGGGGAAGGCCTGGGCAATCAATTCCTTGGAAACATCAGAAACACCCATGCCATTTTGCACGTTTTGCGCTGTTTCGACGATCCAAATGTGATACATGTGGATGGCAGTGTTGATCCGGTTCGCGACAAAGAAATTATTGATACAGAACTGCAACTGAAAGACCTTGAAAGTCTGGAAGCACGCATCAATAAAATCAGGAAACAGGCCCAGACAGGTGTTGATAAAGAGGCCGTAAAATCCTTTGAAGTGATGGAACAGTTCCGCAAACATCTGGAACAAGGGAAATCTGCACGCAGCTTGAGCATGAGCCAGGAAGACCGGCGTTATGTGAAAGACCTGAATTTGCTTACGGATAAACCGGTACTTTATGTATGTAATGTGGATGAAGCAAGTGTTCGCCAAGGGAACGCACATGTGGAACGGGTAAAGCAGGCGGTGGCCGACGAATCTGCGGAAATCATCATCATCAGTGCCGCCATCGAAGCAGACATTGCCGAACTGGAACAGTACGAAGACCGCAGGGCATTCCTGAAAGATCTTGGCCTCGATGAAAGTGGCGTGGAAAAGCTCATCCACGGCGCATACAAATTGCTGAATTACATCACCTATTTCACCGCAGGGGAAAAAGAAGTCAGGGCCTGGACCATCACTACCGGAACCAAAGCACCCGGGGCTGCAGGCGTGATTCATTCGGACTTTGAAAAAGGATTTATACGTGCTGAGGTTATCGCGTTCAATGATTTCATGAGCTATAAATCAGAAGCGGCCTGCCGCGACGCCGGACGCCTTCGTGTGGAAGGGAAAGAATATGTGGTGCAGGATGGCGACATCATGCATTTCCGCTTTAATGTCTGATATTCGAACACGCGCTTTTTAGCTTTTGTGTTCATGTACAGACAGAAAATTATGAATGATCCGGTACATGGTTTCATCCATGTACAATCCCCGCTTATTTTTCAACTCATCCGCCATCCTTTTGTTCAGAGGTTGCGCAGAATCCGCCAGCTCGGACTGAGTGAACTGGTTTATCCCGGAGCTACACATACCAGGTTTCACCATGCCATTGGTGCCATGCACCTGATGGGGAAATCACTGGATATTCTGCGCAGCAAAGGCATCGCCATCAGCATAGAAGAATACGAAGCGGCCTGTGCAGCCATTCTGCTGCATGACATAGGCCACGGGCCCTTTTCACATACCCTGGAACGCAGCATCATCAATGGAATGGCCCACGAGCGCATTTCACATTTGCTCATGGAACGTCTGGATGTGGAATTGAATGGTCAACTTCAGATGGCCAGACACATGTTCGATGGAAGTTATCCGCGTAGGTTTTTCACGCAGCTGATCAGCGGTCAACTCGACATGGACAGGCTGGATTACCTGCTTCGCGACAGTTTCTACACTGGAGTAAGCGAAGGAATTGTTGGTGCCGACCGGATTGTACACATGCTCCATGTGCAGGATGATGAACTGGTGGTAGAAGAAAAAGCCATTTACAGCATCGAGAAATTCATCATTGCCCGTCGTTTGATGTATTGGCAGGTGTATTTGCATAAAACCGTGATTGCTGCAGACATCCTGCTGTGGAAGATATTGCTGCGCGCCCGACAGCTGGTGCAAGTTGGAAAACGCATCGAAATCCAGGAACCACTGGCCTATTTTTTTACCGAAGCGGCTGCTTCCGCTCCTGATTCCTGGGAAACCATGGGCAAGTTTGTGCTGCTGGATGATCACGACGTCCTTTTTGCGGTAAAACGCTGGCAATTTTCCGACGATCAGGTGCTGGCTGCTTTATGCAGGAATTTACTGGAGCGCAAGCTGCCACAAATAGAAATTTCCAACAAGCCCATACCGCAGGAACGGGTTGAAGCCAAACTTCATCATACTTCAAAGTCCATGAACATCAGCCTTGAAGATGCTTCTTTTTTTGTGCATCAGGGAGAACTGGAAAATGATGCTTATCGCTCGGAAGGAGGAGGCATTCGCATGCTCATGAAAAACGGAACTTTAGAGGATGTAACGCGTATTTCGGATAATTACAGCCTGGAGCCGCTGAAAACCACCGTTGTGAAACACTACCTGTCGTTTCCAAGGACTGTTTAATCACCTGAATTCGCGTAATTCGCTTCTTAAATTCAAGCATCATGCAGATAAGCGCAGCGGAAATAGCAGCCCTTACCGGGGGGACAATTGTAGGTAATTCCGATGTTGAAATCAGCCGCGTAGATAAACTGGAAGAAGCCCTCGGCACGAGCCTTTCATTTTTTTCCAATCCAAAATACCAAGAACGCTTTTTCCAAACAAAGGCTGCTGTGGTATTGATCCCGTCCGATTTCACTCCGGAACAGGAATACCCTTGTACCGTCATCAGAACCGCCAATCCGTATTATGCATTTTGTCAGGTTCTGGATCGTTATTTCAACCCAAACCAGCATAAATCAGGTTGCGAAGAACATTCGTTCATTGCCGAAAGTGCGCAGGTTGCAGATGATGTTTACGTAGGTTTTGGTGCCTACGTAGATGACGGAGCCGTGATTGGCAAGGGTGCAAAAATTTACCCGAATGTTCATGTAGGAAGAAATGTGCATATTGGTGCTCATTCCATTTTATTTCCAGGAGTGCAGGTTTATGCCGATTGCATTATTGGTAGCCACTGCATCATCCATTCCGGCACAGTGATTGGCAGCGATGGCTTCGGATTCGCTCCGATAGGAGATGGAAGCTACGCCAAAATTCCGCAAATTGGAAATGTACTGATTGAAGACCATGTTGAAATTGGTGCCAATTGTGCCGTAGATCGCGCCACCATGGGCAGTACCATTATTCGCCGCGGCGTGAAATTGGACAACCTGATTCAGGTGGCGCACAACGCTGAGATTGGAGCGCATACGGTGATTGCTGCCCAAACCGGTGTTTCGGGAAGTACCCGCATAGGAAAACACTGCATGATTGGCGGGCAGGTGGGTTTTGTAGGGCACATAGTGGTGGCCGATGGTTCGCAAATTGGCGCACAGAGCGGTATTCAGAAAGAAATTTCTGAACCCGGTCAACAGTGGATTGGCAGCCCTGTAATGCCCTTAAAGGATGCCTTCCGCACCCAGGTTTTGATGCGCAAACTGCCCGAACTACAACAGCGTATCGCCGATCTGGAACGAAGAATAGAAGAACTCAAGCAACGATAAACAGTTCATGTCGCAAATAATACAGAAACAAACTACCATTAAAAAGGCAGCAAGCTGCTCGGGTACCGGACTTCATACCGGAGCGCAGGTAACCTTGTCATTTTTGCCAGCATCCGAACACCACGGGTACAAATTCCAGCGTGTGGATTTACCGGGCATGCCCATCATTGAAGCCGATTGTGATTTGGTGACCGATACTTCACGCGGAACCACCCTGGAGAAGAATGGCGCAAAAGTGGCCACCGTGGAACACGTGCTTGCTGCTTTGGTTGGGTTGCAAATTGACAATGTGCTGATTCAGGTGGATGCTGCCGAAATGCCCATCATGGACGGAAGCAGCAAACCTTTTATCGATGCATTGCTGGAGGCAGGAATCACCGAACAGGAAGCCGATCGTGAGTACTTTGACATTCCGTACAACATCCACTATACCGACGACGAGCACAAGGTAGAAATGGTGGCCATGCCCTTGCATGATTATCGCCTTACCGTGATGGTTGATTACAATTCTCCGGTATTGGGAAGCCAGCATGCTTCGGTAACCAGCCTGCAGGAGTTCCCGGAACAAATTGCCAGCTGTCGCACGTTTTGTTTCCTCCATGAATTGGAAATGATGCTGCAGCATAACCTCATCAAGGGCGGAGATTTAAACAACGCTATAGTCATTGTGGACCGCGTGGTTGAGGATGATGAAATGGAACGGCTCGCCAAGTTGTTCAATAAACAGAAGGTGGAAGTGCGCAAGGAAGGGATTCTAAACAATGTTGACCTGCGTTTCCAGAATGAACCTGCCCGACATAAACTGCTTGACCTGATTGGGGATCTTGCGCTGGTAGGCGTGCCCATTCGGGCGCAAATTATGGCTGCGCGTCCGGGTCATGCCAGCAACGTGGCCTTCGCCAAAAAAATTAAAGCGGCACTGAAAAAGGAAAAACGCAGGCAAAAGGAAGGGATTCCGGATTATCACCCAAATACAAAGCCAATTTTCGGCGCCGCAGACATCCTGAAGTTGCTCCCGCACAAACACCCCTTCATGTTGGTTGATAAAATCCTGGAAATGGGCGAAAAGCACGTGGTGGCCGTAAAAAACGTAACCTTCGACGAGTGGTTCTTCAATGGTCATTTTCCCGGAGATCCCATCATGCCGGGTGTTTTGCAGTTGGAAGCCATGGCCCAGGCCGGAGGAATGCTCATCCTTTCCCAAGTTCCTGATCCACAGAATTACGGTACCTACTTCCTCAAAATTGAAAATGCCCGCTTTAAAGAGAAAGTAGTTCCTGGGGATACCATGCTTTTTAAATTGGAGCTTACCGAGCCGGTGCGCCGGGGGCTGTGTGTGATGCGTGGCCGGGCCTGGGTAGGAGAGAATTTAGTGTGTGAAGCAGAAATGATGGCACAAATCGTGAAAATCAACAATATAGAAGCACCTACATCCTGAAATCGATTCTATGATACAACCATTGGCCTATGTTCACCCCTCAGCTAAAATCGCTGAAAATGTGGTAATCGATCCGTTTGTAACCATTCATAAGAATGTTGAAATTGGAGAAGGTACCTGGATTGGACCGAATGTTACCATCTTTGAAGGAGTGCGGATTGGAAAAAATTGCCGCATCTTTCCGGGTGCTTCTGTTGGTGCCATTCCTCAGGATTTAAAGTTTGATGGTGAAGAAACCCTGACCATTATCGGCGATCATGTGACCATCAGGGAATACGTTACCATCAACAAAGGCACCAAGGCATTGGGCTTTACCAAAGTGGGTAACCACGTATTGCTTATGGCATACGTACACCTGGCGCATGATTGTGTGGTGGAAGATCATTGCATTCTTGCCAACAGCGTGCAGCTGGCAGGTCATGTAACTGTTGGAGAAGCGGCCATCCTGGGTGGTGCAGCGCTGGTGCATCAGTTTGTAAAAATTGGCAAGCATTCCATGATTTCCGGTGGGTGTTTGGTGCGTAAAGATGTTCCTCCATACACCAAAGCGGCCCGCGAACCCTTATCGTATGAAGGTGTAAATTCCATCGGCCTCAGGCGACGTGGTTTCACCAACGAACAAATCAACGCCATCCAGGATATTTACCGCATCCTGTTTGTTAAAGGATTTAATACTGCTTCGGCCATCAAACTCATCGAAACAGAAATTGCTGCGTCTCGCGAACGCGATGAAATCCTGCAGTTTGTGCGCGAAAGCGACCGTGGCATCATGAAAGGATACCACAACAAATAAGCGTGCCTTTTAAAATTGTATTGGACGATTGCGGAAAATCCTTCTTGGATCATTGGGTTTTTCGTCATCGTTCTTTAACGATGGAGTCGGGGGAGCAGATTGCTTTATTGGGCCCGAATGGCTCCGGTAAATCTACCTTCATGCTTCTGGCGGCGGGTTACCTGCAGCCTACAGAAGGATCTGTAACTTACCTGCTGAACAATCAACATGTTGTTCAAAATCAGGTGGGTGCGCACATTGGGATGTGCTTGCCGAATATGGAAACCTTCGATGATTTCACGTTGGAGCAGCTGTTGACATTGCATACTTCCATGCGGAGCATGTTGTGTACTTCAAACGTGGCAGCCTTGGCTTCCTTGCTTCAGTTTTCTAAATCAGAAATGAACAGGCAAATCAGATTCTTTTCCAACGGAATGCGTCAAAGGCTTAAGTTGGGTTTGGCCCTGTTGACAGATTCTTCTGCGGTTTTGCTTGATGAACCGCTGACCAATATGGATGAACAGGGGAAATCACTGTATTATGGATGGCTCGATGCATATCTTGGAACTCGCCTGTTGCTGGTGGCCTCCAATCGAAGCGATGAATACCTGAATTGTACGCGCTTCATTCAGGTTCAGGATTGGCTTAGTGAACCACGTTGAAAATAGCACTGCTGCGCACCGAATCGGCAGCAAGAACCAATTGATACCAACCTGGTTTCAGTTCCGAGGTGTTTAATTCGGTACGGGTTCCGCTTAGAACCGTATCAAATCCTTCCAGTCTTCGCCCGGTTACATCATAAAGGTACATGATGCTTCCTCTTGGAAAGTTGTGTTCTATGATCAGCCGCTCATTGGCAGGGTTCGGATAAACCTGAGCGGTAGCTGTTGGTTGCTTTGGTTTCCATACAAGGCTGCGTTTGCTGCTGTTGCTGAATAAATGCAGGCCCCCACGGCTGTTGCCACAAACCAATTCTTGCCAACCATCGCCATCAAGGTCGGCAGCCGCCGGCGTGACAAAACTGCCCAGCTGTACTTCCGGACCATCCTGACTTCCCGGATACAGCAGGAAATGCTTCCAATAGGGCAAACTATCAGGAACTGATGTAATGTCTAATGAATACACCTGAACTGCACCATAAACACAGCCTACCAGCAATTCAGGTTTCTGATCGCCATTTAAATCACATACATAAGGAACGGCATAGCCATCGGGAGCGTAGTTGGGCGGATTATACGTATATAAAAATTCATTTGAACGTATTTTACCGAAATAGTCGTCAACCAGGGTGAACGCGGGAGCCGTAGGGGTTCCGGTGTGTTCCCATAACTGCAATTTGCCATTGTATGCGCCTACCAGCAAATCCGGTTTGCCGTCTTTATTGTAATCCCAAAGTGCCGGCGCAGCATAGTAACGGCCACGTTCGGTTTCAGTGATGTCAAGCAGGTTTGTGTCGGCAAGCACAAAAGCAATGGAACTGCCAATGGTATTGTTCACGTAGTACCTGATGTATCCGCGGAAATTTCCGGCCAGCAGGTCTGGTTTTCCATCGTTGTTCAGGTCTCCCAGGCAAATCTTCAGGAAAGAAATATTCTGGTTGGAGAATTTCAGGAAATCTTCATCTTCCAGCACAAACGAAGGTGCTGTTTTTGTGCCGGTATTCCGAAACAGGGCGATTCTGTCTTTTTGATTTCCAAATTGTTCGTAATCGCCATTATGCACCACCAATAGATCCTGATCCCCGTCTCCATCCACATCCCAAAAATGAGGACTGGTATGTCCGCCAAGGTCCACCATTCCTTCCTGCAAGAGGTTGTTCTGTTTGAATTCAAAAACTGGTTTTTGTGCTGTTCCCTTGTTCCTGTAATACCAAACCTGATTCCGTTCTTTAGAGCCCAAATTATCGGTTGGCGCCGTTACCAGGTCGGGAATTCCGTCCATATCCACGTCGCATTTAAATCCGCTTGGAAAGTTGTAGCTGGCCGCACGGGTGGTGTTTCTGGGAAAAATGGTATCCTGGTCAATCATGGTATCCCAAAACCCCTGTATGTCCGATTTCCCGTTTTTTAGAAAAAGCAAATAGGGAAACCCTACATTGCCAATGATCATGTCCTGATCGCCATCATCATCGGTGTCCCACAAAAGGCAACTGCTTCCGCCGGCATGGCGCCATTTAAACGGTTGGGTGCATTCACCCAGAAATACTTCATTGGCAAAAGGTGATTCACGGAAATAACCATGACAAAAATCTACCAGGCGAAACCGGAAGCTGTCTGCCGAAAGTCCAAATTCTACCTGTTCATTCCTGCACATGGCATAACCGCCGTAGGTGCTTTGGTAAAAAACAGCGTCAAGGTCTCCGTCGCGATCTAAATCGGTAAAAGATGGAATGTCACCCGGATCCAGCAGAAAGGGCTGCATGTTGAACGGAGGATTCGCGATGACTTCCCGGAATATGTCGCCCAGGTCCTGAAATTCCGGAATGGGTCCATGGCTTATGTTCTTGTAAATCCGGAGCCTTCGGTCTACATCTCTGGTAAAGATGTCCATTTTCCCATCCTTGTTGTAATCGGCCGTAAGGTAAATGGCCACACCCTGTGGCAAATACAATTCGTATGCTGCCTGGTAGGTAAATGTTGCATTTCCTGCATTTCCGGTATTTACAAAGGGCAACAACTTATCGCCGGTGCGGTCAAATACCAGAATGTCGTTCAAACCATCTGAATTGAGGTCGATGTTGCTGAGCTGAACATTATTCATTCCACCTGCCCATGCATTGGGCAAGAGCTTTCCATCAGCACTTACCGGAATATGATTGCTTAACGCGTACGTGAAATCCGGTTTTTGTCCAACCAATGACACCGAAGCAAAAAGGGCGGTGAATAAAAACGAGGGCAAACGCATACGAAACATCTTTTCGAAAATAACTTTGAGCCGTTAAAAATGGTTCTTTTGTTTGCGTGTAGTTCACAATTTGAACCTGAACAGGAAGATGAACACATTAGATATTTATAAGCTTTACGAGGAATGTGCATTTAGCGTATGTACGGATACACGAAACCTGAAACCTGGTGCTTTATTCATTTGCCTGAAGGGCGCCAATTTTGACGCCAACTCATTCGCCAGATCTTCAGTGGACGGGGGATGCTCTTATGCGCTGGCATCTGATTTTTCGGTATGCGATGGATTGCGCATACACTATGTGCCCGATACGCTGGTGGTGCTTCAGGAGTTGGCCCGCATGCACCGGCAAAAAATGAACGCCACGGTAATCGGCATCGGGGGAAGCAACGGCAAAACCACGACCAAAGAGCTTACTGCGGCGGTGTTGTCCGGGCGTTTTACCACCGTTGCTACGCAGGGCAACCTCAACAACCATATTGGTGTTCCGCTCACATTGTTGCGCTTGCGCCCTGAAACCGAGATGGCCGTAGTAGAGTTGGGTACCAATCAACCCGGAGAAATAGCCACACTTTGCCAGATCGCGCAGCCCGATGCCGGCATCATCACCAATATTGGCAAAGAGCATCTGGAAGGCTTTGGAAGCCTGGAAGGTGTGGCCAAAGAAGAGAGTGAACTGTATCGTTATTTGCAGTTGAACAATGGATTGGCCTTTGTAAACGCCGACGACGAATGGCTGATGCGCATGTCCGCGCGTCTGAATCATGCCGAATACTATGGTTACCGGCCAAGCGTCAATGTTAAGTACGCGGTGCATGTGAATACTTGGTTTCCCCGGTTAAATGTGCGCCTCACGGCGGAAGAAGAAACCATCTGCTGTTCATCAGCGCTGGCGGGCGCACACAATTTAACCAACATCCTTGCGGCCATTTCCATAGGTGCTCATTATGGAGTACCATTAGGTGAGGCTGCTGCTGCCATTGAAGCCTACAAACCAGCGAACAACAGGTCACAATGGATCCAAACACCACATAATTTGATTTGGCTGGATGCTTATAATGCTAATCCCAGCAGCATGCAGGCCGCTATGGAAAGTTTCGCCTCGTGGGAACATCCCCGTAAAGTGTTGATGTTGGGCGATATGTTTGAATTGGGTGCGGCCGCAGAAGCGGAACATCTTGCTATTGCCAATTTGGCCCTGTCATTGGGGTTTGAAGAAGTGTTCCTGGTTGGCGACTGTTTTCATCGCATCACGACACAACATGCAGGAATCAAGTCATTTTTACAGGTAGGTAATTTGAAACAATATTTATCGCTACATCCCATACAGGATGCTGCAATCTTGGTGAAAGGGAGCAGGGGTGTGGCTATGGAAGCATTGGTAGAAGTATTGTAATTCCTTAAAGACTATTTAATTTTGAGCAATGACCAAGAGCATTTTTTACAGTTTCGCTGCGGCATGCATCCTGTTGTTGGCTTGCAAGACACCCAAGCCTGTAGCTAACAATACCGAAAAATCCCAAAACACTTCCGGCACCAATGCTGCTGACATCAAGCCGGAATGGCTGGATTTGGCAAAAGATATGGACAACAGTGCCACCATGGAACAGTTGACTACGGGGAAAACAATTTATTACGGTACTTGCACCAAGTGTCATGGCTGGAAAGATGCCAAAAAATACGATGCAGTGGCTTGGGAGCGCGTGTTGCAGTTAATGATTCCCAGGGCGAAGCTTACGCCTGATGAGGCCCATCACCTCAGGCTGTACACCATTGTTTATCAAAAAAGTTGATCAAACAGAACTCCATAAAAAAAGCCCCAATTCAGGGGCTTTTTTTATGTTTGAGGCCGATGAAATCAGGATTTAACCTGAGCAACAATGGCTTTGAATGCTTCTGGATTGTTCATGGCCAAATCCGCAAGAACTTTACGGTTTAATTCAATACCCTTGGTTGAAGCAAGGTGCATGAACTGGCTGTAAGACATGCCTTCCTCACGAGCGGCGGCATTGATACGCTGAATCCAGAGTGCTCTGAATTCGCGTTTTTTGGCGCGGCGATCGCGGTAAGCATAGGTAAGTCCTTTTTCGACCGCGTTTTTGGCAACGGTCCAAACATTTTTGCGGCGTCCGAAGTAGCCTTTGGCTAACCTCATCACCTTCTTCCGGCGTGCGCGGGAAGCTACGTTGTTGACTGATCTTGGCATATTTGTTTAGTTTACTGACCTAAGCGCCCTGCATGCGCAGGAACTTAAAAGCTACGGTCAAAAGTTTCTGTTTATTTTCCCAAACGGAGCATGAATTTCACGTTGCGCTCATCTGCAGGGCTGATCACGGTATCATGACCGAGCGCCCGCTTCTGTTTGGTGGTTTTTTTGGTGAGGATATGGTTTTTGAACGCCTTATTGCGCACAATCTTCCCTGAGCCTGTTACCTTAAAGCGTTTTTTCGCGCTCGAATTGGTCTTCTGTTTGGGCATATAATTGATTCGTTAAAGTTCGTTTATCCTTTTTTTCCTTTTGGAGCCAACAAGATGGCCATTTTCTTTCCTTCTACTTTCGGGGCCATTTCCATTTTGGCCATACCTTCATCCTGAAGGGTGTTTGCAAATTTCATCAACAGTTCTTCGCCGCGCTCCTTGTACATGATGGTACGGCCGCGAAAAAATACGTAACACCGAACCTTGTTGCCTTCCTGCAGGAAGTGGCGTGCATGATTCAGCTTGAAGGCAATATCATGGTCGTCGGTATTGGGCCCGAAACGAATTTCCTTGATGACTTGCTTAACGGTATTGGCCTTGATTTCCTTTTGCTTCTTCTTTTGCTCGTAGAGGAATTTCTTGTAATCAACAATTTTACATACCGGCGGCTCTGCGTTGGGTGAAATTTCTACCAGATCCAAACCTACTTTGAATGCCAATTCTATAGCCTTGGCTAAAGGATATACACCCTGTTCAATGTCGTCACCAACCACGCGAACCTGCTCGGCGGTGATGGCATTGTTGATTTTGTGCAGGGGCTCTTTTTCCCTTCTGTTGAATTTTTGCAAGTCCTATTCCTTTAAAAGGTCGTTTCTTTTGTAATGATTGCGGAAAATTCCGCAAGGCTCATTGACCCCAAATCTGCGCCTCCATGTTTGCGTACACTTACCGTTTGCGTCTCGGCTTCTTTTTCGCCAACCACCAACATGTAGGGTATCTTACTCATTTCTGCGTCGCGTATTTTCTTACCCGCTTTTTCAGACCTTTCGTCAATAAGTCCGCGAATATCGGACTTTTTAAGTAATTGCAAAACGCTTTGTGCATATTCCAAATGCTTTTCGCTGATGGGCAGCACTGCAACCTGGTCGGGAACCAACCACAGCGGCAGATTTCCGCCCGTGTGTTCGAGCAGCACTGCAACAAAGCGTTCCATGCTTCCGAAAGGCGCCCTGTGGATCATTACAGGACGGTGCTTTTGGCCGTCGGAACCTGTGTAATTCAACTGGAAGCGTTCAGGCAAATTGTAGTCAACCTGAATGGTGCCAAGTTGCCATTCTCTGCCCAAAGCATCCTGTACCATAAAATCAAGCTTCGGACCATAAAAAGCCGCTTCACCATAGGCAACGGTTGTGTTCATGCCCATTTCCTGAGTGGCCTCAATAATGGCGGCTTCAGCTCGGTTCCAATTTTCTTCCGAACCAATGTACTTTTCGGGATTGTTCGGGTCGCGCAGGCTCACCTGGGCTGTGTACTTCTTGAAATCCAGCACGCGCAACACATACAAAACCAGATCAATAACAATTTTAAATTCTTCTTTAACCTGGTCGGGTTGACAAAAAATATGTGCGTCGTCCTGGGTAAAACCACGAACCCTTGTCAAACCGTGTAGTTCGCCGCTTTGCTCGTATCGATATACGGTGCCAAATTCTGCAAAACGAAGGGGAAGGTCTTTATAGCTTCGCGGTTCGCTGTTGTAAATTTCGCAGTGGTGCGGGCAATTCATGGGCTTGAGCAGAAATTCTTCGTCTTCGTCAGGCGTATGAATGGGCTGGAAGCTGTCCTTTCCGTATTTAGCGAAGTGGCCGCTGGTCACATACAGCTCTTTGGAAGCAATATGAGGCGTGATTACCTGCTGATAACCCAGGTCGCGCTGTTTTTTTCGAAGGAATTGTTCCAGCCGATCTCGCATGGCCGCACCTTTTGGCAGCCAAAGGGGTAAACCCTGTCCCACACGCTGGCTAAACGTAAACAAGCCCATATCTTTACCCAACCTGCGATGGTCGCGCTTTTTTGCCTCCTCCAACATGATCAGGTACTCATCAAGTTCTGATTTTTTTGGGAAGGTAATGGCGTAAATTCTGGTGAGTTGCTTGTTCTTTTCGTTACCCCTCCAATAAGCACCGGCGGTATTAAGCAACTTTACAGCTTTGATGTGGCCGGTATTGGGAATATGTGGGCCGCGGCATAAATCAACAAAATTCCCTTGCTCATAGAAGGTGATTTGTCCGTCTTCCAGGCCTTCGAGCAATTCCAGTTTGTATGGGTCATCCTTTGCCGTGAAATATGCAATGGCTTCTGCTTTAGTTACTTCTTTTCTGATGTACGGATTGGCCTGTCGCGCCAATTCCAGCATTTTTTTCTCTATGGCCTCGAACTCTTCAGAACTGAAACGTTTATCGCCAAAATCGATATCGTAGTAAAAGCCACGTTCTATGGGAGGACCAATGCCAAGCTTAATGCCGGGAAATGCTGCTTCGAGCGCTTCGGCCAACAGGTGGGCACTGCTGTGCCAAAAAGCAGCCTTGCCTTCCGGATCATTCCAGGTGAGCAGGGAAAGTGTGGCGTCGGTTTGAATGCTTCCCGCAGCATCTGTCACCTGACCATTCACCTTGGCGGCCAGCACGTTTCGCGCCAGGCCTTCACTGATACTTTTGGCGATGTCCAGGGCTGAACTTCCTTGCGGATATTCCCTGACCGCACCATCCGGAAACGTAATCTTTATATTCATGCTTCGCTGCGCGATGTCGTAAAGTTGGCAAAAATAAGCAGGCATCCTGCTGAATGGAATACCACCATGAATTGCAGGCATAAAAAAAGCCGCTGTTTTGATGCAGCGGCTTTTTTTATTTAGTGTTTTTCGTCTCCCGAACAGCAGGCTTTCTTCGCTGCAGCCGGTGAAGCATTTGCTTCTGTTTTTGGCGCGTCTTTGCAACAATCCTTTTTAGGAGCGCAACAAGGACCGCCGCAAGCCTTGAATTTGCCATCCGCACCATAATGGCTCATGCAATGTGCCTTCGAAGCTGAATCACACTGCATGCTGTCACAATGACGGGCACATGCTTCTTTACTCATGGTTGCACACATGCTCATGTCGCAACCTTTTGCGGCACCTGCTTTGGTATCGCAACATTCGGTTTTCTTGGTTTCACCCATTGCACCGCCATGATTGCCGGCGGGTTCTGCGATGTAAGGAGCAATAATCAAAGAAACAATGCTCGTGAGTTTGATCAGGATGTTCATGCTCGGACCACTGGTGTCTTTGAATGGGTCACCAACGGTATCACCGGTAACCGATGCTTTGTGTGGTTCAGATTTTTTGTAGTGTGTAACACCGTCAATCACCACACCTTTTTCAAATGACTTCTTGGCATTGTCCCAAGCGCCGCCCGCGTTGTTTTGGAAGATGCCCATGAGCACTCCGCTTACGGTAATGCCGGCCAGCAATCCGCCCAATACTTCAGGACCAAAAAGGAAACCTACAATCACCGGAGAAACCAAGGCAATGGCACCGGGAAGCATCATCTGACGGATGGACGCCTTGGTGCTGATTTCCACACACTTTTCATATTCAGGTTCGGCTTTATATTCCATGATGCCGGGAATTTCGCGGAACTGCCTGCGCACTTCCTTCACCATATCCATGGCAGCATTTCCCACGGCGGCAATAGCCAGTGCGGAAAAGATGAAAGGGATCATGCCACCCACAAACAAGGCGGCAAGTACCGGAGCTTTGTAAATGTCAATGCCGGTGATTCCTGCCACACCCACGAAAGCGGCAAACAGCGCCAGTGAAGTAAGTGCTGCTGAAGCTATGGCAAAGCCTTTACCTGTTGCGGCGGTGGTATTACCTACAGCATCCAGGATATCGGTGCGCCCGCGCACTTCCTCAGGTAAATCGCTCATTTCAGCAATTCCACCTGCGTTATCGGCAATCGGCCCAAAAGCGTCAATAGCCAGTTGCATGGCGGTGGTAGCCATCATGCCGGCCGCAGCAATCGCAACACCATACAGGCCTGCAAATGCATAAGAAATATAAATGCCTGCTGCCAGGGTGATGATGGGAATAACGGTAGATTCCATGCCTACGGACAAACCACCGATGATGTTTGTAGCATGTCCGGTGCCAGATTTCTGCACGATGGAGTTTACCGGACGTTTGCCCATGGCTGTATAGAATTCAGTAATCCAGCTCATGATGGCTCCAACCACCAATCCTGTAATGATTGCATAATAAACATCCATGCTGCTGAACTGCACACCACGAAGTTCCAATTCAGCCGGCAACAACATGGTTACGGCAAAATAGCTCGCGGCAATGGTCAGGATGATGCTGGACCAATTCCCTAGGTTCAGGGCCTGTTGCACATTACCCTGGTCGTTTTTGATGCGTACGAAGAAGGTTCCAATGATGGAGAAAATCAATCCCATTCCTGCAATGACCATGGGGAGCAAAATGGGAGAGAGGCCTCCGAAATTATCTGCGGAAGCATTGATTTCCTGACCTAATACCATGGTGGCGAGGATGGTTGCTACATAGCTTCCGAACAGGTCGGCACCCATACCGGCTACATCTCCAACGTTATCGCCAACGTTATCGGCAATGGTAGCCGGGTTGCGAGGGTCATCTTCCGGAATTCCGGCTTCTACTTTGCCAACCAAATCGGCGCCAACGTCGGCAGCTTTAGTGTAAATACCGCCGCCAACACGTGCAAACAAAGCAATGGATTCGGCACCCAGGGAAAATCCGGTCAATACTTCAATCACTGTTTTCATGGCATCGCCCTGCAAGGCAGCATCGGTACCTACATAAAACATGTTGTAAAAGGCAATGAACAATCCACCAAGTCCCAATACGGCAAGGCCGGCAACGCCCAAACCCATTACGGTTCCACCGGAAAAAGAAACCTGCAAGGCTTTCGCAAGGCTGGTTTTTGCAGCCTGAGTGGTACGAACATTGGCCTTGGTGGCAATGCGCATACCGAAATATCCGGCAAGTGCAGAAAGGAATGCGCCTATCAGGAATGCCACGGAAATGATCCAATGCGAATGGATTTTAATTCCGTTTACTTCTTTAACTGTTCCGCTGTAGGCCAAAAGGGCTGCAGCAACAATGGCGAAGTAGCTCAGTACTTTCCATTCGGCGCGGAGGAACGCCATAGCACCGCGGGCAATTTTTCCCGCTAGATTTTGCATTTTTTCATCACCCGCATCCTGACGGCTTACCCAGGAGCTTTTCAGTGCCATCACAATGAGTCCGATGACACCCAAAGCGGGTACGAGGTAGAGTATGGTATCTTTCATGATAGAAGTTCTGTTTGAACAGGGCCGCGAAATTAAGATTTTCAGTTGAAACTGATGCATTCATGGTCGCAACACACCATTCCGGCTAAAAGCACCATGGGCGTACACGAATAGTACCTTGATGCAACAGCAAGCCCGGCAAGGGTACTTTAACCATATCCATGAAGCTGAACAATTGTTTTAAACCCTTTCGCCCCGTCGGAATCCTGCTGAACCTGATGTCGGGCGAGAGGTACCATTGGCTGCTCCTGGAAATGTCACTTCGGTTTTGGGTTATTCCCTGCCGATCCAGCCAAATGTTGTTGTATCCGCCAAGCATGCCATTGGCTCCATAACCAATGGCCAGATTTAACCATCCGGGAATTTTGGTTTCAGATCCAAATAAATCCCGAATGCCGGCAGACAACCAATAGGTTTGTCCATTGTAATCTTTCATGAGTCGTTCGGCCGTGTTCCCCCCCAAAACGGAAGGTCTAAGTGGTGCAAAACTGCTTGGAGCATAGCTGAACTTCAACAAAATTTTGTTTTCGCCCCAACGATAAAGCTGCGCTCCGGAAAGCAATGCGCCAAAGGCGTTGGCCAATAAATCAGCTTTGCTTGCACCCCAGCCGGTGCTGAAACCATCAAGTATTTCGAGTGGATTTTGAAAGCACAGGGCGCTGATGGCACTAAGTCCGGCGCTTTTCTTTTGTGTAGCACCGCTCCAGCGAAACCAGCGATAGGTTTGATTGGAAAGTTGAAAAGCGGAAAAGGCATGACCACATTTATCCATGCCCCGCCACTCCCGGGCATCATTCTGCCAATGAAATTTTTGCATGGGATAACCCGCATACCAAAGCCCATACAACCCTGTGTAAACGGCTGCTGTTCCTCCGATGACTGCGCCGTGAACAATCAGCGTTCTTTTGCGATAAATATGGCTGCTGTCAACACTTGCTGAAAACAATGCTACAGAATTCAGCAGGAGGAACAACAACGCAATTCTCATTGAAGAATCTGATTTCTTGTAGCTTCAAGAATAAGAAATGCTTCTGCGCTGTCGGGTGCTTCGGCATAAACCCTAAGAACAGGCTCAGTACCTGAGGGACGAATCATCACCCAAGATCCGGTGTTCAGTCGGAATTTGTAACCGTCCATATCTTCTACGGCGGTAACCTCATAAGGCCCAAATCGGGTGAAGGTGCGTTGTGCACAAGCGGCAACAATGGCGTTTTTCTGCTCGTTGTTGAGATGTAGATCGTAACGTTCCACCGCGAAGCTTCCGGTTTCAGCATATACATCCTGAATCAGCTCCCGGATGCTTTTGCCGGTAAGCGCCATGTATTCCATCAACACCAGTCCTATCCAAACACCGTCGCGTTCGGGAATATGACCTTTCACGGCGATACCACCACTTTCTTCCGCACCAATGAGCACATCGCCGTGAACCATGTATTCGCAGATGTACTTAAATCCAATTTTCGTGGTGATGCTTTCCAGACCTTTCAAGCGACACAATACATCTACTTTATCACTCACACTAAAGCTTTTAACCACAGTTCCACTCAAACCTTTGTATTCGGTGAGGTACTTGATGAGCAGCAAAATGATGTGGTGGCTGTCCACAAATGTGCCATCGGCGTCGAAGAAGCCAATTCTGTCTGCATCACCATCGGTAGCCAAACCGCAGGAAAGTTTCTCGTTGTCGCGCAGCATGGCCGATAGTTCAGGCAAATTTTTCAATATGGGCTCCGGTGCTCGGCCCATAAAGCCTGGGTTGTATTCACAATGCAGCAATGAGGCCTGCGGCAACAATTGTTTGATCACCTTTTGTCCAGCTCCGTACATGGCATCGTAAGCGAGTTTCGGTCCAAAGGAAGACAAAAGTCCCATGTTGAACGAAGCCCGCACATGCTCCAGATACATGGCTTCCATATCCAGGTATTGGATGATTCCCTGATCAAGATAAAACTCCAGCGGCTTTGGTTGCGCAGGAACATGGTTGGGAATCAATGCCTCAACTTTGGCCACATCATCTGGTATCGCAGGGCCGCCGTAAGAGGCCTTTATTTTATAGCCATTATACGATGGAGGATTGTGGCTTGCGGTAATAATGATGCCTAAATGTGCATTCAGTTTATTTGTTACCAAACTAACCATGGGCGTGGAAACAAATCCTTCTGAGAGGTAACATTGAATGCCATGTGCAGCAAATATCCGCGCCGTTAAGGAAGCGAAGAGTGCACCGCCAAAACGGCAATCATAACCAACCACACATACCGGTGATTCATGGAGTTGTTTCAGGTGTATTGCTGTACCTTCAGCAACCCGCATTACGTTTTCGGTGGTAAAGGTTTCTGCGATGATGTCACGCCAGCCGTCTGTGCCAAATTTTATTTGATACATTTCTCGAGGTTCAATTGAAGAATTTTACGTAGTTACTTACCTGCGACCAACTGTACTTTGCCATGGCCTTGAGGTATTTTTCGGAATCCTGTTCTGCAATCAATGTGTTGTTCATTTTGATCAAAACATATTTGAATTTCTTGTCTTTCAACACATCTTCGGCCGTTTTGAACTGGTACAGGATGCCAAAACCCATCAACAAATCCAGGCTGATGGGGTCCAGTTTTTTATTGTTTACGAAAATGGTAATGCCCTGAATGTCGTACTGAACAAATCCGTAGGGAGTTTTTGACCAGGTTTCATTCACTTCTATTCGGGTTACCACAGCTTCACTGCGGTAGCGATAATCATAATACCGCGAACCACCAATGTTCAGAAGTATTTCCCGATTGTTGTTCAGGTAGCGTTGGATTTCCTGAAAGAAGATGTTCCCGATTTCCAGGGAGTCATTAGGATCGGGTTCTATGAAGTACTGAATGTTCTTGTTGTTAGGAACCTTGTAGTTGCCTATAATTTCTTTTTTCTTGTGAAAAGCTCTGTCTCGGATTTGAAATGATTTTTCCGATTCCGAGGCGAAATTCTTTTTGCCAAACTGCACCAGGTTAAAATGGTATCTTCTGCTGGTTACGGCCTGCCAAAAATTCATTTTTGCCGGACCGTTTACATTCACATCGATCAATGATTTTACCATAAATGGGAATGCTTCCTGTGCATCCACAAATCCGTAGGAAACCCTGCCACCTTTTGATTCATTGACAAAGCCAAAGCCCAAAACCACGAAACTGGTTTTAGTTCTGGAGCTTGACCACAATTCATACAAGAACAGGTGATGGGTTCTGGACATTTCTGTTCCGGATCCTTTTTCAATGGCGGCCAACGATTCTCTGGTAATTTTCACCTTCTTTTTTGGGGAGTCCCAAAGGGTAATTTGCTCCTGTTCAATCAGGCTGTACAGAAATGCCGGAAGTTTGGCTGTAAGGTTGAATCCGAAGGTGTCGTGTTGCTTGCTGATGTCAAGATGCAGCAGCACCGGCACTTCTGTGTATGCATGAACCGATGTGCCATAAGACAGGGCAAGCATCATCAGGAAGCCGCGAATGCCGATCATACAAAAGCATTCAGTCCTGTGATTTCCATCCCCAGAATCAGCAGATGGATGTCGTGCGTTCCTTCATAGGTAATCACGCTTTCCAGATTCATCATGTGGCGCATGATGGGATATTCTCCGGTAATGCCCATGCCACCGAGCATTTGACGCGCTTCCCGGGCAATTTCCAAAGCCATCTGCACATTGTTTCTTTTTGCCAGGCTGATTTGGGCGGGCGTTGCTTTGCCCTGATCCATCAATTGTCCCAGGCGCCAGGTAAGCACCTGAGCTTTGGTGATTTCTGTGAGCATTTCGGCCAACTTCTTTTGTTGCAGCTGGAATCCACCAATGGGCTTGCCAAATTGTTCCCTTTGCAGGCTGTAGCGTCGTGCAGTATCGTAGCAATCCAAAGCGGCGCCAATGGCACCCCAGGAAATGCCGTAACGGGCAGAATTCAGGCAGGTGAGGGGCCCTTTCAAGCCTTCCACACCGGGCAGTATGTTTTCTTTTGGAACGCGTACATCGTTGAACACCAGTTCTCCGGTAGCTGATGCGCGCAAACTCCATTTATTGTGTGTTTCGGGCGTGCTGAAACCTTCCATGCCACGCTCAACGATGATGCCCTTGATTTTGCCTTCTTCGTTCTTGGCCCAAACCACGGCAACATCTGCAAACGGTGCATTGGAAATCCACATTTTGGCTCCGTTCAGGATCACGTGGTCGCCGGCATCTTTGTAATTGGTAACCATGCCGCCGGGATTGCTTCCGTGGTCGGGTTCGGTAAGTCCAAAGCAACCCATCAGCGTTCCGGCGGCCAGGCCGGGCAAGTATTTTCTGCGCTGTTCTTCGCTTCCAAACTTGTAAATGGGATACATCACCAATGAACCCTGAACACTGGCAGTGCTGCGCACGCCGCTGTCACATCGTTCCAACTCCTGCATGATCAGACCGTAAGTGGTGTAGTCCATGCCTCCGCATCCGTATTCGGCAGGCAATTGTGGACCGAAGGCTCCTGCTTCTGCCAAACCTTTGATGATGCTGTGCGGAAACTCTGACCTCTGGGCATAGTATTCAATGATGGGCGATAAATCTCGCTTCACCCAGTCCCGAACGCTGTCCCTGACCAGTTTTTGTTCTTCAGTCAGCAACTCATCGATTCCATAAAAGTCTGCCGCCTCGTAGCGATCCTTTCCGCGGTTTGCGGCGTACAGTTCCTCCAGTGTTTGTTCGTGCATCATGCGATTGCAAAAGTATAAATTTGACGGCACTCCCATCATGCTGTCCACCACTGTATTTCTCGAGAAGCTCAGATACCATTTGCCGTTGGGCCTTTACGCCGGCGAAAAATTGTGTGGAAACGAAATTCTCATCTCTGTTTCTGTAACCATGAGCAAGCCCGATGATGATGAAACACAACATTGGCTGAACTATGAACTGCTGCATCAAATCATCCGGAAAAACGTAGAGCAGACGCACGAACTGCTGGAAACCCTGGCACAGCAAATTTTAGCGGATGTTCGGGAAGAAGCCGCGGCTTGCAATCCGCAACAGATTGAGGTGATGATTGAAAAACCAAACCTGCCCATCAGCGCTTTTCAGGCCAGATCTGCGGGTGTAAGCCTGCGATGGTCACCATAAATTTTTATACCAGTATTTAAAGACTTGAAGTGCGGTGTAATTTTGACCCACATGAATTTCAGGGTCGTATTGCTGTTTACAGTATTGTGTTGCATCGGTAAACTTCATGCACAGGTATTCGTGCAGGGAAGACTCACCGGTGCGGATCATGGAGAAGTATTGATAGGTGCAGGTGTTGTTGATTTAAAAAGCGAGCTGGGAACCAGTACCAATAATTACGGATTGTACACCTTGTCGCTCAGCCAGGGGCAAAGATCCATTCTGTTTAGTTTTCCGGGTTACGAAGAGTTGGTAATAGATACGTTCCTCAGCACGTCCATTACCTTAAACCTGCAGCTGCGCCCAATTGCCACCATGGATCAGCTGGTCATTAAGTCGAAACCAAGGAATACTGAGTCTCAAAAGGTACAAATGAGCATGCTTGACATCCCGGTGCAGCAAATCAAAAAAATCCCTGCCCTGCTTGGGGAAGTGGATGTGGTGAAGGCGATCCAGCTGCTGCCTGGCGTTAAAGGCGGAAATGAAGGTTCTTCCGGATTGTATGTGCGCGGTGGCGGACCCGATCAAAACCTCATCCTGCTTGATGGGGTTCCACTCTACAACATCCAGCACATGTTCGGCTTTTTTTCTGTGTTTAATGCCGATGCCATCAACAGCATTCAATTGTATAAAGGAGGTTTTCCATCGCGTTTTGGTGGTCGGTTGAGTTCCGTTCTTGATATTTCCATGAAGGAAGGGAATACCAAGAAACATCAGGGTGAAGGAAGTATATCACCAATTGCTGCGAAGTTGTCATTGAATGGCCCACTGTCGGCAGGTGGCAAAACAACCTATGCCATATCATACCGCCGTTCCTTGTTTGACCTTTTGCTGCGCGGTGCCGGTGCCAATGGCAACAGCCTGTTGTATAATTTCTACGACCTGAATGTGAAACTATGCCACCGCATTGACGAGCGCAATCGCGTATATGCATCCTTTTATTCAGGCCGCGACAAGTTTTTTACCGGAATGGAAAACAGGACGGGAAGTGGGAACAATGTTTCCAGTGAGCGCACAGAAGCGATGCTTTCCTGGGGAAATATGTTGGGAGCACTTCGCTGGAACAGGGTCGTGGGTTCCCGAAGCTTTGTGAATCATACCCTGAGCTACACGGCCTACAGATACAAGAATGGTTTGAACTATGAAGGCGCTTTTCGCACCGACACAAGTTTCCAAACTTTAAAGCTGAATGTGTCTTATGGTGCAGGAATTCGCGATTTGGCGTGGAGGAGTGATGTTCAATATACCGCTTTGGGATCTGCTGTTTACCGTGGAGGGTTGGAAGTAATCCACCACAGGTTTCAGCCGGGAACATTCAAATTCAGCCTGAGCGGAACAGGTTTCCCACCGTTGGATACAAGCATCAGTCCGTCGGGCAACTATCATGCATTGGAAGCTGCCGTTTATGGTGCTTATGAACGAACCATCTCCAGGGGATTGAGCCTTGATGCCGGCCTGCGGATGGTGAATTACCTGGCCGGTTCGAAGTTTCGATTTATGCCCGAACCCCGATTGTCACTCAGGCAACTCATGGTAAATCAACTGGCGGTGAAATTGTCTTATGCCATGATGAACCAGCCTATTCACTTGCTTACCAACAGCAGTGGCGGACTTCCCTGGGACCTTTGGTTTCCCGCAACGGAACGTATTCGTCCGCAAAGGGCACAACAAATAGCATTCGGCCTCAATCAACCCTGGAAATACGGTATTGAGTTCAGTTGGGAGGGTTACTATAAATGGATGAATTATATTGTTGATTATGCCGAAGGAACCGACTTGTTTGATGTACAGGTAAACTGGGAAGATAAGGTGCGCACGGGCAAAGGCTGGATGTACGGCACAGAAGTGATGTTCCAGAAAAGAACCGGCAAGCTCAATGGCTGGATGGCTTATACCCTGAGTTGGTCGGAGCGCCAGATTCCGGAGGTGAATTTCGGACAACGCTACTTCTTCCGGTGGGACCGAAGACACCATGCCACTGCCGTGTGTATTTACAAAATCAACAAGGCCTGGGAGCTTTCTTCCACCTTTGTGCTGCAGAGCGGCAATGCGATTACCCTTCCACAAGGAAGATATTTCGCAGCCGATGGCACCATGGTAAACGATTATGTGGCTAAAAATGCACAGCGCATGCCATTATATCACCGTTTGGATGTGGGCGTTAACAAATTGATCAAACCCGAAAATCGCTTTTCAAAAACCAGACAGTATTGGAATTTTAGCGTGTATAACGTGTACAATCGATTCAATCCGTTTTTCGTGGATATCGACAATACCGCACAACCGCCTAAAGTGGTAGGTGTCGCATTTTTTCGTTTACTCCCTGTGTTAAGCTATTCCTATAAATTCTGACATGAAACGCCTCTCACTCTTACTGCTTGCCGGAGTTGTTTTTGGTTCCTGCGAAAGAGAACTGGATTTCAAATACAATTCATACAGTCCAAAATTGGTGGTCAATGCCCTGCTGAACAACCAGGAACAGCTGACCGTTTCGGTGAGCGCCAGTGTGCCATTTGCTTCCTCGGGCAGTCCGCAGGTCATTGAAAATGCCAAAGTGAGCCTGTTTGTTGACGGGGTTTTGCAAGCACCGCTCAGCTACAATGGGTTTAACAAGAATTACGCAGCATCATTGGTTCCTCAGGCCGGAAAAGTGTACCGAATATTGGTGGAAGCACCAGGCTATGTTTCGGTAGAAGCAGAATCCAAACTTCCTGCACAAGGCAGTTTTGGCGCATCTGTTTTTAAAGATTCTGTGTACATAGATACCGCAGGTTTCCCCCTTGGGCAAATTACCGTGCGCATCCTTGACGATGGCTCAATGGAAAATTTTTACCGCATCAAACTGTTTTACTACGAGCGCGTATTGGATGATTTTGTTGAATTGCCCATTGATTCAGAAGATCCGCTAGTAAATCAGTTCGCCCGCAACATTGATGGTGGCGTGGTGTTTAGTGATGCTACATTCAACGGAAACAGAAGGGACGTGTTCTTCAAAACGCCTTTTGGTTTTGGACAGGATGTTCCCAAGTTTATGGTGCTGAAAGAACATCTTTCCAAAGATTATTACCAGTATGTGACCAGTTTGAGCAGGTACCAAAATGCCGGTTCAACCTTGTTCCAGGAACCCGTTTTTGTTTTTTCAAATGTGAAAAACGGATTGGGCATCTGTGCCGCTTATCAAGTGCAGCGCGACACCATCCGATAGCGCCCGTTACTTAATGGGCATCAGCATGCGGTTCCAGCGAATGCCACCAAATCCGCTCATCAGCCAATCATCAAAAGTTCGCGCTTCCGGGTTCAGAATGCGGCGTTCCCTGATGCTGAAAAATACAAACAGGGGAGGTCCAACAATGTTCGTTTCAGGAACGAAACCCCAATAGCGGCTGTCCAATGAGTTATGTCGGTTGTCACCCATCATCCAGTAATAGTTTTGCTCGAAGGTGTAGGTTTTTGCTACTTCGCCGCCGTTGATCAACACCTTACTGCCATCGGGACTCAATTCGTATTCCGGGTGTTGCTCATACATGCGTATCACACGCTCGTACAGGTAGAAGTTTCGCGGTGTCAGTGAAATTGTTGCACCTTTCTTAGGTACATAAATGGGTCCAAAATCATCCAAAGTCCAGCTGAACAGTTCGGGTTTTTGAGGGAATAAATCCACGCTGCCCACTTTGGGTTGCATGAAGCAGGTATCCACCACCGGATCATTTTTGAATCGTTCATATTGCGCACTGTTCAAATGGAATATGTATTCAAAGCCCTGAGGTCTGTCTGTATTCGGATAAATATCATACAGCGCATAAGCATCTACCAGCGGCTGGGTCAATGGCTCCTTCAGCCTGAAGAAATAGCTGTATTGATTTTTTTCAGATGAAGGGAGCACCTTGCCATTGATCCAAACC
This sequence comes from uncultured Flavobacteriaceae bacterium, assembly GCA_964586595.1. GTDB lineage: Bacteria > Bacteroidota > Bacteroidia > NS11-12g > UBA955 > REEB481. The sequence continues at coordinate 73,005 of CAZPHB010000001.1, read as the reverse complement.
TGTCGTTTGATGATTTGCAGGCTGTCGCCGGGAATCCCCAGGCAGCGCTTGATGTAATTCTGCTGCTTGTCGATGGGGTGTTCCTCATCCATCGGATAGTTAAACACCACCGGATCGTTGTTTTTTACCGTTCTCCAACCGGGCAAACGCATGTATGGCAGCTGTATGATGGTGCTGTACGCCTTCATCCCAAGCAAATCCTGATGTGCCAGCGGAATGGCCACAGGAGTCATGGGAATACGCACACCGTAATCCATCCGGCTCACAAAAAGGAAATCACCAACCATCAGGTTGCCTTCCATACTTGGCGTAGGGATTTTATAAGCTTCCACATACAATCCGCGAATCATGCCGGCAACATACACGGCAAAAAACAAGGCATCAGCCCATTCACGCAGGGGGCCGTTCTTGGTTGGCATGTATTTCTGTTTGAAAGCTTCGCTGTGGCTGGCTCCCAGGTACACCACTTCCTTCCTGCTGCCAATGTAGGGCCAGTAAAAGAAGGGAATCAAAACGCCAATGCACTGTTGCCAAAACCGGAACTGCCCAAAGCTGCGCATCAGATCGATGCTGATGGTGAACCCTGCAATCACATTCACCGCAGGAATCATCAGGTAAATCAAATAATACCAGGGACGGTTTACGATTTTTAGCCAATACCACCAGCTAAGCACAGGTACAAAGGCCAACCAACCCTGAACACCAGATTTTTTAAAAAGGAAAAATAAACCCGTTCTGCTCAGGCCGTACAAGACCAGCGCAATCGAAATAAAAAGGTTAAGATTCTGTACTTCCATCCTGTTTCAAAATTGCAGCAAATCTTTCATACCATAAACGCCTTGTTTTCCCTGAAGGAATTCAGCAGCCAAAACAGCACCCAATGCAAAGCCGCTGCGATTGTGCGCTATGTGTTTGATGGATATGGTGTCAATGGCGGAATGATAAACCACATCGTGCGTGCCCGGTACTTCATCCATCCTGATGCTTTCAATCGGTAATGTTGTTGAAGTTGCCTGTTCGGGCGTTCCCAGGCTCCATGAATTCAGTTGAGGCATGTGTTTCAGGATTTGGCTGGCAAGACTGATCGCCGTGCCGCTGGGTGCATCCTTTTTATGGACATGGTGTGTTTCCGAAATGGCCACGCGATAATCCGGCTGTTGTGCCATGATGCGCGCCAGCTGTTCATTGATGGCGAAAAAAATATTCACCCCAAGGCTGAAGTTGCTGGCGGTGAATAATGCCGTTCCTGTTGCTTTGGATAAAGCCTGCATTTCGGAGAACGCCGCATACCAGCCGGTGGTTCCGGTAACCACAGGTACGCCGGCCTCAAGGCAAATGCGCATGTGTTTGGTGGCAAGTTCAGGGTTGCTGAATTCAATGGCAATATCGGCTTTGGACAGGCTGGCTTCAGTAAGCGGATGAGCACTGTCGTAACGTGCGCAAATTTCATGGCCTCGGGATATTGCAATCGCTTCTATGGCTTTTCCCATTTTGCCATAACCAATCAATGCAAACTTCATGGGGCAAATCTAAAATACAAAGCCTGCGGAATTATGTGTTTCTTTGAAGCCTGTGAAGGCTTCGTTTAAGTGGATCAAATGGTCGGCTTTACTGCTTCTGCTTGGCTTAGGAGCTGCTGCCTATTTCTTTTTTTCGCCTCAATGCGCAACCTCGGGAACCTTACATATTGCCAGAGGAAGCAGTACCGCAAAGGTTGGAGAGCTAATCCATCGTAAATTTGGGATGAAACATCGCTGGTTATTCAGAGGGGCTGCTTACTTCATGGGTTACCGGAAGCCTAATGCGGTGAATATTCAGGTCACAAAGGGCATGAGTATTTATGATTTGATTCGCCTGCTCAACAAGAACAAACGACAAACGGTGAATGTGGTGATTCGTGCCGGTTGGTCGAAAGAACAACTGATCAACTACCTTGTTTCTAGGCTCGAACCGGAAAAGTCAGATTGGGTCGCTGCATTTCGAAATACCCATTTGTTGGATAGCTTTTCGCTTCGCGAAGAAGGCGTACTGTCGCTGTTTATTCCCGATACCTATAACATGTACTATGCCGGCACAGCCGAAGAAATGTTGAAGCGATTTGCGGCAAAGTCCATGAGTTTTTGGCAGTCGCGAGGTATTGCTCCTGATTCTGCGCTGCGTGTTTACACGCTGGCTTCCATAGTGGAGAAAGAATCGCAGCAGGGCGCGGAGCGGCCCATCATTGCCGGTGTTTACCTGAACCGCCTGAAGAAAGGCATGAAACTGCAGGCCGACCCTACGGTCAACTTTGCCATCGGAGCATGGCGAGCGCTGTATTTTAAGGATCTTGAGGTTGAATCTCCTTACAATACCTACAGGCATTACGGATTACCACCCGGACCGATTTGTGTAAGTTCGGTTCAGTCGATTGAGAGCGTATTGAATCCTGCAGTGCATCAATACTTGTTTTTTGTAGCCAAGGGCGATGGAAGTGGATTTCACAGGTTCTCTGAAGGCGGGGAGGAGCATTACCGAAATGTAGCCTTGCGAAAAAAGGAATTATCCGCCCATTGAAGCGCGCAGATATCTGCCGGAGACCCAATGCTGTTGCGTTGGATGGATCCGACACCATTCCGCTTGGTCTTCATAAACCATCACCCTGATTCCCTGATTCAGTTGTTTCAGCAGCGAGCCGGAAACTGAAGGTGCATTGCGCACGTTGAGGGTTCCCGCAGTCACTTCACATTCCCTTAAAAATGGAGGGGCTTTTTCAACGCCCTTCAGCAGTGCATCAATTTCGGATATGAAATTTCTTGTTGCTGCATCAACAGAATTCCCACCAAAGAAATTGGTACCGGGACATGATTTGGTTGAACCACTTCCGTTGCCTCGAAGTCCGCTGTTTAAGTCCCACCAGTGGTGGTAAACAACCGTGTCGGTATTTGCAGGAAGGGAGAATTTTTTCAGCAAGAGTGCGTTTACCTTAAGGATGGCGTCTCGATGTTCCTGGCGCATGTTGTCGCCGCCTGTGTCGAAATTCCCAATGTGTTCCATACATATCCCTGCCTGATTTGCGCCTTTGATGCCCGCAGGAATTTTTTCAAAACTCCTGCAAATCGCCACCTTGCCGTCCGGAAAGGTGGTTAAATTCTGAGCTATTTCGCTGAACCCTCTTTGCAGATGACTTTGTTCCATTCCCTGCAGCATGGCAAAATGGTTATTGCCTTTGAAGTGGCTGTAATTGGGTATGTAGGTATGGTGATTTTGAATGAGCCTGATGGTTCGTGCTATCCTTGAATCGTTTAACCAACGTTCAAATTCATCCACATTGCACAAGATAAAACGTCCTTTTTTTTCCATGATTTCGAAAATAGAAAATCGAAGAAAAAAAACAAAACCCGTCGAATATCAACGGGTTTTGTTTTAGAGGCATGGGCCGGCGAATCAAGATTTCATGAATCGAATGCTTTGGATTTTACCCGAGTCATCCTGCCCTTGCAGCAGATAATATCCGGGTGAAAGGTTGTCTAGATTGATGCTTCCACAGGCACCGCTGAACATGGTTTGAAGCTGCCCCCGGAGGTTATATACGCTGATGTTTCGCAAGGTGGCCCCGAAGAAATGCAACTCATCGTCAACGGGATTGGGGCCAAATTTGATGGTTGGCCGTTCCGGTGTTGAGGCAGACATACTGGCGCCTTCCAGCACACTGAAATTTTTCGTTGTGGCTTTATCGCCATTGTCGCCAACAGGATTTGCAGCGCCCAATCCTGCCGTGTAAAAGGTTACCGTTCCGGCACCTGCTTCAGGTGCTTTCCAGTTTAATTCAAAAAGGCCCGTATTGCTTGGACTGGTATGTTCACCGTACACCCGATTGTTCAAGGTAAGCACACGCGTATTGGTTCCGCCGGCGGTCAGACTCCCTGCATTCACATTTCCGGAACCCAGGGCCACGGCCTGAAACCCGAAACGGCTGTATCCCAGTCCAAGTATTGAAATGCGTAATGTGTAGTTTTTCCCCGGAGTGTAAACCGTTACAGGAATCAAACCATCAAACAGACCAACTGTTAAGTTGGGCGTCACTGCACCGCCCGAATGGCAATTGTTGCACGTTCCGCTGGACACGGGACTTCCGGTGCGGTCGGCGTTCTGTGAAGCACCTGCACCATTCGAACTGTTCATGAACAGCACTGCTGTACCCGCACAGAATAGGCTGAGTAAAATTTTCTGCATCATACGTATTGTTTCGGTACACAAATCTAAGCTTGGCAACTTCATTTTTTTCCTGTTGGCTCCTCGGGTGATTCAGCTCGTCAAAAAAGGACGAACAAATATTCTCGAGGAAAACCATTTGTGCACTTGGCTTGTATTATTTTCGCCGCAAATCATGAATCCATCCAGTTACTTGCCCGTCGTTTTGCAATTAGCCGCAGCCTTAGGTTTTGTGGTTCTTGTACTCGTGCTGACACACCTGATTGGGCCTTCAAGGAAAACCGCTGCCAAGCAAGAGAATTTTGAATGTGGCATCGAATCGACAGGGAACGCTCGCTTTCCTGTGTCGGTGAAGTATTTTCTTACTGCCATTTTGTTCGTTTTGTTCGACGTTGAAGTGATTTTCTTCTATCCTTACGCCGTGAACATGAAGGAAATGGGATGGGAAGGCTTTTGGGCCGTGTTAATGTTTGTGGCATTTTTCCTTGTTGGTTTCTTCTACGTGAAAAAACGGGGTGCGCTGGAATGGGAAAAGTGATTGTGCAGCATTTCTAAAGCAAAAAAATCATTATGGTAAACATCGGAGAAAAACCGGAAGGTTTGGAAGGGCAGGGATTCTTTGCCACCAGCCTCGACAAGGTTATTGGTTTGGCCAGAGCAAATTCACTGTGGCCTTTGCCTTTTGCAACTTCATGCTGTGGAATCGAATTTATGGCCACCATGGGTTCCAATTATGACCTCGCGCGATTCGGAAGCGAACGACTCAGCTTTTCGCCCCGTCAGGCCGATCTGCTGATGGTGATGGGTACCATCGCGAAAAAAATGGGTCCGGTACTGAAGCAGGTTTACGACCAGATGGCAGAGCCTAAATGGGTACTTTCTGTTGGCGCCTGTGCTTCCAGCGGAGGGATTTTCGACACCTACAGCGTGCTTCAGGGCATCGACCGAATCATTCCTGTGGACGTGTACGTGCCCGGTTGCCCGCCAAGACCCGAGCAAATCATTGAAGGTGTAATGAAAATTCAGGAATTGGCGAAAAACGAAAGCCTCAGAAGGCGCCATTCTGAAGAATACAAACGCATGCTGGAAAGTTATAACCTTACCTGAACCCATGAGCAACATTGGAAACCAACAGGTGCTCGACGCCATGAGGCAGTCTTTTGATGCAGATGTTCTTTCCGCATCGGAGCCTTATGGCCTGTTAACCATTGAAGTTAATCCCTCCAAGATTATAGAGGTCCTGGAATTCCTGAACAAACACCAGGAATTTCAATTGAATTTCCTCACCGATTTATGCGCGGTACATTATCCGGATGATGCCGGACGCGAAATTGCAGTGGTATATCACCTGCACAGCATGGTGCACAATATTCGTGTGCGCCTAAAGGCGTTCCTGCCCATAGATAAGCCGGAAATAGCATCTGCTACCGCCATCTACAGCGCTGCCAACTGGATGGAACGTGAAACCTACGACTTCTACGGGGTTCACTTCACCAACCATCCCGACCTGCGCAGGATCCTGAACATGGATTCCATGGACTATTTCCCCTTGAGGAAGGAATATGCCCTGGAAGACGAAACAAGAAATGATAAAGACGATCGCTTTTTCGGAAGATGAGTGAACTGAACATACGCAACGGAGGCCAGCTGGTCAGCTCAGAAACTATTGATGGTGAAATAGCCATCCTGAATCTTGGACCTACACACCCGGCCACACACGGGGTTTTTCAAAATGTACTGAAGGTGGACGGTGAACGAATTCTGGAAGCCGAACCGACCATTGGCTACATCCACCGCGCTTTCGAAAAGCTGGCGGAACGAAGGCCCTACAACCAAATTACGCCCATTACCGACCGACTCAATTATTGTTCTTCGCCCATCAACAACATGGGCTGGCACATGACCGTGGAGAAGCTTGCCGGCATTGAAGTTTCCAAAAGGGTGGATTACATGCGCGTAATCATCATGGAACTTGCACGGATTGCAGATCATTTGGTGTGCAACAGCGTCATAGGTGTAGATACCGGCGCCCTCACAGGCTTTACCTACATGTTCCAAGAGCGCGAACGCATCTATGAGATGTTCGAAGCTGTGTGTGGTGCACGTCTTACCACAAACATTGGACGCATTGGCGGATTTGAACGCGATTTCACAGATGATTTCCGGCATAAGCTGAACGACTTCTTGAAAACCTTTCCGAAGCGCTTCGATGAGTTCGACAGCCTCATTACCCGCAACCGTATTTTTATGGATCGGGTCATCAAAGCCGGACCCATCACAGCAGAACGTGCACTGAATTACGGATTTACAGGTCCGAACCTTCGCGCAGCCGGTGTGGACTACGATGTACGCGTGATGAATCCATACAGCAGCTATCAGGATTTTGACTTCATCATACCTGTAGGTAAAGACGGCGATACTTATGACCGTTTCATGGTGCGCCAGCACGAAATCCGAGAAAGCCTGAGCATCATTCGCCAGGCACTGGACAATATGCCCGCAGGAAAGCATTATACCGAAGTTCCCGACTATTACCTGCCTCCCAAAGACGAAGTGTACAAGAGTATGGAAGCCCTCATCTATCATTTCAAAATCGTGATGGGGGAAACACCAATTCCCGAAGGCGAGGTGTACCATGCAGTGGAAGGCGGTAACGGAGAACTGGGTTATTACCTCATCAGCGACGGTGGAAGAACCCCTTACAGACTTCATTTCCGCAGGCCATGTTTCATCTATTATCAGGCCTATCCCGAAATGATTAAGGGCAGCCTGTTGAGCGATGCCGTTTTGACCATGAGCAGCATGAACGTAATTGCAGGAGAACTAGATGCCTGAGCAAACCATGAATACCGAAACGCAACCGCAATTCAGCCCGGAAACACTCAAACTGATTGCGACCATTACAGCCCAATATCCCGAAGGGAAGCAAAAAAGCGCCTTGTTGCGCGTACTTCATTTAGCACAGGCAGAGTTCGGATGGTTGTCGGTTCCTGTGATGGATTACGTGGCCAGAATCCTGCATATTCAGCCTGTTGAAGTATATGAAGTGGCCACATTCTATTCCATGTACGACACCAAACCTGTTGGTGCCGTTAAACTGGAAGTTTGCCGCACAGGGCCCTGCATGATCGAAGGCGCAGAAAGAATTGTAGCCTACATCGAACAAAAATTGGGCATCAAAGACGGTGAAACTACCGCCGATGGCCGCTTTACCCTGAAAACAGTAGAATGCCTGGGCGCCTGTGGTTATGCACCCATGTTGCAACTGGGTGAACATTACCACGAACACCTCACAGAGGAAAAAATTGATCAATTAATCGCTGATAACCGATGAAAAACCGTCTCATTTTAACACTTTTAGGTGTTTCAACATATTTGTTTGCCGCCACAACCGCAAATGCCCAGATGTCCATTGCGCTCAATCCTATGGCCAAATCCTGGACTTTAAACGGAACCGTATTCACCGCTAAATCCAAAGCAACTGAAATACTGAATGCACTTGGTGGGGCCAATCGCCAACTGTCAAACCCAAACCGCACACAATATGTGTTCGACAGCCTGGGCTTGGTGCTGGAAGTAGATGCCGATGGCAACAACAGCATTCGCGTATTCCTGGGAAACTCCATCCGCGCCAGTGAACCACTGAAACCATATACCGGTTCCTTACTTATTGCCGATGCGCTGATAACTCCTGCGCTCAGCATTGCGGAAGTGAAGGCAAAAACGCCCACAGTAACATGGGAAGACATGATGGGTAAAGGTTTGATTTATGCAGGGAAAGGGGTGATGCTGATGGTTGATACCCGTTCCGGAAAAGTAAATGATGTTGGCTTCGGCTTAAAGAAATAATCCGATACACCATGAAACGCAAGCTGCTGATTGATAAAGCCAAAGTTCCCGGAATTGCTTCGTATGAAGTGTACCGAAGGGAAGGTGGCTACAGGGCCGTTGAGAAAGCTTTGAAATCGATGTCTTCCGAGGACGTTGTTGAAGAAGTAAAAAAATCGGGACTACGCGGACGCGGTGGAGCAGGGTTTCCTACGGGAATGAAATGGAGTTTCCTTGCGAAACCCGAAGGCGTTCCGCGCTACTTGCTGTGCAACGCCGACGAAAGCGAACCCGGAACCTTCAAGGATCGTTACCTCATGGAGCACATTCCACATCTGCTGATTGAAGGGATGATTGTTTCCAGTTACGCACTGGGCGCAAATACATCGTATATCTACATTAGAGGTGAATATATGTGGATTCTCCACATTCTGGAAAAAGCCATTGCTGAAGCATATCAGGCTGGATGGCTCGGAAAGAACATTCAGGGTTCCGGATACAACCTCGATTTATACGTAAACCCTGGCGCAGGTGCTTACATCTGTGGAGAAGAAACGGCGCTCATTGAAAGTCTGGAAGGGAAACGCGGCAATCCAAGAATTAAACCTCCATTTCCGGCGGTTAAAGGTCTTTGGGGATGCCCAACTGTGGTCAATAACGTAGAAACCATTGCCGCCGTAGTACCTATTGTCAACGACGGAGGAGAAGAATACGCGAAAATTGGCATAGGCCGCTCCACAGGTACAAAACTGATTTCTGCCTGCGGTAACATCAATAATCCCGGAGTTTACGAGATTGAACTGGGATTATCGGTGGAAGAATTTTTGTACAGCGATGAATACTGCGGCGGAATCAAAGGTGGCAAGCAGTTGAAAGCCTGTGTTCCCGGAGGTTCTTCCGTTCCCATCCTCCCGCATTTCCTGGTGACCAAAACGGCGGCCGGCGAAGATCGCCTCATGACCTATGAAAGCTTATCCGACGGAGGGTTTCAAACCGGGTCCATGCTTGGTTCAGGTGGTTTCATTGTGTACGACGAAGACCAATGTATTGTAAGAAATACGTGGAACTTCACCCGTTTCTACCATCACGAAAGCTGCGGACAATGCAGCCCGTGCAGGGAAGGAACCGGTTGGATGGAGAAAGTATTGCACCGCTTGGAATATGGACACGGCAAACAGGAAGACATCGACTTGCTGTGGGATATTCAGGCGAAAATAGAAGGCAATACCATTTGTCCTTTGGGTGATGCAGCAGCCTGGCCTGTGGCCAGTGCCATCCGCCACTTCCGCGAAGAATTTGAATGGCATGTACGGGAACCCAAGTTGGCCATGCAACGCAATTACGGAAGGGTTTCCGAAAAGAACTATTCTAACGTAACAGCTTGATTTACAAAAGATTAAAAGCTAATGGCTAAAGTAACTATAGATGGTCATACCATTGAGGTTCCGGACGGCACAACCATCCTGAATGCGGCCCGCATGATTGGTGGACCCATTGTTCCTCCGGCAATGTGCTACTACAGCTCACTAAAAGGCAGTGGTGGAAAATGCAGAACATGTTTGGTTGAAGTAAGCAAAGGAAGTGAAAAGGATCCACGCCCTATGCCAAAACTGGTGGCCAGTTGCTCCACACCTGTGATGGATGGCATGGAAGTGAAAAACACCACCTCTCCAAGAACCCTGGAAGCCAGAAAAGGAGTTGTGGAATTTCTGCTGATCAATCATCCGCTGGATTGTCCCATTTGCGATCAGGCGGGTGAGTGTCACCTTCAGGATCTTGCATTTGACCACGGAGCAGCAAAAACCCGTTATGAATTTGAACGACGCACCTTCGACAAGATCGACATCGGGCCGTATATCAAGTTACACATGACACGCTGCATCCTCTGTTATCGCTGTGTGTACACGGCCGATCAAATTACAGGAAAACGTGTCCACGGGGTGATGAAACGCGGCGATGCCGCTGAAATCAGCACGTATATTGAACAGGCCATAGACAACGATTTCAGCGGAAACGTTATCGACGTGTGTCCTGTGGGGGCGCTTACAGACAAAACCTTCAGGTTTAAAAGTCGGGTATGGTACACCAAGCCACTCGACGCCCACAGGTCCTGCGATAAATGCTGCGGCAAAGCTGTGCTTTGGAATGTTGGCGACGAAATCTACCGCGTAACTGCGCGAAAAGATGAGCACGGAGAAGTAAAAGAGTTCATCTGCAATACCTGCCGATTTGAAAAGAAAAGCATGTCGGACTGGACCATTGAAGGCCCGAGGAAGATCGACCGGCACAGCGTAATCTCGGCCAATAAATATTTTGAGCCCATCCCGGAACATACACCCTTACTGAATAAAGCCTGATATGGACGCTGCATTGCTCATAGAAAAATCCATCCTTGTACTGGTCATTCTGGGTATTACCCTGTTGATTGCCACATACAGCACCTATGCAGAACGAAAGGTTGCGGCCTTCCTTCAGGACAGACAGGGCCCGAACAGGGCAGGAGTGTTTGGATTGCTGCAACCCATTGCCGATGCCGGGAAAATGTTCTTTAAAGAAGATCTGATTCCGGCCGCTTCGGAAAAATGGCTGTTCATCATGGGGCCGGGCATCGCCATGTTCACAGCCTGTATGACCGGTGCTGCCATTCCCTGGGGTACAGAACTGCATGTTTTTGGCTACACGCTCAACATGCAAATTGCCGACATCGACATAGGAATTTTATACGTGATTGGCTTTGTAAGTATGGGTGTTTACGGCATCATGATTGGTGGCTGGGCTTCCAACAACAAATACTCACTGTATGGTGCCATCCGCGCCAGCAGTCAGATGATCTCGTATGAATTGGCCATGGGCCTGAGCATCATTGCCGTAGTAATGATGTCCGGTACTTTAAGCCTGAAGGAAATTGCGGCGCAACAGCACGGAATCAATTGGAACATTTGGTACCAGCCCATCGGGTTTATCATTTTCTTTACCTGCGCCCTGGCAGAGTGCAACCGCGCACCATTTGACCTTCCCGAGTGCGAAAGTGAATTGATTGGAGGATACCACACCGAATATTCCAGCATGAAGCTGGGCTTTTACCTGTTTGCCGAATACATCAACATGTTTATCTCCTCGGCAGTAATTGCAACCCTGTATTTTGGAGGTTACAATTTTCCGGGAATGGACCTGATAGACAGCCCTGCCTTACTCGGATGGCTTCAGTTTATTGTGCTGTTTGCCAAAATCTTCTTCTTCATTTTTGTATTCATGTGGATTCGATGGACGCTTCCGCGCTTCCGCTATGATCAACTCATGCATCTTGGTTGGAAATCACTAATTCCACTGGCCATCATAAACATGCTGATTACCGCTGCTGTAGTGCTTTTAAGAAATCAAACATTTTAACGCTTACTGATGATGCAACCATTAACCAACAGATCCAAACAGGTGGTCAATAAGGAAATGACGTTCATGGAACGCATATACCTGCCTGCCATTTTGAAAGGGATGGCAATCACCATCAGTCACCTCTTTAAGAAGAAAGCCACGGTTCAATACCCGGAAGTTCAACGTCCTATTGCTCCGGTTTACCGAGGCAAACACGTGCTGAAACGCGACGATCAGGGAAGAGAACGCTGCACGGCCTGCGGCTTGTGTGCCGTTGCTTGTCCGGCTGAAGCCATTACCATGGTCGCTGCCGAGCGCAATAAAGGAGAAGAGCACCTGTACCGCGAAGAGAAGTATGCAGCCGTATATGAAATCAACCAATTGCGTTGCATTTACTGCGGATTGTGCGAAGAAGCCTGTCCCAAAGAAGCCATTTTCCTCACAGATGTGATTACTCCTGTTGAAACCACCAGGAATAATTTCATTTACGGAAAGGATAAACTGGTGGAACCATTGAATCAAAGAATAGATGTATCGAAAAGGCAATCCTGGAGGACGCCTGAGCAACAATCATGATGAACCAAATTCCGTTTTTCATTTTTTCCTTCATTGCCATACTAACGGCATTGGGAACCATCACCGCACGCAATCCGGTGTACAGTGTGCTCTGTTTGATCTTAACCTTCTTCGCCCTCAGCGGACATTACGTATTACTGAATGCACAGTTCATAGCGGTGGTCAACCTGATTGTTTATGCAGGTGCCATCATGGTATTGTTCCTGTTCGTGCTGATGTTGCTCAACCTGAACAAGTCAACTGAAGCCCCAAAACCGGTATTGTGGCAGATCAGTGGAGCCATCGCTGCAGGTTTGATTTTGGTAACACTTGCCGGTGCTTTGCGCGGCGCATCAGACTTCATGATTAAAGGTGGTCCGGACGCCGCCGGAATAGGATTGGTGAAAAATCTGGGTAAAATGCTGTTTTCGGACTTCGTACTGCCATTTGAAATTTCAAGTATTTTGTTCCTGGCCGCGATGGTTGGATCAGTGTATATCGGAAAAAGAGAAAAACAAGAGGAAGGAGCACAATCATGACTGCCGAATCTTTGATACCCGTAGATCAATATATTTACCTGAGTAGCTTGCTTTTTTGCATTGGCGTAGCCGGTGTTTTGCTCAGAAAAAACGCCATCGTCATTTTGATGTGCATCGAATTAATGCTCAATGCAGTAAATCTGCTGTTTGTGAGTTTGAGCACTTATATGGGAGATGCCTCAGGTCAAATTTTCGTGTTCTTCATCATGGTAGTTGCCGCAGCCGAAGCATCTGTAGGACTGGCCATTCTGGTCATGGTGTACAGAAACACGCGCGCCACCAGCATCAGCGTCCTGGACCAAATTAAGAACTAACCAGATGAATCAAAGCAGCTTATTTTTCATCATACTCTTGGCTCCGTTGGCAGGCTTCCTGATCAATGGCCTTTGGGGTAAAAAACTCCATACCGCTTCCGGATGGTTAGGCACCCTCGCGGTGTTCCTCCCTTTTATTGCTTCCCTGATGCTCTTTAACACCCAGGCGCAAAACAGTGAGCCCATTGTGTTCAAATTGTTTCAGTGGTTAAACGTTGGCACCTTTCAGGTAGATTTAAGCTTCCAGGCGGATCGGTTGAGCACCATAATGCTGTTGGTGGTTACCGGTGTTGGATTTCTCATCCATCTTTATTCCATCGCTTACATGCACCACGACGAAGGGTTCTACAAATTCTTCGCATACCTCAATCTGTTTATTTTCAGCATGTTGTTGTTGGTTCTTGGCAGCAACTTCGTGGTGATGTTCTTTGGTTGGGAAGGTGTTGGCTTGTGCAGTTATCTGCTGATTGGTTTTTGGTTTAAAAATGAATCCTATGGCAAAGCTGCCAGAAAAGCATTCGTAATGAACCGTATTGGCGATTTGGGTCTGCTGGTTGGATTGTTCCTCATTTACTTCCAGTTTGGAACATTTGAATACAGTTCCGTTTTTGAAAAAGTAGAAACAGGCGCGTACAGACCTGAAATCCTTACCGCGATTTGCATTTCACTGTTCATCGGAGCAACGGGTAAAAGTGCGCAGATTCCTTTGTTTACCTGGCTGCCCGACGCCATGGCCGGACCAACTCCGGTTTCCGCATTGATCCACGCAGCAACGATGGTAACCGCAGGGATTTACATGACTGTGCGCTGCAATGTGATGTTCAACTACAGCCCCGCAGCAAGAGACCTGATGTTGTACACAGGCTTGCTAACATCCGTAGTTGCAGCGCTGATTGGACTCAAGCAAAACGACATCAAAAAAGTACTCGCATATTCTACCGTTTCCCAATTGGGCTTTATGTTTATTGCCCTTGGTTGCGGTGCCTATACCGCGGCACTGTTTCATGTGCTCACCCACGCATTCTTCAAGGCATTGCTGTTCCTGGGTTCGGGAAGTGTAATCCACGCCATGAGCGGTGCGCAGGATATACGTGAAATGGGCGGCCTGAAAAAATACATGCCCGTCACGTATTGGACCTTCCTGATTGGAACATTGGCCATTTCAGGCTTTCCATTTCTTTCCGGTTTCTTTTCAAAAGACGAAATTTTGCTGGCATTGTATGACCGGAGCCATTGGCTTTATCCCATTGGTTTAGCAAGTGCTTTTGTGACGGCTTTTTACATGTTCCGCCTGTTTTTTGTCACCTTTCATGGTAATTTCAGAGGAACCGAAACGCAAAAACATCACCTGCACGAATCACCTGTATTGATGACCCTTCCTTTGATGGTTTTGGCGGTGCTGAGCATCGTGGGTGGCTTGATCAACTTGCCGCATTATACCGGTGCTTCCGGCCAGGGCCTGCATCATTGGCTTGAACCTATTTTGGCCGATCAGGCATCCCATCACCACACATTTGCCAGTGAAATGATGTTTGCAGGGCTGGCTACCCTGGGTTTGCTGTTGGCCTTTGTGCTCACCCGCAGGAAATATGTGGTTGCTGCAGTTGTTCCGGAATCAGACGCCTCCATGCAGGGCATTGCCAAACTACTGGGAGCGAAATTCCTGATTGATGAAGCCTACGATAAAGTGATTGTGCATCCATCAGAACAACTTGCCGACGGACTACACACCTGGTCGGATCAAAAAGTGATTGATGGCACGGTGGAACAAAGTGGCAACATCACACAATGGCTTGGAAACCTCATCCGAAAAATACAAACCGGAAATATTGAATGGTACCTGTTGATCATGGTATTGTCGATGGCAGTAATACTTGGCGTAAACCTATTTATCTGAACAATTGCAACTCATAATCCTACCTCTGGCTGGTGCCTTGATCACGTGGTTGGTCAAAAGTTTGAACCGGCAAGTGTCATTCCTGTTTTCTTTAGCCACACTGGCACTTAACCTCTATTGGCTGCGTGTTTTTATCCCAGATGGAACCATGCAGTTCGTGCACGATGTTCCATGGATGAATGAAGGAATACGGTTCCACACAGGTATTGACGGAATGGGCATGTTGCTGTTGTTGCTCGCCAACCTGCTCACGCCAGTCATTTTGTTGTCTCGTTGGTCCATGGATCAGGATCAGAATAAACTGATGCTTCCATTGATTTTGTTGATGCAAGCCGCTTTGAATGGGGTTTTTACTTCCATGAACGGATTGCTTTTCTACGTGTTCTGGGAACTCGCATTGATACCCATTTACTTCATCTCCGCCAAATGGGGATCGGCAAACAGGATTCGCATCACGCTCAAGTTTTTCTTGTACACCTTTTTCGGCAGCGTATTCATGCTGGCTTCGCTGCTGTTCCTTTACTGGAAAACACCTGATGCTCATAGTTTTGAATGGACCGCGTTGGTAGCTGTTGAATTGAGTGACTCAGAAGCTTGGTGGGTAGGAGCCGGGTTGTTGATTGCATTCCTCATTAAAATTCCCGTGTTTCCCTTTCATACCTGGCAGGCCGACACCTATACCGCTGCGCCTGCTGCCGGTTCCATGCTTCTTTCCGGAATCATGTTGAAAATGGGATTCTTCGGATTGTTCCGTTGGTACTTGCCTCTGGTTCCGGAGGTCTTACAAAACCAGATGGCATGGGTTAGCATCCTGGCTGTTGTTGGTGTGATCTATGGAGGTTTCATCGCATTAAGACAAAATGATTTAAAAAGGCTGGTAGCATATTCATCGTTTTCTCACGTTGGATTGATTGCTGCAGGTATTGCTGCATTAACGATCAACGGATTTCAGGGAGCAGCAATTCAGATGTTCAACCACGGCATCAACATTGTTGCATTGTTTTTTGCCATCTCCATCATCGAACAGCGGATGGGCTCACGTTCCATGTCCGAGCTTCGCGGCCTTGCTTCTTCGTCCAGGGTTTTTGCCATTTTGTTTATGGTTGCTGTGCTCGGTACGGTTGCCGTTCCCCTGACCAACGGATTCCCCGGAGAATTGCTCTTGTTGCAGGCGGTTTTTGCTTCAAATGCTGTTTATGGAATTCTTGCCGGATTAACCATCATCTTATGTGCCGCCTACATGCTCAGGATGTATCAATTCAGTATGTTTGGCGAAGCTTCTGAACAACAGCCAGCTTTCCCGGCCTTGGTGCCGAGTGAGTGGTTGGGAATGGGCATATTGGCGACATTGATTCTTGTATTCGGCATTTTTCCACAACCAATTTTAGACCTAACTCATGCCAGCATGACCCAATTGCTGGAAATTATTCAAGAACGAATCGCGCTGCGCTAACCGCATATGAAAGCTCTCATCATCATTTTCATCGGGGCCATTGTGCTGCTTTTTGCCGGCCTGGGTAAACCCGAACGCAGGTTGACACCTTTGGTTTGGTTGATTTTCACATTGTCGCTCCTGATGAATATTATGGAGTACAATGGGTGGGAATTGCCCTGGGAAGCACAGTGGGTTTCCATGCTTCAGTTTGACAAATTCTCCCTGGCATTCAATACCCTGCTCATTTTCCTCGGCTTGATGGGCTCTTTATTGTTTGTTCCCAAAAAAGAAGATAAAGGTGCAGATATCTATGCATTGATGTTGTTCAGCCTTTGTGGCGGACTCATCATGACCTCTTTCAACAGCTTTTTCATGTTGTTTCTTGGCCTTGAAATCCTATCTATTCCGCTGTATGTGCTGGCAGGATCCAGAAAAGAAGACCTGCGCAGTAATGAGGCAGCCCTTAAGTACTACCTGATGGGTTCATTTGCCACCGGGATCCTGCTGTTCGGTGTAGCCATGGTATATGGCACCACGGGAAGTTTTGACATTTATGAAATTGGGCTCAGGTACACCGGCGCAGCACTTCTTACCGGTTTAACGCCTATGGCCAAAATAGGAATCCTCATGGTTTTATTCGGAATGTTGTTCAAAATTGCTGCAGCTCCATTTCATTTCTGGGCTCCGGATGTGTACACAGGCAGCCCCGGAAGAATTACAGCATTTATGGCCACCGTGGTGAAAACAGCCGGTATTGTGGCGATGTTCCGAATCTTCTCCGTATCGTTTACCGCTGCGCACGAATTCTGGACACCTACCTTGACCGTACTTGCTGCGCTGACCATGATCATCGGAAATCTCAGTGCACTCATGCAACAGTCTTTGAAAAGGATGCTTGCATATTCCTCAGTAGCACATGCAGGTTACCTTTTGTTGGCCATACTTATGCACAACGCGGAAGCATCAAAGGCATTATTGCTGTATATGGCCGGTTACGGGCTGGCTGCCTTGGTGGCGTTTGCCATGATACAGAAAATGAAAACGGAATCTGGCAATGAACACGTTGCATCGCTTAATGGATGGGCGAAAAAATATCCCCTGGAATCATTTGCGCTGCTGATCAGCATGTTGTCGATGACCGGAATTCCGGGAACTGCCGGATTTGCAGGGAAATATGCCTTGTTTTCGAATGCATTTACCGCCCATACCTGGCTGATTATTGTTGCATTGGTGCTTTCAGCAATAAGCGTGGCTTATTACTTCAGAGCCATCATCTCTATGTACTTTCGGGATTCAGATGAAACAACAACACCTGTACAAACAGCATTATCGGTGCGTGTAGCCCTGTTGTTCTGCACAGTGCTGAACATAGGCGTTGGCATTGCACCTTTGCTGATTACAACAAAGATTTAAAATACGAATCCCATTCTGAGGATGGGACTGGCAATGGGATAATCGGGATTTAAAGCCCACATGCCCATCACGTATAATCCCCTGCCGGGCATGTAACCACCGCCAACCAAAGGACTTTGGTACCAAGTCCTTCCATTGTTGTCCGGAAAACTGATGGCACTGTACTCCCCTTGAAGAAAGAGTGCATCCAAAACTTGATATCGGGTGAAAAAATTCCCTCCGTAAATGGCCCATTCCTCTGCAGGACCTGAAGTTCGCTCCCTGATGTATGTACATTCACCGCCAACTCCTGCGCTGAATTTATCCGTGAATCGGTATCCAATAAATGGAGAAGCCTGTATAAAAGTTGTTGTTCCCAACCACAATCCAACATTTCCACCCTTAATGATGCGGTCAGATTGAAACATGCCCGTCCTTTGATTCGATTTAGAATTGTCTGTCTGTGCAAGCGCTGAAGCACTTGTCAAAAATGAAAGAGCCAACATAGGCCATAATGTGAAAAGCTTCATTCTGTTGTGGGTTAAAAGTATTGTATTAGGACAAATATCATTCTAAACTTGCGACGTATTTCCAAAGGAATCATGACCAAAGTACATAATTTTTCCGCAGGCCCTTCAATTTTGGCGCCGGAAGCATTCGACAAAGCTGTTGAAGCCATTAGGAATTTCGCAGGAACAGGTTTGTCCATTCTGGAAGTTTCGCACCGCAGTAAAGAGTTCGAACAGGTAATGGACGATGCCCGCGCCATAGTGAGGTCACTGCTCCATGTTCCGGATGATTACGACATCATGTTCCTTCAGGGTGGTGCGAGCACGCAATTCTACATGATTCCACACAACTTCCTGGAGCACAAGGCCGCTTATATAAATACCGGTGTTTGGGCTGCTGCAGCCATCAAGGAAGCTAAACTCTATGGCAATGTGGAGGTCATTGCTTCATCGGCAGATGCCAATTTTTCGTTCATTCCCAAGGACTACAGCATTCCTGGTGACGTTGACTATGTTCACTGCACCAGCAACAATACCATTTACGGTACGCAGATGAAATCGTTTCCGGATGGTCCTGTACCCTTGATCTGCGACATGAGTTCAGATATTTTCAGTCGCCCGATTGATGTGTCTAAGTTCAGCCTTATTTATGCAGGCGCCCAAAAAAATATGGGTCCTGCAGGCGTAACCCTTGTGATTGCCAAAAAAGGCATCTTTGGAAAAGTAAGTCGTTCCATCCCAACCATGATGGATTATCGGGTGCATGCCGACAAAGGAAGCATGTACAATACACCACCGGTGTTTCCAATTCTGGTTTCACTATACAACCTAATTTGGGTTCAAAATGCAGGAGGCGTTGAAGCTATGGAACAAAGAGCTCAGGAACGCGCTGATTTGCTTTATGGTGAAGTTGATAAAAACCCATATTTCCGAGGAACATGTGCCGTAGAAGACCGTTCACACATGAATGCATGTTTTGTGATGAACGAGGAACATGCAGCGCTTGAATCAAAGTTCCTTGCCGCATGTAAAGAAGCAGGCATCAGCGGAATTAAAGGACATAGGTCGGTGGGCGGATTTAGGGCCTCGATGTACAACGCACTTCCTTTGGAAAGTGTTCAGGCGCTGGTTCACGTGATGCAAAACTTCAATTCATAATTACAGATGACCAAATACAGAGTTTTGGCCAATGACGGTATTGATGCCATTGGTAAATCCATGCTCATTGAGGCTGGATTCGAGGTTATTACCGATAAAATCCCACAAGATGAACTTCCCGGGAAAATAAATGAATACGACGTGCTGATTGTGCGCAGCGCTACAAAGGTTAATGCTGTCGTGATCGATGCGGGAAGCAACCTAAAGCTCATTGCCCGGGCCGGAGTTGGTCTTGACAATATAGACCTCAGGCACGCAGGCATCAAGAATATCCCTGTGGTCAATACGCCGGCAGCTAGTTCACGATCTGTGGCCGAGTTGGTGTTCGCACATTTGTTTACCACAGCCAGATATTTACAGCTCACCAACCGCATCATGCCCGATGAAGGCAAGGAACGGTTCAATGAACTCAAGAAAATTGGTTCCAATGGGGTGGAACTTGCCGGAAAAACCATTGGCATTATTGGTTTCGGCCGCATCGGGCAGGAAGTAGCCAGAATGGCCATCGGACTTGGAATGGATGTAATCGTTTATGATTACAAGGAACGATCATTTGAATTGGTTGTCACGTTCAATCGCAAATACGCGATTAATAACTTCAAGGTGAAACTCCAAGGTCAAAAAATGGCTGATGTGCTTTCCAATAGTGACTTCATCAGTCTTCATGTACCCGGAGGTGAAGCAGAAATCATTGGTGCTGCAGAACTGCAAATGATGAGCAAAGGTTCCATTCTGATCAATTGCGCAAGGGGAGGAGTAGTAAATGAACAGGCACTGCTCGAAGCTCTTGATTCCGGCCATATAGGTTTTGCTGGAATAGATGTTTTTGAACAAGAGCCGCCTGTGTACACAGATATACTGAAATCAGACAAAGTTTCATTGTCACCACATATCGGAGCTTCCACTAAAGAAGCACAAGAACGCGTAGGTGTTGAATTGGCTGAACGCATCATTGGTTTTTTCAAATAAGGAACATGCCTCAAATTCATCCCATTAAAATTATTCGACCGGATTTTTCCTTTGCTTCTCAAGTTTCTGCAAGAATCTCCGGTTCAGAAACGCAGGATGAATTGACGCAAATTCTTGAAGATAATCCGTTCTCATACCTGCATGTGGTAAAACCATACCTGCATTTTGCCGATCCCGAGCACCAGGAACGGCATTTTGGTTTTGGAAGAAACTATTTCCGGCAGCTGCTCGATCAGAACGTGCTCATTGAAGAGCCTGAAAGGCAACTGATGATTTACCGTCAAACAGACCCTGTTCAGGGTTTTGTTTATGAGGGAATTCTTGCAGGTATTGCCGTGACAGACTACCTCAATGGTTCTGTAAAGAAGCACGAACACACGCGCACACAAAAAGAACTGAAACTGGTAAAGCACATGGAAGTCACACATGCAGTAGGTGAACCTGTGCTGATTTGTTATGAGTCGCATCAAGGGCCACCCCCAATAAATGACTGGAAGGGAACTTTGTTCTGCGATTTTGTTTGTGAGTCTGGTTTACAACATGAAGTTTGGAGCATCCCCTCGGAGCATCATCTAAAAGTGCAGGAATACTTTTCTGGAATCCCAGCATTTTATATCGCTGATGGACATCATCGAATAGCTGCTACCACAAGGTATTATCAAGGAAATATCCACAGTTCTGTACGTACGGAAGATCAAACCTTTATGTCCATGATTATTCCGGCGAACCAAATGACCATTAAGCCATTTCATCGCTTGATTCAATGGCCGCTTGTCCACGATACGAATGCGCTGCTACAACAAATAGGGTTGAAGTTTACTTATGTTAATTCATTTACAGAAGTAAAACCCATTCAACGTGGTCAATTCGGGCTGTGCATCAACCAAACTGAATGGTACTTATTAACCTTAAAAGAAGCGTACCGTCCGACCAAATTCCCGGAAGGACTGGATGTTTCATGCCTCGAGCAATTCATATTTGAGGAAATTCTGAACATTTCCGACAGTAAAACAGACGAACGACTTACCTTTTCCCGCGGTGATGTGTATGGTTTTGCGTTGTCTGAACTCATGCAAGCCAATCTGGCGAATCTAACGTTTACGCTTCACCACAATTCGTTTGCAGAAGTCAAAAAGGTCGCCGATGAGCACGGCGTTATGCCACCCAAAAGCACTTGGATTGAACCCAAAATGCGCACTGGGATGATCATACAGCAGTTTTAATTGCCCGCATAAGCGCGTGGGTTTTAAACCCGCTTTCAATTACTCAAGGCCTTATAAAAGCTTACATAAGCAGAGGTATTCAACCTGCATCGAGCATGGCGTTGAATACCATTGAGCAGCACCAGCAGGTGCATTTTTTCGAATTTCTGTATGGTGTTCTTGCTGCTGCCATACAGTTTGACTCATATCCACGTGCAATGTGCTTCCGTGCCATTTCCAGGCTGTCGGATCCCGGCTAAATTGACGAAGTGCCCTAAAACAAAGTAAATTTACTTATGTAACCATGGCAAATCCATGATAAATATTCTTTATAAGTTGTTTTTAGTGCCCACTAAATCCCGATATGTTGTATTATAAGTTGTTGATTATCAAGTTTTTAATCAATTACACCTCAGAATTTTAATGATGTTTGCTGTGGATCCAAGTTTACCCGCGAAAAGGGGAGGTCAAAGCATATTTTCTAGTCGGGATACGGATTTATCAGCATGTTTACATAAGTAATTCAATCCTCTTTCCTTATGTAAAATTCTTAATGTTTACATTTGTAGCATGAATGACATAGCCACACGAATCTTTAAGCTCTTGAATGAAAAAGGAATGAACAGAGGCTTGTTCGCTCAAAAGGCTGGCATTTCACCAGCGGTGTTGAGCCACATTGCATCCGGACGGAATGCTCCATCTTTAGATTTGGTACTGGCTATTCTGCGCCTCTTTCCAGATATAAATTTAGCTTGGTTGCTGATGGGAAAAGGTAATATGTATCTACATGAGCAAAAAGATACCGTGAGGGTAGATGAATTACCTCCAGAACGCGCGGAGGTTAAAGTCATTCAGCCGGATTTGTTTCAGGTACAGCCACCGTTGCAAAGGCAGGAAACGGTTCATACCGCGCCTGAACCTGCACCGGATTTTCAACTGCTCACGCGAAAAATTGAGGAATTAAAATTTCTGGTCCACCTACACGCCAAAAATACTGCTGACAGTATTGCGCAGTTAGAGGCAGAACTAATAAGAATAAAAGGGGATTAACCCGGGAAACGCAGGAATCAGAACAAGGTTGCCTGTACGGCTTTCGCTTTCGGAAAGAAAAGTTCTCCCATCACCGAGTGCATAGATTTTAATACATCCTTGTTTACTGAATAAATCATGGAGGTTCGAAATCCACGTCCTTCAATGATACCGGCTTGCTTTAATTCTGCCAGGTGTTGTGAAACGGTACTTTGCGATAAAGGCATATTGGCAACAATATCTTTACAATTTAGTGAGCCACTGGAAAGCAACATTTTCACGATTTTTATGCGTGCCGGGTGTCCAAGCGCTTTAGCTAATGAGCCCAATTCCAAATCTGGAGAGTCAAACTGTTCCGCCTTCATGCGAGCCATATCGTGGCAATTATACGATGATAGTATTGATATCCACAAGTTTTTCCACATTTTTTTACAGGAAACTTAAGTGAACAAACCTGTAGCTTCCACCCAAGCTTAATCAGGTTTTACGTGCTTCCACCTTTTGTGGCTCCAAAGCCAATTTTCTGGTTGCTCCAGGATGTCTGCCTCCATAAGTGCTGCCATTTGATGGGTAATGAATCCTTCATTCACTTTGGAGGCATCATCGCAAATATTGGTCATTGAAACCAGATACTTTCCTCGGCCATTTCGCTTCATACTCAGATATATCACAGCATGTCCAAGCTTCCGGGCAATTTTCTCTGTTCCGGTAAAAAACAGCGTTTCTTGATTCAGAAACTTCAACCATTCACCACTACTTAGGTTTGAAGGTGTTTGATCGGCAATAAACGCTGTAGCGGTAAGTTCGCCTTGCCGCTGTTGCTCCATCATTACCTTCAGCGCCCGATCCATTGGAATAACCCCGGAGCCAAAGCGTGTACGGGTTTTTTTAAAGAATTCATCAAACGCAACGTTGCTGAGTGGTTTGTAAAGACCTTGACTGAATTGAGGAGCAATGAGTGCCGCCAAAGGCGGGATCCATTCCCAATTCCCTGTATGCGCCATTATGACTACAACACTTCTTCGATTTAGGTAATGTTGATGTAACACTTCAGGATGCTCATACTTTATGCTGCCCAGCAAATGCTCCCTGCTCATGGAACTTGATTTTATTACTTCAACAATCACTTCACATAAATGCCTGTAAAAGGCCTGTTCAACAGACTTAATCCATGAATCGCCTTTCTCCGGAAATGACTTACGCAAGTTGGTTCGAACTACAGTTTTGCGGTAGGATGCCAGATGGTATAACAGCACGTAAAGCACATTTGCCAATTGGTAGAGCAAACCCATCGGCAACTTTGAAATCAATCGAATGATACCGATGAAAAATATCTTATTCAGCCAATACGCCAAAACCTTGTTGCATTATTTGATGTAACGGAAATCTTGTTCCGCCTTTAAGCCAATAACACCTTCATACAACAGATCAATCACTGCAGAAACATCAGCAATGGAAACTGTTTCCACCGTGGTGTGCATGTACTTCAATGGTAAAGAAACCAACGCACTGGCCACACCTTCAGCGGAATAGGCAAATGAATCAGTATCTGTACCGGTGCTCCTGGAAACTGCTGCGCGCTGGAAACTGATTTCTGCTTTTTCAGCCGCGGCAATCAAGTGCTTGAGCAGGTTATTCTGTACAGCAGGCCCATAGGTAAGTACCGGTCCCCGGCCACATTTGATATCTCCTGAACGCTTCTTGTTGTAGAGTGGGGCATGAGTATCATGGGTTACATCCGTACAAATAGCTACGTCTGGTTTGATTTTTCGACTGATCATTTCAGCGCCTCTGAGTCCAATTTCCTCCTGCACCGCATTCACCACATATAAACTGAAGGGCAGCTTTTTCTTTTTCTCGGAAATTTTGCGCACTACTTCTGCAATCATGAATCCACCAATTCGGTTGTCCAAAGCCCTTCCAACAATGTACTGATCATTGAGGATCATCATTTCATCGTCAAATACCGCTACACAACCTACGTGAACTCCCAATTGTTCAACCTCTTCACGTTTGCTGCAACCAATATCGATAAACACATTGTCTTGGTTGGTAGCAGGTTCTTTGCCGGGTTCACGCACGTGGATGGCCGGCCAGCCAAAAAGCCCCTTGACAATGCCCTTGTCTGTAAAAATATTTACCCGTTTTGAGGGTGCAATCATATAGTCTGAGCCACCATTTCGGGTAACATACAGATAGCCATCCTCGGTTATGTAGTTAACAAACCAGGAAATTTCATCAGCATGTGCTTCGATGACCACTTTATAGGGTTGCCCAGGATTGATAATGCCCGCAACAGAACCATAGACATCAGTAATGTAATCGTCAATATACGGTCGAATGTAGTTCAACCAAATTTCCTGACCAGGTTTTTCAAACCCGGTGGGTGCAGCGTTGTTCAAATAGGCTTCAAGGAATTTCTTACTTTCTTTACGCATCGTGATACAAACTTATAACAGCGTTTCTGAATCTGGCCTGTGAAGCATGAGTCACATTTATGATATTTGAAACAATTTCTCAACGATGGAACCAGGAACAGACGTACTCGAAAGATTTCTTCAATATGTAAAAATTGATACTCAAAGTGACCCGGCCTCTGAGTCTTTTCCAAGTACGGAAAAGCAGAAAAATCTTGCCCATGTATTGGTCCGTGAACTATTGCTTATGGGCATCGAGGATGCTGCGGTGAACCAACACGGAATTGTGTATGCTACAATACCGTCAAATACCGATAAAGCAAATCTTCCTGTGGTATTTTTTTGTGCTCATATGGATACGTCACCAGATTTTAGCGGCTGCGATGTGCACCCCATGTTACATCCGGATTACCAAGGTGACCCAATTTACTTACCACATAACAACATCATTATTGATCCGAACGAACACCCTGATCTAAAAGATCAAATTGGTAATACCATTGTCACTGCAGATGGCCGGACATTGCTTGGAGCCGATAATAAAGCAGGCGTGGCCGAAATCATGGCTGCGGCCAATTACCTGATGAAACACCCGGAGCTGAAACATGGAACCATCAAGTTGCTGTTTACTCCCGATGAAGAAATTGGCAGAGGTGTAGATAAGTTGGATGCGAAGTTTCTGGCAGCTGATTTTGGATATACAGTAGATGGTGAATCTCGTGGTCATTTAGAAGCTGAAACGTTCAGTGCCGATGCTGCAACCCTTGTATTCACGGGTATTCCGTCACATCCGGGATTTGCCAAAGGCCGCATGCAAAACGCGGTAAAAATCGCCTCCGATTTTGTTTCGGCGCTCCCGAAACACATACTGAGTCCCGAAACAACAGAAGGCATGGAGGGTTTTGTGCATCCAACGCAAATTAGTGGAAGTATGGAATCGGCACGCGTTGACCTCATTCTGCGTGATTTCCAGGAATCCGGTCTTGATTTTCAGGCTGAATTGTTGCGCAAAACGGCAAGTCAGGTATGTGCTGCATATCCAGGCAGCAGCTGGGAAATTCAACTTAAAGAGCAATACCGTAACATGAAGACCATTCTGGATCAACATCCACATGTGCTGAATCTTGCAACGGAAGCCATTCGACGTGCCGGGATGGAGCCTGTAATCAGCAGTGTGCGTGGCGGGACTGATGGATCACGAATGTCATTCATGGGTTTGCCGTGCCCAAATTTATTTGCCGGCGAGCATGCATTTCATTCACCATACGAATGGGTTTCTTTGGAAGACATGCAATTGGCCGTGAAAACCATCATACACATTTGTTTACTAATTGAGGAACTCCATTGAGTAAACTTCTTTGAAGCGCTCATTCAATGGCCCGGGCGGTTTGTTCGGCGTAAACTTTCGATTGTCCGATAATTTATATTATGTTAAGTTGTGTTCAAAAAGAAGAACCGGGATTCCCGGTTCTCACTAATCTCTTATGGTTTGAGGTTACTGCCCTTCCAATTGCTTGATAGATTCTAAGATCGCTGCACTCTTTTCTTTTTCACCGAGGCTGTCGTAAATCCTTTTCAAAGACTTACTCAGTGAAATCTTTTCTGCAGCGCTGTAGGATTCATTAGAAAGTGCTTTCTCAAGATATGGCTGCGCCTCCTGATAGTATCCTTTCATTTTTGGTTCAATAGATGCTTTAGTAACACCACCAATTCCAATCGTTTTGTACAAATCGTTCGCTTCATTCACCAACAATGCACCCAAGTTCCAATTGGCGTCGAAATTGTCCGGGTTCAGCTCCAGTGCTTTGGCATAACTGAACCTGGCAGAATCGTTTTTCTTCAATTGTTCGTAGAGACTTCCCCTAATGTAATAATACTGATTGTTGTCAAAATTCTCAGGATCAATGGCTATGGCGGCGTTGATTTCTGCCATCAATGCGTCGGTTTCATTTCTTGAGATATAATAATTGATTTTTTCTCTGATCAAGTTCTGATCTCCGGGACGCAATTCCAGACCTTGATTGATGATTTTCATGGCTTCTTCGGAACGATTTTGGTCCAAATACAGGCGTGCCAGAGTGCTGTATAGTCTTGGTTCCGGGTAGTTCATGGTAATCAATTCCAACAGGTATTTTTCTTGCAACACTGAATCTTCTTTGGAATAAGCTGCGGCATACATGGCATAAGTCAGCTTTCCGGTGGTAAGGTTATTCTGTTCCAACAGTTTTTGATCGTCAAAAGGCAATAAACCTTTCAGAACTTCAAGGTTGCGGATGGCGTCTTCATATTTTTCTTCATTAAGCAGGCGGATATGATCATTGTACACGTCCACTGCACTTTGCAGAAAAACAGATTTCGCATCTTCCAGTTCGAAGGACTTCTTCTTTATTGGGCTGTTGAAGAATTCCAAAAATGAAGAAGCGCTGATGTAGGCCGCATCGTTACTTAATTCCTTCACCTGAGCTACCGGTGAATTGTAAATCCGCTGGTACACCTTCCCTTTCACCAAATACATATATGGTGAAGTTTTGGTTGTTTCAAAAGTTGCGGCCTGATCGATGGCTGATTTAGCATCAATCAAATCGAGTTCATTTGAGGTAAGCTTCATCTCGGCAGTACTTATTTTATCTTTTTGTGCCCTCAATGGTAAGGCAATGACAAGTACGATAGCCGGAACCATCAGTTTCCTGAAACCGTTGAAAAGAGTCTTATTCATGATTTTCTGCGTTAGATTCATTTGTTGAGTTGTCTGGATTCGATTCCTGTCCTTCATCTTCTTCATCGTCGCGAGGAACCTTTGCCATTCCTGCAATTTCATCGTTGTTTTTGATGTTGATGAGGCGCACGCCCTGCGTAGCACGACCAACCACGCGCAATGAATCAATAGCCATTCGGATGCTCAATCCACTGCGGTTAATGATCATCAATCCATCCTCGTCGTGCACATCTAAGATGCCCACCAGAGCTCCGGTTTTTTCTGTTACCTGGATGGTTTTCACACCTTTACCACCACGGCCGGTAACCCTGTAATCTGCCAGATCGCTGCGTTTTCCGTATCCTTTTTCGCTTACCACCAAAATTGAAGTATCGCTTGATTCAGGATCAACACATATCATGCCAACTACTTCGTCGCTAGTACCTTCAAGTGTCACACCCCTTACACCAGAGGCGGTTCTACCCATCGGGCGCACGGTTTTTTCGGGGAATCTGATGGCCTTGCCGCTCTTCTTTGCAAGAATTACTTCATTGTTTCCATTGGTCAATTTTGCCTGAAGCAATACATCTCCTTCGCGCACATTGATCGCATTGATGCCGTTGCTGCGCGGACGGGAATATGCTTCCAGAGAAGTTTTCTTTATCACACCCATCCGGGTACACATGATGATGTAATTCTGTTTGAGGTATTCCTCATCTTTCAGATTCTTGACGTTTACAAATGCCCGGACTTTATCGCCAGGCTCAATGTTTATCAGGTTTTGAATCGGACGGCCTTTGGTGGTTTTTGCACCCTCGGGAATTTCATACACCTTTAACCAAAAACAACGACCTTTTTCTGTGAACAGCAACAAATAGTTGTGGTTTGTGGCTACAAAAAGGTGTTCTACAAAGTCTTCATCGCGGTGGCCAACGCCTTTATTCCCTTTACCGCCGCGCTTCTGCTCTTTATACTCTACAAGCGAAGTGCGCTTGATGTAACCCATGTGGGAAATGGTTACCACCACTTCCTCGTCCGGAATGAGGTCTTCAATGTTGATCTCATTGGCGTTGGGTTCAATTCTGGTGCGGCGTTCGTCGCCATATTTCTCCATCACTTCACGCAATTCATCCTTGATGATGGTCATCCTTAAACCTTCATCTGCCAGGATGCTTTCCAGATAAATGATTTCCTGCAATACGGCTGCGTGTTCTTCTCGAATCTTGTCACGTTCCAATCCGGTCAACCGGTGCAAGCGTAAGTCTGTGACCGCTTTTGCCTGTATTTCTGATAAACCGAACCGCTCCATGAGCCTGGACTCTGCCTGTTCTCGGTTGGACGCCAATCTGATGATTTCAATAACCTCATCGAGGTTGTCAATGGCAATCAGTAAACCCTCCAGGATGTGGATTCTTTTTTTGGCTTCCGCAAGAAGGTATTGCGTGCGGCGCACCACTACATCATGACGGTGGTGCACGAAGTGCTTGATCAGGCCCCTAAGGTTAAGCAGTTCAGGTTTTCCATTCACCAACGCGATGTTGTTGACTGAAAAACTGCTTTGCAGCGGCGTGAACTTGAATAATTGGTTTAATACGATGTTGGGAATCGCATCGCGTTTGAGTTCAAACACTATACGCATTCCTTGTCGACCACTTTCATCGCGAAGGGCAGAAATTCCTTCGATTACCTTCTCGTTGATGAGCTCAACGGTCTTCACAATGATTTGCGATGGGGTAACTTGGTAAGGTACTTCATGAACCACAATCATATCCTTGCCTGTGGCGGTGGTTTCAAATTCGGCTTTCCCTCTGATGACCACACGTCCGCGTCCGGTATTGATGGCGTCGCGAATGCCTTCCATTCCATAAATCACGCCGCCTGTCGGGAAATCAGGGCCCTTGATGTACTGCATCAACTCGGTCTCTGTAATCTCCTGATTATCAACGTATGCAATGATGCCTTCGCATACTTCCCTTAAGTTGTGGGGAGGCATGTTTGTAGCCATACCTACCGCAATGCCGGCTGCTCCGTTTACCAACAAATTTGGAATTTTCGCAGGCATCACCGAAGGTTCTTCGAGGCTGTCGTCGAAGTTGGGACGGAAATCGACGGTGTCTTTTTCCAAATCCACCATCATGTCTTCAGCCAGTCGCTTCAAACGCGCTTCGGTATAACGCATGGCCGCAGGTGGATCTCCGTCAATGGATCCAAAGTTACCCTGTCCGTCAACCATGGTATAGCGCAAACTCCAATCCTGGGCCATGCGCACCATGGTATCATACACTGAGGAATCTCCGTGAGGATGATACTTACCCAATACTTCACCAACAATTCGTGCAGATTTTTTGTACGGTCTATTTGGCGCCAGACCTAATTCACTCATTCCGTAGAGCACCCTTCTGTGTACGGGTTTTAGGCCATCGCGGACATCCGGAAGCGCCCTGCTCACAATCACCGACATCGAATAATCGATGTAGGCGGTCTTCATCTCATCTTCAATATTGATGGGAATGATTTTTTCGTTCAATGCGTCACTCATGGAGTAATTCGTTCAATTCTTCCGCAAGATAAGCATGGTTGTAGCCAGTATTTATTGGGCATTACGCACAGAATGTGGACATTTTCGGACAGGCCAAAGGGGTGCGCCCCTAACCCACTGGATATTTTAAGAAAAAAAGTGATACAACCTCATCTAAGTTATTGTTTATCAACCATTTGCTTGATCTCGTTAAGCTTGAAAAGCGCTTCTACCGGTGACAGCGTATTGATGTCCAGCATGCGTAACTTTTCACGAACGTTCATTAAAACAGGATCATCAATGCTGAACATCTGCAATTGGGTTTGGGATTTGGGTGTTAAACGCTTTGCAGTTTCCCTTCCCGTAGCGGAACTTCTGTCCTGTTCCAGTCGAACAAGTACTTCCTCTGCCCTTTGGGTTACTACAGATGGAATGCCGGCCATCTTAGCCACATGAATTCCGAAACTGTGCTCGCTGCCGCCGGGCTTCATTTTCCGCAGAAATACCACATGTTGGTCATACTCTTTGATGCTGATGTGGTAATTGCGCACGCCATTGATTTTTGATTCAAGTTCATTGAGTTCATGGTAGTGGGTGGCGAACAATGTTTTAGGTTTTTCAGGATGCTGGGCCAGAAATTCGGCAATACTCCAAGCCAAAGAAATACCATCATAAGTGCTCGTGCCCCTGCCAATTTCATCCAGAATCACCAGGCTTCTGCTGCTGATGTTGTTCAGGATGCTGGCTGTTTCTATCATCTCCACCATGAAGGTACTTTCACCCAAACTGATGTTATCGCTGGCGCCAACGCGCGTATAAACCTTGTCAATGATGCCGATTTGCGCACTGCTGCACGGCACAAAGCATCCGATCTGGGCCATCAATACGGCCAGTGCTGTTTGTCTTAATACAGCACTTTTGCCGCTCATATTGGGCCCGGTGAGGATGACCATTCGCTGCTCCTCGCTGTCCAGATGAATGTCATTGGGTACATAATCCGTACCGGCAGGTAATTGTTTTTCTATTACGGGATGTCTTAAGTCTTTGATTTCCAACACTTTATCATCCATCACCTGCGGCCTTACGTAAGAGTTCACATTGCTCACATGTGCAAAAGTTGACAGACAGTCGAGTTTTGCCAGTATGGCTGCGTTCACTTGCATGGGTGCTACATATTCAGACATTCGCTGCACAAACTCCTGCCAATACTTCATTTCCAATTCGAAAATTCGGTCTTCCGCGTTGAGTATTTTCTCTTCGTAAACCTTCAGTTCCGGGGTAATGTAGCGCTCTGCATTGGTCAGCGTTTGCTTGCGTATCCAGGTTTCTGGAACTTTATCTTTATGTGCATGGGTAACTTCAATATAGTAACCAAACACATTGTTAAAAGCCACCTTAAGTGAACTGATTCCTGTTTCTGCAGCTTCACGGCGTTGCAGGGCGGCCAGATACTCTTTACCGCTGCTGGCCAATTGTCTGAGTTCATCCAATTCAGGCAGCACTCCGTCTTTAAGAATTCCACCTTTATTAGGCACTACAGGTGCGTCTTCCGCAATGGTTTCTGCGATGAGGTTGCAAACCACTTCGCAGGGATTAATTTGATCGGCCAGCTGTTTGATTGCTGTTTGATCACTTGCCACCAATAAGTTTCTGAGCCTTGCCGATATGCGCAAAGAATGTGCGAGTTGAGCCAATTCACGCGGATTTACACGGGCAAGGGCAACTTTTCCGGTGAGGCGCTGCAGATCGCCAATCTGAAACAACAATTCCCTTGCTTCGCTCAGTTGGGCTTCTTGCGCAGCAAACCAGGCAACACATTCATGGCGTTCCACAATTGGTCCTCGTGTTTTCAGGGGAAGCACAATCCAATTACGCAGCAACCTGGCGCCCATGGGCGTTTTGGTTTGATCGAGTATGTCCAGCAGGCTTTTGGCACCTGGCACCAAAGGCTGAATTAATTCCAGATTCCTGATGGTAAATCCATCCAGCCACAAAAAATGATCTTGATCGATCCTGCCAATGGAGCGAATATGACCCGGCTGCTGGTGCCTGGTTTGTTCCAAATAATGCAAAACGGCACCTGATGCGATGCAGCCAAGCTTCCAGTCTGATATGCCAAAACCTTTCAGCGAGCTTACCTGAAACTGACGCATCAGCTTTTCTTCGGCATAGGAATATGCGAATACCCAATCATCTATCTGCTGGTTCAGCCATTTATCGCCAAAAAACGTTTGAAATTCGTTGGATTGATTCCGCGGCAATAAAACCTCACTGGGCCGGAAACCCTGCAACAATTTGAGGATGTAATCAAGATCGCCTTCGGCCGTTAAAAATTCACCGGTACTGATGTCCAGGAAGGACAATCCATGCGTTTGATTTTGATGAAACCACGATGCCAGATAATTGCTGCTTCTCGATTCAAGCACCTTGTCGTTGAGCGACACACCGGGTGTTACTAGCTCTGTAACGCCCCTTTTGACTATGGTTTTGGTTTGCTTCGGGTCTTCGAGCTGGTCGCAAATGGCCACGCGGTAGCCTGCGCGAACCAACTTGGGAAGGTAATTATCCAGGGAATGATGCGGAAAACCTGCCAGCTCCATTTCGGAAGCTGCCCCATTGGCTCTTTTGGTGAGCACGATACCCAGTACACTGCTCGCTATGCGCGCGTCTTCCCCAAATGTCTCATAAAAATCCCCAACCCTGAACAACAATACAGCACCGGGATACTCGGCCTTGATGGTATTGTATTGCTTCATGAGTGGGGTTTCTTTCTCAGTCCCCTTGGCCATTTCAGCGCAAGTTAACCGTGGAACGATGGTTTAAATGAACATCTTTTCCATTGTGCAGTATAGGTTGATTGGATATGGCTTTACCCGATTGAGTAGATTTGCATCATGCGCGAAAAGCTGCACGTTTCCGAATTGAATCGAATGAGTATCAACTCTTTCAAGGAGGCTGATAAAAGGCCGGTTGACCTCATCCTGAACAATATCCGAAGCGCCGCCAATGTCGGATCCATGTTTCGGTCAGCAGACGCCTTCCGAATTCGCAAAATTTGGCTTTGCGGCATTACCCCTCAGCCGCCCGACAGGGCATTGGCAAAAACTGCGCTGGGCGCCGAAAAAAGCATGGATTGGGAATATCAGCACGACGCACAAGTATTGGTGGCAGAACTGAAATCCAACAATTACCGTATTGTGGCGGTGGAGCATACCAATGAATCCATCCCGCTGCATCGGCTGAAGCATGATGACCACAGCATTGCTTTCATCCTTGGTAACGAAGTTTTTGGTGTAGATGATTCCTTGCTGTTGCAATCGGACATATGTGTGGAAATTCCACAATTTGGAACCAAGCACTCGTTGAATGTTTCGGTTTGCGCGGGCATTGTACTTTGGCATTATACCCATCATTGGCTATGAACAAAAAACGGAATGAACATTGGTACTATTCCTGGCATCGGAACATGAATAAAAGATTTTGCCTGATTCTACTCCTGCTGCCTTTGCTTCATACAAATGCAGCAAATCTTCAAACCGGACTTCAGGCTGTGCGACAGGAACAAGCGCGTATTGACCTGATCGATGGCACCGAAGACCGGACTGTGCGGTTCAACAGCGCAACACTCACACAAAGGGCCCAATACCTGTATTTTGACCTCATCGACAAAATTGCAGGTAACATGGTTCAGCACGGCCAGAGTGAACAGGAAACGTACCTGAATATTCTTGCACAAGACCTGGCGGGTATTAACCGAACCAATTATCAGTATCTGAGCAGTTATGAGCAGTATTTTGATTTGTTAAACCAGCTCTTCCAAAATACCGGCGAGGCAAAGGAGCTCGAGTTGGTTCAAAACCGGGTGCTTACCGGACTCAAAATGATTCCGTACATCATGAATCGGAGCTGGTTCAGAAAATTCATGAACTATGCAGCCGGAGTATATCCTTATGAAGTGTTGCGGGTGTATCAGGATTTCAGCAACGAATTCTACGCGTTGGAAATTCTGGAATTGGTGGCCATCAATGACCCCAATGCGATCAAGCAATACCTGGGAACATACCATCCGGTGAATATGCTCATTCAAACAAGCAACGACCCGGTGGTTCAGTCGCTTTTGGAAATCCACGCCGTTCAGGGTTCAAGGGGGCGCGCATACACGTTTATTGACTGGATTTACGGCGGTAAAATAAGCCTGGAGGCCGCTGAATCTTTGTGCAATACGCCAGATGCTTATTTCGGTAAACTGGTGGAATTGCGAAAGAAAAAGAACATCCTCGGGGCATATTCTGTGGATCAGGAACTGGGCGCGTTGGCTTTGGATAAAATCCGCAGGTTGAACCTGTTGCACGATGAATCAGATGCTGTTCGTTTTGAATCGGTGAAATACAACTCGGCGGAAGAGCTTTATTCCCTGATGGTTTACGGACAGGAAGAGATTTTTACTTCTACGTTTAATGGCCTATACAAACGATTTATAGAACGCAGACCTGACTCTTCTGGTTTTGGATTCCTTAAACGCATGGGCATGAACAAGTTCAGAACCTTTGTGAAAATGTGCGCCGGGTACAACACCCTGCAAAGCTTCCTCAATACCATGGAACCGTTTGAACGCGGTGTGTTGATTGATGAAGTGGTTAAAGGCATTGACAGAACAGGTGGCAACCTTGCTCCTGCTGTTGAAGTGGCCGATATCTTTGGCAGTATTACCGATCCTCAATTGAAAGAAAAGTTCATCGGCAGATTGAAGCTGGAACTTGAATCAAACGTCGCGCAAGGACACGATTACGGCATCCGTTTGTTCGGATTGTTGTACAAGCTGGCCGGAAGAGACCCGGTTTCCATCACAGGATCCGCCTTTTCTTTTGACATCCCCGACTTGGTGAATATTGAGCGGAGTTTACTTTTCCCAGGAGCCAAGCATGTGCAACTCCACGTGTTCTACAACGATGAAGATGGCGCATCTTCCTATAATTCATTCATTCAATCGTATTTAACAGATAAAACAAATTGGCAAGTGACTTCCCTTCCGGGATATGCAATAATTACTGCAAAAACAGGTTCCCAGGTAGTCATATATGCCAACAAACCTCAAGAGCATGAAACTGCCATTCCGCTGCTCATGGGCATGTTTGAACAATCGCAACATTTACCGGATTTGGTTGTTCACCGCGGCCATAGTTACCACTTGAGCGGAACCATTGAATTGCTGAACAGCAGCACCCGCGTAGCTGTTCTTGGAAGTTGTGGCGGATATCAGAATATCAGCAGGGTTTTAGACCAGGCTGCCGATGCGCAGATTGTTTCCTCCAAACAAATTGGAACTTTTACTGTGAACAATGTGCTGTTGAAGGACCTGAGCGACATGCTGAGGGAAGGAAAAAATTTAAACTGGCAGGAACTGTGGATGGAGTTGGACAAGAAACTGTCCGCAAATGCCCGATGGGCCGATTACATCCCACCTTACAAAAATCTTGGGATGCGATTTATTAAGGCATTCCAGCAAATATGAACAAGCTTAAACTGCTCTGGCTGTTCCTTCCGGGAACATTGTTGATCTTCCCGGCAATGATTCTTCGTTTTTTTTTAACACCGCCGGAACATGCAGAAGCTCATTCATGCATTAACTTGATCAACCCTAAACCCACTTTGGTTTTTTGGCTGAGTGAAACCTGTCCTTTAAGCCGGAAATACGTTCCCGAACTGCACCGTATTTTTGATTCTGCCCAAGCCTGGAAATGGAATACCATGGTTGTTTCTGTTCAGGATGGCGGACGTGATCCCTTGTTTCAGGCGCTGCAACCAGATGCGTTTTGCAATGACACTTATGGACATATTGCCCGGTGGTTTAACACAACTGTGGTTCCTTCGGTCACGCTTTACAATTCCCTGCCTCAATTACATGCACCGGCTGATGGTGTATTGTATCAAGGAGCCATTGACAATTGGGCATGGGAAACCGGTCAACTTCGCACGCAGATCAGCCAGCGATTCCTTTGGGACGCCATGAAGCTTCATCGTGAGGGAGCAGTGGTGCGGCCGGCATGTACCAAACCTGTAGGTTGTTTTATCGAATTTAACCAATGAAGCCATTCCTGAAGAAGAATATTATCAGCATTTTCTTTCCCGGCTTGTTCATTTACGCATGCGGCAACCTGGGAAATAAATCAACAGGCGCAGATGCCCCCACTTATCATCAACATATTGCGTCCATCATTCAGATACATTGCGTGCCTTGCCACCGGCAAGGCGGAGGAGGACCTTTTCCCCTGGAAGAATACCAACACGTAAAACAAAAAGCCCGAACCATCGCAAAAGTTATTGCTTCCGGCTTTATGCCGCCTTGGCCTGCAGACCCTCAGTACAGGCACTTTCTGAACGAACGTGTATTGAACGACACCCAGAAACAAATGATTTATCAATGGGTAAAACAAGGTTGTCCGGAAGGAAATCCCAATGCTGGAACAACATTCAAAGTTGCACATGATGGCTCTAATTTGGGCAAACCCGACTTGGTGCTGCAACTTGAGCCCGTGCGTTTAAGAGGCGACCAAAAAGATCGTTTTTTCCTGAGTAAAGTTTGCGGAACGATTCCACGTGATACCTGGGTGCGCGCCATTGAATTTGTACCTGGTGCTCCGGGTTTGGTGCATCATTTCAATGGCCACATCATCAATTATACCCAAAGGCGAACCAATC
This sequence comes from uncultured Flavobacteriaceae bacterium, assembly GCA_964586595.1. Classification (GTDB taxonomy): domain Bacteria; phylum Bacteroidota; class Bacteroidia; order NS11-12g; family UBA955; genus REEB481. The sequence goes on along the minus strand of CAZPHB010000001.1, from coordinate 36,286 downwards.
ATGAACGCGGACTGCGTTTAAAAGAAGTTATTTCGGGCAGTTACGATGAAGTGTTTCCGGAACTGGAGCTGTTTAATGACGACGGAAGTATTCCCGAGCGGATCCACAGTGCGGTAAACTACCTTCCGGGAATGACCGGGCAAATGCTTCCGGAAGGTTTGGGTACTTTGAGGTTAAACAAGCGGTTTGCCATCGTTGGCAATGATTTACATTATGGCCCTGCGGAACGCGACACTACAGACCGAAGCAGGATCAATCTTTTTTTCAGTAATAAACCTCCGCAAAGACCGGTTTTTGAGCTCATGCTTGGAACCAATGGTGTTGCAAAGCCACAACCTCCTCTGTTCATACCTGCGGGAAAAAGCACCATTCATTATTGCAGATTCAGGGTAAACCAGGACATCAGTCTGATTTCTGTAAATCCACACATGCACTTGCTTGGAAAGAGCTTCAAAGCCTATGCATTGAAACCAAATGGAGATACGGTGCGCATCATCAACATACCCAAATGGGATTTTCGATGGCAATACATGTACACTTTTGAGTATTTGCTCAGGGTTCCGGTGGGCAGTGAACTTGTAGTTGAAGCTGTGTTTGACAATTCCGCACAAAACCCAAACAATCCGAACCATCCACCCCGGGATGTGGCCGAACGTTTGGAATTTGGAGGTGCGAGTATGCGGGCCAGCGATGAAATGCTTCAATGCATCATCAACTGGACGCCTTACCAAAAGGGAGATGAGCAGTTTAGTCTAAAGGGCAAAAAGCCATAAAAAAACCCCGCTTGTACGGGGTTTCATGTTGCTTTTTTATTCCATCAAGAACGTTTTTCCTTGATTCGGGCAGCTTTTCCAATGCTCTTGCGCAGGTAGAAAATCCTTGCCCTACGTACCTTACCACGGCGATTTACGTCAATCTTGTCGATGAAGGGGCTGTGCAAAGGGAAAATTCGCTCAACGCCTACACCGTTAGAAATTTTGCGCACGGTAAAGGTTTCAGTAACTCCGGAATTGCGGCGCTGGATAACGTCGCCCTGGAACAACTGGATACGCTCTTTATTTCCTTCTTTAATCTTGTAGTGAACAGTTACTCGGTCACCGGCTTTGAATTCAGGTACTTCCTGACGCAGGTATTCGGCACTGATGGCTTTTACTATCGGATTCATCGTAGTGGTGAATGGGGCTGCAAATGTAGGAATAGTTTCCACAATATCAAAGCCTTTATTGCAGATGAACGTTGCATGTTCCCTGTCTATTATTTTTGTGACATGTCGTACCGTTGGCGAAACGCTGCTTACTTGTTTAGCTTCACTCCTGCCATCCTGGTAGTTTATGGAAACATGACCGGAGGCTGGACTAGTTGGCTAAACCTCTGCTATTCTTTATTCTTTCTGGGCATTCTGGAGCAACTTTCCGGGAGCAGTTCTGCTAATGAACACAGCCCGGCCAGTGACCCATTCCCGGAATTTATCCTATTTGCCCATGTGCTTACCCACAGCATTGGCTTGGGGAGTCTTTTTCATGGGATTCATTCGGGAATTCTGGAAGGAAGTTCCTTACTGGGCGCCATTTTAAGCACCGGTACAGCCGCAGGTTCCTCAGGCATCATTGTGGCTCATGAGTTGATACACAAAGCCGATAATCTGAAACGCTTACTTGGGAATTACTTATTGACCAGCACAGGAAACTTCTATTTTTATGTTCATCACTTAAGAATTCATCATCGGCACGTGGCAACCAGTCAGGATGCGGCTACTGCCAGGGAGGGTGAAAATTTATACGCTTTTTTTGTTCGGTCCGTACGCGAACAAATTTCACAATCTGCTGCGAGCGAACAAAGAAGATTGGGTGAGCAATGGTTCAGCGGGTCTAATGATTTTTTGAAGTCTGTGGCGTGGGTGCTGCTGTTTGGAATCATGATTTATGCCGTTGCCGGGATCTATTCTTTCCTCAGCTGGTTAGGTGTTTGCTTCTTTGCAAATTTTCTTCTGGAATACGTGAACTATATCGAACATTACGGATTGACCAGAAATCCAGAAACAAAAGTGAATGAATGGCACAGCTGGAGTTGCAACAAGCACATCAGCAGATTTCTGTTGATTGATTTAAGCAGACATGCAGACCACCACAACAAAGCCTCCAAACCTTACCATACGCTTGAGGCATACAGTCAGGGGCCCATCCTTCCCGGGGGATATGCCAGCCTCATCATACCTGCGCTTTTGCCCTTTTGGTGGTTTCATTTAACCCATCCAATGCTGAGAAAAATTCGAAAACAAGAATTGGTTCGTCTTTAAACTTTCTCACATTCATGGCATCTTTTAGCGCAGAGATTCTTTCTGTTGGAGCCGCTGCACGAACATACGGATGACCTTACCCTAGTGAGGTTTATGGCCGATGAAGGTTTGAAAGAACGCGCCTTTATTTTGTTGGTTGGCCGGTATAAACAAAGAATTTATCAGCTTACAAGAAGCATGTTACACAACCACGAGGACGCCAACGATGCAACCCAAAATACCTTCATCAAGCTGTGGGAGAAACACCACAGTTTTAAAGGTAATGCCGCACTCTATACCTGGCTGTATCGCATTGCAAGCAATGAATCTCTGGCCATACTAAGGAAATCCAAACGACAGCCATCACTATTTACGGATGCGCCGCCAACCGAAAGTGGAACGATATTCCCACATGCAAAAACCGGAAGTATGGAACAAAAACTGGAACAGGCCATCAAAGGCCTCCCCGACCGTCAAAGAATGGTTTTTTGCCTGAGGTATTTTACAGACCTCAGCTATGCGGAAATTTCCACACACCTAAACATCAGCGAAAGTGCATTGAAATCGAGTTACCATTTTGCGCTGAAGAAAATTGAACATCAATTGTTGAAAACCGATTTTTAAACCACATGCTGCGCACAGCATCTTAACAACATACAAGATGAATCTGGAAGAGTTCAAATCAAAAGCCCATTTCAATGCCCCAGATGGCTATTTCGACCGGTTCGAGGAAGATTTATTGCTTCGGGTGAAGCAAAAAGAAGCCCTAAAGAAGCCGATACTGCTTTATGTTTCGGCGCATCGCCTGATTGCCGCAGTTTTGGCGCTGCTCCTGCTTTTTGGTGCATACAACATTCGGGTGCTGATGAAGGAAACACCACTTGCTTCGCAAATGGCCAGACAATATGAAGTGGATTCCTTCGATTTTATCCACGCTCCCTTACTCAGCGATGCTGAATTGATAGAAATGTTGATACAACCTGTCCAGGTCAAGCAAACGAAATCCCTGATCCAAGTGCAACAAGAATCGAGCATGCCAAAACAATCGTTCATCACCGATGAAACACTAATTGAAGAAGGGCTGATCGATTTCAATGATCCTGCGCTTCATGAATTTGGCGTCTTATAATGTAAAATCAATGAATTATTCAAGAATAAACTACTTCATGTTGGTGTTGCTCTTTGGTTTATTACCCATGGCCTCAGCACAGGCGCAACCCGACCCAAGGAAACAGGCCTTAGAACAATTGAGGCAGTTTAGAAAGCAACTGCTCATCGAAAAACTGGCATTAAACGATGAAGAACAACGCAATTTTCTTCCGATTTATGAAGCCTATAAAGAAGAAGACCGATTGCTTGTTTCGGCATTCAAAAAGAAATATCCCAAGAATGCCGTGATTTACATGACTGAGGCACAGGCGAAAATCTACCTTGATGAACTCACGAAGTTGAAAGATGCACAATGGCAATTGCAGAAAAACTACATGGTGAAATTCCTGACTGTACTGTCAGCAAAGAAAGTGGCCATGCTCCCGCAGGCGGAGAAAGAAATTCAGGTAGCCGTTAAACTCAAAGCAAGACAGATGCGCCAGCACCCCGGTTCTGAGGAATCCACACCCTCGGTGCCTGATGATGAATAGTATTGCTTACAGACGTTCTTCTATAAAGCGCGTCATTCTGCGGTACAAATGAAGTCTTGAGTTTCCACCGTATATCCCGTGGTTTTTATCCGGGTAGATTTCGGAATCAAAATCTATGTTGGCCTCGATCAGTGCTTTAACCATTTCTGTGGTGTTTTGGAAATGCACATTATCATCTGCAGTACCGTGCACAATGAGGTAAGAACCTTTGATATTCCGAACAAAATTAATGGGTGAATTTTGTTCGTAACCACCTCGGTTGTCTTGGGGTTTACGCAAATAACGCTCCGTGTAGATATTGTCGTAAAAGCGCCAGTTTGTCACCGGAGCCACGGCCACGGCCATCTTGAATACGTCTGGCGATTTTGCCAGACAGAGGCTGCTTAAATATCCTCCAAAACTCCAGCCCCAGATGCCTACCCTTCCGGAATCAACGAACGCCATGTTCCGTGCGAACCAACGTGCAGCAAAAACTTGATCTTCCTGCTCGAGTTTACCCAGCTGAAGGTATGTTGCCTTTTGAAACGCAGCACCCTGATGCCCTGTTCCCCTGTTATCCACAGAAACAACGATGTAACCTTTTTGAGCCATCATCTGATGCCAGAGGTAGTTGGAACCAGACCATTTATTGTTCACGGTGTTGGCGCCGGGTCCTCCATATACATGCATCAACATGGGATGCTTTTTGGTGCTGTCGAAGTTGGGCGGCAGGATCATCCAATAGCGCAAAGGCGCTCCGGAGGCCAAGGGTATGGAACCGAACCGCACGCTGCCAAACTGAAAACCGGCCAAGGTGTCGCGCAGCTTTCTGTTTTGCTCCAATACCTGCTTCTGTTGTGTTTCCAGTGAAACGAGGCTGATGGTTTCGGGTTGTGTAATCGTGCTGTGTAGGTCCACATAAAATTTGTTGCCCGGTAAAAATGTAACCTGGTGGTGGCCCGGTTCCGGATTCAAACAAAGCTGTTTCTTGCCATCCAATCCGATTTTATAAGTATGCGCTTCTGTGGGAGTTACCTGGTAGGATGAATAATACACCAATCCGCGCGCTTCATCTACGGCATCCAACGATGCAACATCCCAGGTGCCTTGGGTAACAGGCGTTCTTTTCCCTTTGCGGGTATCGTACATCCAGATGTGCTTGTAGCCCGATAAATCGCTGGTGAACAAGAACTGATGTCCGTTGTTCAGGAAATAAAGGTCATCGTGAATATCGATGTAGGTATTGCTGATTTCTTCAAGTACCACCTTTCCTGCTCCAGTCACGGCATCAAAAAATATCAATTCCCAATGGTTTTGGGTGCGGTTCAGCCTTTGCACGGATAACACCTGGCTGTTTTGGGTCCATTTAATCCTGGGCAGATATTGATCGCGTTCGCTGCTTGTTTCACAGCGGATGGAGCGCTCACTATTTCTGTGATAAATAAATACATCTACTCGGGCATTGTCTTCGCCGGCTTTGGGATATTTCCACGATTCGCGGTCCGGATATAAAGAGCCATACCTGTCCATGGTAAATTCCCTGACGGCAGATTCATCAAATCGGTAATAAGCGATGGAGTTACCATCAGGGCTCCACTCAAAACCTTTACTCATGCTGAATTCTTCCTCATAAACCCAATCAACCGCCCCATTGATGATGGATCCAGGTTTCCCGTCTTTAGTTATTTGCGTGATTGCTCCATTTCCGAGCTGATGTACATAGAGGTTGTTTTCAAACACAAAAGCGACGCAGCTGCCATCCGGACTTAAGCTGGCGTACATTACTTTCTTAGGAAAAACTTCAACCAAGGTTCCGTCTGCGGGATTCAGCACGTAATACATGGCCCGCACAGAATGGCGGTAAATTTGTTCGGAAGATGCGCGCAGCAGCAACAATCGTTCGTCATTGCTGAACTCAAAATCCTCAACAACGACTTTAGTTCCGCGAACCACAAGTTGTTCCGGATCCAAATCTGCCAGCAAGCGCGGCTTGGTTGGATCAACAGACAGGTCATTGGTGTAAGGAAAGGCCAGAAGTTTGTTTTGCACCCGTTTTACATAATGAAGACCATCGTTTAGGCCCCGAAAACCTGAAAATGGAGCGGACCTAAAGGTACCTTTCTTCCAGATGTCTTCCAGAGTTATGGACTTCTGGGCCTGAATGGGCATGAGCCACAGCAGGACTCCCAGGGCAGTTAGTATGTTTTTCTTCATTGATGTTTTGGCAAATTAGCGTTGAACCCTGCGCAAATCAACCCTGGTTCTCGGTTGAATTACAAGCGGTACCATTTCTTCTGTAACCACGCTTTCGTCCAGTCCAAACCACTTTTCCGGGCTTCCGGTGAGGCCTTTAATGCCCATGTAGGTATTCATCACAAATTGATCGGCAAACGGCAGCTCGTTTTCCACACTTAATTCTTCTTCGATGATTACAAAACGAAAATCCCCGATATAATTTGGATCGTTGAAGGCGTGGTAGTGGGGATCGAGGTGGATTTCACCCTTTTGCACCATTTCTTCAATCACCAGCCTTAAGAAGTAACTGATTCGCTGTTGCACCCTGAAACCAAGTTTGAAGCGCACGCGAATAATGTCGTCCTTGGCTATAACATTCGTGGTGTATTCCATGGTGTAGGGCTCATCGGTTACATCAACATTTACAAACCAATAGAAGTCAGCCCGTTTGGGTCGCTTTTGCAGGATGGAATATAAAATGGTCTGTTCCACTTCATCGTCTTTATGCGCTTTACTTAGATATACCAGGTGGGTAGCGAATTTTGGTAATGAAGTATCCTTACTCAGGGAAATCAATTTATCCTTATGGGAATTGACTTTCACAAATTCTATAAGTCGTTTTTTGATTCCCGCTGCGCGGAAACAGATGTACATGAGCGCAATAAAGAACGCGGCGATCAACAGTGCGATGTATCCGCCTTTGGTAAATTTCAGCAGATTGGAATAAAGAAAGGCCAGTTCAACGATGGTAAACACTGCCAAAACCAGGACAATGAGCACCCTGTTTACCCTTTTCTGGCGCAGATAGTAACCCAACAAGATGGTGGTCATTAACATCGCCAAGTTGATGGCCAGTCCGTAGGCATTTTCCATACTGCTGGATTCCTTGAAGTACAATACAACACCTACACAGCCGGCCCAAAGTGACAAGTTTACCAAAGGAATGTAAATCTGTCCTTTGAAATTACTTGGGAATTTAACCGTCATTTTGGGAAACAGGTGAAGGCGAATGGCTTCGGAAACCAGGGTGAACGCGCCCGAAATCACGGCCTGACTTGCAACAATGGCTGCAATGGTAGAAATGGCAATGCCCGCAAGCAGAAACCAATCGGGCATCAATGCGAAGAATGGCCTTTCCCCTTCTTCAAGGTTCATCCCATTGCGGGTCATCAGCCATGCAGCCTGTCCTAAATAGTTTAATACCAGACAAATTTTCACGTAAATCCATGAAACACGAACGTTTTGTTTCCCGCAGTGACCCAAGTCGCTGTACAGCGATTCTGCTCCGGTACTGCATAGAAATACAGCACCCAGCAATGCAATTCCACCGGGATAATGGGCAAGCAGTTCATACGCGTATTTAGGATGGAGTGCATGCAATACTTCAGGAAAATTGGACAAGCCGTAAATTCCAAGTACCGCCAACATGGTAAACCAAGTGAGCATTACCGGCCCGAACGCCTTTCCAACCACATTGGTTCCTACGCGCTGAAAAATGAAAATGAGCGAAACAATCAGCAATACAATGGGTACGGTAGGAATGTTGCTGTTGATGGTACTTAAACCTTCGATGGCCGACGAAACGGATATTGCAGGGGTAATGATTCCATCCGCCATGGCCATACCACCGCCGATGATGGCGGCAAAAATGAGGTGTTTGTAGCGTCTGCGCAGCAGTTGATATAGTGAGAAAACCCCTCCTTCCCCTTTATTGTCGGCGTTTAAGATGATCCATACATACTTCACTGTGGTTTGCAGGGTCAGCGTCCAGAAAACACATGAAACGCCGCCATATACCAGCTCCCGGGAAATGGTATTATGGCCAATGATGGCCGAAAACACATACAATGGTGATGTACCTATATCCCCAAAGATGATCCCTAGTGTGACAAGCAGGCCTGCCCCTGATAGTTTCTGAATATGCTGCTGGTGTGGCATGAATACGACGCAGCGAATTTATAAGTTTAGATGCGTTCCGAGTCAGCGTTGGTAGAGAAAAAATAGCGTTACCAAAGCCAACACGATTACAAACCTCATGAGCGCATGTGCATGCACAAACCTCAACCGGTCATTTTTGAAAAACTCCCAAAGAATGGCCAACAAATTCAAAACGGCAGTAGCAATGAGTAAGATGCGAAAAATAGGGAGTTGATGATGCCAGCATAAAATCAATACCGGAATCAAGGAACTGGAATAAACAATCATCAACAGGTGCAGCAATTTTCTTTCACCCAAGGCCACGGCCATGGTGGTGTATCCATAAATCACGTTGCCCTTTTGCGCCACCAGGTCTTTGATGCCTTCCCGCATGAACAACAGCATCATGAAATAGAATGCATACAACAAAAGCAGGTTGCTGTAGTGGGCATAGTGCAGACCCACAGATACTAGTGAAATCACCGACAACAAGGAAGCACTGATTTCTCTGATTACCGGTTTTTTCTGCAGTTTATGGGAGTAGAACCATAAGCCACCGGCAAACCCACACATGAACAAGAACACCTTCCAACCCGTGATGGCAGCCAGCATCAATGATGCAGCATTTAAAAGCACGTAAAAGCGCAGCGCAAAATCTTTGGTGAGTAATCCCTGCAGTTGCAATCGTGCAGGGTGATTGATTGCATCCCGTTCCAAATCATAAAAGCTATTGATGATGAAGCCTGCGGAAATGATCAGGGAAGTACACAAAACAATCAAGTGTAAGCGAAAATTTAAAAACAGTTGTTCCGCTGTAACCGGAGCGGCAAAAACAAAATATGCGGCAAGGTATTGCACCACAAGGGTGAGCAGCACCACCCTCCAGCGCACAAGCTGTAAAATGGCAATCCACTTCAAGAGCCGTGAAGATCTTGAGTGGTCTTTCATAGGTTAAAAACGATAAATGACTTCCATGTTGTGGCCTGCCAATTTCTGCTTCGCTTCCTCCAGATCCTGAGTGAATCCCAGGATAAATCCTCCACCTCCACTGCCACAGAGTTTCAGAAAATAGGCATTCGACTCGATGCCATCTTTCCACAACTTTTCAAAAGAATCCGGAATCATAGGCCTAAAATTCTCCAGGAAGAGTTTCGACAATTCCTTTAAATTGTAGAACAAGGGTTTGGCATCGCGGTTCAGGAATGCCTTGATGCACTCATCATTATATTTCACCAGCTGCTGGCGAATCATGTTTCGGAAACCCTCGTGCTTCAGCTTCTCCAAAAAAATACTCACCATACTGCTGGTTTTGCCTGGAGCTCCGGTATCAAGAAGGAAAATGCCTCCTTTACCCGTATTGTTCTCTGTAGGAAGTCCAACGGTTCCTAAATCTTCCCTGGAACGAATGAGGACAGGAAGATTCAAGTAGCATATCAGCGGATCCAGTCCACTGCTTTTACCGTGGAAATAGCTTTCAAGCTTTGCGAATACCATTTTCAGGTGCAGCAAGGATTCCGCCTGGTTGAAAGTTTCAGTTTCGGGTTTGTTCAGTGCGTAGCGGTCATATATGGCCGCAACTACCGCCCCGCTGCTGCCCACGCCAAAACCCTGCGGAATGCTGCTGTCGAAGTAAATACCGGCATCAAGATCCTGTTGGAATCGCTCCAAGTCCATGGAACAGGGCAACTCACCCGATTGTTCAAGAGCGCACAGGAATTTGTAAAAATCCCGCAACGATTCATTAGAAGCAGCTGCTTTGGGATCGTGTTGATCGGCAAATAAAATTTTTCCTTTGTAAAAATTAAAAGGGATGCTCAGCCCCATGGAATCTTCAATAATTCCGTATTCTCCAAACAGCAGGATTTTGGCGTAGAATAAGGGGTGGTTGTTGTTCATTGTAGTTTTATAGCTCCGGCGCCAACGTAGCTGCAAATGTACTTTCCGCTTTCGCAATGAGCTGCGAGGTCTGGAAACAATCTTTCCTCCAACAGGGTGAAATACTGTCCCGGAAATAATACATGCACGTTGGAACCGGCATCAAGGGTAAAAACAACGGGAATTTGTGTTTGTTCGCGAAAGTCGCGTACTTTTTTGATGATGTTTAATGTTTCAGGCTGCATCAGCATGTACGAAGGATTGGAGCACATCATCATGGCGTGCAATTGCAGCGCTTCTGATTCTACCAATGTGATGAAATGCGATACATCGCCATCCTGCAGATACTTCTTCAACCTGCTCATGTTTCTGTTGGCTTCCAGAAAACGACTGGCGGCATACGGATGGTCATTCAGCAGTTCATGTCCTTGTGTGCTGCTTACCGATTTGCTCCCGGTTTCCACCAGCATCACCGCATCCATCCAACCTTGAAACGAATCGTGCAACAAATCGTCCACAGGAACGGCATGCTCATCGGAGCTTTGGGGATAATCCGGATGTTCGCCCCACATGGAGGCAGCACCCAGCACGCTGCGGCAGGCACTCCCCGAGCCCAATCGGGCCAGATTCGAAGCCAGGTTCAGGTCAAGTTCGCCACCGGTGCTACGGGCATCCAAATCGGCCAGGCAAAGGGCGATGGCACCCATGCCCGAAGCAGAAGAGGCAATCCCGCTGCTGTGTGGGAAATTATTTCGAGTTTCTACCACAAAACGATGTGCCGCAACCCAAGGCAGTAAATGAACGATGCGGTCCAGGAATTGGACAATTTTCGGTTCGAAGGAAGGTTGATGCACCCCTTCCAGCAACACCATCACGCCTTTGTGCTCATCCGGAACACAGGATAGTGTAGTTTCGGTATATAAATCGGCAAGGGTAAAACTCAGGCTTGCGTTGGCAGGTAGTTGTTTTCCCCTTTTGCCCCAGTACTTTACAAGGGCAATATTGGAAGGGCAACGCCAGGACGTCTGCATTTCTAAGAACATTTTGCTATTTCTCCAAGTTTGAATGAGTTCAAATGACCAAATACCTGTTCGAAGGCTTCCGGAACATATTCCGCAAGCAAGGCATCGCCGCCCCAGGCACCCAAACTTTTCATAAAGCCCGGATATTCGGGGAAATGACTCCCGGTAGGTGACATTTCGAGCACTTCCGACAATAGGTGCTCATACGCGGTTAAGGCTGTATTAAAATCTGCAGGACTTTCTGCATTCAATGCTTCCATACCCAACTTATCAAGGTAATCTGCATGTTGCTGCAGGTTGATGATACGACTTTGCACATCCGCTACGGATTCGCGGCTATTCACTTTTTTTCCCAAAAAAACCACGCGGTACGCATTCAAAAAATCGGGCAGCTCCTTTACCTGCTTCACGCTTGGTTTTTCATGTTCCAATCTGAAAAGTACGGCCTGGTCATAAAATGCCGTAGCAACATCATAGCCGCTGCCGGGAAAAGAAACGCGCATGAGCGCAAATGGATCTGTTTCTGCCCATTGGGCCAAATTGGCAATGAGCGCAGAGCTGCTGCCCAAACCCCATTCCTTGCGGAACGAAGCTTTGATGCGCACCTGGAAATCAAAACCTGCATGGCACAAATCAGGGCGTTCCTGTTCAATATGGCTGAGCATATTGCGCAGGGGCTTCAGTACTGGAAGCAATTGTTCAGTGTTGTCGGCAAGATTAAACGTACAATTCATCCATTCTTTGCCATCGTAATCAAAACTTTGCCAATGCACATTGCCCTGTCCCGGTTTGCGCGTGATTTCAAAATTCTGTCTGAATTTCACCGGCAAGGCACATGCCCATGCTCCTGCCAATACCGCGTATTCACCGAACAACATGATTTTGCCGGGGGCCGAACAACGAAACGCGTCGGGATTTATATCAATGATTGCGTTTGGCAAATGTTTCGGCAGGAATACCCCTCATTTCACAAAAAACAGCAACAGCAGCACTGTGGCTAACCACTTTATCCTTAAAATGCGCCACAATGGCTGCTTTTTCCTGTTCGGTAGCTTCAAGTTGGTTCAGGATGTTCAGCAAGTGCATTTTCATGTGTCCTTTTTGAATTCCCGTGGTAATGAGCGAACGGATGGCCGAGAAATTTTGTGCCAAACCAGCGGCGGCAGTGACCATCATCAACTCCTGAGCATTTGGGTTACCCAACATTTCATGAGCAAATTTCACCACCGGGTGCAGGCGTGTAATGCCACCAACCGTTCCCAGTGCCAAGGGGATTTCAATCCAGAAGCGGAATACTCCCTGCTCCATGCTTGCATGGGTTAAGCTGGTATAGTGCCCATTTCTCGCAGCATAGGCATGCGCACATGCTTCCACTGCCCGGAAATCATTACCGGTAGCCAGAACCACAGCATCAATGCCATTCATGATTCCTTTATTGTGGGTTACCGCGCGATACGGTTCAATTTCAGCGATCCGCACGGCCCGACAAAACTTTTCGGCAAACTCTAAATTCCCGATGCCGCTTCCTTCTTCGATGGCTTCCAGGGGACAGGAAACTTCGGCACGCACCAGACATTCGGGTGTGAAGTTGCTCAGAATGCACATAACCACCTGTATGCTCCGGTCCGCTTCGTTGATTTCCAAAGCGTGTTGAAGTTGATTTTGTAAAATCCCTGCGCATTCTTCCAAGCATGAGTTGATAAAATTGGCACCCATGCTGTCACAGGTTTCAAAGCGCAGTTCCAATTGATAGTAACCAGCTTCAAGGTGGGTTTTGTCAACCAACTGCACGCTGGAAATGCCGCCACCTCTGGCGCGCATATTCGCAGTGATGTGACTTGTACCGGTGAAAAACTCCGAATTGATGCGGTCAAAGAACTGTTGGAATGCGGCTTTTTCCTGGCCATTCCAGATAAAATGCACATGTCCGATTTTGGTAGTTTGCAGGATTTCAGCTTTAAATCCTCCGCGATCAATCCAAAAGTTTGCTGCCTTGGAGGCCGCCGCAACAACCGAACTTTCTTCGATGGCCATGGGCAGCGCATACAAAGTACCATTTACCTGAAAGTTAGGTGCTACGCCGAAGGGCAGGTAGAAATTGGTTACCGCATTTTCAATAAATTCATCATGAACTTTCTGGATGTCGGGATTGACATGCCAGTAGGCTTCTATGGTTTTTAAGGCTTGGCCCGGGTCGGCGCTGTAATTGGAAATCAACCATTCCAGCTTTGCTTGTTTCGACCATTTGCTGAAGCCTTTCACAGGCTGTGTTTGTTTGTTCATGTTGTTTGGGGCTTAAAGTATTGCCAGGCAAGTTGCAAGCCTTTGATTTCTAGTTCGATGTATTCAAACAAAGCGTCTTCTCCTTCAAGTGCTTTCTTAAGAAAGGAGGAGGCCTGTCCGTATAGTGCAGGAATGTGCAGGCGACTGATGTGATGGTAGCCATCCAGAAAACCGCCAATTCCACCACTAATGATGATGTTTCTTGCTTTGATGGTATGGGGCGCCTGGGTGTATCGATCCAAGACCATGTCGGTCATTTGCTGTGCATTATGTCCAACAGAAGCCAGTCCGGAATAGGCTTCCAGAAATGACTGTTTGTGCCGCATCAACTCCAGCATGCTGAAATTGGTTCCGCCCAAAGCGCCGTAATCCACCGCTTCCAGCGGAAGATCAAGCAGGGCATTCATGCTTTGCGGACCAAACCCCTGTCCTACTTCCTTCACCATGATTGGCACCTGTAAAGCTTCCAGCGTGCGCCGGATGGTGATAATTGGCGGCGTAGTGATGATGTCGCCTTCAGGTTGCATCCACTCTTGCAGTGGGTTCACATGAATGATCAGGCCATCTGCTTCCAAATGTTTGATCAATTCTGATACTTGATGCAAGGTTCCGGCTGATTGCATCTGTTCCAATTGTGCAATTCCAAGGTTTGCAAACAGCGGCTGATCGCCAATAAGGTGTCTTACCTTGAAATCATTCAGGAATTTTTGGTCTTTGAGCAAGGGCCTGCAGGAACCTAAACCCATTCCCAAGCCAAAATGTGCGGCGGCTTTTGCCAGTCGGTGGTTGATGATTCCTGCCTTTTCCGCTCCTCCCGTCATGCTGGAAATCCAGATTGGCGCCTTCATCAGCTTGCCTGCAATCAATCTTGGTGGCAGCGGTGCATTTTGCGGATGTGCGGTGAATAAGGGTTCGTAAAAGAAACGCGCATCGGGCTCAGACACCTGGGCTTTAAAAGCAAGCTCAATGTGGTCAATTTTTCTTTGTGATTCTGAGGGCGCGGTCAAAATGATTTTGTTTCAAAGTTAACTCTTGCAGCTGCATTTTTGTTTTCATGGTGCGTGCTTTGAAGGTGTATAACTTTCACACATCAAGCTGATTGAGCTGGTAAATTCGCATCATGAAGAAGATTTCTATTTTCCTGTTCCTGGGCCTCATAGGCCTCAACGCATGTCAGAATCAAGGCAATAAAACCTTGCCCAACAGCCTTGTTTTTGGCAATGCAATCCAGGATACAACCGGAATAAATGCTGATTCAGCTGTTTTAAATGCTTCGCGTCACCTTGACACCATCAACATTGTGGGAACGGTAGCCAATGTATGCCAGTCTGAAGGTTGCTGGTTCAACATGAACCTGGACAGCAATCGTTTGTTGTTTGTTGATTTTGCCCAGAAGTTTCATGTACCTGCGCAAATTGCAGGGAAAAAGGTTTTGGTTCGGGGACACTTTTACCGGGATACAATTTCTGTGGATGATTTGCGCAAAACGGCTGAGCAATCAGGAAAAACCAAAGAGGAGGTTGCGCTTATTACCGAGCCCAAAACCGAATTAAATTTTCGTGCCAGCGGCGTGAGGATTCTGGTGAATCCCCAGCCATGAGCCAGCAGGCAACGCTGGTGGTGATGTACACCGATGGTTCTGCTTTGGGTAACCCGGGTCCGGCAGGTCTCGGTGTGGTGCTTATGAGCGGGCAACACCGCTTGGAGCTATCCAAAGGATTCCAGCTGAGCACCAACAACCGCATGGAATTATTGGCGGTCATCGTGGGTCTTGAAGCCCTTAAAAAACCTGGATGTCGGGTGCAAATCCATACAGACTCCAAATACGTGCATGATGCTGTAAGTAAAGGGTGGTTGCGTCAATGGCAACGCAATGGGTGGCGCACCTCACAAAAAAAACCTGTAAAAAATCCGGATTTATGGAAACGATTCATGGTTGTTTCCGAGTTACACCGCATAGAATTTGTGTGGGTTAAGGGACATGCAGGTATTCCTGAAAATGAACGCTGCGATGTGCTGGCAACCACCGCTGCTTCTGGTTCAAACCTCCTGGTGGATGAAGGTTATCTTTCCGGCGCAGCCGATGGATTGACATTGATTTAACCAGTGGCGGCGTTTTTCAGCAATGTCATGGCGTGAAGCCTTGCCGAATTTTCGGGATTTTTACCGCTGATCATCACGGCAATTTCTTCTACCCGTTCACTTTCTGCGAGTTTTTTCATGGCTGAACCCAGTCTGTCGCCTTCTTTCTCTTTATACACATAGAAATGTGCGTGGGCAGCGCCGGCCACTTGGGGCAAATGCGTAATGGCAATCACCTGATGAGCTGCAGCCATCTGCCGCATCAGACTGCCAAACTTAGAAGCCACTTCACCTGAAACGCCGGAATCTGCTTCATCAAAAATGAGGAGGGGCAAACGCGCTTTCCGTGCACTGATGCATTGCACGGCAAACATCAGTCTGGCCAATTCACCACCTGAAGCTACTTTCTGCAATGGATTCATGGGAAGGGTTGGTGAAGTGCGGAAACGAAAACCCACTGCATCGGAGCCAAAAGGGCCGGGATCTTCCAGAGATTCCAATCCAACTTCCATGCACGCATCCTGCATTTCCAACTGCTGCAAAACTTCAGTCACCTGCTTGCCAAAAGCTGTTTTACCCTGATGACGGCGTTCGGATAACGCAGCGGCCAGCCGAAGCAGTTCGGCATAAACCGACGCACAGCGCTGACGCTGTTCCTGAATTTGCACTTCCAGCGCATCGCCTTCCTGAAGTTTCAAAGCGAGGGATTCCATATAGGCACACAATCCTGCTGCGTCCTGTTGTTGATGTTTTTTCAACAGCGATTGCAATCGAAACTGCCGTTCATGAAGGGCTTCCAAATGCTCAGGAGCCACGGCGTCAGCTGCTGCAAAGTTGTTCAAGGCGGATGAAACATCCCTCAATTCATTGAACACCTGTTCTGTGCGTTCGGAGAGTTCCGTCCAGGCCCCTTGAAACCGGGAACCGGACTTCAACAAGTTTCGCAGCCGGGTAATTCCCGTAAGCAATCCTGTTTCGGCATCATCCAAAAGCTGACATGCTTCCCATGCTGTTTTGGTGGTTTCTGCACTGTGGGAAAGGGCAACAATTTCGGCATCCAGTTCCTGATCTTCTCCACTCTTGGGCTGAAACTGATCCAGCTCCTGAAATTGAAATTGAAGGTAATCGCGTTCCCGAAGCCAGGCTGCTTGCCCGGCCAGCAGTTTCGCTTCCTGTTCCTTCGCCAGTTTAAATTGCCTGAACACCTCGGTATAGGTGCTGAGCAATCCGGTATTTCCGACAAAATCATCCAGCAACTTTCGCTGCTTGTTGGGGTCCTGAAGATTTACGATGGCGTGCTGCGTTTGAATTTCCACCAGGTATTCACCCAGGGTTTTCAACTGCTGCAGGGAAGCGGGTGTATCGTTGATGAAACATCTGGATTTTCCTCCGGGAACAATTTCCCTACGCAAAACCAGATGTTCGTCCCAGTCAAGGTCTTCCTCAAGAAACCAAGATTTCAGCATTTCGTCTTGAAGGTGAAACAAACCTTCAACCACACATTTTTCATCCTGCATCAGCAAGGTGGCCTGATCGGCCCTATTGCCCAAAATGAGTCCCATGGCACCGAGCAGGATCGACTTACCGGCACCTGTTTCCCCGGTGATCACGTTGAGTCCCTGTTCCGGCCGGAACACCAGATTTCGAATGAGCGCGTAATTCTTAACCCTGAGTTCCTGAAGCATTTATCTGGTAAGGATTGTGGCGAGTTCCCAAAGGCTTTCGTTGATGTCTTTTTTTCGGCTGATGGCTTGTTCAAATGGTGTAAATACCACTTTGTTGTTCGTGATACCTACGGCCATATTCCGTGTTCCTTCCACAAGTGCTTTCACGGCATGAGCGCCCAAGCGAGAAGCCAAAATTCGGTCATTCGCGGTAGGCATCCCCCCTCTTTGAATGTGGCCCAAAACCGTAACTCGAGCATCGGCATCAGGGTAAAGCTTTTTAAACTTTTCCGCCAGTGTGTAGGCATTGCCTTCTTCATCACCTTCGGCAACGATGAAGATGGAGAAGGCTTTTTTTCGGGTTTTACTGCCATATCGCTCAAAAAAAACAGACGCTTCATCAGACCGTTCGGGAATAAATATGGCTTCTGCTCCACCTGCCAAACCTGCGTTCATGGCGATATGGCCGGAATGCCTGCCCATAACCTCAATGAAAAACACCCTGTTATGAGCATCAGCGGTATCACGAACTTTGTCGATGGCGTCTAAGGCCGTATTTACTGCGGTATCGAAGCCTATGGTAGCATCCGTTCCAAATAAGTCATTATCAATGGTTCCGGGACAGCCGATGGAAGGAATTCCATGTTCTTGTTCAAAATACATGGCACCTGTATAAGTTCCGTTTCCACCGATGCAAACCAAGCCGTCGATGCCTCGATTTTTTAGATTTGCTGCGGCCCTTGCCCTACCTTCCACCGTGGTAAAATCAAGGCTGCGGGCAGATTTCAGTATGGTTCCGCCAAACTGAATGATGTTGGAAACACTTTCCGGCAGCAGGGGATGTATGTCATCTTCAATCATTCCTTCGTATCCGCGCATGATGCCGAAGGTTTCCAGGTTGTAATGAACACCGGCCCGAACCACAGCTCGGATGCATGCATTCATGCCCGGAGCATCGCCACCGGAAGTAAAAACGGCAATTCTTTTCACCATAAAAAGCTCTTGATAAACAGTTTCGAATATAAAAACAAAAAACCCCGACCTATGGCCGGGGCTTTTGAAAAAAAATGGATTTGCGTATGGCTTACAGTCCTTTGTAAGAAAATACGTACTTATCGTTATTGTTTCCGGTAGTCAGCACCACATCGGTAACATTCACCAGGAAGTATGGAAAAGCTACGCTTTGGCCTGTTTTCACCATGATTACATCACCTTTGGCAATGTTGGTAACGGTATTTGCGGCACTGGAAGCTTTTGCATTCCAAAGGTCAATCAATTGCTGGTTGGTTGATGTATTCGCGTAGTCAGCAGCAGTCACTTTAACGAATTTAGAACCATTACCGCTAGTCCAGCTCTGCGCAAAAGTGTAGGTATTTGAAGTGCTGGTGGTGGTCATGTCTTTAATGTCCTTGCGGGCTTCGGAAGAATCGGCGCGCATTTGGATGCCTGCAACCAGGTTGTAGGCTCCAAGGTTTGGACCAATCATGTTGTTTACTTCCTGACCGGCAGATTCACTCAAGTTTTCAATGGGAGCAATGATGGTGATGGTTACTGATTTGCTGTCTGTTTCGCCATTCTCGAGTGCAACAGTAAAGCTGAGGGTAATTTTGTCGTTCACAGCTCCGTTCACGATGAAATTCCAGTCGTAGTTCAGTGAAGCATCATTCAGCATGGTGTCCTTAAGACCGGCAGCTACACCACCATTGGTAGCGATTTTGACGGTAAACTGTTTCAATTTTTCTCCGGAAGGTGCCGTTGCAACAATACCAAATTTCAGTTTTGTTCCGTTTTCGCTGCGCACATCAGCTGCTGTGTAACCGGTGGCGGAGTTCAGCGTGAGGGTTGGCTTGGGTTTGATGGGATCATCTTCACCGCATGCGCTTAGAAAAGCCAGGCCTGCAGCCGCGCAGATGAGTGTGTAGTTGAAAAACTTTTTCATATTGTTTACGTGTTGAAATAATTTGGAATGCAAAATTGCAGTTTGACTGCTGAATTACAAAATATGCACCCAAGGAACCACAAACAGGTGCACAGCCCGAATGAACTGACATCAGGAAACGAGAACAGCCAAATTGACATAAGGCCATTTCTTTCCATCAACAAAAACGACATGCACGTCAAAGCGCCTTGCTATGCCCTCAAAACAGGCACATCAATGCTGTTATGTACGCAGCTTGTTTAATTTGCACCTCCATTTGGCATGTAAGTTGGAACAACCAGAGCTATAAGAATATGTTCGACCCAAAGCAGGTACAGTTTATCATCAGTGATGACCATGGAGATGCTGAAAATCCTGGAGATTTCATTCCTTTATTCAGCAAACAGGAGGAAGATGAGGTAAACAAGGAAAAACTCCCGGATGATTTACCCATTCTGCCCATTCGTAATACCGTACTTTTTCCGGGCGTGGTATTTCCCATCACAGTAGGCAGGGATAAGAGCATAAAGCTGATTAAAGAAGCCAATAAGGGGAGTAAAATCATTGGAGTTTGTGCGCAGAAAGATGCCTCTGTCGAAGATCCGGGGGCAGACGATTTACATACCGTTGGAACCATGGCGGTAATCATGAAGGTATTGCGCATGCCCGACGGAAATACAACCCTGATCATTCAGGGAAGACGTAAGTTTCAATTGGGTGAAATCATTCAAACCGAACCCTACCTCAGGGCGAACATCGTTCCCCTCGATGATGTTCAGGCAAAAGAAGACAAGGAATTCAAAGCACTGATCGACACGTTAAAGGAAACCGCGTTGCAAATCATTGAGCTGAGTCCCAACATCCCCAGCGAAGCAGCAACAGCCATAAAAAACATAGACAGCAATCGATTCCTGGTGAATTTTGCCGCCAGTAACCTCAATATTGACATCAGCGAGAAGCAAGAGATTTTAAATAGTGATTCTTTAAGGAAGCGCGCGGAACTTGTGTTGGAGCACCTTACCAAAGAGTTGCAGATGGTTGAATTGAAAGACCAAATTCAGAATAAGGTACGCACCGATATTGACAAGCAACAAAAAGAGTATTTCCTGCAACAGCAAATACGCGCCATTCAGGAGGAGCTTGGTCAGGAAAGCCCGGATAAAGAAATTCAGTCGCTGCGGGAGAAAGGCAACCTGAAACTATGGACTAAAGAGGTTCATGAACATTTCAACAGAGAACTTGACAGAATACTCCGGATTAATCCTGCTTCTCCCGACTATTCAGTTGGTTTGAACTATGTGCAGCTGTTGCTGGATCTTCCCTGGGGAGAATACAGCACCGATTCCTTTGATGTGAACCACGCCGCTAAAGTGCTGGATGAAGATCATTTCGGACTGGAAAAGGTGAAGAAGCGTATCCTGGAATATCTTGCTGTGATCAAGCTCAAAGGCGATATGAAGAGTCCGATTATTTGCCTGTATGGCCCTCCGGGTGTGGGTAAAACCAGCTTGGGAAAAAGCATAGCCCGTGCCGTAGGTCGCAAATATGTGCGGATGAGTCTCGGTGGTTTGCACGATGAATCCGAAATCCGCGGACATCGCAAAACATATATTGGTGCAATGCCCGGACGCATCATCCAAAACTTGAAGAAAGCCGCCACGAGTAATCCTGTTTTTGTGCTGGA
>CAZPHB010000001.1:0-15612 GCA_964586595.1 uncultured Flavobacteriaceae bacterium | reverse complement strand
GCATCATCCAAAACTTGAAGAAAGCCGCCACGAGTAATCCTGTTTTTGTGCTGGATGAAGTGGATAAAATGGGACGGGATTTCAGGGGTGATCCGAGCTCCGCACTTCTGGAGGTTTTAGATCCGGAACAAAACACCCATTTCTACGACAACTACATCGAGATGGATTATGACCTGAGTAAGGTGATGTTCATCGCTACTGCCAATAGTCTGGATTCCATTCAGCCTGCTTTACTCGACCGTATGGAAGTAATTGAAATTGCAGGTTATACCGTGGAAGAAAAGATTCAGATTGCCAAGAAATACCTCGTTCCAAAGCAGCGTGAAGCTCATGGACTGAAAGCAGCTGACATGAAACTCAGCGACAAGATCATCGAGATGATTGTTGATCAATACACGCTGGAAAGTGGGGTACGGGGTCTGGAAAAAAGAATTGCAACCATTGCACGAAACCTGGCAAAAAAGAAAGTAAGTGCAGAAACTTACAAAGCCTCACTGAATGCTGCAGACATTCAGCACATCCTGGGTTCCGAGAAAATAGAAAGAGAACAGTACGAAGACAACAACCATGCAGGTGTGGTTACCGGGCTGGCCTGGAGTCAGAGTGGTGGTTCGGTATTGTTTGTGGAAAGCGCCATTACACCCGGTAAAGGAAACCTCGTTTTGACCGGTCAGCTGGGCGATGTCATGAAAGAAAGTGCCACACTGGCGCGAACATTTATCAAATCTCAGGCACATCAGCTGGGGATTAATCCGGCCCTGTTTGATGCCGTTGACATCCACATCCACTTCCCTGCCGGAGCCATCCCTAAGGACGGGCCTTCTGCAGGCGTTACCATCCTCACAGCACTCGCCTCCTTGTTCACCCAGAAGAAGGTGAAGGCAAAGCTGGCCATGACCGGAGAAATCACATTGCGGGGCAAGGTGCTTCCGGTTGGAGGTATCAAAGAGAAAATCTTGGCTGCCAAAAGAGCCGGCATTACTGATATTTTGCTTTGTGAAGGCAATAGAAAGGATATTGAAGACATCAATCCTGATTATGTGCGGGATTTAAGATTCCATTACGTAAAAACCATGGAAGAGGTACTGTTGATTGCGCTCACAGATACCAAAGTTACACACCCGGTGAATCTGGATGCATTCATCCCAAAGCCGGGAGATTCTAAGCATTCGTAAAACAGCGGGCATCCAAAATCGTTATACTTGTATCTATGATCTTCAAGAAGATGCTTTCGTATCTGAGCTTTAAAAAGCAGGAAACCGCAGAAAACAGTCCTTTTTTGCGCTACATGCACGGAATCAACAGAATCAGTATTCTGATGTTCTTGGTTGGCATGATCGTGTTGATTTATAAGTGGACCAGATAGCCAATGAATTTCAACTGAAAGGAGTTTCTTCAAAGAACAAACTTTCACAGATTCCTTTGAGAACGGGTATTTAAAGTTTCAAATACGGGCAAACACAACATACAAATAATTAGCTAAAACAAAGAAAATATGGGAATCGGATACATCATCCTTACCGTCCTGATTGTAGTATTGAGTCTGGCGGTATCAGCGCGATTGAAAAGTAAATTTCGCCACTACAGCGAAGTGTTTCTGGAGAACGGAATGAGTGGTTATGAGGTAGCAAAGAAAATGCTGGAAGATCATGGCATTTACGATGTAAAGGTGGTACACGTGGAAGGTGAACTGACCGACCATTACAACCCCATGAACAAAACCGTAAACCTGAGCGAATCGGTGTACCATCAGCGGAATGCTGCAGCGGCGGCTGTGGCGGCGCACGAATGTGGTCATGCCGTACAGCATGCGCAGGCTTATTCCATGCTGCAACTGCGCAGCAAACTGGTACCCTTGCAGAACGCCAGCGGCCGCATCCTGAATATGGTCATGATTTTCTCACTTTTTCTGGGAGGTGCGCTTTCTACCATGTTTACGGCACAGGCTATTTTGGGCATCATTGTGGCTTGTTATGGGGTAATACTCGCATTTTCACTGGTTACCTTACCCGTAGAATTCGATGCCAGCCGAAGGGCACTTGCCTGGATGCAAGACCGGGGAGTTGTAAATACCCGTGAATACGACGGAGCCAAAGATTCATTAAAATGGGCGGCCATGACGTATCTGGTTGCAGCCTTCGGATCCTTGCTCACGTTTTTGTATTTCCTGTTGCAGTTCCTTGGAGCTGGTGACCGCGATTAAGCAACTGCTCCTCGCCCTGGGCATTGTTGTTGTTCCCTGCCTGAAGGCCCAGCAAACGCTTAAGGTGGAACTTACCATCAGGGCAACAGACGATAGAATGGGGCGCAGCATGATGATTGCGCCCTGTTTTTATTTCAGTAATCCCTTGGAATCTTATGAACCATTTGGCGTGCAAACAGAAGCTTTGCGTTCAGCCAACATTAAAATTCCTGAACAATTGGGCCGCTTTAAGGACACTGCTTACGGATTCCTGTATTACGGAGGTGCAAAAAATCCTTTTTCTCCGGGTTATTTAGTGTTCCTGATTGGCAACAACAGACATCTTGAAGTTCCCCACCCCATCTGGATTGATCGCAACAACAATCTGGATTTTACCGATGACGGACTTCCTGATACAGCCATATACTACCGCCGCTATTTGGACATTATGATTCCGGGAACGAATCCGGGACAGGGCACTTATGTTGCTCGTTTATCCAGATTTCCCGTTGATTCCTTCTTCAGTTACAAGAACATGATCAACACCTTTTACGGCAGTGCCAGAGGAAAAAAAAGATTCGCAGATGCAAATCACAGCTTCCGTGAGCAACGGATGAATATTCTGGCAGCAGACGTAAGAATACCGGGCACATCAGATTCATTGCGTATTGGACTGAAAGATGTTAACTGTAATGGATTTTACAATGAACCGGGAATTGACCAGGTGCTTATTGGGCGCTGCGGATTGCCATTTGTTTCGGAACAGGCACAAATCATTGAGAAGGATGGGGAAATTACGCTTGATTGGGAATTAAGCCGCTACAAGGTGCATGGCATTTCTTCTGATGGACTCAGCTTGTACCTGCAAAAACTGGAAGGCGGTTCTTTTGAACAACCCCTGCACCCCGGAAAAAAGTTGCCTCGATTCAGATACCGCACTGCAGCAGGCATAAACAAGAAACAATCCATCCGCAGCCTGCGTGGAAAGCCGCTGTACATTTATGTTTGGAATTCCAACAAGACACAGTTCATTGAAGACAGTGCCGCTTTGAATCGCCTGATACTTAAATATCCGGAAATACGCGTCCTCTGTTTAAATTATGGCGACAGTCCTAAATGGGTGGCTAAGTACAACCAATATTACAATACTTCCTGGACGATGGGCTTTTCTTCATCGAAGATCAACGATAAAATTAGAACTCAATATATTCCCTGGGGAATTTACATAGACAAAAAACAGCGGATCATATTGCCACTTGTACATCCCCCGGCGTTGCTGGAGTTCATGAGTAATATCAGTAGATGAGTTTATGGTCATTATCACAAAATGATTATGTTTGCACATCTTACCCGTTAAGAAATGAACCGTAATGTATTAACCGCGGTGCTGGGTGTGTTTCTGGCAGGCAGTTTCGGAGGAAACGCCTACCTGTACATGCAGCATCAGAAACTGAGCAAATCTTCTAAAGAACGCGACTCTGCAGTTGCGCTTCGCGACAGTCTGCAGCGTGTGCTGCTCAATATGCGCGACTCTTTGGAACAAATGATTTCTACCCGTGAAGAAAATCAACGACTCGCGGCAAAGATTCAGGAATTGGAAGGTTCCACAGCTACACTGGCTGCAAAAGAGGCTTCATATCTTTCAAAAATCAAGCAATTGCAAAGGGCTATTGGCAATATGAGTCCGGAGCAAATTGAAAAGTTCAAAACCGAATTGGCTGCGAAAGCTGACGAAATCAAGAAGCTTCAGGACATGTTGCTCCGTGCACAACTGGATAAAGAACAGGCTGTGCGTCAGGCCGAAAACGACCGCGCATCTATGGAGTCGGAGAACAGGGCCATGAAGGATAAGATATCCAAAGGTCAATCCCTGCAATTCGGTCCTGTGCTTACTTTCGGCATCAGAAACAAGAACGGACAACAAGAGGAAACGTTCAAATCAAAATCAATTGACCGACTGAAGATTACTTTTGACATCATCCAGAATCCTTTGATTGAGCAACCAGTGGAGCAAGAGGTGAAAATTAGAATTGTCGGACCTGAAGGTGAAATCCTCACGAAAGACAATAAAAGTCTTGCAGACAAGAGCACCCTTTATTCCCTGAAAGAAACCATCGTGTTTGATGGAGAACAGCAAAAGGTGAAACTCTATTTCACAGCTGCTGCGTTTAAAAAAGGCAAATATTCTGTTGAGCTCTGGACAGACGATACCATGAAGCAGAAAAACACATTCACGTTGGAATAAAAAACGCCAACAGATGAAAAAAGCCACATCTTCAGATGTGGCTTTTTTTGTGCTTCATGATTCCAGAACAATCTGATTGCGCAGCAAGTCAGCCATACTTTCTCTTTTCCTTATTAAATGTGCCTTTCCTTGATCGATAAGCACCTCTGCCGGCCTGAATCGAGAATTATACTGATTGGACATGGCAAAACCGTAAGCACCGGCATTGAACAAACACAGCAGATCTCCTTCCCTAACCTCATGCAACTTGCGGTCGTAGGCAAACGTATCTGTTTCGCAGATATAGCCTACCACCGAATACAGCCTGGTGGCCCCATCAGGATTGCTCATATTCTGGATGCGATGGTAGGCTTGATAGAACATCGGACGAATGAGGTGATTTTGTCCAGAATCTACACCTACAAAAACGGTTGAAGTAGTTTGTTTCACCACGTTGGCACGAACAAGTAGCACTCCTGCTTCACTTACCAGGTACTTGCCGGGTTCGAATTTTAGTTCCAGTTCATTTCCATAATTGGTACAAAATGCCCGAAACACGTCTGTAATCTTTTTGCCTGTTTCTTCAATATCCGTTGCGGTTTCATCCTCTTTGTACGGAACTTTAAATCCACTTCCAAAATCGAGAAATTCCAAATCAGGAAATTCCATGGCCGCATCAAACAGCAGTTCGGCACCACGTAGAAACACTTCTGCATCCAATATGTCGCTACCGGTATGCATGTGCAAACCTTCAACCTTAATGTGTAATGATTCAACCAAGCGGAGCACATGGCGCATTTGATGGATGGAAATCCCGAATTTAGAATCTATATGACCAACTGAAATTTGGGTGTGTCCACCGGCCATAATGTGCGGATTGATGCGGATACAACAAGGATATGAATTGCCGTATTCCACGCCAAACTGTTCAAGGATGCGCAGATTGTCAATATTTACCCGTACACCTAATGCTACCGCAGCCTTCACTTCATCAAAATGCACAGAATTTGGCGTGTAGATGATGTCTTCCGGTTTAAATCCGGCATGTAATCCCAAATGGACTTCTTCAATGGATACTGCATCCAAACCGGCGCCCTGTTCCTTCAACAGTTTCATAATATTGATGTTGGAATTGGCTTTACATGCATAATGCAGGCGCAATCGGACACCTTCAAACGCCGCTGTTAATTTTTGATATTGGTGCCTTATGGTTGCCGCATCATAAACATATAGCGGTGTACCAAACGTTGCTGCAAGATCGGAAAGTGACACTCCCGACCATTCGTACTGATTGTTTGATTTATTTAACTGAATCATGTTTTTTTAACTTGATGGAAAAAAGAAGGGCGAAGCCTCCGCTCCGCCCTTCAGGTATGATCTATTAAAGCGGAAGCTTATTTCTTCTTCCGTTTACCGCTGAAATCCACAACAATAGGAGTAGCGATACAGATGGATGAATAGGTACCAACCATCACGCCAATCAGCAGTGCAAGAGAGAATCCTTTCAACACATCGCCGCCAAAAAGGAAGAGTACAATCAATACCATAAACACGGTCATAGCGGTTACAACCGTTCTGTTCAGTGTTTGGTTGATGGCATTATTGATGATGGTGCTTTCGCTCTTTTCTGTGCGGTGTTCTCTTAAGTATTCCCTGATGCGGTCAAACACGATCACGGTATCGTTGATGGAATAACCCACCAGTGTAAGTAATGCCGCAATGAGGTGTTGATCAATTTCCATGGGGAAAGGCAATATGCCGTGGAAAATTGCGAAGAAGGAAAGTACGATCAGCACGTCATGAATCAATGCTACGGTTGCGCCTAAACCATACGCAATATTGCGGAATCGGAACACGATGTACACAAAAATACCAACAATGGCAAGCAAGACCATTGTAATGCTCTTGTTTCTGGTATTGGCGGCAATTGCAGGTCCTACTTTACTTGAGGCCAGAATGGGACCTTCGCCATTTGCAGTTTTGGTCAGTTCAAATCCTTTCAGGGCATTCAACACAGCGTTTCCAACTGAATCGCGGCCCTCCTTCATATTCGAGTTGATCAGGTAACTGGTCACAATTTTGTACTGACCGTTGTTGCCTATGGTTTTCACTTCATTACTGGATTCTTTGAGGTTGTCATCAAGCGCTTTTTTCAGGTCGGCTACGCTGTAATTCTTTTCAGCGTTGGTTTGGATCTGGAATGACCAACCACCTTTGAAATCAAGGCCTGTTGGAATGCCGCCCCTCATGAAAAACGCAACAACACCTGAAGCAATCACCAAGCTTGAAATGATGTAATACTTTTTTCTATTTCCAATGAAATTAAAGTTTTTTCCGCTAAGCACGTTATCGCTGTACTTATACGAGAATTTGATTTCTTTTCCTTTAGCCAGGCGATTTTCAATCAACATTCTTGAAACGAGCAGTGCGGTAAACATGGAACTGAAAATACCGATTACCAGAATGATGGCGAATCCATAGGCTGGTCCTGCACCCGTAAAGGTCAGGATGATACCTGCCAATAAGGTGGTCACGTTTGAATCGACAATGGCGCTCAAAGCAGCCTGAAACCCGTTGGTTACAGCTGACCTGAGCGATTTACCTTCACGTAATTCATCTTTAATGCGCTCGTAAATCAACACGTTGGCATCCACTGCCATACCAATGGTAAGCACGATACCTGCCATACCTGGCAGGGTGAGGGCTGCTCCATAAGAAGACAACACGCCCATAATCAGGAATATGTTTGCAAATACGGCGATGATGGAAATAATACCGCCGCGGTTGTAATAGAGCACCATAAACAGGATTACCGCCAGGAAACCGAGGATGAGTGACCACGAACCGTTGCGGATGGCTTCTTTACCCAAAGAAGGACCCACCACGTCACTGGCCACAATACGCGCGGGGGCAGGCAGTTTACCTGCCTTTAGCACATTGGCCAAGTCTTCTGCTTCTTTCACGTCAAAACTGCCGGAAATCTGGCTTTGGCCTCCGGTGATTTTGGCCTGAACTGTTGGGGCTGAATACACTTTATCGTCAAGTACGATGGCCACGCAACGATCTTTATTGTCGCCTGTAACCTGTGCCCACTCATTGGCAGCAGCAGGATACATGCGCATGTTGATTTCAATTTCTCCGGTTTGGCTGGTGCTTGCAAACGCATCGCTGATGAGGTTTTGATCACCGGAAATGGCTGGTTTACCCAGCTTGTTGTATTTCAGGAAGTACAGGCCATAAACGTTGGTACCCTCTGCGATGGGCTTTGCATCCCAGGCCAACTTCACGTCAAAAGGAAGCGCCTTTTTCACCAATGGGTGTTCCAGCAAGGCGATTACCTTAGCTTGGTTTTCTTTGGTAGCCAAGGCCAGTCGTGCACCCGGATACACCCGACCCTGCTGGTCTGAATTGGGTTGCAGGATTTTCATCAGCGGGCTGTTGGAAATTTTGCTTTCAGCCGCTTTCTGTTCTTTCTGTTGTTTTGCTTTCGCCAATGAATCGCTGCGCTTTTTGGAAGCTGAATCAGCACCATTTGCGGCTACAGACGCGCTTGAATCTTTCTTTGCTGCAAGGGCAGTGCTGTCTTTTTTGGCGCTGGTATCTTTGGGCATACCCAAATCTGCAGAAGCCTCGTAAGCTGCTTTTAGGTATTTGAGCGCCTGATAACCATTCTTTTCGCTGTTGTCATAAGTTTCCCAGAATTCCAGACGGGCTGATTTCTCCAGCAGGTCTTCCATCCTTTTGGGGTTATCCACACCGGGCAATTCCACCGAAATCCGACCTCCGTCCAGTTGCTGGATCGTAGGTTGTGTTACGTTGCTCTGATTAATCCGTTTTTCAATTACACTATATACACGGTCAACTGCACTTGCGGCTTCACGCTTGATGTAGTTTACCACTTCGGCATCGCTGCTGGTAAAGGTGATGAACTGCCTGTTGTCGGTGTTGGCAAACAGGTTTGCCAGTTTCTTCCCGTTGGTGGCTTTGTTGTATTCAGCGGCAAACAGTTCTACAAAATCACCGCTTTGCTTGTCCATTTCTGCCTGTGCAGCTTTCAGGGCTTTCAGCAATTCAGCATCTTCCTTGTTCATGGCGAGGCCGCGAATGATTTCGCTTTTCTCCACTTCCAAGATTACGTTCATCCCGCCACGGAGGTCAAGACCGAGGTTGATTTCACGCTGCTTGCATTCGAAATAATCAAACTTCGCAAAGCCGATGTTGTAGATTGATGTCCTGCCAACCGAATCCAGATAGTTGTTGTACACCTTTGGGTTGTAAACTCCATTTTTGGTGGCAGCCCGCTTCGCCTTGTCCTCAAATCTGCGCACCACCCAGGTGAACGACAGCTGGTACACGCAGGCCAGGGCCAGGATTACGGAGATGCCAATGACGGTTCCTTTATTCTTCATTTCAGTTAAGTACCTTTACGGATAAGGTCGCGAAAATAACTAAAAACAAACTCTTACCAAGCGGCCTGTAAAGGTGGTTTTCCCCAATGCGCCATAACCGGTTTTCAAGCCTACTTCGCGAAGTTTGGTATCTTTGCCTTAAATCCTCCAAACCATGCGTACCATCAAAGTCGTTGAAGCACCATCAGAAAACGGAGCCGGAAAACGGGGCGCATCGCTGGGTCCTCAGGCCGTTATGTTGCAAGCCAGGCAAGAGGGATTTACCGTCCTTGAAGATTTGAACAGGGTATTGGTTCCCGACCTGAATCACCAGTTCCAAAAAAACAGCCCCTTCCCTTTTGCGCGAAATATTGACCACCTCACCGTGGCTCAGGGCATGCTGGCATCTTATGTAGAAGATGTGCTGAATGATGCCGATTTCCCGCTCTTGTTCTCCGGCGACCACAGCAACGCAGTTGGCGCTTTTTCCGGTTTAAAAAATCATGATCCGGAGCAACGTATTGGATTGATTTGGATTGATGCACACCTGGATTTACACAATCCGTACACTACGCCGTCCGGAAACATCCACGGCATGGCGGTGCATGCACTGCTGCATATTCCGGAAACATTCAGCGCCCTGCAAAAAAACAATCCGGATGAAGAAACGCTCATGCTTTGGAATCAATTGCGCACCCTGGGAAGTCATCAGGTAGAAGGAAAAGTGCTTCCGCAAGATGTGGTGTTTATTGGCATCCGGGATTATGAAACAGAAGAACTTGAACTGGCCAAGCTGCTCGGCATCCGTATTTTTTATGCTGAAGAAGTGCTTAAAAGCGGTATTGAAACAGTATTACAGGAAGCCATGGAGCATTTATCGGCTTGTGATCAGTGGTATGTTTCTTTCGACGTCGATTCTTTAGATACTTCTGTTTCAACAGGCACCGGAACTCCTGTTGATGGCGGATTAACCTTGGCACATGCTTCATATCTGTTCCGAACTTTGTTTCCACATCCAAAAACAGCCACATTTGAAATCACAGAAATCAATCCCCTTTTAGATTGTACTAACAGCATGGCTGCCGCTGTGGTTCGGCTGCTTCGTGAGGTTTTATAACTGATTCAGGGTTTAGCCCAGCTGCATCAGCCAATCCATCGTGTTCACGCCATCGGCATAATCCTGCAGTCCGGGACGCTGTGTAGTTCCGGGCAGGGTATCGCAAAAATCGGCATGGCCCACCATGCACTGAATCGCTTCGCGATGTTGTTGGATATATTGAGCAGCGCTTGCTTCATCGTCATAAAACGAATAATGTAGCATCCCCACCGGACTGTATAATTTTTCGTCTTCCTTCAGAAGCACAAAACCATTATCAAGGTGCACATCCAGGTTCATCAGCAGAATGGCTTTATGGTAATGGTAATTGTTAGCGTATTTGTTGTGGTTGATGATGTGTGCCCAGGGTTCTAAATATGGAAAGATGCTTCGTGGATCAAAGCCTTTGGGAAACAGCAAGTGCGTTACATTGCGGCAACCCAGGCCGAAGTAGTGAAATACATCATCGGCCAGCAATGGGAACGTCTGCTCAGGCTCATTCGGAGCAATGAATGCCACAGAATTTCGGTTCTTTCGGATGATGTGCGGCAGATGACCGAAATACTGTTTGAAATAGCGCGCGGAATTGTTGCTTCCCGTGGC
Source organism: uncultured Flavobacteriaceae bacterium (assembly GCA_964586595.1). Taxonomy (GTDB): domain Bacteria; phylum Bacteroidota; class Bacteroidia; order NS11-12g; family UBA955; genus REEB481. The sequence continues at coordinate 5,119 of CAZPHB010000001.1, read as the reverse complement.
GATGGCTGCCTCTACTCCTTTTAGTTGCTCAACTTCTGTGATCGATTGCGCTGAGGGCAATCCGTATTCACGGGCAAAGCGCAACACTTCGCGCATCAACACCTGATCGTCCGACGACAACTTCACTAGCGCATGATGTCCGGAGGCAAGCACACACAATAAATCATGCAGCCCTACCATTGGAATGTTTCCCGCCATCAGAATGCCAACCTTCTTCGGATTTTGTGCCGGTTTTAGGTCGTGCAACCATGCTTCTACAGCTTCCGGTTGCAGGGCCTTCACCCACGCATCCAAACAATAATCCAGTTCGGCGCGGGTAAACCAGGGATTGCGTATTTCTGCTTCCTGCAAGAGTTGCTGTCCGGCATCGGTAGTTTTTAGGTTCTGAAAATGACGGCCAAGCGCGGTGAAAAATTCTGCATCCATCGGTAACGCAAAAGTAGCTTTCCGCGTTACACGCTTAACTTTGAAGCGGGAATGTTTAAAAAATTACTTTTTGCAGGCGCGGCCTTGTTCTTGATGGAAGCCGCATCAGCCCAGCAGGGCTTTCGTGTAGGCATCACCGGTGGAGCCAATATTTCCAGGGCCAATCCTATTGATACGCTGCCGCGCAATTTCTCCAGAAGAAACAAATCGGGGATCAGTGCCGGCCTTGCCTGGGAATACGGACTTTCGGCGAACAGCGCACTCATGGGCAGCGTGCAGATCGTGCAAAAGGGCTACCGCATTTCGAACGATACTTTCAGTCTGAATCCTTACATCAACCGCAGCATTACTACCCTGCATATTCCGGTGGGCATTTCCTTCAAACAGCGCTTCAACGAGCTGAACTTCATCCGTGAAAATTTTGGTCTGGCTTATGCGTTCAGGCTGGACGGATCTGACTCTGCCGTGCGCACCAACGGGGTTCCGGGAACATTCCGCATCACCGAAAAACGCGCAGCCTCGGGTTATCCCATGTTTTTCTTGGGCCTGGAGCTCGGCGGTGCAACAGAAAGCAAGAACACCTACTCCTTCGGACTGAATTATTTCCAAACCTTCGGCAGGGATTCTGACATTACCGGAACGGCCAAAAACCGCACGTTCGACATGATTTACAAAGGCGGCTTTGTGAATATTACCTTCACCTACACCTTCAGCCTTCAGAACTTGAAAAAATCCGAAGAGTGGTTCTATTGAACCGGCTCAGCGATTCGTCAGCGATTCAATTTCTTCGACTTCCCTCGGAATATCGGCCATCAGGTCTTCGATGCCGTTTTCCCTGATCACCACATCGTTTTCAATGCGCACGCCAATGCCCCATTCCGGGATGTAAATGCCGGGTTCTACGGTAAGTACATTTCCCACTTCCAGCTTGGCGTAGCGGTTCATGATGTCGTGTACATCGATGCCAAGGTGGTGGCCCAGTCCGTGCATGAAGTACTTCTTATAGAGCGGCTGCGCCGGATTTTGGTTCTTGACATCCTCCATCTTCAACAAGCCCAGATTTACTAGTTGTTCAGTGCAAAGTTCGCCGGCAATGGCAAACCAATCCTGCAGGGTCATTCCGGCTTTCAGGGCTTTGATGCTCTCTTTCTGAATGTGCAACACGGCATTGTAAACAGCTTTCTGGCGTTCTGAAAAGCGTCCATTCACCGGAATACAGCGGGTGAGGTCGCCGTTGTAGTTGGCATAATCGGCGCCAAAATCCAGCAGCAGCAGGTCGCCGTCCTTGCAAGGTTTGTTGTTTTCCACGTAGTGCAGCACGCAGGCAGAAGCTCCGCTGGCTATGATGGGATCAAAAGCATAGCCGTTGGCGCGGTTGCGGATGAACTCATGGATCAGCTCCGCCTCCACTTCATATTCCATCACACCGGGCTTCACGAAGCCAAGCAGTCGCTTAAAACCAAGTCCGGTGATGCGGATGGCTTCGCGCAGCAATTCAATTTCCTCTTCTTCCTTTACGGTGCGCAGGGCTGCCATGTGCGGCGCGCTGCGTTCCAGGCGATGGAGCGGAAATTTCGCCATGATGTGCTGGGCAAAGCGCAGGGCATTGTAAGGCGCATGGTCGTTGAAGCGATCGTTTTCGTTCAGGTTCAGGTACAGGGTTTCTGCGAGCAGGATGGCCGGACGCACGGTGGCTTCAAACTCATCGTACCAGAAGATGTTGCGCACCCCGGAAACCTCTAAGGCTTCTTCAGGCGTCAGCTTGTGTCCATCCCAGCGGGCGATGGTTTCGTTGGTGCGTTTGATGAACAGCATTTCACGAAACATGGGATTCGGGCTGTCAGGGAACAACACCAGCACCGTGTCTTCCTGATCAATGCCGCTCAGGTAGAAGAGGTCGCTGTTCTGACGGAATCGGAAGAAGGCATCGGCGTTGCGCGGCATTTCGTCGTTGCTGTGGAACAGCGCGATGCTGCCGGGTTTCATGCGTTTACAGAATTTCTGGCGGTTGCGTATGAAGAGGTCGCTTGGGATGTGGTTGTATTTCATGAATTCTGATGCGAAGTACGTAAAAGTTGACAAATCAATCCTTTTTAAAAGAGCGTCTGCCGAAAGAAATCAAGTCCTAGACAGTCCTGCCCGATGCTCATTGTTTATTGCCTGCCCACTGTAAAAGTTTTTCTATTGAGCTATAACAACTGGATTTGACACAACTATCATTGCGGCAATAAATAACTTCTGCAGCTTTTGAGCCTTGGGCTAATAAATTGAAGGTATCAAGGTTGTTCATCCATGACAAACCTGAAACATAATTTGACAGGGCCCTTATTTTTCTCCGAACGTAAATAACCTCTTCACCAGAAAACCCAGGCGATACTATGATGATTGGTGCCCCGCTGTCCGTTTGCCTTATTTGTTGAATTACAGAATAAATGCAATTCTCACAGTTGGTACCATAATACGTAATATAGAACCGATTTTCAGGAAACATATTTATTTTCTTGTAACTCAAATCAAAAGCACTCGTACTAAATAGCAGCATTAAAATATTTCTAAAGCTCAAATAAAACATAATTGGTCACTTTAAAGTAATAATTGCATAGCTCTGTTTACAATCCGAGCATTTAGGATTCAGTTCTTTCAAAATCGCTTTATTTTTAAAAAAACGTAGATATTGGTATTCATTGGGTATTATTTCTTTTTTTATGTATTTATTATTTTTTAAACTGTAAACTGCTAATATTTTTTGATTATCCTCTTTCATATACACAAATAAACGACTATTTACAATAGTCATATCCAAAAATGTAAATCTGAAATAATTATTCATCGGAATAACTGAATAAGCAAACTCATAATCCTTTATCGTATCGGGGTCATACACTCGAAATGGCAAAGGTATCTTGCAATAGGTTTTTTTTCTCTTATACCTATAAATAAAAGGATCCCTTTGTGAAGCAAATAAGTAATCTTTTTTGTATTGCGAAAGACTATATCCGGAAAGATAATTTGAATTAATAGTCGAAAATTGATTCATTTCTTCTGTTATGATTATTTGCGTCAAACCCAAAACCTTTATATCATGTTCTTCCCAATTCATTTGAACATTGGCGAACATGGATTTTCCAGCCAACAATTTTCCTTCCGGATTATCAAACTCGGAATTATGGTGAACGAAATATAAATATTCATTATCTTTTTCTGAATAATACAAGTTATGTCCAGAGCCAATAGGTAACTTAAGTTCATAATATTCCTGCTTGTGATTGTATCGAAGGTCTTCCTGACGTGCAAGAATCCAATTTAATTTTCCAGAACTTGGTTCATATTCCAATAGCAATAAGCCATATTTCTGGGTCTCTTGCCCTGCTGAATCCAATCCGATATAACATAATTTTCCATTTATCAATATCTTTGAATGAACATACATAACCTCTACACCAACCCATTCTAATTCGTCTATCTCGGCGCAATAACCTTCTATAAAATAAGTATTCCTTTTCTTTAAGTAGTCGTCGAAACTAAGCCTTATCGAATTTAATTCATGTATGCGATGATAAACATGAGGAATTATGGTTTGAACAAGGCTATCAATGGAACATGTTTTACGTTCGACGTAATGAATCAATCGAAGACTTTGAGTTGTTCGATTTTGAGACACCAAAACCGGTTCTGATGGACTCATGTAAAGCGTGTAATTCTTTATTTCAGACTTGAACAACGCTTTGTCAAAAAACAACTGCTGCGTGTCTTGAATATATTTTTTCATAGACTTCCAAAATGTTGTATCATCCGGTTTTGGGAATACACATTTCAAATTTGAATTTATACTGACTATTGAAGGCCCAAATTCTTGAAGCCCTCCCCTGCTGTAGAGGGCATTTCGACCTGAGCCACAGCTCACCATTAGAATCAGAATAAGATAAATCCGCATAACAAACAATTCAAGAATAGTTTACATCACTAGAAAGTATATACCATAATATCTTTTCCGGCATTATCCGTAAATTTAGCCCAACACATTTGGTTGGGATAGTTTACGTTGCAGATGTACTTAAATGTACCATCCTCTTCTCTGTACTCAGCTTCCAATTTACCACACTTCTTTGTAGTTAACGGATGGCCGTTATACACATTCGTACTGCAAGGTATGGCCATGGTGGGAATTGGATCACTCCCAAGACTTTCCCAAAATGCATCTGCATTTGAAATAACCTCTTCACCGATAATTTGAAGGGAGGTTTCAGTGATACGCAGGCCTCCAGTTCCCTGAATTCTCTCCAAATGTCCATTTTTAATCCAGTACACTTCCGTAGTTCGTTCCTTGCTGAGCTCCAGTCCCTGAGCCATAACATTCATAAAAGATACAAACGTGAGGAACAAAATTGTGATTTTTGTTTTCATATTAGTTTTGGTTTGATCCTCAAAAAAAAAAAAATAACACCTCTAGTATTTTAGTTCCTTTACTGAACAGCAATATTATTTACCAAAAGTATGAATTTATTTATAATCCCATAGTTAAACTTGAACATCATCCTGAGCACAAAAAAAGCGGCAGATGAATTTCCGCCGCTTTTCCAGGTCTATTATTCCCTAAGTATCAATCCTCTTCCGTATCCGCGGGAGGCACGGTTTCAAAGGGATCGCCAACCATTTTTTCGGGGCGCACCCACTGATCGAACTGTTCGTTGCT